>NZ_JAPWIC010000001.1:0-1321124 GCF_030587315.1 Janthinobacterium sp. SUN211 | reverse complement strand
ATATGCAAAGCGGCACGGTGAACGCGGCGGGCACCCTGGACGCCAGCGCGCCTGCGGGCGGCAATGGCGGCTTCATCGACACTTCGGCCGCGCACGTGAAGATCGACGATGCGCTGAAGGTGAGCACGGCCGCGACGAAGGGCGCGACGGGCATGTGGCTGATCGATCCGACCGATTTCACGATCGCGGCCTCGGGCGGCAACCAGACCGGTGCGTTTTACAGCAATGCGCTCAAGTCCAGCAATGTCACCATTGCAACGGTCGCCAGCGGCGGCGCGGCAGGCGATATCCATGTCAACGACACGATCAGCTGGTCGGCCAACAAGCTGACCTTGACGGCGCACAACAATATCAATATCAATGCGCCGCTGCGCGGTTCCGGCACGGCCAGCCTGGCGCTCGAGTATGGCCAACGCGGTGTCGCCGCCGGCAATTTGTCCACCTACAACGTGAAGGCGGAAGTGGACTTGCCATCGGGTAATAACTTCAGCACCAGGCAGGGCACGGATGGCGCAGTCATCAGCTATACGGTGATCAACAGCGTAGGTACTGCTGGCAGCCTGAGCGCAGCCGATTTGCAGGGCATGAATGCTAACCTGGGAGGCAACTATGCACTGGGCCGCCATATCGACGCCAGTGCCACGCTCAACTGGGGCGGTGGCACGGGCTTCGTGCCTATCGGTGGCACAGGCACGCCATTCACGGGCAGGCTTGACGGCCTGGGCCATGACATCACGGGATTGTCTCTCACCCGGCTGACGGACTATGCCGATGTCGGCATGTTTGGCGCCATCGGCGCGTCGGGGGTGGTGCGCAACCTCAATCTGGTCAATACCCGGATACAGGCGCCGGAAGGCAAGTACGGGCAGATCCGGATGGGCATGCTGGCGGCAAGAAACGCGGGCTTGATCGATAACGTCAGTGCGTACGGCGAGCTGAAGCTGACGGGGTATATTTACGCGGGCGGCCTGGTGGGCGTGAATGGCGGCGTGATCAACAACAGCCGCAGCAGCGGCAGTATCGAACACACTCCCAATTACGGTGGCGGAGCTGCCGGGCTGGTTGCTGAAAATGAACGTGGCGGCAGCGTCAGCAACAGTAGCAGCAGCATGAAGGTGACCGTAGTCAAGGGGACGGCCGGCGGGCTGGTGCTTGAAAACGCTGGCACCATCGCGAAGAGCTTTGCCACGGGCGACATCGCGGGCGATGTCTTTACGGGCGGCCTGGCGGCATTCACGTCAGGCAATATCAGCGACAGCTATGCGACGGGCAGCGTGACGGGCAGTTCCATCGCCGGCGGATTGGCTGGCCGGCTGGGCGGGATGATCAGCAACAGCTATGCGACCGGCAATGTCTACTCTTCCGGCGATGTGCAGTCCGAGCAGGGTTTTGGCGGCCTCGTCGGTGATGTTTATGCGGGCAGGATCAGCAACAGCTATGCCACTGGCAGCGTCAATGCGGGCAACTATGCGGGCGGCATCGTCGGCCGGAACCGGGGGACTGTGGACAATGTCTATTCCTTCGGCGCGGTCAATGCGCAGCACGATAACCGGGGCGGCATCGTTGGCTACAATGATTTCGGTGGCAACGTGAGCAATGCCTATTACAACACCAGCGCCAACCACGGCCTGACGGGCCTGGGCCAAGGCAATGGCAGAACGAGCAATATCGTCGGCTTGACGGACCTTGCAATGGGTGATCCTGCAAGTTATCCAACATTCAATTTCACGACGACGGCTGGCGCCACGGGCAACAATTGGGTGACGGTGGGATCGAACGGCGGCATGAACGGCAAGGGCGGCACGTTGCCGATGTTCAGCGGCGAGTACTCGACCACCATCAATTCCGCGCACCAGCTGCAGTTGATGGCGATGGACAAGACGGCAGCCTATACCCTGGGCAGCAGCTTCAGCGCGGGGGCGACGGCCGGCGGCGATATCTGGCTCGGCAAAGGCTTCGTGCCTGTCGGTGACGCCGCGTCGCCGTTCACGGGCAGCCTCAATGGCGCCGGCCACATCATTTCCGACTTGCGCATTTTCCGGCAGGGGAGCGCTGCAATCGGCCTGATCGGCAGTCTCGGCAAAAATGGCAGTATCTCGGACCTGGGCTTGAGCGACGCCCGGATCACCGGCGGCAGCGATGTGGGCGCGCTCGCCGGCGCGAACGCGGGCAAAATCAGCGGCAGTTTCGTTACCGGCAATGTCACGGGCGATGCGCAGGTCGGCGCCCTCGTGGGCAGCAATACGGGTGAAATTGTCGACAGTTACGCGCTGGGCAGCGCGACGGGCGGCGTGAATGTGGGCGGCCTGGCTGGCGACAGCCGCGGCGGCAGCATCCGTAACAGCTATGCGGCCGTTGCCGTCAGCGGCGCAGCGGGGCTGGGCGGGCTGGCAGGCGGCGCCTCCGCCGCCGATGCCACGGGCAGTTACTGGGATACGCAGATCAGCGGGCAGGCCGGCAGCCAGGGCGGCACGGGCTTGAGTTCGGCCGAGTTGAAAAAACTGGCCAACTACAACGGCAGCAACGGCGCGGGCAGCCCGGCCTGGGACTTGAGCAATACCTGGGTGATTTACGAAGGACAGAGCACGCCATTGCTGCGTTCCTTCCTGACGCCCCTGGTGGTGACGGTGTCGCATAGCAGCAAGGTCTATGATGGCCTCGCCAGCGATCCGGTCACCGTAAGCTATTCCAGGGTGGTCGATCCTTCCCTGCTGCAAGGCTCGTTGACATATGACAATGCGTCCGGCAGCCCGGTCAATGCCGGCAACTATGTGGTGCGGGCCAGCGGCGTGTATTCCACGGCCCAGAATGGCTACCTGATTAGCTATGTCGATGGCGGCGTGACCATTACGCCGCGCCAGATCAGTCTGAATGGCGTTTCGGCGGGCAACAAGGTGTATGACGGCAACACCTCTGCCGTGCTGGCTGGCGGCAGCCTCAGTGGCGTGCTGGGCGATGACGTGGCCAAGCTGAGCTTTTTGCTGTCCGGCGCTTATGCCAGCAAGAATGTCGGCAGCAATCTCGCCATTACGGCCAGCGCCACGCTGGGCGGCAGTGCGGCCGGCAACTATACGCTGGCGCCAATCGGCGACTTCAGCGGCGCGATCACCAAGGCCACCATCAGCAGGGTGACGGGCATCAAGGCCGATGACAAGGTGTATGACGGCGGCCTGGGGGCCAGCCTGAGCGGCGCTTCGGCGGTCTTGCACGGCATGGTGAGCGGCGACAGTCTTGCCGTGGTCACTGCCAGAGGCAATTTCGCGGACAAGAATGCGGGCAGCGGCAAAACGGTGTATGTCAGCGATATCATGCTGGCCGGCGCCGACAGCGGCAACTATATCCTGGCCGCCACGGACGCCGTCATCACGGGCACCATCCGGCCCAAGGCGCTGACGCTCGGCGGCGTCGCGGTGCAAGATAAAGTCTACGATGGCAATGCCGACGCGCGCGTGACGGGCGGCGCATTGAGCGGTTTCGTCGGCTCGGAAAACGTGATCTTGTCTGGCCTGAGCGGCTATTTTTCGGACAAGAACGCCGGCAACGGCAAGGCCGTGACGGTGGGCGCCGTGCTGGCCAGCGATACGGGGCTGGCCAGCAACTACACGGTGGCCAACCCGGCCGGCTTGACGGCCAGCATCACGCCCAAGGCCCTGACGGTGACGGGCGCGGTGGCGCTCGACAAGGTGTATGACGGCACGCGCCAGGCCAGCGTCAGCGGCGGCGTGCTGTCCGGCCTGGTCGAAGGCGAACGCCTGGATATCGCCGGCATGGCGGCCAGCTTCGGCGACAAGAACGCGGGCAAGGCCAAGGCGGTGACGGTGACGGGCACGACCCTGGCCGACACGGCCAGCGGCTTGGCCAGCAACTACACGGTGGCCAACCCGGACGGCTTGACGGCCAGCATCACGCCGAAGGCCCTGACGGTGACGGGCGCGGTGGCGCTCGACAAGGTCTACGATGGCACGCGCCTGGCCAGCGTCAGCGGCGGCGTGCTGTCCGGCCTGGTGGACGGCGAACGCCTGGACATCGCCGGCATGACGGCCAGTTTCGGCGACCAGAACGCGGGCAAGGCCAAGGCGGTGACGGTGACGGGCACGGCCCTGGCTGACACGGCCAGCGGCTTGGCCGGCAATTACACGGTGGCCGACCCGAATGGCTTGACGGCCAGCATCACGCCCAAGGCCTTGACGGTGACGGGGGTGGTGGCGGGCGACAAGGTCTACGACGGCACGCGCCAGGCCAGCGTCAGCGGCGGTGTGCTGTCCGGCCTGGTCGAAGGCGAACGCCTGGGCGTGACCGGGATGACGGCCAGCTTCGGCGACAAGAACGCGGGCAAGGGCAAGGTAGTGACGGTGACGGGCACGACCCTGGCCGACACGGCCAGCGGCTTGGCCAGCAATTATACGGTGGCCGACCCGAACGGCTTGACGGCCAGCATCACGCCGGCGGCGCTGACGGTGGGTATCACGGGTGTCAACAAGGTCTACGATGCGAGCGTCGCTGCCAGCGTGAACTGGCGCGACGACCGTCTTGCCGGCGACCAGCTGAGCATCAGCAGCAATGCTGCCCAGTTTGCCGACAAGAATGCGGGACAGGGCAAGACGGTGCGCGTGGATGGCATACGCTTGAGCGGGCTGGACGCCGGCAATTATGTGGTCAACACGGCGGCGTCGGCGCGGGCCGATATTACGCAGGCGAAATTGACCGTGACGGTGAACAATGCCGAGAAGGACCAGGGGCGCCCTAATCCCGTCTTTGACGTCGGCTATGCGGGCTTGCTGGGGGGCGACAGCGTGGCATCGGAACTGCGCGGCGAATTGCTGTTCAGTACGGAGGCTGGCGCGGGTTCGCCGGCCGGCAACTACAAGGTTGCCGCCGCAGGGCAGACGTCGAACAACTATGCGATCGGCTATGTGGCCGGCAGCTTGAAGGTGAAGCCGGCCGAAGCCTTGCGCAATGCGCTGACGGCAGCGGCCGCTTCCGTCGCCGCCGTGCCGTTGGCGGGCAATATGGTGGTTGCTGAACATGCCCATGGTGGCAAAGCGGCGGCCGCGCCAGCCGCGCCTTTCGTGGCCGGCGTGGCCGGCCCGGCATCCCGCCAGGTGCTGCCGGGCTTGCAATTGAGCGTGCTCGACGGCGGCATCCTGTTGCCGGCCGGCATGACCAGCGGCCCGGCCATGCCGTAACAGTCAGGGTCGTGCTTGCCCGGGCTAGCCGGCCCGTGCGGCAGCCTCCCTGGCAGGCGGCTGCAGATCCATATTGGCTTCGAACAGGGCCGTGATCCAGCCCGCAAACGCCTGCAGCTTGGGCGTGGCCAGCCGGCCTTGCGGCGTCAGCAGGGACATGGGCATGGGCGTCGGCGGGTGATCCGCCAGCACGGCCACCAGGGCGCCGCTGTCGAGGTGCGCGCGCACCTGGTACACGGCCGCCTGCGCCAGTCCCAGTCCCTGCAGCGCGCAAGCGACGCTGGCGTCGGCATCGTTGACGGCGATGGGGCCGGCCATCTGTACGCGCACCACCTCCTTGCCTTGCAGGAAATCCCAGTCGAAGGCGCGTCCCGTGCGGCCCGAGTAATGCATGATGCCCCGGTGCGCGGCCAGGTCCGCCAGGGTGTGCGGCGTGCCGTGCCGCGCCAGGTAGGCGGGCGAGGCGCACGTGACGAAGCGCATCAGGCCGACCTGTTTGCCGATGAAGGCGGAATCCTGCAAGGTGCCCACGCGCAAGGCGCAATCGATGCCTTCCTGCGTCAGGTCGACCAGGCGGTCAGTCAAGCTCAGTTGCAGTTGCACGTCCGGCCAGGCGGCGTGGAATTGCGCGATATGGGGCATGACGAGGCGCCTGCCCACCGTGTTGGGCAGGTTGATGCGCAGCAAGCCACGGGGTTTTTTCGCGTCCGGACCGCGGAACGCCAGTTCCGCCGTGTCGACGGCTTTCAAAATTTCGAGGCAATGGCGGAAATACTCGGCCCCTTCCGGCGTCAGGGACAAACGGCGCGTGGTGCGCTGCAGCAGTTGCGTGCCCAGGTAGGCTTCCAGCTTTTGCAGGGTGGCCGTCAGCGCGGCGCGCGGCAAATTCAAGGTTTCGGCCGCCTTGGAAAAACTGTTGGCCTCGACGATGCGCACGAAGGTCTGCATGGCCTTGATCTTGTCCATGGGATAGCCTGTCCTTGTATTGTTCATCTTATGTGAAAAGTGTAGGGCGATTATGCCCTAATTATCTTTGCCCCGGTTTTGCCTAGAATGGCGACATCCCTATCGAACCGAGGAAACAACATGAACAAGGCCTCACCTTCCGCTCCCCACGACATTGCGCCCGCCATGGTGCTGCTGCTGGCCATCGCTTCCGGCCTGATCGTCGCCAACCTGTACTACGCGCAAACTCTCGTCGGGCCCATCAGCGCCTCCACGGGCCTGTCGGCCAAGGCGGCCGGGCTGATCGTCACCCTGACGCAAGTGGGCTACACCCTGGGCCTGCTGTTTGTCGTGCCGCTGGGCGACTTGCTGGAAAACCGCCGCCTGATCGTCACGGCCTTGCTGGTGACGGCCACGGCCCTCGTGGCGGCGGCCCTCTCCACGGGCGCCATCGTGTTCCTGGCCGCCGCGCTGGCCATCGGCCTCGGGTCCGTGGCGGCGCAAGTGATCGTGCCGTTTGCCGCCCACCTGTCGCAGGAAGCGACGCGGGGCCAGACTGTGGGCAAGGTGGTCAGCGGCCTGTTGCTGGGCATCATGCTGGCCCGCCCCGTGGCTTCGCTGGTGGCGGCCCATGCGAGCTGGCACGTGGTGTTTGGCGGTGCCGCCGTGCTGATGGTCTTGCTGGCGCTGGTGCTGCGCCGCGCCTTGCCCGTGCGTCAGCCCGTGTCG
The DNA here is from genome assembly GCF_030587315.1 of Janthinobacterium sp. SUN211. Taxonomy (NCBI): domain Bacteria; kingdom Pseudomonadati; phylum Pseudomonadota; class Betaproteobacteria; order Burkholderiales; family Oxalobacteraceae; genus Janthinobacterium; species Janthinobacterium sp. SUN211. The sequence continues at coordinate 1,314,264 of NZ_JAPWIC010000001.1, read as the reverse complement.
AGCATGAAATATCCAGCCTTGATGGCGTCGCTGTGGCATTTGCTGCTGGGCACGCCCGTGCTGCGCCGCCGCGCCGCCTATCATGCTGGCCTGTTCGGCGCCTTCAGCCTGTTCTGGACCGTCACGCCGCTGGTGCTGTCCAGCCCCGCGTTCGGCCTGTCGCAAACGGGCATCGCCATCTTCGCCCTGGTGGGCATGGCGGGCGCGGTCGCTTCGCCCATCGCCGGCCGCCTGGCCGATGCGGGCCACACCTTGCCCGCCACGGCCGCCGCGCTGGCGCTGGGCATCGTCGCCTTTGCCTTGCCGATGCTGGCGCCCGAGTCGAGCCACGTGGCGCTGGGCTTGCTGGTGGTCGCTTCCATCGTGCTCGACATGGGCGTGGCGGCGAATCTGGTGCTGGGTCAGCGCGCCATCTTCAGCCTGGGCGCGGAAGTGCGGGGCCGCCTGAACGGCCTGTATTTCGCCCTGTTTTTCGCCGGAGGTGCAGCCGGCTCGGCCATCGGCGCCTGGGTGTATGCCAGCTATGGCTGGCAAGCAACTTTGCTGACCGGCATGGCGTTTCCGGGCTTGGCCCTGCTGGTATGGCTGGGAGAATTTCTGCCGCTGGCCGCGCGCCGCACGGCTTGAAACCCTGATGGCGGCTCGTTATCACTGGTGGCTATTTCTATCATCATGAAGATAAAGTGGCGTGATATGCCGCGATGCCACAAGATGCACTTGTCTCCTCTATCTCCTCCAAGGAAATAGATTCAGCCCGCTTCCGTAGCGGGCTTTTTTTTTGTCTTTGCAGATTAAATCACCACCAGATCGAGCGCGCGCATGAAGTTGGCCGCCTGCGCATGCGTGATGACGGCGCCTTTCAGCAAGGACGCTTCGCTCAATTTGAACCCGTCGATATCGGCGCCGCGCAAGTCCGCGCCCTGGAACTTCGCCAGTTTGATGGTGGCGTTGCGCAGGCTGCCCCCTTCGAAGACGGCGTCGCGGAAGTCGCAGCCGGCCAGGTAGGCGTCGGAAAAGTCCAGCTGCTTTAATATTGCCTTGCGGAACGAGAAGCCGCGCAGGTCGGCGCCCACCAGCAGGCTGTCTTCGAAGGTGAGGCCCAGGTGGGCCACTTCCTCGAACGAGGCGCCCGTCAGCTTGCAGCCGCGGTAGGTGGCCGAGGCCAGCTTGGCGCGCCGCCATTTTGTGTTGTTCAGGTCGCAGCCTTCAAAGCTGGCGTCGACGGCGTCGACGGATTCGAAATCGGCGCTGCCCGCGCGGCAGCGGCGCCAGGTGCTGCGCGCCAGTTTGCTGGCGAACAAATTGGTTTCGGCAAAGGTGCAGCGCTCGAAGGTACAGCCCTGCAGATCGAGGCGCGACAAGTCTTCGCCGTCGAATGCACAATCGATGAAGTGGCGCACGGGCAGGGCCAGCTGCTGCTCGATGCCGGCGCGGTCCAGGGTCATGTTGCTTACTGCGGTGTCGTGTGTTGCCATCCGTTTTTATTCCTAATCAAAGCAGGGGAGGGATGGCGCGGCGGGAAAATGCACGAACCAGAACACCTCCCCGGCTGGTGTAACAGCCAAGGGTCAGCGCCGTGGGTCCGCGTGGGCGGGAGCATGCCGGACGGTGCCGGGCACTTACCGGGTTACCAACCGGTGCGCTCATTTTCGATCAGCGCGTATTGTAGCTTGTCCGAATCGGCCTTGCCAGTTCTTGCGAAGCCGGGTTAGTATCGTTGCAGGCGCAGCCACTGCGCCAACGTCGCTCGGACGGATCCGGGCGCTTACGTACAGAGATAACCATGACCGACAGCCAAGCTCCGCGCAGCTTTTCGCGCATCAATCGCCTTCCCCCCTACGTTTTCAATATCACCGCCGAACTCAAGATGGCCGCGCGCCGCCGTGGCGAGGACATCATCGACATGTCGATGGGCAATCCCGATGGCGCCACGCCGGCCCACATCGTGGACAAGCTGGTCGAGACGGTGAAACGCCCCGATACGCACGGCTATTCCGCCTCCAAAGGCATTCCGCGGCTGCGCCGCGCGATTGCCCACTGGTACAAGAAGCGCTACGAGGTCGACATCGACCCGGACAGCGAAGCCATCGTCACCATCGGCTCGAAAGAGGGCCTGGCGCACCTGATGCTGGCGACCTTGGACCGTGGCGACACGGTGCTGGTGCCCAATCCCAGCTACCCGATCCACATCTGGGGTGCCGTCATCGCGGGCGCCGATATCCGCTCCGTGCGCATGGGGCCGGGCGTGGATTTCTTTGCCGAACTGGAACGGGCCATCCGCGAAAGCTACCCGAAACCGAAGATGATGGTGCTGGGCTTTCCGTCCAACCCCACGGCGCAATGCGTGGAGCTGGAATTCTTCGAAAGAGTCGTGGCGCTGGCGAAACAGCACAATATCCTGGTGGTGCATGACCTGGCGTATGCCGACATCACTTTCGACGGCTGGAAGGCGCCGTCCATCATGCAGGTGCCGGGCGCGCGCGACGTGGCCGTGGAATTCTTTACCATGTCGAAAAGCTACAACATGGCGGGATGGCGCATCGGCTTCATGGTGGGCAATGCGGAACTGGTGGCCGCCTTGGCGCGCATCAAGAGCTACCACGACTACGGCAGTTTTACTCCGGTGCAAGTGGCGGCCATCGCCGCGCTGGAAGGTGACCAAAGTTGCGTGACGGAAATCTGCGCCCAGTACCAGCGCCGCCGCGACGTGCTGGTGAAAGGCTTGCATGAGGCGGGCTGGATGGTGGAAAAACCGAAGGCCTCGATGTATATCTGGGCGCATATCCCGCAAGCGTATCGCCACCTGGGTTCGCTGGAATTTGCCAAGCTGCTGCTGCAAAAAGCGAAGGTGAGCGTGTCGCCCGGCATCGGCTTCGGCGAATACGGCGATGAATACGTGCGCTTCGCCCTGATCGAAAACGAGGCGCGCGTCCGGCAAGCCTTGCGCGGCATCAAGAATATGTTGCGTTCCGGCGACGTAAAAACGGAAACGGCAACGTAAAAGTTGCCGCATGGAATTGTCTGTTGCCCCTAATATCACTGCCGCGTATTTCTGACATCACGAATATAAAGTGGTTTTATATGCTGCAACGCGGCATCATTCATTTGTCTCCTCTATCTCCTCCAAGGAAATAGATTCAGCCCGCTCCCGCAGCGGGCTTTTTTTTTGCCTGTCATTCCGCACGGCTATGCGTCGCCGGCACCCGTAAACCGCCGCACCGCCACCTCCCACTGCTGCATCAGGCTGGCCGCCTGGTCGCGGCCGATGGTGGGCAGAAACGTCCTGTCGGCGCGCCAGTGCGTTGCCAGCTCGTCGACGCCACGGTACTGGCCGATGGCCAGGCCCGCCAGGCAGGCCGCGCCCAGGGCCGTCGTTTCGATCACTTGCGGGCGCACGACGGGGATGCCCAGCAAGTCGGCCTGGAATTGCAGCAGCAGGTTGTTGGCGCAGGCGCCGCCGTCCACGCGCAGCTCCGTGATGGGCGCTTGCGCGTCGCGCGTCATCGCGCCCAGCAGGGCCGCACTCTGGAAGGCGATCGCTTCGAGCGCCGCGCGGGCGATGTGGCCCACCGTGCTGCCCCGGCTCAGGCCCAGGATGGCGCCTTTCGCCGAGGGCACCCAGTACGGTGCGCCCAGGCCTGTAAACGAGGGCACAAAGACGACGCCGCCGGAATCGGGCACGGAGGCGGCCAGGCCTTCCGCTTCGCCCGCGTGGCCGATGGCGCCCAGGCCGTCGCGCAGCCACTGCACCACGGCGCCGCCGATGAAGACGCTGCCTTCGAGCGCATACGCGGGCTGCGCGCCCACCTGGCAGGCGGCCGTGCTGATCAGACCATGCTGCGATTGCGCGCACTGCTCGCCCGTGTTGAGCAGCAAGAAGCAGCCCGTGCCATAGGTATTCTTGGCCATGCCCGGCGTGAAACAGGTCTGGCCGAACAGCGCCGCCTGCTGGTCGCCGGCGATGCCGCCGATGATGATGGGGCTGCCCAGCACCGCCGCATCCGTTTCGCCATACACGTGGCTCGAAGGGTGGACGGTCGGCAGCAGGCTCGCTGGAATGCCCAGCCAGTCGAGCAGCTGGGCATCCCAGCAGCCTTCATGCAGGTTCCACAGCATGGTGCGCGAAGCGTTGGTGACGTCGCTCACATGCAGGCGGCCGCCCGTCATCTGCCATGCGAGCCAGGTATCGATGGTGCCGAAGGCCAGTTCGCCGCGCATGGCGCGCGCGCGGACGCCGGGCACGGCGTCGAGTATCCAGCGCAGCTTGGTGCCGGAAAAATACGGGTCGAGCACCAGGCCCGTCTTCGCATGGATGGCGCCGGCGAGGCCCCGCGCGCGCAAGTCCTCGCACAGCGCCTCCGTGCGGCGGTCTTGCCAGACGATGGCGTTATAGACGGGTTCGCCCGTGGCGCGGTCCCATACCACCGTCGTTTCGCGCTGGTTGGTGATGCCCAGCGCACCGAGGGCGTCGGCCTGCAAGCCCGTCTTGGCCAGCACTTCGCGGCAGGTAGCCAGTTGGCTGTGCCAGATTTCCATGGGATCGTGCTCGATCCAGCCCGGCTGCGGGAAGATCTGGCGAAATTCGCGCTGCGCCACGGCGACGATGGCGCCCGTTTCATCGAAGACCATGCTGCGCGAGCTGGAGGTGCCCTGGTCGAGGGCCAGCAAATACGTCATGCCGTCACCTCTTGCGCCGGATGGGCGGCCAGCCACTGCTGCAGGCGCGCCACGTCGGCCGGCGCGCAGCGCAACCCCAGTTTGCTGCGGCGCCACAGGATGTCGTCGCTGCTCCTGGCCCATTCCACCTCGACCAGATAGCACGCTTCGGCTTCGTACAGGCCGGGCGCCAGTTGCGCGCCCAGGTCGGCCATCGATGTGGCGCCCGTCAGCAGGCGTGCGGCGCGGCTGCCATAGGCGCGCGCATAGCGGCGTGCCAGCGCGGGCTGCAGCCAGGCGTGGTCGCACTGGAAGCGCGCGAGGAAACCGTCGAAATCATGGCTGTCCACGAGTTGATTCACCTGCTGCAGGTCGCCACCGGGCAGGGGCGCGTGGGCCGTCCAGGCCGGGGAGCCATTGTCCAGCAGGGGCGCCAGCAGGCCCAGCGCCTCTTCGGCCAGCTTGCGGTAGGTGGTGATCTTGCCGCCCCAGATATTGAGCAGGGGCGCGCCCGTCGCCGCTGCGCCGCGCGCCACTTCCAGCAGGTAGTCGCGCGTGACGGCCGACGCGTTCTGCGCGCTGTCGTCGAGCAGGGGGCGCACGCCGGAATACGTCCACACGACGTCGGCGGGGCCGATTTCGCGCTTGAAATAGCGGTTCGCCGCCTGGCACAGGTAATCGATCTCCGCCTGGCTGATCTTCACCTGGCTCACGTCCCCCTTGTATTCCTCGTCGGTGGTGCCGATCAGGGTAAAGTCATCCTGGTAGGGGATGGCGAAGATGATGCGCTGGTCCGGGTTCTGGAAGATGTAGGCGTTCGGATGGTCGAACAGGCGCGGCACGATGATGTGGCTGCCCTTGATCAGGCGCAACCCCTGCGTCTTGCCGCCGCCGGCCGCGCCTGCAAATTGCGCCGTCCACGGTCCCGCCGCGTTGACGATGGCGCGCGCGCGCAAGGTCTTGCGCTGGCCACCCTCTGCTTGCAGGGTGGCGTGCCAGGCGTCGCCGTCGCGGCGCGCGTCGACGCAGGCCGTGCGCGTGAGGATATGCGCGCCGTGTTCCTGCGCGTCGAGCGCGTTGAGCACCACCAGGCGCGCATCGTCGACCCAGCCGTCGGAATACACGAAGCCCTTGCGGTAGCCTGCCTTCAGCGGCGCGCCCGCCGCATGGCGGTCCAGCGCGATGCCTTGCGAGGCGGGTAAAAAGTCCCGTTTGGCCAGGTGGTCGTACAGGAACAGGCCCGCGCGTATCATCCAGGCGGGGCGCTGGGCGGCGTCGTGCGGCATGACGAAGCGCATCGGCCACATGATGTGGGGCGCGGCGCGCAGCAGCACTTCGCGTTCCTGCAGCGCCTTGCGCACCAGCTTGAATTCATAGTATTCGAGGTAGCGCAGGCCGCCGTGTATCAGCTTGGTGGAGGCGGACGACGTGTGCTGCGCCAGGTCGTGCTGTTCGCACAGCACCACGCGCAAGCCGCGGCCGGCCGCGTCGCGCGCGATGCCGGCGCCATTGATGCCGCCGCCGACGACCAGCAGGTCGCAGTCGGCGGGCAGGGAGGAAAAGCGGGAAGCGGACATGGAAGGTTCGTCTCGTAAAAAAGGTAAACAGTGAAAAGGCGCCGCCTCAGGCGGCCAGGGCCAGCACGGGCGGTAGCACCAGGGCCAGGCCGGCGATCAGCAGCAGCACGAAGACGGCGCGGCGCACGTGCTCGATGGGCAGGCGCGAAGGGTGGCGGCGCGCCAGCCACGTCAGCCCCGTCACCAGCGGCAAGGCTTCCAGGGTCAGCCACAGGGCCGTCAGGCTGAACTGGCCGTGCGCCAGCACGAGGGCCAGGCGCAGCACGGCATTCGCGGCAAACAGCACGATCAGCGAATGGCGGATCATGTCGGCCGGCCATGGCTGGCGGTACAGGTGGTACACCATGGGCGGACCGGCGCTGGCGAACAGGCCGCCCATCACGCCGGACACGCCGCTGAAGAACAGGAAGGCGGGCAGGCCGGATTGCCGCCGGCGCGCGCTGGCGCGCAGCACCAGCATGCATGCGCAGACGACGATGGCGCAGCCGAGCAGGAAGCGCAGCAGGGTCACCTGTTGCGCGCTGAACCAGCCCAACAGGGCCACGCCAGCGCCCACGCCCAGCAGGCTGACGGCCAGTGCAGGGCCGAACACGGGCCAGGCCAGTTGCGGACGCGTGCGGCCAAACGTGATGGCCGCATTCACCAGCACCAGCACGCTGACGACGTTGGCCACGTCGCCCAGGCTGGCCAGGTGCAGCACGGCCGTCAGGCCCAGCAGGATCAGGCCGAAAGCAAAGCCCGTCAGGTTCTGCGCGCCGCTGGCCAGCGCCACGCAGGCCAGGAACAGCAAGTGCGACGCCACGCTCATGCCAGGCTCATTTCGCCAGCGACAGGAAGAAATCCTGCTGTGCGCAACCGCGCCGCACGAAGACGGGCGGCTGGCCCAGGGGCGCGTCGACTTCCACGCGCTGGCCGCCTTCGAAGACGGCGCCGCTCCACAGGTGGATCCAGGCGTCGCCCTGCGGCAGGTAGGCGCTCCAGCGCGCAGCGCCCGCCGCATGCACGGGCGCCACCAGCAGGTCGGGGCCGAACAGGTACTGGTCCTGGATGGCGTAGGTGGCGCGGTCGTGTTCATAGTGCAGGAACAGGGGGCGCTGCAGCGGCAGGCCGCGCGCCACGGCATCTTCGGCCAGGGCGCGGATGGTCGGCGCCAGCGCCACGTGCAGCCGCGTCATGCGGGCGAAGTGCTGGAATACCTGTTCATCCTGGTAGAACTGGAAGTTTTCGTCCGGGCGGTTGCCTTCGTGCGTGCGCATCATCGACGTGAAGACGGCCATCTCCGTCCAGCGCTGGAACAGTTCCGCCGTGCGCAGGTTGCCGAACAGGCTGGTATAGCCGCCGATATCGCTGTGGTGGTAGGCGTTGCCCAGCAAGCCGGACGACAGGGCGCCGCAAATCACCGTCTGCAAGCCGTCGTGGCGGCTGAAGTCGACCGACTGGTCGCCCGCCCACAGCAGCGGGCAGTGCGCCTGCACGCCCGTGTAGCCGGCGCGCATGAAGAAGGTGGCGTCGCCCGTCTTGCCGGCCCGCTCGATGGCGCGCGCATTGACTTCGGCCCACAGGGTCGGCCAGGCGTTGTGCATCAGGCGCGCATCGACGCCATTGTGCAGGCGCAGGTCGATCGGCAGGTATTCGCCGAAATCGGCCATCCAGCCGGACAGGCCGAAGTCGAGCATTTCCTGGCGCAGGATGCGTTCCTCGAACCACAGCGCGGCTGCCGGGTTGGTGAAGTCGACGACGCCGCAATCGAATTCGCCGAAGTCCACCAGGTAGGCGCCGCCATCGGTGGCCGTGGCCAGGAATCCCTGCTGCAGCGCTTCCTGGTACAGGGTGCCGTCGTTGCACAAATACGGATTGACGTAGCCGAGGAAGCGGATGTCTTGCCTGGCCAGGTCGGCGATCCAGTTTTTCAGGTCGGGATAGCGCTGCGGCTGCCAGCGCCAGTCCCAGAACAAGCGCTTGCCGAACGACGTCTGGCGCAAGCCCACCCAGTCTTCGCACCACAGGGCGCTGACGGGCAAGCCGTGTTCCTGCGCCTGTGCGAGGATGGTGCGGGCATGCTCTTCTCCGCCTTTCAGGCCCAGCATGGCGCCATTTTGCAGCCAGGCGGGCAATTGCGGCTGGCGGCCGAAGCGTTGCGAGACCACGCCGACCAGGTCGACGAAGGAGTCGGCCAGCATGAATTCCAGGCGCTCGGGCATGGCCCAGAATTGCAGCTCGTGGAAGTCCGGCTGGCGGAAATCGAAGTCCGCATACGCCGTCGTCTCGGCATGCAGGCAGTAGCGCTGCGACGAGATGAAGCTCGGCTGCGGATAATTCGTGTGATAGTAGTCGCCGCCCGATTTCGACGTCACGTCCGCCTGCCACGTCAAATGGGTCGACTTGTCGCGGCCCACGCCCGGCTCCGACGTCCACAGGGGGAAGTGGCGGCCGCGCAGGTCGAAGTACGACATCTGCTCGCCGCAGCCCCACACATGCTCGTCCTGTTCCGCGGGCAGGCGCAGCCACAGCCGGTTCCAGCCCGGCGCCGCGTAGCGCACCACCAGGTGCACGCCATGCGGCGCCGCTTGCACGGCCAGCACCAGCTGCGGCGTGTCGCCCGCATGGCGCGCAAAGCTCAGGGTGGCGCCGTCGCCGTCCTGCGTGACGGCCAGCGCGCGCAGGGCGCTGCGCTCCTCGACGTAATCTTCGATGGCGAAGTTACCGCGGTACATTTCCATGCTTTCGCGGCCCTGGCCGACGAACACGCATGGCGCATCGGCGCCGTGGCGCAGCAGCAAGCGGCCGGCGCAGCGCAGGGCGACGCTGTCATTTTCCTGGTGTAGTGTGTACTGCATGACGATCAACTCCTGTGAAAACCGGCCGCCCGCATGGTGGGCGTGGGGCGGGCCGGCGGTGCATCAACAAATAAGCACTGAATTAAAAGACGAGGAACATGCCGGCGGTCAGCTCGACGGGGCTGTAGCCGAAGTAGTTATTGTCCCCCCGGAACTGCAATACGCCCAGCTTGGCGTGGCTGTTGTTGGCGATGCGTGTGGCGTAGGCGTAGAACGACAGGGTCGGCTGGAAGTTGTACAGGTAGCCCAGCGAGTAGGCCGTCGACGTGGGTTTGCCCACGCCATCGCCCGTGTTGGTGCCGAAAGCGCCTTTGGCGTTGGCGCCGTCATAGCTGATGTGCGCCAGGCTGCCCTCGATGCGGTGTTTGCCGAGGTCGTAGGCGCCCGAGACGCCAAAGGCGTCGGCCGCATAGCCGCCCGCGTTCGACACGCGGTAGGAGGTGTAGGAGCCGCCCAAGGTAAAATCGTTCCACTTGTAGCGCGCGCCGACGATGTCCGTGACCTGGTTGCGCTTGAGGAAGTTCGGCGTGCCGCCCGTGCTGATGTCGTTGCTCTGCTGGTAATCCATGTGCGCGTAGCCGAGGAACAGGTCGCCCTTCTTGTACAGCACGTTGGCGGCCCAGCTACGGCCATCGTTTTCCAGGTCGGTGGCGGAAGACGCTTGCTGCCCGGCCGAATACGAGACTTCCGCAGAAATGTTGTTCCAGGTGGGGCTGCGGTAGCGCAGCGCATTGCCGTAGAACAAGGCCGTGCCCGAGTTGTTGCCGGCCAAACTCGTCGTCTTGCTGGCGTTGTTTGTCACGGGGTCCTTCAGGTAGCGGCCCAGGGATTCCGGGCGGGTGAGCGAGAACAGGGCGCTGAAGTCGTTGGCGCCGTAATTGTGCGCCGAGGCCAGGTCGGCGCCAAGCGAGACCCAGAACGGCGCCATGTACATGGTGCCGCCTTCGATCGAGCCCCAGGTGGTCGAGGCAAAGCCGACGGTGGAACCCCGGTTGAACAGCACGGACGAGGTGGTGTTGTTTTGCGTGCCGCCGCCCGCATTGCCGTTGAACAAGTTCAAGCCCGTCTCGACGCCGAAGATGGCCTTGTACTCGTCGCTGAAGACCCAGGCGCCCGTGAGGCCCAGGCGGCTGGCCATCTCGCCCTGGTTCAGGCGGTGGTTGGTCAGCTGGCGCCCGCTGGCATCCTTGCCGCGCGACACCGTATAGCCGATGTCGCCACGGCCGTACAGTTTCCAGTTGAAGCCGGTGGCGGGCTGCATGGGGGCCGCCACCGTTGCCGGTGCGGCCGCCATCGCCGCCGCCGGTGTGGGTTGCGCCGCTTTCGCTTCCATCTGCGCCACCCGGTCCTGCAACTGCGCCAGCATGGCCTTCATGTCGCTGAGCTCGTCAGCGCGTGCGTTAGGGCTAACAAATGGCGTCGCGAGAAGCACGCCGGTGATGGCCGCGGCCAGGGTGGTCTTGCGGAATGTCGTTTGCATGATCTTGTCTCCTGTGTTTTTTATGAGTATGGTTGCTGATCCCTGCCTTGCTTACATTGAAATAATCAAATTCCTCCCATGCACAAGTATTTGATATCGAGGAAGTCGTCCATGCCATAGTGCGAGCCTTCGCGGCCCATGCCCGAATGCTTGACGCCGCCAAACGGCGCCATTTCATTGGCGATCATGCCCGTGTTGATGCCGACCATGCCCACTTCCAGTTCTTCCGCCACGCGCCAGACTCTGCCCAGGTCGCGGCTGTAGAAATAGCCGGCCAGGCCGAACTGCGTGGCGTTGGCCATGGCGACGACTTCCTCTTCGCTGCCGAAGCGGAACAGCGGCGCCAGCGGGGCGAAGGTTTCCTCGGTGGCCACCAGCATGTCGCTGTTCGCTTCCAGCACCACGCTGGGCTCGAAAAAGCTGCCGCCCAGCGCGTGGCGCTTGCCGCCGATGGCCAGCTTGCCGCCCTTGGCCAGCGCGTCGGCGATGTGCTGCTCGATCTTGCGCACGGCGTTTTCATCGATCAGCGGGCCTTGCGTGACGCCCGCGTCCAGGCCATTGCCCAGTTTCAGCTCGGCCACCTTGGCCACCAGGCGGGCGGCGAAGTCGTCGTAGATGCTGTCCTGCACGTAGATGCGGTTGGCGCAGACGCAGGTCTGGCCGCTGTTGCGGTATTTCGACATCAGCACGCCTTCGACGGCCGCGTCGATGTCGGCATCCTCGAAGACGATGAAGGGCGCGTTGCCGCCCAATTCCAGCGACAGCTTCTTGATCGTGCCGGCCGCCTCGCGCGACAGCCAGGCGCCCACTTCGGTCGACCCCGTAAACGTGATCTTGCGCACCAGGTCGTTGTGGCACAGTTCCGTGCCGATGGCCTGCGCCGCGCCCGTCACCACATTGAAGACGCCAGGCGGCACGCCGGCGCGCAGCGCCAGTTCGCCCAAGGCCAGGGCCGACAGCGGCGTTTGCGACGCCGGCTTCAAGACCATGCTGCAGCCGGCCGCCAGGGCGGGACCGGCCTTGCGCGTGATCATGCCGTTTGGGAAATTCCACGGCGTGATGGCCGCGCACACGCCAATCGGCTGCTTGATGACGACGATGCGCTTGTCATTCGACGGCGGCGCGATGACGTCGCCATACGCGCGCTTGCCTTCCTCGGCGAACCATTCCAGGTAGGCCGCGTTCGAAACGATCTCGCCCTTGGCTTCGGCCAGCGACTTGCCCTGTTCCGTGGTGAGTATCAGCGCCAGGTCGTCCGCGTGCTGCAAAATCAAGGCATGCCAGGCGCGCAGTACCGTGGCGCGCGCCTTGACGGTCTGCTTGCGCCACAGCCGGAAGGCCGCATGCGAGGCGGCGATGGCGCGCCGCGTCTCGGCCGCGCCCATGCGCGGCACGGTGGCGATCACTTCGCCGGTGGCGGGATTGGTGACGGCGATGGTGGCGCCGTCATCGGCGTCGCACCAGGCGCCGTCGATCAGACATTGTTGTTTCAACAGGCTTGCGTCTTGCAGGTTCAACATGAGGATTCTCCTTGAATGGGGGCTTAGCCAGCTACAGATACTTGCGCGAGGCCGGCATCGACGATGATGTTCTGTCCCGTGATGCCGTCCGAATCGTCGGCCGCCAGGAACAGGGCCGTGCGCGCCACGTGGCCCGCGTCGAGCCGGTATTTCAGGCATTGCAGTTCGATGAAGCGGCGGTCTTCTTCCGGGTCGCGCCACAGCGCGGCCTGGCGGTCCGTGGCGATGGCGCCCGGCGCGATGGCGTTGACGCGGATATTCTGTTCGCCCAGCTCGCGCGCCAGGGTGCGCGACAGGCCCGCGATGCCCGCCTTGGACGTGGTGTAGCCGACCAGGTTGGGGCGCCCGCGCATCCACGAAATCGAGCCCAGGTTGATGATGGAACCGCCGCCGGCGGCCGCCATGCCGGGCGCCACCTGCTGGATGGCGAACACGTGGTGTTTCAAGTTCAGCGCCAGGCAGTTGTCCCAGTATTCGGGCGTCAGTTCGGCCAGCGAATGACGGTCGTCGCGGCCCGCGTTATTGAGCAGCACGCGGATGGCGCCGAAGCGCGCCTCGACGTCGGCCAGGCTGGCCTGGTAGGCGGCGATGTCGCGGATGTCGCTGTACACGAAACAGGGCGCGTGCCGGCACAGGGGCGCCAGACGCGCGGCCAGGGCGGCGCTGGCGTCGCCATCGATGTCGCAAAAAGCCACTTGCGCGCCTTGCAGGGCGAAGTGTTCGACCAGCGCAGCGCCGATGCCGGAGCCGCCGCCGGAGACGAAGACCACGCGGTCCTGCAGGCTGGGGTAGAGAGTGATGTTGGCGTTCATGCTGTCCTCAGGGTGAAGATCCGGGTATCAATCCCGGTACAGGGGTTCGGGGCGGCCGGCCACGTCCAGGCGCACGGCAAAGAGGCCGCCGGCCTGCGGCTGGCGCGCCAGTTCGTCGTCGCTGGCGCCTTCGCGCGCGCTGGTGATGTACAGGGTGCGCAGGTCGGCGCCGCCAAAGGCGATCATGGTGGGGCGCGTGACGGGCACGCGCACGATGCCGATGATTTCGCCCTGCGGCGAAAAGCGCAGCACCCGGCCGCCTTCGTATTGCGCGCTCCAGTAGCAGCCTTCCGCATCGAGCGCCGCGCCATCGGGGCGGCCGCCGTACACGGCGTCCTCTCCCTTGGCGGGCAGGCGGGCAAACACCTTGCGTTCGCCAACCTGGCCGCTGGCCGCGTCAAAGGCGTAACGGTAGATCACGTGGTTCGGCGTGTCGGACTGGAACAGGGCTTGGCCATCCGCGGCGAACGCCAGGCCGTTGCTGACTTTGACGCCAAGGCCCTGCTGCGGCCCCCAGCCCAGGCGGGTGGCGCCCCGTTCCAGGCAAAACATGGCAGCCAGTTCCGCCGTGCGCGGCTCGTACATGGCGCCGGCCCAGAAGCGCCCGGCGCTGTCGCAGCGGCCATCGTTGAAACGCATGTCGGCGCTGTCGTAGGGCGCATCGGCCAGCTTGTCGAGCAAGCCTTCCTGCGGGTAGAAACGGTAGAAACCGTCGCGCAGGGCCGCCACCAGGCCGCCTTTTTCCGCCAGGGCGATGCAGCCCGGCTCGCACGGCACCCACCAGACGCGATCGAGACCGGTCGCCGGATCGTAGCGGTGCAGGCGGCGTCCGGCGATGTCGATCCAGTACAAACACTGTTCGGCCACGCTCCACAGCGGGCATTCGCCCAGCTGGGCGCGCGCGTCGAGGGCCAGTTCGGGTTGCCATTCACGCATGGGCCTCCTCCGCATTTTCCTGCATGGCCAGGCGCATGGCGATGTGCAGCGTCTCGCCGTGCGCCAGCAGGCGCATGCCCGTGTCGTGCGCACCGCGCGCGGCCAGCGCAAACGCATTATTGGCGTGCGTGACGGGTTCGATGGCGATGAAGCTGCGTTCGTCGTTGGGCGCGAAGCATACGAGGTGGCGGCAATTGTCGCTGGCCGACAGCTGCACGCTGTAGTCGCCGTAATCGAGGCTGGCGCGGCCCGTCCAGCCGCTGTAGCAATGGTCGCTGTGCCAGCCGGCCACCGGCTGCGGCGTGGCGAATGGCGACGCTTGCGCCACGGGCGCCAGACCGGCCGGCAGGTGGTCGGCGCCCATGCTCCACACGCCATCCCATTGCGTTTGCAGGCGCAGGCCGGGCGCCAGCGGAAAGTAGGGGTGAAAACCCAGGCCGGCGGGCATGGCGCGCGTATCGTCATTGCGCACCGATAAGGTCAGGCGCAAGCCGGCAGCGTCGAGCAGCACGGTTTGCCGCGCCTCGCAGGCGAACGGCCAGTCGGCGTCGCCGCCGTGCACCAGCAGCAGTTCGGCGCTGTCGTCCGCACGCGCCGCCACGTGCCAGGCGCGCTGCCAGCCGAAGCCGTGGATGCTGTGCGGCTCGGGCGGGAAGTTGGCGCGCAGTGCATGCGTCTGTTCCTGCGCCTGCAGCACGGCGCCGCCGATGCGGTTCGAATACGGCACCAAAGGGTAGCAGGCCATTTGCCGCACGTCGGCAGCGGCTGGCGCGGCGCGCAGGATGTCGCGCCCGCGCCAGCGGAAAGCCGCCAGCGCGCCGCCCGTGGCCGGGTGGACGTCGGCGCGGCAGTCGCCGTGCGCCAGGGTGAAGGGAGACTGGTGGTCCATTTTCAGCCCTTCAAGCCGCCCGAGGTCAGGCCGCTGACGACCTTTTCCTGGAAAATCACGATCAGCACGACGATGGGGACGATGGCCACCACCAGCGCCGCCGAAATGATCGGCCACGGGAAGGCGAACTCGCCCTGGTACAGCTGGATGCCGACGGGCAGGGTGCGGTAAGCCACGGCCGAATTCATCGACAGCGCCAGCAGGAACTCGTCCCAGGAATTCACAAACGCGAGGATGGCGGCCGTCGCCACGCCCGGTGCGGCCAGCGGCAGCACGATGCGCCACAGGGCGCTCAGGCGGGTGCAGCCGTCGAGCATGGCCGCGTTTTCGATGTCGCGCGGGATATCCTGGAAAAAGCTCACCATCATCAGGGTGCAGATGGGCAGGTTCAGCACCGTGTACGGCAGCACCAGCGCCCAGTAGGAGTTCAGCAAGCCCAGGCTGCGCATGATTTCGAACAGCGGCACCATCAGGGTCACCAGCGGGAACATCGACACGCCGATGATGGCCGTCAGGATCAGGCCGCGGAAGCGCAGGCGCAAGCGGGCAATCGCATACGCGGCCAGCGCGCTGATGAACAGGCTGAGCAGGGTCGACAGGCCGGCCACGATCAGGCTGTTCGTCAGGAACGTCAGCAGCGGCTGGTCCTGGAAGGCGGAGATGAAATTGCCGATGGTCGGTTCGTGCGGCCAGTAGGTGATCGGCTTTTGCGTCAGTTCGCTTTCGGTCTTGAGCGAGGTAAACAGGATCCACAGGGCGGGGAAGACGCCGTTGAGGATGACGATCGCGGCGGCGAACCAGCGCAGGCGCTTCGATGAAAACAGGCCGCTCATTCTTTGTCTCCTCTTACATATTTCAGATACACAAACGTGGTGGCCATCGACAGCAGGAACATGAAGACCGCCAGGGTCGAGCCGTAGCCCACGTCGAGGTAGTCGACGGTATTGGACTGGATATACATGGCCAGGGTCTTGGTTTCGTCGCCAGGGCCGGGCATGTTGTAGGGAATATCGAAGGACTGGATGGCCGTCAGGGTGCGGAAGATCAGCGCCACCAGCATCGATGGCACCAGCAGCGGCAGGGTCACTTCCGTAAATTGCTTCCATTTGCTGGCACCGTCCACTTCGGCCGCCTCATACAGCGAGGCGGGGATGGTTTGCAGGCCGGCCAATAAAATCAGGGCCATGAACGACGAGGTTTTCCAGATGGTCGTGATGCAGATGGCGGCCATGGTCAGCGCGGGCGAATTGAACCAGATCTGCGGTTCCCAGCCCAGGCCGGGGATCAAGAGGTCGATGCGGCGGATAAGGTCGTTCACCAGGCCGTATTCGCTGTGAAAGAACCAGGCGAAGATTAGGCCGACGAAGGCCAGCGGCAGTGCCCACGGCAGCAGCAGCGCCAGGCGCACGGGCCAGCGGTACTTGAACGGCATGTTGGCCAGCATAGCCAGGCCCAGGCCCGCCACCAGCGCGCCCGGCACGGTGACGACGGTGATGATGACGGTGTTTTTCAGCGATTTCCAGAACAGCGCATCTTCCAGCGCCATCTTGTAGTTGTCCAGGCCCACGAAACTGGGCAGGCTGCCGCCGGACAGGCGGATGTCGAAAAAGCTGTTGTAGATCAGTTTGCTGACCGGGTAGGCCACGATCAGCAGTAAAAAGAGAATCGCCGGCGTCAGCAGGACCCAGGCCAGCGTTGTTTCGCTGGGGTCCGTGATGCGGCTTTTCAGGGTGCGTTGCCTCATGATTTCCTCGTCTGTTGCGGTGTGCGTATGCGTGTGCCGCCCGCGCCGCCGTCGTGGCGGCACGGGCGTGATCCCCTTAGCGCAGGATGCGCTTGACGCGGTTTTCGATCTCGCCCACGGCCGCCGCCGGCGTCTTCACGCCCGCCATCACGGCATTCGTGTTGACGCGCACGGCTTCGGACACTTCGCTGTAGCGCGGCGTGACGGGGCGCGAGCGGGCGCTTTGCACCACCGGCAGGGCATCGGCGAACCAGCCATTGGCGGCCAGCACTTCCTTGTCCTGGTAGACGGAGGGGTAGACGGGCAGGTTGGACGCCTTGAGGGCCAGCTGCTTCGACACTTCTGGGCTCGACAGCCAGCGCACCAGCTTGGCGGACGCCTCCTTGTTCTTCGAGAACGAGGACACGGCCCACTGCCAGCCGCCGATGCACGAGGCCGGCTTGCCGCCCGCCATGGCCGGCAGGCTGACGACGCCAACCTTATCTTTCACGCTGCTGTCGGCGCCATCCTGGAAGTGGTTCCACGCATAGCCCCAGTTGACGGCGAACAAGACATTGCCTGCCTGGAACTCCTTGCGCGTATCGTCGGTGGCCACTTCGGCAATGTTTTTCTTTGCCACGCCCTGGTCGACGAGCTTGCGCCACATGGCCAGGCCCGCTTCCGCCTTGGGCTTGTCCAGGGTCAGCTTGCCGTTTGTGACCAGTTCGCCGCCCTGGCTCCAGTACGGCAACAGGAAGGTGCAGACGGCGCCTTCGATGGCCTTGCCCTGGAAGCTGATGCCTTGCAAATCCGGATTCTTTTCGCCGGCCTGGATGGTGCGCGCCACGCTGGCCAGCTCATCCCAGGTTTTCGGCGCCGCCAGCTTGTACTTGGCCAGCAAGTCCTTGCGGTAATAGAGGAACATGGCGTCGGCAAAGGCGGGCAGGGCCACGACCTTGTTGTCGACCATATTCGCTTGCTTGTAGGCGGGCAGGTACTGGCCCATGATCTTGTCGCGGTCGGCGCCCAGGTATTTGTCCAGGCTTTCGATCCAGCCGGCCGACGCGTACTGGGCCGGGCGGATGATGTCGATCAGGAACACGTCCAGGGTGGTGTCGCCGGCCGACAGCACCGTGTTCAGGTATTTCTGCTGCAATTCCGACGTGGCGCCGCCCGTTTCCAGGTCGATCTTGACGCCGGGATTGGCGGCCATGAATTTGGCGAACAGTTCGCGCATGACTTCGGGGCGCTCCTGGCCGCCGACGAACACCTTGACCGTTTGCGCGTGGGCGTTGGTGGCCAAGCCGGTGGCAAGGACGAAAGTGGCGCCGAGCGCCAGGACGAGGGATTTGATACGCATGATGTTGTCTCCTGTTTTTTTGGAATGGGTATGCCGGTCGTTCGCGGCTTATCGGGAGGGCAGTACCGCGCCCCCTTGCGGATCGAACAGATGGAATTTTTCCATGTCCAGCTGTACCGTCACTTGCTGTCCAGGCGCCAGGGCGAAGGTGGGCGGCAGGCGCGCCGTCAATTCGCCCCCTTCGCACTGGAAGATGACCAGGGTTTCCGCGCCCAGCGGTTCGACCACCACGACTGTCGCGGCCAGGGCGGCGCTGGCGGGACTGGCCGCTTCCAGCGTGATGTCTTCCGGACGGATGCCGAATTCCACCGCGCGGCCGTCGAGCTTGCCGCATGCGGCCTGGCGCTCCGGCGGCAGGGCCAGGCGCGCCGCGCCCAGCACGATCTCGGCCTGGCCGGCGCCGTTGCGCGCCACCTTGGCACCGAGGAAGTTCATCGGCGGCGAGCCCGTGAAACCGGCGACGAATTTCGACACGGGTTCGTTGTAGATCTGGTCCGGCGTGCCGACCTGCATGATGTTGCCGCCGGACAGCACGACGATGCGCTCGGCCAGGGTCATCGCCTCGACCTGGTCATGCGTGACGTAAATGGTGGTGGCGCCTATGCGCTGGTGCAATTTCTTGATTTCCGTGCGCATTTCCGAGCGCAGCAGGGCGTCCAGGTTCGACAGCGGCTCATCGAACAGGAACAGCTTGGCCTGGCGCACGATGGCGCGGCCCATGGCCACGCGCTGGCGCTGGCCGCCGGACAGGGCGCGCGGCTTGCGGTCGAGTAAATGGTCGATTTTCAGGATGGTGGCGGCGGCGCGCACGCGCTGTTCGATTTCCGCCTTCGGGAACTTGCGCAGTTTCAAGCCAAAGCCCAGGTTGTCGAACACGGACTTGTGCGGATACAGCGCATAGTCCTGGAACACCATGGCGATATCGCGCTCGCGCGGCGGCAAGTCGTTGACGACCTGTCCCTCGATGGAGATGGTGCCGCCCGTGATCGATTCCAGGCCCGCGACCATGCGCATCAATGTTGATTTTCCGCAACCCGAAGGGCCCACGAAGACGACGAACTCGCCTTGCTTGATTTCCAGGTCGATGCCATGAATGACTTCGACGCCGTTGTCGTACTTCTTGACGACCTTTTCCAGTTTTACACCTGACATGCTTGTCTCCAAAAGATGCGAATGACGCGTCTGAGCGCGTTACGTGCGTTGCAACAATGTGTTGCAACAGAACAATTAGTAGGCGCCCGTGTCGAGGGCTTTCGCCAGCGACGGTTTCAGGGCCGTGATAAAGGCGTTGGCCTGGCGCATCATCATGCCCATGTCCGAAGCGATGGCCACGTAGTCATAGCCGTAATGGATGAAAGTGTGCACCATTTCCGGCGAGGGGCCGACAATGCCGATGGGTTTGCCGATGGCGCGGGCGCGGCGGGCCGCGTCGGCGATCGCCGCCTGCACGTCCGGGTGGCCGATATTGCCGATATGGCCCATGGCGGCCGACAGGTCGCCCGGCCCCACGAACAGGGCGTCGACGCCATCGACGGCGGCGATTTCTTCCAGCTGCCCCAGCGCGGCCGGGGTTTCCAGCTGGATAATCGAGAAGACGGCGCCGTTGGCGCGCGTGGCGTAGTCAGGCACGGTGCCATAGCGGCTGGCGCGGTGCATGGCGGCAAAACCGCGCGTGCCGGGAATGGCCTGGCCCGGCTGCGGATAGCGGGTGGCGGCCACGGCGCTGCGCGCTTCGGCCACGTTTTCCACGAAGGGGAACATCAAGGTTTGCGCGCCGATGTCGAGCGCGCGCTTGATCTGCACCAGGTCGTTCCAGGCCAGGCGCACGACGGGGCAGGCCGGCGTGCCGCCCAAGGCTTGCAGGATCTGGTAGGCGTCCTGGTAGTCGATGGGCACGTGTTCCATGTCCAGCACCAGCCAGTCGAAGCCGGCGCAGCCCATGGCTTCGGCCGTGACCGGCGCGCCGGCCATCAGCCAGCTGCCCAGCGGTACTGCGTTGTCCGCCAGCAAGGCGCGGAAAGGGTTGTCCAGGATATCCATAGTTGTGCTCTCTATATAGGTAGGGAAGGCGGCGGCGTCAGAAAATCGGCGGCTCCGGCGTGGCGGCGTTGCCCAGCAAGAAGTCCAGGTCGCAGCCCTGGTCCGCCTGCGTCACGTGTTCCATGTACAGCTTGGTGTAGCCGCGCGCATATTTCTGCGCCGGCGCCTGCCACTCGGCGCGGCGGCGCGCCAGTTCCTCGTCCGTCACATCCATGTTCAGGCTGCGCGCGGCGATGTCCAGTTCGATCATGTCGCCGTTGCGCACGAGGGCCAGCGGGCCGCCGACGGCCGCTTCCGGTGTGACGTGCAGCACGCAGGTGCCGTAATGGGTGCCGCTCATGCGCGCGTCGGAGATGCGCACCATGTCGCGTATGCCCTGCTGCAGCAGCTTTTTCGGCACGGGCAGATTGCCCCATTCCGGCATGCCGGGCGCGCCGATGGGGCCGCCATTGCGCAGGATCAAGACCGTGTTTTCATCGATGTCCAGGTCGGGCGCGTGGATCTGCGCCAGCATCTCGGCGTTCGAGTCGAACACGAGGGCGCGTCCCCGGTGTTTGGCGAACTTCGGGTTGGCGGCCGACGGCTTGATGACGGCGCCGCCAGGACACAGGTTGCCGCGCAGCACGGCCAGCGCCGCGCCGTCGGCCACCGGCTGCGACACCTTGCGGATGACGCTGTCGTCCAGGCAGACGGCGTCGGCGATGTTCTCGCCCAAGGTACGGCCCGTCACCGTCAAGGCCGTCAAGTCCAGCTGCGGCATGATTTCCTTGAGCAGGGCCGGCATGCCGCCCGCATAGAAGAAATCTTCCATCAGCTTGTCGCCGGATGGGAACAGGTTGGCGATGACGGGCACTTTTTGCGCCATCGCATCCATTTCATCGAGCGACAGGGCCAGGCCGGCGCGCCCGGCGATGGCGACCAGGTGGATGGCCGCGTTGGTCGAGCCGCCGAGCGCCATATAGGCGGCCACGCCATTCGACAGAGCGGCGCGGGTGAAGAAGCGCGACGGCTTCAAGTCTTCCCACACCATGCCGACGATGCGCTCGCCGCATTGCGAAGCCATGCGCACGTGGTTGGCGTCCATGGCGGGAATGCTGGTGGCGCCGGGCAAGGTAAAGCCCATGGCTTCGACGATGGACGTCATGGTGGACGCCGTGCCCATGGTGTTGCAGGTGCCGGGCGAGCGCGTCATTTTCGCTTCCAGCTTGATCCACTCGGGCTTGGCGATGTCGCCGGCCACGTAGTCGTCCCAGAATTTCTTGGTATGCGTGCCCGCGCCCACGCTCTGGCCACGGTAGCGGTCGTTGAGCATGGGGCCGGCAGGACAAAAGATGGCGGGGATGTCCATGCTGATGGCGCCCATCAGCATGCCGGGCGTCGTCTTGTCGCAGCCGCCGAGCAGCACGGCGCCATCGATGGGCAGCGAGCGCAGCAGTTCTTCCGTTTCCATGGCGAGGAAGTTGCGGTAGATCATGGTGGTGGGCTTGACCATCACTTCGCCCAGCGACAGGGCCGGCAGTTCGACGGGGAAGCCGCCGGCCAGCAGGATGCCCCGTTTGACGGCTTCGGCCCGTTCGCGCAGGTGCGAGTGGCACGGCGACAGGTCGCTCCAGGTATTGATGATGGCGATGACAGGGCGGTCGAGGAATTCCTCGCGGCGCAGGCCCATCTGCTGCAGGCGCTGGCGGTGGGCGAACGAGCGCATGTCGTCTGGGGCCAGCCAGCGCTGGCTGCGCAGGGATTCCAGCGTGCGGCGGGAGGTAGCGGAGCTCAATGTGTGTCCTTTTTGGTTGCCTGGCGCGCTGCGTATGGCGTTCCAGTGCGGCTGTCTCGGGTCTTGCCTGCCGCCTTTGTTAGCGCTAACATTGCAAGTACAGCGAAATATAATTTGAATCGCAGGGGGCTGTCAACAGATTTAATGCAGGGAGATTGCGCGCCGGCTGGCATCTTGCCGCGCGCAGCCATTACACTATCGGCATGATTTCAATGGCGCTAATTTCCACAGTGGAATTTCTGCGGCCCGGTCGGTACGCCACGGCGCTGCGGCGCCATTCTGGCATCCCCTGTGCCGCCGGCCATGGCATGATGCGTGGTGATCACCGATTTTTGAGAAGGCAGTACCCATGAACGACCCAGTACGCAAGCGGCGTGGCCTTGGCCGCAGCACCGTGTTCGATGTGGCCAAATTGGCACAGACCTCGGCCATTTCCGTGTCGCGCTATTTCAAGGAGCCGGACCGCGTGTCGCAGGAAACGCGCGAGCGCATCAAGAGCGCCATCGACCAGCTCGGCTACATCCGCAACGAGGCGGCCGGCGGCCTGGCGTCGACCCAGGGCCGCATCGTGGGCGCCATCGTGCCCAGCGTGTCGAACTCCATCTTTGCGGAAACCATCCAGGGCTTGTCGACCACATTGTCGCAGCACAATTACCAGTTGCTGCTGGCCACCCACGATTACTCGATCGAGACGGAAGAGAAGGTGGTGCGCACCTTTCTCGGCTGGTCGCCGCGCGCGCTGGTGCTGACGGGCGCCGACCACAGCGCCGCCACGGAAACCTTGCTGGCCGGCTTGCAGATTCCCGTCATCGAAACGTGGGATATCCGCCCCGAGCGGCCGTATCCGCAAATCGGTTTTTCGCACATCGCCACTGGGCGCGACATGACCTTGTATTTGCACGCGCAAGGCTACCGGCGCATCGTCTACGTCGACAGCGGCATCGGCAGCGATTTCCGCGCGCGCAAGCGGGCCCAGGGCTATGAGGAAACCATGCAGCAGCTGGGTTTGCGTCCGGAAATCGTGCAAGCGTCGGTGACGGCGCCGCTCGACGCGGGCGGGCAGGTATTCAGCGAGCAAATGGCGCGCGCCGAGCGTCCCGACGCCCTGTTTTTTGCCAACGACAACATGGCTGCCGGCGCCATCTATGAAGCGGCGCGCCTGGGCATCCGCATTCCCGAGCAATGCGCGGTGGCGGGCTTTGGCGACTTCCCGTTCTCGGAAAAACTCATGCCGGCGCTGACGACGATCCGCGTGCCCCGCTATGACATCGGCCGGCTGGCCGCGCAAGCCATCCTGCAGCGCCTGGGGGAAGTGGACGAGGGCGCCGCGCCGCCGGCCCTGGCGCCGCTGGCCTACCAGCTGATCGCGCGGGCCAGCGCCTGAGATGCCCCGGCTGCGACAGATATTGATGAATCATATTTCCATCATCACAACATGCAATTGGCTTGATATGCTGCGATGCGGCATCATTCATCTGTCTCCTCTACTTCCTCACAGGAATTAGATTCAGCCCGCTCCCGCAGCGGGCTTTTTTTTTGCCCCGCCTGTATTCGAACATGTATTCACATGAGTGGTAATAATGGATGTATGAAGTTTTACCATTATTTTTCATGGATGAAAGCCTCTATGATGCATTCATACTTCACTAGGAGGCACTACCGCCATGACCGTCACCACACACAATCTGGGCTACCCGCGCATCGGCGCCAAACGCGAACTGAAATTCGCCCTGGAAGATTACTGGAAGGGCGGCAGCACCTTGGCCGCGCTGGAAGGGCAGGGCGCCGAGTTGCGCCAGCGCCACTGGCAAGACCAGAATGCGCTGGACCTGGCGCCCGTCGGCGACTTTTCCTTCTACGACCAGGTGCTGGACTTGAGCTTTGCGCTTGGCAACCTGCCGCGGCGCGTGCGCGGCCTGGAAGGCGCGGCGCTCGACAACTATTTCCGCGTGGCCCGCGGCCGCTCGGCCAGCGACAGCGATTGCAGCTGCGTCCACGCCGGCGAAATGACGAAATGGTTCGACACCAATTACCATTACATCGTGCCGGAATTTTCGGCCGGCACGCAATTCAAGCTCGACAGCAGCCGCCTGCTGCAGCAATTGGCGCAGGCGCGCCAGCTGAATGTAAGGGCCAAGCCCGTGCTGATCGGTCCCGTCACTTATTTGTGGCTGGGCAAGGCGAAAGATGATTCCGACAAGCTGGCGCTGCTGCAAGGCTTGCTGCCCGTCTATGTGCAACTGTTGCAGGAACTGGCCGCGCAGGGCGTGGAGTGGGTGCAGATCGACGAGCCGATACTCGTCACTGAACTCGACGGCGCCTGGCAGCAGGCGCTCGTCACGGCCTACGCTGCCTTGAGCAAGGTCAATCATGTCAAACTGCTGCTGGCCACGTATTTCGGCAAGCTGCAAGACAACCTGGAACTGGCGTGCACATTGCCCGTGCAAGGCTTGCACCTGGACGCCGTCAACGCCCGCGAGGAAGTGGAGCAAGTGATCGCCCAATTGCCAAGTTCCAGCGTCTTGTCGCTGGGCGTGGTGAATGGCCGCAATATCTGGAAGGCGGATTTGAACGAGGTGCTGGCGTGGCTGGAACCCGTGCACGCCAGGCTGCAGTCGCGCCTGTGGATCGCGCCGTCGTGTTCGCTGCTGCACGTGCCCGTCGACCTGGACAGCGAACAAAAGCTCGATGCCGATATCCAATCCTGGCTGGCCTTTGCCCGTCAAAAGCTCGATGAAGTGCACACCATCGCCAGCGCTCTGAACCAGGGCCGCGCCTGCGTGCAAGCGGCGCTGGACGCGAATTTCGCCGCTGTGCAAG
Organism: Janthinobacterium sp. SUN211; assembly: GCF_030587315.1. Lineage (NCBI taxonomy): Bacteria > Pseudomonadati > Pseudomonadota > Betaproteobacteria > Burkholderiales > Oxalobacteraceae > Janthinobacterium > Janthinobacterium sp. SUN211. Next base: position 1,289,840 of record NZ_JAPWIC010000001.1, on the reverse strand, counting down.
CGCGCCGCCAGTCGCCGCGCGTGCATAATCCTCAAGTCAAGGCTGCCGTGGCCCGCATCGACGCCAGCCTGGGCCAGCGCGCCAGCGGCTATGCCGCGCGCGCTGCCAAGCAAGCCGCGCTGCTGCAACTGCCGCTGTACCCGACGACGACCATCGGCTCGTTTCCGCAGACGGCGCAAATCCGCCAGGCCCGCAGCCAGTTCCGCAGCGGCCAGCTGGACGAAGCCGGCTATAAAAAGCTGATGCAGGCGGAAATCGCCCATTGCGTGCAGGAACAGGAAAGCCTGGGCCTGGACGTCTTCGTGCATGGCGAGGCGGAACGCAACGACATGGTGGAGTACTTCGGCGAACAGCTTGACGGCTACGCCTTCAGCCAGTTCGGCTGGGTGCAATCGTACGGTTCGCGCTGCGTGAAACCGCCCATTCTGTTCGGCGACATCAGCCGCCCGCGCGCCATGACGGTGGAGTGGAGTACCTATGCCCAGTCGCTGACGGACAAACCGATGAAAGGCATGCTGACGGGCCCCGTCACCATCCTGAACTGGTCCTTCGTGCGCGACGACCAGCCCCGTTCCGTGTCGTGCCACCAGCTGGCGCTGGCCATGCGCGCCGAAGTGCAGGACCTGGAACAGGCCGGCATCCGCGTGATACAGATCGATGAAGCGGCGCTGCGCGAAGGCTTGCCGCTGCGCAAGTCGCAATGGGCCGAGTATCTGCGCTGGGCCGTCGAATCGTTCCGCATCACGGCCAATGGCGTGGCCGATGAAACGCAGATCCACACGCACATGTGCTATTCGGAATTCAACGATATCATCGCGCAGATCGCCGACATGGATGCGGACGTCATCACGATCGAAACGTCGCGTTCCGACATGGAATTGCTCGACGCCTTCGATGATTTTAATTACCCGAACGAAATCGGCCCCGGCGTCTACGATATCCACTCGCCCAACATTCCGAGCCAGGAACAGATGGTCAAGCTGATGCGCAAGGCGGCCGAACGCATCCCCGCGCACCGCCTGTGGGTCAACCCCGATTGCGGCCTCAAGACGCGCGGCTGGAAAGAGGTCATTCCCGCGTTGGCCAATATGGTGGCGGCGGCGAAAACCTTGCGCGGCGACAAGGTCTGAGAATGGCGGGGCAGGGGAGGCCTGTAGAGATATAGCGGGATCGTATTTCTATCATCACAACATGCAATTGGATAATGATGCTGCGATGCGGCATCATTCACCTGTCTCCTCTATCTCCTCCAAGGAAATAGATTCAGCCCGCTTCCGTAGCGGGCTTTTTTTTGCCCGTTTCCATCGGCTTATCGCTTACCATACCTTCACGTAATCCTACCCTCCAGAAGGAAACCACCTGATGATGTCTCTGTTACGCGCCGCCGGCATGCTCGCGCTGACGGCGCTTGGCGCCTGTTCGGCGGAAAAGCATTCGCTCGACCGCCATCTGGCCCAGTTGCGCCCGGTCACGGTCGCAGCGTTGCCCGACATGGGGTGGCCGGCCGGCACGGCGCTGTGCCCGCTGGGTATTTATCAGAGCGAGCTGAGCGAATCGGCGCCCCATGCAGGTCGCGTCAACGCCTTCCTGAAGCAAAAGCAATTTCTGGGGGATGAAGGCCATTGGTCGCTCATCGTCGTCAAGCCGTTGCCGGCGGGAGACGCCGGTATCGAGCAACTGTTTTTCAAGCGTGCAGACTATGACGTGCTTAATGATCCGCAAGTCATCGCGCGAGATGTGGAGACCGTGCCGGCAGGGTTTGCGCCGCAGACTTGCGTAAGCGTGGAGCAAGCCCGCGTGCTGGTGACGCGCGAACAACGATCGCATCGAAAACTCCTCATTTTTGGAACGTCCTAGGTCAGATATTGATGAAACATATTTCCATCATCACAACATGCAATTGGATTTATATGTTGCGATGCGGCATCATTGCACCTGTCTCCTCTACTTCCTCACAGGAATTAGATTCAGCCCGCTCCCGCAGCGGGCTTTTTTTTGCCCGTTTTATATGCACAAAGCTGCGCACGCTTGCTTGCCATCATCGCCATCGTGTTGCTTTTGTGCATGCTAAACTGGGCCTTCCCCAGACCAAGGTTGCCTGATGCTTCAATTATTTCGCCACACGCTGGAGTCCACGCCCATCCTCGCCCTGTTTCTCGTCATCGGCGCCGGTTATGCGCTGGGACGCATCAGCGTGTTCGGCTTTTCGCTGGGCGTGGGCGGCGTGCTGTTCGCGGGGTTGGCGCTGGGCGCGTTTGCTCCCGGCGCCGTGCCGCCGCCGATGGTCGGCTCCATCGGCTTGCTGCTGTTTCTGTATGGCATAGGCGTGCAGTATGGCGTGCAGTTTTTCGCCGGCTTGCGCGGTGCGGGGCAGAAACATAACCTGATCGCCTTTGCCGCCGTCATGGGCGGCCTGGCCGTGTCCGTCTGGGGCGGGCAGTGGATCGATATCTCGCTGCGCATGGCCAGCGGCGTGTTTGCCGGCGCCATGACCAGCACGGCCGCCCTGCAGGCCGCGCTGGAAGCGTCGCACGGCAATGGCGACGCGGCCGTCGGCTATGCCGTCGCGTATCCGTTCGGCGTCGTCGGCCCCATGCTGGGCCTGTACCTGGCGGGGCGCATATTAAAACCCGTGCTGACGCCGCCGCCGGCGCCCATCGTCGTGTCCGAAATTACCATCGATGAAGCCAAATTGGCGGGGGCGGCCCTGTCCGAACTGGCCGATGGTCCCCTGGCGGGCGTGCAAGTGATCGGCGTGCGCCAGGGCCACCAGAACCGCTTGCCCGATCCGGGCCTCGTGCTCGGCGTGGGCGATGCGCTGATGGTGTCGGGCACGGTGGCGGGCGTGGAAGCGGCGCGCACGGCGCTGGGCCACCTGGATCCGGGCCGGCTGATGAAGGACCGCAGCGCGTTCGATGGCACGGAAGTGTTCGTGTCGGATGCGGAAATCGTCGGCGTGCCCCTGGGAGAATTGAACTTGGGCAAGGATTTTCCCCTGCAGATCGCCTTCATACGCCGCGGCGACGCCATGATCCTGCCGCACCCGTTCCTGACCCTGGAATTCGGCGACAGGGTGATGGCCATTGCACCAGCGAAACATGCAGCCGACGTGCGCAAGCTGTTCGGCAATTCCATCACGGCCACGGCCGAGTTCAGCTATGTCTCGCTGGGCATGGGCATGGTATTGGGTGTATTGCTGGGCCTGGTGCCTATCCCCTTGCCGTGGATCGGTTCGTTCAGCCTGGGCCTGGCGGGCGGTCCGCTGGTGATGGCGCTGATCCTGGGGCGCCTGGGCAGGGTCGGCAAGATCAGCTGGCGCTTGCCGCTGTCGGCCAACCTGGTGATGCGCAACTATGGCTTGACGATTTTCCTAGCCTCCGTCGGCATGGCGTCCGGCTTGCCCTTCGTGCAGCAAGTGGGCGCCGATGGCTTGCCCATGCTGGCGCTGGGGGCCGTGACGGTGCTGGTGGTAGTGGCATTGGTGGTGATCCTGGGCAAGGTCTTCCTGCGCCTGCCGTTTCCTGAATTGCTGGGCATCGCGGCCGGCGCCACGGGCAACCCGGCCGTGCTGGTGTTCGCCAACCGCCTGGCCAAATCGGACCGCCCGAACCTGGGCTACGCCATGATCTTCCCCAGCATGACCATCGTCAAGATCGTGGCCGTGCAAGTGCTGCTGCATTTGTATGGGTGATGGTGGCCAGCGTCAATCGCTTGCAGGGCGAAGTTGCTTGTTGGCCTCAATAAAACGGATGCCAAAAGACAGCAGCAAGGCGGCTGCGGCGCATCCTGCGGCAAGCCACAGGTTGGCTGAGAGGCCCAGCCTGTCCACTGCCTGGCCACCGGTCCACGCCCCGAGCGCAATGCCGATATTGAAGACACCCACATACAGCGCGGCGACGATCTCCACGGCTCCGGGCGCTGCCTTCAGCATCAAGGTCATCAGGCCGACCGATACGCCGCCGTAGGCCAGTCCCCAGGCCAGCAATACCATGCCGCCGCCGATGCCGGAATCGCCGATCGCCAGGAACAGCAGTGGCGTGAGCAGCAGGCCGCCCGAGATGGCGATGATGGTAGTCGCCGTGCGCCGCACGGCAACCACGCCTACCAGGAAGTTTCCAATGATGCCCGCGCAGCCATAGGCAAACAGCAGCGCGCCCAGCCATTGCGCATCAAACCCCGACACGGACAGCAGTAGCGGGCGCACGAAGGTAAAGGCCATGAAATGGCTGCTCACCAGCAACAGAGTCAGAAGCAGCCCCGCCTGCAACTGCCTGTTGCGCAGCTGTCTGCTGAATTGGCGCCAGGTCGTCGAACCGGCAGCGGGCAGTGCGGGAATGACAGCCAGATGCAGCGCCAGTACCAGGCTGCTGAACAGCGCCATGACGCCGAAGGCCCAGCGCCATCCCGCAACGTCGCCGATTTGTGCGCCTAGCGGCACGCCCAGCACGGAAGCTGCCGCCACGCCACCGAAGATGATCGACGTTGCCAGGCCGGTCGAGCGGGCAGGAACCAGGCGGGAAGCGAGGCCGCCGGCGATGGCCCAGATGCCACCCATGCAAAAACCGACGAGCACACGGGCAGCCAGCATCCACGCCATATTTTGCGCCAGGGCCGCGGCAATGTTCGCGATCACCAATAGTGTCAGCAAACCACAGAGAATCTTGCGCCGGTCCAGGCTGCCTGATGCGACCACGACCAGCGGCGCGAACAAGGCCGCCAGCAATGCTGGCAGCGAGATCATCAGGCCGGCGGTTCCCGTGGAGGTGTCCAGCGTGTCTGCAATCGGCGTCAACAGGCCGACCGGGAGCATTTCCGTCGTCACGACCGAAAAGGTGGCCATGCCGACCGCGCCGACCGCCAGCCATGGGTGGCGGACAGCGGTTTCTGTGGCAACGTGGGGAGACGTACTCATGGTTCATATCCTTCATGTGATCATTCGATAAGCGGCGCATGCCCTGCTTGCAACGGAGGTGCATCAAAGTGATAATACATACAGCGCGTATGAATAGTATATATACATACGCAATGAATGTAAATAATCATACGCTGCGTATGTAAGGAGAGAGCAATGGTTCGCCGCACCCGTGTGGAAATGGAAGAAACCCGTGCATCGTTGCTGGCCACGGCCCGCAAAGTGTTTAGCGAGCGCGGCTATGCCGACACATCGATGGACGACCTCACCGCGCAGGCAGGGCTGACGCGTGGGGCGCTGTATCATCATTTCGGCGACAAGAAGGGCTTGCTGCTGGCCGTGGTGGAGCAGCTCGACGCGGAAACGGATGGCCGCCTGCAAGCCATCTCCGACAGCGCCGCAGACTCGTGGGAAGGCTTTCGCCAGCGCTGCCGTGCCTATCTGGAGATGGCCCTGGAGCCGGAAATTCAGCGCATCGTCTTACTCGATGCCAGGGCAGTCCTCGGTGGCGCTTCACCGGATTCGCAGCGCCATTGCCTCGAATCGATGCAAGGGCTGATCCAGCAGCTGATTCAGCAAGGCATCGTGGCTGACGCTTGCCCAGAGGCATTGGCTTCGCTGATCTACGGCAGCCTGGCAGAAGCGGCGTTCTGGATCGCAGACGGTGACGAAGGCAATGCGCGCCTGATAAAAGGAGTGGCGGCTTTGGAATTGCTGCTGCGGGGGATGTTGCTTCAAAGGTAATTGTGTACAGTGGCAATCTCGCCAGAAGCGGACACGTCTGGAGACGTGGATGACGATATTGAGCAGGGTTGGACTTATATAGACATGGAGGAAAAATATGCAAGTCAAGCGTATCGTTGCAAATTTCCCGGCGTCGGATCCGGGCCTGGCGCGGACGTTTTACGAGGACGTGCTGGGTCTGAGCCTGTTGATGGACCATGGCTGGATCATGACGTATGGTTCGCAAAGCGAGATGAGAGTGCAAGTGAGCTTCGCGACGCAAGGCGGCTCGAACACCGCTGTGCCCGACCTTTCCATAGAAGTCGATGACGTGGATGCCGCATTGTCACGCATGCGTGGAGCAGGGTTTCCCATTGAATATGGTCCTGCCGATGAACCTTGGGGTGTCAGGCGGTTTTTCGTGCGCGACCCTTTCGGCAAGCTCATTAATATCCTGTCGCACATATAGGTGAAGTGCCTGCGGCAGCAGGCAGTCAATTCCGCCCGCTTCCCTCGCGCGCCAGCCTTTGTAAAACCCCTGGCGCCGCTCCCAATCTGTTGTACAATCATTGAGAACGGTCGTGCTTTTTTGTGCGCTGAGCTTCCTTGCGTGCAGTCATCACGGCAACCGATAAGAACAAGGAGACAGACATGGACCTGCATTACACGGCCGGGGAGACGGCGTTCCGCGATACGGTGCGCGCCTTCCTCGACACCCATTTGCCGGCGGACTTGCAGCGCAAGGTGCGCCAGCATCTGCGCCTGAACCGCGACGATTACGTGCGCTGGCACAAGATTGTCGCAAAGCAAGGCTGGGCCGCGCCGGCCTGGCCCGTCGAACATGGCGGCACGGGCTGGACGGCCGTGCAGCGCCACATCTGGGAAGACGAGTGCGCGCGCGCCGCCACGCCGCCTATCCTGCCCTTCGGCGTCAACATGGTGGCGCCCGTCATCATGGCCTTCGCCAACGCCGAACAGAAAGCCTATTATCTGCCGCGCATCCTGAACTGCGACGACTGGTGGTGCCAGGGTTATTCCGAGCCGGGCGCCGGTTCCGACCTCGCTTCCCTGAAAACCACGGCCCAGCGCGACGGCGACCATTACATCGTCAACGGCCAGAAAACCTGGACCACGCTGGGCCAGCACGCGGACATGATCTTTTGCCTGGTGCGCACGGATAGCACGGTGCGCAAGCAGGAAGGCATCAGTTTCCTGTTGATCGACATGAAAACGCCGGGCATCACCGTGCGTCCCATCATCATGCTCGATGAAGAACATGAAGTGAATGAAGTCTTTTTCGACAACGTGCGCGTGCCCGTCAGCAACCTGGTGGGCCAGGAAAACAAGGGCTGGACCTATGCCAAGTATCTGCTGGGGCACGAGCGCACGGGCATCGCCGCCGTCGGTCGCTCCAAGCGCGAATTGACTTTCCTCAAGCAGCTTGCCATGCAGCAAACCAAGCGCGGCGCGCCGCTGCTGCACGATCCCGCCTTCGCGGCCAAGGTCGCTACCCTGGAAATCGAATTGATGGCGCTGGAAATGACGGTCTTGCGCGTCATCAGCGATGAAGGCAAGGGGCCGGGACCGCAGGCGTCGATGCTGAAGGTGCGCGGTTCGGAACTGCAGCAGCAGCTGACGGAACTGATGGTGGAAGCCATCGGCCCGCAAGCCTTGCCCTTCGATCCCGCTTTCCTCGATGGCGGCGCGCCGCATGGCGCTGGCGGCGACGACCTGGCAGCGCCCTTGGCCGCGTATTACTTCAATTACCGCAAGACATCGATCTATGGCGGCTCGAATGAAATCCAGAAAAATATCATCACGCAGATGATCCTGGGCCTGTAAGCCAGAAGGAGACGACATGGACTTCCATTTTAATCAGGAACAGCAGCAATTCGCCGACGCGCTCCGGCGCTGGGTCGACAAGGATTACTCGTTTGAAACGCGCAAGCAGATCATCCACTCGGCCACGGGCGTCTCAAGCGCTGCCTGGGCCACCCTGGCCGAACTGGGCATGACGGCCTTGCCGCTGCCGGCCGGCGCGGGCGGCTTCGACGGCACGGCCGTGGACATGCTGCTGGTGATGCAGGAACTGGGACGCGGCCTCGTGGTCGAACCGTATTTCGCCACGGTGCTGGGCGCGCGCTTCCTGACCCTGGCGGGCGGTCATGACGCCGTGCTGGAGCAGGTTGCCGGCGGCAACCTGAAGCTCGCCTGCGCGCTGGGCGAACGCCAGTCGCGCCACGATTTACATGACATCGCCACCACCGCCACGGCCAGCGGCGACGGTTTTGTGCTGGATGGCGAGAAAACCGTCGTCATCCACGGCGCGCAGGCGGGCGCCCTGATCGTTTCCGCGCGCAGCGGCGGCGGCCAGGACGGCACGGATGGCATTTCGCTATTCCTCGTGCCTGTGGATGCGCCGGGCGTGACCGTGCGCGACTGCCGCACCATCGACGGCCAGCGCGCCGCCACCGTCACCCTCGTGCAAGTGGTGCTGGGGCATGACGCGCTGATCGGTCAGGCGGGGCAGGGCTGGGCCGTGCTGGACGCGGCCGTCGATTACGGCGCGGCCCTGCTGTGCGCGGAAGCCGTGGGCACCATGGGCGCCATCTTCGCCGCCACGCTCGAGTATCTGAAAACGCGCCAGCAGTTCGGCGCGCCCATCGGCAAGTTCCAGGCCTTGCAGCACCGCATGGCCGACATGTTCATCCACCTGGAACAGGCGCGCTCGATGGCCATGCTGGCCGCCACCAAGGTCGACAGTGCCGACGCGGCCGAGCGGCGCCGCACGGTGTCCGCCGCCAAGGCGCGCGTGGGACTGGCCGCCACCTTTGTCGGCCAGCAAGCCGTGCAATTGCATGGCGGCATGGGCGTGACCGATGAGTTACCTGCCGCCCACCATTTCAAGCGCCTTTCCATGATCGCCCTGACCCTGGGCGACGTGGAGCACCATATCGAGCGCTTTATCGCCCAGCCGGGCTTTTTGCCGACGGAGACCGCATGACCGCATTGACCGGAATCAAACCCAAGCACTGGTATTTCGAAGATTTTACGCAAGGCCTGGAAATCGACCTGGGCCAGCGCCACGTGACGGAGCGGGAAATCATCGCCTTCGCCACGGATTTCGATCCGCAGCCGTTCCACGTCGACCATGCGGCCGCTGAAAAAACCATCTTCAAGGGCGTCATCGCCAGCGGCTGGCACACGTGCGGCATGATGATGCGCCTGGTGGTGGATAACCTGCTCAAGCACTCGTCCAGCATGGGTTCGCCCGGCCTGGACAGCATCCGCTGGCTCAAGCCCGTGCGCGCGGGCGACACCTTGCAGCTGACCTACCAAGTCAAGGAAGTGCGCCCATCCACGTCGAAACCGGATCGCGGCATCGTCATTTCCGTGTGGAGCGTGCGCAACCAGCATGGCGAAGTGGTGACGACGGTGGAGGGCATGGGCATGTTCGGCCGCCGCCCGGCGGAGCCAGCGGAGCAACACCATGCGTGATATCGCCGGCATCGCCGGTTTCCAGGCCCTGGCGGGACAGCACGTGGCCATTTCCGACTGGCTCACCATCACCCAGCAGCGCATCGATACCTTTGCCGACGCGACGGACGACCATCAGTGGATCCACGTCGACGCGGAGCGCTGCGCGCGCGAGTCGCCGTACGGCTGCACCGTGGCGCACGGCTTCTTGACGCTATCCTTGCTGCCGGCCATGCTGCAGGGGGCCTTGCACATGGCCGGCATCCGCATGGCCATCAATTATGGGCTCAACAAGGTGCGCTTCCCCGCGCCCGTGCCCGTGAACAGCCGCCTGCGCGCGCGCCTCGACATCCTCTCCGTCGACGACTTGCCGGAAGGGGCGCAAGTCAACTGGGCCGTCACCATGGAGCGGGAAGGCGACGCGAAACCCGTGTGCGTGGCGGAGTTTTTGATGCGCTGCTATCCCTGAGCGGCAAGTTGAACCCGCTTCGCCGGCCGGCAGGCAGTCGTGCGCTTCTGCGCGTGCGCCAGGTGTACGCTGGTGGCGCGCCGGCGTTTTCCGGCGAAGGAGGCGATGATGTCCAACAAGGCAAACAGTGGAAATAGCGGCGCCGGCAAGGGCGCCACGGGCAGCGGCAAGGCCGCCGCCGGGGGCGGCGGCGCTACGGGCAGAGGTCCTGGCCCGGGAAATGCAGGCGGCTGGCCCAGCACGACGGGACGGCCATCGGGGACCAATCGTTCCAATGCCGCGCCGGCAAGGAGCCGCTAGCCTGCCAGCTCACTCCTCTTCCCTCACTCCTCTTCCGACGCGCAATACCTGTCCCGCCCCGTATGCTTGGCGCGGTACAGCAGGGCGTCGGCGGCGCGGATCAGGGTGCTGGGGTCCATGCCTTCCGTGGGCATGACGCTGGCCATGCCCAGGCTGACGGTGACGTGCGGGCCGACGCTCGATTTGGCATGGGGAATGTCCAGCGCGCGCACTTCGTCGAGGATGCGCTGGGCCACCACTTCGGCGCCGTCGCGCGTTTCCTGCGGCAGCAGGATGATGAATTCCTCGCCGCCATAGCGCGCCAGCAGGTCGGGCGGGCGCACGGCGCAGCGGCGCAGGGCGGCGCTCACCTGCTGCAGGCACAGGTCGCCCGCCTGGTGGCCATACGTATCGTTGTAATCCTTGAAATGGTCGATATCGGCCATGATGATGGCCATCGGCACGCCGTCGCGCGCGCAGCGCCGCCATTCGCTGTCCATCGTGTCGTTGAAGCTGCGCCGGTTGGCCACGCCCGTGAGCGAATCCGTCAGCGACAGTTCGCGCATGGCGTCCGCCTGCCGCTTGATGGTCAGCTGGCTGCGCACGCGGGCGCGCACGACGGCCGCGTTGAACGGTTTCGTGATGAAATCGACGGCGCCCGCTTCCAGCGCCCGCGTCTCGTCCTCGGGCTGGTTCAGGGCCGTGACGAAGATGACGGGAATGGCGCTCAGCAGGGCCGATTCGCGCAGCGCGCTGCACACGGCATAGCCATCCATGCCGGGCATGACGGCGTCGAGCAGGATCAGGTCCGGCAGTTGATTATGCGCAATTTCCAGCGCCTTCACACCGCTCAGGGCGAACAGCACGTCGTGCTCCTCGCGCAGCAGCTGGTGCAGGATCTGGATGTTTTCCATGGCGTCATCGACGATGAGGATGCGCCCGTTCATGGCAAGGTTGGTCCAGCTCACTTGTTTTCCTCTCGTTTCAGCTGATCGAGCACGAGTTTTTCCGCCTCGGCAAAATTCAGCGTTTCAATCGCATGTGCCATCGCCAGGGCCGCTTCCCGGTCTGACTGTTGCAGGGCGGGGTGCAGCGCGTGAAATTGCGCCAGCGCTTTCAGGTTGTTGTTGCGGATCAAGACCAGCAATTCGGCCAGGCCGGCGTGCAGGTCGACGGGCCCGCTGCCGGGCGCGGCCGCCGCCGGCTGGCTGCGCCGCAAGGGCGAAGGCAGGGTGCGCGCCGCTTCGATGACTTCGGCCATCGCCTGTTCCAGGCGGCCCAGCATGGCGGCCGTGGCGTGCGATTGCCCCGTTTTCAGCGTTTTCTCCGTCTCGGCGGCCAGGCTGGCGATCTGCGTGGCGCCCAGGTTGGCCGCCACGCCGCACACGCGGTGCAGCAATTGCGCTGCCTGCTGCGCCTGGCCGGCGGCCAGCAGGCGGCGCGTTTCCTCGACGGCGTCGCCTTGCGAATTCTCAAAGCGCTTGAGCAGGGCCAGGAAGGCGCCATAGTCGCCGCCGAAGCGGTGCAGGGCCGCCGCCAGGTCGATGCCGGGCACCGTGGCGGGCAAGTCCAGCGTCCGCGCGACGGCGTCGGCTGCCGGCACGGCGCTATCGCCCCCCAAGGGCGCCGGCACCAGCCGGGTCAGTGTCTGTATCATCTCGTCGACATCGATGGGCTTGGCCACATGCGCATTCATGCCGCTGGCGATGGCGCGCAGGCGGTCTTCGTCCATGGCATTGGCCGTCATGGCGATGATGGGCAAGTCCGGCAAGCCCAGGGCGCGGATGGCCAGGGTGGCGTCGTAGCCGTTCATGACGGGCATCTGCAAATCCATCAGCAGCACGTCCCAGGCGTCCGGCGTGCTGGTGAGCAAGTCGACGGCCAGTCGGCCGTTGGCGGCCACGGTCACGCGCGCGCCCGAGTGCAGCAGGATGTACTGCGCCACTTCCTGGTTGATTTCATTGTCTTCCACCAGCAGCACGCGCATGCCGGTGAGCAAACCCGACAAGGGCGTGGACACGGGCAGCGCCGAAGGGGTGCTGCGGCCTTCGCGCACGGCCGTCACGGCCGCCAGCAGGCGCGCCGGGGTGGCCGGCTTTGAAACGATGCCGGCCAGCATCAGGCTGTCGGCCAGGCGTTCGAGGTTTTCGCTATCCTGGTCGGCCACCAGCATGATCACGGGCGGCAGCACCAGGCGTTCGTCGGCGCGCGCCTCGGTGAGCATGGAAATGCCATCGATGCCGGGCATGGCCGCGTCGAGCAGCACCAGGTCCGCCGCCGGCCCGCCGCTGGCGTGGGCGCGCAGCAGGGCCAGGCCGGCCGCGCCGCTGTCGGCGCTGCGGCTGTGCCAGCCCTGCGCCGCGCACCACTCTTCCAGCATGGCGCGCACGCTGGCGTTGTCGTCGATGATCAGCAGCGACTGGACCCTGGGCGCGCTCTTGCCGGGCGGCTCGGGCGGCGGCGCCACCTTGTCGAAGCGGCAGCGGAAGCGGAAGTCGGAGCCCTTGCCCAGCGTGCTTTTCACGCTGAGGGTTCCGCCCATCAATTCCACCATGCGCCGGCAGATGGCCAGCCCCAGTCCCGTGCCCCCATATTTGCGGCTGGTGCCGCTGTCGCCCTGGGAAAACGCGTCGAAGATGCGTTCCTGCTCGGCCGCGCCGATGCCGATGCCCGTGTCGCGCACGGAAAACTCGAGGGTGGCGCTGTCCGCATCCTCGGCCACCTTGTCGATGGCCAGCACCACTTCGCCATGCGAGGTGAACTTGACGGCGTTGCCCATCAGGTTGATGAGGATTTGCTCCACGCGCAGGGCGTCGCCGATCAGCTCGTCTGGCACGCCGGGGGCGAGCACGAACACGGGTTCCACGCCGCGCGCCCAGGCGCTGCTGGCCAGCAAGACGCCCACGCTGCCCAACATGCGCTCGAGCTGGAAGCGGCGCTGTTCCAGCACCATCTGTCCCGCCTCGATCTTGGAAAAATCGAGCACGTCATTGACGATATTGAGCAGCGACTGCGTCGCCATCTGGATCTTGCCCACATAGCTGCGCTCGCGCCGTTCCAGCGGCGACTCTTCCAGCAGGCGCGCCAGGCCGATGATGGCGTTCATCGGCGTGCGGATTTCATGGCTCATGTTGGCGACGAATTCGCTTTTCGCGACGCTGGCGGCCTCGGCCTTGTCGCGCGCGCGCACCATCTGCTCGTTGAGTTCATGCAGGCGCAATTCCGTGCGCTTGAGTTCGGAAACGTCCGAGGCCAGCACGAAGAAGCCGCGCACGCCGCCGCCGTCGTCGAAATCGGGGATGTAATTGGTCCACGTGTGGCACACCTGGCCGCCGGGATCGAGCAGGTCGCGCTCGAAGCTTTGCGGCCGGCCCGCCAGCACGCCCTCCACGTGGGGCGCATACACGTCGAACAGTTCCTGCCCCAGCAATTCGCTCATGTGGATGCCGGCCAGCTCGGCGCTGCTGCGGCCAAACCATTCGTTATAGAATTTATTTGCAAATCGGCAACGCAAATCGGCGCCCCAGTACGACACCATGCCGGGCAGGTTGTCGGTGACGGTGCGGATGAAGCGCTCGTTCTGTTCCAGGCGCCAGGTGGTGGCGTGCAGCACCTCTGTGGCGCGCTTGCGTTCCGTGATGTCGATCGATACCCCCAGCACATGGCTGGCGCGCCCCGCATCGTCGCGCAAGACCACCTTGCGCGTGGTGAAGTGGCGCGTGGTGCCGTCGGCCGTATTGATCGCTTCCTGTTCGATTTCCACCATCTGCCCCGTGGCCAGCAGCTTGCGGTCGGCGCTGACGAAGGCGGACGCCTGCTGCGGCGGGAAGAAATCGTGGTCCGTCTTGCCCAGCAATTGCTCGCGCGAGCGCCCCAGGGTGAGTTCCGCGTGGCGGTTGACCATTTCAAAGCTCAGCTTGTCGGCGCGCTTGACGAAGACCATGGCCGGGATGTTTTCGATGATGGTGCCAAACAAGTGTTTCGAGCGGCGAAATTCCGCTTCGCTGCGCTTGCGCTCGCTAATATCCAGCCACAGGCCCGATACGCCCAGCAACTGCTGTTCCGGGCCGAAGATCGGGTGGTACGAGACGATCCAGTGACTCAATTGCTCGCGTTGCTGGCCGCTATGGCCCTTCAATTCGATGTCGACGATAGGCTGTCCCGTCCCCAGCACCTGGCGCACGCAGCGTTCCACCTCCGCCCGCACGGCGTCGTCGAACAGCATGGCGCCCACGGGACGGCCCAGGTGCTGCGCCACGCTGGCCCCGTTGATGGCGGCCAGGTAGTGGTTGATCATGACAATGCGCAAGTCCAGGTCCACGAACAGCATGCCGATCGGCGCCGTCGCGTACACGGTTTCCAGCAGGCGCGTGGATTTCCCCAGGGCCAGCGTGCGCTCGGCCACCAGGCTTTCGAGCTGCGTGCGGTGACGCCGCAGGTCGCGCTCCAGCGCGCCCAGGGCGCTGGCCATGTCGGCCGATTCGCGGTCCGCATGCCGGTTCGAGAGCAGGGGTTTGCCTTGCGCCAGCGCATGGATCTGCTGCGTCAGTTCCTGCAGGGTGCTGGCCAGGCGGCCGCCCACGCGCCAGGCCAGGGCGAAGCCGGCGCCCAGCAGCAGCGCCAGGATGAGGGAACCCGTGACTACCGAGCGCAGCAGGGCTTGCGCCACCGTGCTGGTGCGCATGGTGACGGCCACCGTCCAGGCGGCGTCCGGGGCGCGGCGAAAGCCCGTATACACGTCGATGCCTTCCAGGGTGGCATGGCGCAGCACGCCTTCGCGCGCCTGGCGTATCTGTTCCAGCAGGGGCGCCGCGCTGCGCTGGCCCACATAGCGCTGCGGCGCCAGCGTGCGCGCCACGTTGATGCCGTCGGCATTGATGATGGCCGCGCCCAGGTAGGCTGGCAGGTGCAGCTCGCGCAGCAGCACGGCCAGGTAGTCGGGCGGGTACAGGGCCGTCAGCACGTAGGCGCTACCCTGGCTGCGCGGCAAGGGCAGGTTCAGGGCCAGCTGCGGCAGGCTGTCGGGCGCCTTGGTCAGGCTGGTCAGCCGCAGCTTGCCGGAGTCGCGCGTGCGCTCCATGCTGGCGGCCCATTTTTGCGGCAGGGGAGGCGGCGCCTGGCTGGCGGGCAGGGTCGTATTGATCAGCTGGCGGCCCTTGGCGTCGGAGACGATGAAGGCGCTGACGGCCAGGCCAGGCTGCAGCAGGCCGGCGGCCAGGGCCCGCAGGGCGCCGATGTCGTCCGCTTGCAGGGCGGGCGAGCCGGCCAGGATGCGCGCGGCCATCTGGGCGCCGTTCAAGTCGCGTTCGACGGCGGCGGCCACCGCGCGCGCCGCCTGCGCCGTTTCGCTGACGACATGGTCGCGTTCGCGCGTGTAACTTTGCGCCACGAGCAGGAGAAACACGAGCGCCGTCGGAATGACCCAGGCGAGCACCAGCCATGAAATTCTTGAGCGTATCGAAGGCAAATCTTGCACCCGGAAAGCTCCCAGAATGGATGAGTCGACAGGCAGGCTCACGCTGGCGCTGGCTGACCTTGAATGAAAAGATGCTAGACGAAATTGATTCTTCTGACAAGCCTAGTTTCTGGAATGGAAAAAAGGTTGCGCAAGGCATACAGAGGAGGGGGAACGCCCATCCCGCCGTGGCGGCGGGATGGCAAGGCGGGTTTACGGCACCACGGTCAGTACGTCGACATCGATTTCCGGGCTTTCCATGAAATCCTTCTCCACTTCGCCGCGGATTTCCACTTGGGTCTTGGCGTCGATCTTGCGGTTCATGAAGACCTTGTCGTCGATGTCCACGCGGATTTCCGCCGTGCCGTCGGAGAACGTGTATTTCTCCTTGCCCACTTTGCGCAGCAAATGGCCGCGCAGCACGACGGCCTGGTCGTCGACGGGGTTTTTCAGGATGGCGGCCACGCTGCTGGGCGCGGCCGGGCCGGCCGTCGGGCCCACGTATTGGGCGTGCGCGCTGCCGGCCAGCAAGGCGCAGGCGGCCAGGGAGACGATGAGTTTGCGGTGCAGTGGCATGATATTCCTTTGATAGTGACTGACGGCTCAGAAGAAGACGGCGGTGCGGGGGATGATAGCACCGGCATTGCCATAGGGCATGTTCGCCCGGACGCTGCCCGTGCTGGCCACGCCATCGTCGAGTTTGCTGTCGATCTGTTCCGCGTAGCTTTCGGGCAAGTTGTCGAAACGGATGCCGTTGCCGGCGCGGCCGCCCACTTCGTCGTTGTACAGGTAGACGGCGCCGCCCTGGGCGCTGGTCATGAATTGCGAGGTGCCGTTGAACGAGCCGGTGATGAAGCCGCCCAGGGCCAGGTGCTGCGGCGCCAGGGTGAATTCGCGCGGCTGGCCGTCGCCGATCTGGCCGTCGCCATTGCCGTTGCCGGCCGAATTGGGCACGTGCAGGGTGCCCTGCAGGTCGTCGCCGGGCAGGGCGCGGAACTTGTCCTGGTAGGCGTTGACGGCGGCCGTCAGCGCATTCGATTGCTGGATGATGTTTTTCACCTTGGCGCTGTCGATCAAGCCTTGTCCCTTGAGCACGCCGCCGAGCAGCAAGCCGATGATGACCAGGACGATGGCGATTTCTACGAGCGTAAAGCCGTGCTGGCGACGTGGGGGCATGGGATTTCCTTGGAAAAAAGTGCGACAACTTGGATTGGCAGTTTACTGCATTTGGTACCGGGCGCGCAGGGCAGGGTCATGGCGTGACCTTTGCTTTCTTCTTGGCAAGTTCGTCGAGCCGGCGCGCGAGGAAGGCCAGTTCGTGCGGATCGCTGATCTGGCCGCTGGCGAGCAGGCCGCCGATCACCAGGCGGGCGCTGTCGAGCTGGTCCATGTCTTCCAGGATGAACGCTTCCATCTCGCGCACCCAGGATGGCACTTGCGGCCCCGTCGCCAGCCGGCGCAGTTCACGCGCATACGACAGGGCCAGCGGCAGGTCGCGCAACTGGTGCTTCGCCACCAGCGCCGCCTGCGCCATGGCGGGCCAGCGGCGCTGCGGGTCGGCCGCGAAGCTGGCGGCGACAAAGGCCAGCATGCGCCGCACGCGCAGCGGGTCGGCCACGCCCGCGTACACTTCGCTGGCGGCCACCAGCGCATACTGGCTGCGCGGATCGAGCGTTTGCGCCGTCTCCAGCCAGCCGGCCAGCCGGTCATAGTCGAGCTGGCGCCACGGCAGGCTGACGCCGGCCTGGTCTTCGAACGACTGCAGGTACAGCAGCATGGCTTTCGACATGGCCAGCGGCTCTCCCAGGCTGGCCAGGCGCGCCACGCCCGCCGGCGGCGCTGCGGGCAGGGGCCGCGCCTGCGCCGGCGCTTGCTGCTGCGCCAGGCGCCAGCCCAGCTGCAGCAGCAGGCATGCCGCCAGCAGCCAGCACAGGGGGCGCGGCACGCTGCTCCAGGGGCGCTGGGCGGCGGCCATCAGATGTTCCTGCGGTAAAAGTCGCACAGCGCGCAACTGGCCAGCAAGGCCACGTAGATGCCGGTTTGCGCCGCCACATTGGCCAGGGCTGGCCAGTCGCCGGTGGCGTACAGCAGCCATTCCGTGCGCGCAAAGGCGTCCAGGCGGGGCAGCAGCAGGGCCAGCACGTCGATGGCGCCGGCCGTGGCCCGCTGCGCCAGCGAGTCGCCCGCCTGCGGGCCGTGCGCCAGCAGTTGCAGGCTGCCCAGCATGCGCGCCAGCACATAGAAGCCGCTGGTGGCGGCCAGCGCCGGCAGGGCCTGCTGCAGGCTGGCCGCGCACAGCAGGCTGAAGGCGGCGACGATCCACAATTCCCCCAGCAGCGACAGCGCCCACAGCGCGCTTTGCGCGGGCGCGGCGAACAGCGCCATCAGCAGGCCGAACAGCACGGCGGGCACGGCCGCCAGCGCCCCGTAGCCCAGGAGCTTGCCCAGCAGGTAGGCGGCGCGCGGCATGGGCAGCGCCAGCAGCAGTTCCAGGCCCCGGTCGGCCGCTTCGCGCGCCATGCTGGTGATGATGAAGGTGGCCAGCAGGAAGACGCCGGCCAGGCGCAAGGCGGCCGCCAGCAGCGCCGCCTGCACGGCGCCGCTTTCCGTCAGCGCCAGTTGCTGCAGGAAGCCGGCCAGGGCGGCGGCGCCGCAGGCGGCCAGCAGGAACAGCCACGGCAGGCGGCTGCGCAGCGCTTCGAGCAAGGTGTAGCGGGCGATGGTGGCGGCGGGCGAGAGCATGGGCATCAGCGGGGCAGCCTTTGCGCGGCCACCATGCGGTTGAACAGGATGTTCGGCGACAGCCAGGCGACGATATCGTCGAACTCGCCGCCGGGCTGCTGCGGGCCGCTGGCGGCGCGGCTGATGACGGTGGTGGCGTTCGTAGCATTGTTGCGCTCGTCGACATTGTTGCCGAAAGGCACAGCCTGGCGCTGGCCCTGCACGCCCGTGGCGCCGAAACCGTTCTTGCCGTGCGACATGATCATGGCGGGGATGTCGTTCAAGGCCGTCGCCTGCAGCAGCGCGCCGCCATTGCGCGTGACGATGCTGATGTCGCGCGGCGTCGACAGGCTGAAAAGCTGGCCGCTGTCGCTGAAGGCCGGCGTCACGCTGTAGCGGAACAGATTGTTCCAGCTGTCGCCTTGGCGCAGCCCCAGGGTGGCCCAGGGCAGGAAGCCGGCGCGCTTTTCGCCCGTGCAGCGGGTGCCGCGCCGGTCTTCCAGGCCGCTCATGGCGGAGACGGCGGGACAGGGCAGGTAGCCGTAGCGCAGCGCGTAGCCCGTCAGCGCTTCCTTCGCTTCATTCAGCGCCTGTTGCGTCTCGGCCACCTTGCGCTGTTCCAGCTGCACCGTCAAGGGCGTGACCAGGCCGCCTATCATCAAGCCCACGATGACGAGCACGATGGCGATCTCGATCAGGGAAAAGCCGCCCTGGCGGCGCGATGGATGCGGGCGGGGGCTCATGGCAGGTTGCGCGCGGCGCGCATGCGTTGGTACAGGGTGGGCAAAGTAATCCAGGTGAGCATGTCGTCGAAGGCGCCGCCGGGCAGCGCGGCATTGTCGGTGGCGGGGCGGGCGATGAAACTGCGGCTGGCGCGGTCGTTGGCGGCTTCGTCGACATTGCCGCGTGCCGTATTGATCTGCGTCACGCCGCTGGCGGCCGTGCCGTAGTGGTCCTTGCCTTGCGAGAACAGTACGACGGGCAGGCATTCGACGCTGACGTCGCACAGTGCCTGGCCCGCGACGTAGGCGAATTCGCCGCGCGCGTCGCGCTCGAGCACGACCCGGTTGGCGACGGCGGAAAACGAGACGATGGGCGCGCGCGCCATTTCCGGCGTGACGCTGTAGCGCAGCAGCTTGCCCCAGGCGTCGCTGCCCGCCACGCCCAGCGCCACCCACGGCAGGAAGCCGCTGCAGGCGGCATCGTCGGCGCAGTCGGCGGCCCGTTCGCGCCCGTCGAGGGCGGAGGCGGCCGGACGGGGCAGGCGGCCATTGACCGCCGCAAAGCCCAGCAAGGCTTCGCGCGCCTGCGCCAGGGTGTCCAGCGTGCGCTGCTGGCGTTCGGCCTCGCCCGTCTTGCGGCCAAAGGCGCTGATCAGCAGGCTGGCCGCGCCCAGGCCCAGCACGGCCACCAGCAGCAACAGGGCGGCGCCCCGCTGGCGACGAGCTTGCCAACGAGCTTGCCGATGAGGTTGACAATGAGCTTGCCGTGGCGTCATGGCGGCGTCTCCTGCGCCTCGGTGACCGTGCCGCTGGCCGGGTCGTAGCGCTGGCCAGGTTTCAGCAGCACCGCCTGGCCATTCGACAGGCGCAGGGTCAGGGTGCCGGGCTTGTCGCGGGCAAGGCGGTTGTGCGGCTCGTTTTGCGCTTCCTGGTTCAGCCAGACGGTGGAGCGGCCGCTGCTGCGCTGCACCACGCCATTCAATTCCACGGGCGGCGCGGGCGGCGGCGGTGGCGGGGGCGTGGGGGCAGCCAGGGCGGGATCGGGGGGCGGCGGCCCGTAGCGCTGCGCATCGAGCTGGGCGCGCTGCTGGGGCGACAGGAACAAACGTCCCAGCGGCTGTGCCTGCGCCGTGAGCGCGGCGCCGGCCAGCAGCGCGCACAGGATGCGGGCGGACCTCATGGCCGCCCCGGCACGGGCACGCTGTTGACGGTCAGCCACAGCAGTTCGCATTCGGCGCCCAGGGTCGGCACCGCCTCGCCGCCGGCCGCGCCATGGCGCTTGAGCGTGCAATCCTGCACGGCGAAATAGCCGGCCTGGCGCAAATCGTCAAACAGGTTCAGCAAGTCCATCTCGTGCAGCAAATCCATCTGCAGGCGCATGCGGCTGCCGCGCAGGTGATATTGCCCCATCACCATGGGCAACGGCACGGGCAGCGCTTGCTGCGGGCTGATGTCATAGCTGATCGGCAGCAATTTGCGCTGTTCCTGGCTGCGGCGGATGGCGTCGATCCAGGCCAGGCGGTTTTCCTCGCCGATCAGGCCGCGCTGGCGCAGGGCCAAAAATTGCGGTTCGTAGGCGCGGATTTCCTGCTTTTCCGCTTCCGCGTGGTTGAACAGGGTGGCCGCCGCCGCGCGCGTGTGCTGGGCCAGGTACAGCTGTTGCGCTTCGCGCATGCGATAGGCGGCGGTTAGGCTCAGCAGCAGCAGGCTGGCCAGCAAGGTCAGCGCAAAGCACAGCAGGGCGGCGCGCACCAGGTGCAGTTCGCCCAGCCAGGCGGGCAGGGTGCGCGTGGGCGTGCCTGCCCGCTGCATGCCGGGCAGGGGCGGCTGCTTCACGGGGCCGCTCATGGCTGCCACTCCAGCAAGAGGGTAAAGCGGGCCTGGCTGTCCTGCGCCGGCGCGGCGCTCTTGCCGGACAGGGCCGCGCTGGGACGCAGGTCGAGCGGCGTTTCCTCGATCGTCACCTGCATGCCCGGCTGGCGCGCCAGGGTTTGCGCGAAGGCCGTGATGGCGGCCAGGGCGGCGCGGTAGTCATTATTTGGCATGGCCACGTCCGCTTCCAGGCGTAGCGCCTGCGGCGGCGCGACAGGGATGCCGGCCAGGGCGCTGTGGGGCGGCGCAGTCTGCTGCGGCGGCGGCTGGCCCGCGGCCGTGCGCGCGGGCGCCTGGCCCGCATGCCAGTGCAGCTGGCCCAGCGCGACCTGCGGCGCCTGGTCCAGCGCGGCGCTCAGCATGCCCAACAGGCGGCCCGGCTCCGGCGCCTGGCTGGCGATCATCTGGCCCAGGGTCACGGCCACTTTCATGTTCTGCGTCTTGGCCGGCGCCGGCGGCTGGGTCGACATGACGCTGCGGTAGCGCTCCTGGTAGGACGCCGTTTCCTGCGCCAGCCGCTGCGTGCTGGCCCCGTCGGCGATGCCTCCAAGCAAATTGATCACGCACCACAGGGCGGCCGACGCGCCGATCAGGGCGCTGGCGCCGTACAGCGTCTTGCGCGCGCGCTGGAAGTGGTAATAGCGGGCCAGCGCGCCGGGCGGATAGTGGCTGGACGGCGGATGCTTGCCCAGCAAGGTCAGCAGCAATTCGTCGGCCAGCGCCGGCGTCTGGCGCAAGCCCACCCGTTCGCCGGCCAACTGCAGGTCGATGAAGTGGTAAGCCACTTCGACGCCGTTGTCGCACAGCAGCTCGAGCTTGGCGATCTGCGCGGCCGGTGCCAGGATGACGGTATTGAGGACGTCGCCGCGTGCCAGCATGCGCGTGCTGGTGAGAAATTGCCGTGTCTTTTCCGTTTCCAGCGCGATATTCACGGCCACGCCGTCGAGCGCGATGGTCGCCGTCTGGCGCGAAAAGCGCAGCTGGCCCTTTTCATAGTAACTTTGCCGCAAGCCGCCCGATTGCTGCGTCACCAGCAGCAAGTGTTCATGCGCGATCGACAGCTTTTTGACCAGCGCGATACTGAGCAGGCTGGTCGAATAGATGCCGGCCACGGGCACGCGCAAGTGTTCGAGCGCCTCCGTCCACGGTTGCAGCAAGGTGGGATTGGTGAGGGCGAAAAACAGTACCTGGTCGTCGTGGCGGCCCGTGCTTTCGCGCCCCAGCAGGGTGCTGCCCCGGTAGGGCGTGTCGCGGTGTAATTGCTGCTTGCGCCGCTCCAGCAGGGCGCGGCCCGCCTTGCCGTGCACGTGGGGTACGAGCTGATGCTGGAAATCTTCCTCGATCAAGTCCGTCAGCAGGTAGGCGGGCACGTCGAGCCTGCGCTCCTGCGGGTCTTCCAGCCATGCGGCGAAGCCGTCCAGCCCGGCCGCGCTGGCGGGGAAGGCCTGGCCGGGGCCCAGCACGCCGTGGTTCCAGTCGTAGGCGCACAGGGCGTCGCTGGTGAGGTAGAGTAATTGTTTGCGGAACACGGCGGCCTCAGGTTTTGATCGTGCTGATGGTGTCGTAGATCGGCCCCAGCACCGACAGCATGATCCAGCCCAGCAGCAGGCCCAGGATGACCGTCATGACCGGCTCGATCATGGCTTGCACTTTTTCAATCAGCTCCTTCACTTCCCGGTTGTAAAAGTAACTGACATTGCGCAAGGCCGTGTCCAGCGAACCCGTGGACTCGCCCACCTTCAGCATGCGGATCACCAGCGGCGGGAAGATGCCCGTGTGCTGGAAGGCGGCGGTGACGCCGTAACCCTCGCTGATCAGCTGGGCGGCGCGGCGCAGGCCGGCCGCCACCACCTGGTTGCCGGCGATGCCTTCGGACAGGCGGATGCATTCGAGGATGGTGATGCCGGAGGCATACATCAGGGCAAAAAACGTGGCGAAGCGGGCCAGGATGATCTTGTGCAGCACGGGACCGACCAGCCACAGCCGCAGTTTCAAGCCATCCCAGGCGTAGCGGGCCGCCCCGCTGCGGCGGATGAGCGCGCGCAGCCCGAAAAACAGCAGCACGGGCAAGGCCAGCAGCAGATACCAGTAATCGATGAAGACATTCGACACGGCAATGAGCACGCGCGTGTGCAGCGGCAGTTCGCCGCCCATGTTGCGGATGAACGCCGTCAGCTGGGGCACCAGGTAGATCATCAGGAAAAACGTCACGGCCGCCACGACGATGGCGACGACGACGGGGTACATGACGATCTTGCGCGTCTGCGAAGCCAGCTCATCCTGCCATTTCAGGCTTTCCGACAGGTTCTTGAAGACGTCGGCGATCCGGCCGCTCTGTTCTCCCGCCAGTATCAGGCTGGTGAACGTGGCGTCGAAGATGTCGCCATGCTGGGCCAGCGCGCCGGAGAGGGGCAGGCCGCCCTCAATGCTTTCGATCAGGTCCGTGACGACTTCGCGCAGGCGCGGGTGGTCCGTGCTTTCGCGCAAGTCGTTCAAGCCTTCCAGGATGGGCACGCCCGCGCCCGTCAATTGCTCCATATGGAAGCAGAAATTGATCAGGTCGCGGCGGTGGATGATGCGCTTGCCCAGCAGCACCAGGTACTGGCCCGTGATCTTGCAGTCGATCAAGTCGAGCTGCATGCGGTGCAGGCGCGCTTCCAGGTCCGGCACGTTGGCCGCCTCCATGCTGCCGGGAATCAGGGCGCCGGCCGCATCCATTGCGCGGTAGACATATTGCGCCATCAGGCCAGCCTTTCCGTCAGGTCGACCACGCGGCCCACTTCTTCCAGGGTGGTGACGCCTTCCAGCACGCGGCGCATGCCGTCGTCGACGATGCCCTTGAAGCCGGCCGCGCGCGCCGCGGCCTTGAGCTCGCGCAAACTGGCGCGGCGCGCCGTCAATTCATCGAGTTCGGCCGTCATCTTGAGGATTTCCATGATGGCCAGGCGGCCCTTGTAGCCCTGGTGCGCGCAGCGTTCGCAGCCAGCGGCACGGCAGATGCTGACGGCGGGCGCTTCGGGTGCTAGGCCCAGCAGGCGCCGTTCGATGGTATCGGCGATGACGGTTTCCTTGCAATGCGGACACAAACGCCGCACCAGGCGCTGCGCCACGATGCCGATGATGTTGCCGGCCATGATGTCGGGCAAGATGCCGATGTCGAGCAGGCGCGCCACGGAACCGATGGCCGAGCTCGTATGCAGGGTGGAATACACCTGGTGGCCCGTCATGGCGGCGGCAAACGCCATTTCCGCCGTTTCGCGGTCGCGGATCTCGCCCACGAGGATGATGTCGGGGTCTTGCCGCATCATCGAGCGGATGCCGTCGGCAAAGCCCAGCTTGACGGATTCGTTGACGGAGGTCTGGCGTATCATGTTCATCGGATACTCGACCGGGTCCTCCAGGGTCATGATGTTGACGCTTTCCGTATTGATATGGTTGAGTATCGAATACAGCGTGGTGGTCTTGCCGCTGCCCGTCGGGCCCGTCACGAGGATCACGCCGTCGGGGCGCGCGATCATGAGTTTCAACAAGTTCAATTCCGCCTCGGCCAGGCCCAGGGCGTCCAGCGGCACGATGCCCTTTTGCCGGTCCAGCACGCGCAGCACGACGTTTTCGCCATGCGTGGTGGGCTGCGCCGACGCGCGGAAGTCGATTTGCCGCCCGGAAAACTTGATGCTGATGCGCCCATCCTGCGGCGCGCGCGCCTCGGCGATATTCATGTTCGACATCACCTTCAGGCGCACGGCCATGGCCGGCCAGTACGATTTGTGCAGGCTGCGGATTTGCCGCAGGATGCCGTCGATGCGGTAGCGGATGCGCAGGAACGACTGTTCCGGTTCGAAATGGATGTCCGAGGCGCCGTTCTGCACGGCATCGGCCAGCAGCGCATCGATCAGGCGCACCATGGGCTGGCTGTATTCGTCCGACGGCGAGGCCATGCTCTGATAGCTGACTTCGCCCGTTTCGATTTCGTGCAGGATGCCGTCGATCGACAGCTCGAAGCCATAGTACTGGTCGATGGCGCGCGAAATGTCCGATTCGTTGACGAGCACGGTGGAAATCGTGATGCCCTTGACCAGCATGGCGCTGATTTGATCGAGCGCAACGATGTTGCTCGTGTCGGCCATGGCCAGGATCAGGTTATCCGCCTGCCGCTCGTAGACGATGGGAAAGACGCGGTAGCGCTTGGCCACGTCCTTCGGTATCAGCTTTAATGCGATGGCGTCGACCACCAGGCTGGACAGGTCCGCGCTGACCTGTTTCAGGTTTTCGCTGAGCGCCTCGCGCACGGTGGCTTCCGTGACAAAACCCAGGGTGATCAGCAGCTTGCCCAGCGGTTCGCTGCTGCGCCGCTGTTCGATCAGGGCGATGCGCAGCTGGTCTTCGCTGATCACGCCTTTCTGGATCAGCAGCTTGCCGAGGGGAAGTTTTGCCTGTTCTGCCATGTGATGCTTATTCCTGACGGGGGGTGATGACGGTCGGCTCGGCCGGGGCCGCAGGGGCCGCCAGTTCGCGCAAGCGCGTTTGCACGACGGCCTGGTCGAAGGCGGCGGGCGTCGTTTGCGCCAGGGTCAAGGCGCGCTGGTAATACGTGGCGGCCAGCCGGGGCTGGTTCAGCCGGTCCAGGCCCACGGCCAGGTTGAAGGCATAGTCGGGATTGCCGGGTGCGGCGCCGTAGGCACGGAAAAATTGCTGCTGCGCTTCGTTCCAGCGGCGCTGCTTGGCGTACACATTGCCCAGTGCAAACAGCACGGGGGCACTGTCGGGGTTGCGCGCCAGGATGGCTTTCAATTTTGCCTCGCTCTGCGCCACGTCGCCCTGGCGCAGCCCGATCAGGCCGGCCAGCGCCTCGCCATCGTCGGGATTGATTTCCAGCAAACGCACGTACAGGGCCGCCGCCTGCGCGCCCTGGTTTTCGCGCAGGGCCACGGCCGTCAGGCCCAGCAGCGCGTCGCGGTTGGTGGCATCCTGCCGCAGCACCGTTTCATATTGCTGACGAGCAAGACCCAACTGGCCCCCGTTGAAGGCTTGATAGGCTTGCTGCACGTCGGGGTTGATTTGCGGCGCGGCCACGCTGCGCTGCACCTGGATCTGGCTGTTGTCGGGCGCGGCCACCGGTGGCAGGCTGGGCGCTGCGGGCGGCGCCATGTGCGCCAGCTGCGCCGCTACGGCGGCCTGGGCCGCCGCCTGTATCATCGCCTGCTGGTCCTGTGCTGACTCTGGCTGGCGCGCGTCGCGCGGGGTGTCGGGCGGCAGCGCCGCGGGCGTCATGGCGTCCGGCGGCGCGGCACCCGTCGCCGGCACCACCACGACGGGGCCGGCGACGCCGGCCGTGCCAGGGGCATCCGTCAGCGGCATGGGCACGCCGGGCAAGTTGGCGCCCGCGCCGGGGCTGGTGCTGGCGCGCCAGTACCAGTACGCCATGGAGCCGACTACCAGCAGCAGGATCGCCAGCAGCACGGCCAGGCGCACGGTGACCGGGTCGACGCTGATGGGTCCGGTGGGCCCTTTCGGCGGCGGATTGCTGCGGCTGGAGCGTGGCCGGGCGGGCGGCGGTTCCGGACGGGCGCGCGGCGGCTCGGGCGGCGGGCCTGACTGCGCGCCTTGCTGCGACCCTGGCTGTGGCTCAGGCTGGGAGGCACTCTGTGTCGGCTGCGGCGCGGGCGCGTCCGCCAGCGGTTCCAGGCGCAAGGTGCTTGCCGGCTGCACGGGCGCTGGCGCTGGTGCGGGACGGGGCGGCAGGGCGTCGGCCGGTGCCAGTTCCAGCACCTGGTCGTAGGCTTCGGACGGCTTTTCCAGTTCTTCGTCGGAAAGGCTGTTCTGTTTGGCGCGCTCGGCTTTCTTGAGCGCCTGCATCAGCAAGCTCATGGGAAGTCTCCCTGCAAGCGCGCCTGCGGCCGGACGGGCGCCGCTGGCGGGCCATCCGTGTAGGGCTGGGTGTTGAGCGGCGCCTGGCCGGGCAGCAGGTAGCGGTAATCGCGGTAATCGCCCTCGATACTGGCATCCTTGACGACGACGGGGCGCATGAAGATCACCAGCTCCGTCTTGCTGCTTGCCTCATTGCGGTAGGTAAACAGATTGCCCACCAAGGGCAGGCTGGACAGGCCCGGCACGCCGTCCTTGGCATTGTCGATGGAGTCTTGCATCAGGCCGCCCATCACGGCGATCTGGCCATTGCCCACTTTCATGATCGATTCCAGCTCGCGCGCCTGGATCACGGGCACGCGGCTTTGCACGTTGGCCGTGGCCAGGGCCGGATTCGGGTCTTGCACGTAGCCGACGATGCGCGTGATGGTGGGGCGCACGTTGAGGGTCACTTCATCGCTGTCGGAAATCTGCGGCGTGACGCTCATGACGAAGCCGACGGGCACCGTTTCCAGCTTCGATTCATAGGTGGCCGGCGTGGTGATGGTGCCCGTCGAGCTGATCACGGCGGGCGTCACCTTGATGGTAAAGAAGACATTGTTGTCGACCACCTTCAGCATGGCCGTCTGGTTGTTCAGCACGCTGATCTTCGGACTGGACAGCACTTTCACCTTGCCGAACGATTCGAGCAGCTGGATGGTGGTGGAAAAGCTGTCCTTCAGATAATTGAGCAGGAAGATGCCGGGCGTGGCGTTCGGCGTGACGCCGCTGGACAGGCCCGCCGTGCCCACTTGTCCCTGGCGCAATTGCAGGCTGCCAGTCAGGCGCGACCAGTTGATGCCTTGCTGGTATTCATTGCTCAGGCGCACCTCGATGATGGTTGCCTCGATCAGCACTTGCCGCTTGGCGCTGTGCAATACCGCGTCGAGGAATTCGGCGATCTTTTCATGCTGGCGGCCCGTGGCGCGCACGGCGATCAGGCCGCCCTCGACGTTGACGACGACGGACGAGGGGCTGCCCTTGTTGGCCAGTTTGAGCAGCGGCATGCCGTTCGCGTCCAGCGGCTGGCCGGGAGCCGCATTCTGGCCGGGCGCCTGCTGTCCCGGCGTATTCTGGCTCCCGTTCGGGTTGCCATACTGCATCGGCGGCTGGGCGCCGTACTGGCCGGCCGCACCGGCGGCAGGGTAGGCGCCGGCCTGGTTCTGCTGCTGGCCTTGCTGTCCCTGCTGTCCCTGCTGGACAGGCATGCTCGTCAATTGCTGGTTCAGCTGCGCCAGCGGGTCCACCTGCACGTCGTTGAGCGTGGTCTCGCGCAGCAGGTCGCGGATATTCTTTTCCAGGCTGTACCAGAAATTATTTTCCGAACGATTCACGACGAGGGTGGTCGAATTGTTATTGCCGTTGCCGCCGCTGCCTTGCGTGCTGCCCACGGGGTTGCTGGCGTTGTTCGACCCGCCGCCCGCCGTGGAGATTTGCGTGGCGATATTCACGCTGCTGTTGGTGCTGCGCGCCATGTTGACGTAATCGACCTTGTAAGTGCGCCAGACGGGCGCGTCGGGCAGCACCGTCAGGTTCTTGCCATCGATTTCGTAGCGCATATCGACTTGCTTGCCGATACGCGCCAGCAATTGCGGCAGGGTCTGGTTCAGCGCATTCAGGGTGACGCTGCCTTCGATCTGCGGGTGGATGTCGATATTCATGCCCGCGTCGCGCGCCAGCGCAAACAGCAGCGATTGCACAGGCACCTTGTGCACGGTGACGCTGTAGGTTTCCACCTTGGGCGCGGGCAGGGGCGCGGCCAGCGCGCTGCTTTGCTGCACCGGTTCGGGAATGACGCCGGCGGCGACGGGCGCGGCATTGAGGTGGGCCGGCGACAGCGGCGTTTGATGCGTGGCGCAGCCGGCCAGCATGGTGCTGCAGGCGAGGGCGACCCAAGAGGTCAGCACAGGAATAGGGTGTTGAGTCATGAAAAGTTCGCCCTTGAAGTCGTGTTGTGCTTTTGTAATTTTACCCAGCATGATCGCTTAAAAGCAATCGGCTGTGCAGGCTTGGGAGGCAATATGCTGAAATAAAGTCAGGGGGCGCCACGCCCCGGTTTTTCCGGTGTCAGGGCTTTTATTTCTGTGCGGATACTGTCTATGTCGCTCAGCAATATTTTCTGCGGCGACGCCGGGGCCAGCCTGGCCCACACGGCTTCGGCGCTGGCCTGGTCGGCAAAGCTGCCATAGACGATGAGCAGGCGCGCGGCGGAGGTCGCGGGCGGCGTATTTGCGGACGCGGACGCGGTTGCGGACGCGGCGCCAGGCAGGCGAAACACGTGGAGGTCGTGCAGGCCGGTGGCTTGCTGCGCCTGCCGCAGGAAGGTTTCCGCCGCAACTGTCTCGGTGGCGGGCAAGCTGGCGATGTGCAGCACCAGTTGCCGCGGCCCTTGCCGCGCCAGCCAGTCGCGCGATTCGGCCAGCTTGCTGTCGAGCAGCGTCGACGGGGCGGGCTGCGGTGCGCGCATAAGCGCTGCCTTGAGCGTGCCTGGGGCCACGTCGGCGGGCGCGGCGGAGCGTGCCTGGGATGCGTGGTGTGCCTGGGATGCCTGGCTTGCCGGCGTCGCCATGCTGGCTGTCGCCGCTATCCGATCTTCGCTGCCCGCCCGCCATTGCCACAGCAGAGCAAAGGCCAGCAACAGCATCAGCGAGCTCAAGGCGCCTGCCAGCAACTTGCCCGCATGCCAGGGCGGGCGGTAGAAGGGGCTGTCGGCGATGGCCAGGCGCACGTGGCGCGCGCTGATTTCCTGCGCATCGTCCGCAAACGCGGCCAGCAAGGCCTTGTCGGCCAGGATATTGATCCTGCGCACGATGCCCTGCGCCGCGCGCGCCAGCCGGCGCAGCGCGGCCGGCGTGAAAACGAGCGGCGCCGGGCGGCCGGCGGCGGCCAGGCGGCATGCCAGATAGTCGTCCAGCAAGGCTGGCGGCAGGCGCGGCACGCTGAAACTGTGGGTGATGCGTTCCTTCAACTGGCGGAACTGGGGCAAGTCCAGGGTGTCCTGCAATTCCGGCTGGCCAAACAGGACGATCTGCAGCAGCTTGTGGCTGGCCGTCTCCAGGTTCGTCAGCAGGCGCAGCGCTTCCAGGGTGGCGCCCGGCATCGCTTGTGCTTCTTCGGCCAGCAACACCACCTGGCGTCCCGCCGCATGCCTGGCGATCAGCTCGCCGTGCAGGGCGCGCAGGACGGCGTCGGCGCGGCAGCCGTCCAGTTCCAGACCCAGTTCGGCGGCGATGGCGTGCAGGACTTCGTCCGGTTCCAGGCGGGGATTGAGCAGGTACAGCACGTCGACCCGGGGCGGCAGGCGCTCGGCCAGCATGCGGCACAGCATGGTCTTGCCGCTGCCCACTTCGCCCGTCAGCTTGATGATGCCTTCGCCTTGCGTGACGGCATACAGCAGCGCAGCGAGCAGCTCGCCCCGCGTATTGCCCGTATAAAAGAAGGCCGGGTCCGGCGTGATGCCGAACGGCGCCGTGCGCAAGCCGAAATGGCGCAGATACATGCCGTGCGGCGAGGGCGCATACGGCCGTCCGGGCGGCGTGGAGGGCGGGACGTGCGTGTCGGCGTTCATGCCGCGATGCAATTGAGGAAAGCCTGTTCCAGGCTGGCGTCTTGCGCGCCGCCGTGACGCGCGCGGCATTCGGCGGGCGTGCCCGTAAACACGATGCGGCCCCCATGCAGGATGGCCATGCGGTCGCACAATTCTTCCACGTCGGCCAGCGCATGCGAGGTGAGCAGGGCGCCGCGGCCTTGCGCACGCGCTTGCCGCAAGACTTGCTTGAATTGCGCGCGCGCCTTCGGGTCGAGTCCGCTCATCGGTTCATCGAGCACCAGTTGCGGCTTGCCCGATAGCAAGCATGCGGCCAGCCCCAGTTTCTGCATCATGCCTTTCGAATACTCGCGCGCGGGGCGCAGCAGGGCGTCCGGCGCCAGGTCCAGCGCGTCCAGGGTTTGCTGCAGCGCTTGCGCATCGGGGCGCACCTTGTGCAGGCGCGCCAGGTAGCGCAGGAAGTCGCCGCCCGTCAGGTAATACGGCGCCTGGAAGCGCTCCGGCAGAAACGACAGGGGCTGGCGCGCCGCGCCATGCCGGTGCGGCTGGCCGAAGATGGCGATCTCGCCCCGCTCCGGCGTACAGAAGTCCAGCAGGCATTTCAGCAGGGAAGTCTTGCCCGCGCCATTCACGCCAACCAGGCCGAACAGTTCTCCCGCGCGCACCTGCAGGTCGACGCCGCGCAGCACGGCGTTGCCCGCCAGCTGCAGATGCACGTTGTGGAACTCGATGGCGCAGGCGTTCATAGTGGCAATGGTCGGCAGGCAAGACGGGGGACGACCGCCATTATTGCCATGGGTGCTGGCGGGCGGCAAGTGTTTACTTGCTGAGTGTTGAAATGCGCAAAAATCAAATGATGGAATGTATTTTCTTTAAGAAACAACAGGTTCTGGAATAAAATACCCCCGCGCGCCGCTGGCGTGCATCGTCTGATGAATCTGTCGAGGAGCAAGCATGGCAAGGCCAGAGAAAGTCCGGCTCGGTGAAATTTTGGTGCAGCAGAAATTGCTGACGGAAGAACAGTTGGGCCAGGCCTTGACGGAACAGAAGCGTTCGGGACGCAAGCTGGGCCGCGTTTTTGTCGAGCACGGCTTCGTCACGGAAGAGCAGATTTCGGGCGCCCTGGCGCGCCAGCTCGACATTCCCTACATCAATCTGAAGTTTTTCAACATCAATCCCGAACTGGTGCGGCTGCTGCCGGAAACCCAGGCGCGGCGCTTCCGCGCGCTGGTGCTGGAAGACCGCCGCGAGGGCTTGCTGGTCGGCATGTCCGATCCCACGGACCTGTTCGCGTACGATGAAATCTCGCGCCTGGTCAAGCGCCATATCGAGCTGGCCGTCGTCAATGAGACGGAAGTGTTGGCCGCCATCGACCGCATCTACCGCCGCACGGAAGACATTTCCACCCTGACGCGCGAGCTGGAGCAGGACCTGGGCGACGTTTCCGTCGACTTCGGCGCGCTGGCCGCCAATCCTGGCCTGGAAGAGGCGCCCATCGTCAAGCTGCTGCAATCCGTGTTCGAGGATGCCACGCAGGTGCGCGCCTCGGACATCCACATCGAGCCGCAGGAAGGCCGGCTGCAGATCCGCTTCCGCATCGACGGCGTGCTGCATCTGCAGACGGAAGCGGACAGCAAGATCGCCAGTTCGCTGGCGCTGCGCCTGAAACTGATGTCGGACCTCGATATTTCCGAGAAACGCTTGCCGCAGGATGGCCGCTTCGCCATCCGCGTGAAAAACCAGCGCATCGACGTGCGTATTTCCACCATGCCGACGCAATATGGCGAATCGGTGGTGATGCGCTTGTTGAACCAGGGCGGCACGACCTTGCGCCTGGACGCCATCGGCATGCCGCCCGCGCTGGTGGCGCAGTTCCGCGCCATCGTCAGCCGCCCGAACGGCCTCGTGCTGGTGACGGGGCCGACCGGCAGCGGCAAGACGACGACCTTGTACTGCGCCTTGTCCGAACTTAATTCCGTGGAAAAAAAGCTCATCACGGTGGAAGACCCCGTCGAGTACCGCTTGCCGGGCATTAACCAGGTGCAAGTAAACGACAAGATCGAGCTGAATTTCGCCAGAGTGCTGCGCTCGGCCCTGCGGCAAGATCCCGACATCGTGCTGGTGGGCGAGATGCGCGACCAGGAAACGGCGCAAATCGGCTTGCGCGCCGCCATGACGGGTCACTTGGTGCTGTCGACCCTGCATACGAACGACGCCATCAGCACGCCGCTGCGCCTGATGGACATGGGCGTGCCCCGCTACATGGTGGGCAGCTCGCTGCAAGCCGTGCTGGCGCAGCGCCTGGTGCGCGTGATCTGCGAAAGCTGCAGCACGCCGTACGCGCCCACGCCGAACGAATACGAATGGCTGCGCCTGGAACTGGGCGAGCTGGTCGAACGCAACCAGTACTTCCACGGCAAGGGTTGTTCGCATTGCAACGGCATGGGTTACCGGGGCCGCACGGGCGTGTACGAATTGCTGGAAATCACGCGCGCCGTGGCCGATGCCGCCAACCATGCCGATCCGTCCCACTTCATGAAGGTGGCGACGGCGCAGATGGCGGGCGAAACCCTGCGCCGCCACGCCGTGCAGCTGGTGGTCCAGGGCCGCACGACGGTGATGGAAGCGATGCGCATCAGCAACCAGAGCGAGGATTGAGGTGCCGTTTTTCTCCTACAAGGCGCGCAGCGCCAGCGGCGAACTGTTGACCGGCGTCATGGAAGGCGCCGACAGCGGCGCCGTGGCCGATCAATTGATGGCGGGCGGCAGCACGCCCGTCGACATCAGCGCCACGAAACAGACGGTGACGAAGGCGGGCGCCAACCAACTGGGCTGGTGGGACAAGCTGACCGAGAAAAAGGTCACGCCCATGGACGTGCAATTGTTCAGCCGCCAGCTGTACACGCTGCTCAAGGCGGGCGTGCCCATCATGCGCGGCCTGGCCGGTTTGCAGGAGTCGGCCATCAGCCCCGCATTCGGGCGCATCATCAAGGATGTGCGCGAATCGCTGGACGCGGGCCGCGAGCTGTCGGCCGCCATGGCGCGCCATCCCGCCATCTTCACGCCGTTCTACCTGTCGATGGTGCGCGTGGGTGAAATGACGGGGCGCCTCGATGAAGTGTTTTTGCGCCTGTTCGACCACCTGGAATTCGACCGCGACATGCGCGCGCGCGTGAAAACGGCGACGCGCTACCCGACCTTCGTCGTCTTCGCCATGCTGGCCGCCATGATCGTGGTGAATATCTTCGTCATTCCCCAGTTCGAGAAGGTGTTTGCCAGTTTCCATGCGGAACTGCCCCTGATGACGCGCATCCTGATCGGTATCTCGCGCTTTACGGTGACGTACTGGCCTATCCTGCTGATGCTGGGCGTGGGCGGCTTTTTCGGCTGGCGCGCCTGGCTGCGCACGAAAGAGGGTTTATATAAGTGGGATCGCGCCAAGCTGCGCCTGCCGATCGCCGGCAAGATCATCCTGAAAGGCACGATGGCCCGCTTCGCGCGTAGCTTCGCCCTGTCGAGTACGAGCGGCGTGCCCATCGTGCAGGCGCTGACGGTGGTGTCGCAAACGGTCGACAACACGTATCTGAGCGCGCGCGTGGAGCAGATGCGCGACGGCGTCGAGCGGGGAGAAAGCATCTTGCGCACCTCGGTCGCGGCCGGCGTGTTTACGCCCGTGGTGCTGCAGATGATCGCCGTGGGCGAGGAATCCGGTTCGCTCGACGACCTGATGGACGAGATCGCGGACATGTACGAGCGCGAAGTCGATTACGAGCTGAAAACCCTGTCGGCGCAGATCGAGCCGATTTTGATCGTCTTCCTCGGCGCCATGGTGCTGGTGCTGGCGCTGGGCATCTTCCTGCCGATCTGGGACCTGGGCCGGGCGGCCCTGCACTGATGGCAAAACCGTTCCGCCAGCGCGGTTTCACCCTGTTCGAGCTGGCGGTGGTGGCGGGCGTGTTCGCCATCCTGACGGCCGTGTTCCTGAACCGCGTCGGCTATTACCAGCGACAGGCGCAGCAGGTGGCCGTGGCGCAGATGCTGGGCGTGCTGCGCACCAGCTTGCGGGTGCAGGTGCTGCATCTGTACCTGGCGGATCGGCGCGACCGGTTGCCGGCGCTGGCGCGGCAAAACCCGTTCGACTGGCTGATGGATAAGCCGGCCAACTACCTGGGCGAGTTCGCGCAGCCGGAGCTTGCAAAATTACCTGCGGGGAATTGGCTGTACGATAAAAAAGAACAAAAAATCATCTATTTGTTTAGTAATGGCAATATTTTTCCCAGTAAAAGGGTTGATTTAGTGAAATTTAAGGTAACCTTGCCACGTGCGGATGCCGATCTTGACAAGCTCGCCCAGGAACCCGATATTGTGGTGTGGCAATCGCCGGACCCGGCGGCAAACTGACGCGCTTCCTGGTCCGGTGCAGCGACAGTGTCATGGCGTTGGTTTTGAAGTTTTTTTATTTGATTTTGGAGAAAGCAAGAATGAACAAGTCTTTACGTAGTATGAAAAGCGGCGCCCAGGCAGGTTTTACCCTGATCGAATTGATCGTCGTCATCGTGATCCTCGGCATCCTGGCCGCCACGGCGATTCCTAAATTCATCGACATGTCGACCGAGGCGCGCGTGGCCAAGATGCAGGCGGCGGCGGGTGCCTTGAAGTCTGGTTCGGCCCTGTTCCACGCACAATGGTTGGTCAAGGGTTCGCCTGCGGACAGCGTTGCCATCACCATGGAAGGCACGGACGTCAAGGGCGTCAGCGGCTATCCGTCTATCGCTTCGCCTGGCATCGCCGCGGCGGCAGGTGGTCTGCTTGACTACGATACCACCACCACTGCTGCAACGGCGACCGTGTTGACTGTATTGCCTGACAGTAAACATCCAAATTGCAAGGTGACCTATACGGCTGCCGTGGCTGCCGCAGGCACCACACCGATCCAGCCGCCGGTGGTTGACGCGACGGCCCTGAACACGCCGGCCAACTGCAGTTAATACAGGCGTGCAGATGCCGTGCCGGCAAACCGGCACGGCCGCGCCATGTTTCCGCCCGCCCAACGCCAGGCTATGCCGGTTGGGCTTTTTTACGGGTATCTCCATTGTCCTTGCCATCGATCATCTTGCCGCAACGTCTGGCGCTACCGCGGGCTAGGCTGCAGTGCCGCCCACGCGGCTTCACCTTGATCGAGCTGGTGGCCGTGCTGGTGCTGGCGGGTTTGCTGGCGACCTTTGCCGTCAACCGGTTTTTCCAGCGCGACACTTTTGACGCGCGCGGTTTTGCCGACCAGGTGACGAATATCGTGCGCTACGGGCAAAAACTTGCGGTGGCGCAAAACCGTGCCGTGTTTGTGCGCATCGATGCCAACAGCGTGGCCCTGTGCTTCGATGCCGTTTGCAGCGCTGACCAGAAAGTGGTGCCGCCCGCGGGCAAGAACAGCGGCAGCAAGGAGACGCAGCAGTATTGCCTGGGGAGCAATTGGCTGTGCGAAGGCCGCCCGTCCAACGTCAAGCTGTCCACCGATGTGACAGGCGAGCCCAGTTTTTATTTCGACGCGCTGGGCAAACCATATGCGCAGAACGATGTGTTCCCGGCGCCATCGGCTTTCCCGGCGCGGCTGAACATCAGCATCCTGGGTGACGGCACGGAGCGCGTCGTCACGGTCGAGGGGGAGACGGGCTATGTCCATTAGCCAGCGGCGCCGGCGTGAACGCGGCGTGACTCTGATCGAACTGGTGCTGTTCATCGTCATCGTCGGCCTGGCCTCGGCCGCCATCCTGGGCGTGATGAGCCTGACGACGCAACACAGCGCCGATCCGCAGTTGCGCAAGCAGGCGCTGGCGATTGCCGAAGGCATGCTGGAAGAAATCCAGCTGGCGCGGTTTACCTATTGCGATCCGCAAGACCCGGCCGCGCAAACGGCGACCAGCCCGGCCGGCTGCGCCATCCCGGAAGGGCCGGGGGAAGAGGCGAACGGCGCGGGGCGGCCGTTCGACAACGTCAACGATTACGTGAGCGCGTATGGCACGGCCAAGGAGTACACGACGGATGCCCAGGGTAATGCCTGGGCTGCCAGCCCCACCCAGAATTACACTGCCTTGGTGACGATCACCGAGCAAGCCCTGAACGGCTTGCCTGCGACGGAAAGCCTGCATATCCAGGTGGTCGTGCCGTATGCCGACCAGAAGATCGTGCTCGACGGCTATCGCGTGCGCTATGCGCCGAACAGTATTCCATGAAAACAATCCTCAACGCCAGGCGCCGCGCGCGCGGCTTTACCCTCGTCGAGATGGTCATCGTGATCGTCATCACGGGCATCATCGGTGCCATGGTCGCCGTCTTCATCCGCGTGCCCGTGCAAGGCTATATCGACACCACCGCGCGCGCCGCGCTGGCCGACACGGCCGACACGGCAGCGCGCCGCCTGACGCGCGACGTGCGCCTGGCCCTGCCCAACAGCGTGCGCGTGTCGAACGACGGCCTGTTCCTGGAATTGTTGCTGACCAAGACGGGTGGGCGCTACCTGAGCGACAGCGACCCGGCCGGTCTGGGCAATGTGCTGAGCTTCGAGACCCCTCCCGCCCCCGGCGTTCCGGCGAGCTTCACCGTCGTCGGCGCCATGCCCGCCGATGCGCTGGGCACGCGCCAGGCGATCAGCGTGGGCGATCAGATCGTCGTCTACAACCTGGGCGGGGACGACGCGCCGAACAATGCGTATGCCTGCAGCGCGGCGAATGGCTGCAACCGCGCGCCCGTGACGGCAGTGTCCGGCACTGTCGTCACCTTGGGCAGCTATCCCTTCACGACGGCGCCCGCGCCGCTGCCATCGCCATCGAACCGTTTCCAGGTGGTATCGACGCCCGTTACCTATGCGTGCGATCTGGCGACCGGCACCCTGACCCGTTACGCGGGCTATGTCATCCAGGCTACCCAGCCGGTTGTGGAAAACACGGCGCCGCTGGAGGCGAAGAAGGGAGCACTGCTGGCGCGCCAGGTGACGGCTTGCCGTTTCAGCTATGGCATTTTGGCCAACGTGCAGCGGGGTCTGGTGAATATCGACCTGAGTCTGGGGGCGGCGAACAGCAATACGGGCGTGCTGCGTCTGGTGCAACAGGTACAGGCGAGGAATACGCCATGAGGCGCTTGCTGCGCCACCGCACGGGCCGCATGCGCGGTTTCAGCCTCGTCACGGCCATTTTCCTGCTGGTGGTGCTGGCCGCGCTGGCGGCCGTGATGGTGAATATCTCCACTTTCCAGCAGACGGAGTCGGCCATGGACGTGCAGGGCGTGCGCGCCGAACAGGCCGCGCGCGCCGGTCTCGAATGGGGGCTGCAGCAGCAGATCAGCGCCGGCCTGACCGCCGGCGCGGCGTGCATCGGTCCGGCCGATTTCAAATTGCCGGCTGGCACGACGCTGTCGTCGTTCAGCGTCAGCGTGCAATGCAGCACGGCCACGGGGCCCGGCACCTTGACCAGCTGGACCATCACGGCCACGGCGTGCAACCAGCCTGGCGCCTCTGGCTGTCCGAATGCGGGCAATAACGCCGATTACGTCCAGCGCCGCCTGCAAGCCGTGCTGTCGCAGTAAGGTCAACTGCATGAAAAAAAGATCGCTAATTTATTGTTTTTACACAATAAAGTTGGCTTCATGAATTAAAATTGGCTGGATGCATTAACTGCGCGACAAGATCGGGCAGGCACTTACACTGGATAGGTCGCATGGGTTTATTCGCAAGAGCAAGGAAGTATGAGGGTTGGCTGGCCACGGCGTTTGGCCGGGAAGGCGTCAGCGCTGTCGTTGTCGAACGTCCCGCCGACGGCATGCCGCGCGTGCTGGGCGCCAGTTACCAGGCGGCCGCGCGGCCGGCACCGGCCGAGGTGCTGGAGAAACTGGGCAAGGACGTGCAGGCGGCAGCGCGCCACTGCACCACCGTGCTGGCCGGCGGCGAGTACCAGTTGCTGTCGCTGGAAGCGCCGGCCGTGCCGCGCGAGGAGCTGAAGACGGCCGTGGGCTGGCGCCTGAAGGACATGCTGGACTTTCCCTTGGCCGAAGCCACCATCGACGTGTTCGACATCCCCGGCGACCCGAACGGTACCCAGCGGGGCAGCAGCGTGTTTGCCGTCGCCGCGCGCAACAGCGCCGTATCGCGGCGCCAGGCGCTGTACGCCGAATGCAAGATCGGCCTGTCCGTGATCGATATCCCCGAGATGGCGCAGCGTAATATCGCTACCTTGCTGGAAACGCCGGGACGCGGCATCGCCGTGCTGTATTTCGATGGCGACGGCGGCTTGCTGACCATGAGTTTCAATGGCGAGTTGTACCAGGCGCGCCGCATCGACGTGACCCTGACGCAATTGCAGTCGCCCGACGCGAGCCAGTATTACGACCGCGTCACCCTGGAACTGCAGCGCTCGTTCGACCACTTCGACCGCCAGTTCCATTTCATTTCGCTGGCCCGCTTGATGCTGATGACGGGCGCGGCCGACGGCTTGCACGCCTATCTGGCCGACAACCTCTACATGCCCGTCGAGCAGCTGGACCTGGCCACGGTGCTGGACTTGTCGCAGGCCGCCGAATTGCGCGACCCCGCCATGCAGGCACGCTACTTCCTGGCCATCGGCGCCGGCTTGCGCGAGGTTGGCCTGCACCCGGGCAAGCATGAAGGGAAGGGCGCATGAGCCAGCAGATCAATCTGTTCAATCCCCAGTTTGAACTGCAAAAACACCATATGTCGGCGCGCACGGCCGGGCTGGCCCTGGGCGGCCTGGCGCTGGCCCTGCTGGCCGTGGGCGTGCTGGCCCAGCAAGCCTTGACCGGCCTGGAACGGCGCGAAGCGGGCGTCAAGGCGGCGCTGGCGCAAGGCGAGGCGAAGCGCGACCAGGCTTTGCGCGATTTTCCTCCACGCAAGAAAGATCCGACGCTGGCGCAGGAACTGGCGGCCGTCGAGGCGCAGCGCCAGTTGCTGCAGGATGCGTCGAACGTGCTGGAAAGCGGAAAGCTGGGCAATACCCTCGGCTATGCCGGCTATTTCCGCGCGCTGGCGCAGGCCAGGGTCGAGGGCGTATGGCTGACGGGCGTGGATATCGCCGGCGCCGGCAATGACTTCGGCTTGCAGGGCCGCGCCTTGCACGCGTCGCTGTTGCCCGCGTACATCACGCGCCTGGGCCAGCAGGAAGTACTGCGAGGCAAGACTTTCGCCAGCCTCGACATTAACCAGTCCGGGCAGCCGGCCGTGGCCGAGGGCAAGGCGCCTGGCCTGCCGTATGTCGCGTTCAGCCTGCAGTCGGCCGACCGCGCCGCCGGCCCGGCCGGGCCTGCCACGCCGCCGAAACCTGTTACGGAAGGAACACGCTGATGCTGCCCTTGCTGAAGAAATGGGCCGCCGCCTTCGACGCCCTCAGCCTGCGCGAGCGGCTGATGGTGTTCGGCGCCGGTGCGGCCGCCGTCCTGTTCGTGTTCTATTTCATGAGCTTCAATCCCCTGTTGGCGAAACGCGCCGCGCTGGAGGCGAGCATTGCGCAAAAACAAAGCCTCCTGAGCGCCACCGACAAGGAAATCGAGCTGACCATGCTGGCCCATGCCACCGATCCCGACCAGGAAGCGCGCAAGCGCCTGGCGGCCTTGCAGGCGGAAACGGCGTCCCTGGCGCAGGCGCTGCGCGAGAAGCAGCATGGTCTGGTGGCGCCCGAGCGCATGCTCACCTTGCTCGAACACTTGCTGCGCCGGCACGCAGGACTGCGCGTGGTGTCGCTGAAAACCCTGCCCGCCAGCGCCGTGGGCGCGCGCCAGGCCGACAGCGCGACCGGCGATGCAGCGGCCAGGGCGCCGGCCCCGGCCCCGGCCCCTCTGCTGCACCAGCATGGGGTGGAAGTGGTGCTGCAAGGCAGTTATGCCGACATGGTGCAATACATGCAGGCGCTGCAAGCGATGCCGACACGCGTCTTCTGGGGCGCCGCCCACCTCGACGCCGCCAGTTACCCGGGCGCCACCCTGACCCTGACCTTACATACCCTCAGCATGGACGATACATGGATCGCACTCTGACCCTGGGTTCCGCGCTGCTGGCGCCCTTCCTGATCCTGAGCCTGGCATCGCCGGGTGCGCAGGCGCAGGCGCTCGACGACCCGACGCGCCCGCCCGCGGCCCTGTGGGCGCCCGCCGACGCCGCGCCCGTCGTCGCGGCCCGGCCGCAGCTGCAATCGGTGCTCGTTTCCACCCAGCCGGGCGGGCGCCGCCTGGCCGTCATCGATGGCCAGACGGTCAAGGTGGGCGGCAAGGTGGGCGACGCCGTGGTGGTGGAAATCCGCGACACGGCCGTATTGTTGCGGCGAGGCAAATCACTGGAAACCTTCAAGCTGTATCCCAGTAGCAAGACCAATAACAAGGCCGATCGCAAGACCGATAGCAAGACCGACCGCAAGCAGGAGTAGAAGAAGTGGCCAAGCAACTCAATCAACACAAGGCGAGCATGTTCAAGATCAGTACGATGGCGGCTGTCATCAGCGTCAGCCTGGGCCTGGGCGGCTGCAACGTCGCGCCCGTCAAGCGCGACACCTATAATGCGATCACCGATGCCGTCAAGGGCGCGGCAGCCACCACGGCGCCAGCGGCCCAGCCGGACGCCGTGGAAGCGGCGCTGCTGCCGCCCGTGGCTGCCCTGGCCCAGCAATTGCCGAAGGCCCGCGCCGCGCTCGACGAGCGCTTCAACGTGGCGTTCAACAATGTGCCGGCGCGCCAGTTCTTCACTTCCATCGTGGCCGGCACGCGCTACAACATGCTGGTCCATCCCGACATCGGCGGCACGATTTCCGCCAATCTGAAGGACGTGACCCTGTTCCAGGCGCTCGACGCCGTGCGCGAACTGTATGGCTACGATTACAAGGTCGAGGGCACACAGATCTACATCAAGCCCCTGACCATGCAGACGCGCTTGTTCCACGTCAATTACCTGACGGGCGCGCGCCGTGGCAGTTCCAACCTGCGCGTGTCGTCGACGTCGGTCGGTTCCGTGGGCTCGACCAACTCGGGCGGCTCCGGCAACAGCGGAAATGGCGGCAATAACAATCAGGGCAACAACAACGAGCAGAACCAGCAAACGAATGGCGGCCAGGGCGGCCGTACCCTGGACAGCAGCAACCTGACCACCTCGTCGACGGCGGATTTCTGGCCGGAACTGAAGGCGGCGCTGGAAGCCATCGTCGGCAGCAGCGACGGCGGCCGGCAAGTGGTGCTGAGCCCGCAATCGGGCGTGATCGTCATCCGCGCCATGCCGGAAGAGTTGCGCAATGTCGACATGTACCTGAAGGCCACGCAATTGTCCGTCGACCGCCAGGTGATCCTGGAAGCGAAAATCCTCGAAGTCGAACTCAACGACAACACACAGACGGGCATCAACTGGGCCTCGTTTGCCTCGATCAAGAGCGGCCACACGAACCGCATCTCGACGGGCTTCATCCAGCCGGGCGGCACCCTGGCGCCGCTGCCCTTCAACGGCGGCCAGCCGCCCAACATGACGAATGGCAGCGGCTTGACGGCCAGCAGCGGCTTTGGCCTCAGCTCGGCGGCGACTTCGGCCGGTTCCATGTTCGGCCTGGCCTTCCAGACGGCCAATTTCGCGGCGATGATTTCCTTCCTGGAATCGCAAGGCTCCGTGCATGTGCTGTCGAGCCCGCGCATCGCCACCATGAACAACCAGAAGGCCGTGCTGAAGATCGGCACGGACGAGTTTTACGTGACGGGCGTGTCGACCACGACGAATACGACGGCCAGCGGCGCGACGACCAGCCCCAACGTGACCTTGCAGCCCTTCTTTTCCGGCGTGGTGCTGGACGTGACGCCGCAGATCGACGCGGATGGCAACATCATCCTGCACGTGCACCCGTCCGTCAGCCAGGTGTCGACCATCAGCAAGGAAATCGACCTGGGCAGCGCCGGTTCCCTGAAACTGCCGCTGGCGGCATCGAGCACGTCGGAGATGGACAGCATGGTGCGCAGCCAGGATGGCCGCATCGTCGCCATCGGCGGCCTGATGCGCCAGGCCACGACGTCGGACCGCTCGCAAGTACCGGGCGCGGGCGATATCCCCGTGCTGGGCGCGCTGTTCCGCAACACGGGGCAGGTGATCCAGAAGCGCGAGCTGGTGGTGCTGATCAAGCCGACCATCGTCGATGGCGCCAATAGCTGGAACGAGGACTTGCTCGATTCGGGCAAGCGCATCGAGGCGCTCGACCCGCGCCGTCCGTCGGAGCGGCGCTAAATGTACCAGGCCCATTTCGGCTTGCGCGAGGCGCCGTTCGGCCTCACGCCCGATACCAGTTTCTTCTTTAACGGCCCGCAGTCGCAAAAGGCGCTCAACACCTTGCTGGTGGCGGCGCGCAATGGCGAGGGCTTCATCAAGATCACTGGCGAAGTGGGCACCGGCAAGACTTTTCTTTGCCGCAAGTTCATGCAATCCTTGGGGCCGGACTTCGTCACGGCCTACATCCCGAATCCGAACTTGTCGCCCCGTTCGCTGATCCTGGCGCTGGCCGAGGACCTCGATGTCTTGCTGGAAAAGGATATTGAGCAGCATCAGTTGCTGCGCGCACTCAACTTGCGCCTGCTCAACCTGGCGGCGCAAGGCAAGCGCGTGCTGCTGTGCCTGGACGAAGCGCAGGCGATTCCCGTCGACAGCCTGGAAGCGCTGCGCCTGCTGACAAATCTGGAAACGGAAAAGCGCAAGCTGCTGCAGATCGTGCTGTTCGGCCAGCCGGAACTGGACGTCAAGCTGGCCCTGCCGGAAATCCGCCAGTTGGCGCAGCGCATCACCTTTCACTATCACCTGGGGCCCTTGTCGCGCGACGACGTGGATTTTTATGTGGCGCACCGCCTGCGCGTGGCCGGTTTCGATGGCGCGCGCCTGTTCAGCCGTGGCGGCGTGGCCAAGCTGTACAAGGCGTCCGGCG
Organism: Janthinobacterium sp. SUN211; assembly: GCF_030587315.1. Classification (NCBI taxonomy): domain Bacteria; kingdom Pseudomonadati; phylum Pseudomonadota; class Betaproteobacteria; order Burkholderiales; family Oxalobacteraceae; genus Janthinobacterium; species Janthinobacterium sp. SUN211. The sequence continues at coordinate 1,246,824 of NZ_JAPWIC010000001.1, read as the reverse complement.
GCATCCCGCGCCTGATCAATATCATGGCGCACAAGGCGCTGATGGTGGCGTACGGCGAAGGGCGGCAGCAGGTCGGCGGCCGCCACGTGGCGCTGGCCGCCAGCGACACCCTGGCCAGCAAGCCGCGCCGCTTTTGGCGCAGGCCGTGGCCATGGCTGGCCGGCGCCGGCGTGCTGGCCGCCGCCTGCGGCGCGAGCTGGACTTTATTGAACCGATGACGAAGATGAGCCTGTAGATGAGCCTGATTAACAAGATGTTGCAAGACCTCGATGCCCGCGGTACCCCCGATGGACGCGGCGACGCGGCCGGTATCCGCTCCGTGCCCGAACGCGAGCGTGGCGTCTCGCGCGCGCTGGTCTTCGGCGGCGCAGCGGGCCTGACGGCCGCCGCCATCGCCCTGGGCTGGGTCTACCTGAAGCGCCCGGCCGTGCCGCCCGTGCTGGTCAGCGTGGCCAGTACGCCGGTCCTGGTTCCAGTGCCGGCACCGGCGCCTGTCGTCGTTGCACCCGCGCCCGCGCCCGTACCCGTTGTGGCGGCGGAACCCGAGCCCGTATTTCAGGCCGAGGAAGCCACGCCCGCGCCCGCCAAGCTGCGTGCCGCCGACATGCGCCGCATCACGCAACAAGCCGCCAAGCCTGCCGCTGCGCCCGTGGTAAAGACGGCAGCGTCCGCTGTGAGTGAACGCATCATTGACGGAAAACAAGTCACGCCGCAGCAGCGCGTGGAGAATGAATACCGGCGCGCGCTGGCCCAGTTGCAGGATGGCCGCGTCTCCGACGCCATGCTGGCCTTGCAGCAGACCCTGCAGCTGGATCCGCGCCACCAGGGCGCGCGCGAAACCCTGGTGCGCCTGCTGCTGGAAGCGCAGCGTCCCGACGAGGCGGCCCGCCAACTGCAGTTGAGTCTGGCGCTGGATCCGAAACAGCCGGCGCAGGCGATGATGCTGGCCCGTTTGCAGCTGGACAAGGCCAATGGCGGCGCGGCGGCCCTCGATACCCTCATGCGTAGCTTGCCGTACGCCGCCGACAACGGCGAATACCACGCCTTCCTGGCCGGCGTGCTGCAGCGCGAGCAGCGCTACCGCGAAGCGGCCGAACACTACCAGCTGGCCCTGCAGGCGGCGCCCGACAACAGCGTCTGGTGGATGGGCCTCGGCATCGCCTTGCAAGCCGACAACCACCCGGCCCAGGCGCGCCAGGCGTTCGAGCGGGCCAAGGGCTTGCAAACCCTGTCGCCCCAGCTGCAGGCGTTTGTCGAGCGCAAGCTGGTGCAGCTGACGGCGGCTGCGGCGAAGTAACTATTACCTCACTGAAAGAAACCAGCTTGAAGCCTCTGCATCTGCTCATCGTTCTTTGCTGCCTGGCCAACAGCGCACTGGCCGCCCCCGCCAGCGCGCCTGCCAGCTACGTTCTTGAGAATACGGAAGTGCGCGACCTCCGCGCGCAAGCCTTGAAGCGCGATTACCAGCTGTATGTCGCCTTGCCCGATTCCTATCGGCAGGGCAATAAGCGCTATCCGGTGCTGTTCGTCGTCGACGCCAATTATGCATTTCCCGTCGTGCGCAATATCGCGCAGCGCCTGAACAAGCATGCGGGGATGGAGGAAGTCATTGTGGTCGGCTTGTCGTACGCCAACGGCGATGGCGGCGTGTACAGCCGGCGCCGTGACTACACGCCCACCACGCCGCGCAAGCACGATTACCGCTCGGACATGCCGGGACGGCAGCCCGCGTTCGGCGAAGCGAAGGCGTATGGCCAGTTCATCTCGGGAGAGGTGTTTCCCTTTATTGCGCAGCAATATCGCGCGAACATGCAGCGCAAGGTGTTCATCGGCCATTCCTACGGCAGCTTGCTGGGCCTGCAATTCCTGCTGACGGAACCGCGCACCTTCGAGCACTACATCCTTGGCAGCCCGTCGCTGTGGTACGACGCCGGCGTCATGTTCGACCGCGAACAGGCGTATGCCGCCAGCCACAAGGATTTGCCCGCCTCCGTGTTCTTCGGCATCGGTGGCCTGGAGAAGTTGGCGGCGGGCAAGAAGCGTTCGCGTTCGGAAGAGGACGCCGACATGGTGGCCGACTTGCGCGAATTCGATGGAAAGTTGACATCGCGCAAGTTCCCCGGCTTGAAGACGCGCTTGCGCGTCTTCGCGGATGAAGATCACGCGAGCGTGTTTCCTTTCGTGCTCACGCATGGCTTGCGGGCGTACTTGACGTCCGCAAAATGAAGGGCGCTTACGGGCGCATCAATGTCGGCAGGATCAGCTTGGTCAGCAATTTTTCGCTGATGCCATGGGCGTCGCGCACCTGGAAGTTGGTCGTGGTGATGACGACCACGGCATCGAGTTCCGGCAGGACGAGCACTTTATTGCCGCCGGAACCCGCCATGCCATAGCTTTGCACCGTGCGGCCATTGGCCGTGAACGGTTGCAGCCACCACAGGTAGCCGTAGTCCATGCCTTCGCGCGCGTTGGCGTGGGGCGCGATCGAGCGCTTGACCCATTCGGTCGGCATCACCTGCTTGCCATGCCAGCGCCCGCCGTCGAGGTAGAGCTGGCCTAGCTTCATCAGATCCACGCTGCGCAGCTGCAAGCCTCCGCCCGTCATGGCGCTGCCCTTGGGCTGGAATTGCCATTTCACCTTGTCGATGCCAAGCGGCTTGAACAGATTGGCGGCGGCGAAGTCCGGCACGCCCTGGCCACTCACCTTTTCAAGCAGCGGTCCCAGCAGGGTTACGCCGGCCGTGCAATAGCTCCAGGCGCGGCCGTACGGCGATTGCTCGGGGCGGGGCTGCCATTCGGGAAAGCCGCGGATCGGCAGGTCCGCCACGAAGCGGCTCCAGTCTTCCACCAGATACATGCGCTCTTCGTTGCCGCGCGAATGCTGATTGTCGTCGTCGCACTCGAGCAGTGAGCTCATGGTCAGGAAGTCCTCGACCGTGATCTTGTCCTTGCGCGGGTCGGCATGGGCCAGCGGGCGCAGTTCCGGAAAGTAGGGCAGGACGGGGGTGTCGGTGCGCAAGAGCTTGCGCTCGATGGCCAGGCCGACCAGCATGCCGGCCACCGTCTTGCCCACGGAGCGCGTGTTGCGCAGGCTTTCGGCACCATCCTTGTCGAAGTAGTGTTCGTAGAGCAGCTTGCCATGCTGCGCCACCACGACGCTGGTGACCTGCTTGAAGTCGCCCGCTTCGATGGCGGTGGTGACGCCGTTCAGTTCGCCTGCGTGGACGTTGCTGCCGAAGGCGAGAAGAAGGGGGAGGTATCGCAACATGGTGTACTCCTGAGTTGGAAAAGTGCAGTCTAGTCTTGCAAATTGGGCATTGTCTTGGACGTTTGAAACATTTGGCGGCGATAGTTGCTGGGCGTCATGCCGTAACGGGCCTGGAAGGCGCGCGTCATATGGCTCTGGTCGGCAAAGCCCACGCTCAGCGCCACGTCGGCCATGCTCAGTTCCGGGCGGCGCAGCAAGCCGCTGGCCTGGTCGACGCGGCGCCAGCGCAGCAGGTCGCCCGGCGAACAGCCCCAGGCCTGGCGGAACACGCGGGCCAGGTGCACGGGATGCACATCCAGGGCGGCGGCCACGTCGGCGATGCGCAGATGCGTGTCATTGGCCAGGTCCATCACGGCTTCATACGCCTGGTGGGCCCAGCCGGGCAGGGCGGGGCGCGCCTGCCGGGGCGCCTTGTGCAGGCTGGCCAGCATCTCCCACGCGCCCGCTTCGAGCAGGGCGCCGTCGCCGCCGCGGCCCACTTCGCGCGCGAGCCGGAACGCGGCCGCCGCGCTGGCCGTATCGCGCAACACGGTGGCGCACTCCTGGGCCGCATGCAATTCCTCGGCGCCCGACAGCAGGGCAGGGTCGAGCGATACCGTCATGAAACTGCCCTTGCCATCGACGAAGCGGTCGCGGTGCGTCGTGCCGGCAGGGTTGAAGACGAGGGTGGGCGAAGGCGCGCGCGGCGGGGCGTGCAGGGCGCTGGAAATATACGTGCCGGACAAAACGAAGACGAAGTGGGCATCGTCATGCCGGTGCGTTTCGACTTCATCTTCGCCACGCGTGGCCTTCAGGCGGCGGATGTCGAAAATGCTGCCGCGCGCGCCGTGATGCACGTCGCCATAGAATTGGCCGGACTTGAACTGGAGTGGAGTGGTCATATCGGCATGGTATGTGCGGCCGCCCTGACGGGCGAGCGCGGGACGACGAATGGCGCCAGGCGCAGGATGAACGGTCGATTCGGGGGAATGCACGGCGTGCCGGACGGCGGCATCCGGCCGGCGTTGCGTGGCCGCTGGCAGGCGTGCAGGGGTGCCGGGGCGGCTATGTGTAAAATTTGCGCAGCGTCCAGATGTCGTCGTCGATACTGGATCGCGCCAGGGGCGAGCCGCTGGAATGCCGGGCGCCGCCGGCCAGGCAGTGCCAGCGTCGTCATGAACTCTCCGACCGCCGGAAGCGGTCATCGATAAGGTCAGGTGCAATGCGTACATTGAATGAATTACTGGATAGTGAAGACCCGGCGTTTCCGCTGATCCGGCAATGGGCCAGCGAGGCCGACATCCCGGTGGAATTGCTGCCGCCCTCGGCCGGCAGGGAAGATGTGCTGCTGAGCCTGCAGGTCACCACGCGTTCCCCCCTCGGCGCCATCGCCTATGAAACGGGCGGCATCCTGGTGGATGACGGCTGGCTGCGGATATTGGGCTCGGGACATGGCAAGCTGGAGCGGAACATTGCTACGTGGAACGAAGGAAAGGCCGAAGGCTTTCTGTTGGTGGCCGACGACGTGCTCGGCGGCTTTTTTGCCATCAACGGCGGCGCACTCGGGGCCGACCAGGGCAAGATGTATTACCTGGCGCCCGAGACGCTGGCGTGGGAAGCGCTGGAGATCGGCTACACGGCGTTCGTCGAATGGGCTTTTACTCGCCAGTTGCGGCAGTTTTACGGCCGGCAGCCCGGCGATGGGCAGGAGTTTGACGAATTGCCCGAATTGCCCGAATTGCCTTTGCCCGGCGACCTCTGCCTGAATTTTTATCCGTTTCTGTGGACGCAAGAAGGTTCCCTCAAGACCAGCTCGCGGCGCGCCATTCCCGTGGAAGAGCAGTGGGCGCTCAACCTTGATCTGCAACAAAAGTTGCTGGACGCTCCTGCGGGCGCGAACTGAGGCATGGCTTGCGGGCGTCTTTGACGGCATCGCCCTGCGCATCCCGGGCCGGCGAAATGTCATTTCAACCCCCGATTCAAGCGCTTTGTCGCAATGGCATGCGCGAGAAAAGGGCAAGGGGATAGCATACGGTGGGCTTTCTCGCGATGCGCCGCCCGCCAGCGAGTGTCCGATACTGCCGCGGCAGGCAACGGATGCTTTTCAATGACCTCGATCAGGATGAATACGCATGAAATTGACCCTTCCACATGTCCTTGCCACTTGTCTGCTGGGCGCCTTCGGTGCGATCGGCAGCGCGCACGCGGCTCCCGCCGATGCCGAACTGGTCGCCTTGGTGCAGCGCCATGCGCAGGCGCAGAGCAACTTTGATCAAGTGGCCTTGAACGCCATCACGGCGGAGAATTATGTGGAAATATCGCCGGTCGGTGAGGTGGACGGGCGTGCAAAAATGCTCGCCTTCTATGCGCCGGAGCAGAAGCGGCCGAGTCCCCAGCTGCAGGTCGATGAACCGGTGGTGCGTCAGTTTGGCGATACGGCGCTCATCTCGGCGCGGCTGTCCTACCGTCTCAACCAGGATGGGGTAGCCCGCAATTTCGCCCTGCGCGCCGGCTATGTCGCTCGGCTTGTCGACAAGCAATGGCTGCTGGTCAGCGCACAGTACACGGGCATCCGCCCGCCGAAACCGTGAAGTGAGCCGTGCCTGGCGCCTAGCGGTGCCCGGCCAGCCTACAGCCGCGCCTCGTCGCCCCACACGTGCCGCATGCTGAAATGCATGCCGGCATCGTCTTCGTGCAGCGACGAAACGATGGCGAACTGGCTGTCGCCCGTGTCGCGCGGCGTCATCTGCGATAGCTCGGCGGCGGCCAGCGGCGCGCCCAGCGGGTCGCTGAGTGGATGCACATGGCCGGCGCCCCGTTGCGTCACCACCCCCAGTTCGCCGCTGCGCAGGCGTACCAGGGTGCCGGGCGGATACTTGCCCAGCAGATTGACGAATTGCTCGCCCAGCAGCGGGTCGATGGGCACGCCCTGGTCGAGGAAGATGTGCTGCAGCGCCTGGTCGGGGACGATGGAGCGGCGGTAGTTGCGCGCCGAGACGCGGGCGCAATAGCGGTCGGCCAGGCCGATCAGCTTGGCGTTTTGCAGGATTTCATCGGCCGTGCGCCCCTGCGGGTAGCCGCTGCCGTCGTCGTTTTCATGGTGCAAGAGTACACAGCTCAGCCATTCCTCGTCATCGACGCCGGCGCAGCGCAGCAATTCCGTGCTTTCCTGCGGATGCTGGCGCACGATGCGCATTTCATCGTCGTTCAGGGGGCCGCGCCGGTCCTGGAAACTGTCGTGGTGGCGCAGCATGCCCACGTTCATCGTCAGCGCGGCCGCGCCGATCAGCAGCAGTTCATCGTGGGACTTGTGCATGCCGCGGCCCACCAGCATGGCCAGCAAGGCCGTTTCGATGCAGTGGCGCACGGCGTAGCTGCCGGCGATCTGGTTGAGCAGGATGCTGGCCAGGGCGATATCGGCATCGTGTTCGAGCGCGCGCAGCAGTTCGCGGGCGATGTCGCGCACGTCGCGCTCGGCATTGCTTTCGCTGCGCAAGTCCAGCAGCAGCCGTTCCAGGCGTTGCGCTGCCTCATTGAGCAAGCGCAAGACGGATGGCTGGTCCGGCGCGCCCACGTACAGGCCCAGCTGCAGCAAACGGCCCAGCTGCGTGCCATCCGTGATGATCTGCCCCTTGCGCAGTTGCGGGCCGGCACTATGGTCAGCCAAAAACAGATCCCAGGGCAGGGGTTCGCCGGGAACCAGGTCGGCCGGGCCGATGCGACGCTGTACCATCTGTCATCCTTTGCCCCGCCGCAGCGAAGCCATGTTCAGTGCTCGGTTATATGCTACGCAGGCGCTCCAGCGCCAGGCGCAAGGTCTCGTCTTTCTTGGCAAAGCAGAAGCGCACGATGCCCGACTCCTTGCCCTGCACGTAAAACGCGGAAACGGGAATGGCCGCCACCTTGATTTCCGTCGTCAGCCATTCGGCGAACTGCGCTTCGGTTTCTTGCGAAATCGCATCGTAGCGCACGCACTGGAAATACGTGCCGTCGGCCGGCAGCAGGGTAAAGCGGCTGCCCGCTAGGCCGTCGCGGAACAGGTCGCGCTTGCGCTGGTAAAACGCGGGCAAGTCCAGGTAGGGCTGCGGATTCGCCATGTAGCCGGCGATGCCGTGCTGCATCGGCGTGTTGACGGTAAACACGTTGTACTGGTGCACCTTGCGAAATTCCGCCGTCAGGGCTGCTGGTGCCGCCACGTAGCCGACTTTCCAGCCCGTCACGTGATACGTCTTGCCGAAGCTGGAAACGATGAAGCTGCGTGCCGCCAGTTCCGCGTTGCGCGAAAGCGACGCGTGCGGCACGCCGTCGTACACCATGTGCTCGTACACTTCGTCGGACAATATCAATATTTGCGTGCCGCGCACGATGTCGGCCAGCGCGGCAACATCGGCCGGGCGCAAGATCGTGCCCGTCGGATTGTGCGGCGTGTTGATGATGATCAAGCGCGTCTTGCTGCTGACGGCGGCGGCCAGCTGGTCCCACGGCACGCTGTAGCCGGACTCGCCCACTTGCATGGACACCAGCACGGGCACGCCGCCGGCCAGCGCGATGGCGGGTAAATAGCTGTCATAGGCCGGTTCGATGACGATGACTTCGTCGCCCGGGTGCACGCAGCACAGGATGGCGGTGGTGAGCGCCTGCGTGGCGCCGGCCGTGACGGTGATTTCCGTGCCGGCATCATAGCCGTGGCCGTACAAGCTGGCGATTTTCGCGGCGATGGCCTCGCGCAGGGGCGCGGCGCCCGTCATCATCGGATACTGGTTGTGGCCGGCGCGCATGGCGTCGCTGACGAGGTCGACCAGGGCCGGGTCGCAATCGAAGTCGGGAAAACCCTGGCCCAGGTTGACGGCGCCATGCTGGGCCGCCAGGCTGGACATGCGGGTAAACACGGTGGTGCCCACGAGAGGCAAGCGGGTGGTCAGGGTGGGAGTCGTGCAGGGCAGGGACGGGCTGTTCATGAGCGGTAGGGGCGCGGTGCGGAAAGTGGAATCGTGTCTCATTCTAGCGCAGCGCGCCCCGTTGCGTGCGGGGCTTTGGCGCCTCAGCCTGGCAAGGCCCAGCCTTCCGGCACCATGATCTTGAACATGCCGGCCTTGGCCGTCTTGCGGGCCAGTTTCAGCAGGGCCTTGTCCTTGGTGATGAGGATGTCGGCGTTGGCGTCGCGCGCCAGTTCGAGGAATTTCTGGTCATCCTTGTCCGTGCAGACGGGCAGGCGCACGCCGGAGACGGGCGGCGCCACCACGCTGATATGCGCGTCGAAGCGGGCGGCGGCGACGGCGCGGCTGGCTTCATCGAGCGGCAAATGTTTGTAATGCAATACGACCAGATATTCCGCACGGCAATCTTCGCGCGTGATGGCATGCACGGCGCCGCTTTCCATGGCCGCCAGCAGGGGCGCCCAGCGCGGGTCGTTGAAGACGAACAGGTCGAGGCAAACGTTGGTGTCGAGGACGAGTTTTTGTGGAGCAGGTATCATGTCGGCAATTCTATTCTGTAGTGATAATTTATGTTGATCGTGCTTTCGCCCGCCAAGAGTCTCGACCTGGAGACGCCGCCAACAACCTCGTTGCACAGCACCCCCGATTTTCTCGACCATTCCGCCCAGCTGATCGAGCGCATGCGCCAGTTTTCGCCCGCCGAAGTGGGCAGCCTGATGGGCATTTCCGATGCCTTGTCGGCCCTCAACGTGGCCCGCTACGCTTCCTGGACGCCCAAGCTGGCGGAAGCGCGCCAAGCCATCATGGCCTTCAATGGCGACGTGTATGCCGGTTTCGAGGCGCGCAGCCTGCTGCCGGCCCAGCTCGACTATGCCCAGTCGCGCGTGCGCATCCTGTCGGGCCTGTACGGCTTGCTGCGCCCGCTGGACTTGATCCACCCGCACCGCCTGGAAATGGGCACGCGGCTGTCGACCACGCGCGGCAAGGATCTGTACGCATTCTGGGGCGACACCATTACCAACGGCTTGAACCGCACGGCAAAAGAGCAGGGCGCCAAGGTGCTGGTCAATCTTGCTTCCGAGGAATATTTCAAATCCGTCAAGCCGCGCCAGCTGGACGTGCCCGTCATCGCGCCCGTGTTCGAGGACTGGAAGAACGGCAAATATAAAATCATCTCGTTCTACGCCAAGCGCGCGCGCGGCATGCTGGCCCGCTATGCGGCCGTCAACGCCATCCGCGACCCGCAGCAGCTGAAGGAGTTCGACGTCGACGGCTACGGTTTCGTGCCGGAAGCCTCGAACGACAAGAACTGGGTGTTCCGGCGCAAAGTGGGTGTATAAGTAAAAAAACCGGGCTAGCCCGGTTTTTTCTTATCTTACTGCCAGAATTTCCACCACTTGCGTTCCTTGTTCACCCCTTCCGGGCTGAGGAATGCCGTGTTCGGGTAGTTCTTGGTCAGCACGCGCAAGGCATCGTCGCGCAAGTCGGTCAAGCCCAGCTTGTCATACGAGCGGTACATGATGAACAGCGCTTCTTCGATGGCCGGCGAAGCGGCAAAGTCGCTGACCGTCGTTTGCGCGCGGTTGGCGGCGGCCAGATAGGCGCCGCGGCGGTAGTAATAGCGCGCCACGTGCACTTCGTATTTCGCCATGGCATCGATCAAATAGTTCATGCGGGCCAGCGAATCGGGCGCGTATTTGCTATTTGGAAACTTGTCGACCAGTTGCTTGAAGGCGGCAAACGCTTCGCGCGTGGCCTTCGGATCGCGCTCGGTCGGATCTTGCTCGTACAGGAAGTTCAGGAAGCTGATCTGGTCGTTAAAGCTGATCAGACCCCGCAAGTAGTACATATAGTCCACATTGGCGTGGTTCGGATGCAACTTGATGAAGCGTTCGACGGCAGCCAGTGCCTGAGCCTGGTCTCCCGACTTATAATACGCGTAAGCGATCTCCATCTGCGCTTGCAGAGCATAGTTGCCGAAAGGATAGTTAGCCTCCAGCTTCTGGAACAGGCCGATTGCAGCTTCATAGTGCTGCCCGGCCATTTCTTCACGCGCCTCCGAGTATAATTTCGTAACGGACCAGTTTTTGGTCTCATCCACTTTTTCAGGCAACAAGCTGCAAGCGGACATGCCGAGCAGAACGACTGAAGCGACTACCAACGATAATTTTTTTTGCATGACGTTTTGCAAGAAGGTTTTAACCAAGATTTTACAATAGGCTGATTATAGCCGATGGGAATGCTGTGATATTAACTCCGAAGCCTAATTTGGCTGACCCCGCGTTTGACTCCCTTTCTGACCATGTTGCCGAAGAGGCGTTTGACGGCGATTTTGCCGCCGACGACGTCTTCGAGGAAATGGCCCCGATTACATTGGAACTGACGCCGGACGCCTGCGGCCACCGCCTCGATAAAGTCATCGCCCAGCTGGTGCCGCAATACTCGCGCAGCCGCTTGCAATTGTGGCTGGAAGCCGGTTTCGTGACCGTCGATGGAAAAGTTGCCAAACGCAACATGACCGCCTACGGCGACGAGAAGATCGTCATTCTGCCGCAAAGCGCGCCGGAAGACGAGGCTTTTAAGCCGGAAGCGATGGAATTGAACATCGTGCACGAAGATGAGCATATCATCGTCATCAACAAACCGGCCGGACTGGTCGTGCATCCGGGCCCCGGCAACTGGTCGGGCACCCTGCTCAACGGCCTGCTGCACCACTGCCCGCAACTGGCGGGCGTGCCGCGCGCCGGCATCGTGCACCGCCTGGACAAGGATACGAGCGGTTTGATGGTGGTCGGCAAGACCCTCGCTTCGCAAACGGACCTGGTGCGCCAGTTGCAGGCGCGCACCGTCAAGCGCGAATATTTCGCGCTCGTGTGGGGCACGCCGAAGGCGGCGGGCACCATCGATGCGTCCATCGCGCGCCACCCGCGCGACCGCGTCAAGATGGCCGTCTCGGAAAACTTCACGGCCAAGCCCGCCATCACGCACTATGAATTGATCGGCAGCGGCGAACTCGACCGCCGTCCCGTGAGCCTGATGCAATGCCGCCTGGAAACAGGCCGCACGCACCAGATCCGCGTGCACATGCAGCATCTGGGCTTTGCGCTGGTCGGTGATTATGTGTACGGCAAGCAGCACCTGGTGTCCGTCTTCTCGCGCCAGGCGCTGCAGGCGCGCCGCCTGGGCCTCGTGCATCCGGGCACCCTGGAAGCGTGCGAGTGGATCGTGCCGCTGGCCGACGATTTCGCGCAACTGATCGCCACGGCCGGCATTCCCGAGCCGGAACAGGTCTGATGACGGCTGCCTTGCCTTATATCACTCCCCATTGGCCCGGCCTGCCCGCGAACGTGGGCGCGCTGGCGACCGTGCGCGCGGGCGGCGTCAGCCAGGGCCCGTATGGTGACGGGCAGGGCTGCGGTGGCTTGAACCTGGGCACGCACGTGGGCGACGAACCCGCGCACGTGGCAGCCAACCGCGCGCGGCTGGCGGGCGCCTTGCCATCCGAGCCCGCTTGGCTGTCGCAGGTGCACGGCGTGGCCGTCGCCGATGCCGGGAAGCTGGACGGTTGCGTGCCCGATGCCGACGCCAGCGTGGCAACGCAGCCTGGCGCCGTGTGCGTCGTGATGACGGCCGATTGCCTGCCGGTATTGTTTTGTTCGACGGATGGCCTCGTCGTCGGCGCGGCCCACGCGGGCTGGCGCGGCCTGGCCAACGGCGTCTTGCAGCGCACGGTGGACAGCATGCGTGCGCAGGGCGCGACGGATATCCTCGCCTGGCTGGGGCCGGCCATTGGTCCACAGCAATTCGAAGTGGGGCACGATGTGTTGCAAGCGTTCCGCGACGGCGCGCGCGATGATGCCGAGCGGCAAGTGTTGAGCGCTTCCTTCGTCGCCATCGCTGGCAAGCCGGGCAAGTACCTGGCCGACATCTATGCGCTGGCGCGCACCATGCTGCTGCGCGATGGCGTGGCGCAAGTGGCAGGCGGGGAATATTGCACCGTCAGCGATGCGGCGCAGTTTTACTCGTACCGGCGCGATGGCGTCACGGGAAGACAGGCCAGCTTGATCTGGCGCAAATAATCTGCACGGCAGACACTTATGTGTCTGCCGTTTTTGTTTTATCGTCTGCTGAGGCCAGCGCGCGGGCTTGCAGTTCCGCGATGCGCGCCGCCTTGCGTTTGCGTCTCCTTGAGCCCGTCAGATAGAATAGGATGGACAGCGGGATGACGCAGTACAGCACGAAGGTCATCACCCCGGCGACGATGGACGGTTCCGTCAGCGCCATGAGGCCGACGACATAGATCCAGGCAACAGCGGTCATGAGCATCATTGGTATTGGCAGTCAGTAAGAGTTTGCATGCAGGTGGCCCGGAAGTAATTATTTATCAATTCTTGAATGGATTTATATAGCTATGAACATGCCCGATCCTCAAATGATGACCAAGGAATGGATGGCGCAGATCAGCAATCCTGAACAGTGGAAGACGTGGTTCAACATGGTACCGCAGCCGGCCGGCAATCCGATTGCCGGCATTTTGCAGGATGCGGGTGCCAGCATCAAGCCGGAAGCGATCGAGCAGCTGAAAAATGCCTACGTGGCCAAGCTGACGGGCTTGTGGGCAGACTTTATGGCCGGCAAGGCGCCGGAATTGAAAGACCGCCGTTTCTCCGCGCCCGCCTGGCACGCCAGCCCCCTGTCGGCCTTCAATGCGGCCGCCTACCTGCTGAACGCGGAATTTCTCAGCGCCATGGCCGACGCCGTGGAAGCGACGCCGCACCAGAAGCAAAAGATTGCGTTTGCCGTGCAGCAAATCGTCGACGCCATGTCGCCCGCCAATTTTCTTGCCACCAATCCCGACGCGCAGCAAACCCTGATCGAGACCAAGGGTGAAAGCCTGGCCAAGGGCTTGAGCAACATGCTGGCCGACATGGGCAAGGGCCGCATTTCGCAGTCCGACGAATCGGCCTTCGAAGTGGGCCGCAACGTGGCCACCACGCCGGGCACGGTGGTGTTCGAAAACGCGCTGTTCCAGCTGATCCAGTACACGCCGACGACGGCCACGGTACACCAGCGGCCGCTGCTGATGGTGCCGCCGTGCATCAATAAATTCTATATCCTTGACTTGCAGCCGGAAAACTCGCTCGTGCGCTATGCGGTGGAGCAGGGCAATACCGTGTTTCTGATGTCCTGGCGCAATCCGGACCTGAGCATGCAGCACCTGACGTGGGACGATTACGTCGAGCAAGGCGTGATCGAAGCGATTCGGGTCACGCAGGACATTTCCGGCCAGGACAAGCTCAATATGTTCGGCTTTTGCGTGGGCGGTACCATCGTCTCGACGGCGCTGGCCGTGCTCAAGGCGCGGGGCGAGAATCCGGCCGCCAGCCTGACCTTGCTGACCACTTTCCTCGATTTCTGCGACACGGGCGCGCTCGACGTCTTTATCGACGAGCCGCAAGTGGCGCTGCGCGAGCAGACGCTGGCCAAGGGCGGTCTGATGTCGGGCCGCGACCTGGGCAGCACTTTTTCGAGCCTGCGGCCGAACGACCTCGTGTGGAACTACGTGCAGTCGAATTACCTGAAGGGCAAGGAACCGCCCGCGTTCGACTTGCTGTACTGGAATGGCGACGGCACGGGCTTGCCGGGCCCCATGTTCTGCTGGTATCTGCGCAACACCTACCTGGAAAACAGCCTGAAAGTGCCGGGCAAGCTGACGGTGGCCGGCGAAAAGGTCGACTTGAGCAGCATCGACGCGCCCGCATTCATCTACGGTTCGCGCGAAGACCATATCGTGCCCTGGGGCGCGGCGTACGCCAGCACGGCCGTGCTGAACCCGAAAAAGCCGAAAGCCAACCGCTTCATCCTTGGCGCCTCGGGCCATATCGCCGGCGTGATCAATCCTGCCTCGAAGAAAAAGCGCAGCTACTGGAGCAATGACGCGGGCAAAGGCGCACGCACGGCGAAAGCCAAGCCCTTGACTGCCGAACAGTGGATGGAAGGCGCGACCGAGCACGTGGGCAGCTGGTGGCCCGAATGGGCGGCTTTCCTGGCTGAACACGGCGGCGCGCAGGTGAAGGCGCCGGGCAAGCCGGGCAACAAACGCCACGCGGCAATCGAGCCGGCGCCGGGGCGGTATGTTAAAGTCAGGGCGGACTAGTTTACAAAAGCTTCTGGCCCGGCAAGACCGGCGTAATCTCCGGTCTTGTCAGGAATCTACTTTTAGTTGCGTTGCAATAAATGCGGGAATCTACTACCCTGATGTGCAATGGAGCCGTTTTCCACTCTATAATGGAAAACGTAGGCAGGTGCGAAAGCGGACCCACGTTCGCTTTTTTTTCGGATTAACTCAGTATGCGCTGCGGCGCAATAAGTGGAACTTGTGATGAGTAGTGCAAAAAAAAGTATAGACCGCCTGATTAAAAAATATCCCAACCGCCGTCTGTATGACACGCAAACCAGTTCCTACATCACCTTGACGGACGTCAAGCAGCTGGTGTTGGACAATGAGGTGTTTACCGTCGTCGATGCCAAATCCAATGAAGATTTGACGCGCAGCATCTTGCTGCAAATCATTTTGGAAGAGGAAGCGAATGGCGCGCCCATGTTCTCGAGCAGCGTGTTGTCGCAGATCATCCGCTACTATGGCCACGCCATGCAGGGCATGATGGGATCCTACCTGGAAAAGAACGTGCAAGCGTTCACCGATATCCAGCACAAATTCACGGGCACGTCGGCCGGCAGTTTCGAAGGCAAGCCCTTCAGCCCTGAAATGTGGACCCAGTTCATGAATGTCCAGGGTCCGATGATGCAAGGCATGATGAACAACTACATCGACCAGAGCAAGAGCCTGTTCGTGCAGATGCAGGAACAGATGCAGAGCCAGAGCAAGAATCTGTTCGGCACCTTCCCGTTTGTGCCGCCGGTACCTCCAACCGACAAAAAGTAATCGATCCGACACACTCACCGGGCGATTCGCTTGCCCGGGAGTTGTATTGGCGTCATCAAAACAGCATAGTTCTGCCAGCAAGGGGCGGCTCGGGGTACAATAGCCGATTCGCCTCACCATTTTACTAGCTGCCAACTATGTCTGAAATTCACCGTATTCCCGTTCCTTCCGCCCAGCCCGAGGCCATGCTGGCCATGCCAGGTGCGGCGCCGAAAGTGGGCTTTGTCTCGCTCGGCTGCCCGAAAGCGCTGGTCGACTCCGAACAAATCCTGACCCAACTGCGCGCCGAAGGCTACGAAACGGCGAAATCCTACGCTGGCGCCGATCTGGTGATCGTCAATACCTGCGGTTTTATCGATGCTGCCGTGCAAGAGTCGCTCGACGCCATCGGCGAAGCGCTGGCTGAAAACGGCAAAGTGATCGTGACCGGCTGCCTGGGCGCCAAGAAAGATGCTGCCGGCGACGACATCATCATGAAGGTGCACCCGAAAGTGCTGTCCGTCACGGGCCCGCACGCGCTGGCCGAAGTGATGGACTCCGTCCACTTCCACCTGCCGAAACCACACGCGCCTTTCCTCGACCTGGTGCCGCCGCAAGGCGTCAAGCTGACACCCAAGCATTACGCCTACCTGAAAATTTCCGAAGGCTGCAACCACCGCTGCAGCTTCTGCATCATCCCGTCCATGCGCGGCGACCTCGTTTCGCGTCCGATCGGCGAATTGATGATCGAAGCGGAAAACCTGTTCAAGGCCGGCGTCAAGGAATTGCTGGTCATTTCGCAAGATACCTCGGCGTATGGCGTGGACGTGAAATTCCGTTCCGGCTTCTGGAATGGCCGTCCCGTGAAGACCCACATGACGCAGCTGACGGAAGCGCTGGGCGAACTGGCCAAGTCCTACGGCGCCTGGGTGCGCTTGCATTACGTGTATCCATACCCGCACGTGGACCAGATCATCCCGATGATGAGCGGCGGCCACATCCTGCCATATCTGGACATTCCGATGCAGCATGCGCACCCTGACGTGCTCAAACGCATGAAGCGTCCGGCCAGCGGCGAGAAAAACCTGGACCGCATCCAGGCCTGGCGCGCCATCAACCCGGACCTGACCATCCGCTCGACCTTTATCGCCGGTTTCCCTGGCGAAACGGAAGCGGAATTCGAGTACTTGCTGGACTTCCTCAAGGAAGCGCAGATCGACCGCCTCGGCTGCTTCGCGTATTCGCCTGTCGAAGGCGCGACCGCCAACGAAATCGCCAATCCCGTGCCGGAAGAGCTGCGCGAAGAGCGCCGCGGCCGCGTCATGCTGCTGCAGGAAGAAATTTCCAAGAAACGCCTGCAAGCCAAGGTCGGCAAGACCGTGCGCGTGCTGATCGATGAAGTCACCCGCTCCGGCGGTGTGGGCCGCTCGTCCGCCGACGCGCCGGAAATCGACGGCGTCGTGTATGTGAAGCCGCCATTCGAGCCGCACCGCAAGCTGGCTGTCGGCCAGTTCGTCGACGTGACCATCACCTCGGCCGACGCGCACGACCTGTGGGGCGCTGCCGAGTAAAAAACGTCCATGCCGGCGTTGCGCTGCCTTGCCGTACAGTAAGGTACTGCCTGCGGCAGCGCGCCTTGGCCTGAACGTTTTTACGCGGTGAAGATGATATTTGACAAGGTGTAACACTCTGTCATACGTACGGCGTACAGGGCGTAAAGCCCTTACAATCAAGGCGGACCAGCAATTGCTGGCCCGCCTTTTTATTTGCCGACGACGCCATGACCACACCCAAATCCCCCCAGACGGCGCTGATCCACAGCGATTACCAGGCGCCGCAAGGCTTTGCGGCGTTTCCCAACGCCATCCATCATGCTTCGACCGTGCTGTTCAAGGACGTGGCGGCCATGCGCTCGGGCGACTGGAAAGAGAAGAACGCCTACACCTACGGCTTGCACGGCACGCCCACCACCTTCACCCTGGAAGCGCGGCTGGCCGAGATCGAAGGGGGCACGCACTGCCTGTTGGCGCCGTCGGGCCTGGCGGCCATCGCCATGGCGGACTTTGCCCTGCTGAAAACGGGCGATGACGTTTTATTGCCGGAAAACATCTACAACCCGAACCGCGAACTGGGACGCTGGCTGGCGCAGGATTTCGGCATCACGGCCCGCTATTACGATCCGCTCATCGGCGCCGGCATCGCGGGCTTGATCCAGCACAATACCAAGCTGATCTGGACGGAAGCGCCTGGCTCCGTGACGATGGAAGTGCCGGACTTGCCCGCCATTTGCGCGGCCGCCCATGCGCGCGGCGTGCTCGTCGCCCTGGACAATACCTGGTCGGCGGGCCTGGCCTTGCGCGGCTTTGACCTGGGCGTGGACATCATCATGCAGGCGCTGACGAAATACCAGTCGGGCGGCTCGGACGTGCTGATGGGCGCCCTGATCACGCGCGAGCGGGCGCTGCACGACCGGCTGGCGCAGGCGCACATGCGTCTGGGCATGGGCGTGGGGGCGGACGACGCCTACCTGGTGCTGCGCGGCTTGCCCACCATGAAGCTGCGCTTCGACGCCCACGACCAGGGCGCGCGCACGGTGGCCGCCTGGCTCAAGGGGCGCAGCGAGATTGCCACGGTGCTGCATCCGGCATACGAAGATTGCCCGGGCCACGCCATCTGGCAGCGCGATTTCACGGGCGCGGGCGGCCTGTTTTCCGTGCTGTTCGATGCCCGCTACACGGAGGCGCAGACGGACCGCTTCGTCGATGCCTTGCAGTTGTTCAAGATTGGCTACAGCTGGGGCGGCGCGAACAGCCTGGTGATGCCGTACCGCATCGCCGCCATGCGCAAGGGTTGGCAATTGCCGGGCCAGCTGGTGCGCCTGAACGTGGGACTGGAAGATCCGCAGGATCTGATCGCCGATATCGAACGGGCGTTCGCGGCGATGTAGAGGTAAGCGGGCAAGCACGATAGCTTGCCCACAAGCAATTTACAGGGGCACGGGCTTGTTGTTGTTTAAGTCGAGGAAGCCGCGCAGCAGGCGGTAGGCTTTCCACAGCCAGGCCACGCCCCACACGAGGAAGGCCAGCGGGATGCCGATCAGCGTGATCCACAGGATGGCGCCGACGACGATCCAGGCCACGTACCACCAGAAGGAACGGATCATCCAGCTGTGATGGCTGTACACGAAGGTCCCGGCCGCCTCGTCCCGCTTCACATAATTGATGATGAGCGGAATGAAGGAAAACGCGCCCAGCGAAAACACGAAGCTGGCGCCATGTATCAGGTACAACCACCAGGCCAGGTTCTTGGTCTGCTGGAGTTGGGTATCCAAAATAATATCTTGTGACATGAAGGCTCCTGTCGTTGCTCAATTTTTAATTGTAACAAGCAAAGCGGAGCAGGAGCGCAGTCCATGGAAAAAGGCAGAATACATTGTTGAAACGAAATCGCTATCCCACCCTGGCCGCGCGCGCCAGGTCATGGCTGCGCCAGGCTTTGCCGGCCTTGCTGCTGTGCGCCTCGGCGGCCTATGCCGCCGGCGCCCCGCTGGAGACGGAGTTTGCCGCCGGCTTGAAGGAAGAGGGCCTGGCGGGCGCCGTCTGGAGTGAAGTCTTGCCTGACGGAACAGTCAAAGTCGGCGCGTCCGGCCTGCGCGATGCCGCCAGGCGCATGCCCATGCAGGCGGACACGCGCATGCAGGTGGGTTCCGTGGGCAAGGTGGCGCTGGCGCTGGGCGTCTTGCGCCTGGTCAGCGAAGACCGGCTCACGCTCGACACGCCCCTGCAGCAGGTGCTGCCGGAACTGGCGCTGAAAAACCCGTGGCAAGCCAGCGACCCCGTGCGCATCCGCCACCTGCTGGCGCATACGTCCGGCCTCGACAATGTGCGCTTCTGGCAGGCGTTCAGCCTGAACCCGGCGCCGCAGACGCCGCTGGTCGACGCTTTTGACGGCGACCGCAACCTGCTGCGCGTGCGCGCCCGGCCCGGCAGCCGCTATGCATATTCGAACATGGGCTATGGCTTGCTGGGCATGGTGATCGAGAAAATCACGGGCCAGCCGTACGAGCGCTATCTCGATGCGCAGCTGCTGCAGCCGCTGGGCATGGCGGACAGCACGTTCGCCTTCGTTACGCAAGTGAGCACGCAAATGAGTACGCAGGCGGGTGCGCAGGCTGATCCGCGCCTGGCCATGGGCTACTTCGAGCATGGCGTGGCGCAGCCGGCCGTGCCCCAGTATTTGCGTCCGGCCGCGCAATTTACCACCACGGCGGCCGACATGGGCAAGCTGGCGCAATTCCTGATGGGCGACGGCAAGCTGCAGGGCAAGCGCTTCATCGACCTGGCGCTGATGGGCGCCTTGTCCGAGCCGTCCGGCACGGATGCGGCGCAGGCGGGCCTGGCCACGGGCCACGGCCTGGCGCTGGCCGTGCGCGACCGCCACAATGTGGTGGGCGCTTGCCATCCGGGCACGGCCGTGGGTTTCCGCGCCATGCTGTGCCTGTACCCGGAGCAGGACAGCGCCTTTTTTGTTGCCTTCAATACGGATGCGGAAGCAGCCGACTATGAACGCTTCAACCGCCTGCTGCTGCGCGACCTGGAACTGCCGCTGCGCGCGCCGGCCCCGCGCGGCACGCCCGCGCCCACGGTGGAAAACTGGCAGGGCGTCTACCTGCCGTCGCCCAGCCCCATGGCCAGCATGGCCTGGGTCGATGCCGTCTTCGGCTTTACGCGCCTGAAATGGGATGGCGAATCGCTGTTTCTGATCCCGTTCCAGGGCGAGCCGAAGGAGCTGGAACCGGTGGGCGGCTTGCTGTTCCGCGCCAGCGACCGCAGCACGCCATCGCACGTGCTGATGCAGGAGGATGGCAAGCATGTGCTCAGCGACGGCTTGCGCAGCTATGAGCGCGCGTCGATGCTGCGCATGCTGGTGCTGTGGGGCAGCCTGGCCCTGGGCGCGGCTGGCTTGTTGTACGTGCTGGTGGTGGGCGTCTGGCGCGCCGCGCTGCGCAGCCTGGGGCGGGGCGACCACCTGTTCGCGCCCTTGCTGTCGCTGCTGGCGCTGCTCTTGCCGCTGCCGTTTTTCTATTTCCAGTCCTACCTGCGCCTGGGCGACGTCACCATCGCCAGCGTGCTGCTGGCGCTGACGACGGGCGCGCTGCCGCTGGCGACGGCGTTCGGTCTGGCGCGCTGCTGGCGCAGCCGCGGCACGGCGGCCGAGGCGGGTTCGTGGGCCAAATGGGATTGGGTGGCCTTGCTGGCGGCCTTGCAACTGCTGCTGGTGCTGGCCTGGTGGGGATTGCTGCCGCTGCGCCTGTGGCACCTGTAGCCGGCGCTCAGCGCCAGGCGTGCAGCAGCCGGCGCCACCAGCGTTGCGCTGGCCTGGACTGGCTGCCATGCCCGGTGCGGCCGGTCCGCTTGGCGCGATAGCTGGCGGCCGCCATCTGCAGGCCGATGCGGTCCATCGCCGCCATCGCGTCCGCCTCCTGCGGCGACAAGCCATGCCGCAACGCGTGTGCACGGGGTTCCAGCAGGAAGGCGGCACGCAGGGCGTCGTCCGTGTAGAGCCTTGCCAGATAGGTTTCCAGTGCGGGGGAACTCATGCGTTTCGCCCCGCGCGCAAGGCCGCGCGCGCCAGCTCCAGCTGGTCCAGCACATGCCCGAACGACGGGTAATTGCCGTCGCGTTCGACGATCACCGTCAACGGTTGCGGCGCCTGGCGCGCCAGCACGGTCAACAGGGCGAAGACGGCGGGCGGCACGTCGTGCATATGGTCGTCCAGCAGGCGCTGGCCGCCGCCAGGCGCGTCGATCCAGTGGCCGCCGCTCAGGTGCACGGCGCCGACCCTGTCCAGGGGCAGGCGCAGCAGCAGTTGCTCCGGGTCATGCCCGAAATTGACGGCGTTCGCATACAGATTATGCAGGTCCAGCAGCAGCGGCACTTGCGCGCCGTCAAGGATGTGCGTCAGCCACTCGGCTTCGTCCAGCGTGCTGGCGGGCGGCTGGACCAGGGTGGCGATGTTTTCCATCAGCGGCGCGCTGCCGACGATGCGCGTGGCCAGCGCGATATTGGCGATGGCGCCGGCGGCGCTGCGCGGCGTGCGCGGCGGCGCCGCCAGGTGGCCGATTTCCACGCCGCCGGCGCGCACGAAACTCAGGTGCTCGGACCACGATTCCGCTTGCACCTCCTTCATCAGGCGCGCCATCGCATGCAGGCGGCGCGGGTCGGCGGGAATCGTCGACGCCAGCCCCATGCCCACGCCGTGCAGGCTGACGGGCACCTGGCGCGCCAGGCTGCGCAAGGCGGCGATGCCGGCGCGCGCGGCGTGGTAATAATCGTCGGCGATCACTTCCAGCACGTCGATGTGCGCCAGGTTGGACAGGATGCCGGTCGCCAGTTCGCCGCGCCAGCCAAGGCCGACGCGGTCGCGCGCGGTCCCCTGGCTAGCTGCCACAGCCGCCGCCACCGCCGCAACCGCCACAGCCGCTGCCGCAGGAAGAACCATCGCCGCCGCCCGACGAGCCGCCGCCGGAGTCGCCCGAGCTGCCGGACGACGAATCGCCACCGCCGTTTTGCCGCGGCACCGGGTACAGCTGGGCGACATACGCGTACACCGACGGCGGCAGGGCGCCGAGGCCGAAGATGGCCGCCAGCAGGGCCATGTCGGCGCTGCTGCTGCCCGCCTGCAGGCGCGATGAACGCATGTTCAGCCGGCCAAACAGCATGCGCAGGTCGGTCAGCAGCCGCTGCGCGCTCCAGCTGGTCGCCTGGGTGCGCAAGCCGCGCAGCATGAGCAGGAAGATCGCCAGCAGCAGCGCCAGGAACAGCAGGTTGTAGTGCTGGCGGCTGATGGCGATGACGGCCTTGACGGCGGCCACCGTCAGCAGCAGCCAGTGCGCCGTCCAGGTGATGCGTTCGCGCCGGCGCAGCAGCGGCGGGCCGACCAGCAATTGCTGCTGCGTCAAGGTTTCCAGGTAGGCGCGGCACGAGGGCAGCATTTCGGCTTGCACGGCCAGTTCCTTGCTGTGTCCCTGGCGGCCCAGGTACAGCTGCAGCACGTCGCGTTCGATGTCATGGCTGGCGAAGCGCAGGCTGTCGGCGCTGACCGTTTCCAGCAGCGGGCCGTCGGCGCGCAGCAAGCCGCGGTCGACCAGCACGATGGTGGCGACTTTCACGGCTTCGAGGGCGCCGCCGCGCAGGAAGGCGATGCGGTAGGGATCATCGGCCAGCGACAGCTGGGCGTGCGGATTGCGCAATTCCATGCGTATCAGCAGCTCGCGCGCCAGGTAGTACACGAGCATGCCAAAGACCAGGTAGGCGAGCAGGAACCAGGGCCCGCTCCAGTCGAACGGATTGGCGCCGTTCACCGCATCTGCTCCGCGTGTTCGCGCAAGTGTTCGGTAATCGTCATCAGGCTTGTGAAGGCGGGCAAGGCCTGCCCGGGCGCCAGGCGCGCCGTTTCGCGCGCCGCCGACATGGCTTGCAGGGCCGCGTGCAGGGCTGGCTCGCCCAGCTGGTCGACAAATGCTTCGAGCGCCTGCTTGCCGGACAGCCCGGACTTGCCCTTCAGCTGCGCCAGCGACGCCGCGGACGAGCGCAGGGGGCCGGCTGCGTCGGCGATGGCGCCGGCCAGCTGTTCTTCATTCAGGCTCAATAGCAGATACCGTTCGCGCATGCGCACCTGCTGGTTCAGCAGCACTTGCCGCAAGCGCCGCAGCACGGCGTCGCGGTTCGTGCGCAGGCTGGCGAAAGGGTCGGCGCCATGCAGCACCTGGTGGCGCGCGATGATGTCGGCGAACTTGACGGCGAAGGCGTCGGCGGCCTGCGTCAATTCGCCCTCGAGCAGGAACATCACCTGCAAATCGATGGCGGCGTGCGCCAGGCGCAAGGGCCCGCGCAGCGCATCGGCCGCCTGCGGCGCAAAGCGCTTGAGCAGCAACAGCAGGTTGACGTCGGAGGTGGCGCGCACCTGGCCATCGGCGGCCGAGCCAAACAGCACGGCGGCGGCAAGGTCGTCACCAAAGGTGTTTTGCGCGGCGGCGACAAACACATCCAGGTGGCGTTGTATCTCTTCTGGCAACGGTGGCGGCATGCGGTGTTCTTTCACGATGGGTTGGCAGGATGCGCATAAGTTTGCAATATAGCAAACTTATGCCATCGTGCGCGCACCGTCCGCCAGATGGCGCCGACTCAGGTCAATACGTTGAGCAAGCCATCGAGTCCCACGAAGTTCAGCGCCACGTCGGCCTGCGAGCGCACCACGGGCTTGGCGCGGAAGGCCACGGACAGGCCGGCGATGCCCATCATTTTCAAGTCGTTGGCGCCGTCGCCCATGACGATGGCCTCGGACGGGGAAATGCCCAGCTCCGCGCAAACTCTTTCCACCGTGCGCTGCTTTTCCTCGGCGTCGACGATGCCGCCTAACACCTTGCCCGTCAGCTTGCCGTCGACGATTTCCAGTTCGTTCGCATGCGTGTAATCGAGGCCCAGGCGTTCCTTCAGGCGCTCCGTGAAGAAGGTGAAGCCGCCCGACACCAGCAGGGTTTTCAAGCCCGCCTTTTGCACGGCCGCCAGCATGGCTTCCGCGCCCGGCGACAGTTTTAACCGTTCATCGTAGACGCGCTGCAGGGCCGACGCGTCGAGGCCTTCGAGCAGGGCCACGCGCTGTTTCAGGCTGGAGCTGAAATCGAGTTCGCCCCGCATGGCCGCTTCCGTGATGGCCGCCACCTGCGGTTTGAGACCCTGCATGTCGGCGATTTCATCGATGCATTCGATGGTGATCAGGGTCGAATCCATGTCCATCGCCACGAGCTTGAATTCGCCGAGCTCGCGCTGGCCCATCATGTAGGTGGCGTCCAGTTGCGCCGCCTGGGCCGCCACTTCAATGGTGGGGCGCAGCGCGGGCGAGTAGGCGATCTGCTCGCAGCGCACGGCGTTCGGGCCCAGGCGCGTGATGGATGTCGGTGCGGCCAGCGCGGCGATGCGCTCGAGGCGGGCGCTATCGCCGTCCAGGCCCTGCAGGATCAGATTCATGGTGATGGTCTTGGTATTGGTCATGGGTCAGCCCTGCATAAATGATAGGAATAGTCTAAACCGTCAATTGCTTGATGGTGGTCTTGATCTGCGTCACGCGCGCGGCCAGGTCCGGCATGGCGGCCGTGATTTTCAGCTTGTCCTGGCCATGCAGCTTGATATGGCGGTTCTTCTGGATCAAGTCGATGATGCGCATCGGGTCGATGGGCGGCTTGGCCATGAATTGCAGGGTGGCCGCCTCGCCATGCACGTCGATCTTGACGATGCCCACGGTTTTCGCGGCGATGCGCAGGCGGTGCGTCTCGACCAGGGCCTTGACGGCGTCGGGCAGCTTGCCGAAGCGGTCGATCAGCTCTTCCTGGATATCGTCGATCTTGTCCTGCGTGGCGCAGTTGGCCAGGCGCTTGTAGATCGACAGGCGCTCGTGCACGTCGCCGCAGAAGTCGGCCGGCAGCAGGGCCGGCACGTGCAGGTTGATCTCCGTCGTCGACGCCAGCGGCGCGGCCAGGTCCGGCTCCTTGCCCGCTTTCAGCGAGCGCACGGCTTCGTTCAGCATGTCCGAATACAGCTGGAAGCCGATTTCCGTCATCTCGCCGGACTGGCTTTCGCCCAGCACTTCGCCGGCGCCGCGGATTTCCAGGTCGTGCATGGCCAGGTAAAAGCCGCTGCCCAGTTCTTCCATCTGCTGGATGGCGTCCAGGCGGCGCTGCGCCAGCTTGGTCAGGCCCTGCACGTCGTGCACCAGCAGGTAGGCGTAGGCCTGGTGGTGCGAACGGCCGACCCGGCCGCGCAGCTGGTGCAGCTGCGCCAGGCCGAACTTGTCGGCGCGGTGCATGATGATGGTGTTCGCCGTCGGCACGTCGATGCCCGTTTCGATGATCGTCGTGCACAGCAAAATATTGAAACGCTGGGCGACGAAGTCGCGCATGACCTTTTCCAGGTCGCGCTCGTGCATCTGGCCATGCGCCACGGCGATGCGCGCCTCGGGCAGCAATTCCGTCAGCATGGCCAGGCGGTTCTGGATGGTTTCCACCTCGTTGTGCAGGAAGTAGATCTGGCCGCCCCGTTTGAGTTCGCGCAAACACGCTTCGCGGATGATGGCTTCGCCTTCGCTGCGCACGAACGTCTTGATGGCCAGGCGCTTTTGCGGCGCCGTGGCGATGATGGAAAAGTCGCGCAAGCCTTCCAGCGCCATGCCCAAGGTGCGCGGGATCGGCGTGGCCGTCAGGGTCAGCACGTCGACTTCCGCGCGCAGGGCTTTCAAGGCTTCCTTCTGGCGCACGCCGAACCTGTGTTCTTCGTCAATGATGACCAGGCCCAAACGGGTAAACTTCACGTCGTCGGACAGCAGCTTGTGCGTGCCGATGACGATGTCGATGGTGCCGTCGGCCATGCCCTTGAACGCTTGCGTGATCTCCTTGCCGCTGCGGAAGCGCGACAATTCCGCGATGCGCACGGGCCAGTCGGCGAAGCGGTCGGCGAAGGTTTGCGCATGCTGCTCGGCCAGCAGGGTGGTGGGCGCCAGGATGGCCACCTGCTTGCCGCCCATGACGGCGATGAAGGCGGCGCGCAGCGCCACTTCCGTCTTGCCGAAGCCGACGTCGCCGCACACGAGGCGGTCCATCGGTTTGCCGGAAGTCATGTCCTTGATGACGTTGTGGATGGCTTCGGCCTGGTCCGGCGTTTCGTCGAAGCCGAAGCTGTCGGCGAAGCGCTGGTAGTCGTGCGACGAGAATTCGAACGAATGGCCTTGGCGCAGCGCGCGGCGCGCATACAGGTTGAGCAGCTCGGCGGCCGTGTCGCGCACCTGTTCGGCCGCGCGCTTTTTCGCCTTTTCCCACTGGCCTGAACCGAGCGAGTGCAAGGGCGCGTCTTCCGGCGAGGCGCCCGAATAGCGGGAAATGACGTGCAGCTGCGATACGGGCACGTACAGCTTGGTGTCCTTCGCGTATTCGAGGTGCAGGAATTCCGTCTCGCCTTCGCCCAGGTCCATGCTGGTCAGGCCCATGTAGCGCCCGATGCCGTGGTTGATGTGCACGACGGGGTCGCCGATCTTCAGCTCCGACAGGTCGCGCACCATCGATTCGACCTGCGTCACGCCTTCCTGCTTCTTGGTGCCGACGCGGCGGCCGGAACCGGCATACAGCTCCGTCTCCGTGATGAAGGATAAATGACCTTCCGGCGTAAACAGTTCGAAGCCCGCGTGCAGCGGCGCCACGCCCAGCATCAGCTTGGCGTCGGACTGCAGAAAACCGTCGCTGCCTTCCACGGGCGTCAGGTGCAGGTCGTATTCGGTGAAGTACTGCTGCAGGGTTTCGCGGCGGCCGTTCGATTCGGCGCAGATCATCACGCGGCGGCCCGCTTGCAGCAAATAGCTGCGCAGGTTGGCCAGCGGGTCGTCGGCGCGGCGGTTGACGGCGATGTTCGGCACGGGGGCCGACAGTTCGGACGCCAGCGCATCGTTCGATTTGGCGATCGCCAGGCGCGGATACGGCTTGGCCAGGCCGAAGAACTGCTCGTCGGACAGGAACAGCGATTCGGGCGGCAGGATAGGCCGTTCGCGGTCGGCTTTTAAGAAGCGGTAGCGCGACTGCGTATCGGTCCAGAAGCGGCCGATGGCCGCATCGATTTCGCCCACCAGGGCCAGCGAGGCGTCGGGCGGCAGGTAGTCGAACAGGGTGGCCGTCTGTTCGAAGAACAGGGGCAGATAATATTCGATGCCGGCCGAGGCGATGCCGCTGCTGATGTCCTTGTAGACGACCGAGCGCGATGGGTCGCCCTCGAACTGTTCGCGCCAGCGGTTGCGGAAGGTGGTGCGCGCCGCTTCATCCATGGGAAATTCGCGCCCCGGCAGCAGCCGCACTTCATGCACGGGGTACAGCGAGCGCTGGGTGTCGGCGTCAAACGTGCGGATGGTCTCGATGGTGTCGCCGAACAGGTCCAGCCGGTAGGGCAGGGCGGAACCCATGGGGAACAGGTCGAGCAGGCCGCCGCGCACCGAGTATTCGCCGGGCGACATCACTTGCGAGACATGGCTGTAGCCGGCCAGGGTCAGCTGCGACTTCAATCGCGCTTCGTCGAGCTTTTCGCCCTTCTTGAAGAAGAAGGTGTAGGCGGCCAGGAAGGATGGCGGCGCCAGGCGCACCAGCGCCGTGGTGGCCGGCACGATCAGCACGTCGCACTGGCGCGTCTGGATTTCGTGCAGGGTGGCCAGGCGCTCGGAGACCAGGTCCTGGTGCGGCGAAAAGGCGTCGTAGGGCAGGGTTTCCCAGTCCGGCAGCAGGTGGCAGCGCAAGTCCTTGCCGCCAAACCACGGGATTTCATCGAGCAGGCGCTGGCCGTCGCTGGCCTGCGCCACCACTACGGCCAGCATCTGGCCCCGCGCTTTTAATTCCAGCGCGGCCAGCGCCAGGGCATAGGCGTCGGATGAACCATACAGGGCGGGCAGCGCGTAGCGGTTGCCGGGCTTGGGGAGGGCTTTTGTTAAGTCTAAGGACATGCAGGCGATGACACTAGTGGCAGAGGCAGTTGAGTGGGACAGCTGTGGTGCGCGCAGCGCCGCCAGTGACGGCGCTGACAGGCGAGATTATAGACCATCACTTATATCTCCGCGCTTGAGAAAACCGTCGCGAGCGGCAGTGATTTGTGGCTAAGAAGCGCAACTGTGCTTGAGCACAGTGAGCATCGCAGGCCGCAAAGCACGACGCGCAGCAGGTTTTATCCTGCGCGGACATTCGCGATGCCGAACGGGACATGCACCATCGGGATGGTGCCGCCCGCCGATTTGAGGTGGCTCAATTGATCGTCGAAGAAGATATGCGGCTTGAACACGGCCAGCACGCGCGATTTGTCCATGCCGCCGAGGAAAAACGTCTCGTCGGCCGCCACGCCCCAGCTTTTCAGGGTCGTCACGACGCGCTCGTGCGAGGGCGCGTTGCGCGCCGTGATGATGGCGATGCGCAGGATCTTTTTATAGCCGGGGTCGCGCCGCTGGGCCCTTTCTTCCAGGCGCTGCATGGTGGCCAGCTTCTGGAACAGGCCGGCCAGCGGGCCGGGGCGGTGCGGCGTGCCCACGTTGAGGGTTTCATGGGCGTGGAATTCATCGACGTCATTGTTGCGCTTGAAGACGGTTTCCGCTTCGTCGTCGGCGATCACGCCATCGAAATCGAAGGCCACGCGCAATTCCTCGTCGTTTTCGTCGTCTTCCGTGCGCGACGGCAGCACCAGGCCGGCCGGATAGTCGCAGGCCAGGGCGCTGCGCACGTCGCCTTCGTTCGCGCTGAGGAACAGCGAGGCATTGAAGGCGGGCAGGTAGGGATACGGCGACTTGCCCGTCATGAAGGCGGCACGCGAAATGTCCAGGCCGTAGTGGGCGATCGAATGCATCACGCGCAAGCCCGTTTCCGGCGAATTGCGCGAAAACAGCACCACTTCCACGGGCGACTGGCGCGGGTAGTGCTTGTTGATGTTCAGGAAGCGGCGGATGAAGGGGAAGGCCACGCCGCGCGGCAGAACCGTGTCGATGTGCGTCTCCTGATACTTGCGGTATTCCTCGGGGCCGTTGTCGAGGTAGATCTGGTGCGATTCGGCCAGGTCGAACAGGGCGCTGGAAGCGACCCCGATCACCAGTTTGTGTTCGATAGGATAAGCCATGCTGTACCTGTGGTGTGGGTGTTGACCATCTTATACGACTATTAACTGCGTAGCCAATAGCGGCGCGCGGGGATTTTTTGCACCAAAGCAGGGCATCGGATGGCTTTTTGATGCCACTGTGCAAGGCGCGCCACAGTCAGGAAATAAATATTGATTTGTATCAAGTATGTAGCAGTCAGCGTTCCCGTTTTCCACTATGCTCCTATTATCAAATCTCGCCAATTGTAACGAAGCGTACGCCCCATCCCCGCCACCTTTATACAAGTGTCAGCTGTTTTACTCGAACATGCCAGCCTCAACCTCGCCAGCAAAAATCGTGATTATATAAAGGGCCTAGCCATGTTTAAGAATTTACTGATCAAATGGAAGTTGGCGACGCTCGTCGCCGTGATGATGGCGGCCTTGCTGGTGGTGGGCATCAGCGGTTACACGGGCATCGCCACCGTCGGCCGCGCCGTCAATGAAATCGGCGTCGTGCGCCTGCCGTCGATCCAGGGCTTGATGATGATCAGCGAAGGCCAGACGGCCGTCGCCGCCGCCACCCTGACGGCGGCCATCTATGAAAACAATTATCAGGCACAGGACAAGTTCGCGGAAGCGCTGCAGCTGCGCACGCGCGCCTGGAACAATATCGAGGCCGGCCGCAAGCTGTACGAACCGCTGCCGCAAACGCCCGAGGAAGCCGTGCTGTGGCAGCGCTTCCAGGGCGAGTGGACGGCCTGGAAGGCGGACGACGACAAGGTGCGCGCCATCCTGCGCCAGCTGGCCGACAACCGCGACGAAGCGCGGCAGAAAGAGCTGTTCGTGGGCTTTTACAAGCAGTACCAGGATTCGCGCGCGCTGTTCGGCAAGGCCGAAGGCACGCTCAACGACATCATCAAGCTCAATAACGGCGTGGCCGACGCCAGCGTCAAGGACGGCAGCGCGGCCGTGATCCGCTCGGAAAGCCTGATGGTCATCCTCGGCTTGCTGGCCTCCGCACTGGGCATCGGCTGCGCCGCCTACATCACGCGCGCCATCACGCAGCCGATCAATTCGGCCGTGAAAGTGGCGCAGACGGTGGCCTCGGGCGACCTGACGAGCCAGATCGAGGTGCACACGACGGAAGAAACGGGCCAGCTGCTGCAGGCGCTGAAGGACATGAATTCCAGCCTGGTCAGCATCGTCGGCCAGGTGCGCAGCGGCACGGAGACCATCGCCACGGCGTCGTCGCAGATTGCCAGCGGCAACCTGGACCTGTCCTCGCGCACGGAAGAGCAAGCCAGTTCGCTGGAAGAGACGGCGTCGTCGATGGAAGAGCTGACGTCGACCGTACGGCAGAACGCCGACAATGCCCAGCAAGCCAACCAGCTGGCGCTGAGCGCCTCGGGCGTGGCCGTGAAGGGCGGCGCCGTGGTGGGCAAGGTGGTCGAGACCATGGACGCCATCAACGATTCGTCGCGCAAGATCGTCGACATCATTTCCGTCATCGACGGCATCGCCTTCCAGACGAATATCCTGGCGCTGAACGCGGCCGTGGAAGCGGCGCGCGCGGGCGAGCAGGGACGCGGTTTCGCCGTGGTGGCGACGGAAGTGCGTAATCTGGCCCAACGATCGGCTGGCGCAGCGAAAGAAATCAAGACCCTGATCGGCGACTCCGTGGTGGCCGTCGACGCAGGCAGCAAGCTGGTGGCCGAGGCGGGCAGCACGATGGCCGAAATCGTCTCCAGCGTGCAGCGCGTGACGGATATCATGGCCGAAATCAGCCTGGCGACGCAGGAGCAAAGCTCGGGCATCGACCAGATCAACCAGGCCATCGGCCAGATGGACCAGGTGACGCAGCAAAACGCGGCCCTGGTGGAAGAGGCGGCCGCCGCGGCCGAATCGCTGCAGGAGCAATCGGGCCAGCTGGCCGAGGCGGTCAGCGTCTTCAAGCTCGATGGCGCCCAGGCGCCTGCAGCGCGCGCAAACGCGAACGCAAAGCCTGCCGCGACGCGCGCCGCGGTGGCCAGCGCGGCGCCGAAGCGTCCCGCACCGCGTCCGGCTTCCCGTCCCGCCGCGGGCCGCCCGGCCTTGCACGCCGTGCCGTCCCAGCGCCAGAGCGCGCCGCGCGACGACGAGTGGGAAGTGTTCTGATGGCTTGACGGCGCCAGCCTGCGCTAACGGACGGCCGCCTTGCGCGGCCGTTTCTACATGCGCGCACAGGTTCGCACTGCGGTTACTACTTACTAAAAAAACAGCGTTATAAAAATAGCTGTTTTGCCATCTAAGCAAATCTTTTCAAAACTTAACGCGACATTGCTTGTGAGATAACTCACACTGCCTGCCGTACCACCCTTGTTCCCGCCTCGGCCACATCCCGGCTGACCCCTCCGCCTGCTGCGTCCAGCCATTCGTGGCAGGCGGCAGCCATTGCCGTCAGCCTTGCATGCGAGCCCGGCGCAATGACCGATGCACCACACTGAAGGATGCGAATGAAGATGGCAAATATGAAAATCGGCACGCGCCTGCGCTGCTCCTTTGCGTTGTTGACCTTGCTGCTGCTGGCGACCGCCATGCAGGGCATGCTGCGCCTGTCCAGCCTGGAACTGCGCATGCGCGACGTGATCGACGACAAATATCCGAAAACCGTGCTGGCCAACGACATCATCAAGAATGTCAACATCATCGCGCGCTCCTCGCGCAACCTGCTGCTGATGACGGAGCCGCAGCAGCTGGCGCAGGAGCGGGCCACCATCGCCAGGGCGGGCGGCGAAACGGAAAAGGGCCTGGCGCAGCTGGACAAGGTGGTGCTGTCGCCGCAGGGGCGCCAGCAGATGGCGGCCGTGACGCAGGCGCGCGCCACCTTCAACGGCGGGCGCGACAAGGTGCTGGCCCTGCTGGAACAGGGGGCGCGCGAGGAAGCGACCAGTTTGCTGCTCGGCACGGTGCGCGGCGACCAGCTGCGCTACATGGCGGCGCTGGAAAGCCTGATCGCGCTCCAGCATGACCTGATGGAGGAGGCGGGCGCCCAGGTCAGCCACGAATACGCGACGGCGCGCAACATGATGCTGGCGCTGAGCGCGCTGGCCGTGCTGTTTTCGCTCGTCACCGCCTGGCTGGTCACGCGCAGCATCGTCAACCCGCTGCGCCATGCCTTGACGGTGGCGCAGACCGTGGCCGCCGGCGACCTGACGTCGACCTTCGGCCGCCATGCGGGCGATGAAACGGGCAAGCTGCTCGATGCGTTGTGCATCATGAACGGCAACCTGCTCGACATCGTGCAGCAGGTGCGCAGCGGTACCGATACCATCGCCACGGCATCGTCGCAGATTGCGGCCGGCAATATCGACCTGTCGTCGCGCACGGAGGAGCAGGCCAGCTCGCTCGAACAGACCGCGTCGGCCATGGAGGAACTCAGCTCTACCGTGCAGCAGAACGCGGAGAATGCCCGCCATGCCAGCGTGCTGGCCGTCGAGGCGGCGAACATCGCCGGCGCCGGCGGGCAAGCCGTGGGACAGGTGATCCATACGATGGATGCCATCAGCGCGTCGTCGGCGCAGATCGCCGACATCATCGGCGTGATCGACATGCTGGCATTCCAGACGAATATCCTGGCCCTGAACGCGGCCGTGGAAGCGGCGCGCGCGGGCGAGCAGGGGCGCGGCTTTGCCGTCGTGGCGACGGAAGTGCGCAACCTGGCGCAGCGCAGCGCGGCGGCGGCGCGCGATATCCGCGCCCTGATCGCCAATTCCACGCAGCAGGTGGACGCGGGCGCGGCCCTCGTCGCGCAGGCCGGCGCCACGATGCGGGACGTGGTGGCGGCCGTGGGACGCGTGAGCCAGATGGTGGCCGACATCACGGCCGCCAGCGCCGAGCAAAGCACGGGCATCGGCCAGGTCAGCCAGGCCGTCGTGCAGATGGATGAAGTGACGCAGCAGAACGCCGCCCTGGTGGAAGAAGCGGCGGCCGCGTCGCAATCGCTGGAAGGCGAGGCGGCGAAGCTGCTGCAGGTGGTCAGCGTGTTCCGCCTGCAGCAGGGGCCGGCGCACACCTTGCCGCGCCGGAGCGCGCCGGCCGTGCCGCGCCTGCTGGCCTAGTGGCGCGCCTGGCAAGGTTCTGGCGCGGCTGCGTCGTGCTGTGGCGGGCGCGGCGCCAGGCGCGGGAGGGGCAGGGCGGCAAGCCGAGGGCGTCGGCGCGCAGCCGGGAGTTGCAGGCGCGCCTGGACGGCGCCATCGTCGACGGCGAATTCCGCTTTCACTACCAGGGCAAGTTCGACACGGCGCAGCTGCGCCTGGTCGGCCTGGAAGCGTTGCTGCGCTGGGATCATCCGCGCCACGGCCTGGTCTACCCGAACGAATTCATCGGCCTGGCCGAGCAGACGCAGGCCATCGCCGCGCTGGGCAACTGGGGCATCGATGCGGCCTGCCGCCAGCTGGCGCAGTGGCGCGCGGCGGGCCTGCCCCTGGTGCCGGTCTCGGTGAATGTCTCGGCGCGCCAGCTGTGCCAGCCGCAGTTGCCCGACTTCGTGCTGGACTGCCTGCGGCGCCACGCCATTCCTGCCCGCCTGCTGGAGCTGGAAGTGACGGAAAGCTGCCGCATCGACGACATGGCGCAGGCGGCGCAGGGCTTGCGCCGCCTGCGCGCGCTGGGGCTGGCCCTTTCGCTCGACGATTACGGCACCGGTTATTCGGGCTTGAGCCATGTCCGGATGCTGCCGATTCAGACCATCAAGATCGACCGTTCCTTCATCCGCGACGTGGATAGCTGCGGTAGCGACGCCGTGATCGTCGCCTCGACCCTTGCGCTGGCGCGCGGCCTGGGCTTGCTGGCGCTGGCCGAGGGCGTGGAAGACGGTGCACAGCTGGCGCAGTTGCGGCGGCTGGGCTGCCCGCAGGTACAGGGCTTTTATCTGCACCGCCCGGCGCCCGCGGCCGAGGTGGCCGCGCTGCTGTCCGCCGGCCTTGTAACGGTGCCGCAACATGGCGCCATGCGGCATGGCGCGGATGCTCAGTAGAATATGGCCACTGCAAGCCGCGTGCTTTAACACCTACACCACCACGCAAGAATGATAAACAGTCCCGTCCCGGCCTATGTCTTCGGCCCGTTTCGCCTTTTGCCGCTAGAACGCCTGCTGTTCGAGGGCGACCGCGCGCTGCGCCTGGGCAGCAGGGCCATGGACTTGCTGCTGGCACTGCTGGAGCGCGCCGGCGACATCGTCGACAAGCATGAACTGGTGGCCATCGTCTGGCCCAATGCCGTGGTCGACGACGCGACCTTGCGCGTGCACCTGGCGGCGTTGCGCAAGGCGCTCGGCGACGGCCGCGACGGCCAGCGCTACATCACCACGATCCCCGGGCGCGGCTACGGCTTCCTGGCGCCGCTGGCGCACACGGGCCGGCCGGCGTCCGGTGCGGCGGGCGCCGAGCCGCGGCATAACCTGCCCGTCATGCTGACGCGCATGCTGGGCCGCGCCGAGGTGCTGCAAACGATGGCCAACCAGCTGCTGCAATTGCGCCTGCTGTGCATTGCCGGCCCGGGCGGCATCGGCAAGACCACCCTGGCCGTCGGCCTGGCCACGCGCGTGCTGCGCCGCTATGCCGACGGCGTGTGTTTCGTCGACCTGTCGCCGCTGGACGAGGGCCGCCTGGTGCCGCTGGCGCTGGCCACGGCGCTGGGGGTGGCGGTGCCGGCCGGCGACGCCATGCCGGTCCTGCTGGCCTACCTGCGCCCGCGCCACATGCTGCTCGTGCTCGATAACTGCGAACACGTGATCGGCGCGGCTGCCACGCTGGCCGATGCCTTGCTCAAGGGCGCGCCGCTGCTGCATGTGCTGGCCACCAGCCGCGAGCCGCTGCGCCTCACCAGCGAACAGCTGCAGCGCCTGCCCGCGCTGGAATTGCCGCCTGCCGATGCCGTGCCCGATGCGGCGGCGGCCCGGCATTTCTCCGCGGTGCAGCTGTTTTGCGAACGCTGCGCGGCCGTCGACGACGCCTTCGTGCTGGCCGACGCCGACGTGCCCGTGGTGGTGGACATCTGCCGGCGCCTCGACGGCATCCCGCTGGCGCTGGAACTGGCGGCCGGGCGCATTGCCCATTTCGGCCTGCACGAATTGCGCCGCCAGCTCGATGACCGCTTTCGCCTGCTCACGCGCGGCGCGCGCAACATGCCCTTGCGCCACCAGACCCTGCGCGCCACGCTGGACTGGAGCTACGGCCTGCTCGACGCGCGCGAGCGCCAGGCGCTGCAGGCGCTGAGCGTGTTCAGGAGCCGCTTCCGCCTGGAGTCGGCCAGCGCCGTGGCGGGATGCGACGTGTTCGACACGCTGGCCGACCTGGTGGCCAAGTCCCTCGTCAGCATCGAATTTTGCCGCCAGCACGTGTATTACCGGCTGCTCGACACCACGCGCGCGTATGCTGGCGCGCAGCTGTCGGCGGGCGGTGGCGCGGGCGCCGTGCTGCTGCGCCATGCGCGCCATTGCCTGGGACTGGCCGCACGCATCGCCGCCGACTGGGCAAGCATGCCGCCGGCCCACTGGAGCGCGCGCTACGGCCGCCATGTCGATGACCTGCGGGCCGCCATCGACTGGGCTTTCGGCGAGGAGGGCGACGTGGCGCTGGGCGTGGCGCTGACCCTGGCCGCGCAAACCCTGTTCTATCAGCTGTCGCTGATGGATGAATACCGCGTGCGCGTCGAGCGGGCGCTCGAGCGCATGGCCACGCATGCGGTGGACGACCCCGACAGCGAAATGCAGCTGCATGCCTCGCAGGCGCACCTGCTGCTGCATACGCAAGGCATTACCGGCACCATGCTGCGTTCGTTCCAGCGCGGCTATGCGCTGGCCATGCGCACGGACGATGGCAGCCGCCGGGCCGAAGCGATTTGCGGCATGTGGATCTGTTGCCTGAAGCTGGCCGATTTCCAGCGCGCCGACAGTTACGTCATAGAGCTTGCCGTCCTGTGCGCAACGCGCGACGACACGGCGATGCACCTGGTGCTGGCGCGCATGCGCTCCGTGGGCGAGTATGTGCAGGGACGCTACGCGCAGTCGGCGGCGCTGGCGCGCATGGTGCTCGCGCACCCTGGGGGTGCGGCGCAGCTTGGCTTCAACAATGCCTTGCTGGCCGATCACCAGGTGTGCCTGCGCGGCACGCTGGCGCGCTGCCTGTGGATGCAGGGCCGCCCCGACGACGCCCTGGCGCTGGCGCGCGAGGCGGTGACGGTGGGCTTCGAGCACAATGGCGTCACGCTGTGCGTGGCGCTGGCCATCCATGCCATTCCCGTCGCCCTGTGGTGCGGGCGGCGGGAACTGGCGCAGGCGTGGACTTGCCTTCTGTGCGAGCACGCGGCCCGCTATGGCTTGCTGTACTGGAGCGCTTGGGGCGCCGCCTACCAGCGCCTGCTCGACGGGGGCGAGGCGATGACGCCATTCCCCTGGCCTTCGGTGCGCAGCTGGCCGATACAGGTCGATTTGATGGCCACCCTGCACGACGCGGCCGCCGATAGCCACGCGCTGCGGCGCGCACGCACGGGCCTGGCGCCGTGGAGCGCGCCGGAAGTGCTGCGCCGCGACGCGCACCACCGCTGGCGGGCGCTGGCGCACGACGATGCGGCCGGCCTGGACGCGGTGCGGGTGCAGCTGGAAGAAGCGCTGCAGCTGGCCAGGGGCCAGCAGGCGCCGGGCTGGGAACTGCGCTGCGCCACCAGCTTGGCGGCCGTGCTGCTGGCGCAAGGCCGCGGCGGCGCCGCGCATGCCGTGCTGGCCCCTGTGCATGCGCTCTATAGCCAGGGGCGCGACACGACGGACGTGATGGCGGCGGCAGCTTTGCTGGCGCAGCTGGCCTGAATGCTATTCGTAGGCGCCCAGCCGGCGCTGTTCCTCCGGCGTGAAACTGGCGTTGCGCAGCTGCTGCAGGGCCGCCGCATCCTGCGCGCCGCCGGGCAGGCTGTTTTTTTGCGCCTGGTAGGCGATGATGCGCTGCTGCCACTGCGATTCCTCGCGGTCCAGTTCCCCCAGACGGGCCGCCGCCGCCGGCGTGAAGGTGCTGGCGCGCAGGCGGTAGACTTCATTCTCGCCGCCGCCCTGTGCCCGCAAGGCCTTGACCGATTCATCCAGCCTGGCTACCTGCAGCGGCGCATCGCGCGCGGCGCGCTGGGCCGGCGACATTTTCTGGTCCAGCGCCGTCAGCTGCGCCTGGCGCTGGGCTTCATCGAGCGTCGTGTTTCCGAGGATATCCATGCGCGCCACGGCGTCGTCGTCATACGCGTCGCTGGCGCCGAACAGGCCGGCGCTTTCCTCTGGCGTAAAGTAATTGCCGCGCAGGGCGCGCATGGCTTGCAGGCGCGCGCGCGCCGCCACGGCGGGATCGGCTTGCGTCGGCAAGGCCTGTTCCGCGCCGGCCAGCGCCTGCTTGTAGGCCAGCCAGGCCCCCAGCAGGCGCTTCGCTTCGCGCGCGGGCACGGGCGCCAGGCGCTTGTCCAGCTCCGCCTCGATCTGGCTGCGGATGGCGGCCAGCGGCTTTTCGCCGAGGCCCGCCAGGTAGTAGTCGAACAGGTGGCCCAGTTCCGCATCGACCACCAGCTTGTCGCCGGCAGCCACCGTCACGTCGCCGTCGGGCCGCGTGCCTTGCATCGAGCGCACGAACGCGAACAGGTCCGGTTCCGCTTTTTCCGGCGGCGGGGCGGGCGGCTCGCCTGGGCGCAGCACCAGGTACAGGGCCAGGGCTGCCAGGCTGCCGCCGATGATCCATTTCGCGTGCATGCGCTTCTCCTTACAGTCCCAGGCCTTGCAGGCGGTTGGCTTGCTGGCGGAAGACGGTGACGGGGTTCGTCTCGAACAGGTTGACGATGCCGACGAACTGGTTGACTTCATCGAGGTGGTTCATGGCGTAGTCGTCGCGGATCACCTTGCCCAGGTGGCTGGAGCAGCTGCTCACCAGGCCATCGTTCTTGACGCCGCCGAAGGCCAGGCTGATGGCCGCCAGGGCAGGGTCGCCCACGTCGAGCACGTTCGTGTACGGTTGCGCGCCG
This sequence comes from Janthinobacterium sp. SUN211, assembly GCF_030587315.1. Taxonomy (NCBI): domain Bacteria; kingdom Pseudomonadati; phylum Pseudomonadota; class Betaproteobacteria; order Burkholderiales; family Oxalobacteraceae; genus Janthinobacterium; species Janthinobacterium sp. SUN211. The sequence continues at coordinate 1,209,045 of NZ_JAPWIC010000001.1, read as the reverse complement.
CTCCACGAGAAATAGTACACGCCTTGCACCTGGTAGGCGCCTTCGCCGCAGGCGGAGGTGGGCACGCCCTGTGGGTGGCGGCTGTTGAAGGCCAGCGAGCCGGCCGTGGACAGGGAGGTGAGCGAGGCGCCCGCGTTTTGCGGCAAGCCCTTGTTGCCCGACAAAATGCCGATCAGGGAGGCGAGCGCGTTGCCCAGCGCGCCGCTGGTGTTGGGAATGGCGCCGCTGAGGATATCGGCCACCTTTGAGCCCTTGTTGACGCCGGCCACGCTGGTGACGGACGCCACCAGGTCGGGGCGCACGGAAGCGACATAGCGGGCCGTGGGGCCGCCATGGCTATGGCCGATCAAATTGACTTTGCTTGCGCCCGTGGCGGCGAGGATTTGGCGCACCTGCAACAGCAGCTGCTCGCCGCGCACTTCCGTGCTGTTGGCGGCCGACACGGTGGTCACATACACTTGCGCGCCGCCGCTGCGCAGGGCGGCGGGGACGCCATAGAAATATTCGACGGGACCGAGCTTGTCGAAGCCGAACAGGCCGTGTACGAGCACGATCGGGTACTTGGTTTGCGTGTAGCCGGCGGCGCTGGCGCTGCCGGGCAGGATGGCGAGGGAAAACAGCAGGGTGGAAAGCAGTTGCCAGAAGCGTGTCTTCATTTTGTCTCCGTTATGTATTATTAATAGTGGAAATGAGTGGAAATGTCGATGCTGTAGCGATGAACCGTGCACTCCTGTACATTCTCGATGCATTAAAAATAGCGAGCGCTCGGTTTTTTGAATGTAGCACCGCTGGATTTAAATTGCATTTGAATTGCATGATGCAGCGCAATAACTGTGGGAATTTGGCGTTGCTTATGTGCCCATTGCATAGTTGAAAAGTCAAATAGTTGTTTTCCTGAGCTATAATCGGCCCGGCATCAGCCGTCCCGCCATCTTGCAATGCCGCGTACCGGCATGGCATGGATATCGCTCCTACACCGTTACTTGGGAATGCACTTGTCGACCCATTTTAATTTTGAACAGTTTCAGCAGATGACGCCTTTAAATGGCGAAAACATCTGGGAATATATTCTTGACCGCCACGCGGAGCGCATCGGCGTCAAGCGCCGCAAGCCGGCGCTGGAAAATCTTGAACGCATCTTCGTCGCCACCTTCCGCCTGGCCAATGACGTGGGTTTCCGCGCCATGAGCTTGCGCGATTTATGCCGCGAGACCGGCTTGTCGATGGGCGGCCTGTATGGCTACATCACCAGCAAGGATCAACTGGCCGAAATGATCGAGGACGTGGTGCGCCACGCCACGCAAGCCTTGCCCTTGCTGTTTGCCGACGTGAAGTCGCCGCTGGACCGCCTGGAAGCGATGATACGTTCGTCGATCTACCTGTCCGAAGTGCTGCAGCCGTGGTTTTATTTTGTCTTCATGGATTCGCGCGTGCTGCAGGTGGAGCAGCGCAGCATGGCGAAGAATTCGGAACTGTACGTGCAGACCCTGATCGCCGCCACGATCGGGGAAATCGAACCGAAGCCGCAGGGCGATCCCACCTTGCTGGCCGCGCACTGCCTGGCCCTGTTCCAGGACTGGTACGTGAAACGCTGGAAGTACCGCGCAGCGAAGGTCAATGTCGACGATTTCGCCGATAGCGTCGTCAGTACGGTGCGCGGCTACCTGAGCATGGTCAAGGCGCCGTAAGAAGGCCGCCGAAAAAAAAGCCAGGATCGCTCCTGGCTTTTTCACTAGTTCGTTTCCACCGGCACCGTCTCCGGCACGGCCGCCGGATCCGTCGGCGTCTCCGCCTCCATATCCAGCGTCCTGATCCCGTTCATGTCGATGAATTCGTCGTACAGCCACTCGCCGTCGACCTGGCTCAGGCCCGCCGGCACGGCGCGCGTGACTTGCGGGCGCGTCGACAGGGCCGTGCGCATGTAGTCGATCCAGATCGGCATGGCCAGCGAGGAACCGAATTCGCGTCCGCCCAGGGACTTGGGTTCGTCATAGCCCATCCACGCCACCGCCACGATGCCGCCGCCATAGCCGGCGAACCAGCCGTCGACGGCGTCGCTGGTGGTGCCCGTCTTGCCGGCGATGTCGCTGCGGCCCAGTTTTTTCGTCGCCGCCGCGCCCGTGCCGGTGCGCGTGACTTCGCGCAGCATGCTGTCCATCACGAAGGCGTTGCGCGGGTCCAGCGCCAAGGTCTTCTCGTCGTTCGGCGCGGGCGGCTTGGTCTGCATCAGCACCGCGCCCTTGGCGTCGACGATGCGGTCGATCAAATACGGTTCCACCTGGTGGCCGCCATTGGCGAACAGGGCGTAGGCGCCCGCCATCTGCACGGGCGTGACGGAACCCGTGCCCAGCGCCATCGTCAGGTTGCTGGGCTGGCGGGCCAGGTCGAAGCCGAATTTTTCCATGAAGTCGTGCGTGTACGACACGCCCAGCGCGCGCAGGATGCGCACCGAGGCCACGTTCTTCGATTGCGCCAGCGCGTAGCGCATGGTGATCGGGCCGTCGAACTTGAAGTCGTCATTCTGCGGCGCCCATACCTTGCCGCCCGCCTGCATTTCCAGTGGCACGTCGTTGATCAGGGTGGCCGGCGAAAAGCCTTTTTCCAGCGCCGCCGAATACACGAAGGGCTTCATGGCCGAACCGGGCTGGCGCCAGGCTTGCGTCACGTGGTTGAACTTTTGCAGGTTGTAGTCGAAGCCGCCCACCATGGCGTGGTAGGCGCCCGTTTCCGCGTCCAGCGAGACGAAGGCGGCGGCCACCAGCGGCACTTGCGTGATGGCCCAGTTGCCCTTGGCGTCCTGGGTGATGCGGATCACGGCGCCCGGGCGCAGCTTGATGCCGGCGCCTGCCTTGGCGGACAAGGCGGGGGCGGCAAAGCGCAAGCCTTCGCCCGTGATGGCCTTGGCGTCGCCGTCGCCGATGTCGGCCACCACCTTGCCGCTAGAGACCTCCGTGACGACGGCGGCGATCAGGCCGTCGCTGTCCGGGCGTTTTTGCAGTGCAGCATCGATGGCGTCGTCGCGCTGCTCGGCCTCAAGCGGCATGTCGATGAAGGTTTCCGGGCCGCGGTAGCCGTGGCGCTGGTCGTAGGCGATGACGTTGCGGCGCGTCGAGGCGTAGGCCGCATCCTGGTCCGCCTTCAAGATCGTCGTGTAGACGCTGATGCCCCTGGTGTAGCTGTCTTCCTTGTACTGCGCATACACGGCCTGGCGCGCCAGTTCGGCCACGTATTCGGCGTGCGTGTCGAAACCCTGCTTGCCGCGGCTGTTGATATGCAGCGGCTGCGCCAGCGCCTGCTGGTACTGGCCTTCGCTGATGTAATCGAGGTCGCGCATGCGCTTCAACACCAGTTGCTGGCGCGCGTGCGCCTTTTTCGGATTGCTGATCGGGTTGTGGCGCGAAGGGTTTTGCGGCAGGCCCGCCAGCATGGCCATTTCCGCGATCGACAGTTCGGACAAGGGCTTGCCGAAATACGTCTGTGCCGCGCTGCCGAAGCCGAACGAGCGCTGGCCCAGGTACATCTGGTTCATGTACAGCTCGAGAATCTGGTCTTTCGACAGGGCCGACTCGATCTTCAGGGCCAGCATGATTTCATTGAGCTTGCGCGAAGCGACTTTTTCGCGCGTCAGGAAGAAATTGCGCGCCACCTGCATGGTGATGGTGGAGCCGCCGCCGTGGCCGAAGCCGTGGCGCAGGTTCGACAGCACGGCGCCGCCGGCGCGCACGAAGTCGATGCCGTGGTGTTCGTAGAAGCGGCCATCTTCGATGGCCAGCAGGGCCTTCTTCATCATTTCCGGCACTTGCGCAATCGGCACGAAGTCGCGGTGCTCTTCGCCGAATTCGCCGATCAGCACATTGTCGGCCGTGTAGACGCGCAGCGGAATCTTCGGCTGGTAGTCCGTAATGACGTCCAGCTCGGGCAGGCGCGGGCGCACATACAGGAACAGGTAGGCGGCCAGCAGCAGGGCGGCGGCCAGCGCGGCGCAGCCGGCGATGATGAAACCGCGCACGGTGGCGCGGCGGGAAGGCCAGGGGAATCCGGTTCGTTTGGCAGTCAAGGCAGTCTCACGTGAGCGTGCAAGGCACGGTGGCAGCGATTATAGACCAATGCGCCGGTGCTTCCCGCGCGGGCAGGGCGGCGGGCGGGCCTCGGGGACCGGGAGCAAAAAACCTTTTCATCGAAACGCGGCTGTGCGATAGTCTCGGCTTCAAGAAAATAGCCCGGGCGTCAATCCGGGCTGTTTATTTTTAAAAATTAAGGAAATATCCATGGCAAAAGATGCAACACCGAGCGTCGTGAGGCCCTACATCCCGGCCGATGCGAAGCTGCCCGAGATGACCTTCCGCGCCCTGTTCATGGGCGTCATCCTGGGGATGGTCTTCGGCGCTTCCTCGCTCTACCTGGTGCTGAAAGTGGGCCTGACCGTCAGTGCCTCGATTCCCGTCGCCGTGATCGCCATCACCCTGTTCGGCCTGGCCAAGAAGGTGGGCGGCAAGGATTCGTCGATCCTGGAAAACAGCATCACGCAAACGGCCGGTTCGGCCGGCGAATCGCTGGCCTTCGGCCTGGGCGTGACCATGCCCGCCATCCTGATTCTCGGCTTCGACCTGGAAATCTCGCGCGTCATGCTGGTCGGCGTCCTCGGCGGCCTGCTGGGCATCCTGATGATGATCCCCATGCGCCGCACCATGATCGTCGACCAGCACAAGGAACTCAAATTCCCCGAAGGCACGGCGTGCGCCGAAGTGCTGAAGGCGGCCGCCACGGAAGAATCGCGCATCGCCGCGGGCGAAAGCATCGAGAAGGATTCGGCTGCCGCGCTGGACGCCAAGCGCCGCGCGAAGATCATCTTCGGCGGCTTTGCCGTCGGCTTGCTGTATAAAGTGTTCAATATTTCGTTCAAGGGCTGGAAGGATACGCCGGGCGTGGAATTCGCCGCGCCGCTCAAGGGCGGCTCCATCGGCGCCGAAATCTCGCCTGAATTGCTGGGCGTGGGCTACATCATCGGCCCGCGCATCGCCGCCACCATGGCGGCCGGCGGCGTCCTGTCGTACCTGCTCTTGATCCCGATGATCAAGTTCTTCGGCGACAGCCTGACCACCGTGCTTTCGCCGGGCACCAAGTTGATCAGCGAAATGGGCGCGGACGACGTGCGCAGCGCCTACGTGCTGTACATCGGCGCGGGCGCCGTGGCCGCCGGCGGCCTGATTTCCCTGGTGCGCGCCATGCCCATGATCTGGCGCAGCCTGTCGGCCGGCCTGAAAGGCATCGGCAAGGGCGTCAAGAGCGATTCCACCTTGCGCACGGACCAGGACATCCCCCTGAAATGGGTCGTCATCGGCTGCCTGTCCATCATCGCCGTGATCACCTTCGCCACGCCGCTGCACATGAATTTCCTCGGCGCGCTGCTGATCCTCGTCTTCGGCTTCCTGTTCGCCACCGTGTCGTCGCGCCTGACGGGCGAAATCGGCTCGTCGTCGAACCCGATTTCCGGCATGGCCGTGGCCACCTTGCTGTTCACTTGCCTGATCTTCCTCATCATGGGCTGGACGGGCGGACGTTACTATGTGACGGCCCTGTCGGTGGGCGCCATCGTCTGCATCGCCGCCAGCAATGCGGGCACCACGTCGCAAGACTTGAAAACGGGCTACCTGGTGGGCGCCACGCCGCGCCTGCAGCAGTACGCGATCCTGGCGGGCGCCTTGTCGTCCGCCCTGATCCTTGGTCCGATTCTGCTCAAATTGAACGAGGCGAGCACCGTCTACGTGCCGGCCGCGCAAGTGGCGCCCGGCCTGACGGTCGATGCGTCGAAGCTGACGGTGACGGGCGAGCTGCATGGCCCGCAAGCCGAGACGGACCACAACACGTATAAAGTCTGGCAAAAGACGGATACCGTGGGCGGCCCGGCCGGCAAGTATTTTGTCAAGGATGATGGCCAGCTGGCTTACCTGGTCGATCCGGGTATCAATGGCCATTACAGCAAGCGTCCCGACGGTTCGGAAGTGAAGAAATACGATGCGCCGAAGGCCGTGCTGATGTCCTACATCATCAAGGGCATCCTCGACCAGCAGCTGCCGTGGACCCTGGTGCTGTTCGGCGTGATGATCGCCGTGGTGCTGGAAATGGCCGGCATTCCATCGCTGGCGTTTTCGGTGGGCGTGTATTTGCCCCTGTCGTCCACCTTGCCGATCTTCGTCGGCGGCCTGGTGCGCTGGCTGGCGGACCGCCGCAACAACAAGCTGGAACACAACGCCAAGCTGAACGAGGAAGAGCGCCAGCTGGCGGGCGACCGCAGCTCGGGCGTGCTGCTGGCGTCCGGCTACATCGCCGGCGGCGCGCTGGCCGGCATCATCATCGCCATCACGGCCGGCGTGCTGACGCACTTCGACCAGATGATGGCCGACTGGGCCGAGCACGGCAACCCGTTCTACGCGGGCCTGCACTCGGACGCGCTGTCGCTGCTGCCGTATGCGCTCATCATCGTGCTGCTGTATATCGTGGCGCGCGAGAAGAAAGCGGACAGTTCGCAGGCTTGATGTCATAGCCACTCCAAGGAAAACCGCCCGGGTCGCACCGGGCGGTTTTTTTATGCGCGCGCATGAAACGATGGCTGCGATACGGGCCGCGCCGCCAGTTGCGCCGCGCTCGCGTAGATCGTTACGTGCTCTGACGCCATGTGGCGCAGGTGGTCATAAAACGCCTGCGCGGGTATGCACCACGACGCCGCGTCGCCCACTTGCCCGTTGACGCGCAGGCCGGCGGCATCGAATTCCCGCTGAAAGTACTCGCGCAAATCCTCCCGGCCGGGATGGTCGATGCGGCGCCGTGCGATGGCCGGATCGAAAGGGCGCACGGGCACGTCCCAGCGCCGGCCGTCGTGGTCCAGGCAAGCGAGCAGCCTTGTCTCGTCTTCCCACACGGGCACGGGAAAGGCCTCGCCCATGGCGTCTTCCAGCGCGTGATAGAACGTCACCGGCCCCATGGAAATGCCCAGGCCCAGCACCTTCGCATGGTCGCAGCCGATGAAGCGCTGCCAGGGAGAGCCCATGCCGAAGATCGAGGGCGCGCGGTGGTGCGCTTCGGTGAGGTCGGCGGCATGGCGGCCCCACGCGCAGACGGAGTGCGTCGGGTGGATGCTGCGCCGGACACCGGGGCTGGCAAGGAAGGCTTCCGGCAGGCGTCCCATGTGCGTGCCGTGGCGGCGCGGGTCGAATACATAATCGGGCATGGCGCAGGCGGCGCGCACGGTGCCGCCCGGCAGATAGTAGGCGGGCAGCAGCAGGGCGCCTTGCGGGCCGACGGCGTCCTGCAGGGCGGCTATCACGGCTGGCGCGCCGCCTTCCACATAGCCCAGGCTTTTCAGCGAGGAATGCACGAACAGCGTATCGCCTGGCGCGATGCCCAGCCGCGCCAGGCCGGCAGTCAGCCCGGCGCGCGTCACGTGGGGGGCATTCTGGCGCACGTGCCGGGCGCCGGCGGCGCGGCGCCACGCTTGCAGCGCGGCCCTGGCGGCGCGTCTGGCCCCGTCAAGCATGGCCTAACTCCAATTCCAGCAGGTTGGCATCGATGCAGAACTTGGCGGCCCAGTTCAGGTAAGCCCAGGTGCCGTAGTCGCCATCGACGGGAAACGAGCCCTTGACGCCGCCGCGCGCGTGCGCGGGACCGTCGATGCTGACCGCGCGCCGCACGTAGCGGTTCAGGCGGCGCCCCGCGTCGAGGTAGGGCCGCTCGCCCGTGAGCCGATACAGCAGGAACAGACAATGCGCGTTTTGGGCGGAACCCGTGAGGCAGGCGTAGTTCGCTCCCGGCTGGAAGTCCGGACCGAGGCGGCCGGCCAGGTAGCCGTCGGCCGCCACGGCCCTGGCGACGCTTGTTCCCGTGCGCGCGGCGGCGTCGAGCAGGTCGGCGCGCGCCGAAAAGCGGTGCGCTTCGAGCAGGCCGCGCAAGGCGTAGCCGATGGTATGGGTCAGGGGCAGGAGCGGGTTGTCCAGGCAGTTCGACGCGAACCAGCCATTGGGCCGCTGTTTTGTCAGCGCCCAGTCGACCTGGCGCAAGCCGGCCGCGCCATAGCCGTGGCCCGGCGCGACGCGGTCTGCTTCGAACAGGCCCCATGCGACGTGCGTTTCGTAGGCCTTGTCGCCGGCGCTGGCGAACGGCGTCGGATGGCGGCGCCAGCAGCCGTCCGCATCCTGGCTGTCGCGCAGCCAGCTTGCCGCGCGATGCATGGCGTCTGCGTAGGCCGCGCCGTACGCCGCCACGCCGGCGGCCAGGCCGAGCAGGATCTGGCCCGTATTGAAAGTGACGGGCACGCGCGGCGTCGAATCGATCTTCCCGCCTTGGAATCCGCCTTGTGCGAACTGGATGGCCAGGCACCAGTCGAGCATGCGCCGCGCGCGCCCGTGCAGCGCCTCATCCCCACCCTCATCGCCCGTGCGCTGCGCCAGGGCGATGAGGGTGGGGATGATGTAGCCGGTGGTCTCCGGGTAGGAACTCGACCACCCTGTGAGCAGGCTGTAGTCGCGCGCGACGCCGCCGTCGTTTGAGCTGGAATGGTCCTGCGCCGCGCATAGCCAGGCCGTGCAGGCCTTGACGACGGCTTGCGGGCCGGGGTCGAAGGCGGGCAGGCCGCGCCGGTCCGACAGCCGCTCCATGCGCGCCGCCGCCGGCAGGCTCGCCTGCGGCGACAGCGTGTTCCTGATCTTCGTGAGCAAGGTGCGCATGGCAGTCATGGTCGTAATGGCAGCAGTGGCGTGCTGGTTGGCACAGGCTACTGTAGCGCCGGCAGGCGGCAGGGTTATTGACTTGCCGCAAGGATTGGCCGTCGCATCGCTGCCGCCGGAATTGACGCATAATAGACACTTCACCGTTGTCGACGAGGCCCGCCATGAACAGCGTCACGCTTGAATACACAGTCGTCACCAATCCCGACGCGTTCGTCGGCTTCAAGTATTACGTGAAGGCGGGGCAGGCATTCGATGCCGATGATTTCGCCTACTCCTACAAGCTGAAACGCTCCGACTTGGACCCGGACAGCGTGCTGGCCACGCGCGAGGCGGCGGCGAATTTGCAGCCGGGCGAGTGGCTGAGCGTGTCGCATTCGATTGCGGCGTAGCGATACGCCCGCGTGTTTCTACTCTAACTTTACCGGCCCGCCAGGGACATATGCACCTGACTCTTTCAGCATTTCCTGATATTTCCATTGTTCCAACCTTGCCTGAACACGCCCAGGCGCTCGCCACGCTGGTGGCGGAAAACCGCGAACACCTGCAAGCCTACCTGCCCGCCGTGGTGCAACTGGACTCGTTCGTCGAGGCGCAGGGGTATCTGCAGGCCGCTTGTGCGCGCGCGGCCAGCGGCGAAGTGCTGGAGTGGCATGTCTTCTTCGGCACGGCCTTGTGCGGCAGCATCCGCCTGAAAGACATCGATACAGAGGACCGCAAGGCGAAAATCGGCTATTACCTCGGACGCCAGTTCCAGGGCAGGGGCATCGCCAGCGCGGCGGTGCGCGCCGTTCTCGCGCATGCGTTTGGCGCGCTGCAATTGCACCGCATCGAATTGCAGTGCGCGGCCGGTAACGGGGCCAGCATGGCGCTGGCCGAACGGCTGGGGTTTGCGCACGAAGGCGTGCTGCGGCAGGCGGAACTGTTAAACGGCGTGTTTGTCGACCTGCATGTCTTCGGTTTGCTGCAGGCTGACTGCAGGCCGGATTGAGCTTCCTGCCATGGCTGCGGCGACCGCGGATCTTGCCTGGGTGCGCACTTCTGCCTATAATTGAGAATAATTCTCATTAAGTTTGTGCTGCCCGCCAGACCCGCCGCTCCATGTCCGCCGACCACGTCTCCCTGCATGATTTCGATGACATCGCCATTCTGTATCGCCAGCACCATGGCTGGCTGCGCGGCTGGCTGCAGCGCAAGGTGGGCAACGCCTTCGACGCGGCCGACCTGGCGCAGGCCACCTTCCTGCGCGTGCTCGCGCCGCAGGGCATGCAGGGCGTGCAGGAGCCGCGCGCCTACCTGACGACGATCGCCCGCAACCTGCTGATCAACCATGTGCGCCGGCGCGCCATCGAGCAAGCCTACCTCGACGCCCTTGCCCTGATGCCGGAGCCGGTGGCGCCGCCGCCCGAAGTGCGCCTGATGTTCCTCGAACGGCTGGTGGAGCTGGACCGGCGCCTGGCCGGGCTGCCGGCGCAGGCGCGGCAAGCCTTTTTGCTGGTGCAGCTCGACGGCATGGGGCAGCAGGAGGTCGCCGCTGAACTGGGCATTTCCCTGTCCACCGTCAAGCGCCATCTGGCCCGGGCGGCCCTGCGCTGCTTTTTCCCGGAGCAGCATGATGGATGAAGAGGCAAGCCTCGCCCTGGACGGAACGGGTGCCGCCGCAAGCGTGGCGCCCGCCGTGGCGCGGCGGGCCGTGCAGTGGTGGCTGGCGTTGCAGGGCGGCGACGCCACTGCCGCACAGCTGCAGGCATGGCAGCGCTGGCGCGCCGAGGAAGCCGAACATGAGCGGGCCTGGCAGCGCATCGAGGCCGTCAGCGGCCAGCTGGCCGGCATTCCGCCGCCGCTGGCCAGCGCCGCCCTGGCCGCACCCGCAGGCGCGCAGCGGCGCCGCGCGGTGCGCCTGCTCACGGCGCTGGTGGTGGCGGGCGGCAGCGCCGCCATGCTGCGCCAGACACCGGCGTGGCAGTCGTGGAACGCCGATGCCAGCACGGCCACGGGCGAGCGGCGCACGGTGCGCCTGCCGGACGGCGGCACGCTGGTGCTCAATACCGATAGCGCCATCCAGCTGCGCTATGACGCCAGCGAGCGCGCGGTGCAGCTGCTGCGCGGCGAGGTGCTGCTGCAGACGGCGCCCGATGCGCAGCAGCGGCCCTTCCGCGTGTACACCGCCGACGGCACGGCGCGCGCGCTGGGCACGCGATTCATCGTGCGCCAGCACGCGGGCTTCGTGCAGGTGGGCGTGCTGGAGGGGGCCGTCGAGCTGCGGCCTGCTGCGGCCGACGGCCAGCCACGCGTGCTGCGGGCGGGCGAGGAGGGCGGTTTTACGCGCGACGGCGTGGGCGCGGCGCATGCGCTCGATGCCGGCGCCGGTGCCTGGGCGGACGGCATGCTGGTCGCCGCGCACATGCGCCTGGATGATTTCCTGCTGGAGTTGTCGCGCCACCGGCGCGGCCACCTGGGATGCGATCCTGCGCTCGCGCACATGCTGGTGTCGGGCGCCTATCCGCTGGCCGATACCGACAGGGTGCTATTGGCGCTGGTGGAAGCCTTGCCCGTCGAGCTGCACTACCTGACGCGCTACTGGGTCACCTTGCGGCCGCGCGCGGCGAAAAAATAAACTGAAAATACATGGACTGTTTTTGTACGCTGCCTTGTCAAGGGAAGTGAGGGCGCAGGTATTGGCCCGTTCCACCCATCCCATGATACGAAGGCATGCCATGAACGACCGCAGCACATTCCCCCCATCCACGCGCTTGCTGGCCATGACGCCGCTGGCCCACCTGGTGCACGCCCTGTGCCTGGGCGCACTGGCCAGCCTGGCTGGCGCGCCGGCGCAGGCGCAAACGGCCGGACAGGCCGCGTCCTTGCGCCATTACGCCATCCCGGCCGGGCCGCTGGAAGCGACATTGAACCGGCTGGGACGTGAAGCGGGCTTGCTGATCGCCTTTGGCTCGGCCGCGACGGAAGGGCTGCGCAGCGGCGGCGTCAGCGGCAGCTACACGGTGGACGACGCGCTGGCGCGGGCGCTGGCCGGCACCGGGCTCGCTGCCGTGCGCACGGCCGGCGGCGGCTATGCGCTGCGTGCCGCCACTACGTCCGCTGCCGGCGCGGCGGCGGATGGCGTGCAGATGATGGCGCCCGTGACCATCAGCGCGCAGGCGGAAGAGGAAAACCCGTGGGGCAAGGCCAGCGGCTATGTGGCGCGGCGGGCCAGCACGGCCACCAAGACCGACGCTTCCCTGCTGGAAGTGCCGCAATCGGTGTCCGTCATCACGCGCGACCGCATGGATGACCAGGGCGTGCGCACCCTGAACGATGCCATCCAGTACACGGCCGGCTTGCGCAGCAACACGGCAGGCGCCAATCCTGCCGACGACAGCCTGTCGGTACGGGGCTTCAGCCAGTTCTCGGGCGCGTTCTACCTGGACGGCATGCGCCTGATGCCGATGGGGACGCTGGGCTTTTTCGGCGTGGAGCCGTACGGCGCCGAGCGCGTGGAAGTGCTGAAGGGCCCTTCGTCCGTGCTGTACGGCCAGAATGCGCCGGGCGGCATCGTCAATTTCGTCGCCAAGCGCCCCGCGGCGGACCAGGTAAACCAGGTCGAACTGTCGCTCGGCAGCTACGCGCGCAAGCAGCTGGCCCTCGACGTGGGCGGCAAGCTGGCCGACGACGGCAGCCTGCAGTACCGGCTGGTGGGGCTGGCGCGCCAGGCGGACCAGCAGATCGATTACATGCAGGACGACCGCTACTATCTGGCGCCCAGCCTGACGTGGGCGCCGAGCGCCCGCACCAGCATCACCTTATTGGGCTTTTTCCAGCAGAATCGCGCCATGCAATCGTCGAACGTGCAGTGGGAAGCCTTGAACGGCAGCAATCCCAACGGCCGCCTGCCGCTGAGGCGATTCCTGGGCGAGCCCGGCTTCGACCACGAGGAAACGCGCGTCGCGTCGGCGGGCTACGCGGCGCGCCACACGTTCGACAGCGGGTGGACGCTCCGGCAGAACTTCCGCTTCCTGCACGCGAATAACCATGAACAGTACATGTTTCGTTATGGCAACTTAATCGACCATGCGGTCACCAACCGCGAAATCGATACGCGCGACGGCAAGGGCAGCGTGTACTCGCTCGACACCAGTGTGACGGGCCAGGTGGCGACGGGCGCGCTGCGCCATGAGGTGGTTGCCGGCATCGATTACAGCCGCAGCAGTACTTCGTTCAGCTCGTATATCGCCGACGGTCCGCAGATCGATATCTACCGCCCCGTCTACGGCGGCGCGCTGGACCTGGCGGCGCTGGCACCCGATGCCCTGCGCCGCGAGCATAACCGGCAGCTGGGCGCCTACCTGCAAGACCGCATGCAGTACCGTAACTGGGTCTTCACCGTGGGCGGGCGCCAGGACTGGACGCGCCAGGAGCAGCGCAATCTGCTGGTATCGCCGTCGGCCACGACGGTGCGCAAACCCACGGCATTCACGGGCCGCGCCGGCATCACTTACCTGGCGGCGAACGGCCTGGCGCCTTACGCCAGCTACAGCGAATCGTTTTCGCCCGTCTCCGGCGCCGACCGCCATGACCGTCCGTTCGAGCCGGAAACGGCGCGGCAAGTGGAGGTCGGCGTGAAATACGCGCCTGGCGCGCACCTGTCCGTGACGGCCGCCGCATTCGAACTGCGCCGCCAGAACGTGCTGACGACGGACCCGGACGCACCGAATTTCTCCATCCAGCAGGGGGAGGTGCGCTCGCGCGGCATCGAACTGGAAGTGGCCGCGCAGCCGGGCAGTCAGCTGAAACTGCTGGCGTCCCTCACCTACAACCCCCTGAAGGTGACGAGGGCGAATCCGGACATGTGGGGCACGAACGTGCAGGGCAAGTCGCCGTATGAAGTGCCCCGGCAGATGGCTTCCGCGTGGGCCGATTACGCCTTCGTTGGCGGCTTGCGCGGGCTGTCGGCCGGCGCCGGCGTGCGCCACGTGGGCGCCAGCTGGGGCGACGCGGAGAACACCTTCCAGGTGCCGGCGTTCACCTTGGCCGACCTGTCGCTGCGCTATGACCTGGGGCAGGCGCGCAGCGACTGGCGCGGCTTGAGCGTGAGCATGACGGTGAAGAACCTGTTCGACAAATACCATGTCGCCTCGTGTTTCTCGGCGCGGGCCTGCAATTACGGCGAACAGCGCAATGTCGGCGTGCGCGTGGCCTACCTCTGGTAGCGCGCAGCCTTACGCAGGCGCAAACCAGGCGCGCAATTCCGCCTCGGCCCTCTGCGCCGTCTCCTGCGTCAGGGTCAGCACGATGATTTTTTCCCGTGCCGGGCGGTGCCCGTCGCCGCCGGCCAGCTCGATGGCTTGTTCGAAGCTCGTGTAGCCGTGGCCGCATTCATGCGGGCATTGCTGCACGATGCGGGCCGCCTTGCCGGCGTGCCGGTCCGCCAGGTTGACGATGGGATTGCCGTCATAAAACGGCTGGCCATTGGCGAACGCGGTGCGCAGATACGGCGTGCATTGGCCGTCGAGGAAGGCCAGGCGCGCCTGCCAGTACGCCTGCAGCGCCGTATACGTGGCCTGGTCCTCGAGAAAATCGGCAAACAGGAAGTCGTTCATTTTGCTTTCCTCGGCTAGATGCCGAACACTTTCAATATGGCGTCCGTGAAACCCTCGAACCAGCTGCCCGCCTTGCCCGGCTGCTTGCCGTGGCGCGGGGTTTCTTCGTACAGGTAGACGCCGTTGTCGCCGTCGAAGCGGTCGTTGAGCAAGGCTTGCTGGCCGCGCAGATACGGGACGAAGGTTTCGCTGCGCAGGGTCGAGTACAGCACGTCGGTGGTGAAACCCAGGGTGGCGGACTGGCTGATGGAACGCCCCTGGCCGGCCCGCTCCAGGCGCACGCCGCGGCAGCCGCGCACGAGCAGGGTGACGGGGCCGCGAAAGACGATGAAGCGCAGCTGCAGGGTGAGCCAGGCATGCAGGCTGCCCAGGCGCCAGTGGCTCGATATCGCCAGCGGCTGATTCGAGTCGCAGATCAGGCCCACGAGTCCCCGCGGCTGGAAGACCAATGCGCTGCCGGCCGGCAGGTGGACGACGGCCACTTCCAGCAGCGGGTCGTCGCTGGCGGATATCGTCACGCACGCTTCCTCGTCGCTGTGCAGGCGGGTCAGCGCCACCATGCCGGCGGCCAGGCTGGTGAACGGGAAGCGCCAGTCCAGCAGCCATTGCGTGCGCTTGTGCGTGCTGACGGGCGACGATTGCAGGTATTCGGGATGGATCAGCATCTGCTGGCCGGGCTGCAGCAGCAAGCCCTGCGAGACGGCGGAGATGCGCGATTCGCCCGGCGGCGGTAGTGGCAGTGAACTGCCCGCGACTTGCAGTTCGCGCGCGATCGACAGCGGCGGCAAACGGGAAGCGACGGGCGCCAGCACGAAGTAAAAGAAGGCCTTGATGGCGGCGGGCAGCAGGATGGCCGACAGCACCAGCAGGGCGGCCGTGGGCGCCACGTCCATGACGGGCGCGCGCCAGCGGGCTATCCAGTTGCGCGCCAATTGTCCTTCACCGGCCGCGATGGCCTTTTGTATGGGCGCCAGGGCGCCCTTCAAGGCTTGCTCGTCGATGGCAAATGGCGCCGGACGGGCGGCGTTGCCGGTGCGGGCGCGCTGCGCCGCCCAGGCCTGATACGCTTGCAGGTTGATGTCGCGCAAACGCTGACCCTGCGCTTCCAGCTGCGACAGCTGTGCGTAGGCGTCGCTGCCGGGCAGGCGCGCCGCCAGCGGGTGCTGTGCTTCCAGCTGCCGGCGCTGGCGCAGATTATTTTGCAGTGCAGCATATGCGCCCACGTGTTCCGCGTGCAGGCGCGCCAGCGTGTGCCGCGCATCTTCGCCGCTGACCGCCGCTTGCAGGGCCGTCAGATAGCGGGCTTCCTGCGCCAGCACTTCGATCTCCACGCGGCGCGCCGCTTCCTCCTGCGCGTGCCGGGCCAGGGTGTTCGCGTCGGGCAGGGGAAGGGTGAACAGCGACGCCTGCTGCCGCGCGCGCAAGGCCGTCAATTGCGCCTGCACTTGCGCCAGGCGGGTGGCGATGGCCGCGTGCGAGGCCGTCTGTGAGGCCTTTTGCAGGGCGTTGACCCGCGCCGTGGCGGCAGCGGCCAGGCCGGCGCCATGGCTGTCGGCGCCGTCGGCGGCCAGCTTGAGCGCGGCCACGGCCTCGCTGCCGGCGCTGTAGGCGCGCCATTCGGCCAGCAGCAGGCGCCCGGCCAGCAGGATGACGATGAACAGCGCAAACTGCAGCGCGTGGCGCAGCAGGAAGCGCAGGATGGCCGTCAGCAGCTGGCGCAAGGAGGAGTCGCCTTAGGTGGCCGCGCTATCGGCATCGGCGCAGCATTTTTTGTATTTCTTGCCGCTGCCGCAGTGGCACGGGTCGTTGCGGCCCGTCTTCGGCACTTCGCGCAAGACGGTGGCGCCGGGCTGGCTTTGGGCCTGGCTTTTCAGGTGGCGCTGGCGCGCCCAGGCGGCGTTGATGGCGATGACCGCGGGAATCACGCCATCCATGGCCGTTTCGGCCGCATCGTCGTCGAGCTCGCTGGCCGTGGCCAGGTACTGGAACGGCGTCAGGTACTCCGGGTGGCTGACGGCCAGGGCCGCCCACTGGGGCTTGTCCAGGCTCGTGCCCAGGACAAAGCCGGCGCACCAGGCGGGCACGCTCCATTCGGGGCCGCAGACGTAGATGGGCTCGAAGCTGTCCGGGTCCTTCGCCAGCCATTCGACCATGTAGGCGTGGTGGCGCTGCGCCAGGCTGGCCGCCCGTTCGCTGGCCTCGTCCTGTGCCGGCGAGGCGCTGCCGGCCGCCTTGTCCCAGACCCAGGGCAGCCATTGTTCCGGCGCGATCTGTCTCGGGCTCAGGGCGACGGCCGTGAGAAAACCTTCCAGCATCGACACATCCATGGCGCGGCTGTCCAGCGCGGGCGCGGCCAGCAGGGTGTCGAGTTCGGCGTATTCGTCGTCGGAGAGGGGCGTGGTGGTGGAGAGGCTGGACATGGAATTTTTCAGTAATGTGGGTGGATGGCCGCTGGCCCTGGCCGTATTGTACCGTCCGGCACGGGGAAAACGGCTGCTGGAATGAAAAACGGCGGCCCGCAGGCCGCCGTTTTGATCTACAACAAGACGCTTACTTCACGCCGTGCATCAGTTTGTTGATCAGCGGTGCGATCAGGAACAGGATCACGCCGGCACCCAGCAGGGACCAGAAGCCGAAGGTGTAGCCGGACAGGGCCGACTGTACCGACATGCCGCTTTCGCCGCTGACGTGGCTGGCGAAGATGCCGGACAGATTGTTGCCGATACCGGTCGACAGGAACCAGCCGCCCATGCCCAGGCCGACCAGGCGTACTGGCGCCAGCTTGGTGACCATCGACAGGCCGATAGGCGACAGGCACAGCTCGCCGATCGATTGCAGCATGTACACGGTCGCCAGGGTCCAGAACGGGATCTTGTTGTCGGCGCCAACCAGGCTCGACAGTGCGAAGATCAGCAGGCCGAAGGCCAGCGCATTGCCCAGCAAGCCCAGGCCGAACTTGCGCGGGATCGAAGGATTGACGTTGTGGCGCGCCAGGAAGACCCAGACGGCGGCGATGATCGGCGCGAAGACGATGATGGCGACCGAATTGACGGTCTGGAAGTAGGCGGTCGGGAAGATGGCGAAGCCCAGGTCGCGGTTGACGATCTTGTCGGCCAGGAAGGTAAACGAGCTGCCTGCCTGTTCGAAGAACATCCAGAACAGGATGTTGAAGACGAAGATCAACAGCATGGCGATGACGCGGTCGCGCGCCACTTTACCGTTGCGTATGCCTTCGATCATCAGCATCACGGCCAGGCCGACGAACAGCACGGTCAGGACGATTTGCAGCTTTTCAGCGCCGACGGTCAGCAGGAAGTACATCAGCGGGATCACGCACAGGGAGCCGACGGCCACCCAGACGACGCGCATCGGGCTGCCGGCACCGGCTTCCGGTGCGCCGATGCCCTTCAGGGCGCGGCGGCCGATGGCGAACCATACCAGGCTGATCAGCATGCCGAAACCGGAGGCCATGAAGACCATCTTGTACGCAGGCATGTCGCTGGTGCCGAAGATCGACCCGGCCAGCCATTGCGTAAAGACAGGGGCTACCATGGCGCCCATGTTGATACCCATGTAGAAGATCGTGAAACCGCTGTCGCGGCGCGGATCGGCCGTCGTGTACAGCTTGCCGACCATGGTCGAGATGTTCGGCTTGAACATGCCGTTACCGACGATCATGGTGGCCAGGCCCAGGTTGAAGATGTCCTGGTTCGGTACCGAGATGCAGAACAGGCCGGCAGCCATGAAGACGGCACCCAGCAGGATGGAGCGCTGGTAACCGATGACCCGGTCGGCGATGTAGCCGCCGAACAGGGCGCCGGCGTACACCAGCGCGAGGAAGGAACCGTAGGTAAGGTTGGCCGCTGCCTGTCCCGAACCGTCGCCGCCGTGGAACTGGGCCACGATGTACAGTACCAGCGCCCAGCGAACTCCGTAGAACGCGAAGCGTTCCCAGAATTCAGTCATGAACAACATCCACAATGGGCTTGGATGGCCCATAATCTGCTTGAACTCGGGAATAACGGCTTCCTTGTTGGGCGTAGTCGCACCGCTCATGCGGTTCCTCCTGAAAAATTATTATAGTCAATCGATACAACGAACTTATGGAAGCCTGCGGGCGGCGGGGACTCTCATGAAGAACCTCACGCACGGGAATTCCAATAGGCTGGCATTCTAATCTACAAATTGCGCTGAGCGAAGATTTCGATTCGCATTAGCAAGAATGACTGTTTCATATTGGTCAAACCGGTTTGCAGGCAAGGGCGGCCCCGGCGATTTTGCGGCGGCACAGCACAACTTGCCTGACTTGTCGTATATTGAGGCTGCAAGACCTTCGAGCATCGATTTTTAAAGGGATTTTTCGCATTATGGAACACGACGTTATCGATACTCTGGTTTCACCGGAAGGCCGCCTGGACGTGCTCTCCAAGACTGAAGTCAACAAACTGCTCGACACCAGCCAGGGCGGCCTGTACAACACTTTCCGCCGCTGCGCGCTGGCGGTCCTGAATTGCGGCAGCACCATCGACGATGGCCGCGCCCTGCTGGAGCGCTACCAATCGTTTGAAATCTCCATCATTCAGCGCGAGCGCGGCATCAAGCTCGACATCAAGGGCGCGCCGGCCATTGCCTTTGTCGACGGCAAGATGATCAAGGGCATCCACGAGCACCTGTTTGCCGTGCTGCGCGACATCATCTTCGTCAGCGATGAAGTGACGGGCAACCCGAAATTCGACTTGCAGAGCACGGAAGGCGTGACGGACGCCGTCTTCCACATCCTGCGCAACGCCAACGTGCTGCAAACCCAGCTCAACCCGAACCTGGTCGTGTGCTGGGGCGGCCACTCGATCAACCGTGCCGAGTACAATTATTCGAAGGAAGTGGGCTACCAACTGGGCTTGCGCGGCCTCGACATCTGCACCGGTTGCGGCCCTGGCGCCATGAAGGGCCCCATGAAGGGCGCCACCATCGGCCATGCCAAGCAGCGCCTGCACAATGGACGGTATCTCGGCATCACCGAGCCGGGCATCATCGCGGCCGAGTCGCCGAACCCCATCGTCAACGACCTCGTCATCATGCCGGACATCGAAAAACGCCTGGAAGCGTTCGTGCGCGCGGGCCACGGCATCGTCGTGTTCCCGGGCGGCGCCGGCACGGCCGAAGAGATTCTGTACATCCTCGGTATTTTGTTGCACCCGGACAATGCCGAGATTCCGTTCCCGCTGATCTTCACGGGTCCGGAAACGTCGCGCGAGTATTTCGTGCAGATCAACCAGTTCATCAGCGATACCCTGGGTCCGGAAGCGCAGCAGCGCTATAAAATCATCATCGACGACCCGGAACTGGTGGCGCGCGAAATGCTCGAAGGCATCCGCCAAGTGCGCGAATTCCGCAAGGCGCACAGCGACGCGTATTACTTCAATTGGCTGCTGAAGATCGACCACGAATTCCAGAAGCCGTTCCAGCCCACGCATGAAAACATGCGCAACCTGAGCCTGCACAAGAACCAGCCCACGCACTTGCTGGCGGCCCAGCTGCGCCGCGCGTTCTCGGGCGTGGTGGCAGGCAACGTCAAGGATGACGGCATCCGCTCGATCGAAAAGCACGGCAACTTCGAGATCCACGGCGACAAATCCATCGCCGGCCCCATGGATGCGCTGCTCGCTTCCTTCGTGGCGCAGCACCGCATGAAATTGGCGGGCACGGCGTACGTGCCTTGCTATACCGTGGTCCAGTAAGTCGTTTTTCAAGCAGCGCCGCCCGCCCCCTGCGTGTGCAAGGGGAGGGCGGCGCCTTTTCATCCGCGTTCCCAGCCATGCCCCCATCGTGTTCCTTCGCCGCCACAGGCAATCAAATCGCTTGCGTCATCGATTCGTGGGTGCTATCTTTGGAACCGGTTCCAAAATAAAAATATGCATATCAACAGGTAGTGGAGAGCAACCTTGGATTCAGTACGCGGCAATAAAAAGACAGTCTCCGGCGAGCCGGCACGGCCCGTGACCATCGCCCAGGTGGCGCGCGAGGCGGGCGTGTCGAAGACGAGCGTGTCGCGCTTTCTCGGCGGCGAACTGGACGCCCTGTCCGAAAACATCCGCCAGCAGATCACCAGCACCATCGCGCGCCTCGGCTACCAGCCGAACCAGATGGCGCGCGGCCTCAAGCGCGGCCGCACGCGCCTGATCGGCATGGTCGTGGCGGACATGCTGAACCCCTACACGGTGGCCGTGCTGCAAGGCGTGGAAGCGGCTTGCCAGCAACATGGCTATACCTTGATCTTGTGTAATACAGGCAATGACGAACAGCGCGAACGCCAGTCGCTTGCCGCGCTGCGCTCGTACAGCGTGGAAGGGCTGATCGTCAACACGCAGGGGCGCAACATCCAGTCGTCCGACTTGCAGCAGGCGGGCATGCCCATCGTGCTGGTTGACCGCCGCATCGAGGGTAGCGATTTCGACCTGGTGGGCCTGGACAATGTGCAGGCGGGCCGGCTGGCCACCGCGCATCTGATCGAACAGGGTTTCGACGCCATCGCCTTCGTCGCGCCGCCCTTGACGGGCGTCAGTTCGCGCCTGATGCGCGCCGAGGGTTTCCAGGCCGTGATGGCCGAACATCCGGAATGCGTGGGTGAAGTGCTGGCGGTGGACCTGGACGACCGGCCCTCTATCGACGCGCAGGTGCGTCTATGCCTGGCGCAGTGGCGCGGCCGCCGCGTGGCGCTGCTGGCGTCGAACGGCATGGTGGCGCTGGAACTGGCGCTGATGCTGCAACGCCTTGCATTGCGCATGCCGCAGGACGTGGGCTTGCTGGGCTTTGACGAATTGCCGTGGTCGCCGCTGGCGGGCCTGAGCACGATCGAGCAGCAGACGTACGAGATCGGCTTTTCGGCGATGACGTGCATGCTGTCTCGCCTGCAGGGCGATCAGTGCCCGCCGCGCGAGGTGCTGTTGCCAGGCAAGTTGATTGTGCGCAATTCCACCCGGAGCGGGGAAGTGCGCAAGGACGGCGATTGACGGAAAGAGGGCGTACGCCCTTTTTTTTGGAAAGGTAATGGAACCGGTTTCATGAATTGTATTCACACTGGAAAGGGGCGTGGATAGTCAGGCAGGGCAATGGCAGGAGGTTGGTACGACACGGCAAGAGACGATCTGAATCGTCCATTTGACAATATTCCCGGAAGCGCCTCGACGAGGCCGGTACCGGGATCACAGGAGACGGAAACATGAAGATGACCACACTGTTCTATTCGAAAATACTGGCTTGCGCACTGGCAGCCACGTGTGCCCTCGGCGCGGTGGCCGATGCCGGCGCCCAGACGCTTGGCGACTTGATCAAAAAAGGCAAGCTGACCATCGGCGTGGTCAGCGGCACGCCGCCGTTTGGCAGCATCGACGCCAAGGGCGCGCCCGTTGGCTATGACGTCGACGTCGCCAACCTGATCGGCAAATACCTGAACCTGCCCGTGGAAGTGGTGCCGTTGACGGCGCCGTCGCGCGTGCCGTCGCTGGAATCGGGCAAGGTCGATTTCCTCGTGGCCACCCTGGCGCCCACGCCGGAACGGGCCAAGACCCTGATGTTCACCATGCCCTACAGCGCGTTCGAACTGGCCATCGTCGCGCCGGTCGGCGGCAAACTCAAGGCCCTGGCGGACTTGAAGGGCAAGAAGGTGGGCGTGACGCGCGGCACCACGAATGACACGGCGCTGAGCCGCATGGCCCCGGCCGGCACCAGCATCGTGCGTTTCGAGGATGACGCCACCGTCACCCAGGCCTTGCTCAGCAAGCAGGTCGACGCCGTCTCGATTCCCAGCACGATGGCGCTGGACATCATCAAGACGCGCGGCGCGGGCAAGATCGAAGTCCGCTTCGCCTACTCGCTGCAGCCCAACTCGATGGCGGTGCGCCGCGGCGACTTCGAACTGCACCAGTGGCTCAACAACTTCATCTACTACGTCAAGCTGAATGGCGAACTCGACGCCATCGCGCGCAAGTGGAGCGGCGCGCCGCTGCCGGCGCTGCCGACCTTCTGATACCGCGACCCGCACAGGGAGAGTGTTCGTCCGCACGGCGCGCCGCCATGGTGGCGCGGCCGGGGATGCGCACGTAGACAAGGAGTTGAGTATGCCGTATGAATTTCATTTCGAACTCGTCATGCAATCGCTGGACCGCCTGCTGTGGGGCGCGGCGCTGACGATACGCCTGAGCGCCCTGTCCATGGTGCTGGGGCTGGCGGTGGGCGTGTGCGCCGCCGTCATCCTGAAGAACGGTCCCGCCTATGCCCGCGCGGCGGTGCGCGCGTATGTCGAGGTGATCCGCAGCACGCCGTTCCTGGTGCAGCTGTTCATCATCTACTTTGGCTTGCCGTCGCTGGGCCTGCAGCTCGACGCGAACGGCGCCGCCCTGGTCGCCATGACGGTCAACCTGGGCGCCTACGCGGCGGAAATCGTGCGCGCCGGCATCGGCGCCGTGCATCCGTCGCAGCTGGAAGCGGCGCAGGCGCTGGGCATGACGCGCTGGCAGGTGATGCGCCACGTGGTGCTGCTGCCGGCGCTGGAAAAAGTGTATCCGGCGCTGGCCAGCCAGTTCACGCTGATGATGCTCGCCTCGAGCGTCGTGTCGGCCATTTCCGCCGAAGAGCTGACCGCCGCCGCCCACCTGCTCGACGCGGAAACCTTCCGCAGCTTCGAGATCTACATCGTCGTGATGGTGCTGTACATCCTGCTGGCCCTGCTGTTCCGCTTCAGCTTCTGGGTGCTGGGCCAGATCGTCTTCAAACGCCGCCGCCGTCTGGGCGCGGTGCGCATGGGAGCATGACATGATCAGTGACTTTTCCTGGGATAACCTGCAATTCCTGCTCGAGGCCACGCGCTGGACCATCGGCCTGTCGCTGATCGTCTTTATCACGGGCGGCATCGCCGGCTTCGCGGTGGCGCTGCTGCGCACGGCGCGCAGCCGATTCCTGCGCTGTATCAGCGCCCTGTACATCCAGCTGATCCAGGGCACACCCGTGCTGATCGTGCTGTTTTTGACCTATTACGGGCTGGCCCTGTTCGGTTACAAGCTGTCGCCGGTCATCGCGGCCGGCGCGGCGATGACGATCTTTGCCAGCGCCTACCTGGGCGAGATCTGGCGCGGCTGCATCGAAGGCGTGCAGCGGCAGCAGTGGGAGGCGTCCGCCGCGCTGGCGCTGAACCGCTACCAGCAGCTGCGCTACGTCATCCTGCCGCAGGCGCTGCGCCATTCGCTGCCGCCGACGGTGGGCTTCATGGTGCAGATCATCAAGAACACCTCGATCACCTCGATCATCGGCGTGGTGGAACTGACGCGGGCAGGGCAACTGGTCAGCAATGCGACCTTCCTGCCTTTCATCGTCTTCCCCATCGTCGCCCTGATCTACTTCGCGCTGTGTTATCCGCTGTCGCGCTACAGCCATTCACTGGAAAGGAAATTCCATGCCCATCGTTGAAATCGACCATATCAGCAAGAGCTTCGGCGCCAACCACGTGCTCAAGGGCGTGTCGTTCGCCGTCGAGCGGGGCCAGGTGATCGCCGTGATCGGCCGCAGCGGCTCCGGCAAGAGCACCATGTTGCGCTGTATCAATGGCCTGGAAACCATCGACAGCGGCAGCATCGTCGTGGCCGGCCACACGCTGACGGCGCGCCAGGAACATCTGCTCGACTTGCGCAAGGATGTCGGCATGGTCTTCCAGAGCTACAACCTGTTTCCCCACCTGACCGTGGAAGAAAACGTCATGCTGGCGCCGCGCATCGTCAAGAAGGTGCCCGACGCCCAGGGCCGGGCCACGGCGCTGCGCGTGCTCAAGCAGGTGGGCCTGGACCACAAGCGCGAAGCCTATCCCGAGCAGCTGTCGGGCGGCCAGCAGCAGCGCGTGGCGATCGCCCGCTCGCTGGCGATGGAGCCGCAGGTGATGCTGTTCGACGAAGTGACGTCGGCGCTCGACCCGGAATTGACGCAGGAAGTGCTGAAGGTGATGGAAGAGCTGGCGCAGGCGGGCATGACGATGCTGCTGGTGACGCACGAGATGGAGTTCGCGCGGCGCATGGCCGACGTCACCATCTTCATGCACCAGGGATTGGTGTGGGAGAGCGGGCCGTCGGAAGCCTTTTTCAGCAATCCGCAGACGCCCGAAGCGCGCCAGTTCGTCGGCGCGGGAGCGATCAAGTGAGCCCCGTCCTGGTGGCCGCGTCGGCCTACGGCGCAAGCAGGGTAAGGCAGCTGGGGCAAAGCCAGTTCATCGACGTGGTGGCCGATGCGGGCGGCGCCGGCATCGAGATCCGCCGCGAACTGTTTACGTCCGACTTGCCGGACCTGGCGCGCATGGGCGCGGCGGTGGCCGCGCGCGGCCTGTACTGCGTGTATTCCACGCCCATCGAATTGTGGGGTGCGGACGGCTTGCCGCAGCACGCGCTGCTGCAGCAGATGCTGGACGAGGCGGCGCGGCTGGGCGCGCGCTACCTGAAGGTGTCGCTCGGTCATTACCCGGCCGCGCCGGAGCTGGCGGCCTTGCACGCCCAACTGGCGGCCGCGCCCGTGGCGCTGCTGGTGGAAAACGACCAGACGGCCCACGGCGGCAAGCTGGCGACTATGGCGCGCTTCCTGGCGGCGGCGGACGAAGCGGGGCTGCCGGTGGGGCTGACCTTCGACATCGGCAACTGGCGCTGGGTGGGCGAGGATGCGCAGCAGGCGGCGCGCCTGCTGGCGCCGTACGTGCGCTATGTGCATTGCAAGGCTGTCCTTGACGACGGCGGAAGGCTGTCCGCCTGCGCCGTTTCCGACGCCGATCCGGCCTGGCGCGCCGTCTTCGCGCATTTCGCGCCGGGCGTGCAGCGGGCCATCGAATTCCCGCTCGAGGGCGCCGACCTGGTGGCCGAAACGGGCCGCTACATTCAGATGCTGGAGGCAGCATGATGGCGCAGGAAGCGAATCAAGGGGCGCACGCGCTCGACGTCGTCACCTATGGCGAGGCGATGGCGATGTTCGTTGCCGAGCAAACGGGCGACCTGGCGGCCGTGGCGCATTTCACGCGCCGCCTGGCCGGCGCCGAGACGAATGTCGCCATCGGCCTGGCGCGCCTGGGCTTGCGGGTCGGCTGGCTGAGCCGGGTGGGCGACGATTCTTTCGGCCGCTTCATCCGCACCAGCGTGCAGGCCGAAGGCGTCGATTGCAGCCGGGTCGTCACCGTCGCCGGCCAGTCCAGCGCCTTCCTGCTCAAGGAAAAGGCCGAGAACGGCGCCGATCCGCTGGTCGAATACTTCCGCAAGGGGTCCGCCGCCAGCCGGCTGGCACCCGAGCACTTCGACCCCGCCTATTTCCTGTCCGCGCGCCACCTGCACGCCACGGGCGTGGCCGCGGCGCTGTCCGAGACCAGCCTGGCGTTCGCCGGCCAGGCGCTCGACTTCATGCGCGCTCATGGCCGGAGCGTGTCGTTCGACCCGAACCTGCGGCCCTCGCTGTGGCCGTCGCAAGCCGTCATGGTCGAACAGATCAACCGCCTCGCCGCCAAGGCGGACTGGGTGCTGCCCGGCCTGGGGGAGGGAAAAATCCTCACCGGCCACGACCTGCCGCACGACGTCGCCGGCTTTTACCTGCAGCGTGGCGCGCGGCTGGTGGTCGTCAAGCTGGGCGCCGACGGCGCCTATTACCGCACGGCCGAGGGCGACAGCGGCATGGTGCCGGGCGAGCGCGTGGCCAACGTGGTCGACACGGTGGGCGCCGGCGACGGCTTCGCGGCCGGCCTGGTCAGCGCCTTGCTGGAAGGCTTGCCGCTGGCGCAGGCGGTGGGGCGCGGCAACCGGGTCGGCGCCTTCGCCATCCAGGTGGCCGGCGACATGGAAGGCTTGCCGACCCGCGCCCAGCTCGACGCGCTGGTCCCATCTTGAACCATACAGGGGAAATACTCGTGAAAAAACATGTGGTTGTGTACAAAAAACTGGCCGAGCCGCTGCTGGCGCGCCTGCGCGCCGAATGCGAGGTGACGTATTTCGAGGCGATCGATGCGGGCAACCGCGCCGCATTCGCCGCCGCCATCCGCGGCGCGCACGGCTTGCTTGGCGCCAGCGTGCGCCTGGACCGCGAATTGCTGGACCCGGCGGAAGGGCTGCGCATCATCTCCACCATTTCGGTGGGCGTCGACCAGTTCGACGTCGATTATTTGCGCGAACGGGGCATCTTGCTGGCCAATACGCCGGACGTGCTGACGGAAACGACGGCCGACACGATCTTCGCGCTGATCCTCGCCAGCGCGCGGCGCGTCGTCGAACTGGCCGAATTCGTCAAGGCGGGACGCTGGACGCGCAGCGTGGGTGAAAGCCAGTACGGCATCAACGTGCATGGCAAGACCATCGGCATGCTGGGCATGGGCCGCATCGGCCGCGCCGTCGCCCGCCGCGCCGCGCTGGGCTTCGGCATGCAGGTGCTGTATGTGAACGGCGAAGCCGTGCCCGAGGTGGAGGCGGCGCTGGGCGCGCGCCAGGTAGCGCTCGACGACTTGCTGGCCGGGTCGGACTTCGTCTGCGTGGTGCTGCCGCTGACGGCGCAGACGGAACGCATGATGGGCCGGCGCGAGTTCGCGCTGATGCGCCCCGGCGCCATCTTCATCAACGGTTCGCGCGGGCGCATCGTCGACGAGGCGGCGCTGATCGAGGCGCTGCAGCAGGGCACCATCCACGGCGCCGGTCTCGACGTGTTCGAGCGCGAACCGCTGGCGCCGGACAATCCGCTGCCGCACATGGCGAACGTGGTGGCGCTGCCGCATATCGGCTCGGCCACGCACGAAACGCGCTACGCCATGGCGCAGCAGGCCGTGGACAACCTGCTGGCCGGTTTGCGCGGCGAGCGTCCGCGCCACCTGGTGAGCCAGGGACAGTTTTCACAAGAAGATAGACAGGGCAAGACATGAAGAAGGTAGTAGGGGCAATGATCATCGGCGCCGGCAGCGGCTTGTGCTGCGCGCAGTCGAACGTGGCCGTGTACGGCATCATGGACATGGGCGTGGTGTCCGAGAGCGGCGGCGCCGGCGGCAGGGTGCTCAAGGTGACGAGCGGCATCGCCAATGGCTCGCGGCTGGGTTTCAAGGGCAGCGAAGACCTGGGCGGCGGCATGACGGCGCTGTTTACGATGGATGCGGGCATACTGGCCGACACGGGCGCTTCGGCCCAGGGCGGCCTGCTGTTCGGGCGCCAGGCCTTCGTCGGCCTGGGCGGCGCGGCGGGCACGCTGCGGCTGGGGCGCCAGTACACGTTCATCGACAGCAGCCTGGGGGCGCTGGACCCGTTCTACCTGGGTTTTGCGGGCAGGATGAGCAACGTCTTCACGGCCGGCTACATCAGCCGCGTCGACAACAGCATCACCTACAGCTCGCCCGTGCGCGGCGGCCTTTCCGGCGAACTGGCGTACGGTTTCGGCGAAGTGCCCGGTGATGCTTCGGCCAGGCGCTACACGGGCGCGGCAGCCACCTATGCCAGCGGGCCTCTGTATGTGCGCCTGGCGCACCAGGATGCCAACACCCTGTCAAACGCGCTGGTGGCGGGCAGGGCGCGCAACACGGTGCTGGGCGCCACCTGGGACTTCGGCGTGGTCAAGGCGCATGGCGCCGTCGCCGTCAGCAAGAGCACGGCGGGCGCCGCCACCACGGTCGACAGCGCGGACCTGATGCTGGGCGCCACCGTGCCTTTTGGCCCGCACCGCGTCCTGTTCTCGTACGTGCGGCGCGACGACCGGCGCGCCGCCAACGGCGACGCTTCCCAGGTCGGCATCGGCTACACCTACGCGCTGTCGAAGCGCAGCACCTTGTACGCGGCATACGCGCATATCGACAACCGCAACGGCGCCGCCTACGTGGTGGGCAACGCCACCGACAACGGCACCGGCAACCAGGCCTGGAACCTCGGCCTGCGCCACACTTTTTAACGGGAGAATCGAATGAAGAAAATCGGATGGATACTGGTCGGCGCCAGCACCGTGGCGCGCGAATGGATGGTCGACGCGATCCGCCAGCAGGGCGACGCGGAAGTGCTGGCCGTGGTGAGCAAGGACGCCGCGCGCGGCGCCGCCTTTGCCGAGCAGTTCGGCATCGCCGCCAGCTATACGGACCTCGATGCGGCACTGGCGCATCCGGGCGCGGACGCCGTGTACATCAGCACCACCAATGAATGGCACATGGCGCAGACCTTGCAGGCGGCGCGTGCCGGCAAGCACGTGCTGTGCGAAAAGCCGCTGGCGCTGAACCTGGACGACGCCCGCCGCATGGTCGACGGCTGCGCCGAGGCGGGCGTGGTGCTGGGAATTAACCACCACCTGCGCAACGCCGCCAGCCACGGCAAGGTGCGCGAGCTGATACGCGCCGGCGAGATCGGCCAGCCCCTGTATTGCCGCGTGCTGCACGCGAATAACCTGCCGCAGCACCTGCGCGGCTGGCGCCTGGATGCGCCGGAGTCGGGCGGCGTCACGCTCGACATGTTCGTGCACGACGTCGACACCTTGCGCTTCCTGCTGGATGCGGAGCCGCGCCACGTCACTGCCTGCGCCACCAGCGGCGGCATGACGGTGGCCGGGCTGGAAGAGGGCCTGATGGCCGTCATCGAGTTCGACAACGGCACCCTGGTGCAGGTGCACGATGCGTTCAATGCGCCGCATTCGCTGTCCGGCGTGGAAATCATCGGCACCAAGGGCACCATCTTCGCCACCGGCGTGATGACGCAGCGCCCCGTCGGCAGCATTACCCTGACGCGCGACAGCGGCAAGGTCGACATCCCCGTCGAGCATGAAAACCTGTACGTGCGCTCGGTGCGCGCCTTCCAGCGCGCCATGCGCGGCGAGGGGCTGCCGGCCGCCACCGGCGACGACGGCATGCGTGCGCTCGCCACCGCATTGGCGGCGCAGCAGGCCAGCCGCAGCCACCAGCGCGTGACCCTGGACGCCTGACGGCCGGCCGTAGAAGTAAAAAAGCCGCCTGATCGGGAGACCAGGCGGCTTTTTATCGGCTTGCGTCCGTGATTACTCTTCGCGGCGCAGATGAGGGAACAGGAGGACGTCGCGGATGTTCGGCGAATCCGTGATGATCATCATCAGGCGGTCGATACCGATGCCGCAGCCGCCGGCTGGCGGCATGCCGTATTCCAGCGCGCGGATGTAGTCGGCGTCGTAGAACATCGCCTCTTCATCGCCGGCGTCCTTGGCGGCGACTTGCGCCAGGAAGCGGGCCGACTGGTCTTCCGCGTCGTTCAACTCGGAGAAGCCGTTGGCGATTTCGCGGCCCACCATGAACAGCTCGAAGCGTTCCGTGATGCCGGCCACCGTGTCGGAAGCGCGCGCCAGTGGCGACACTTCGACCGGGTAGTCGATGATGTAGGTCGGTTCCCACAGCTGCGCTTCCGCCGTTTCTTCGAACAGCGCCAGTTGCAGCGCGCCCAGGCCGGCCGTGGCGAATGGCTTGACGCCGAATTTTTTCAGCTCTTCCTTGATGAATTCGGCATCGTTCAACTGCTCGGCGGTGTAGCCTGGAGCATACTTGTTGATCGCTTCGACGATGGTCAGGCGGTGGAACGGTTTTGCCAGATCCAGTTCGCGGCCGCCGTAGGTCAGGGTGGCGGTGCCGTGCGCATCGATGGCGGCCTGGCGGATGACGGCTTCCGTGAAGTCCATCAGCCATTTGTAGTCGGTGTAGGCCGCGTAGAATTCCATCATCGTGAATTCAGGGTTGTGACGGATCGACACGCCTTCGTTGCGGAAGTTACGGTTGATCTCGAACACGCGGTCGAAGCCGCCCACGACCAGGCGCTTCAGGTACAGCTCGGGCGCGATGCGCAGGAACATCTGCATGTCGAGCGCATTGTGGTGCGTGATGAACGGTTTTGCCGCGGCGCCGCCCGGAATCGTGTGCAGCATCGGCGTTTCCACTTCCATGAACTCGTTCTTTTCCATGAAGCGGCGGATCGACGAGATGGCGGCGGTACGCGCCTTGAAGGTGCGGCGCGTCTCTTCGTTCATGATCAGGTCGACGTAGCGCTGGCGGTACTTCGTTTCCTGGTCGGCCAGGCCGTGGAATTTGTCCGGCAGCGGGCGCAGCGACTTGGTGATCAGGCGCAGTTCCGTGACCTTGATGGTCAGTTCGTCCGTCTTGGTCTTGAACAGGGTGCCCGTCACGCCCAGGATATCGCCCAGGTCATAGTGGTGCAGGGCGGCCATGGCAGCTTCGCCGGTCAGGTCCAAGGTGGCGTAGATCTGGATGCGGCCGTCGGCCTTCGGGCCGGAGGCGTCTTGCAGGGTGGCGAAAGCGGCTTTCTTGCCCGCTTCGCGCTTGAGCATCATGCGGCCGGCCAGCACCACGGTGACAGGTTCGGCTTCCAGCTCTTCGCGCGTCTTGCCGCCGTATTGCGCGTGCAGGTCGGCCGCCTTGTGCTCGGGGCGGAAATCGTTCGGGAAGGCGACGCCTTGTTCGCGCAGTGCTGCCAGCTTGACGCGGCGCTCGGCGATGATCTTGTTTTCATCGGGGGCGGCGGCTTGTTCTTGGATATCCGTAGTCATGGTGTTCTTCGTTGGTGATTATTGATGATGTGGCGCCAGCGCTGGCGCCACGCTGGCAAACAGTGCGTCGACGTCGAGTGCGGAGAAATCCGGCACGATGGCAATGACGTTGTCGAAGGCGGCAAACGCCTCGGCCGGCAGGGTGGTGGTGAGCACCACGACCCGCATGCCGGCGCGGCGCGCCGCTTCCACGCCCAGGGGTGCGTCTTCGAAGACGATGCAGTCTTGCGGCAGCGCGCCGGCCAGCAGCGCGCCTTTCAGGAAAACGTCCGGGTGCGGCTTGCCCCGTTCCACGTCGGCGGCGCCGACGATGGCGTCGAAGCGGTGGCGCAGGTCCAGGCCGTCGAGCGTGAACGCGATGTTCTCGTCCGGCGCGGCCGTGCCCACCACCAGCCCGACGCCAGCCTGGCGCGCGCTGGCGATCAGCCGGTCGAAGCCAGGCACCGTGGCCAGGTGCGGGCCATACAGTTCGCGGTAGACGACTTCCTTTTCCGCCAGCAGGGTGACATGGTCGGCATCCGCGCCCAGGTACTTGGCGATGATTTCGTGCCCCTGCCGTCCCGCCGTGTCGCGGAAAAAGGCGTCCGCGTCCAGCGCATGGCCGTGGCGTTCAAAGAACGCCAGCCACGATGTCATGTGGAAGGCCATGTTGTCGACGATCGTGCCATCCATGTCGAACAGGAAGGCGCGCTGCACCGGAGCGGATGCGTTCATCCTTACACGCCTTGCTTGAGCGAGGCGGAGATGAAGTCGTCGATGTCGCCATCGAGCACGCCCTTGGTATTGCCCGTCTCGAAACCGGTGCGCAAGTCCTTGATGCGGGACTGGTCCAGCACGTAGGAGCGGATCTGGTGACCCCAGCCCACGTCCGTCTTCGAGTCTTCCAGCTTCTGCTGCTCGCTCATGCGCTTGCGCAGTTCATGCTCGTACAGCTTCGCTTTCAGCATTTCCATCGCTTCGGCGCGGTTGCGGTGCTGCGAACGGTCGTTCTGGCACTGCACCACGATGCCGGTCGGCGCGTGGGTCATGCGGACGGCGGAGTCGGTCTTGTTGATGTGCTGACCGCCGGCGCCCGACGCGCGGTAGGTGTCGACGCGGATATCGGCCGGGTTGACGTCGATCTCGATCGAATCGTCGACTTCCGGATACACGAACAGCGACGTAAACGAGGTGTGGCGGCCGTTGGCCGAGTCGAATGGCGACTTGCGCACCAGGCGGTGCACGCCCGTTTCCGTGCGCAGGAAGCCGTAGGCGTGATCGCCCTCGACCTTCAGGGTGGCCGTCTTGATGCCGGCGACCTCGCCGTCGGACTGCTCCAGGATTTCGACCTTGAAGCCCTTGCGTTCGCAATAGCGCAGGTACTGGCGCAGCAGCATTGAGGCCCAGTCCTGGGCTTCCGTACCGCCGGCGCCGGCCTGGATGTCGATGAAGCAGTTGTTCGGGTCCATCGGATTGTTGAACATCCGGCGGAATTCCATGCTTTCGATGACCTTGCGGATTTCCTGCACGTCCTGCTCGATCGCTTCGAGCGTCTCGTCATCGCCTTCTTCGCGGGCCATGTCGAACAGGTCGCGGGTGTCGCGCAGGTCGGCATCGGCCTTGGCGAGCGTGAAGACGATGGCTTCCAGTGCCTTCTTCTCTTTACCGAGGTCCTGGGCGCGCTTGGGATCGTTCCAGACGGTTGGATCTTCCAGCTCTTCGTTGACTTGTTCTAGTTTCTCCGACTTGACAGTGAAGTCAAAGATACCTCCGAAGTTCGGCTTCGCGGACCGTCAGGTCGTTGAGCAGGGCGGAGATGATATTGATGCGTTCGGCTTCCATAATGTTCTGGTCTTCTATGGTGAAATCAAACCCTGAATTATACGCGAGCGCGGCGCGTTTCCGCTGCCGCCGCGGCGCAATTGCTGCCGCACGGGGCAATAAAATGACGATTTTGCTGTATTTGCGACAATATTTTTGCCTTGATAGGGGCTGCCGTGCTGCGTATGATGCTGGCGATATTGTCTTTCCACAGGAATACATCATGCTTCAACTTCCCCGTCTCGCCCTGTTACCGCTGCTGCTGGCCGGCTGCGGCGCCTTGCCGCCCGCCGCCACGGGACCCGCCCGGTCGCCATCGGCCGCGCCGGCCGGCAGCAGCGCCACCCTGGCCCTGCTGGAGACGACGGACTTGCACGCGAATGTGCTCAGTTATGATTACTACAAGCTGCAGGCGGAACCGTCGATCGGCCTGGAACGCACGGCGGCCTTGATCGCCCAGGCGCGTGCCGAATTCCCGAACAATCTCTTGCTCGACAACGGCGACACCATCCAGGGCACGGCCCTGGCCGACTACCAGGCATTGGTCAAGCCGCTGGCTTGCGACCAGACCCTGGCCATCTACAAGGCCATGAACTTGCTGAAAGTGGACGGCGGCGGCATCGGCAACCACGAATTCAACTACGGCCTGGCGTTTTTGAGCCAGGTGACGGGCAACCGCTTCGACGTCGACAGCGTCGACGCCAGCAAACCGCGCTGCGCCGGTCCCGCATTCCCGCAAGTGCTGGCCAACGTCTACAGCGTCAAGACGGGCCAGCCCCTGTTTGCGCCATATCACATCATCGACAAGCAGATCACGGCCACCGGCCCCGATGGCAAACCGGTGACGAGCAGCGTGAAGGTGGGCATCATCAGCTTTGCGCCGCCCACCATCATGGCCTGGGACAAGCGCTGGCTGGAAGGCCGCGTCTACACGCAGGGCGTGCGCGAGACAGCGGAAAAATTCATCCCCGAGATGCGCGCCAGAGGCGCCGAGCTGGTGGTGGCCATTTCGCACGGCGGGCTCGATGACAGCCCGTATTCGCCGACCATGGAAAACGGCAATTACTACCTGTCGCAAGTGTCGGGCGTGGACGCCATGCTGATCGGCCACTCGCACCAGCTGTTTCCGAACGCGGCCAGCACGGTGCCGCAGTTTAATTTGCCCGGCGTCGACAAGGTCAAAGGGCTGGTTAACGGCGTGCCCACCGTGATGGCCAATTTGTGGGGCAAGCACTTGGGCGTGATCGGTTTGCGCCTGCGCCACGACGGCAAGCAATGGGTGGTCGACAAGAGCGCCACGACGGTGGAAGCGCGCGGCATCCAGAATGCGGACAAGAGTTACGTCCAGCCCGACGCAGCCATCGCCGCACTGGTGGCCGAGGAGCACGCAGCGACGATCGCCTACGTGCAGACACCGGTCGGCGCCACGGACTTCCGCATGTCGACGTATTTTGCCGACGTGGGCGACGTCAGCGCCATCGAAGTGGTGAACCAGGCGCAAGCGGGCTACCTGGCCGCTTACGTGAAGGCGAACCTGCCGCAATATGCGCATTTGCCTGTGCTGTCGATGTCGTCCCCGTTCAAGAGCGGCTCGGCCGGCGTGTCCGACTACACGGACGTCAAGGCGGGCAATGTGGCGCTGAACAACGCGGCTGATTTGTATCTGTATCCAAACGCGCTGTACGGCGTGAAGATGAATGGCGTCGAATTGAAGGCCTGGCTGGAGCAGTCGGCGCGGCGCTTCAATACCATCGATGTCAACAAGACCGAGCCGCAGGAACTGGTCAACACGGCGCATCCGAGCTATAACTTCGACACGCTTACGAGCGCCGACGTGCGCTATCAGATCGACGTCACGCAGCCGCCGGGACATCGCATCCAGGGCTTGACGTTCAAGGGCAAGCCGGTGGACGCCAGCCAGGAATTTCTCATCGCGACAAATAACTACCGCGCCAGCGGCGGCGGCAATTTCCCCGGCCTCGACGGCAGCAAGACGGTGGTGGCGTCGCCCGACAACAACCGCGAACTGCTGATCGCCTACGTCACGCAGCAGAAACACCTGACGCGCGCGAAAAACGGTTCCGCGCGCAGCTGGCGCTTCGCCAGGGTTGCCACGAAAGGGCCTGTGGTCTTCCATTCCGCGCCGAACGTGATCGAGCTGGCGAAGGCGGCCGGCATCGATAACGTCACGCAGTTGAAGCTTGATGATGGCGCCGGCAAGGGCTTTGCGCTGTATCAGCTCGACCTGTCGAAATGAAGGCATGGGTGTTTGCCGTCGCCCTGGCCGTATCGCCGCTGGCATCGGCAGGGCCGGATGTCACGGCCAAGGCCAAGGTCTTGATGCGCGCGGGCGAGGCGACCCAGCCGCAGGCGCGCGCCCTGTTCGAGCACGCGGCGGGGCAGGGCGGCGGTCCTGCCGCCTACTACCTGGGCTTGATGCACAAGAACGGCATGGGCGGCCCGCAGGACAGCGCCGCCGCGTTGCGCTGGCTGGAACTGGCCGCGCAACGCGGCGTGGCGCCCGCCATGTTCATCGTGGCAAACATGCTGCTGGAGACTGACCAGGAGCAGGCGCGCTTCTGGTTGGACGCCGCCTGCGACCTGGAATACCCGGAAGCGCTGCAGCAGAAATCCGTCGCCCTGGCCGAAGGGCGCATGGGCTATGCGCACAGCGAGGAACAGGCAAACCTGTACTTGAAGATGGCCACGCATGCGATGGGGCACAGGGCCGCAGAGCCGTGATTGTTCGCCAGGTCAGGTTCGCAGGCTATTTGCAGCCTCGGCAATGGCCAGCGGGTTGCGCGACAGCAGGGCGGCGGCCAGGTCCAGCAGGCCTGCCGCCGCCTTGATGGCCGCGTGCGTGTGCCCGATGTCGGCCACGGTTTTCCTGCCTTGGTCGATGGCCGTGTTCACATTGGTTAATGCCTGCTGCGCACTCTGGTTGATCAGGTAGATGCCGTGGGCGCGGAAAAAGGACACCATCTGATCCAGGTGGCTTTCATATTGCTTGAGATCATGCAGCACGGCTGACGGCGTCGGCGGCGTGCGGTCGGTCAGCGCGATGCGCAGCTCCAGTACCTGGTTCGAGGCCTGTGCCAGCTTGTCGGCGATTTCCGTGGTTTGTTTTTCATCGAGTGCGATAACGTTGCCCATGTCCGACTCCTACCAGGGGGATGGTGAATAATTGGCGGCCTGCTTTTGCAGGGTATCGACTTGCTTGGCAAAAGTGCCCAGTTGACGCTTCAATGCCGGGTCTTGCATGGACTTGGCACGCAAGGTGCTGAGACTGTTTTGCAATTCCGTCATGGCGGCAAGATAGGCGTCGATGACCTTGCCACGCTCCTGCAACTGCCGCCCGTCAAGGTAGAGCTTGGCCTTCAGATAGTTGCTGGTCACGGGTTCCCTGGCGGCAGCGTTGTCGAGCGAGCGATTCAGGGATGCCAGCGTCAGGCTCTCGTCGTGCAGATTGGCCTGGTAGTTTTGCTGCGCATATTTTTTTAGCGCATTGCTGATGATATAAATATCGTCTTCGCGCGCCAGCAGTTCGTTGATTCCCGACTGCTGTCTTTGCTGCGTGACGATCTGGCTGATCAGCGCGCTCAGGCGTGTGACTTTGTCCAGCTGGTCGGCGTCGAGCACCGGCGCCATGCCGCCGGACTGCTGCAAGGCGCCCAGCGAACCGCCAAGGGCGCCGATCTCCTCCTTGTAGTTCGCCAGCTTGTCGTTGGCCAGCGCGGCAAGTACTTCCGCGTAGCGTTTCAATACATCGTTCAGTTCGGCTGTGCCCGCCAACTGCGCCGCATAGTCCTTGCAGCGCCGGAGCAGGTCCTGTTCTGTTTCCTGCGCAACGTAGGGGCGGTCGGTGATGATGCTGTTGCGCCGTACATTATTGGTGCAACTGCTCATGGAGTGGGTCAGCATGGGTTTGAATACTTCCGTTATCGCCACCGTCTGTCCCGCGAACTTGTCGACCGGCGTGAAGTTCTTGCAGGCACTACTCATGCCGGCGATCAGCAGGCAGGCGCAGATGCTTGTCATGGGCTGGCGCATAGGGTCTCCATGGTAGGGAAGGGATTGCCGCCATGGACGGTTGACCCTGGTTCAATGACCATATCACCATTACATCACCATACTTTTGACGCAGATCAGACATATGCATCGTGTGTCATGGTGTAGCACCTGTGTCAATTTGCGCCATATTTTCCTTACAAAAGACTGACAACAGGCCTGCAATTGCGGCTTTTCCGCATGTTGCGACGCGTCATATGTAGTTGTTGCTGGTGCATGTTTACTCACCTACAATGATTTATCGATGGGGCGGTTATCCAGCGTACGACTATAAAAATAAGTGGCATTAAAAACGTTGTATCAGAGGAGATGACAATGAATTTGAAACAGAAATTGCTCGTGGCAAGTTTGGTTTTGGGTTTCTCGCAGGCGGCAGTCGCAGCCGACCCCATCAAGATCGGCGTGTCCGGACCGTTTACGGGCGGTTCCGCGCCGATGGGCGTGTCGATGCGCGACGGCGTCAAGCTGGCCGTCGCTGAAATCAATGCCAAAGGCGGCGTGCTGGGTCGTTCCCTGCTGCTCATCGAGCGCGATGACGAAGCGAAGAACGAACGCGGCGTGCAGATCGCCCAGGAGCTGATCAACAAGGAAAAGGTCGCCGCCACCGTCGGCTACATCAACACGGGCGTGGCCCTCGCTTCGCAGCGCTTCTACCAGGAAGCGAAGATTCCCGTCATGAACAATGTGGCGACGGGTTCCATCGTCACCAAGCAATTTGCCGACCAGCCGGAAAACTACATTTTCCGCAATGCGGCCAATGACACCATCCAGTCCGGCATGATCGTGCACGAGGCGATCGAAAACCGCAAGTTCAAGAAAGTGGCGATCCTGGCCGATTCCACCAACTATGGCCAACTGGGCCGCGAAGACCTGGAAAAGGCGCTCGACAAGAAGGGCATCAAGCCCGTCGTCGTGGAAAAATACAACATCAAGGACGTCGACATGACGGCCCAGCTGCTGAAAGCCAAGCAGGCGGGGGCGGAAGTCGTGCTGACCTACGGCATCGGCCCGGAACTGGCGCAGATCGCCAACGGCATGGAAAAACTGGGCTGGAAAGTGCCGCTGATCGGCAGCTGGACCCTGGCCATGGGTAACTTCATCGACAACGCGGGCAAGAACGGCAACGGCACGCGCATGCCGCAAACCTTCATCCAGGACGCCAGCACGCCGAAGCGCAAGGCCTTCATCGATGCCTACGTGGCCGCCTACAAGCCATCGGGCGGACGCATGCCGTCGGCCGTCTCGGCCGCGCAAGGCTACGATTCCATCTACCTGCTGGCCGCGGCCATCACGCAGGCGGGCGGCACGGACGGCCCGAAAGTGCGCGCCGCGCTGGAAAACCTGAACGAGAAGGTGGAAGGCGCCGTCACCACCTACAACAAACCGTTCAGCAAGACCAACCATGAAGCGATCACGGCCGACCTGACCGTGTTTGGCGAAGTCAAGGACGGCAAGGTCGTCCTCGCGAAATAAGCCTGGCGGACAGTCGCCGCGCAGTGGCCAGCCTTGAGGAATCAGGACTGGCCATTTTTTCATCTTTCGTCTTCCGGGGAATACCATGGAAATCTTCCTGCAGCTCGTCTTCAGCGGCATCGCGCTGGGCATGATCTATGCCGTCATCGCTTTCGGCTACCAGCTGACCTTTGCCACTTCCGGCACCCTCAATTTCGGCCAGGGCGAATCCCTGATGCTGGGCGCGCTCGTGGGCCTCTCCCTGGTGGGCACCATCCATGGCGGGCCGTACATGAGCTATCTGCTGATGATCCCCATCGTCATCGTCTTCGGCGCCTTGCAGGGCGTATTCGTCGAATGGATAGGCGTGCGGCCCGCCATCAAGATCAAGTCCGAATTCGGCTGGATCATGTCGACCATCGCGCTGGCCATCATTTTCAAGAACGTGGCGGAAAACATCTGGGGCAAGGATGACCTGATGTTCCCGTCGCCGCTGTCGGCCGCGCCGTTCCAGGTATTCGGCGCCAATGTGCAGCAGATGCAGGTGGCCGTCATCGTCGGCGCGCTGGCCATCATGCTGGCCGTGGAAGTATTCAACCGCAAGTCGATCTATGGCAAGGCCGTCGTGGCGACGGCCAACGACCGCGACGCGGCCGGTTTGATGGGCATCAACACGGGCATGGTCATCACCTTTTCCTATGCGCTGTCGTCGGCCACGGCCGCCTTTGCGGGTGTGCTGGTGGCGCCGCTGACCCTGACGGGCGCGACCATGGGCGCTTCGCTGGGCTTGAAAGCGTTTGCCGTCGCCATCATCGGCGGCCTGACCTCGGGCGTAGGCGCCATCGTCGGCGGGCTGATCCTGGGCATCGCCGAGACGACCACCGGCTACTACATCTCCACCGGCTACAAGGAAGTGCCAGGCCTGCTGCTCCTGCTGCTGGTGCTGGCCATCAAGCCGTCCGGCCTGTTCGGCAAAGCCGCGATCAAGAAAGTCTGAGGACGACATGAACAAGAAAATCACCATGCTGGCGTTGAGCGCGGCGGGACTGGCCGTGCTCGCGCTGTTCCCCATCGTCATCCCGAACCCATATTACATCCACCTGGCCGAGACCATATTGATCTATGCCATCCTGCTGTTCGGTCTCGATATCGTCGTCGGCTACACGGGGCAGGTGTCGCTGGGCCACGCGGGACTGTTCGGCATCGGCTCCTACGCCACGGGCGTGCTGGTGTTCAAGCTGGGCGCGCCGTTCTGGCTGGCCATCCCCGCCAGCATCCTGGGTGCGGCCGTCTTCGGCGCCATCCTGGCCTTGCCGGCCCTGCGCGTGACGGGGCCCTACCTGGCGATGGTGACCCTGGCCTTCGGCACCATCGTGCAAATCCTGATCAATGAGATGAGCTTCCTGACGGAAGGGCCGATGGGCATCAAGATCCACAAGCCCGTCCTGTTCGGCCACAAGCTTTCCGAGGTCGAGTACTACTACATGGTCGCCGCGCTGCTGGTGATCTCGCTGGTGGTGGTGCACCGCATTCTGAAATCGAACCTGGGCCGGGCCTTCGAAGCCTTGCGCGACAGCCCCATCGCCTCGGACTGCATGGGCGTATCCGTGTATCGCTACAAGGTGTATGCATTCGTCATCAGCGCCGGTTTCGCGGGACTGGCCGGCAGCCTGTATGCGTATTCGGAAGAGTACATTTCGCCCAATACCTACAACTTCGAACTGACGATATTGTTCTTGCTGGCCGTCATCATGGGCGGACGCAAGACGCGTTCGGGCGCGCTGATCGGCGCCCTGATCGTCGTCATGCTGCCCAGCCTGCTGTCGGACATCGAATTGTTCCGCAAGATCGCCGTCGGCGCCGCCGTGCTGGGCGTGATCGGATCCATCATCATGCTGGCGAAGAAGCGCTCCACCGTGCGCGGCGTGCTCGTGCCCCTGGTGGCCACCATCGGCCTGGCCGCGTATTCGTACAAGCTGGAAAACATGGTCGACTGGCGCCTGACCATCTTCGGCCTGATGACCTTATTTGTCGTGTACTATCTGCAGGATGGCATCGTCGGCTTCCTGATGAGCTTTATCGGCAAGGGCCGGCGCCATGTGGAAGCCGTCGCCTCGCACGGCGTGGCGCCGTTCGACCACGCCCAGGGCGGGCAGCAGGGCGCGACCTTGCTGCGCGTGGAGCAGGCCCTGATGCAGTTCGGCGGCCTGAAAGCACTGAACCAGGTGGACTTGAACGTCACGCAGGGCTCCGTGCACGGCTTGATCGGGCCGAACGGCTCGGGCAAGAGCACGATGATGAACGTGCTGACTGGGATCTACAAGCCGACGGCGGGCAAGGTGGAATTTGCCGGCGTGGTGATCTCCGGCCGCACGCCGTCCGAAATCGCCCTGGGCGGCGTGGCGCGCACCTTCCAGAACGTGCAGCTGTTCGGCGAGATGACGGCGACGGAAAACGTGCTGGTGGGCTTGCACAACACGTTCAAGTCGAACGTGCTGGACGTGATGCTGCATACGCCCCGCTACAAGCGCGAAGAGAAGGCGGCGCGCGAGCGGGCCGCCAGCATCCTCGAATTCGTCGGCCTGGCCGACCTGGCCAACGAAGAGGCGCGCAATTTGCCGTACGGCAAGCAGCGGCTGCTGGAAATCGGCCGCGCGCTGGGCCTGAACCCGCGCCTGCTGCTGCTCGACGAGCCGGCGGCGGGTCTGACGGCGCCCGACATCAAGGAATTGATGGCCATCATCCGCAAGATCCGCGAGCACGGCATCACCATCATCCTGATCGAGCATCACATGGACGTGGTGATGGCCCTGTCGGACGTGGTGACGGTGCTGGACTTCGGCCAGAAGATCGCCGAAGGCGCACCCGCGCTTGTCCAGGGCGACCCGAAAGTGATCGAAGCCTACCTGGGCGGCAGCGCCGAAACCCTGGCGCCAGCGGCGCACTGAGAGGAAGACCATGCTGACCATTAACAATCTGCACGCCGCCTACGGCAAAGTCGAAGTCTTGCACGGCATTTCGCTCGACGTCCCTAAAGGCAAGCTGGTGACCCTGATCGGCTCGAACGGGGCCGGCAAGACCACCACCATGCGCGCCATTTCCGGCATGCTCAAACCGAAATCCGGCACTGTCACCCTGGGCGGCAAGGATGTCACGGGGCTCGATTCGCACCGCATCGCCCGCGCGGGACTGGCCCATTCGCCGGAAGGCAGGAGGGTGTTCGCCTCGATGTCGGTGACGGACAACCTGCTGCTGGGCGCCTTTCCCCGTTTTACGCGGGCGCGCCCGAAAGGCGACATCAAGGGCGACCTGGACAAGGCACTGGAACTGTTCCCCCGCCTGAAGGAGCGGCGCGACCAGCTGGCCGGCACCTTGTCGGGCGGCGAGCAGCAAATGCTGGCCATGGCCCGCGCCGTGATGCTGAACCCGGAAGTGATCCTGCTGGACGAGCCGTCGATGGGCCTGGCGCCGATTCTGGTGGAAGAAGTCTTCCGCATCATCACGCGCTTGAAGGCGGAAGGCGTGACCATGCTGCTGGTCGAGCAATTCGCCGCCGCCGCCCTGAACGTGGCCGATTACGGCTATGTGCTGGAAAACGGCAGCATTTCCGTGCACGGGCCGGCGGAAAGCCTGAAAAATGATCCGAAGGTGATCGCGGCCTATCTGGGCGGCGGGCATTGAGCATGGCTGGACAATGCGCTTGCTGCGCATTGTCAAATTCTCTGCGTTGCGCAATGTAGTGTTCTGCCAGGCACTCATCGCCTGCCTGGCCGGACTTATGGGTGCTCAACAGAACCTGTCGAAGTCTCCTTTACCCAGAATTATGAATCAAGAAGGTCTACGCTACCGGCGGCAAATCATCTATCGCGTTTTCATTTGCCGGGACTTGTGATTCACGAACACCCAAGTCAATGGCGACGACGCCGGGCTTCCGAATTCTGGAACTAAAAATCCATCACGATACGGCACACTGCATTTGCTGATTTCAGCGCAGTTACCTAACCGAATCACTGAGGACATCATGACCAAAGCAAAGCACAATCAAAAACCGTCGACACTCACCACAACCCGTGCGGCATCGCGAGTACAGGCAGCCGTTGCCCGTTCGACCGGCGGCAGCGTCCCTAAAGGCAGCTACGTTGGCCGCCTTCAGGCAGCAGCTGCCAATAATTCTGGCAAGCCAGGTGTCAAGTAAAGGGAGCGCGGACATGACAAGCCAACAGGAACGCGATAACCATAGCAATCAGATGAACCCGAATAATGATGCCTACTGGCAGTCGTGGGGAGAGGATGAGCGACCGGCGGACTGGGAGGCGCAGAAGGATGCAAATGATTTGCCTTCAGCTTCTTGAGACGTAAGATAGCTAGGCCAGGCCTGCACGCCGAATTGCAGGCCTTTGGTGACCAAACGGTCCCGGTTCCGCTTCCACCAGGCCCCATAGCTGTCTGTACAATCGAGCAAGGCGGTGGCGCGACCCTTCTCTCGGGTCAGGAGCGGACTCCATAGATGTGAGCAGAAAAACATAGGCAATGGCATTGACAGGTAAATGCCGTTGCTGTCCGGCTTGATCACGGTTGTCCACAAGCATTCCAGCTGGCGTATTGTGAAGCGCGTAGTCTCGTCGCGCCAGCTTATCAGGCGTGCCTCGCTTTCGCCAGACCAGGCTACGAAGTCCTTCACCCGAGGCATGTTTTCGGGCAAACGTCGGTCACGCCTCCAGGCTACAAGCACAAATAAGAAATCAAACAGACGCGAGGTCGCGGTGTTGAAAACCCCCTTTTTAGGTTGCTTGCCATTTTTCGAGAGTTGTCCTGTCTCATGATCGAAATCAATGCGGGGATCAAAGCGGGGCATCACCAGCTGAAAAAGTGGATAGGCCTGCATAGTATTGCCAAAGTAACCAGCACAGAATTCCACATCCCAGCATGACAATATATGGAGGAGCAGTGCGTCATTCAAAGGCTTGGCTGTCTCCAGCAATGCATCAACATCCGAATCGAGCTTAAGCTGTGCGCGCAGCACACGCGCCTCGTCGATATCGGCCTCCTCTAGGCAGAACGACTGCAGCCAATCTAGCATAGTGATCAACACGTCACGTACCAGGGCAGTATCGTGCAAGGTAATGGCGTCACTGAGCGCTGCGCAATCTTGGTCGAAGTGTTCCGCCAGAGCTAGCGTTTCCTGACAATACTTTCCATGATTGGGACTCAAACTGTAAATGAGATCAGCAGTTGGCAAAAATTTACCGGTCCTGACAGATGGGTATTGCGCAAGAATGGTGCTTGCCTCATCGGCGGACCACCCTCCGATATCAATCATTTGCTTGGTCAGCGCAGCGTTGGTTCTTTTGCCGAGATTTTTGCGATCCTCCTCGGTTGGCACCCATCCATGCTTAAAGCGGGTTCGCCAAGTGCGTTCGGATGTGCCCGAAAACTCACCAAACGATACGGCCAACTTGCGTCCATTTAATCGCTCTAAAATCAAGAAGGCAAAATGATTAAACATAACGTTGCGACCTTCTGTAAAGCGTGTATGGCGATGCACCGAGATCGGACGATTTTGTCTCGGGCATGCATCGCTGCGCCTGATGCTCGAGCGCAGCCTGTAGGCATCAGTGCTTGGTGGGCTTTTCCTGCTGCACCAGAATGAACGGGCTGACGACGACGGCCCACAGCGCGGCATCGGCTGCCTGCCAGTCCAGCGCCTGCTGGTCCGACACCTTGGCGACCTTGCCATCGACCATCCATTGCGTGATGGTGGCCTTGTCGTCGTGCGAGATGCGCACGGCCACTTCGACTAGGTCCAGTTCATTGGCGACCCAGACGACGTTGCCTTGGGCGAAATGCTTTTCCAGCTCGCTCCAGGCCAGGCGGGCCGTTTCGCTGTTCACTTTGAGGCGCAGTTCGGTGTCTTTTTCAGGATTGGTTTGCATGCGAAATATCTGGTTGCGGTGAGTCGGGTGCCGGTGCGCGCGGTTTATTTGCCTGGCAAGGCTTCCACCTGCGGCGTCGGCGTACCCCGCCATGTTAACCGATAGGCGGCGCCTTTGCGAACATTGCCCACCAGGGCAGGACGGAAGCAGGCCAGGTTGGTGCCGCTGGCGTGACGCACGCTGGGGAAGATCACGCCCATGGAGCCGGCTTCGAGCAGGATGGCGGCCAGGTCTTGCGAGGCGATGTAGCTGGCCGGGTCCAGGCAAGCCTGGTAGCGCTGCTGGCCGCGCAAGTCGTGGAAACTGGCGGAAAAATCGGCCAGCAGCGACTGGTAGTTGACGCTGTCGTCGAAATAGTCGATTTCCTGGTATTCCACGGCCTTGTGGAAAATGATCTCGGCCAGCGCCGTTGGCATGTCGAAGGCGCAATACCAGGCGCCCCGTTCGCCATCGTTGAAGCGCGCCCCTTCCGGGCGGGCATACGTGTAGGCGGCG
This sequence comes from Janthinobacterium sp. SUN211, assembly GCF_030587315.1. Taxonomy (NCBI): domain Bacteria; kingdom Pseudomonadati; phylum Pseudomonadota; class Betaproteobacteria; order Burkholderiales; family Oxalobacteraceae; genus Janthinobacterium; species Janthinobacterium sp. SUN211. Next base: position 1,164,438 of record NZ_JAPWIC010000001.1, on the reverse strand, counting down.
TTGATGATGCGGAAGTGCGGCACGCCAAAAACCAGCTCGTCCACGCCAATTCCTGGCGCGCCGCCGTACTCGGCCACCAGGCGCGCGTTGGTCGCGTTGTCGAGCTCGAACAGCTCGCGCAGGTGATCGTCGTTCTCGGCCAGGGGCGCCAGCACGGAGTCTTCCATGTCGGCGAAGCGCGAGGGAATCAGGCGGCAAGTGTCGATCTGGCGCAAGGCGGCCAGCGGCGGCAGGTGCTCATTCGGGGCGGCAGGCACGATCACAGCCCTCCGCGGCGCGCGTCGAGCAGCTTGCGCACCGTCTGCATGGCCAGCAAACCGCCGGCCAGCATCTGCGACAGGGGCGTGCGGCCGCCGAAGATGGGATTCTTGTTGGGCAAACTTACCCATTCGTCGGCCAGCTTGTCGCCGTACAGGATGTGCAAGGCCTTGTAGATGCCCAGCAAATAGGAAATGCGCGTGATGCGGTCCACTTCCAGCACGCGGTCCGGGTGCTTCTTCCACTCGTACCAGGCGCTGCTGGACAGGCCGCCCAGCAATTCGCGCGCATCGTCGTCGCGCAGCTTCCAGGCGGCGGCCAGCTTGAAAAACCCTTTCAAGGCCGCCTGCGACAATCGCTCGCGCTCGGCTTTGGCATTCAGGTCGACGAGCACGGCCGGCTCGAAGCGGCTCTTGGGGTAGGCGTAGGCGAGATTCATGACATATCCTTCATTAAAACTCTGTATGTGGACTATTTATACTCCTTTTCTGGATTCGTTGCAACGGCCGCGCGCATGCAAAACGGGGCGCACCAGGACGGGAGTCCCGGTGCGCCCCGTTGGCGGGCCCCGTTCGCTTATCTGGCCGTGACGGTGACGGGTACGTTGAGTTGCGCCGTCAAGCCGTTACTGTCCAGCGCCACGACCTTCAGCGCATAGCTGCCGGCCACCGGTTGCGGCCAGGTGGCCGTGATGGTCATGCCGCTCATGGAAAACTGCATGCCAAGCGGCGCACCGAGGATGGAGATCCACAGGGCGTTCGCGCCGGGAGCCGTCAGCACGATGCTGCCGCTCATGGCCTTGCCGGCCACGCCCGTCATGGCGGCGGCGCTGATCGTGGGGCCGGCGGCGGCGATTTTCACCGTGGCCACGGCCTGGCCCGTCAAGCCCGTCTTGCTATCTTTGGCGATGACGGTCACGCTGTAGTTGCCCAGCACGGGGTTGGCCCAGCTGACGACGCCGGCGGCGCTGACGGCCATGCCGGACGGCGCGCCCGACAGGCTGTAGGTGACGGGGTTGGGCGCCACCGTCGTGGCGGTGAATGACAGCGCGACGCCCGGCTTGCCGCTCACGCTGGCCACCGTGACGACGGGGGGCAGCGGGGCGGCGATGGCCACCGTATAGATACCTTTGCCGCTCAGGCCAGTCTTGCTGTCCGTGGCGGTCACGGTCACGGCGTAGGTGCCGGCCACGGGCGCGGCCCAGCTCACCAGTCCGGCGCTGCTGATGATCATGCCGGCCGGCGCGCCGGCGAGCGTGTAGCTGACGGGATTGGGGGCGGAGACGCTGACATTGAACGCCAGGGCCGTGCCAACCTTGCCCGTGATGGCGCCGGCGCCGACGACGGGCGGCGCGACGGGGGTAATGACGATGGCGTACACGCCCTGGCCACTGAGGCCGCTGACGGTATCCTTGGCCACCATGGTCACTGCATACGTGCCCGCGACGGGGGCGGCCCAGCTGACCACGCCCATGGCGGCGATGCTCATGCCGGCCGGCGCGCCCAGCATGCTGTAGCTGAGGGGATTGGCAGCGCTGGCCGAGACGGTGAACGACAGCGGCTTGCCGGCCGCGCCGCTGATGCTGGCCGGCGCCACCACGGGCGCGGTCGGTACAATCTGCATGCCCGACAGGCCGGCCAGCAGGCTTTTCACGTTCGGCGTGCCCAGGCCGCCCAGCGGGTCATAGCCGACCCTGGCCGTGCACACGCTGCAGGTGCCGTTGCTGCCGCGCGTGATGTCGGCAAAGCTGCTGGCAAAGGTGCCGGGCACGCTGGCGATCTGGCCGTACAAGATGTTGTGCGGCAGGCCGAGCGCCGCCCTCGCTTGCAGCGCGCGACTGGCGTTGGCGATGGCGACCAGGCCGGCCCATTGCGGCGTGGACAGGCTGGTGCCGCCAATGCTGAGCCAGCTGGCGGTGCTGCTGCCGGGCGTCATCACGGCCGTGTACTGGCCTGTGGCGGGGTCGGCATTGAAGGCCACGTCGGCCACGTTGCGGCGCAGCAAGTTGGTCAGGCCGGGCACGCTGGCCGTCTGGTAGGTGGGCAGTGCCGTATAGGCGCTGATGCCGCCGCCCGTGCCGGACCAGGCCGTTTCGCTGCGCACGCCGCTGCCGCTGTAGCTGAGCGTGGTGCCGCCCACGGCCAGGACGTTGGATGACACGGACGGCCAGGACACGCCGCTGCCCGAATCGCCCGTGGCGGCCAGGTAGCTCATGTTCTTGCCCGTGAAGGCGCTGTCGACGGAAGCTGTCCAGTTGCCTTCGGCGGCGCCAAAGCTCATCGACACGACGCCAGGCCCCATCTGGTTGGCCAGGCGCACGGCGCCCAGCAGGCTGTTGATGGAAGCGTCGGGCGCCTCGATAAGCACGATGCGCGCCAGTGGCGCCGTGGCATGCGCCCACTGCACGTCGAGCGCGATTTCCATGGCCCAGCCCGAGTTATAGGCGGGTGCCGTGGCCGTCATGGTGCTCGATGGCGTGTTGTAGACAACAGAAAATTCACAGCCGCTGGCCGGGGCGGGCGGCAGGGGCAGGGTGGCATTTGTGGCGATAGCCTTGGTGGTGCAGCCGGGCAAGCCGAATTTCTGGTTGAAGATGGCCAGTTCGGCCGCCGCGTTCGGGTTGTGCATGGCGTCGACGATGTAGATCGTCTGTCCCGCGCCCAGCTGGGCCGCCTGGGCTGGCGTCAGCGCCGTGCCGGCCGCCGGCAGGGCGGGCAAGTCGTAGGCGGCGCGGATTTGCGCGGGAGAATAGGTCGCCACCACGCTGCTGCCGGCCATGGGTGCGGCGATGTCGCCCGCGCCGCCGTCCAGCAAGGGGGCGATATCCTGTGCCGCCTGTTCCGAGGCGGCGATTTTTTGCGCCGTCAGGCGGCGCGTGGTCATTTCCCGCATGGCGCCGGGCACGTTTTGCAAGTGCGGCCGCCAGTGGGCCGAGCCGCTGCTGTTGGCGCTGTCGCGCCCGTCAGGCGCATCGAGCAGGGCCGGGGCCGCATGGAACATCGGTTGCACCACCAGCGCGCCGACGGCGGCGGGGACGACGGGCACCTCGACAGTGAACTGTGTCGCTGCCGTGGCGATGGCGGCGGGCGGCGTGGAAGTCTCCTGGCCGGGGCCGCAAGCGGCCAGCAGGAGGGCGGTTGTGGCGCCCAGCAGCAGGCGCCCGTGACGGTGATGCGGGGGAATGATTTTTTTCATGGCGAAACTCTCCGAGTTGGGCGAGGGCCACATCTCGACAATGCTTCCAGGCTGGCGCCGCGCGCTGGCGGTCCCGGCCCTGCATTGGCAGCCCCGCTGCCGTGGCGCTTGCGCGCGGTAGGCCGGTGGCTTTGCGTCCCCGCCTTTCGACGGGTTTGCCCTCAAAACTGATCATGCATCATTGGGAATTTCCTGATGCGTCATCGATTTTAGTGAATTTGCCAAATAAGTGTTAACTATTTTCAATCAATATTTTTATTTATGCAATAAAATGTGGCAAATTTGCCTATTGATGGATGGAATCTTGTCAGCCTGATTAAGTCTTAAAAGCAAGGTTATCAAGGGTGTACCGAGGCGTGACAGTGTTTTTTCACGGCAACGGCGCTTGCATTTTTCGTTTTCTAATGAATCTAACGAATTTACTGAATATGCGTTCTTGCCGGTCTCAATCCTCGAACACCATGCCCTGATACGGCGCTGCGCGGCAGGCCGCCAGCCGCTGCGCCAGGCTGCCAGCATGGGCTTCCAGCCGGTGGCCGTCCGGGTCGAGAAAATACAGGGAATCGCCGGCGCTGCGGTTTTGCTGCCATTCGGGCACGCCGGCGGCGCGCAGGCGGGCGGCAAAGGCGGCGAAGTCTTCCGTGGAAATGGAAAACGCGTAGTGCGTGTAAGCCGGGCTGGCCAGCGCGGCCGTGCCCTGTCCATCCAGCGACAGGCACAGCCACAAATCCCCGGCCGACAGATACGCGCCCCTGTCCCAGCGCGCATGCAGGTGCAGACCCAAGGTATCGCGGTAAAAGGCCACGCTGCGCGCCAGGTCGCGCACGGACAGGGTGAGGTGGTTCAGGCCGGTCAACATGGGGCTGGATAGCTTTCAGGTGGGGGAGGCCTGTGTCGGCTATCGCCATGATTTGATATCACTTTGTTCCACAGAAGTTTGAGATACAGCAACAAGGCCACAAACCTCACGGCACCTGACCAAACCGTAGCGAGCGGCAGTGAGGCTCGGCGCCCCCTTGTGGCCCAGAAGCGCAACCGTACTTCCAGTACGGTGAGCATCGCAGGCGACCTATGCCGACGCGCAGTAGGTGGTGTCAGGTGTCACTACGCAGGCTCGGCGTGCTCCACCATGAGTTGTACTTTGGTCGTGCCATTGTATTCATTCGCATCGAGCCGGAAGGCGACCCGCGTGCGCTCGCCCAGGGCGTCCGTGTGGCCGAACCAGATGGCGTCGAAGCGCACGCCGTTCTTTTCCAGCAACAGTTTCAAATGGCGCTCTTTTAATATGCGCTGGCTGACGACGCGGAATTCGTCGCAAAAGACGGGCGGGGCGAAGCCCTGGCCCCACACCTGCTCATCCATCAGCTCGATGAAGGCCGTCGTGTAATACGCGTCTTCCAGCGGGCCGTCCGTTTCCACCACCCGTTCCAGCTGTTGCTGGCTGAGCCAGGCCTGGCCCACGGCTTCGAAGGCCTGGGAAAAGGCGTCGAAGGCGTCGGCGCGGATGGTCAAGCCGGCCGCCATGGCGTGGCCGCCGAACTTGTCGATCAGGCTGGGCGCCCGTTTCGACACCAGGTCGAGCGCGTCGCGCAAGTGAAAACCGGGGATCGAGCGGCCGGAACCTTTGATCCAGCCATCCGCGCCTGGCGCGAACGTGATGGTCGGACGATAAAACTTTTCCTTCAGGCGCGAGGCCACGATGCCGATCACGCCCTGGTGCCAGGATTCGTCGAAGACGCTGATGGTGCTGCTGTTGGCCGGTTCGAAAGCATCGAGGTGCAGCAGGGCAGTATCCTGCATTTCCGCCTCGATTTCGCGGCGCTTCAGGTTGATGTCGTTGAGTTGCTGGGCCAGCGCCCAGGCGCGGCCTTCGTCGTCCGTGACCAGGCATTCGATGCCCAGGGACATGTCTTGCAGGCGGCCGGCCGCATTCAGGCGCGGTCCCAGCGCAAAACCCAGGTCGAACGGCGTGGCGCTGCGCGCTTCGCGGCCCGCCACGCGGAACAGGGCGGCCACGCCCGCGTGCATATTGCCCTTGCGCATGCGTTTGAGACCTTGCGCGACGAGGATGCGGTTGTTGGTATCGAGGCGCACCACGTCGGCCACCGTGCCCAGCGCCACCAGGTCGAGCAGGTTGTCGAGCTTGGGTTGCGTTTGCGCATCAAAGATGCCGCGCCGGCGCAGCTCGGCGCGCAAGGCCAGCAAGACGTAGAACACGACGCCCACGCCCGCCAGGTGTTTACTAGGGAAACCGCAGGCGGGCTGGTTCGGGTTGACGATGACGGCCGCGTCGGGCAGGGTGTCGGCCGGCAAATGGTGATCGGTGACAACCACCTGGATGCCGCGCCGGTTGGCCTCGGCCACGCCGTCGATGCTGGCGATGCCGTTGTCGACGGTGATGATGATGTCGGGCGACTTTTCGCGCGCGGTGAGCTCGACGATTTCCGGCGTCAGGCCGTAACCGTATTCAAAACGGTTGGGCACGATGAAGTCGACGTCGGCGCCCATGGCGCGCAAGCCGCGGATGGCCACGGCGCAGGCGGTGGCGCCGTCGCAATCGTAGTCGGCCACGATGACCATGCGTTTCTTGGCGGCAATGGCGTCGGCCAGGAAGACGCCGGCCGCGCCGATGTGCAGCAAGCCGGACGGCGGTATCAAGTCCTTCGGCTCGATCGAGAGCTCTTTCGCGTCGGACAGGCCGCGCGACGCGTACAAGCGGGCCAGCACGGGGTGGATGCCGCCCTGGCGCAGCAATTCGGATTCGCGGTAAGGGCAGGGACGGGTGGCGATGCGGGTACGGGTCATGATGCTTTCAACTTGTTCAGGGTAATCGCGCGCCAGAATTTGCGCTGCGCATGCTTGCTGGTGGTGCAGTCCAGCCAGGCGTCGCGGTGGCTCAGCACCAGGCGCAACTGGCCCAGGCGGCCATCCTTGAGGGCCGCCAGCAGGGGCGCGAACCAGTCCGCCTCCAGCGCTTGCAACTGTTGCAGCCACATGCCCCATTCCTGCGCCTGCGCCGCTTCGGTCAATCCGCCCAGCACGACGATGGCGTCGCTCTGGTCCGCCAGCACACTGCTTGGACTGGCATCGCGCCGCGCCGGTTCCGCCAGCGCGGCCAGCCAGCCGGGCGCGTCCTTCGTATGCAGGCTGGCCGCGCAGCGCGCAGATGCAGCCAGGCTGCCGCCCCAGATCCAGAAGGAATTGATGGCTTTCAAGCCCCGCGCTTCGCGCGCCGCGTTGACGGGATGTTCATGCCACAGCATCTGCACTTCATTCTGCAGGCGGCGCGCGGCGCGCGCATGCTCGCCTTCCGGCATCCACACGGACAGGTCTTGCGTGGTGGCGGCGTCCGGCGTGGCGCACTGCAAGTCGCTCCACCCATCGGCGCGCATGAACCAGGTGCCCGCGTCGCCATACGCCAGGGGCTGGCCGATTTCGTCGAAATACGGACGCGCCGTCTCGAACAGCGTGCGGCCATCGGTCTCGCTCAGCTTGAGCTGGCGCAAGTCTTCCAGGCTGATATGGCTGCGGGCGATGGCCAAGTGGGCCGGATGCAGCAGGAAGTAGCGCGCGCCCGGTTCCGGCGCCAGGCCGTAGCCGCGCATGGCCTGGGCCGCAAAGGCCGCCTGCGCCGCCTCGCCGTTGGGCGCGGGCGACAGGGTCAAGGCATGCGCCAGCCACGCTTCGTGCGGCAGCAGGCGGTTGGCGTTGTCAAAAGTTTCCAAATTGCAATCGGAGGTGCGCGACAGCAGGGCCGCCAGGGCGGGTGCCTGCAAGACCTTGAGCAGGTCGGCAGCCAGTTCGGCATTGGGCAAGGCGAAGGGCAGGACGAGGGTAAGTTGATTCATCCCGAGATTGTAGGCGATTGTGGCGGTGGGGGAGTAGTTCCCGCGCTTTTTCCCTTGACGGCGGGCGCGGGAAAAGTCGCGCCACGGTGATGTGTTTCACGCATGAGTGTCATTTGTGTGGCACACTGCGCGCTCGCATATTACGTTGTCGCGGGAGCGCATGAGCATCATCAAACAATTTCCTTTTGAGTGGCAGGTTGGCGTGCGCTATACGCGTGCCGGGAAGCGCAGCGGCCGCAACAGCTTCATTTCCTTCATCTCCCTCATTTCCGTGGCCGGCATCGGCCTGGGCGTGGCCGCCCTGATCGTCGTCCTCTCCGTCATGAACGGCTTCCAGAAGGAAGTCACCGACCGGCTGATGTCGGTGCTGGCCCATGTCGAGGTGTTCGATACCAGCGGCTCGATGCCGAATTGGCAGGCGCAGGAGCGCGCCGCCTACGCCAACCCGCAAGTGAAAGCCGTGTCGCCGTTCGTGGAAACCCAGGGCATGCTGCTCAACGACGAAACCATGCGCCCGTCCGTCGTGCGCGGCGTGCTGCCGCAGCAGGAAGCCACCGTCTCCAGCGTGGCTTCCCAGATGAAGCAGGGCAGTTTCAAGGACCTCACGCCAGGCTCGTACAACATCGTGCTGGGCATCGACCTGGCCAAGGCGCTGGGCGTGCAGGTGGGGCAGAACGTCACCCTGATGCTGGAACGCGAGCCGAAGGCGGGCGACCCGGCCACTGGCATCGTCATGCCGCGCATGCGCGCGCTCAAAGTCGCCGGCATCTTCGAGGCAGGCCACAATGAAATCGATGGCAGCCTGGCGTTTGTCAATATGCAGGATGCGGAGCAGCTGTTGCAGCTCGACGGCCCGTCCGGCCTGCGTTTGCGCCTGCACGACATGAACCAGGCGCCGCAGGTGGCGCGCGAATTGAAAGCGTCGATGCCGGGCCAGCTGTGGATGCGCGACTGGTCGCGCGCCAGTGCCAGCTGGTATGCGCTGGTGCAAAGCCAGAAGAACATGATGTTCATCATCCTCAGCATGATCATCGCCGTGGCCGCGTTCAACCTCGTCTCGACCCTGGTCATGTCGGTCACCGACAAGCAGGCCGACATCGCCATTTTGCGCACCCTGGGCGCCTCGCCGTTCTCGATCATGAAGATATTCATGATCCAGGGCGCGCTGGTCGGCTTGCTGGGGAGTGCGCTGGGCGTGATCGGCGGCGTCGTGCTGGCGCTGAACGTGGGCGTCATCGTGCCCTTCATCGAAGGCATCTTCGGCCTGCACTTCATCTCGAAGGAAATCTACCAGATCAGCGCCGTGCCGTCGGACGTGCACTGGCTGGACGTGGCGCAGATCGGCCTGATCGCCTTTGGCCTGGCGCTGGTGGCGACCATCTACCCGAGCTGGCGCGCCGCGCGCGTCAAGCCGGCCGAGGCGCTGCGCTACGAATAACACTCCAAGAAACGATAAAGACCGCCTGAACAATGAGTATTTTCAAGAATTTGCCCTTCGAATGGCTGGTTGGCCTGCGTTACACGCGGGCCGGCAAGCGCAGTGGCCGTAACAGTTTTATCTCCTTCATCTCGCTCATTTCCATGGCCGGCATCGGCCTGGGCGTGGCGGCGCTGATCGTCGTGCTGTCCGTGATGAACGGTTTCCAGAAGGAAGTGACGGACCGCATGCTGTCCGTGCTGGCCCACGTGGAAGTGTTCGACAACAGCGGCAGCATGCCCGACTGGCGCGCCGAAGCGGCGCAGGCGTTCAAGAATCCCGCCGTGAAAGGCGCCGCGCCGTTTGTGGAAACGCAAGGCATGCTGCTGCGCGACGATGCGCTGCGCCCCGCCATCGTGCGCGGCGTGCTGCCCGAGGAAGAGCCGAACGTCTCCGACGTGGCCGGCCAGACGCGCATGGGCAGCTTCAAGGCCCTGCAGCCGGGCACCTTCAATATCGTGCTGGGCATCGAGCTGGCGCGCGCCTTGCGCGTCAACCTGGGCGAAAAAGTCACGCTGATGCTGGCGCAGGGCCAGGTCACGCCGGCCGGCGTGCTGCCGCGCATGCGCAGCTTTACCGTCAGCGGCATCTTCCAGGCGGGTCACAATGAATTCGACGCGGGTTTGGCCTTCATCAATATCGAAGACGGCCAGCGTTTGCTGCGCCTGGACGGCCCATCTGGCCTGCGTTTGCGCCTGGCCGACATGAACCAGGCGCCGCAAGTGGCGGCGGAGCTGAAAAAATCCATGCCGGGCGACCTGTGGCTGCGCGACTGGTCCAAGCTGAACGCCAACTGGTTCGCTGCCGTGCAGACGGAAAAGCGCATGATGTTCATCATCCTGACCCTGATCATCGCGGTGGCGGCCTTCAACCTGGTCTCGACCCTGGTGATGACGGTGACGGACAAGCAGGCCGATATCGCGATTTTGCGCACCCTGGGCGCATCGCCCCGTTCCATCATGAAGATCTTCATGATCCAGGGCGCGCTGGTGGGCATCCTGGGCACCATCCTGGGCGTGGGCGGCGGCGTGCTGGTCGCCATGAACATCGACGTCATCGTGCCCTTCATCGAGCACCTGCTGGGCGTGCAGTTCCTCTCCAAGGACATTTACTTCATCAGCACCGTGCCGTCCGACCTGCGCTGGCCCGACGTCACCAAGATCGGCGTGCTGGCCGTGATCCTCGCCTTCCTGGCGACCCTGTACCCAAGCTGGTGGGCCGCCCGCGTGAAACCTGCGGAAGCCCTGCGCTATGAATAAACCACTGACTATGACCATGACCGATCTGAACAAACCTGCCTCCAATGGCGCTTCCGCCGATTCCGCCGTCCTCAGCTGCCGCGGCCTGGGCAAGACTTTCACGCAGGGCAGCTACAAGGTGCAGGTCCTGGCCGGCATCGACATCGACGTCCACCGCGGAGAGCGGGTCGCCATCGTCGGCGCTTCCGGCTCCGGCAAATCGACCCTGCTGCACCTGCTGGGCGGGCTCGATACGCCCACCAGCGGCAAGGTGACCCTGCTGGGCAAGGATTTCGCCACCCTCAGCGAAAAGGCGCGCGGCGACTTGCGCAACGCCTCGCTGGGCTTCGTCTACCAGTTCCATCACTTGCTGCCCGAGTTTTCCGCGCTGGACAACGTCGCCATGCCGCTGATGATACGGCGCATGAAGCGCGCGCCCGCCACCGAGCTGGCGCAGCAGATCCTCACGCGCGTGAACCTGGCCAAGCGCGTCACGCACACGCCGGGCGAATTGTCGGGCGGCGAGCGCCAGCGCGTGGCCCTGGCCCGCGCCCTCGTCACGCAGCCGGCCTGCGTGCTGGCCGATGAACCGACGGGCAACCTCGATCACGCCACGGCCGAACAGATTTTCGACCTGATGCTGGAATTGTCGCGCACCCTGGGTACGGCCTTCGTCATCGTCACGCACGATATCGAGCTGGCCAAGCGCTGCGACCGCGTGCTGCGCCTGACGGACGAAGGGCTGCAGCCGTACCAATACTAGGAATTCGCCATGTGGATCGACACGCACTGCCACCTCGACGCGCATGAATTCGGCAGCGAATCGCTGCAGGTGGCGGCGCGCGCGCAGCAGCAGGGCGTGGGCATGATCGTCATTCCCGCTGTCGAACGGGCCAATTTCGGCATCGTGCGCGATCTGGCGGCAACGGCGCCCAACGCCTGCTATGCCCTTGGTATACACCCGATCTACGTGCCGCACGCCACGGACGACGATTTGATCGCCCTGCGCGAGGCCGTGCAAGCCGCCATGGCCGACCCGCGCTTTGTCGCCATCGGCGAAATCGGCCTCGATTTCTTCATCCCCATGCTGTGCGAACCGGCCATGAGAGTCAAACAGGAGCATTTCCTGCGCGAGCAGCTGAAGATTGCCCGCGACTTCGACTTGCCCGTGCTGACCCACGTGCGCCGCTCGCAGGATATCGTCCTCAAACATGCGCGCCAGATCCGCCCGAACGGCGGCATCGCCCATGCGTTCAACGGCAGCTTCCAGCAGGCGCAAGGTTATATCGACCTCGGTTTCAAGCTGGGGTTTGGCGGCGCCATGACGTTTACGCGCGCGCTGCAGATACGCCGCATGGCGGCCGACCTGCCTTTGGAAGCCATCGTGCTGGAGACGGACGCGCCCGACATTTCCCCCAGCTGGATCCACCCTGGCCGCAACAGCCCCGAAGAATTGCCGCGCATCGGCGCCGTGCTGGCCGAGCTGCGCGGCCTTGATATCGCGCAAGTGGCGCTTGCCACCAGCGCCAACGCGCGCGCCGTGATGCCCCGATTACCCCTGATGGAGTGAGACCATGAACAAGAAAATGCTTGCGGGCGCCCTGGCAGCCTGTATGTCCACCGTGTTGGCGCCAGCCCAGGCGGCGACCGGCGCCCAGTGCGACGGCATGCCGCGCCTCGACGTCACCACGCCGGCCGGTTTTTGCGTGGCCGTGCTGGCCGACGGCCTGAAATTCCCGCGCGGCGTGCTGCCGCTGACGAATGGCGACATCGTCGTCACGGACATGGCGGGATGGGCGCCGAAACAGGGTAAATTATGGCTGTTGCAGCCCAAGGCGGCCGGTGGCGGCTACGAGCGCAAGCTGCTGCTCGACAAGCTCGATCGCCCGAACGGCATCGTGCAGGGACCGGACGGCATGGTCTACGTGGGCGAGGTGGGGCGCATCTTCCGCTTCGACTTGCGCGATCCGGCCCGCGCCATCACCGACGTGATCGGCGGCACGGCCAAGACGCCGCGCCTGCCGGGCCTCGGTTTGCACCTGCTGACGAACATGCGTTTCAGCCCCAAGGGCGACCTGTATGTGAACGTGGGTTCCAGTACCGACCATTGCGAGAACGATGGCAAGGCGCCCGATCCGGCCAAGGCTTGCCCCTCGGCGGAAGGCCTTGACGCGCTGGGCGCCATCCGCGAATACACGATGGCGTGGCCGGCCGGCACGGTGACGAGCTGGCGCACGCATGCGCGCGGCTTGCGCAATTCGATGGCGCTGGCCTTCCATCCGGCCACGGGCGAGCTGTGGCAGGCGGAAAACTCGCGCGACGCCATCCAGGCCGCCATGCCGCAGCTGAAAAGCGACGAAAACCTGCCGCATGAAGAACTCAACTTGATCAAGGCCGACCGGCACTATGGCTGGCCGTACTGCTACGACGACAATGTGGCCAGTCCCGAGTATCCGAAGACGGCTTGCGACGCCCAGTATGCGGCGCCGCAGCGCCTGCTGCCCGGCCACGCCGCACCGATGGGCATGACCTTTTACACGGCCAGCCGCTACCCGGCACTGTACAAGAATAGCCTGATCATCGGCTACCACGGCTACCGCAGCAATGGCCACCGCATGGTGGCCCTGTTGCCCGACAAGGCTGGCGCGCCGCTGGGCAAGTCCGTCGAGTTGATCGGCAACTGGGAGCGCAAGGGCAAGCAGGGCAGGGGCGCGCCCGTCGACGTGAAGCAGGGGCAGGATGGCGATATCTATATGGCCGATGACCATAATGGGCTGGTGTTGAAACTGCATTACGAGGCGGGCAAACCGTAATGCATATCGCTTGACCTCGCTCAGTGCGGGGGCTGCCGCATCCTCCTACAATCGGCCTGAGGTTCCCTATCGTCCAGGGGCAACGGGAGGCCGGCGTGAAACCCGCATTCATCAATCTGCGTGAAAATTACTCGAGCGTGGCGGCCGTCGACCAGGCGGCCTTGTTCGGCGAAATCGGCTGGGAAGACTTGATCGGCAAGGACAGCTTTGCCAATACCTGCGCCATCCGCGTCAGCCTGGCCCTGATCAAGGCCGGCGTCCAGGTCAGGGGCCGCATGGCCATCCGCAAGGGGCCGTTCAAGGGCGCGCTGATCGAACCGGGTCAGGCCAAGCTGGCGCACATGCTGGCCAGCCCGTCGATGTTCGGCACGCCTGAAAAATTCGCCAGGAATGCCGCCATCGCCGGCATCGGCCAGCGCCAGGGCCTCGTCGCCTTCTTCCGCATCCCCGGCTACCTGGGCGGCGCGGGCGGGCATATCGATATCCTGCTGCCATCCATCGGCGTCAAGGAGTGCGGCACCGAATGCTACTGGGAGTGTGGCGAGGTCTGGTTCTGGCCACTCCGTTGACGCTTGCTTTCTACGCTTGTTTGAACTTCTTCGAGCGTCCGCGCGAAGCCGCATTGTGCGCGCGCAGGATGGAATCGACCCGCTCGGACGCATCGCGCGACAGGTTTTGCGCCACGGCGATATCGGGGAAGAATTCGGGCAGGCGGTAGCTGAGCCACGCATATGCGGAATAGTAGCGGCACGTGTCTTCCACCTGCTGCAGATTCTGCGTGCCGCCGCCATACGCGTGCTGGCGCAAGGTAGACGTCTTGCCCTGCGACAGATTCTTCGCCCAGTGTTCCCACGCCGTTTGCAGGGACGGCACCTTGCTCGATATCGGCACCAGCGACAGGGTGAACTTGTCGGCCACGGACAGGGGCAGGGTGTCGAGCCAGATGGCGCGCTCCTTCTGGTCTTCCGTGATGCGGGGGAAGAAAAAGCCATCCGGCACGTCGATATTGTGGATGAAGCGGCGCAGCAGTTTCGACAGCGACAGCTCGCCCGTCACCGACGAAATGCGGTGCAGGTGTTCCAGCGACGGCGCCACGGCAAAGCCGCTGGTGTTCAGCGGATGCAGCTTTTCCTTCAGCAGGGCGCGCATCACTTCATGCGTTTCGTTGTCGTAGCCGGCCACCAGTCCCTCTTCATGCACGCCGTAGCGGCCTGCGCGTCCGGCGATCTGGCGCGCCAGCGCGGCCGAAATCTCTTCCTCCTCGCGGCCATTGTATTTGACGCAGGTGGTCATGACGATGCGCGCGATCGGCATGTTCAGGCCCATCGCCAGCGCGTCCGTGCCGACGACGATATCGGCCGTGCCGTCGCGGAAGCGCTGCGCCTGCGCGCGCCGCACTTCCGGCGACAGGTTGCCGTACACAGTCGCCACCGACAACCCCGTTTCCGTGATCATGTCGCGCCACATCAGCACTTCGCGGCGCGAAAAGGCGATGACGGCGTCGCCGCGGCGCAGGTTGCGCACCTTGCGCACGGCCGTCGGCTCCATCGACAGGGGCGCCATGCGTTTCAAAACATGCACTTCCAGCGGGCAGTCCAGGCGCTCGGCCAGCGCTTCGATGGCGCGCCGCGCTTCGGGCGCCCCTACCAGGTAGACGGTGTGGGCGGGCGCGCCGCAGACGGCCGCCGTCCATGCGGCGCCCCGGTCCGGGTCGGCCAGCATCTGGATTTCATCGATGACGGCCACTTCGACGACGGTTTTCGTGTCCAGCATTTCCACCGTGCTGGCCACGTGCGTGGCGCCGTCGACGACCCTGCGTTCCTCGCCCGTGATCAGGCTCACGGCCAGCGGCTTGCCGTGCGGTGCTGCTTCCTGCAGGCGTTCATAGTTTTCCAGAGCCAGCAGGCGCAAGGGGGCCAGATAGATGCCGCTCTTTGCCTTGACCAGCGCTTCCATGGCGCGGTGCGTCTTGCCGGAATTCGTGGGCCCTAGCAGGGCGACAAAGCGGCGCGGCAGGCGGCGCGCCATCTCGAACGAGGCGGGATATTCGGCCAGGTTGATGCTCTGGCGCGTGCGCGCAGCATGCTGTTCTTCCTGCTGGCGCTCGATGGCGTGATTGAAACGCTGGCGGATGCGGTCGAACACCATGCCGGCCGGCTCCGACGTCTGCATGTCGGCCAGGGTGTGCAGGAAGACCATCGGGTCCGTGTCCACGTCCTCGCTCAAGCCCGCGATATCGGCGACGAAATCGATCACATGCTGGCGCAGCTCCTCGAAGACGGCCGCGCTGGCCCGTTCGCGCACCAGGGCCAGCTTGGTCTCGCGGTCCATCTTGCGCCACTTGGCCGGCCGCGCCAGCACGCCCTGGCTTGGTACCAGCGCATACGGCACCACCAGATGGCCCGCCTTGACGACGCCGGAAAAACGCACGAAGACGCGGCCTTCCATCTTGACGAGGCGGATATGCTCGGCCAGTTCCCCCAGTTCCGCGACCAGGGTGGCGTCGTTATTGTCTTCGCTGCTGTCGGAAATGTCGGTGGAAGTATCGGGAGGAAGTGCGGAGGAAGTCATGTCGTGCCTGGGTGTTGAAGTAAGCGAGGCCGATTATACCGTGCGCAGGGTAAAGATTTTGTCCGGCGCGCGGTGCGGCCGCTGCAGCAGCGCTGATCTTGAAAGCGGTGATACCTGGGCTGGATAAGCTTCCGGCAAGCGTGGAAAACAGCGCTTCCACGGTATCGCGAATCAGGTTGCCTGGATGCGAAATGGGCAGGCGATATCTGACGGTTTGCGCTTGCCGGTTTTTGCCTGTTGCGCTTATATCCGGCTGAAAAATTATCAAATATATTTTTATTAATAATGTTTAATTTTTTTAATTTAATTGTGGAATCTAAATTATCTTAACATTGATGGTGACAGAGAGTCTGTTTCTATCAGCGCATGGCGACGATATTTACCTGGTATGCAGATTGTTTTTTGCGGGGCAGGCTTGCACATATTCGCTTGCGTGCATCGGAAATAAATAAACGCCGCGTTGTTCCAATGGCGCCAGCGGCAGCCGGCGCGCCGATGACGGCCACCGAGACTGCAGATTTGAAATTCAACCTGGCGCACAGTGAGCGAACCGCGCCTGCAATGTTGATTGCATGAGCAATTGTGCAGCGGGGCGACATGAATTGAATTATCTTGACAATTAATAATGGTGAGCTGATCATGGCCTCAGATTTTTCGAGGAAATTTTGGCATGTTTTCAAAAACATCTGAAATCGACGGCGATATGCGGCATTATTCTCGCTGGCGGTCTTGCTATCGGCTGGGGCGTGCCGAATTTATATGAACGGCTGCAGCGTGCGTATGGCGAAAGGAATCACAGCGCGTATTTTGCCGGCACCGCCACCAAGGTTGTTGTGTATGGCACGCAGACCTGTCCTTATTGCGCGAAAGGGCGCGCCTATCTCCATGATTTCCACTTCGCGCTGACGCACAGCCAGCTAGCGATGAACCAGGACATACCTGTGTATGTGGCCCTGCGCCGGAGGATGGCGCGCGCAGGGATTCATCAGCCATCCGACTTGAGGAGAACATCATGAATAAAAAGCTCGCTGCGTTTCTTTTTGCGACCGGTCTCGGTTTAGCCGTGACTGCGACGCCAGCCTTTGCCAGCTGCTATAGCGCCTGCGCCGCCGAATGGCGGGCTTGCATTGCCAGCGGTACGTCTCAAGCCGAGTGCGGCGCCGAGCGGTCCGCCTGCCAGCAAGGCTGCAATTGACAGGAGAGCGCAGCCCGCTAGCGTAGCCTGTTGCCATCGACGCCAGCAAGCCATGGCGTCGATGGCAGTTCAGGCGGCACGCGCGCGCACCAGGCGCAGGCCCCAGCCGGTGGCGATCTTGCCATCGCCGTCTTGCAGCGGCGCCATGGCCTCCATGAGCGCGCTGCGCAGGCGCCGCCTGGCGCCGTCGTCCAGGCGGTCGATATCGTAGGTGTCCAGCAGGGCGGTCCACAATTCGCCCGGCGTTGGCGTCCATGGCACGTCGATATCGTCAAACGCGACGTCTGCGAAACCGGTATCGAGCAGTTCGCGCCAGCCCGCTTCCGATCCAGCGCGCCGGTCGCCGAAGCGCATGCTTGGCAGCGCGTCACTGGCGATCGGCTTGAACACGCGCATGAAAACGTCGTTGACTTCTCCCCGCAAGAATGTCCGGCCGACGATAGCCGCAAACTGGCCAGCGGGACGCAGCACGCGGCGCATTTCACGCACGACTTGTTCGATGTCGTCCATCAGCATCAGCGCCATGTGCGACACGAGATAATCGACGCTGCTTGATGGCAGGTCCAGCGCCTGGGCGCGTCCCAGCAGCAGCCGCACGGAAGCGGGCAGGGCTGCGCTCGCGGCGGCCAGTTCCGCTTCGCTCATGTCGGCGCCGAGCAATTGTAGCCGGGGCTGCCGCCTGGCTGCCAGCAAACCCAGCAGATGGCCATCGCCGCAGGCCAGGTCGAGCACGCTCAATGGCGTGTCCGCGCTTGGTATCAGGCTGGTCAGCACGTCGTAGGACGAGGCCCAGCCGCCGGTGCGGGAACTGGCCGGCAGATGGGCAAATGCGGCGCTGGTGACGCCCACTTGCCTTTGATGAAAGTCCTGCAAATAGGTTTCGGCCGCAGTCAGTGGTGTCATGCAAGGTTCGCAAAGTCATGGCGCCTTAACGCCGGATGGCCATCTTAGCATGCGGAAAGTGTCGCCAGCGGTGGCGCTGGATGGCGTGCAGGGCCGCGTTTATCCACGCCACCATTGCGCCAGATCAGAGGGCAAAAAGTGGGAAAGGGCACAGTAGCTGAATCCCTTTCGCGTCGAGTTCCCATGCGCACCCTGATACTCGGCTTTGCCGCTGGCGCCGCCTGGTTGCAGACGCAGGCAAGCTTGCCGCCGCATGCGGGCGTGCTGCTGTGGGGGATCGCGGGCGCCGGGTTGGCAGCGAGCGTGGCGCTGCGTCGTCATGCGCGCTGGGGCTCCGGCTGGCGCTGCTTTGTTGCGCTTGCCGCTGGCGTGGGACTGGGCTTTTATTGGGCGGCCTGGCTGGCTCAGGCCGCCATGGCGCCGCAGCTGGAGCTGGCCGATGAAGGGCAGGACATCATCGTCACGGGCACCGTTGCCAGCCTGCCGTACCGCTTCGAGCAGGGCGTGCGTTTTAACTTTGCCGTGGAAAAGGCGGTTGGCGCGAAGGTTCCTCCCTTGATCGCCTTGTCCTGGTATGCGGGTTTTCGCGATGAAGTGACGAACGAGGTGGGCGACGTGCAGCCGGGCGAGCGCTGGCGCCTCACCGTGCGGCTGCAGCGTCCGCATGGCAATGCGAATCCCATGGGCTTCGACTACGAGGCGTGGCTGCTGGAACAGGGCGTGCGCGCAACGGGCTATGTGCGGCCGCAGCCGCGCGCCGATACGCCGAACGTGCGCCTGGCTGCCTTCGTGCGCGGCTTCGGCAATGTGGTGGAAGCTAGTCGCGCGGCCTTGCGCGCACGCATACTGCGCAGCCTGGAAGATAGGCAGTATGCGGGCGTGATCGTGGCGCTGGTGGTGGGCGACCAGCGCGCCATCCCCCAGTCGGACTGGCAAGTATTCAACCGCACGGGCGTGAGCCACTTGATCTCTATCTCGGGTTTACACATCACGATGATCGCGGGACTGTTCGCCCTGGGGGCGGGCACGTTGTGGCGGCGCTCGTTTTTTACCGACTGGCAATTGCCCTTGCGGCTGCCGGCGCAAAAGGTGGCGGCGCTGGCCGGCGCGTTGGCAGCGTTCCTGTATGTGCTGTTGGCCGGCTTCGGCGTGCCCGGGCAGCGCACCTTGTATATGTTGCTGGTGGTGGCGCTGGCCCTGTGGCTGGGGCGCATTACCAGCATCGGCCATATCCTGTGCCTGGCGCTGGGCGTCGTGGTGCTGCTCGACCCGTGGGCCGTGCTATGGCCTGGTTTCTGGCTGTCGTTCGGCGCCGTCGCCACCATGCTGTATGCGACGGCAGGCCGCACCACGGTGCCCTTGCCGCAGCAGGCGGGACGCTGGCGCCGCCTGCGCGCGGCCGTGGCGCTCGGTGCGCACACGCAGTATGTGGTGACGGTGGGGCTGGTACCGTTGACGATGCTGCTGTTTTCGCAAGTCTCACTGGTTTCTCCCGTCGCCAATGCGCTGGCCATTCCCGTCATCAGCCTGGTCGTCACGCCCTTGTCTCTGGCTGGCAGCCTGCTGCCGGCGCCCCTGTCCGATGGACTGTTGCTGCTGGCGCACGCCATTGTGCAGATGCTGGCACAGGTGCTGGACTGGCTGGGCGCGCGCCGCTTTGCCGTGTGGACGGCGCCCGCGCCGCCAATGTGGAGTTTTTGCTGGGCATTGTTCGGCACGGCCTGGCTGCTGGCGCCACGCGGCTGGCCGCACCGCTGGGCGGGCATGCTGGGCTGGCTGCCCCTGCTGACGGCCTTGCCGTCCAGCCCGCCGCCGGGCCAGCTATGGGTGACTGCCTTTGACGTGGGGCAAGGCATGGCCGTGCTGGTGGAAACGCACGGCCACCGTCTGCTGTACGACACGGGCCCCGCCTACAGTCTCGATTCCGATGGCGCCAGCCGGGTCATCGTGCCTTACCTGCGCGCGCGCGGCATCGCCAGGCTCGACGGCGTGATCATTTCCCACAGCGACCTCGATCACGCGGGCGGCGCTGTATCCTTGCTGGAAAACGTGCAAGTCGGCTGGCTGGCCTCGTCCCTGTTCGACGGCCACCCGGCCATCGAGGCCCGTCGCCAAGCCCGGCTCCCGTACCTGCACTGTACGGCGGGCCAGAGCTGGACCTGGGAAGGGGTGCATTTCGCCATGTTGCACCCGCTGCCCTCCAGCCATACGGACATCAGCTTGACGCCGAATGCCCGCAGCTGCACCGTGAAAATCACGGCAGGCAAGCATGCCATCTTGCTGGCCGGCGACATCGAAGCGGCGCAGGAAGCGCAGTTGCTGGCGCGCTCGGCGGAGGGTGAACTGGCTGCAGACGTGCTGCTGGCGCCGCACCACGGCAGCGGCACGTCTTCCACGCCGGCGTTTTTGAGCGCCGTGCATCCGACCCTGGCCATTTTCCAGGTGGGGCACCGCAACCGCTATAAACATCCGAAGGCGCAGGTGTATGCGCGCTATGGCGACATGGGTATTACCCGCTTGCGCACGGATGTGGAGGGGGCGGTGGTGCTGGCGTTTGGCGGCAATATCGAGGTGACGCGGTACCGGGCCAGCCGGCGGCGCTACTGGCATGGCCGATAAAGTAATACACCTCATCGGATACGGGACAGGAGGCCGATCATGTGCGATGAATGCAATCGTTTCGAGCGTTTGCTGACGAAAGTCGACGACCTTTACCGGCGCTTGCGTTCGATTCAGTCGAATCAATGGTTATGTCATGTGGAGATGATTTCACCAGCGTTGGCGCAGGCGATACAGCATACGGGTATTGGTATTGCGAGTGGCTTGTTTACTGGTTTGGTCTTATTTGGATTGCAATTCACGAGCGATCAGCTTGTCAGTGACATGGCCAAATCGTTACAAGGGGAATTTATTGCGCATTACATGGCTATTCCCTCGCCGCTGTCCAGTCTTGTCCTATTCCTGGTGTCATGCACCATGTTGTTGGCTGCAGAGTGGGGGCATTTTTTAAGGCAGAAAGTACTAGTACCTGTCATACATGGCATCTCGCATACAGTGTCAATGACTACCGGGATGTTATTGTCGCTCGTCTTTTCGGAAGTGCTGACCAAGAGTCTTCTATCGAATGTTAGGCAATGGTTGGGCAGCCTCCTTGTTATTTTGATAGTGTGGCTACTTGCAGTGACGATGAACGCAGTTATTTATTTGTGTCGCTACGGCGTGGTGGGGCTATGGCGAAATAAGCGTTGCGCTGGCGAAGACTGTCCTGTTTTGCAAAAAAAGTATGAGGTCCTGCACTTTATTTTTCCGCTGGTGGGCATTTTTCTAATATTGTATTTGTGGGGAGATGTCAGGCGGAGTGCCTTACAGGTGGCGGATGCTGCCAGGGCCAATAAGACGGCGAGTTGTGCAGTTGTGCATTGACGTTCAGCGCGGCGACCGTGCAGGCGTCTGTGGTGCAGGCCTTGCTGGCGCTGCTGTACGCTGCCATGCGCGAGGTGGCCGTCTTTGCCTTCGACGGCGCGCAGTTCGCCGTGTATGGCGATGCCATCGTGGCGCAATAGACCCTAACTTTCTCTTTCATCCGGTATCTCCATCCCCCTTTTGCGCACATATTCCAGAAACAACCGCGCCCCCTTGGCCATGCGCGAGGTGCCGTAGACGGCATGGATGCTGGGGTCCAGCTCCTTCGATGACGTCAGCCGGTACGCCGTGCAGACCCTGCGCAGGGTGCCGTTGGCCACGGCCGGTTCCGCCAGCCAGCTGGCCAGGCGCACGATGCCGGCGCCTTCCAGGGCGGCCTGGAAGGTGGCGATGCCGGAAGTGAAGCGGAAACGGGGCTGCACCTGGTAGCGCACGTTGCGTTCGCCGGAAACGAAATGCCAGTCGCGCAGGATGCGGGGGGCCGAGTGCATGATGATGTCGTGGCCGGCCAGCTCTTCCGGTTCCCCGGGCGCACCCATGCGTTGTATATAGTCGGGCGAGGCGTACATGTAGCGGCGGTAATTCCACAGGGGGTAGCCGATCAGCTCGCTGGACTGGGGAAAGGCGCCGCGGATGGCGAAATCCAGCTTTTCCTGGATGGGATCGATGGATTTATCGGAGAAATGGATGTCCACCGACACGTTCGGGTAATCGCGCGAAAATTGCGCCACCACTTTCGGCAGAAAGCCCAGCGAGAGGATTTCCGGCGCCGACAGGCGTACCCAGCCTTGCGGGGAATTGCTCAATTCCGCCAATTGATCTTCCGCCTCGGCCTGCGTTTCCAGCAAGTGCTTGGCCGACGCGTAATACGTTTCGCCGGCCGTCGTCAGGGTGAACTGCTTTTGCGTGCGCAGGATCAGCTCGGCGCCGATGGCATCTTCGAGGAACTGGATGGCGCGCGTGACGGCCGACGGCGAGCGCCCCAGCATGCGCGCCGCGTGGATGAAGCTGCGCTTTTCGACCACGGTGCAAAAGGCGCGGATCTCCCACATCAGTTTCATCGACATCGCGTGACTCCCGGCAAAAGAGGCCAGTAGACCGTATGGGGCGCATTCCGTCAAGCGTTACGCCTGATTGCGTTTTCCGCAATATGAAGTTGCATCCGGAAAAATCCACGGCGCCTATACTGCCGCTGTCGCCCATTCCTCATTGCCTATCATGCTGACCATCTCGCTGCTGTGTTTATTTGCCTTCTTTGCCGGCCTGATCGATGCCGCCGTGGGCGGGGGCGGGCTGATACAGCTGCCGGCCCTGTTCAACCTGATGCCGAACATGGCCTCGACCTCCTTGCTGGGCACGAACAAACTGGCGTCCGCCTGCGGCACCACGTTTGCCGCCCGCTCGTTTGTCGGCAAGGTACACATCCCGTGGCTGCTGGTGCTGCCGGCCGTGGCCAGCGCCTTTGTCATGTCCTTTATCGGCGCGGCGGCCGTGTCGTATGTGCCGCAGCAGGTGGTGCGCCCCATGGTGCTCGTGTTGATCATCATCATGGCCATCTACACCTTCATCAAGAAGGATTTCGGCACGACGCGCGAGGCGCGCCCCATCGGTGGACGCGAACGCATCCTCGCCATCGTCATCGGCGGCGCCATCGGCTTCTATGACGGCCTGTTCGGGCCGGGCACGGGCAGTTTCCTGATTTTCCTGTTCATCCGCGTTTTCGGCTTCGATTTCATCCTCGCTTCGGCCTGCTCGAAACTGGTGAATATCGCCACCAACGTGGCCGCGCTGGCCTTCTTCATTCCCGCCGGTCACGTGGTGTATGCCGTGGCTGCGCCGATGGCCGTGTGCAATATCCTGGGCGCCCTGACGGGCACCTGGATCGCCGTGCGCCGTGGCGCCGCCTTCGTGCGCATTCTGTTCCTCGTGCTGTTGGTGTTGCTGATCGTCAAGTTGTCCTACGACATTTTCTTCAAGTAAGTTTCTGAACGACAACAAGCCATGAAAACCATCCAGGGCGTGCTGTGGGACAACGATGGCGTGCTGGTCAATACCGAGCAGCTGTTTTATGAAAGCAACCGCGACTTGCTCTTGCCCTACGGCATAGACCTGACGCCGAAGCAATTCTTTGACTGGTTCCTGGACAATAACTACGGCGCCTGGCATGTGCTGCTGGGGCAGGGCCATGGGATCGAGCTGGTCGAGCGCTTGCGGGCCGAGCGCACCGCGCTGTTCGCGCAGCGCCTGCGCCAGGCGCGCCAACTGGCCATGCCCGGCATCGGGCAAGTGCTGGCGGCGCTGCGCCCGCACGTGGCCATGGGCGTGGTCACCAGTGCCTACGAGCAGCATTTCCGGATCAGCCATGCGGCCACGGGCTTGTTGCGCCACTTCGATTTCGTGCTGACGCGTGAAATGTATGGCGAAAGCAAGCCGGCGCCCGACGGCTACCAGCTGGGCTTGCAGCGCCTGGGCCTGGCCGCCGCCGACTGCGTGGCCGTGGAAGACTCGCCGCGCGGCTTGCGCGCCGCCAACGCGGCCGGGCTGGAATGCATCGTCGTGCGCAATCCCATGAATCGTCATTACGCGTTCGACGACGCTTTTTGCGTCGTGGATTCAAACGCCGAGCTGGGCGAAGTGCTGGCGGCGTTCGTGCCCGGCATGGCCCATACGCCCCGGCAATTAGAGTCCTTCCTCTGATACGTCTTGCCGGCATGCCATTACAATTGTTTATCGCATTCACCGGCACCGACCCACGATGACCCTCCCGCAACTGCACTTTGCCCATGCCAATAGTTATCCAGCCGGCACTTACCGCAAGCTGTTCGGCTTGCTGGGACAGCATTACACCGTGCAGGCGCTCGACATGCATGCGCACGATCCAGAATACCCCGTCAGCACGGGCTGGCCCGAGCTGGTGCGCGAGTATATCGACGACCTGGAGCGCCGCTACAGCGCGCCCGTGATCCTCGTCGGCCATTCGCTGGGCGGCATGCTCAGCGTTATGGTGGCCAAGCAGCGTCCCGACCTGGTGCGCTGCGTGGTCTTGCTCGATTCGCCCGTGGTGGCGGGCTGGCGCGCTTTGCTGGTGCGGCTGGCGCGCAACACGGCGCTGGGCGAGCGTTACTCTCCCGCCCGTTTTTCCGCCCGACGGCGCAAGCTGTGGCCCGATGCGCAAGCTGCGTATGCGCATTTTGCCGCCAAGGACATGTTCGCCATCTGGGCGCCGCAAGTCTTGCGCGATTACATCGACAGCGGCCTGGCGCCACATCCGGACGGGGTGCAGTTGCGCTTTACGCGCGAAGTGGAAACGCAGGTCTACCGCAGCTTGCCGCACCATATCGGCGGCCTCGTCAAGGATGGTTTTCCCGTGCCCATCGGTTTTATCGGTGGCACGGAATCGGTGGAATGCCGCCAGGCGGGCTTGACGGCCACGCGCAAGCTGGTCGGCAAATTTTTCCGCCAGGTGCCGGGCGGGCATCTGTTTCCCATGGAAAACCCGGAACTGACGGCGCAAGTGGTGCGCGAGATGATCACCTCGCTGTTGGCGAAACACTAGCCGACTGGCAAGGATTTTCAGCGGGCAAGGGCCAAAAGTGGCGGTTTTTCGCGTAAAATCCTGCCATCCGGGCCGCGCCTGCAGCAGGCGTGCGGCCCCAGCCATTCCGATATTCTAGAAAGATACCCCTGCGATGACGATTAAAAGCGATAAATGGATACGCCGCATGGCGGAAACAACGGGCATGATCGAGCCGTTCGAACCGGGCCAGGTCAAGGAACGCGACGGCAACCGCATCGTTTCCTACGGCACCTCCAGCTATGGCTATGACATCCGTTGCGCCGACGAGTTCAAGTTGTTCACCAACATCAACACCACCATCGTCGATCCGAAGGATTTCGACGCGAACAATTTCGTCGACGTGTCCGGCAAGGGTTATTGCATCATCCCGCCGAATTCGTTCGCGCTGGCCCGTACCGTCGAGTATTTCCGCATTCCCCGCAACGTGCTGACGATTTGCCTGGGCAAGAGCACGTATGCGCGCTGCGGCATCATCGTCAACGTCACCCCGTTCGAACCGGAATGGGAAGGCTATGTGACCCTGGAGTTTTCCAACACGACACCGCTGCCGGCGAAAATCTACGCCAACGAAGGCGTGGCGCAAGTGCTGTTCTTCGAGTCCGATGAAGTGTGCGAAACGTCGTACAAGGACCGCGGCGGCAAATATCAGGGCCAGGTCGGCGTAACGTTACCCAAGACCTGATTGCGGTGAAGGGAGGGGCGCCAGCCGTCTTTCCCTGTCTTTACCTGCCTTTACACCTGCGGCACTACATCCGCGCCCATGCTTGCCGTTAACCTTGGTATCGAAACACTGAGGAGGCATCATGGTAGCGGCAATCGGTTCAGGCGGCGCGGTCAGCGCGGCGGGGAGCGCCAGTTCGGGCAGCAGTTCGCAGATCGCGGCGCTGCAAAAGCAGATCACGGCGGCGCAAAAGCAGTTGACGGAGTCGCAGAAGGGCGAGCAGACGGAGGCGTCGCAAAAGCTGCAGCAGCAGCTGGCGCAGCAAATCCAGGCCTTGCAGGCGCAAATTGCCCAGTTGCAAGCTGCCGCCGCGCAGAAGGCGGCGCAGCAAGATGCTCAGCCGGCCAGCAGCGCCGATACGGCGACGAGCCCGGCCAAATCGACTTCGTCCACCCTGGGCAGCATCATCGATACGCAGGCGTAACAGCAACTCCGCGCGTAAAAGACGCCAGGCTCGCCGACAGGTCAGCCTGGCGTTTTGACGGGCAACAACATTTCCACGCACAGTCCGCCACCGCTGCGCAAGCTGGCCCCGATGCGGCCGCCATGGGCGTTGATGACGTGCTGGGCGATGGCCAGGCCCAGGCCATGACCGTCCGTGCTGTGCTGGGTATTGCTGGCGCGGAAGAATGGTTCAAAAATGCGGGCCAGGTCGGCGCTGGCCACGCCGGGTCCCCGGTCCAGCACGGCGATGCGCAAGCAATCATGCTGGCGCGACAGCTCGACATCGACCGTGCCGCCGTCGGGGCTGTGCTTGACAGCATTGCGCACCACGTTTTCCACGGCGCGCGCCAGCAGTTCGGGCTGACCCGTGACGCTGGCGTCGGCCATGGCCGCGTCGACCGCCAGGTCGATGCCCATCAGGCGCGCCCTGGCTTCATAGCGGGCGTCGTCCACGATGTCGTGCACGAGGTCGGCGATGCCGACGTCTTCGCTGTGCGCGTGCCCCGCGCCCGCTTGCACGGCGCCCGCTTCCAGCCGCGACAGGGTCAGCAGTTCACCGATCAGCTTATCCATGCGCTCGCTTTCGCGTTCGATGCGCTGCATCGAGGCGGCCATCTTTTCCGGCTGCTGGTGCGCCAGGCCGATGGCGGCCTGCAAGCGCGCCAGCGGCGAGCGCAGCTCATGCGAGACATCATGCAGCAAGCGCCTCTGGCTGTCCATGAGGCTGCGCAAACGGCCCGTCATGCGGTCGAAATCGCGTCCCAGGTCCGTCAATTCATCGCCGCGCTTGCCGCTGGCGTGAAAGCGCGGCGCCAGGTTGCCGTGCGAGGCGGCCTCGAATGCCTGCCGCAGGTCGCGGATGGGGCGCGCAAAATACCAGGCCAGCAAAAAAGCGAACAGCAGGCTGGCGGCGATGGCGGCGGCCAGGGGAATGAAGGTGCGGTAGGGGCTGTCCATGCGCGGGCCGGGCGGCATGCCGCGGCCGAATTCGCCGCGTGGCGGCGGGGCGCCCGCTTCGCTGGGCCGTGGACCTGGTCCCATGGCGCGCGGGCCGCTCAGGGTGACGGCGTTGAGCGTGTCGCGCGCGGCGCCCGCCTCGGCATTGCGGAAGCGTTCGGACGAGGGCAGGAACAGCAGGTAGCGCTTGCCGTCGCTGCCGGCCACGTCGCGCACGACGGGATGGGCCTGGCTTTGTTGCAGCATGGCGCGTGCCTTGGCCAGCATGGCGGGATGCACCGTGCGGCCCATCAATTCTTGCCCTTTGGCATCGACGGCAAACACGCGCATGCGTTCGAGCTTGCCCAGGAATTGCCGCAAGGCCTGGCTGCCGCCTGCTTCCACGGTGGCGCTGGCGGCCTCGATGATCATTTGCGCGGGCGGGCTGGTGTCGATGTCGAGGGCCCGTTCCTGCTGCGCGGCCCGGTTTTTCAGCCAGAAGGTGCCGCCGATTCCGATGGTGGCCGTCACTTGCGCCAGCATGATGCACAGAAAAAACTTCCAGAACAGACGGCCCACGCTTACTCCTTGATCAGCTGGTAGCCGAGACGGTACACGGTTTGCAGGCAGGAACGGCCATCGGCCAGGCTGCCCAGCTTGCGGCGCAGGCTGCTCAAGTGCACGTCGATATTGCGGTCGAAGCGGGCCATGGGCCGGCCCAGGCCCAGTTCGGACAGCTGATTCTTGCTCACGGGCTTGCCTGCATGGCGCACCAGCACTTCCAGCAGGTTGAATTCCGTGCTCGTCAGCTCCAGGTGCGCGCCGGCCCAGGCAACGCGGCGCTGTTCCGGCCACATCGTCAACTGGCCCACGGTCAGCGGCGCCAGGCCCGACGTGTCCTGCGGCGCCGCTTGCGCACGGCGCAGGATGGCGCGGATGCGCGCCGTCAGCTCGCGCGGCGTGCACGGTTTTGTCACGTAATCGTCGGCGCCCAGCTCCAGGCCCACGATGCGGTCCGTATCGTCGCCGCGCGCCGTCAGCATCAGGATGGGCAGGTTGCTGCCGGCGCGGATGCGGCGCAGGGTTTCCAGGCCATTCATGCGCGGCATCATGACGTCGAGGATGGCGATGGCGTACAGGCCCGTCAGCGCCTCGGCCGCGCCGCTTTCGCCGTCATGCACGGCGCGGGCGTCAAAACCTTCCTGCGTCAGGTATTCCTGGAACATGCCGACCAGTTCCACGTCGTCATCGATTAACAAAACCTTGCTCATGCCTGTGCTTTTTTCGGGTGAATATCGCCCGATGATAGCAGTCAAAGGGGGCCGTTCAGGGCGGTTTTACCCGCTTTTACATACGTCCGCTTACATTTGCGCACCTTCCTTTACACGCTTTTACGCCGCCCTAACGTTGCTTTACATGCCAGACGCCCACAATCAGGGCTGATCGCCACGAAAGGAAAGCCCGATGAAATACCTGAGTATTGCCATATCCCTGTTGCTGCTGTCCGCCTGCAGCATGCCGCTGCTGGCGCTGGCCCAGCAAGAAGCTGCGCCGGACGGCCCGCCAGCGCGCGCCATGGAAGGGCCGCCGCCCGGCCTGCTTCACGGACCCGGCGGACCCGGTGCGCCAGGCTTGCCGCCATTCCTGCGCGGCATCGACTTGAGCGAAGCGCAGCAGGACAAGATTTTCGCCGCCACCTATGCCCAGGCGCCCTTGCTGCGGGAACAGGAAAAAATCGCCTTCAAGGCCCATGCGCAACTGCGCGCGCTGGCCGCGTCCAGCGCCTATGACGATGCGAAGGCCAGTGCGCTGGCCAGCACGGCGGCGCAAGCCATGGCGCAGATCAGCTTGCAGCAGGCGCGGCTGGAGCAGCAATTGCTGGCCGTGCTGACGCCGGAACAGCGCAAGCAGGCGCAGCAGCGGGGCGACAGCCGCCCCGGCCCGCGCTGCCCCCAATAAGCACAGGAGAGTGAGATGAGCATCAGTGCCTTGAGTTCGACCAGCGCCGCCAGCCAGCTGAGCGCGTTCAGCCGCCTGGGCGGCGGCAGCAATACCGGCAGTACCAGCGGCGCGGGCGGCACGCGGCCGTCAAAACCCGACGATGGCGCATTTCTCGACGCCATTTCCAGCGCCTTGTCATCGATCGGCGTGACGGTCGATGCCAGCGATGGCGAAAGCGCGACGGACGGCGCCAGCGCCGCCGGCAGCGGCGACGCGGGCCAGGCGCTGGGCGCCTTCCTGCACCAGCTGATGGGCAGCCTGCATGCGCAGAGCGGTGGCGGTGCTGGCGGGCAAGAAGAGGGGGCAGAGCCGCCTTCGGGGCCACCACCCGGCGGTGGCGCGCGCGGCGGTCTCGGCAATATCGAGTCGGATTTGCAAAGCCTGCTGCAAAAACTCTCGTCGTCCGGCAGCGATGGCAGCGACAGCGCGCAGAGCGCGGACAGCAGCGTGACGGACTTGCAGTCCAGCTTTGCCAGCCTGCTCAGCGCGCTGGGTGGCGATGAGGGCGGCACGAGCAGCAGCAAACTGAGCAGTTTCCTGCAGGCACTGTCGGGCAGCCTGGGCGCGGCGAGCGCGGGCGGCAGCCTGTCCGCCAGCGGCAACCTGGTCGATACAACGGCTTGAGCCATGGAACGCAAGCTCGCCATTGCCGCCAGGAAGGCGCTCGCGCAACGGGCCACGCAGGCGCTGTTCCTGTGCGCCAGCCTGAGTCCTGCCCTGGCGAGCTTGCCCTATTTGATGGAATACATATGGACTTACATGATCACGGTCTGGCATCCGACCTCGAAATGATGCGGCAACAGGCGTTTGAACGGCGGCAAGTCCTGCGCTGGCTGCTGGCGGGCGCCGCCACCTTGCCGTTGATGAGCTGCGGCGGCGGTTCGGACGCCGGCGGCACGGCCGCGAGCGGCGGCGCCGTCACGGGCACGTCCGGCGGCGCCGGCAGCGTCACGATACCGGCGGCGGGCGCCTGCACGGTGATTCCCGAGGAAACGGGCGGGCCGTATCCGGCCGATGGCACGAACACGAATGGCGGCAGCATCATCAACGTGCTGAACCAGTCGGGCGTGGTGCGCAGCGATATCCGCGCCAGTTTCAATGGCGCCACGGGCGTGGCGGCAGGCGTGCCCTTGACCATCAATTTGCAGTTGCTCAACGCCAGCGGCGGCTGCGCCAGCCTGGCCGGCTACGCCGTGTATTTATGGCATTGCGACCGCGACGGTCTGTATTCGCTGTATTCGAGCGGCGTGACGGCGCAAAATTATTTGCGCGGCGTGCAGGAAACGGACAGCGCGGGCAAGCTGGCGTTTGCGACCATCTTTCCCGGCTGCTACGCAGGGCGCATGCCGCACGTGCATTTCGAGGTGTATCCCAGCCTGGCCAAGGCGGCCAGCGCCGCGAACCGCATCAAGACGTCGCAGTTCACGTTCCCGATGGCAACGCTGAACGAGGCTTACACGGCCAGCGGCTACACGGCCAGCGTGCGTAACCTGGCGCAGATCAGCTATGCCACCGACAATGTCTTTGCCGACGGCACCAGCTTGCAGATGGCCACGGTGACGGGCAATGCCACCGATGGTTATGTGGTGACCCTGACGGTGGCCGTGAACGGTTAAGTTGCCGTCATGAAACCCAGGTCGCGCCGGCTGAAGTTGCCGATGTTCGGGAACACGTCGGCCAGCTGGCTGTCGGCCACGCCGAACCATTTGGCCAGGGTGGCGCCATACTGGTCGACGGAGGTGGTCGGCAGCAGGGAGCCGGAACCCACGTCCAGCTCATGGCCCAGGCCCGTGGCGGGGAAGGCGCCGTAGATGTCGCGGCCCTTCACGGCGCCCCCCACGACAAAGTGGTGCGCGCCCCAGCCGTGATCCGTGCCGTCGCCGTTGCTGCTGAATGTGCGGCCGAAGTCCGACGCCGTAAACGTCGTCACCTGGCGCCGCACGTCGGCGCCTTGCAGGGTGGCCAGGGTCGCGTCGAAATACGCGAGCGCGTGCGCCAGGCGCGCCATCAGGTCGCCGTGCAATTCCTTCTGGCGGTCATGCGTGTCGAAGCTGCCCAGGGTCACATAAAACACTTGCCGTTTCGCCCCCAGAGGACCGCGCCCGCCGATGATGCGCGCCACCGTCTGCAATTGCACGGCCAGCTGGTTGACGCTGGACGCGCCCGTGTTCGGGTTGATGTAGGGCGGCGGATTGGGCACGCCGCCCGCGCCGGCCGCCAGCATGGCGCCGCTCAGCACGCTCTGGCTGGAAATGGCGCGCTGCACCGTCGCCACGTGTTCCTGCTCCATCATGTCGTCGCCCGCCGTGCTGATGATGTCGCGCAAGGCCGTCTCGCCCTGGGTGGTGCCGAACAGGTAGCCGCCGCCGATATTGCGGATCGGCACGGCGCCTGCCTGGCCCACCTGGAACTGGCGCACCTGGCGCCCGCTGAGGAACAGCGCGTTTGACGCGGCCGAGATGGCCGTAAACGTCGCATTCGCGTTGCCCGTGCCGAGCAGGTCGCCCAGGCGTCCGCCCCAGCCGATGCTGGCGCCTTCCGGCAAGCCCGATTGCCAGGTCGATTGCTGGTCGTTATGCGAAAACAGTTTCGGCGGCAGCGCCACATTGCCCGCCTTGTATTGCGCCAGGGTCAGGGGCTGGATCAGGGTGCCCACATTGGCAACGATGGCGGCGCGGCCGCCGTCGAACAGGTCTTTCACGGGAGCGAGGGCGGGATGCAGGGCAAAGCTGCGGCCCGTTTGCGCCGTGGCCGGCGTGATCGGCAGCACGCCGCCCGTTTCGCCGACGCCGGGCAGGTGGATCGAATCGTTGCTGCCCGTGTTGCGCAGGCGCAGGTATTCGCTCCACGATGGCGTGTCCGTGGCCAGCACCGTGTTGAAGGAATCGTTGCCGCCGGTCATGAACAGGCAGACGAGGGCCTTGTAGTCGTCGGCGGACTGGGCCGCAGCCTGGCCCATGGCGGCCAGGTTGAGGGCGAATGGCGTGGCCGCGCTGCCGGCCAGGCCCAGCATGGAGCCGAGGAAGCGGCGGCGCGAGAAATGAGAGGTGATGGTCATGCTGCTTCCTTATTTTTGAACCAGGTATTCAGGCGAGGCCATGGCCAGGAAAATGGCCAGGTGCACGCGGTAGGTTTTTGCCGTCGTCACTTGCGCGGCATTGCTGCCGCTGGCGGCGGGAATCGCGATGCTCGTGACGGCCGCCAGGATCTTGCCGCGCAGCCGGGACGACATATTGCCGGACATTAACAGCAAGTTGACCCGGTCCAGCAAGGCTGCGGGCTGGCCGGCCAGGGCCAGTTCGGCCGAATAATCGGCTTGCACGGCGCTGTTTTCCGCCACGCCGCCGCGGATGGCGTCCTGCATGAAGTTCAGGTAACCGGTGACGGACGGCTCCGACGTGATCTGCATTTCCGGCGCCACCAGGCCCGCCGTCGCCAGCGCCGAATTGGGCGGCACGTACGAGGGACGGAAGTAGTTGAAGACGGATGGCGCGTTCATGGGATTCTGCCCCAGCCCCGACAGTGGATCGCTCAGGTAATAGATGCGGTACTGCAAGGCTGCATCTTTGGCGTGAAAGGCGCGCATCCAGTTGCCCAGGCGCACAAGCGGTTCGCGCAATTTGCCCGTGCGCAGGCTGCTGCCGGCTGGCGCCAGCGCGTCGGGGTCGAGCAGCACGGCGCGGATCACGGCCTGCATGTCGCCGCGCACGCCAGAACCATTGTTGGCGAAGGCGGCCGCAACCCTGCCCACATAGGCCGGGCTGGGGTTGCTGGTCACCAGGCGCTGGATCAGCTGGCGGCCGAAGAAGGGGCCGGCATTCGGATGGTTGAACAGGGTGTCGAGGGCCAGCGCCATGTCCGCTTCGCCGCCGGCGGCGCCCGCCGCGCTCACGCCCAGGAAGCGCTTTTCGCTGGTGGAGTGGTACGCCGCATAGTTCTGCATCGGTTTCCAGTCGCGGTCCGGATCGGCCACGCTGCCAAAGAAACGGTTCGCACCCTGGTCCGGGCCGGCCCAGCTCCAGCCCGTAAACACTTTCGCCAGGCCGCCCACATCGTCGCGCGTGTAGGTGTCGATGGGCTTGCCGCCGGACAATTTCAACGAACCATCCGCATTCAGCTGGTACAGGCCGATGGTAAACAGCTGCATCACTTCGCGCGCGAAATTCTCGTCGGGCGTACGCGTGGCCGATTCCTTCTGGTTGCGCAGGTGCGACAGGTACAGCCCCATCATCGGATGGGTGGCCACGCCCTGCAGCAGGTTGCGGAAGTTGCCGAACGCATGTTGCCCCAGCATATCGTAATAGCTGGCGACGCCCCGCGTTTGCGTCCATACGCTCTCGTTTTGCGTGGACACGACGAAGATTTCCGACAGGGCAAAGGCCACGCGCTGGCGCAACTGGTCGTCGCCGCGCACGGCTTGCTGCCAGAACGACTCGTAAAAGTCGTTCGGCACGGCCTTGGTGGCCGCCGCGCCCGCAACGGGATACTTGGCGTCGATATATTTGCGGTGCAAGGTTTGCGGCTTGGAAAACTGCGCGCGGAACCAGGCGTCGCTGTCGCTGGCGGCGAGGGCGTCGATGGCCGCCATGTCCGGCCCGAACGTGGCGCGGCCCAGGAAGCGCGACGCTTCCGCGCGCGTGAAGGTGGCTGTCTGGTTGGCCGGGGGCGTGGTCAGGGGCGGTGGCGGGATGGTGTCGCCCGGCTTGGTGCCGGGGTTGGCCGGATCGCCGGGGACCGTGGTGGTCGGCGGCACGACCGATATGTCCGGGTTCTGGCTGTCGCCGGTCTTGCTGTCGCCGCCACCGCCGCAGGCGGCAAGCAGGCTGAGTAATGTGATGGCCAATAAACGGCGCAAGGTAGGGTCTATCATTTAGTTTCTTTCAGGCAATCAAATTCTGGCCCATTAATTGTAGGGCTTGCCTACCAAAATCCTGTTTCCAATTAACTATTTACGTGTTGGCCACGTTTATTTTTATCGTCCGTTGGTGTGGTATTGGTGGTGTTTTTGGCGGGGTAGCGCGAAGTTTTCTTTTTAAAAATGAAAAATATTTTTTGCCGATAGCGAGCACTGTGGCGGATAGGCGACGTAATCATTCCTGCCAATTAAGCTTGTTTGAAAGCTCATCTTGACAACGAAACCCGCTTCGCCGGAAACCATGGTTTTTACGCTATCGGCGAAACGCCGTTCGCTGTCCTGTCCCTTGCTTCCCCTGCGCCGGACTGGCATGGCCCTTGCGTCAGGGAGGCATGGGCCACCCGCCCGCCTTCCACCGGAGCCTGTCATGACCACCCGCCTGCTCGCCTATCGTCCCGAAATGGAATTGCCTGAAACGCCGGGCGTGCTGCCGCTGCAGGAAGATGCGCTGGCGCTGGCGGCGCAGTTGCTGGAATTGCAAGGGCCGGCCCAATTCGATGCTTTCCTGGCGCACCAGCTGGGCGCCACCGCGGCGGGCCAGCAAGTGCGCGGCACGCCGCTGGAAGGGCCGCTGCGCCAGTTGCTGGGCAAGGTGGTGGCGCCCTTGCTGCCCCTGCATGGTGGCTCGCCGCAGGCGCTCAAGCGGCGCGCTGCGGCCATCTTCGGCATGGAACTGGAAGGATTGAGCCCGGAAGACAAGGAATTCGAACTGGCGCGCCAGGTCGTGCACCTGATCGATGCCGTCAACACGGCGCTGGTGCAGGACGGCGTCCTGGGCGCGCGCGACCCCAGGACGCGGGTGGACACGGCCCTGCTGCAAGTGGCACGCCGCGCGGCGCCAGGCTTGCTCAGGCTGGCGGCGCAAACGCCGGGACGGGACGGTGGCCATTGGCGCCGCGAGGGCGGGCACATCGTCGTGCTCGATTGTTAGCCGGACGGCTGCTGCCTCCGGCACTGTTATGTCAACCGAGGTGCTAACTTTGAGGAGTTCATCATGCATGACTTGGATCGTACGACCCTGGAATACGGACAGGAAATGTCCGGCTTTGAAGCGGAACAGTTCGAGTTTGGCCAGGGCGAGTGGAGCGGCGAGGGCGGTGCGAGCGCCATGTTTTCCGAGGCCGAGGAGATGGAACTGGCGAATGAGCTGTTGTCGGTCAGCAATGAAGCCGAACTGGAACAGTTTCTCGGCAATTTCCTGCGCAAGGCCGCCTCCGTGGCGGGCGGCATCATCAAGTCGCCCGTGGGACAAGCGATCGGCGGCGTGCTTAAGGGCGTGGCGAAGAAGGCCATTCCCCTGGCGGGCGGCGCCATCGGCGGCTATTTCGGCGGCCCGCTGGGCGCCAAGATCGGCAGCGGCCTGGCCTCGGCCGCCGGCAGCGCCCTGGGGCTGGAAGCGGAAGCGTCGTCGAACGAAGACCGCGAATTCGAGGGCGCCAAGCAGTTCGTGCGCCTGGCGGCCGATACCGTCAACCGCGCCGCGCAAGCGCGCGGCAATGGCGACCCGCGCGCCATCGCCCAGGCGGCGGCCAGCGCGGCGGCGCGCCAGTTCGCGCCAGGCCTGCTGGGCCGCCCGGGCGGCCAGGTCGCCACGCAGAACGGCAGCGGCGCAGCTGCGGGGGGCGTGGCGCCGGCCGGCGTGCGCAGCGGCGCCGGCATGCGGCCATCCAGCGGCCGCTGGGCGCGCCAGGGCCACAAGATCGTCCTGTACGGCGTGTGACATCATGGCCATCGGCGCTTATGCAGCCTGGATGCTGGAGCAGGAGGCGCGCTCGCTGCTGACGCGGCTGGCGCGGCTGGAACCGTTTGCGCTGATCGAGCCGACGGTGCTGGCGGCGTCCCTGATGCCCAGCGCCCAGTCGGCCATCGAAAGCCAGCTGGTGCAGGGCCGGCGCGCCTTGCGGCGCATGGTGGCCCAGTTCCAGTGGTGGCTGCGGCGCGAGCACGCCGACGGCGCCAGCATGGCCACGGCCGCCGAGGCCCAGCGCCGCTTCACTTTCCTGCGCCTGAAGTTCAATGCCGCGCTGACCCAGTTCGACCTGTTCAACGAAGTCATCACCCAGCGCAGCGAGCACAAGACGGGCGTGTGGCTGGCCGGCCTGGACATCGTTGCCGCCGATGCGCTGGCGCTGCCCGGCGATGTCTACCAGGCGCCGCCCGTCATCTGCTACCTGGACCGGGGGCCGGGCGCGGCCATCCGCCGCGCGCGCACGCGCCTGCCGGGCGGCGGCGACAATCCCGTCGCCATCATCCGCCTGCCGCGCGAACGCATGATCGGCAGCGGCATCGCCTCGTCGCTGGTGCACGAAATCGGCCACCAGGGCGCGGCGCTGCTGGACCTGGTGGCGTCCTTGCGGCCCGTGCTGCAAGCCATGCAGCACGGCAGCAGCGGCCTGGTGCACGTGTGGCAGTTGTGGGAGCGGTGGATTTCCGAGATCGTGGCCGACTTCTGGTCGCTGGCGCGGGTCGGCGTGGCCGCCACCCTGGGCCTGATCGGCGTGGTCAGCCTGCCGCGCGTGTTTGTCTTCCGCCTGAATATCGACGATCCCCATCCGGTGCCATGGCTGCGGGTGCGCCTGAGCTGCGCCATGGGACGGGCCTTGTATCCGCATCCGCAGTGGGGCCGCCTGGAGCAGCTGTGGCTATCGTACTACCCGCTGGCCGGCCTGCCGCCGGCCCGGCAGCGCTTGTTGGAACAGTTGCAGGCCAGCATGGACGCGCTGGTGGGCTTGCTGGTGCAGCACCGGCCGCCGGCCTTGCGCGGCGGCTCGCTGGTCGAAGCCATGGCCGTGCACACGCGCCAGCCGGCCATGCTGGCGCAGCTGTTTCGCAGCTGGACCCTGGCGCCGGCGCAGATGTACCAGGCGACGCCGACCCTGGTGTTCGCCGTGCTGGGACAGGCGCGCGCCAGCGCCACCTTGAGCCCGGAAGACGAAAGCGAGCTGCTGGGGCGTTTGCTGACCCACTGGGCCCTGCGCAGCACCCTGGACACGTCGGAGCTGTGCGCGGATGTCGTGCGGCATGGCCGCCGGTCCGGCAGGCCGTTTGATTATCCATTGAGGAGAATGACATGAGCAGCAAGATGAGCAGCAATATGGGTGGCAAGATGGGCAGTAGGGGCGGGGCGGCGGGCCAGGCGGGCCCGAAACAGCAGGGCGGCAGCATCGTCGTCACCGTGCACGAGCAGGACAGCGGGGCCATGGTCGTCAATGCCGCGATCAGCCTGTACCGGGGAGCCGAGGCGGATTGCCATGATTTCAATGCCGCCGCCTGGCAAGCCGACCCCGCCATGCTGGTCGGCGTGCGCTGGACGGATGGCCGTGGCGGCACCGTGTTTGCCGACCTGGCGACGGGCAGCTACGTGGGCGTGTATGGCAATTTTCCCGCCACGGCGCCCCAGTGCGTGACGGTGCAGGCCGGCTGCAGCGCCGTGCTGTGCTTCAAGCCGCAGCTCAACCCGCAGGTGGGACTGGCCTTCGAAACGCCGGACTGCCATCCCAGCGACTGCAATTTCGGCAGGGTGGGCGACCGCGCCGTGGCCACCGTGTCGTTTGACGGCGATCAAAGCGCCGACGGGCGCGACCAGGTGCAGGTGTTGGCCGCCGCGCCATGGGTGCCCCTGCGCGGCACGCCGAACGCCTTTTCCACACCCGTGCGGCGCGCCGGCATGCACCGTTTCATGGCGCAGATGATGCTGTCGCAGCGGCCCGACCTGCGCAGCGCCTTGCCCGTGCCGGAAGGGCTGAGTCCGAACGCCATGCTGGCCGTGGATGCGGAATACGAGACGGAAGAGCGCCAGCCGCAGCCCATCTCGGGCAATGTGGGCGTGTCGCTGACGCGCACGGAAACGGAACCGACGGAAGACTTGCCCCTGTGGACCTTGATACGCAACAGCACCGAGGCGATGTCGTTTACAAATTACCTGCATTTCATGGACAGCCTGTTTTGCGGCGACCTGGCCGCCGTGCGCGGCTTCGAGCAGGAGCGCTTCGTCAAGAAGGCGGACATGTTCCAGCAGCTCAAGCAGCGCCGCGCGCTGCCGTTCTCCGATTCGGACTCCTACCGCGTGCTGAAAGTGGCGACGGAAGCGTTCGTGATGGTCAATTGCGGCGTGCTGAACCAGCCGCTGGCTTTCAATCCGGCCGAAGACAACGCCTATCTGGACCGGCGCGACATCCCCCAGGGGCGCGACCTGGAAACCGTGCTGCGCAACGATTACCTGGAAAACATCGACGGCTTCCAGACCTTGCCCTACCTGGCCGTGATCCGGCGCAAATTGCCCGACATCCCCATCAGCATCCCGCGCGGCCAGGAGGGGGAAGTGGACCTGTGCTTTGGCATCATCCAGGAAAAGCTGGCGAACCCTTGCCTGCTGGAACTGATCTGGTCGTACTGGCACGAAGAGGGCATGCTGGTGCAGACCATGAACGCCATCGCGCAACGCTTCCAGAACCTGCGCGCGCCCGGCGGCGGCCTCGACCCCTTGTCGAACACGGAAATCGACATGCTGCGTCCCCTGAATAACTTGCTGTGGGGCTACACCCAGGATGAGCAGCACCGGCTGACCGTGGTGCGCCGCAACTACGAATATGACCATCACTACGGCGTGCGCCTGGACGGCAAGGCAGTGCAGCACTTCCGGCCGGCCGACAGCCGCTCCAAATTCCTGGAAGCGTTCCACCACCTGCTGCGCCTGCTCACCTCGTTCTACAAGCAGGATGACGACACCACCGTGAAGGCGGACGCCTTCCCCGTGCTGAATGCCTTGAAGGAAATCCATTTGATCCTGTCGCAGGGCGCGCACAACCAGTTCGGCGACTTGCCGTCGACGGCGCGCATCGAGATGCTGATGCAGCAATGGATGCTGGCGCGCCCCGAATTCCGCGAATTCTTGCCGACGCGCGTGATGGTGGCGTATCCGGAGCCGTGGATGGACCGGGTCGATGCCATGAAGAAACTGCAAGGCTGGACGGATACGAGTGTGATGCATTTCCGTAACCTGGCCATCTTTGGCGAGCAATTGCTGCTTTCCGTGCGCTACGGCAACTGGAGCGACATCTACGAACCCACGCAGGCATTCAACTGGGCGCGCTTCTGGCGCCCGCAAGTGCAGGGCTATATCCACGGCTACCGCGCCGCCACCGGGGTCGACCTGTCCGTCGACAGCAGCGACCCGGCGATCGAAGCGACGATGCCCTCGGTATTGCTGCGCCAGCGCCTGAGCCAGCAGCTGCGCAGCGTCTAGGACGGGAGCGAGGCGCGTGCATGCTCGATTTTACCAGTGCGCTGTACCTGGGCATGCGCCATCCGGCGGCTACGCTGGCGCCATGGAGCAGCCTGACCCTGGGTCAGCCGGCCGCGCTGCAGGAGCCGCCCGGCGCGCAAACCCTGGCAGCAAGCCTGGCTGCGCTGCAAGGCTGCGAGGCCGCCTGCGTGCTGCCGTCGACCCTGCACCTGTTCTGGGACCTGTTCGGCATGCTCGCTGCCGAGCGGCTGGTGATCCTCGTCGATGGCGGCAGCTACGCCATCGCGCGCTGGGGCGCCGAGCGGGCGCAGGCGCTGGGCTTGCCCCTGCGCATGTTTCCCAGCGGCGAGATGGCGGTGCTGCGGCGTCTGGCGGCGGACTGGGGCCGGCAGGGGCGGCGCCCGCTGATCCTGGCCGACGGCTATGTGCCGGGCAGCGAACAGGTCTTGCCGCTGGCCGGCTACGCGGCCCTGGCGCGCCAGGGAGGCGGCTATCTGCTGCTGGACGACACGCAGGTGCTGGGCGTGATGGGCACGGCTGGTGGCGGCTCGGCGCGGCTGCATGGCTTGCCGGGCGGCTACGACAAGGGGGGCGGCCACCTGATCGTCGGCGCCTCGCTGGCCAAGGGCTTTGGCGTGCCGCTGGCCGTGCTGGCCGGCAGCGGCAACTTGCTGCGGCGCTTCGCGGCGCACAGCCAGACGCGCGTGCATGCCAGTCCGCCTTCGGCAGCCGTGCTGGCGGCGGCGCGGCGCGCGCTGGCGCTCAATGCGCGCCATGGCGATGCCCTGCGCGCCAGGCTGGCGGAGCGGGTGGCGCAATGGAGGGCGGGGATGGCGGCGGCCGGCATCGCCTGCCAGGGGGGCAGCTTTCCTGTGCAGCGCCTGCCCGGCCGCGCCCATTTGCAACAGGTCATGCGCGCAGCGGGCGTGCTGTCGCTGGCGCAAGCGGGGGAGGTCCCCGGCGCGCTGACTTTTCTGCTGCGGGCCGACCAGACATCGCGGCAACTGGAGCAGGCGATGGGCTTGCTTGAATATCACATCAGGAGGCGATATGAACGAAGCGTTTGAAATGCTGCCCTTTGCGGGGCAGCCGGGAGCGGCCGGCGAGCAGGAATGGCAGGGGGAGTGGTCGCAAGAGTGGTCGCAGGAGTGGCAGGGGGAGGAAGAGGGCGAGGCCGAATGGGAGGGCGAGCGCTGGCCCCCCGGTGGCGTGCGCGGCGGCATGCGCGGCGGGGGGCTGCGCGCGCGGCCGCCCCTGCGCGGACAGCGCCGTCCCGCGCCGCCGCGCTACCAGGCGAATCCGGCGCGCAGGCCGCCGCGTCCCGCACCGCCGCCCTTGCCCTATCTGCCGCCGCGCTACCGGGGCTGGGGCGGTTATGTGCCCCTCTACCCGACCCTCTATCCGCAGGCCTATCCCGTGGCGGAGCCGGCCTTTGGCGACCAGCCGGAGCCGGAGCCGGGCATCGATGCAGGTCAGGACCAGGGCCAGGACGATGACGGGCAACAAGGTGAAATCCCGCCCACCCTGGCCGGCACCATGGGCCGGGTGCCGGAAGCGGCCGCCTTGACCTACCAGGCGCTGGGGACGCTGGCCAATGCCTTGCGCGACCCGAATGGCCGCGGCCCGGGCCTGTACGTGATCGAGTTCGATGCGGGTGGAAGGCGCCGCGCCTACAGCGGCCAGACGGACGATCTGCACCGCCGTTTGCTGCAGCACCGGCTGTGCGGCCAGATGTTGGCCGTCGACGTCAGCGCGCACCAGGTGTACGTGGCGGCCCTGTCCTCGGCGGCGCAGCGGCGCCGCATCGAGCAGCGCATCCATGACGACATGTTCGCCAACCAGCGCGGCGTGCTGACCAACCAGCGGCGCGAACTGGAACTGGCCGTGCTGGGTGAAATGTGGAACTGACGACAGCGCCTTGACGACTGCGAAGGAGTACATCATGCATCAACTTGAATGTGAATGCGCGCAATGCCGCCAGCGGGCCGGCGCCGCGTTTGAAGTGCTGGAGTTTGGCGAAACCTGG
Organism: Janthinobacterium sp. SUN211; assembly: GCF_030587315.1. Lineage (NCBI taxonomy): Bacteria > Pseudomonadati > Pseudomonadota > Betaproteobacteria > Burkholderiales > Oxalobacteraceae > Janthinobacterium > Janthinobacterium sp. SUN211. Next base: position 1,123,652 of record NZ_JAPWIC010000001.1, on the reverse strand, counting down.
TCCGGCAAGGGGAGCGCCCCGGCCGTCTTCAGCGACGAGGAAGAGTTGCAGCTGGCCATGGAATTGCTGGAAGTGTCCAGCGAAGAGGAACTGGAACAGTTTCTCGGCAACGTCTTCAAGAGCGTGTGGAAGGGCGTCAAGAAGGTGGGTGCTACCATCGCCAAGGTGGCCAAGCCCCTGGGCGGCGCCTTGAAGGCCGTGGCCAAGACGGCCTTGCCCTTTGTCGGCGGCGCCCTCGGTTCGATGATACCCATACCGGGCGTGGGCACGGCGCTCGGTTCGGCCCTGGGGCGCGCCGCCAGCAATGCGCTGGAACTGGAGATGGAGGCCGCGGCGCCGGCCGACCGCGAACTGGAGCTGGCGCGCCGCTTCGTGCGCATCGCGGGGCAGGCGGCGCGCCTGGCGGCCGATGGCGACGGCAGCGTGCGTGCCGTGGAAAGCGCGCTGACGCGGGCCCTGCACCAGCAACTGCCACACTTCCGTTCGGCCGCTCCGCAGGGCGAGGAGGAGAGCGGGCGCTGGCGCCGGCGCGGCAACCGCATCGTCGTCATGGGCGACTGGCAATAGCGCGGCAAGATGATCATCGACTGTCATTGCCATGCGGGACCGGGCGACGGCTTGAACGGGCCGTGGGACAGCGATGCGCCGCTGCAAGCCTATCTGCGCCGCGCGCAGGCGGCCGGCATCGCCCGCAGCGTGCTGTTCGCCACCTTCCACTCCGATTACGCCATCGCCAACCATGGCGTGGCGCGCCTGGTCGCGTCCGATCCGCAGCGTTTCTACGGTTTTGCCTTCGTGCATGCGCGGCGCGACCGGGGCCGCATCCAGGATCTGGTGCGCACGGCCGTCGAGCGCTACGGTTTTGTCGGCATCAAGGCGCACCGTCTGGATGCGCGCATCAGCGGCGAAGTGTGCGACGCGGCCCGTTTCTTCGGCTTGCCCGTGCTGTACGACCCGGCCGGCGAAGTGGCCGTGGCCGAACTGCTGGCGCAGCAGTATCCCGATGTCGATTTCATCCTGCCCCATCTGGGCAGCTTCGGCGACGACTGGGCGGCGCAGCTGGCGCTGATCGACCATCTGGCCCGCCACCGTAACATCCATGCGGACAGCTCGGGCGTGCGCCGCTTCGACTTGCTGCAGCAGGCCGTGCGCCGCGCGGGGCCGCACAAGGTCTTGTTCGGCTCGGATGGCCCCTGGCTGCATCCGGGGCTGGAATTGCACAAGATTCAGCTGCTAGGCTTGCCGCTGGCCGATGCGGCTTTGATTACGGGTGGCAATTTCTTGCGGCTGGCGCGGCTGGCTTGAGGCAGATCAAGGCGCGGCCGGCGGAATCGCAATCGTAGCGGCAGTCGCGGCTGGCGTCGCGCAGGCGGCCGCCTTGCGGCGTATCTGCAAGGCGCGGTCCGTCACGCCCAGGCGGGCGGCGGCGCGCTGGTTGTTGCCGTGTTCCTCGGCCAGCACGAGGCGGATGGCCATGTCGGTGGCGCAGCGCGCGATGTGCGACAGCTTGCAGCCCTGAGTCAGGGCCCGCCGCACGGCCGCTTCGAAGTGCTGGTCGGGCCAGGGCGGCGCCAGCAGCCGTTCTTCGGGGGGCAGGGCGCCGATGGTGATGGGGCCGGGGCCGCAATGGCGGTGCCAGATGCGCGTGACGGTCTGGCGCAGCTCGCGCACATTGCCCGGATAGTCGCGCAGCAGCAGGTATTCGCGCACGGCGGCGTCCAGCGGGGGCGGCTGCTGCTGGGCCAGTTCGGCGAGGAAATGCCGCGCCAGCGGCAAGATGTCGTCCTGGCGCTCGCGCAGGGGCGGCGTCTGGCAACGCCAGCCGGCGATGCGGTAATACAGGTCGGCGCGGAAGGCGCCGCGCGCCACCTCGTCTTCCAGTGCACGGTTGGTGGCGCAGACGAGGCGAAATTGCGTCGGTTGCCAGGTATTGCCGCCCACGCGCTTGTATTTGCGTTCCTGGATGGCGCGCAGCAGCTGCGCCTGCAGGGGCAGTTGCAGTTCGCCCACTTCGTCGAGGAAGAGTACGCCGCCGTCGGCCAGGGCGAAAGCGCCGTCGCGCGGTGCCGCCGCGCCCGTAAACGCGCCCCGTTCATGGCCGAACAGTTCGCTGCCAGCCAGTTCCGGCGACAGGGTGGTGCAGTCGAGGATGGTGAAGTCGCCCCGGCAGTTGCCCAGGCGGTGGACCAGTTGCGCCAGTAAATCCTTGCCCGTGCCCGTTTCGCCCGTGATCAGCATCGGAGCCTGGCTGAAGGCGGCCATTTCCACCACCTGGTGCAGCAAGGCGGTCCAGGCAGCGCTGCCGCCCACCAGTTGCTGGCGCACGGCGCTGGACGCCAGCAGCTGCGCCACGGCTTGCCAGCGCTGCAGGCGCGCCAGCACCTGGCCCGCATCGACGGCGCCGCCAGGCCACAGCAGCACATCGAGCGCGCCGGCCGCCAGCAGGGCCCGCTGTTGCGCGCAGCTGAGGGCCTGGCCGCAGGCGGCGATGGCCAGCACGCGGGCATGGCTGCACAGCGCCGGCAGCGCCTGCAGCAGCGCCGTATTGGCTTCGGCGAACAGCACGATGCCCGTTCCATCTGCTTCGCCATCGTGCCGCCGGGCTATAGTTACCTGAGCCTGCTTCAAGGCCGCCGCCAGCAAGGCGCCACTGCCAGCCGCCGCCTGCTGCATGATTTCCAGCCACACCTTGAGCGTCATAGGTCTGCCGTCACGAGGGCACGAGTCGCCCATCTTAGAGGCCCGATACCCCAGCCGTTTGATCTGGCGCAAGCGTGCGCGCTGGCCCACAATGAAAAACGCCGCCTGATTTGCATCAGGCGGCGCCATGTAAGCAGCGTTCTTTAACGAACGTCACGACGGTTCATCCAATCGTAGCGAGCGGCAATGATTTGTGGCCGAGAAGCGTAACCGTACTCTGGTACGGTGAGCATCGCCGGCCGCAAAGTGCGCCAAGCGAGATTGGATGGGCCGTCACTAATCGTCCAATTTGACGCAATCGACGAAGTAACCGCGCTTGCCATCGACTTCGCGTTTCACGAGGCCATGCACATCCGTCTCGAAGCCGGGGAAGCGCTCGTTGAAGTCGCGTGCGAAGCGCAGGTAGTCGACGATGGTCTTGTTGAAGCGTTCGCCCGGGATCAGCAGCGGGATGCCCGGCGGGTACGGCGTCAGCAGGATGGACGTGATGCGGCCTTCCAGTTCGTCGATGGCCACGCGCTCGATTTCGCGGTGCGCCATCTTGGCGAACGCGTCCGACGGCTTCATGGCCGGGATCATGTCCGACAGATACATTTCCGTCGTCAAACGGGCCACGTCGTAAGCCTTGTAGAAATCGTGGATCTGCTGGCACAGGTCGCGCAGGCCCATTTTTTCGTAGCGTGGGTTGGCCGCCGCAAATTCCGGCAGGATGCGCCACATCGGCTGGTTCTTGTCGTAGTCGTCCTTGAATTGTTGCAAGGCCGTCAACAGGGTATTCCAGCGGCCCTTGGTGATGCCGATGGTAAACATGATGAAGAACGAGTACAGGCCGCATTTTTCAATGATGACGCCGTGCTCGGCCAGGTACTTGGTGACGATGGACGCGGGGATGCCCGTGTCGCCGAACTGGCCGTCCAGCGACAGGCCCGGGTTGACGATGGTCGCCTTGATCGGGTCGAGCATGTTGAAGCCGGGAGCGAGGTCGCCGAAACCGTGCCAGTCATCTTCGGCGCGTATCATCCAGTCTTCCTGCTGGCCCATGCCTTCGTCGTTGAAGCTGGCCGGACCCCACACCTGGAACCACCAGTCCTGGCCCCATTCCTGGTCGATCTTTTTCATGGCGCGGCGGAAATCGAGCGCTTCCATGATCGATTCTTCCACCAGGGCCGTGCCGCCCGGCGCTTCCATCATGGCCGCGGCCACGTCGCACGAGGCGATGATGGAATACTGCGGCGAGGTCGAGGTGTGCATCAGGTAAGCCTCGTTGAAGGCGTCCTGGTCCAGCTTGACCGTGTCCGATTCGCGCACGAGGATTTGTGAGGCCTGCGACAGGCCGGCCAGCAATTTGTGCGTGGACTGGGTCGAGAAGATCATCGATTCCTTGGCGCGCGGACGGTCCTTGCCGATGGCGTGCATATTCTTGTAGAAATCGTGGAAGGTGGCGTGCGGCAGCCACGCTTCATCGAAGTGCAGGGTGTCGATCTTGCCGTCCAGCATTTCGCGCAGGGTTTCCACGTTGTAGATCACGCCATCGTAGGTCGATTGCGTGATGGTCAGGATGCGCGGCTTCTTGTTCTTCGCTTCGCGCGCGAACGGATTCGCTTCGATCTTGCGGGCAATGCTTTCCGGTGTGAATTCATGCAGCGGGATAGGGCCGATGATGCCCAGGTGATTGCGCGTCGGCATCAGGAACACGGGAATGGCGCCGCACATGATGATCGAATGCAAGATTGACTTGTGGCAATTGCGGTCGACGACGACGATGTCGCCTGGCGCCACGGTCGAATGCCACACCATCTTGTTCGAGGTCGAGGTACCGTTGGTGACGAAATAGCAATGGTCGGCATTGAAGATGCGCGCCGCATTGCGTTCGGACGCGGCGACGGGGCCCGTATGGTCGAGCAGCTGGCCCAGTTCCTCGACGGCGTTGCAGACGTCGGCGCGCAGCATGTTTTCACCGAAGAACTGGTGGAACATCTGGCCGATCGGTGACTTCAGGAAGGCTACGCCGCCCGAGTGGCCGGGGCAGTGCCACGAGTAGGAACCGTCGTTGGCGTAGTGCACCAGGGCGCGGAAGAACGGCGGCGACAGGCCATCCAGGTAGGATTTCGCTTCGCGGATGATGTGGCGCGCGACGAATTCCGGCGTATCTTCGAACATGTGGATGAAACCATGCAGTTCGCGCAGGATATCGTTGGGAATATGGCGCGAGGTGCGCGTTTCGCCGTACAGGTAAATAGGGATGTCGGCGTTCTTGTAGCGGATTTCCTCGACGAAGGCGCGCAGCGACTTCAAGGCGTGATCGGTTTCCTCGATGGAACCGGCGCCGAATTCTTCATCGTCGATCGACAGCACGAAGGCTGACGCGCGCGATTGCTGCTGGGCAAATTGCGACAAATCGCCGTAGCTGGTCACGCCCAGCACTTCCATGCCTTCTTTTTCCATTGCGGCGGCAAGGGCGCGAATGCCCAGGCCGGACGTATTTTCAGAACGGAAATCCTCGTCAATGATGACGATGGGGAAACGAAATTTCATGCATGTCTCCAAAAAAGCAAGCCGCCCCTGACAGATGTGAAGGGGCGGACTAGGGCGCGACGGTCAGGCGGTAGTGCAACCCGGCAGCCGCATAAAAAAAATAAGAACGGGATTCTCGCAGAAATGCGGCCTCTGCGGGAAAAAAATATCGCCCCAAAGCGCCACAAGCTTGCGCTAGCGTGACGCAACGGTGTGACAGGGGTATTACAGCAACATTCTGTTAATCAACATCAACCTTATCAGGCTTTGCGTTGTAAGGTGACAAAGGCGTAAGGCAGGCCGGATTTCTCCGAAACATGCGCTTCGCGCGCGGTTTCTTGCCACACGGCATGATCCACGGCGGGGAAAAACGCATCGCAATCGAACGTCTGGCCGATTTCCGTGACGATCAGGCGCTGCGCCAGGGCCAGCGACTGTCTATAGATGTCGGCGCCGCCGATGACGTAGCCTTCGGCGCCGTCCAGCAGGGCGATGGCCGCTTCCAGCGACGGCGCCGCTTCCACGCCTTCGTGGCGCCAGTCCGGATTGCGCGTGATGACGATGTTGCGGCGGTTCGGCAGCGGGCGGCCGATGGAATCGAAGGTCTTGCGGCCCATGAGGATGGGGTGGCCCGTCGTCAAGCGCTTGAAATGCGCCAGGTCTTCCGGCAATTTCCACGGCAGGGTGTTGTCGATGCCGATGCCGCCTTGCTGGTCGGTGGCGACGATGATGGTCAGTAAGCTCATTGGTTCTGTGAAAAAGGTGGGGGCGAGGCCCGATGCCCGTCATTATCGTTGAAATTGCCGGCAGCCTCCAGATGCGCACGCATGGCTTGCGCCAGCGCGCCTGGCGCTTCCAGCGGAATCATGTGGCCGGTGTCGTCTTTGAGTATGTGCAAGGTGGCTTGCGGCAGGCGGGCGGCCATGGTGCGCAGGTCGTCGGGATTGACGAGCTTGTCGTCTTCGGCGCCCACGATCAGCACGGGGAAATCGAGTTCCGGCAAGCGCGCCATCAGGTCGGGGCGGTCTATCGTGGTGAGAAATTGCGCCAGCAGCACTTCCTTGCCCAGGTCCAGCCCCATCTGCTGGATCAGGCCCGTGATGCCGTCGTCCTGCAAGTGCGACGGGTGCAGCAATTCGCGCAGGCGCTGGCGCGTGATGCCCGTATAGGCATTGCGCTCGAGCATGGCGACGATGCGCTGGCGCGCTTCGATTTCCGCCGGCAGCAAACCTTTGGCCGAATTGGCGATCAAAGTGAGGGATTTCACACGCTGCGGGTGCGCCAGCGCGTGTTCGAGCGCCAGGTAGGCGCCCAGCGAAAAGCCCACCAGATGGGCATGCGGAGCGCTGTGGCTGGCGATCATCTGCTGCATCTGCGGGCGCGTGCGCGCCTGGTGCAGGGGTACGTGCCGCAGTTCAAAGGCGTCGCCCAGGGCAGGCGCCAGGCGCGACCACAGGCGTGCGTCGCACAGGGTGCCAGGAATGCAGTCGAGTCGTATATTGATCAAGGACAAACCTAGTGTGAAAAATTTTTGTCGAGCGGCATTATCCGTCATTTTGCGCATGGGGACAGCGGCACGATTTTTCCGTATGGCATTATTTTCAATAGTGCGCGGCTGGCAAGCCGGAACTTTATGGTAGGCTCATGGCTCATCAAGCCGGCGTGCCGGCGACGTGACCTGAAACACCGAATGCAACCCCCACATTAAAGAGGAATTACCATGGCGATCAGTTTGCAAAAAGGCGGCAATGTCAACCTGAGCAAGGAAGCTCCCGGCTTGAAGAAAATCGTGATTGGCCTGGGCTGGGACCCGCGCGCCACCGATGGCGCCGCTTTTGACCTGGACGGCAGCGCTTTCCTGCTGAAAACGGATGGCAAGGCCCGTTCCGATGCCGATTTCATTTTTTATAACAACCTGAAGTCGGCTGACGGCTCCATCGTCCACGCGGGCGACAACACGACCGGCGGCGGCGATGGCGACGACGAGAAAGTGGCCGTCGACCTGGCCAGCGTGCCCGCCGACATCGACAAGATCGCCATCGCCGTGACTATCCACGACGCGGAAAACCGCAAGCAGAACTTCGGCATGGTCGGCAAGGCCTACATCCGCTGCCTGAACGGCGACAACGGCGCGGAAATCGCCCGCTACGACCTGTCGGAAGACGGCTCGACGGAAGCGGCCATGATCTTTGGCGAAATCTACCGCGCCGGCAGCGAATGGAAATTCAAGGCCATCGGCCAAGGATTCAAGGGCGGACTCGGCCCGCTGGCACGCTCGTTCGGCATCAACGCCTAAGAGCTCCGGAAAACGGCCCATGGCCGCGTTGCGTCACCTCGCCGTACTATTCGTACTGTCTTCGGTGACGCGCCTTGCCCTGAACCGTTGTCCGAAGCTCTTTTAGCTTTGTATAGAACCCAAAACGGCAGTCCATGGCGGCGTTGCGCCGCCATGGACTGACTGTACATTCGTACTGTCTTCGGACGACGCGCCTTGCCCTGAGCCGTTGTCCGAAGCTCCCACATCTGAATAAATAATCGCATGGAAAACCTGATCAAGGGGCAGCGCCTGGCGCTGTCCGGCCTCGTCACGGGCAATGTCGTGCAACTGGGGCTCTCCAGCGCTGGCGTGCCGCTGGACTTTGCCTGTTTCGGCCTCGATGCCAACGGCAAACTGTCCGACGACCGCTACATGACTTTCTTTAACCAGCCGCGCACGCCGTGCGGCGGCGTCGAAGCGGCGGCGCCGTCCGGCGATGCGGCCGGTTTCAGCTATCAGCTGGACCGCTTGCCTGCCACCATCGAGCGCCTCGTCGTCACGGCCGCCATCGATGGCGCGGCCACCATGGCGCAGCTGGGCAGCGGCTACCTGCGCTTGCAGGATGGCGGGCGCGAGCTGGCCCGCTACACGTATGCGGGATCTGATTTTGCGCAAGAAAAAGCCGTCATGCTGGGCGAGTTCTACCGCAAGGACGGCGGCTGGCGCTTCATGGCCGTGGGCCAAGGTTTCAATGGCGGCCTGGACGCACTGGTCGCGCATTTCGGCGGCGAAGTGGCGCAGGCGGCAGCGGAGCCGGCGCCGCCGCCAAAAATTTCCCTGTCGAAAATCTCGCTGACCAAGGCGGGCCAGACGCACAAGGTGTCGCTGCAAAAAGGCGCGGGCGCGCCGGGCAAGCTCACCGTCAAGGCCAGCTGGGTCGATAACGGCGATGGCGACGACGATAACGACGACCTCGATTTAAGAGTCGGCATCCTCTTGCCAAACGGCCAGATGCGCTTCATCCAGGCGCCCGATACGCCGGGCAGCTTCGACGTCATGCCGTACGTGCGCCACCTGGGCGACGTGGCGGGCGCATCGGGCAAGGAACCGGCCACGGAAACGGTGGAAGTCAATCCCGCGCTGGCGCAACAGTACGGCGGCACGGTGGGCCTCGTCTTCAGCGTGTATTCGGCGCTGGCCAATGGCGCCGTGTCGGTCGCTTCCATGCGGCCGAAGATGGTCATGCAATATGGCGAGCAGATCGTCGAGTGCGCGTACGACTTCCGCCTGTCCAAGGCGGCCGAGGACGATTCCGTCTACACCTATGTGATCGGCATGGCGCGCATCACGCCCGACAGCATCATCCTCGAACCGTCCGGGAAGACGTCGGAACCGGGCAGCGAAGCGACGCCGTGGCTGAGCTGGCAGGGCGAGAATCTGCAACTGGCCTTCAACGGTCCCGTCGTCTTCAAGGGCGAGGACAAGGAAGACGAAGATGATTTCAACGCGGACAATCCGCGCCGCTATATCGCCTAGGAGGCACTGATGGAAACCTTGTCCAAGGGACAGCGCTTGCCGCTGGCCAATCTCGTTCCCGACGGCGTGCTGCAGGTGGGCGTCGCCGCGCAGGGGCTGGCGCTCGACGTGGCCTGTTTCGGCCTCGACGCCAGCGGCAAACTGGCCGACGAGCGCTACATGACCTTTTTCAACCAGCCGCGCACGCCGTGCGGCGGCGTGGAAGCGCGGGCCGGCAGCGGCGGCGACATGGCCGAGTTTGCCTTGCAACTGGCGCGCTTGCCGGCCGGCATAGACCGCCTCGTCGTGACGGCGTCCATCGATGGCGGCGGCGTGATGTCGCAGCTGCAAGCCGGCCACGTGCGTCTGGAGGCGGGCGGACGCGAGCTGGCCCGCTTCGCCTTCGCGGGTAGTGATTTCGCACAGGAAAAAGCCGTCATGCTGGCGGAAATTTACCGCAAGGATGGCGGCTGGCGCTGCATGGCCGTGGGGCAGGGCTTCAATGGCGGACTCGACGCGCTGGTGCGCCACTTCGGCGGCGAAGTCGACCAGGCCGCTTCTGCTGCCCCTGCGGCGGTTTCGGCCGTCGTGCAGGCAAAGATCAACCTGGAAAAACGGGTCGAACGGGAAGCGCCGCAACTGGTCAGCCTCGTCAAGCAGGCGGGCGTGTCGCTGCAGAAAGTGGGTTTGCTTGACCACCGCGCCAAGGTGTGTTTGTGCCTGGATATTTCCGGCTCCATGGGCCGACTATATAAAGAGGGGCTGGTGCAGCGCTTTGCCGAACGCATCCTGGCCCTGGGCTGCAAGTTCGACGACGATGGCGAGATCGATGTTTTCCTGTTCGGCAAGAACGTCCACCATCCGGCGCCCATGGCCTTGAGCAACTGCAATACCTACGTGGGCCAGGCCATACAGCGCCATCCGCTGGAAGGCGACACGCGCTATGGCGCCGCCATGCAGGCGATACGCGCATTTTATTTCCCCGATGGCGCCGGCGGCGAGCGCACGCGGCCCGTCGCCGCGGAATTGCCCGTGTACGTGATGTTCGTCACGGACGGCGGCACGAGCGACCAGGCGACGACGGAGAAACAATTGCGCTGGGCCAGCCATGAGCCGATCTTTTGGCAATTCATGGGCATCGGCAAGGGGCGCAAATCGAAAAGCAAGTTTCTCGCCGCCTTTGCCGATTCCGACTTCCCCTTCCTGGAAAAGCTCGACGAATTGCAGGGCCGCCTGGTCGACAATGCCAATTACTTTTCCGTCAGCTCGCCCGACGAGCACAGCGATGCGGAGCTGTATGACTTATTGATGACGGAATATCCGGGCTGGCTGAAGCTGGCGCGCGGCAAGGGCTTGTTGAGGTAGCGCAAAGGTAGCGCAAAGGTCATCGGATGAGGCTATGCGACCACAAGTGCGAGAGATTTGTAAATTGAAGTAAATAACAATGGTTCGCATTTGCTTTGCTCCTTGCAATCGTGGCATGCTTTGAGAATGTGCTCTCACGCTGCGGCGTAGTGCCTCATCCGTAGCGTCTCGATTATTTTTTAAGCAAATGCATAAAATCCTCTTTCACTGCCTGGCGGGCGGCAGCCTGCTCGTGTCCGGCGCCGCTGTCCAGGCGCAAACCGTCACCGGCGATACCGTCGTCAAGCCCGCACCGGCCAAGGCGCCCGCCGTCGATGCTCCCGCTACCGTCAGCGTGACGGCCGAACGTCCCACGGGCCGCATCGACCGGCAAGTTTACGACGTCAAGTCCGACGTGGGCAGCACCAACGGTACGGCAGCCGATGCCTTGAACAATGTGCCTTCGGTGGCCGTCGACCCCGACGGTTCGGTGTCCTTGCGCGGCAGCAGCAATGTGCAGATATTGATCGATGGCAAGCCGTCGGCCATGCTACAGGGCGATTCACGGGGCGCCACGTTGAACGCCATGGCGGCCGACGATATCGAATCCGTGGAAGTGATCAACAATCCCGGCGCCCAGTTCGGCAACGAAGCCGGTGGCGGCCCGATTTTGAACCTGGTGATGCGGCGCAACCGCAAGCCGGGCGGCTTTGCCACCGTCAACGCGAATGCGGGCATCGCCGGGCGCTACAACAGCTCCGTCTCCGGTACCTACAATGAAGGTCCGTGGGGCTACCAGGGCGGCATCAATGTGCGCCATGACGGCCGCAATTCCGTGGGCGAGGTCAGCCGCGAGCGCCTGGACCGCGGCACGGGCGCCTTCGCCCCCAGCAGCCAGAGCTCCACGAACAATGGCTTGAACGATTCGCTGGGATTGCACGGCACCGTCAACTACAACCTGAATGCGAACGACACCCTGGCCGCCAGCGTGTCGTACAACGGGCGCAGCAACGACCAGCGCTCGCTGGACCGTTATATCAACGGCGACAGCACGGGCAGCACCATCGGCGACTATGTGCGCAGCACCGTGCGCAACGGCGACAGCCGCAACTACAGCTGGGGCGGGCGCTACGACCACAAGGGCGAGTTGCCTGGCGAAACCCTGAAAATCGACTTGCGCGTGTCGTCGTCCACTAACGAGAGCGACAGCGATTACGCGAATGCCTATGCGATCGCGCCCGTCAACGCGTTTGACAGCCGCGCACGCCAGCACAGCGAGACGGGCAACCGCATCGTCGACTTCAGCGGCGACTACGAGCGTCCACTGGCGGGCGGCACGGCCAAGCTGGGCTACAAGGTGGCCGACAACAAGAGCAGCTTCGACACTTTATATACGGACATCAATCCGGCCAGCCTGGCCGAGACCGTCAATCCCATGCGCAGCAACCGTTTCGAGCTCGACGAGCGCACCATCGCGCTGTACGGTTCCTACCAGATGCGCCTGAGCGAACGCTGGGGCGCGCTGGCCGGCTTGCGCGCCGAATACACGGACTTGAACGTGCGCCAGATCACCAGTGGCGTTGAGGCTGGCAACAAATACGTCAACTATATTCCCAGCCTGTTCGCCACCTATAAAGTCAGCGACGAGAGCAATTTGCGCTTCAGCTACGCGCACCGCATCCGCCGCCCGAATGCGGGCGATTTGAACCCCTACGTGGTCTACCGCGACGAGTTCAATGTGGCGGCCGGCAATCCCAAGCTGAAACCCACGCAGACGGATTCCTTCGAAATCGGCTATGAAACGAAGATCGCGGGCCTGGAAAGCAGCTTGCGCGCCTACCACCGGCGCGACACGGACGCCATCGTCGATTACCGCTATTTTATTAGCGACAATGTGCTGCTGACTACGCGGGAAAACGGCGAAGGCAGCCATTCGAGCGGCCTGGAATTCAGCGTCAGCGGCAAGCTGACGCCGTCCCTGACCCTGAACACGAGCGGCAACCTGGCGCGCAGCCAGCAGACGAGTTCCGACGACCTGGGCAACCGCAGCACGCGCACGGCCAACGCACTGAGCGGCCGTGCGCGCCTCAATTACCAGATCAATGCGGATAACCAGCTGCAACTGGCCCTGCAAATGCAGGGCAAGATGCTGTCGGGACAGGGCTACCGCTCGCCGAACAACACGCTGAACCTCAGTTTACGCCACACGGTGACGCCGCAATTGAGCCTGGTCATGAATGTGACCGATGTGTTCAGCAGCAACAAGATGGAAACCGTCATCAATAGCGCCTCGCTGCGCGAAACGAGCACGCGCCGCTTTGACGGCCGCATGATTTATGTGGGCTTGTCGTACCGCCTGGGCGGCGCCACGTCGGCGGCCAAGGAGGGCGAACGGGAGCCGCGCTTCGGTCCGCCGGGCGGACGGGGGCCAGGCGGACCCGGCCCCGGACCGGGCGGCGAAGCAGGCTAGGCCGCCCACGCGATTTCGTGCAGGAAGTCGATGAAATCGTCCATATGGAGCTCGAAGCGCCATTCGCCTGCGCCATGTCTGGCGCGGTACACGGGCAAGTCGCCGTCGATGCTTCTTTCTTCCAGGTGCACGCAGTACGGGTCGCCGCCCGCATCGGCAATCACCACGAGCTTCGACTGCCAGCTCGCGATGTTGTGATTATGCACGGCATGGACGGCGTAGCCGTGCTGGGCCTCCACCAGCTCCGCCGCGCCGTACAGATGCAGGCCCTGCGGGAAGCGCTTGCCGTCGACATGCACGCGCAGCGGCGAATAGAATTGCAGGAAATGGCGGTAGATTTCCGGCAAGACCCATTGCGCGTCGATCTCGGCCATGTCCTTGGCGCTGGCCATGGTCAGCCAGTTCGACGGTTGCGCCAGGTCTTGCTCGCGCTGGCGCCGCAGCGCCAGTTTCCGTTCCAGGAAGGCGGCTGCTACTTGCAGGCGCGACCGCGGCTTGGCCAGCGTCTCATGCTTGGCGGGCGCCTTGTAGCCTGCACCGTCAGGGTAGCCGTCCGCTTGCCAGTCCAGCACGGCGCTTAGTCTCAGCTGCTCTGCCTTCCAGTGGCCGGGATCGGACGGCAAGTCCTGGTCAAACGGCTGGCGGCTGAACACGGCCAGGCTCTTGATCGCCTTGGCGCGCACTTCCAGCCTGGTGGCGCCGGACGCTGCCAGCGCCACCAGGGGCGCATACGCGTCCACGCCTATACTTTTCAGCAAGCCATCGACGCCCCAGTACGCCAGTGCGGGCTGCTCCAGTGCCCAGGCGAAAAAGGCCGCATGTTGACTGCCTTCCACCAGATGCACGATATCCGTCATCAAAAAGGTGCGCCAGTGCAGCAGTTGTCCATCGCGCGCATACGCCGTCAGGATGTCGAGCACGGCCAGCCTGTCGTCCGCGGCATGCTTTTTCAGCAGCCGCTCTTTCAGCCGGGCGAACTTGCTGCCATCCGTTTCATCAAACAGCTTGCGGTGCAGGGCGGCGAGTGCTGTGACCGCCATCAGACGGCCATCGCCGCCTTGATGGGCGCGTGGTGTTCATAGCCTTCCAGCGAGAAATCCGACGGTTCGATCTTTTCGAGCCATTCCGGCTCGTACTTGCCCGTCTTCGCGTAGTCGGGCACGCGGTCGGAAATGACGAAACGGGGCGCCGGGAACGGCGTGCGCTTCAATTGTTCTTCCACCATGTCGAGGTGGTTTTCATAGATGTGCGCGTCGCCGATGAAGTAGGTGAACCAGCGCGGCGTGTAGCCCGTCAGGCGCGCCACCAGGTGCAGCAGGGCGGCGCCTTCGGCGATGTTGAACGGCGTGCCCAGGCCGATATCGTTGCTGCGTACATATAAACACAGCGAAATTTCGCGCGTGCTGGCGTTCGGGATGAACTGGTACAGCAAATGGCAGGCGGGCAGGGCGACGGCGTCCAGCACGGCCGGGTTCCAGCCGTGGAACAGGATGCGCCGGCTGCCCGGATTGGTCATGATGGTGTCCAGGCATTCGCGCAACTGGTCGACGGCCTTGTACAGCAGCACTTTTTGCACGCCGTTCTCGACGATGGGGGCGACCAAGCTAAAGCCGTTCGCTTGCGCATCGGCGATCTGTGCGGGCTGGTCGGCGTCGAGCAGCTTATATGCGGGCCATTGGCGCCATTGCACGCCGTACACGGGGCCCAGGTCATCCTCGCCTTCGCGGTAGGGGTTGGCCAGCCATTGCGCGTTTTCATTGGCGTTCTGGTCCCAGACCTTGCAGCCCAGGGCGCGGAACTCGGCCGCGTTGCGCGAGGCGCGCAGGAAGGCGCACAATTCGCCGATCACGGATTTGAAAGCCAGTTTCTTGGTTGTCACGGCAGGGAAGTTGCCGTTGGCCAAGTCGAAACGCATCATGGCGCCCGGCACGCTCAGGGTGCGGATGCCCGTGCGGTTGTCTTGCCAGCTGCCCGTTTCGAGCACGGTCTTGATCAAATCTTGATATTGCTGCATGTATTTCTCCAACGGTAAGGATGGTGATTGTAACGCAGGCGCGACAGGCGGGCCGCGGCCCACGCACATAATTACGCTGCCGTCTTACCTGCAAACATGACTCTGTGGTAATTTGTGTGTCCTTGAAGAAATACATAGAAACGGCAGATGCTGCACCATGTTCTTGCGACAATTTGTAAATAATAATAACGCCGCCGTGGTGGAGATGAGCAGGGCCGATTTTCTCAAGGCTAACCTGCGCCTGATCCTCGCCTGGCCCTTGCTGGGCCTGATCCTGTGCGCGGTATTGTGGACGGCCACCTTGCTGCAGCTGGAAGCGGAAAAGAAGGTGGCGCAGCAGCAGGCGCTCGACAGCGTGTCTTCCTTGTCGAAAGCATATGGCCAGTACCTGCTGCGCACCCTGGAGCAGATGGACCAGCTGACCTTGCAGCTCAAGTATGAATGGGAAAACTCGCGCGGCCAGCTGCGCCTCGACCAATTGAAGACGCAGGGCATGTATGCCTTGCCGCAATTTGCCATCGTCGCCATCCTCGACCGCAAAGGCCATCCCGTGACGGCCACGGCGCCGTTGCAGCGGCTGCGCGTCAACGAGCGCAGCGATTTCCTGTTGCGCCACTGGCGCAGCAATTCCAGCGCGCTGCGCATCGCGCTGGGGAGGGCCAGCGAGGCGGCCCCGTCAGCGCCGGGCGCCGGCGAAAGCCTCGTGCATTTCACGCGCCGGCTGGAAGACGAGGATGGCAATTTCGACGGCGTGCTGCTCATTTCCATCCATTCCAGCTATTTTTCCGAATTCTATAACAGCGTCAATTTTGGCAAGTTCGGCATGTCGGCCATGGTGGGCGAAGAGGGCGAGCTGTTCAGTACGCGCCTGGGCTCGCGCGTGCTGCCGACGCAGAGCGGCCAGGGCACGCCGTTTCTCGACACCAGCTTCCTGGAAACGGAGAGCGGCGCCCTGCATTCGGGCGGCAGGATAGCTTTTTCCGACAAGCAAAATCGCTATGTGGGCTGGCAGGCGCTGAAAGCCTATCCGTTTACGGCCGTGGTCGGACTGTCGGACGGCGAAATGCTGCATCCCTACGAGGAAACGCGCACGATTTATCTCGGCATCGCCCTGGCCGTCACCGTGCTGCTGCTGGCCTTTGCCGCCGTCGCCACCGTGCTGTCGCTGCGCCTGGCGTGGCGCCACCACCAGTCCGAAGGCGTGCGCAATGCCTACCGCATGGCCACCGAGGGCACGAGCGACGGCTTTTATATCATCGCCGCCCTGCGCGGCGCGGATGGCAGCATCCTCGACTTCGAGATCGTCGACTGCAACGAGCCGGGCGCAGGCTACTTTGGCGTGCGCCGCGAACAGTTGCTGGGCATGCGCCTGCAGTCGCGCGCCCACGAGCCGTATTTCCGCGACTTGATCCATAATTACCGGGCCGCCATGGTCTCCGGTTTTTCCGAGGAAGAGATCGAATTGCCGGAAGGCAACCCATTCAAGCTGCGCTGGATACGCCGGCGCCTGGTGCGCAGCGGCGACCGCCTGGCCGTCACCCTGCAAGACATCAGCACGGCCAAGGAGCACGAGCGCGACTTGCGCCGCCTGGCCAATGAAGACGGTTTGACGGGCTTGCCCAACCGCTACTGGCTGCAGCAATTCCTGCCCGGCGCCCTGGGCCGCGCGGCCATCGCGCGGCACATGCTGGCGCTGCTGTTCATCGATCTGGACGGCTTCAAGGATATCAACGACACGCAGGGCCACGCGGAGGGAGACAAGGTGCTGCGCGCCGCCTCCCTGCGCCTGAAGGCCGTGCTGCGGCCGGGCGACCACGTGGTGCGCCTGGGCGGCGACGAATTCGTCGTCGTGCTCGACCCGGTAGAGGACGACAGCCGCGCCGAGCAGGTGGCGCAGCGCATCGCCATCGCCTTCGACGAGCCGTTTTACCTGGGCAGCGAACGCCACAAGATGGGCGCCTCGATCGGCATCAGCCTGTATCCGCGCGATGGGGCCGAGACGGAAGTGCTGCTGAAGAACGCCGACATCGCCATGTATGCCGTGAAAGTGGCGGGCAAGGGCCATCACCGTTTTTTCCAGCCGGAATTGTTCGAAACCATCCGCAACCGCCGCGAACTGGAGCAAAGCCTGGTGGCGGCGCTGGAGCAGGATCAGTTCCTCGTCGTCTACCAGCCGAGGGTCGATGCCATGAGCGGGCAGCTGTGCAGCATGGAGGCGCTGGTGCGCTGGCACCATCCGCAGCACGGCATGGTGCCGCCGCTGGAATTCATTCCCGTGGCCGAGAGCAGCGGCCTGATTTCCCAGCTGGGCGAAGTCGTCATCGAAAAGGTGTGCCTGCAGATGGCGCGCTGGCAAGCCAGCGGACTGGAACTGGTGCCAGTCTCCATCAACGTCTCGGCGCGCCAGTTCGGCCGCGGCGACGTGCACCAGGTGCTGGCGTCCGCGCTGACGCGCCACCGCATCGATGCGCGCCTGATCGAGGTGGAAATCACGGAATCGGCCATGATGGATGAACAGAACCGCGCCGTGGAGCAGTTGTCCGCCATCCGCGCGCTGGGCGTGCGCCTGCTGGTCGACGATTTCGGCACCGGCTATTCTTCGCTGTCGCAGCTGCAGAAGTTCGCCATGGATGGCTTGAAGATCGACCGCGCCTTCACCATGGAGCTGGGCCGCTCGGAGCAGGGCGAAGTGTTCGTGCGCGCCATCCTGTCGATGGCGCATGCGCTGGGCATGAGCGTGGTGGCCGAAGGGGTGGAGACGCGCGAGCAGCTCGACATCCTGCGCACCCTGCAATGCAATGAAGTACAGGGCTATTTCATCTCGCGTCCCGTGCCGGCGGAACAGATGCTGTCGCTGATGCATCAGCGCTTTCTGATACCGCTTCCAGCCCCTGCATTGGCACTGTAGAAGGTCGTATGCGCAGGAAAAACAACGCCGTTTCATAAAAAGAGCGAACGTTCGCTTTTTTCTAAAAAATATTATATGCTTCGCTCATGCCGTCAGTGAATTGGAGTTCACGGCGGCAAGAAAAGTGCAAGACGGGGCAGCTGGATATGCCCGCGATAGTGTGCCGAAGACAATTTCATATAATAAAGAGAGACCAACTTGAAACATAAATATCTGCCCCTCCTGATCGTTGCCGCATTCGCCGGCATTTCCTCCACCGCACAAGCATCGGGCTACCGTTTCGGCTCGCAAAGCGTTTCCGCCCAGGGCACGGCCGATGCCAGCGGCGCCGAAGCGGCCGACGCATCGACCATTTTCTACAACCCGGCCGGCCTGTCGCGCCTGGAAGGCACGCAGTTCGTTGGCGGCGGCACCCTGGTGGTGCCGCATTCGACATTCCAGGACAAGGGGTCCTTCAATTTCACGCGCACGCCCACGGGCGGCACGACCAAGGACTATGTACCGGATGTAGTCTTTGCGCCTGCCGTGTATGCCAGCAAAAAAATCGATGAACAATGGACCGTCGGCATGGGACTGTTCGTGCCCTACGGCGCCAAGCTTGACTATGGCAACAGCTGGAGCGGCCGCTATGCGATCACCAACATCAAGCTCGAAGCGATCGCCCTGAATCCTTCCGTGTCGTTCAAGCTGGACCAGCACCACTCGTTCGGCTTCGGCATCACGGCCGAATACATGAAGGCGGAACTGGGCCAGGCGGTGGACGTGCCGGGTACGGTCAAGGCCCTGAGTGCGAATCCAACCATCTCGAAGGCATTCCTGGCGAGTGTTGCTCAAGCGCAAGGTCTAGCTGCCGCGAATGCTGCCGGCATTGCATTGGCGGGCGCCAAGGATGGCCACGCCTCGATGGATGGCGACGACTGGGGCTTCGGCTTCAATCTGGGTTACCTGTACCAGATGAATGAAGGCACGCGTTTCGGTATTTCCTACCGCTCGTCGATTTCGCACAAGCTGAAAGGCGACACCATCTGGGACTTCTCGCAAGTGTCGAATAATGCTGCCGTGAATGGCTTCATCAGCGGTGCATCGGGCAAGGTCAATTCCAAGGCGCTGGTCGAACTGCGCACGCCGGAAACCGTATCGATCAACGCCTTCCACCAGATGGATGATCGTTGGGCCTTGATGGGCGACGTCACCTGGACCCGTACTTCGCGCCTGCAGAACCTGGACATCCAGTTCCCGCCGACGGCCGAAGGCGCCGAGCGCATCCGCCAGAACTGGAAAGACACCTACCGTGTTTCGCTGGGTACCAACTACAAGTACAACGAAAACCTGCTGCTGCGCGCCGGTATCGCGCATGACCAGGCGCCAGTGCGCAGCGCGGAACTGCGCCACCCAGCCTTGCCGGACAGCGACCGCATGCAGTACTCGATCGGCGCGAACTGGAAGCTGAACGCCAATTCCTCGATCGACCTGGCCTACAGCTATATCGATTTCAAGGATGCTGACGTCAACTACACAAACGACTGCTCGCCGGTTAAAAAGGGCTGCACCGGCAACGGTGAAACGACAAAGGGCCTGTTCAAGACCCGCATGCAGTTGATCGGTCTCGCTTATAACTACAAGTTCTAAGCAGGTAGTGGCGGCCAACCCGGCCGCCATGAAAGAAAAAAAGCGCCTTCGGGCGCTTTTTTTTTGGTGTCACGATTGTCAATTAATCCCTGGCGCGCATGGCCTGATCCAGCAGGGTCAAGGCCAGCCGCACGCTGTCGTCCGGCAGTTCCAGCAACTGGTCTCCCACATACCATTCCACCACGCTGTGGCCGGGGAGGGCTGCGTGGTTGGCGCGACTGAACAGCCAGATGCCGTGATCGGCGGCCACCTGGTTGCGGATGGCGATAGCCCGTTCGCGACTTACGGGCAAGTGCAGGTGCAGCATGTTCGCTTGCGGACTGGCGGGGTTGACGGCAATGGCCGGGAAGTCGCGCAGCAGCGCGTACAGCCACTGCGTGCGCGCAAAATACTGCGGCATGGCGGCGAGGCGCGCGTCGAACTGCATGGCGGCGGCCACCACCCAGGGCGTGCGGTGCACGATATTGCCGCCCTGGCGGCGGAACCATTCGCGCGCCCGTTCGACGAACGGCCGGCTGCCGGCCAGCATGGCACCACCGAGGCCGCCGATGCCTTTGTACAGCGACACATACACGGAATCGAATCCGTCGCAGATGGCGGGCAGGGACTGGCCGAAACCCGCTTGCGCTTCCCACAGGCGCGCGCCATCCATGTGCAGGTGAATATTGTGCTCGCGGCAGTGCTGTTTGATCTGGCTCAAGTCTTCCCAGGAAGGGCACTGGCCGCCGATTTCGCGCATCGGCAGTTCCAGCTGCGCGGCGCCCAGATGATCGGGCACGGCGCGCAAGTCGTCCACCGTCCACGGGCGGTGCGGGTCGCCGATCATCAAACCCTTGAAGTGATCGAGCAATTCATGGTTGCCCCGCTCGTGGCGCAGGATGTGCGAGGTGGGATGCAGCGCCACCAGGCGCGAGCCGCGGTCCTGGCACGCCAGGCGCAGGGCCGTGACCTGCGTCATGGTGCCCGTGATGCAGAACACGGCGGCCTCGAAACCGAGCAGGCTGGCGATCTTGTTCTCGAACTGTTCGATCAGCGCGCCTTCGCCGTAGGTATCGTGCGCCACATCGTTGGCGTCGCACCAGGCGGCCATGGCGGCAAAGGTGGCGCTTGGGGCGGGCTGGCGGTGGCCCGGCAGGACGGTGTGGCAGCGCTGGCGCAGTTCGAGTTCGGTCACGGTGGTTTCCTTACAGGGTGGCCGTGGCCAGTTTCGCGCCGAAGCCGATGAACATGGCGCCCACGCCGCCGCCCATGCCGGCCGACAGGCGGCGACGGCGGCGGAAGGTCTCGGCCAGGCGCGCGCCGACAAAAATGATGGCCGTCAGGTAGGTAAAGCTGATCACCTGACAGATCAGGCCCAGGCCGGTGAAGGACAGCACGGGATTCGGGAAGGCCGGGTCGACGAACTGGATGAAGAAGGAAATGAAGAACAAAATGGCCTTCGGGTTCATCAGGCTGATGATCAGCGCCTTGCGGAACGGGTCGCTTTCCTTGACGGGGGCAGGGACGGCCGCCGCTTCGCCTTCGGCAGCGCTTGGTGCGCGCAGCTTGCGCCAACAGCCAATCAGCATCTGCAGGCCGATCCAGCCCAGGTAGGCCGCGCCGATGTATTTCACCACATAGAACAGGGCCGGGCTGGCTTTGAGCAGGGAGGCCACGCCGCAGGCCGACAGCACCATCAGTATCAGGTCGCCGGCGAAGATGCCGAAGGCGCCTTGGTAGGCGGGGCGCACGCCGCGCTGGGCGGCGACCGACAGCACATACATGGAATTGGGGCCGGGCAGGATGACGATGAAGATGGTCCCCAATAAAAAGGTCCAGAAATCGGTGATGCCCAGGTTGGCGTGGAAAAGTGCGTTCATGGCTGTTTTTGCTTAGTTGATCTGTACGTTGTGAAATTGCAGTGCGGCAAGGTTTGCATAGATGCCTTTCATTGCGACCAGCGACGCATGCGTGCCCGTCTCGACGATCTTGCCGTCTTCCATGACGATGATGCGGTCGGCCCGCTGCACGGTGGCCAGGCGGTGGGCGATGATGACCGTGGTGCGGCCCACCATGGCCGCTTCCAGCGCCTTTTGCACCAGGCGTTCCGATTCCGCGTCCAGCGCGCTGGTGGCTTCATCGAGCAGCAGCAGCGGCGGGTTTTTCAGCAGGGCGCGGGCGATGGCGATGCGCTGGCGCTGGCCGCCGGACAGGCGCACGCCCCGTTCGCCGAGGAAGGATTTGTAGCCGTTCGGCAGGCGCTCGATGAATTCGTGGGCGGCCGCCATTTTCGCGGCGGCGATCACTTCCTCATCGCTGGCGCCGGCGCGGCCGTAGCGGATGTTTTCCATGGCGTCGGCCGAGAAAATCACGGTATCCTGCGGCACGATGCCGATGGCGTCGCGCAGGGTGTGCAGGTCCAGCTGCTTGATATCCACGCCATCGAGGCGGATGCTGCCGCTTTGCGGGTCATAGAAGCGCAGGAACAGCTGGAACAGGGTGGTCTTGCCGGCGCCGGAAGGGCCGACGACGGCCACCGTTTCGCCGGCGCGGATGTCGAGGCTGACGTGATCCAGCGCGTGGGTGTCCGGGCGCGACGGGTAGGAGAACATGACATTGTCCAATGTCAAGGCGGCGCCGGTGGCGGCGCGTGCGGGCAGCGGCAGCGGCGTGGCCGGCGAGGCGATTTCCGACTTGACGGCCATCAGTTCCAGCAAGCGCTCGGTGGCGCCGGCGGCGCGCTGCGCTTCGCCCATGACTTCGGACAGGGCGCCGATGGCGCCGGCCACGATGGAGGCGTACAGGATGAACTGGCCCAGGTCGCCGCCCGTCATCGAGCCTTCCAGCACGGCGCGCGCGCCCAGCCACAGCACGAAGACGATGGTGCCGAACACCAGCAAAATCGCGATCATGGTCAAGAGGGCGCGGGCGCGGATACGGCGCATGGCCGTCATGAAGGCGCCTTCGACGGAGTCGCCAAAGCGTTTCGATTCGATTTTCTCGTGCGTGAACGCTTGCACGGTGGGCATGGCGTTGAGGATTTCGCCGGCCATGGCCGATGCGTCGGCGATGCGGTCCTGCGAGTCGCGCGACAGCTTGCGCACCTTGCGGCCAAACACGATGATGGGCACGACGACGAGAATCAAGAGGCCGATGATGATGCCCGCCAGCTTGGCGCTGGTGACGAACAGCATCACCAGGCCGCCCAGGAACAGCAGCACATTGCGCAGCGCCATCGAGATGCTGGTGCCGACGACGGCCTGTATCAGGGTCGTGTCGGTGGTGATGCGCGACAGGACTTCGCCCGTCTGCGTGGTTTCAAAGAATTCGGGGCTTTGCGTGACGACGTGGCGGTACACGGCGCTGCGGATATCGGCCGTGACGCGCTCGCCCAGCCACGACACCGTGTAAAAGCGCGCGGCCGTGGCCAGCGCCAGGATGGACGCCACGCCGAACAGGGCGAGGAAGACCAGGTCGACGTGCTGGATGCTCTTCGAGCCGGCCGCGCCGCCGAAACCGAGGTCGATCATCTGCTTGAAGGCGGCGGGAATGGCCAGGGTGGAGGCGGCGGCCACCACCAGCGCGATACCGGCCAGGAAGAACTGCTTGCGGTACGGCGTCAAAAAGGGCATCAAGCCCTTGAAGGCGGCCAGGCTGCCTTTTTTCAGTTCGCGGCTGGTGCCGGTGTCGGGAGTCGATGCGGTGCTTGCTGTACTGGTACTGCCTGTTTCTGTGCTGGTTGTCATTGTTTTTCGCTTTGATTTACATATTCGGTAGTGCTTACAACTTCATCGGCTGGACGTAGCCCGTCATTTCCAGGTAGGCGCGGCCCACGGGCTGGCCGTCGCGCTCCACCGTCACGGCGCCTTCCCAGTACACGGCGCCCGTCGAGCGGCGCGAATCGAGTTCCTGGTCCGCTTGCAGCGGCTTGATCTGCCAGCGCGTCGCGCCCGTGCGGATCTCGGTGGCGACCGGGTATTCGGCCTGCGTGCGGGGCGAGCGCCACAGCTGCGTGGGTGTGAAATCGACGTCGCCGGGCGCGAACTGCGTCATCTTACCGGACGCGTCGCGCCATGTCGCGTGCGCCCATAGTTTAGCACCTGTCTTGCTGCGGATCTGGAAGGCCATCAGGGCGCCGCCGTCGTCGAGGTTGGCACCTATCCAGTTCCAGCCGCTGGCGTCCGCATCGAGCACCTGGCTGGACCACTCGTGATCGAGCCAGGTGGCGCCCGTCACGGCTTCCGGCTTGCCGCCCGCGCGCGCGATGGTGCCCGTCGTGCGCAGCTGCGGCTTGCTGTAGTAGTAACTCGATTGCGCGAGCCGGGCGCCCTTGCGCGAGTAGCCGCCAACGCCTTGCAGCAGCACGGGCTGGGTGGGCGCGAGGGTCAGCTGCAGGTTGAATTCGCGCGCGGCCAGGCTGACCCGGTAGCTGCCATCCGTTTGCCGCTGCATGCGCCAGTCGTCGAGTTTCACGTCCGTGTCGCCCACCTTGGCGTAGGCCAGGCCGAAACCCTCGCGCGCGCTTTTCTCGTCGTGCAGCAGCTTGCCGACCTTGGGATCGGACAGGGCCGCATGGCCGATGATCAGCTGTTTCGGCGCAAACGCGCTGGGGTTATCCGTATCGGTGGCCGTGGCGCTGCGAAAGAAGGTCACCTGGTAGCCCAGCTGCTCGCCGCCGGCCGTTTTGACCCATCCCGTGGCGTACCACCATTCCGTTTTATACGCGGGGTGGGCGCCGAAGTCGTGCGGCAGGCGCAGGGTCTGGCCGGCCGGCAGCGGCGTGACGGGGGCAAAGGCGGGCGGCGCGGCCAGCGCAGGTAGCGCCAGCGCCAATGACAAGATGAAAACACGGCGCATTACCAGTCCTCCCTGACGGCGCGGATGGGGCCAGCGGACAAGGCTTGTCTGCCCGCGATCAGCGCCGTGGCGGCGGCCGCCGTCAGCAGGGCGCCGGCCACGGTGGCGATCAATGGCCACGGCAAGTGCAGCTGCATGGTCCAGTGGAACGATTGCGGATTGACGATGAAGACGAGCACAAAGCTGATCAACAGGCCCAGGATGAAACCGGTGGCGATGCCCAGCGCCGTCAGCGCGCCTCCTTCGAGCGCCAGGATGGACAAAATCTGCCCGCGCGTCACGCCCACGTGGCGCAGCATACCGAATTCGCGGGCGCGCGCCAGGGTTTGCGCGGAAAACGTGGCGGCCACGCCGAACAGGCCGATGACGATGGCGATGGCTTCCAGCAGATACGTGACGGCGAAGCTGCGGTCGAAAATCTGCAGGCTCAGGGCGCGGATGGCCGACGGATTCGACACTTCCAGGCTGGCGCCGAACGGCAGCGCTTTCAGGCGCTGTTGCAGCGCGTCGCCCGTGGCGTCCTTGGCCAGCCACAGGGCGGCGTCGCTGACATCGAGGTCGCCCGTCAGCGCGCGGTAGTCGTCCAGCGGCATCTGGATGGCGCCGGAAGAGCGCGCATAGTCGCGCCAGATGCCGGCGATGAAGAACTTGTGCAAGCCGCCTGCCAGCGGCAGGGCTATCTGCTGGCCCGGTTTGACGTTGTACAGGTCGGCCGCCGCCTCCGACAGCCACACGGGTTTTACCCCCACCGGCACGGGTAAGGTTTCACCCACCAGCACCATGCTCTTGCCCGGATCGGACAGCAGGATCGGGCGCGCCAGCAGCATCACATTCGGACGGTCGGGCGCCAGCGACAGCGAGCGCAGGCGCTGGAAATCCACCCTGGCCACTTCGGGCAGGGCGGTGATGCTGGCCTGTTCGCGTGGATTCAAGCCTGCCGTGCCGCCGCTGGCGGCCGTGCGCGCGTACACGTCGGCCGGCAAGATCTGCAGCAGCCAGTCGTCGACGGAAACGCGGAAACTCGACACCATGATGGCCATCGCCACCATCAGGCTAAAGCTCGACAGCACGCCGCCGAGGGCGATGCCGGCCTGGCCCGAGGCGTTCGCCAGGCGGGCCAGGGTCAGGCTGCGCACGGGCGCATGCAGGCTGGTCTCCGTGCGCAGCCAGGCGCGCTGCAGGAAGCGGAAGACGACGGCGGCCAGTTGCGGCATCAGGGCGATGGCGCCGATCAGCAGCAGCGCGATGGACAGATAGCCGAACAGGGGCAGCTCGAACACGGGCGGCAGGAACGTCAGGGCGCCGGCCAGCAGCAGGCAGACCAGCGCGGGCCAGGTTTTCGCCAGGCGCGTCGTCACGACTTCCTCGCTGCCCGATTTCAGGGCGATGGCGGGCGCCGCGCGCGCCGCTTCCAGCGCGGGCGCGGCGCAGCCCAGCAAGGCGACGCCGAGGCCGAGGATAAAATAGACGAAGGCGGCGACGGGCGTGAACTGCACCTGCGGCTGCACGCCCGCGAAATAGCCGGCGCCCAGGTCGCCGCCGAAGAAGCGCAGGGCCACGGCCGCCATGGCGTAGCCGCCCGCGATGCCCAGGCCTGCGCCGACGACGCCGAGGCTGGCGCCTTCCAGCAGCACCTGGCGCAGCAACCGGCCCCGTTCCATGCCCAGCACGCGCAGCAGCGCGAACTGGCCGCGGCGGCGGATGACGGACAGTGCTTGCGTGGAAAACACGAGGAACGCTCCCGTAAACAGGGCGACGAGGGCCAGCACTGTCAGGTTGACCCGGTAGGCGCGGCTGAGGTTATTGTTGCGGCTATTCTGGTTCTCGTCATTCGGCTGGCCCACCTGGAAACGCCCCGGGTACTGTGCTTCCAGCGCCCGCGCCAACTCGGCCTGGAAGGCGTCGCGGTTGACGCCCTGGCGCAGTTTCAAGTCGATGCGCGACAGCTTGCCCAGCTTGTTGAAGCGCCATTGGGCCGCGCCGATATCCATCACGGCGATGCGCTGGCCGGCGCGCGCGCGCTGCAGCGAACCGGCCACGCGCAGCGGCACCGTGCCCGTGCCCGATTGCAGGGCGACCTGGCCGCCTTGGGCGACAGCCAGCCAGCGCAGGGCGGCCGGCGACAAAAAGACGGCGTCGTCGGCCAGGGTGTCGAAAGGCTGGCCTTCTGCCGGTGCGCCGATCAGGTCGGGCGAGATGAAGCCGGCGCGGAAGACGTCGAGCGCCAGGATGTGCAGCGGGCCGCCATCCTTCTTGCCCGCCACCGTGGCCTGCAGTTCCAGCACGGGCGAAGCGACGGCCACGCCGTCACGCTGCGCCAGCCATGGGTAGATGGCTTCATCGAACAGCGCTTCGCGCCCGGCCACCTGCACGTCGGCCTGGCCGGACAGGCTTTTGACGGCCGTGGAAAATTCATTGAAGGCAGCCGCGTTGATCAGATGGATGGCAAAGCCCAGCGATACGCCGATGGCGATGGCCAGGATGGCGACGAGGGCGCGCACGGGATGCGCGCGCCATTCGCCCAGCAGCAGCCAGCGCGACAGCAGGCGCGTGCCCGCAGAATCGGCTGCCGGCGCACTCAATGCAGGCATTCGACGGCCAGGCGTTCGCCGGCGCGCCGTGCTTTCAATTGCGCCGCATCGCGGTTCTTGTCGCCCGCGCCGACGGCGTCCTGCGCCGCCCATTTCTGTTCCAGGCGCAGCTGCGCGCAGTGCTTCTCGTGGACTTCCTGCTGCCTGGCGCCCCGTTCGCGCGCCTGGTCTTCCAGCTGCTCCTGCTTCTTGCGCGCCGCTTCCATCTGGCTGGCTACCCGTTCCTGGCGCGTGGCCGCACCCTTGTCGACGGCGGGCGGCGGCGCGGGGATTTCCAGGATTTGCAATTGGCCGGCCGTGCAGGGCGTGGCGCTATAGCTGCTCTGGCCATCCTTCACGCACTTGTAGACGTCCTGCGCACTGGCGGAACCGGCCAGCAAGGCCATGGCGCATAGCAGGAGGGGCGACGGCTTCACAATATCTTCCCCGGATTCATGATGTTCTGCGGGTCCAGCGCCTGCTTCACGGCGCGCATCAGCTGCAATTCCAGCGGCGACTTGTAGTGGGCGAGATCGGCCTTTTTCAGCGCGCCGATGCCGTGTTCGGCCGAAATCGAACCCCCAAAAGCGTGCACCTGGTCATGCACGATGCGGTTGATGGCATCCTGGTTGGCGAGGAAATCCCGGTCCGTCATGCCGGCTGGCGGCGCCACGTTGTAATGCAGGTTGCCGTCGCCCAGGTGGCCGAAGCACACGAGCTGGCAGCCGGGGAAGGCTGATTCCAG
This sequence comes from Janthinobacterium sp. SUN211, assembly GCF_030587315.1. Classification (NCBI taxonomy): domain Bacteria; kingdom Pseudomonadati; phylum Pseudomonadota; class Betaproteobacteria; order Burkholderiales; family Oxalobacteraceae; genus Janthinobacterium; species Janthinobacterium sp. SUN211. The sequence continues at coordinate 1,096,150 of NZ_JAPWIC010000001.1, read as the reverse complement.
GGCCGCATCCGTGATGGCGATGAAATCGGCGATACGGGAAATCGGCAGCGAGATGTCGTGCTTGATGTTCTTGCCCGCCTGCGCCTGCGCCAGCGGGATGTGTTCGCGCAGCTGCCACAGTCCCTCGGACTGCGCCACGGAACTGGCGACGACGGCGTCTTCGATCAATTCGACTTCCAGGGCCGCACCGATGCTCGCTTCCAGCAATTCCACGGCGTGCGCCTCGGACTGGCTGCTGGACAATTCGAGCAGCACATATTGGCCGTGCGCGTCGGCGAAAGGGCGCGGCAGCTGCGGGAATTGCTCCGCCACCAGCTGCAAACAGTACTGCGACATCAGCTCGAAACCCGTCAGGCTGGCGCCGCAATGGTCCTGCATCAGCGAGAGCAGGCGCAGTGCGTGGGAGGGCGAGGGCATGGCGGCCAGCGCCGTGATGCAGGCTTTCGGCTGCGGGTACAACTTCATGACCGCGCCGGTGATAATTCCCAGGGTGCCTTCGGCGCCGATGTACAGGTCGCGCAAATCGTAACCCGTATTGTCCTTGCGCAAGCCGCGCAAGCCGCTCCAGATCTCGCCCTGCGGCGTGACCACTTCCAGGCCCAGGCACAGCTCGCGCGTGTTGCCGTAGCGCAGCACGGCCGTGCCGCCCGCATTCGTCGCCAGGTTGCCGCCGATGGTGCAACTGCCTTCGGCCGCCAGCGACAGGGGGAACAGGCAACCGGCGGCGCTGGCTGCTTCCTGGATGGTTTGCAGGATGCAGCCCGCGTCCACCGTGATGGTGCGGTTGACGGGATCGAGCGCGCGGATGCCGTTCAGGCGCGCCAGCGACAGCACGATGGCCGTGCCGGCGGCGTCCGGGATGCTGCCCAGGACCAGGCCCGTGTTGCCGCCTTGCGGCACGACGGGGACGCGCCATTGCGCGCAGGCGCGCAGGATTGCTGCCACTTGTTCCACGGTGGCGGGGCGCAGCACGGCCAGAGCCTTGCCCGTGAAACGGTCGCGCCAGTCGGTGAGGAAGGGCGCCGTGTCGGCGTCCAGGGTGAGGACGTAGGCGTCGCCCAGCAGGTCGCGGCAGGCGGCGAGGAAGTCGGCTTGGTCAGTCATGGGATTGTCGTTCATTTCTTGATGCTCACTTTAGTCACTTTTTCCAGCAATTCCCTGGCCATGCGCTTGGCCGCCTTTTTATATGGGCGCAGATACAGCACGGCGCAGGCAAAATAGATGCAGACGATGGCCGCTTCGCCCCAGGCCATCCGGGCCGAGACGGGGTTCGTGTCGCTGTAGCCGCGCACCACGCCTTCCGTGAAATACAGCAGGATGACCATCGACGACCATTGCAGGGTGTAGACGTCGCGCTTGATGACGCCATACAGGGGTATGAGCAGGGGCGCCGCCTTCAGGACGACCCAGGAGCCGCCCGGCTGCAGCGGCGCGACGATGGTTTCCCACAGTACGCACCAGACGATCAGGGTGACGAGGCTGGCGATGGCGCCCCAGTGAAAATATTTGTGCAGTGCGCCGTGCATCACGCGCCCGCCAGTTTTGCGGCGTTTTCCGCCAGGCGCCGGCCCAGGGCGATGGCCAGGCGCTTTTCATCGTCGCTCAGGGCCTTGTCGCCGTCTATGCCAGACCAGTGCGTGGCGCCATACGGCGAGCCGCCCGTGGACGTCGTCATCAGTTCCGGATGCGTGTAGGGCAAGCCCATGACCAGCATGCCGTGGTGGAAGAGGGGGATCATCATCGACAGCAGGGTCGATTCCTGGCCGCCGTGCAGGCTGCCCGTGGACGTGAACACGCAGGCGGGCTTGCCGGACAGGCTGCCGGCCAGCCAGTCGCTGGCCGTGCCGTCCCAGAAGTACTTCATGGCGGCGGCCATGTTGCCGAAGCGCGTGGGCGAACCCAGGGCCAGGCCCGCGCACTCCTGCAAGTCTTCCAGTTCCACGTAGGGGGCGCCAGCGGGCGGCACTTCCGGCGCCGTCGCTTCCGTCACCGTCGAGACGGCGGGCACGGTGCGCAGGCGGGCGTCGCAACCGGGCACGCTTTCCACTCCCTGGGCTATCAACTCGGCCAACTGGCGCGTGGCGCCATGGCGTGAATAAAACAATACGAGAATAATCAGATTGGTTGGCTTCATCATTGGTATTATAGGGCGCTTTACAGCCTGATACGACTGCTGTCATGGCGCCGTTCTGATTTTGCACATGTTTTCAAAATATATATTCCCGTTCTTCCAATACCTGTGGCGCGCCCTGAGCATCGGGTTGGCCGCCGTGCGCGGCCTGACCTGGTCCGAAACGCGCGACTTGCTGCAGTTCGCGCGCCGCCGCGTGCGCGAGGAAAGCCTGCCGCAGGTGGCCGGCAGCCTGACGTTCGCCACCGTGTTTGCGCTGGTGCCGCTGCTGACCCTGGCCCTGGCCATCTTCACCACTTTCCCGCTATTTAATACCTTCCGCCATGCGCTGGAAGATTATTTCGTGCAAAGCGTGATGCCCAAGGGCATATCGAACACCATCCTCGATTATCTGACCACGTTCGCCTCGAAGGCCACGCGCCTGTCGGCCATCGGCGCGGGCGCCCTGATCGTCACGTCGGTGGGCATGATGGGTTTGATTGAGCGCGTCTTCAACCGCATCTGGCGCGTGCGCCAGGAGCGCCGCTGGACCAAGCGGCTGCTCGTCTACTGGGCCATCGTCACCCTGGGGCCGCTGCTGGTGGGCGTGTCGCTGACGGTGACGTCGCGCCTCTTCATGGCCACCAGCGGCGTGGTGGGCGCCGTGCCTTTCCTGGGCGCCGTGTTTTATACGCTGGTGTCGATCGGCCTGACCATGCTGGCGTTTACCCTGCTGTACATCGCCGTGCCGAACCGCGACGTGGATTGGCGCGACGCGGCCTGGGGCGGTTTGCTGGCGGCGCTGGCGTTCGAGGTGGCCAAGCGGGGTTTTGGCGAATTCATCCAGGAATTTCCCACCTATTCGCGCATCTACGGCGCACTGGCCGCCTTGCCGCTGTTCCTCGTGTGGATTTACCTGAGCTGGATGATTACCCTCGTGGGCGCCTTGCTGGTGGCCGCCTTGCCCGTCGTGAAATACGAACGCTGGTGGTATGAGGCGGCGCCGGGCAGCGAATTCGTCGACGCCGTCGCCATCTTGAAAGTGCTGCACCAGGCTTGCCACTGCGGCGATTCGGCCCTGGTGGGCGCCGCCGAGATCCGCCGCAGCACGCGCCTGGGCTTCGAGGAAATGGAAACCCTGCTCGACAAGATGGTGCAGCAGGGCTGGGTGGGACGAGTCAACGTGGAGGGCGCCGTGCGGGTCCAGTGGGGCAAGCGCGTGGCCGACAGTTCCGACCACTGGGTCTTGCTGGGCAATGTCAACCGCATCAGCCTGGCCGATGTCTACCGGCTGTTCGTCTTCGGCGGCATGCGCGTGAATTCCGGCTACCCGGCCGGTTCCACCAATGAACGCGATATCCAGGCGGCCGAAGAAGCGGCCGCCCTGGCGGCGCAGGTGGAAAACGCCGTGGAGCAGGGACTGGGCCTGACTTTGGCGCAGCATTTCGGCGCCGTCAAATGCAATTGAGCGGTCTTAACTGAGCGGTCTTAGTACACCACGGGCCGCAGGGCCGCCAGCAGCGCCGCTGCCTTGAACGCGGCCGCATCCTGCGCCACCACCACACCCAGATAATACGTGTCTTCGCCGCCGTGCATGTTGATCAGGCGCAGCTGATGCGGCGCCAGGTGGGCGGCGATGGCGGCCAGGCCCTCGGCCATCGCGTCGCCATCCTCGCGCTCCGCCCACGAAAAATCGCGCAGCGCGGGCAGGCCGATATGCTGGACGATGCGCGGCACTTCATCGACGGCTTTCCAGTCCAGGGTGGTGCCGTGGCCCAGCGTGTGGGCGGCCGTGGACCACAGCAGGAAGAAACAGGCCGCTGCGGGCGTGTCGCCTTCATATTCTTCTTCCGGGTCGTCCTCCGCCAGCTCGTCGAGCGTGATGTCCACGCAGCGCGCGGCCAGGTCCGCATCGCCCTGCAAGAACAGGGCGGCCATGCTGCGCAACTGCGCGCGGTCGGCCTTTGCCAGGATTTGCGCGGGCGTAAAGCTGCGGCGCCTGACGGTTTTTTTCCTGCCCAGGCCCATGGCCTCGCTCAACTGGGCCGTGATGGCCGCCTTGAAGTTTTCCACGGTGTCGAACTGTTCCAGCAGCTGGCCCGTGAAATCCATGCTCCAGGCCATGCCATCCTTGACGACATATAAAAAGTCGCTTTGCACGGCCACGCCGCGCAGATGGTGGGCGGGCGGGTACAAAGGCACAAACGCCTGCTTGCCGTCCAGGGTCAGCATGCAGGCCAGGCCTTGCGCATCGATGGCGAAGATCAGGTTCTTGCGCAGCCTGGGCGGCGACGACGTGGTGGCGCAGTCGATGGCTTCGTACTGGCAGGGCGCCAGCAGCTCGCCCTGGCTATCGACCAGGCCAAACAGGAAGCGGCCATCGATGCGCTGGCTGACGATGGCGATCTTTTTCTTGGTGCCGAAATCCTGCACGGAGCTGTAGGCGGGCGGCACCACGACCTTGCCCATCTTGTCGAGCACGCCGCAGACATTGCGTTCGTCATCATCGCCCGTCTGGCGCTCGATGTCGATATAGCCGTCTTCGCGCTCGCCAATGTTGTCGACCCTGTCGATGAGCAGCGTGCCGTCGGGCAGGCGCAGCAAGCGGCTGGCGCCGTCCGGTGCGATCTGCTGTGCCAGGTGGGGGCTGATCACGTACAGGGCGCCGGGCGCGGGCGCCAGCACCACCGTGCCGTTCAGGTCCATGACGCCGTGCGCGTCGGGCTTGTCCGCCGTGGCAAAGGTGATCCAGCCATCGTCCGCGTCGCTGGCGTCCAGGTGAGCGAGGCCCAGCGACAGCGGCGCGATCCAGCGGCCGTACGGCGTGACGAGGCCCCGAATGTCCGGCTGCCCCGCCGCAGCCACCGCGTAGCACAGCGCGTCTTCCACCCATTCCCGCACTTCCAGGCCTTGCAGGAACGGCAGCGCGTTCGCATCCAGTTCCTCGACATCGGCCAGCTGCGCATCGGCCGTGGCCGACCAGTAGCCAATGGCGGGCGATGCGGCGCCGGTGGCCAGCAGGGGCGCCAGCGCTTCCTTGTCGCCGCGCTGCAGGGCAGAGTGCAGGGCTTGCGCCTCGGCGCGCAGGGCTTCGAGCCCGGCCGCGTATTGCGGCGTGTCGATATCGTGCGGGATCAGCTGCACGCAATCGAGGATCAGCCACGCCTGGCCCCCCGCCAGCAGGGCGCTGATGGCGGCGCGCGCGACGATGGCGGCCGCGTCGCGCGGCCTGTTCATCAGGGCGGACAAGGCTTGCCAACTGGCCTGCGCCTGCGCCATCGGCGCGGCCAGCACGCAGGGGCAGTCCTCGCCATCGCCGTAGATGGGCCAGGCGACGGCTTGCGTGCCGGCGCCGATGAGCAGCTTGAACAGCATGGGGGTATCGAGCCGCCATTCGGCCAGGCCCGTGATCGTATCGGTGTCGAAGCCGGCCTGGCCGGGCAGGAGGGCGGTGCTGAACAGGGCTGCGGTATTGATCATTGATATTTATCTAAAAGTGTACGGGGTATTCAGGGCGCTGGCGGCATGACCCAGTGCGCCAGGGCGCCGCGCTCCAGCCCCAGGCGTTGCGCCACGGCGGCCGCTTCGAAGGCCCACAGGCCGTAGTAGCCGCCCAGTCCCTGCGCGCGCAAATGGCCGTTGAACCAGTCTTCGCGCACCAGCGCGCCGTGCCAGCCGGCCAGGTAGTGTTGCAGGTGCTCGAGCTGCTGCGCGCGGTCGTCCGAGTCGAGGCAGTCGTACAGGGCCGTATAGGGTTCGGCGAAATACCATTCGTCGACGGCGGGACGCTGCGGATCGATGGCGGATAGCAGCGCTTCGTACACGCCATCTTCGCCATCGAAGGCCGTCTGCAGGGCGGCGAGGCGCGTGGCCAGGTCGTGGCGGCCGAACAGCAGGCTTGCGCCCAGCAGCTGCAAGGTGCGCGCGTAATCCGTCAATTGTTCGAAATCAAAGGCGGGCAAGGCGTCGTCTGCGTAGGCCGCGGCCAGGGCTGCGCGCGCCGTTTCGCAGGCGGCGATGGCCGCTTCCAGCGCCGTTTCCACGTCAGGCAAGGGCAAGCCTGCCGTGTAGCGCAGCGAGAAGACCTGGTAAGCCGTGCTGGCGGCCGCGCAAGCCCAGTAGGCGTCGTCGCCGCCATCGACTTGCGCCTGCGCCTGCGCGCGGACATAGGCAGCCAGCAGGGCGTCGAGGTAGGCCAGGTTGCGGGCAAAATCGAACGCAGTGTCGTACGTCTCGGGCGGCGCCTGGCGCGGTGCAAGGGGCCAGGGTGCAGATGCCGGCGGGCAGGCATCGGCGCAATCGCGCTGGATGGCCCAGTCGGCGAAGACTTGCAGCAGATACTGCGCCGTCTCGTCGTCGTGCGCGATGGCGCCCGCGCCCACCAGGGTCGTGCCCAGCAGGGTGTAGCCGGGAAAGCGGCTGCTCTCGTAGGCGATGGTGGTCACGCTCTGAATGGCCTTGCCGTCGCTCAGGTCGCGCACGCGGAAGTACACGTCGTCCCAGCCGGCCAGCGGCGGCACCGGCTGGCCCGCCGCCACGGTGCTCCAGCTGCCGTCGGCCTGTTCTTCATAGGCGTCGAGCAGTTCGTCGATGCCGCCGGGGCGGTCGATGCGGTTGTTGGCGTCGTATTGCAGGCCCAGTTCGGCCGCGAAAGCCGCCGCGTGGCGGCCCGCGAACACCAGGTACTGGGCGTTCAGGGTGCCGACCAGCAGGTCGGATTCTTGTCCGGCCACGCCGAGCGCCTGCGGCAGCCGGTACCAGTGGTGGCCCGGGATGCCGGCCATGGGGCCGCCTTCGGCCGCCTGCGGGTTGGCGCAGCGCAGCTGTTCCAGCCATTCATAGCGTTCGCGCCGCGCCGCTTCCGTGCCGCTGCCGCGGCCTGTCAATTCGTCAAACAGGGTATTCAACAACATGGTGCATCTATCCTAAAAAAACACGTGCGTGGCGTGGCGTCATGCCGGCGTGCTTTGCGCAAACGCAAACAGCGCGTCGAGCACGGCGTCCGGTTGTTCGGCCATCAATTCGTGCCCGCTGTCGACCTGCACCACGGTGCCATGCGCGATGCTTGAAGTCAGCAAGCGGGTCGATTTGGGCGGCGTCATCATGTCGCGCGCGCCGAAAATGAACAAAGTGGGGCAGTGTACCGAAGCGGCGGCGATTTCGCCGTTCGCGTAGGCATTGCAGGCGAAAAAATCCGTGTGAAACACGTGATCGGGGTTGAGGGCGGCGATGCGCTGCTTCAGGCGCCGCGCGCCGCCCATGGCATAAAAGCCCGGGCCGGGAAACGACGGCTTTTGCGCGATCGACGAGTGCGACCAGATATTGACCATGTCGATGGCCGCCTGTTCATCGTTCAGCGACGTTTCCAGCAGCGCCGGCGAGACCTTCATCGGGTAGGTGGACCCCAGCATGGCCAGGTGGCTGATCCGCCCGGGCGCCAGGAATGCCGCTTCCAGCGCGATCAATGAACCCATGCTGTGGCCGGCCAGCATGGCCTTGGGCGCGCCGGCTGCGTCCAGCACGGCCAGGATCCAGCGCGCCAGGTCGGCCACATTGTCCCTGGCCCTGCCCCCGCTGCGGCCGTGTCCCGGCAAGTCGACGGCCAGCACGTTCCAGCCGTGGTGGGCAAAGTAGCGCGTCTGCAGGGCCCACACGGAATGGTCGTTCTGCGCGCCGTGGATGAAGACGGCCGTGGGTTGATTCGGGTCAAAAGCTTTGCCGCCCGTGTAGCAGTAGGCGGTGGTATTGTCGATGGTGAACAGCATCTCAGGCGCCTTTCTGCGACAGTTTCAGGCCACGGGCCAGGTCTTCGATCAAATCGTCCGCGTCTTCCAGCCCCACCGATAGACGCATGGTGCCCTGCGTGATGCCTGCCTGTTCCAGCTGATCGTCGGGCACGCGGAAATGCGTGGTGGAAGCGGGGTGGATGACGAGCGACTTGGCGTCGCCCACGTTGGCCAGGTGCGAAAAGATCTTCAGGCTGTCGACAAAGCGCTGGCCGGCCGCGCGGTCGCCGCGCAGGCGGAAGGTGAACACGCCGCCCGCGCCTTTCGGCAGCAGGGTTTTCGCCAGTGCGTAATCGGGATGCGACGGCAGTTCGGGGTAGGACACGGATTCCACGGCCGGATTGGCCAGCAGGAAGTCGATGATCTTGCGCGTATTGGCCACGTGGCGGTCCATGCGTAAACCCAGGGTTTCGACGCCTTGCAGGATGGCGAAGGCATTGTGCGGGCTCATGACCGCGCCGAAATCGCGCAAGCCTTCGCGCCGCGCGCGCAGGGCGAACGGCGCCACCGTCGATTCCTCGGCGAAGACCATGCCGTGGAAACCGTCATACGGTTCGCACAGTTCGGCGAAACGCCCCGTCTTGTCGTAGGCGGCCTGCCAGTCGAAGGTGCCGCCATCGACGAGCAAGCCGCCGATGGCCGTGCCATGGCCGCACAGGAACTTGGTGGCCGAGTGGAACACCAGGTCGGCGCCATGCTCGAAGGGGCGCAGCAGATACGGCGTGGTGAAGGTCGAATCGAGCATCAGCGGCAGGTGGTGCTCGTGCGCCAGGGCGGCAATCCGGGGGATGTCGAGCACGTCGAGGCCGGGGTTGCCCAGGGTTTCGGCGAACAGCACCTTGGTATTCGGGCGGATGGCGGCGCGCCAGGCGTCCACGTCGCGCGGGTCGACGAACGTCGTGGCTATGCCGAAGCGTTTCAAGGTGTAGGCCAGCAGGTTCTGCGAGCCGCCGTACAGGGCGCGCGAGGCGACGATGTGCGATCCGGCACCCGCGATGGTGCATAAACCCAGGTGCATGGCGGCCTGGCCGCTGGCCGTGGCGATGCCGGCCACGCCCCCTTCAAGGGCGGCGATGCGCTCTTCCAGCACGGCGTTGGTGGGATTCGAGATGCGCGAGTACACGTGGCCGGCCCGCTCCATATTGAACAGCGAAGCCGCATGTTCCGAACTCTTGAAGGCAAACGAGGACGTGAAATGGATGGGCGTGGCGCGCGCGCCCGTGGCCGGGTCGGGCGCTGCGCCCGCATGCAGGGATAAAGTGTCGAAACCGGGGTATTTCGGGCCGCTCATGGTGTCTCCGCCAAGTTTTATAGTGGCAAGATCGTAACCTGATTTGCATCTGAGCAAAAGGGCTCGTGTGCAGGGCGCATGGCGCCGTGCTGGCGGGTGGCGTGTGTAACCTGCAGTGTAAAAAAAGTGACCGCTGCGGTGCTGCGGTGGTAGGATACCGGATCAGCGATATTCGGGCTGTTTGACCTGTGCGCGTGCGCCGCGCCGCAGGGAAGGCTGCTACGTGCCAGCGAAATCCTGGGCTTCAGGCGAACTCTCATCGCATGTCCACCAGGAAAGATTTTATGCCCGCAATATCGTTCGACGGCGCCCTTGCCGTACCCGGACCTTCTATCGTCGACGGCCTGTGCCACGCAGGCTGGCTCATGCAAGAGCATTTTATCTCCCCTGAACTGAGCCGCCAGCTGGCCGCCGAATGCGTGCAATCCATGCTCAGCGGCAAGATGAAGGGCGCCGGCGTGGGCAGCGGCCATGCGCCGCTGCTGCAGCCGGACATCCGCGGCGACCATATCGAATGGCTGGAAACGGGCCGCTCAACCGCTTGCGACCGTTACCTGGAGCACATGGAAGCGCTGCGCTGCATGCTCAACCGCGAGCTGTTCCTGGGGCTGGACGAGTACGAAAGCCACTTCGCCCTGTACGCGCCGGGCGCCTTTTACCGGGCCCATCTGGACCGTTTCCGCGACGACGACAAGCGCACGGTGTCCGTCGTGCTGTACCTCAACGATGACTGGCTGCCGGAGCACGGCGGCGCGCTGCGCCTGCACCCGCAGGGCGGCGAGCACGTCGATATCGCGCCGCAAGCGGGCCGCATGGCCATGTTCATGTCGGGCGAGATGCTGCACGAAGTGTTGCCGACGGCGCGCGAGCGCCTGTCGATCGCCGGCTGGTTCCGCCGCAGGGCGTGAGAAAAACTACTGCGCGTCGCGGGGCACGGCCGGCGATGCTCACGGTACTCGCGTACCGCTGCGCTTCTCGGCCGCGCCGCGCATCCGCTCGCTACGTTTTTCTTGCCCGGCAATCCCCGTCGATTTGATTGCGCGCAAGGCTGGATTTTTCCGCAGGCATAGGCTACAGTCGCAGTAAGGGCTAGAATAACTAAAATACCAATCACGCGGACAGGACGGCCAATATGAAAGTATCTGAAATTCTCCAAGTCAAGGGCAATATCCTCTACACGGTCACGCCTGACCAGCCCCTGCTTGACGCGGCCAATACCATGGCTGAAAAGGACATCGGTTCGCTGGTGGTCATGGAATTTGGCGACCTGGTCGGCATGCTGACCTTCCGCGAAGTGTTGAACGCGCTGCATGAAAACGCGGGCCAGATCGGCGGCGGAACCGTGCGCAAGCACATGGATGACCACCCGATTACCGTCACGCCTGACACGGAAGTCAATGAAGTGCGCCGCATCATGCTGGAAAAGCATGCGCGCTACCTGCCCGTCATGAATGCCAAGACCTTGCTGGGCGTCATTTCTTTCTACGACGTGGCGCGCGCCGTACTCGAAGCGCAAAGCTTTGAAAACCAGATGCTCAAGGCCTATATCCGCGACTGGCCGGCCGAAACCACCGACTAAGCTTCACTCATGCAGTAAAAACAACGCCGGCATCTGCCGGCGTTTTGCATTGTCTATCCAGGGTGGCGTCTATGCGGCGCCCTGCAGCGCTTCATTGTTCAGCCAGCTGCCCAGCGCCGCGGCCGTCATGGGGCGGGCGAACAGGAAACCTTGCGCCATGGGGCAGCCCAGCGCCTGCAGGATCTGCGCCTGGCGCTCGTCTTCCACGCCTTCCGCGATCACGGCCAGGCCCAGGTTGCGGCCCAGCTGGATGACCATTTCGGCGATGCTGCTGCCGCGCGCGGAACCCGTGATTTCCGTCACGAAGGCGCGGTCGATCTTCAGGCGATCCACTTGCAGGCGCTGCAAATACGACAGCGAGGAGAAACCCGTGCCGAAGTCGTCGATGGCGATGCTCACGCCCGTTTGCTTGATCTGCCACAACATCTTGATCAATAAATCAGGCTCTTCCATGGCCATCGATTCCGTGATTTCCAGCTCGATGAACTCGGGCGGCGCCTGCGTTTCTTCCAGCGCGGCGCGCAGCATTTCCAAAAACAGGGGGTGGCGGAATTGCACTTGCGACACGTTGACGGACATGACGAAGTTGCGGTGGCCCTGTTCGCGCAGCAGCACCAGTTCGCGGCATGCCGTGCGCAGCACCCATTCGCCCAGGTCGATGATGATGCCGGAATACTCGGCGATGGGAATAAAACGGTCGGGCGAGATGAACTTGCCGTCCGGCGTCTGCCAGCGCAGCAGCGCTTCGGCGCCCACCGGGCGGCGCGTGGTCAGGTCGATCTGCGGTTGATACACGACAAACAGCTGGCCCTGGCTGAAAGCCGTGCGCAGCGCGTGCATCATGCGCACCCGTTCGCGGATTTCGATGCCCATGCTGCGCGAGAAATAGAAATGCCCGGCGCGCTGCTGGCTTTTCGCCCGTTTCAGGGCGATATCGGCATCCTTCAGCGCATCGGCGCCCGTGCCCGCATGTTCGCCCAGCCGCACCAGGCCCAGGGTGGCGGACAATTGCACGTCCTGGCCATCGATGCTGAACGGCGCCTGAAACAGGGCCAGGATCTTGGTCGGATTGACTTGCGACGAGTCGCCCAGCACGCAAAAGATGTCGCCGCCCAGGCGCGCCACGGTCAGCTGCGGGCCCAGCTGGGTCTGCAGGCGTCCCGCCACGGCCACGAGCAGCATGTCGCCGAACTGGTGGCCCAGCGCGTCGTTGGTCTCGGCAAAATGGTCGAGGTCCACCAGCGACAGGGTGGCGTCGTCGCGCGCGGGGCCGGCCAGGGTGGCGTCGAGGATTTCCACCAGGCGCGTGCGGTTGGGCAGCTTCGACAACTGGTCGTAGAAGGCGGCATTGTGCAGGTGCGACACCAGTTCGACGTTGTCGAGGCCCACGGCGACGTTGCTGCAGAATACTTCCAGCAGGCTTTCATCGATGGCGGACAGGGGGCGCGGCAGCACCAGGTAGGCGGCCGCGTCGCGGCTGGCCTTGCCCGCGAAGTACAGGGTGGCGTAGTCGTGCGCATACACATTGCGCCGCTGCGCCAGCGTGTGCTCGACGGCAGCCATCACGCGCGGGTTTTGCAGGCCGCACAGGGCGCTGTGCGGCAAGCTGGAAAAGCTGCCCGTGCAGGCCGAGACGAGCAGTTCCCGCGAACCGTTGTCCTGCAAGTCCTGCACGCACAGCACGCCGTCGGCGCGGATGCCCAGCAGGTCGGCGATCTGCGCCAGTACGCCGGCCGAGAAGTTTTGCACGCCGTGCAGCGCCATCAGCTGCGTGCTGGCGTGGACGATGCGGTCCAGGCCGCGCCGGCTGCTGCTGATTGAACGGATCTGCTCGTACGAGCGGATGGCTGCCGTCACCGTGGTAAACAGCTTGATGCGCGTCAATTCGGACTTGGTCTTGTAGTCGTTGATGTCGAAATCGCGGATGGCGTCGATTTCCGGCGCATAGCCGGGCTGGCCCGTGCGCAGGATGATGCGCACATCCGTCATCTTGAGGGTTTCGCGGATATAACGCACCAGGTGCAGGCCCGCGTCATCCTGTTCCATCACCACGTCGAGCAGGATGACGGCGATGTCGTCTTCATGCTTGAGCAGTTCGCGCGCCTGGCCGGCCGAATACGCATGCACGAATTCCAGCGGGCGGTGCTGCATTTCCAGGTTGCCCAGGGCGAAAGTGGTGGTGGAGTGGACGTCTTCATCGTCATCGATGATCATCACCCGCCAGACGCTGCGCGGTGCGACGGCCAGCGGCGCCGCTGGTTGCTCATCGAGGAATACCAGGTCGTCGTGATCGTCCTTGTTGGCGTCAAGGGGGATGATCGGTGCGGGCATGTATAGCTTCTCCAGGATGACTCGATATTTTTACGAGCACGTCACAAAAAGCCCATGGCGTTGTTGCGTTGCCTCGCCGTACTTGCGTACTGTCTTCGGCAACGCGCCTAGCCCTGGGCATTTTGTGACGTGCTCTCGGCGCAGCCCAAATGCGGTTTGGTAACCTGTATTGTGTAGCGCGCTTTGATCCAAGTATATAGCTATTTAATAAGCAAAATGTTTTTTTAAGTCTATTCTGTGGAGCAATATTTCTTGTATTGCACGATTGCAACTCTTATTTGGTATTTTTTACATGAAAAAATACGCGGGATTTTAAAATGGCGAGACGGGCGGGGGAATATCCGGTCCTGGTGGGGCATTAGCGGCATGGCATGCCCCGCAGGCTGGTAGAATTGAGTTTTCCAGTCCTCACACTTCCTACTATGTCCGGCAATTCTTTTGGCAAGCTGTTTACTGTTACCACTTTCGGCGAATCGCATGGCCCGGCCATCGGCTGCGTGATCGATGGCTGTCCTCCGGGATTGATCCTGTCGGAAGCCGATATCCAGCCCGAGCTGGACCGCCGCAAGCCCGGCACGTCGCGCCATGTGACGCAGCGCCAGGAATCGGATACGGTGGAAATCCTCTCCGGCGTGTACCAGGGCGTGACGACGGGCACGCCGATTGCCCTGCTGATCCGCAATGAAGACCAGCGCAGCAAGGATTACGGCAATATCGCGGAAAGCTTCCGCCCCGGCCACGCCGACTACACCTACTGGCACAAGTATGGCGTGCGCGATCCGCGCGGCGGCGGACGCTCGTCGGCGCGCCTGACGGCGCCCGTCGTGGGCGCGGCGGCGATCGCCAAGAAATGGCTGCTGCAGCAGTACGGCACCACGTTCAAGGGCTGCATGAGCCAGCTGGGAGACATTCCCGTGCCGTTCCAGTCGTGGGAACACGTGCATGCGAACCCGTTCTTTGCCGCCAGCGATGACGCGGACCTGATCGCGCGCATGGAAGACGCCATGGACCAGTTGCGCCGCGACGGCGATTCCATCGGCGCGCGCATCGACGTGATCGCGCAGAACGTGCCGGTCGGCCTGGGCCAGCCCATCTACGACAAGCTCGACGCCGACATCGCCTACGCCATGATGGGCATCAATGCCGTCAAGGGCGTGGAAATCGGCGCCGGTTTCGATTCGGTGGCGCAAAAGGGTTCCGAGCACGGCGACGAACTGACGCCGGAAGGTTTTATCGGCAATAACGCCGGCGGCGTCCTGGGCGGCATTTCGACGGGGCAGGATATCAGCGTGTCGATCGCCATCAAGCCGACCTCGTCGATCCGCACGCCGCGCCGCTCGATCGACAAGGAGGGCAATCCCGTGATGGTGGAAACGTTCGGCCGCCACGACCCCTGCGTGGGCATCCGCGCCACGCCGATCGCCGAAGCCATGCTGGCGCTGGTGCTGATCGACCACGTGCTGATGCACCGCGCGCAGTGCGGCGATGTCAGCGTGAATACGCCGAAGTTGAAGTAAGCTGAATGTTGTCGGATGACGGGCCTGCGGCCCTGATCCGACCTGCGACCTGGATGGTCGTTTTCTCGTTTAACAACGACACTTGCGACACCTGACAAAACCGTAGCGAGCGGAAGGGAGAGGTGGCTAAGAAGCGCAACCGTACTAAGTACGGGGGCGCCGAGCCGGTGAGCATCGCAGGCCGCCTATGCCGACGCGCAGTAGGTTTGGTCAGGTGTTCTCATGCCACCTTATTCGCCACCAATTCCAATTGGTGGCGCATCTCCACCGACTGCACCAGCAACGCCCGGATATCGTTGATCAGGTTGAACTCCGTCTGGTTCAACTGGATCGGCGGGAAGCTGTCGTCCCAGTCGCCGTATAAAAATCCCGTGGGGTGGCCGTTGGCCGACAGGGGCAGCACGACGAAGCTGCGTGCTTCCGACAGCGTCGCTTTCCACCATTGCGGCAGCTTGGCGGCAAATTTCGGGTCGCGCGCATTGTCGATGAAGATCACGCGGTCGCTGTTGAGGGCCGCGTGGAAGACGTTCGGCTCATATGCGTCGCCAAACACCATCAGGTCCTGCAGGTCGGCCATGCCTTCGCCCATGCTGATGCGCGCCGAATACAGATGATCCCTGTGGTTGCGCACGAACGCCACCGAGCGCGAAAAATCGAAGCCCTGGTGCAGCGTTTCGAGCGCCATCGAGACCATCTGGCCCGGGCTGGCGCTGCCGATGGCGCCGCGCAGGTCGGCCAGGCCGCCGATCAGCACGCGGTTGCCTTCGGCGCGCATGCGCGTCGACGCCAGCTGGCGCGCGCGCCGTTCCGCCGGTTTCGACAGGGGCGCGATCGACAGGTCTGCCGCCGCCATCGCCTTGGCCTTGTCCACCGCCACCACCAGGTCCGTCGCGGTGATGCCCAGGGTGCCCGCATAATCGTCGATCAGCGCGTGCACCTGCGCCGCGCCGGCCGCATCGTCATGCCACAGCGAGTCGGCGCAGCGCGCCGCCATCGTCGACAGGCCCGCCATCCAGTCGGCGCCGCTGACGGGCGCATTGTCCGGCGACGGGTCCATCGGCCGCATGCCGTTGATCAGGTGTTGCGGCAAGCCCCAGTGGGCGGCCGTGGCATAGCCCACTTCCGGCAGCGACAGGCCGAGGATTTCGCGCGCGGCGGCCGCCTCGTTGCCGGGACCCGCATGCGCCTGCATGCGCGCCCAGAAGTCCGTCATGTAGAACGTCACCATCATGCGGCCCAGGGTGTGCAGCATCGAGCAGACGACGGCTTGCTCCGCCTGCAGGCTGCCGGCGCTGGTGGCCACCTGCTGCGCCACCATCCCGGCCAGCACGGCCTTTTCCATTTCCACGTGGGCGCTGACGGAATCGGGCGACGCCTGCGACAGTTCCTCGATCAGTTTCAGTCCCAGCGCCAGGTGGCCGATGGCGTCGATGCCCAGCACCAGCACGGCCTTCGAGACCGTGTTGACGCGCTGGCCGAAGGCGGAATACATGCCGCTGTTGGCCAGCCGCAGCACCTTGTGCGTGAGGACGGGGTCGGACAGCACCGTTTGCGTGATGTCGAATTCGTGGTCATCCTCGCCGCGCATGGCGCCGAGGATGGCGCTGATGGCCTTCGCGAAGCCGGGCATGTCGCCCTGCTGGCGCGTGCGCGCCCACAGCAGGTCCAGGGTGTTTTTGCCGAGCTGTGTCGGCGCCGTGAAATGACCTGGATTCATTGCACCCCTCCGCGCGGTTCATTGGCAGACGGCGCAGGCACCAGCGCCGCATAGGTTTTGTCGCTCAAGGCCGATAGCGCGGCGTGGGCCGGCATCGGTTTGCCCGTCAGGTAGCCTTGCACATACTGGCAGCCGCGCGATTCCATGAAGTGCATCTGCTCCTCGGTTTCCACGCCTTCTGCCACCACGGACAGGTTCAAATGCTTGGCCAGGTCGAGAATGGTGTTGCAGATGGCCGCATCCTTGCTCGATTCGGGCAAGTCCTTGATGAAGGTGCGGTCGATCTTCAGCACGGAAATGGGGAAGCGCTTCAGATACGCGAGCGAAGAGTAGCCGGTGCCGAAATCGTCGATGGCGATGCGCGCGCGGCGCTCCGTCATCTTGACGAGGATGGTTTCCGCATGCACGGGGTCGATCATCAGGGTGCCCTCCGTAATTTCCAGCACCAGGTGTTCGCCGGACAGCCCCGAAAACGCGATGGCGTCGTCGAGGATGTCGAGGAATTTGTCGTTGCGGAACTGGCGCGGGCTGATGTTGACGGAGATGTACAGCGGTCGTTTGGCCACCTCCTGGAACTGCTTGAGCTGTACGCAGGCCGCCTTCAGCGCCCAGGCGCCCAGCAGGTTGATCAGCCCATTGGCTTCGGCAATCGGAATGAAGCGCACGGGCGGCACCAGGCCCAGGGTCGGGTGCTTCCAGCGCATCAGGGTTTCGAATCCCTGGATCTGCCGCGTGTGCGCATCGACGATGGGCTGGTAGAAGAGTAAAAACTCGCCTTCGCGCACGGCGTGGAACATGGCCGCTTCCAGCGAAATATCGTGTTCCGACGGGCCGTTCAGGCGCGGGCTGTAGACCAGGCAGCGGGCCTTGCCCGTTTCCTTGGCGCGCGACATGGCCGCATCGGCCAGCGCCACCAGGCGCACTTCATCTTCCGCATGCAGCGGATAGATCGATACGCCGACCGAGGCGCCCACGTAGATCGTGTGGCCATCGACTTCGAACGGCGCCTGCAGGGTCGCCAGCAGGCGGCCCGTCACCAGCTTGATCTGCGCGTCCGTGGCGCTGCCGGGCAGCACGGCGACGAATTCGTCGCCGCCCACGCGCGCCAGGGTGTCGCTGTCGCGCAGCGTCTTGCGCAGGCGCGCCGCCGCCAGGCGCAGCACGGCGTCGCCGACGGGGTGGCCCAGGCCATCGTTGACCTTTTTAAAGCCATCGAGACCGATCGTGGCGACGGAAAAGCCCTGGCCCGAACGGGCGGCCTGGGCGATCACCATGCGGATGCGGTCCGACAGCAGCAAACGGTTCGGCAAGCCCGTGAGCGCATCGTGCGTGGCCATGTGGCGCAGCCGTTCTTCCGTATTGTGCTGGGCCGACGTGTCGCGCCCGACCACCAGCAATTCGGCCACGCCGGCCGCGTTCATATATGACGACAGGCGCAGCTCGAACCAGATTTCCTGGTCCGGCGTCTGCAGCCGCACTTCCAGGCGGCCCGGTTCTTCCAGGGCGTCTTCCAGCGCTGCTTGCAGCGCCGCGCGCGACGCTTCGGCGGCCAGCGGCAGCAGCAAATGGCCGGACAGGCCCGCAGGTGCGCCAAACAGGGTGGCCGCGCGCTTGCTGGCGAACAGGATCAGGCCGTCCGTATCGAGCCGGAACACGACGTCGCCTGCCTCTTCCATGAGGTTGTCCAACTCGTGGCGAGCCTCGCGGTGGGCGGCGGATGGGGTACTGGAAAACATCGTGCTGGCTTTTACCTTTTTGTTATCAGTGCCGGCGCTCGCTGCAGGGCAGGGCGCCAACGGAAAGAGTGCATCGTGCGTGACGCGTGCCATAGTGGCCGGAAGGCGGCTATCGGAACGCGATCCACACGAAATGTATCATTGAAAAGCACCCGATTACATGAAATAGAGCAACATTGCTTCAGGTTTTGTAAATATTCCTGCCTTCCATGAAAAAAATCATGCCGCGCGACACACGCAGGCATTTTCGTTCCACATGGAAACATTTATCTGCGCTTGCTTCCACTGGCGCGCTTGCCCCGTCATGCGCTTTGCGCTAGTCTGGCTGGCAGACGGTGTTGACGGTGCGCCAGCGACGGCAAGGGCGCCATGATAACAAATCGCGGGAGACCTCCATGAATGCCTTTGACACGCATGAAGTTTTCAACCAGGCCACGCCCTTTGAAAACGTCAATCTGTTCGCCTGCGACCCGGCGCTGATAGAAGCGCTGCTGCGCGAGGGCGGCGGCGCGGCGTTGCAGGAGCTCGACGCGCTGGGCGACAGGCTGGGGCGCGCCGAGACCTATGCGCTGGCGCGCCTGGCCAATATCCACACGCCCGAGCTGCAGCAGTTCGACCGGGCCGGGCGCCGCATCGACGAGGTGCTGTTCCATCCGGCCTGGCATGAGCTGATGGCCATCCTCGTGGGCGCCGGCGCGCACGCTTCGCCGTGGGCGTCGCCCGGTCCCGGCGCCCAGGTGGCGCGCGCGGCCGCCTATCTATTAGTGGGGCAGGTGGAAAACGGCACGCAATGTCCCGTGACGATGACGTATGCCTCGGTGCCGGCCTTGCGCCAGGCGCTTGATCTGCCGCAAATCGCGCAGCGCTGGCTGCCGAAAATCCTGTCGCGCGACTACGATCCCCGCTCCCTGCCCGTGGAGCAGAAGCGCGGCGCCCTGGTCGGCATGGGCATGACGGAAAAGCAGGGCGGCTCCGACGTGCGCAGCAACACCACGCGCGCTACGCAGGTGCCGCCGGCCGAGGCGCAGGCGCTGTTCGGCGACGAGGCCGCCGGCGCCTGGCGCATCGTCGGCCACAAGTGGTTTTTCTCGGCGCCCCAGTGCGACGCACATCTGATCCTGGCGCAGGCGGACGAGGGGGGATTGTCGTGCTTTTTCCTGCCCCGCTACCTGCCCGACGGCAGCCGCAACGCCATCCGCGTGCAGCGCCTGAAGGATAAGCTGGGCAACCGCTCGAATGCCTCGTCGGAAGTGGAGTTCACGAATGCCTACGGCTGGCTGGTGGGGCAGCCGGGGCGGGGCATCCCCACCATCCTGGAAATGGCCAGCCACACGCGCCTCGACTGCGTGCTGGGCAGCGCCGGCATCATGCGCGCCGCCCTGACGCAGGCGCTGCACCATGCGCGCCAGCGGGCCGTGTTCGGCAAGCCGCTGGCCGAACAGCCGCTGATGCAAAACGTGCTGGCCGACCTGGCGCTGGAATCGGAAGCCGCCACGGCGTTTGCGCTGCGCCTGGCCCGCTGTTTCGATGAAAAGGATGATGCAGGGCAAGCCATGCTGGCGCGCGTGCTCACGCCGGCCGGCAAGTACTGGATTTGCAAGCGCGGTCCCGGTTTCGGCTTCGAAGCGATGGAAGTGCTGGGCGGCACCGGTTATGTGGAAGAGGCGCCGCTGGCGCGCCTGTACCGCGAATTGCCCGTCAATTCGATCTGGGAAGGCTCGGGCAACGTCATGTGCCTCGACGTCTTGCGCGCCTTCGGCAAATCGCCGGCCGCGCGCGACGCCCTGGCGGCCGAGCTGGCGCTGGCCGGCGATGACAATGCCATTTTCACCGGCTACCGCGCGCGCCTGCTGGCTGACCTGGACGGCCCGCAGACGGATGAATTCGGCGCGCGGCAATTGGCGGAGCGCATCGTGCTGGCCGTGCAGGCGGGATTGCTGCTGCGCCATGCGCCGCCGTTCGTCGCGCAAGCGTTCCTGCAGTCGCGGCTGGTGCAGGCGCCGGGCGGGGCGTATGGCCGCTTGCCGGCAGGCACCGATTGCGCGGCCATCCTGGCGCGCGCGCTGCGCGAGTACTGAGTTTGCCTCCGCGTGGGTACGCAATTATTTCGAAAATTCCGGCCACAGGCGGGCTGGGGGCTGGGATAATGCTGCAATCCATCATTTTATCGATATACAGCGCGCTTGCGGCCCAGGCTTGCCGCCGCGCCAGCTAGCATAGAAAGAAAAACAATATGAAACAAGATCCACGCTTCCCGAATTTGTTCATTACCGATCACCCTTTGATCCAGCACAAACTGAGCCACATGCGCGAGCACGACACGTCGACGCGCACCTTCCGTGAATTGCTCAAGGAAATCACCTTGCTGATGGGCTATGAAATCACGCGCGACTTGCCGCTGACGACGCGCGAAATCAAGACGCCGCTGGTGACCATCGACGCGCCCGTCATCGCCGGCAAGAAACTGGCCATCGTGCCCATCCTGCGCGCCGGCATCGGCATGAGCGATGGCTTGCTGAACCTGGTGCCATCGGCGCGTGTGGGCCACATCGGCGTGTACCGCGACCCGGCCACGCACATGCCCGTGGAATACCTGGTGCGCCTGCCGGACTTGAACGAGCGCACCTTCATCTTGTGCGACCCGATGGTGGCGACCGGCAATTCGGCCGTGTATGCCGTCGACGTGCTGAAAAAGCGGGGCGTGACGGACGAGCAGATCATCTTCCTGGCCCTGGTTGCCGCACCGGAAGGCGTGACCGTGTTCCAGAATGCGCATCCGAACGTCAAGATGTTCTGCGCTTCGCTCGATTCGCACCTCGACGACCACGCCTACATCGTGCCGGGCCTGGGCGATGCCGGCGACCGCATCTTCGGCACCAAGTAAACCGGTTCAGGCGAGTATTGCGATGGCAACCTTGATCGACCCGGATTTTCGCGCGCGTTTGCGCGCCCTGAATGAAAAATATGCGGCTGGCGTGCCGGCCCTGATGCAGGCGATCACGCAGGCAAGCGGCCGCTGCGACAGCGAAGGCCCCCGCCTGGATCCGTTGACGGAGCTGCACCGCGCGCTGCATGCGGTGGCCGGCTCGGCCGCCACCTTCGGTTTTGCCGCGCTGGGGCAGGAGTGCCGGCGCCTCGAACAGCTGGTGCGCGCCATGCTCAATGCCCCTGCGCAAGCGGTGGCGGATTGGCCTGGCGTGCGGGCGCAAGTGGTGGCGCTACTGGACTGGGCGGGACGCGATGCGGCGGCCACCCATTTCACCGCCTAGGTGACCTCGCACATAGTCATGTGGTTGCAATGATTCATTTGATACAACGCAAAGCACCCGCGTCGCAGATTAGGATATAGTGTCTCCATGCCGCTGGTACAGGGCGCCGCAAGACGGGGATTTGGCTATTAAAGTAGTGTTCGCAAGTTTATTTTGCGAAAGAATGGTTTTTCTCAGTTTTGTTGGTATAATTGGGCATCGTTGGATTCGAGGTAGTAGTGCAGTTTGTCTGTCATTTCTTTCTTGCTTCAAACGATATAACGGGCGCAAGCCCAACTTAACTGAAATAGGAAATTGTAATGGCAACTGGCATCGTAAAATGGTTCAATGATTCGAAGGGTTTCGGCTTTATTACCCCTGACGAAGGCGGCGAAGATCTGTTCGCTCACTTCTCGGCTATCCAGTCGAACGGCTTCAAGTCCCTGCAAGAGAACCAACGCGTTTCTTTTGAAGTGACCGCTGGCCCTAAAGGCAAGCAAGCTTCGAACATTCAGCCAATCTAATACGCTGGATCAAACGAAATAAAGAAATCCTCGGTCTCCGAGGATTTTTTTTCGCCTTAATTTCCGTGAAGCATGGGTTTTGTGTGCGTTTGATGGGCTACGCGGCCTCTGCGCGGCTATCTTTCGGCTACTTTGCCTCATTGCCGGCGGGTAGGCCTGCCTGGTCAGCGCAAGTCTCTAAGCCGAGCTCTGCGGTGTTCCCATTAATGTCACGACGCCGGACAAAACCGACGCGCAGCAGGTTCGGTCCCGCGTCCTCAAATAGCCCGTTCGCGCCAGTAGTCTGGCTGTGAGTATGAGTGCCTTAAAAAATCCACGAACGCCCGTATGCGCAGCGGCAAGTGGCGGCGCTGGGCGAATACGGCGTAGATATCGTTGCCCGGGGCGGCGAACTGGTCCAGCACCGTCACCAGCTGGCCCGAGGCGATCTCGGCGCCCACTTCCCACATCGAGCGCCACGCCAGGCCCTTGCCGGCCAGCGCCCAGTCATGCAGCACTTCGCCATCGTTGCAGACCATATTGCCCGCCACCTTTAAAATTACATTCTTGCCGTTTTCGCGGAAAGTCCAGCCCCGCTGGCTGCCTTCGCTGCTGATCGCCAGGCAATTGTGCTTCGCCAAGTCGGCCGGGATGCGGGGCGTGCCCGCCCGTTTCAGATAGGCGGGGGAGCCGACCAGCACGCGCTGGTTGTCCGCCAGCTTGGTGCTCACGAGCGAGGAATCGGACAGGCTGGCGATGCGGATGGCCACGTCGATGCCTTCGCCGATCAGGTCGACGAGACGGTCGTTCAGGTTCAGCGACACCGTTACGTCGCGGTGCTCGGCCACGAACGAGGGGATCAGGGGCGCCACGTGCTGGCGGCCGAAGCCGGCAGGCGCGGAAATGAGCAGGTGGCCGCTGGCCTTCACGCTGCGCTCGGCCACGGCCGCTTCCGCCTCTTCCAGTTCCCCCAGAATGCGCTGGCAATCTTCCAGGAAGGCGGCGCCTTCATTCGTCAAGGCCAGTTTGCGCGTCGTGCGCTGGAGTAATTTGACGCCCAGGCGCTGCTCCAGCGCATCGAGGCGCCGGCCTATCATGGCTGGCGCGATGCCTTCCGCGCGCGCGGCGGCCGACAGGCTGCCCTTGGCCACTACTTCCACGAAGGTTGATATTTGTCTGAACTGGCCCATGTTGTGCTCCCGTCATGCCATCACTTGTGATAAAAACGCATAGATGAAGTGATTTTTAATCTCGTTTCCATGCCTTATAGTGCAATACTATAGAACAAACGCGCCGCCCGGCAGGGTGTTTTTGCGCCTCTGTCCAGCTTGCCCGCGCAGTCGTTCGGCTTATACTTGGATCACCAGATTACCTTTGCTTATATTTACTAAAAACCGGAGAACTTCATGACGCAGAACACGATCGCACTTCCCGAAGGCATGCAAATCACGGGTGCCATTGCACCCGGCTACGAACAGATCCTGACGCCGGCCGCGCTGGCCCTGGTGGCCAAGCTGACGCGCGCCTTCGAGCCACGCCGCCAGGAATTGCTGGCCGTGCGCGTGGAGCGGGCCAAGCGCCTCGACGCGGGCGAGCGTCCTGATTTCTTGCCAGAAACCGCACACATCCGCGACGGCGACTGGAAGATCGCGCCGATCCCGAAGGCGCTGGAATGCCGCCGCGTGGAAATCACCGGACCCGTCGAGCGCAAGATGGTCATCAACGCCTTCAATTCCGGCGCGGACAGCTACATGACGGACTTCGAAGATTCGAACACGCCGAACTGGGATAACCAGTTGACGGGCCAGATCAATATGTTCGACGCCGTGCGCAAGACGATTTCGCTGGAGCAAAATGGCAAGTCCTACAAGCTGAACGACAAGATCGCGACGCTCGTCGTGCGTCCGCGCGGCTGGCACCTCGATGAAAAGCACGTGCTGGTCGACGGCAAGCGCATTTCCGGCGGTATTTTCGATTTCGCGCTGTTCATGTTCCATAACGCCAAGGAACAACTGGCGCGCGGCGCCGGCCCGTACTTCTACCTGCCGAAGATGGAATCGCACCTGGAAGCGCGCCTGTGGAACGACATCTTCGTCATGACGCAAAACGAATTGGGCTTGCCACAAGGAACGATCAAGGCGACAGTGCTGATCGAAACCATTTTGGCCGCCTTCGAGATGGATGAAATCCTGTACGAGCTGAAAGAGCACAGCTCGGGCTTGAACGCGGGCCGCTGGGATTACATCTTCTCGTGCATCAAGAAATTCAAGCTGGACAAGGATTTCTGCCTGGCCGACCGCGCGAAAGTCACGATGACGGCGCCGTTCATGCGCGCCTACGCCTTGCTGCTGCTGAAAACCTGTCATAAGCGTGGCGCACCGGCCATCGGCGGCATGGCAGCCTTGATCCCGATCAAGAACGATCCGGAAAAGAACGACATCGCCATGGGCGGCGTGCGCAACGACAAGGCGCGCGACGCCACCGACGGCTATGACGGCGGCTGGGTGGCCCATCCGGGCCTGGTGGAACTGGCCATGGGCGAGTTCACGAAAGTGCTGGGCGACAAGCCGAACCAGATCGAGAAACAGCGTCCCGACATCGACGTGAAAGCGTCGGACTTGCTGAATTTCCAGCCGGAAGCGCCGATCACGGAAGCGGGCTTGCGCTACAACATCAACGTGGGCATCCATTACCTGGGCAGCTGGCTGGCCGGCAACGGTTGCGTGCCCATCCATAACCTGATGGAAGATGCTGCCACGGCCGAGATCAGCCGTTCGCAAGTGTGGCAATGGATTCGTTCGAGCAAGGGCGTGCTGGAAGATGGCCGCAAGGTGACGGCCGAGATGGTGCGCGCCATGATTCCGGAAGAGCTGGCCAAGGTGCAGCGCGATGCGCCGGGCGGCAACGGCCCGACCTATGTGCGTGCCGGACAAATCTTCGAGGAAATGTCGACGTCGGAATCGTTCGCCGAATTCCTGACCTTGCCGCTGTACGAAGAAATCTGATCCTGATCAACTAGATCGATAAAAAAATCCCGGCGATGCATACAAGCATCTGCCGGGATTTTTTATGGCGGTAGGGCGGACTTAAAAGCTGTTTTTCCACATCCGCAAGGCGGCAAATGCTTCCACGGGCGACGCATCGGTGGCCAGCTTGCCTTCCACCTTCAGGCTGGTCAGGATCGCCGGTTCGCTGTAGCGCAGGAAGGGATTCGTGGC
This sequence comes from Janthinobacterium sp. SUN211, assembly GCF_030587315.1. NCBI lineage: Bacteria > Pseudomonadati > Pseudomonadota > Betaproteobacteria > Burkholderiales > Oxalobacteraceae > Janthinobacterium > Janthinobacterium sp. SUN211. Next base: position 1,071,114 of record NZ_JAPWIC010000001.1, on the reverse strand, counting down.
CTTCTCCAGGGCAATGGTCGACGGCACGGTGGACAAGCCTTGCTGGCGCTTTTCCGTGTCGATGGCGATGCGTTCCTGCAAGGCCTGGTTGCCCGGCTCGACGGCGTTGGCGAAGCGCAGATTGGACAAGGTGTACTCATGCGCGCAAAATACCTCGGTATCGTCGGGCAGGGCGGCCAGCTTGCCCAGCGAGTCGGCCATCTGGCCCGGCGTGCCTTCGAACAGGCGGCCGCAGCCGCCCGCAAACAGGGTGTCGCCGGAGAACAGCCAGGGTGCGCCGCTGCGCTCGTCGCGCTGGCGCACGTAGGCGATATGGCCCTTCGTATGGCCGGGCACGTCGATGACGGTCAGTTGCAAGCCCAGTTCGGGCACGTGGGCGACATCGCCTTCGGCAAGCGGTTCCGTGATGGCTGTGATAGCCTCATTGCGCGGGCCGAAGACGGGGACGGCGAAATGCTGCAACAATTCAGGTACGCCGCCCGTGTGGTCGGCGTGGTGATGCGTGAGTAAAATGGCGGACAAGGTCAACTGATGGGCTTGCAGCGCATCGAGGATGGCCGTCGCATCGCCGGGGTCGACCACGGCGGCATGGCGGCCGTCATGGATCAGCCACAGGTAATTGTCGGCAAAGGCGGGCACGGCAAGTACCGATAAAGCGTGTTCAGGGGAGTGTGTCATGAGCAAAAGAGAAAACTGAATGGACAGTGTGGCATCCGAAAAATCCATTATAGCGCTTGACGGCTGGCTGCAGACACCGGCCGGTCTGTACGTGCGTGCCTGGGAGCAGCAATGCCTCGACAGCCTGACTGTCGATATCTTCGGTTTTAATGCCGTGCAGATCGGCTTGCCCCAGCTCGATGCGCTGGCGGCCAACCGCATGCCGAACAAATGGCTGCTCGATGCGCGCCTGCCGTCGCGTCCGCCGCAAGAAAGCCGCTTGACCCTCGTGTCGGCCTTCGACGAGTTGCCGTTCGACTCGCAAAGCCTGGACCTGGTGGTCTTGCCGCACGTCCTCGAATTTGCCGCCGAGCCGCACCAGGTCTTGCGCGAAGTGGAGCGCGTGCTGATTCCGGAAGGGCGTGTGATCGTCTGCGGCTTCAATCCGGCCAGCCTGTGGGGTATGCGCCAGGGACTGGGGCGGGTCACGGGCCGGCATTACTTGCCGCAGGCGGGCGAGCTGATCTCTATGCCGCGCATGAAAGACTGGTTAAAATTGCTGAACATGGGCGTGAGCCAAAGCCACTTCGGCTGCTACGCGCCTGCTTGCAGGACGGAAAAATGGCTGCGCCGCAACGCCTTCATGGACAAGGCCGGTGCGCGCTGGTGGCCATATCTGGGCGCAGTGTATATAGTGCAGGCGATCAAGCGCGTCAAAGGGATGCGTTTGATCGGTCCGGCTTGGACCAAAAAACCGGCGACGGCGCCCGCAGGCGCACCGGTCACGAATAAAAGGCGGGAACAGCAAGATGGATAAAGTTGAGATTTACGCCGATGGCGCATGCAAGGGCAATCCCGGCACGGGCGGCTGGGGCGCGCTGATGGTGGCCGATGGCGCCAAGAAAGAAATTTACGGCGGGGAACTGAATACGACGAATAACCGCATGGAATTGAAGGCCGTGATCGAAGCCTTGACGGCGCTCAAACGTCCCTGCCAAGTGGTGCTGTATACCGATAGCCAGTATGTGCAAAAGGGTATCAGCGAATGGATCCACGGCTGGAAAGCACGCGGCTGGAAAACGGCCGCCAAGGCACCAGTGAAAAACGTCGACTTGTGGCAGGCGCTCGATACGGCCCAGGCCGTGCATGAAGTGGAATGGCGCTGGGTGCGCGGCCATAACGGCCATCCGGGCAATGAGCGGGCCGATCAGCTGGCCAACCTGGGCGTGGAAACCGTGCGCGCCTGAGAACGCCCAACCAAACCTGCTGCGCGTCGCGCTTTGCGGCCGGCGATGCTCACCGGCTCGGCGCCCCCGTACCAAGTACGGTTGCGCTTCTCTGCCACAAATCACTGCCGCTCGCTACGGTTTTGTTGAGCATTCGGGCATGCCGTGATGTAATCGAAGAGCACAGGTTTGCTATACTGTGCCCTTCGCTTTTTGCTTTTAAGACTGAATCTGCCATGCGTCAAATTGTCCTCGATACTGAAACCACCGGCCTGAACCCGCGCACGGGCGACCGCATCCTGGAGATCGGGGCGGTCGAACTGAACAACCGCATGTTGACGGGGAATAATTTTCACCATTACATCAATCCCGAGCGCGACTCGGAAGAGGGTGCGCTGGCCGTCCACGGATTGACGACGGAATTCCTTAGCGACAAGCCGAAATTCGCGGAAATCGCCGACGAGTTTCGCGCCTACATCGCCGACGCCGAACTGATCATCCACAACGCCCCGTTCGATATCGGCTTCCTGAACGCGGAATTCAAGCGCTTGAACTTGCCGCCAGTCCACGAGCAAGTAAATGGTGTGATCGACACCCTGGTGCAGGCGAAGGAAATGCACCCAGGCAAGCGCAACTCGCTCGACGCCCTGTGCGACCGCTACGGCGTCTCGAACGCCCACCGCAAGCTGCACGGCGCGCTGCTTGACTCCGAATTGCTGGCTGACGTCTACCTGGCCATGACGCGCGGGCAAAACAGCCTCAGCATGGAAGAAGAGGTGGAAGTGGCCGCCGACGGCGCCGCCCTGGAAGTCGTGCCCCTGGCCGAAGTCATCTTCCAGAGCGCCAGCGCCGACGAACTGGCCGCCCACGAAGCCACCATCGCCGGCCTCGACAAGGCCGCCAAAGGCCAGTGCATCTGGACCGCCGTCACGGCGCCGCCAGCCGCCGCGTGAGAAAAAAGCGGGGCGCGCTAAATTTCCTCTCGCCAGCCCTTGCAGATGCCGCAACACCTATGCGATAATTCGCCTCGCTTCGGGAGGTTAGCTCAGGGGTAGAGCACTGCATTCACACTGCAGGGGTCGCAAGTTCGAAACTTGCACTTCCCACCAAAATTTTCGTTTGTATTCAATGATTTAGGATGTTACATCTTGTCTGAATACGAGCTTGGGGCAAACTTTGGGCAATGGGATTTCTAATCCACTGCCCAGCCTCAACGATACGGCCGCTTCCTGCGGCCGTTTTCACGTCAAGCGGGCTTAGAACGCCTGACAATCCTCTTCCTTGCTTTCAAAGCAACAAGTTCGTACACTAAGGACGCCTAACAAAACCGCTGAATGTATCTCCAGCAGATGAGTATGTAGGCAAGCGAGAGAAGCGCCTGGCGGATATCGGCACGGCGCTCGTAGCGGACGCGTAATCGGCGGAAACGGTGCAATCAGCCCAGTGTGCGCTCAACCACCCAGCGCCATTTGCCCAGGCGCTCGCGCGACACGATGTGATTGCACAGCAACGCTTTATCCGCACCCTGCCTCACACACATAAGCGATAGCAAACGATTCGTATGGCTGCAGGCTGAGGTGGTCGGTCCAGCTGTCACGCTGGGCATAGTTGCTGATCAAGCCTTGCCCGGCAATGCCGTGCAGCGTTGCCGGCAGATCCAGTTCGACGTGTTCGCCGGAGAAGTTGTTGACGACAACCAGCTGTTGGCTTCCCAAGCTGCGCCGGTAGGCGAATACCTGCGGGTGCTGCTCCAGTAACGGCAGGTATTTTCCGTAAACCATGACGTCCCAGTGCTTGCGCAGTTCGATCAGCTTCTGGTAGTGGAAGAAGACCGAATCGGGTTGTTCCAGTGCGGCCGCGACGTTGACCTCCGGGTAGTTGGGATTCAGCTTGAGCCACGGCGTGCCAGTACTGAAGCCGGCGTTGTGTGTGCTGTTCCACTGCATTGGGGTGCGTGCATTGTCCCGCCCGTTGGCGTGGATGCCGGCCATCATCGTCTCCGGTGGCACACCGGCGGCCGTGCGTTCGTGGTAGAGGTTGAGCGATTCGATGTCGCGATAGTCGTCGATGGAATCGAAACGTACATTGGTCATGCCTATTTCCTCGCCTTGATAGACGTAGGGGGTGCCCTTGAGAAAATGTAGCGCGGTGGCCAGCATCTTGGCCGACTCGACCCGGTAACGGCCGGGGTCGCCGTATTTGGATACGGCGCGCGGCAGGTCGTGGTTATTCCAGAACAGCGAATTCCAGCCGGCATCGGCCAGCTCGGTCTGCCACTTACCGATGATCTGCTTGAATTCGATCAGATCGAACGGCCGCGGCTTCCATTTCCCCTCCTTGGTATCGTGGGTCATGGTGATGTGCTCAAACTGGAAGACCATCGACAGCTCCTGACGCGCCGGGTCGGAATACAGCTTGGCTGTCTCCGGGGTGGCGCTCCAAGTCTCGCCCACCGACAATACATCGCGTGCCGCCAAGGTCGCTTGGTGCATTTGCTGCAGCAGCGGGTGCAGTTGTGCGCCGTTGGCGATGATCTGCTGGTCGACCTGTTTGCCGATGAGATCGATCACATCCATGCGGAAGCCGCCGATGCCCTTGTCCAACCACCAGTTCATCATGCGATACACCTCTGCCTGCACCTGGGGATTTTCCCAGTTCAGGTCCGGCTGTCGTTTCGAGAACAGATGGAAGTAATATTCACCGCTGGCGGCATCGTACTCCCATGCACTCCCGCCAAAATACGAACGTTGCTGGTCGGGCGGGGAGCCATCGGCGCCTGCATTGCGCCAGATGTAGTAGTCACGGTAGGGGCTATCCCTGGATTTCTTCGCCTCGATGAACCAAGCATGCTCGTCAGAGGTATGGTTGACCACAAGATCCATCAAAATACGGATGTCGCGCCTGGCCGCCTCTGCGATCAACTGCTCCATCTCGGCCAATGTGCCGAATTCGGCGGCGATATCCTGATAGTCGGAGATGTCATAGCCGTTATCGTCCATCGGCGACCGGTACACTGGCGACAGCCAGATCAGGTTGATTCCCAGATGTTGCAGGTAGTCCAGTCTGCCAATGATGCCGGCCAGATCACCGACCCCATCGTGATTGCTGTCTTGAAAACTACGAGGGTAGATCTGATACACGACGGCGTTATGCCACCATTTCTTATCCAACATGATTATCTTTCTCGCTTATTGATTGGCGGCACTGTCTTGTAACGTGCCAAGGGATCGCCAGGGGTAGGGCAGATCCGATCTCGTCTTTGAACCAGGCAGCTATGAGATCGTACACCTGGCGTCTGTCAGGACACTCAGGCTACCAACACGATCCACCGGTTTTTCCTCTTTCAAGAACTGTGGATCAGAAGAGTCTAAGCTACCGATAGCAACTCATGGCGATTCAGTGTTGATGTAACAACACCGTCACATTTGAATGCCACTATGCACCATTTCAGAATGGTGCAGCTACCTTGCCGACTCGATCCGTCATCCTGCCATGCCCCATGCAGCACTGCTGCTGGCTTGACGACGCTCGCGGCAATGCGCGGTGGCGGGATCGACAGGGGTGCGTATGTACGTCGGCGGCTTGAGCTGCAACGGGCTGGCGCTCTTCTGGGTACTGAGTGGGTTTATCGGATTAACAGGGGACGCTCATGGCGCTCCTTCCGATTTGCCGCCTACAGGTGCTGCACGTGTCAATCCCGTTTCTGATGCGGCTATTTCTCTCCTTGCTTTCAGTATCCCGGCGCAGCCGCTCAATGCGGCGCTGAACCAATATGCGGACATCACCGGACAGCCTGCATTGTTTTCCAGTGATATCGCGCATGCCCGTACCTCCACGGCGGTATACGGCCATTATTCGGCCGAAGCGGCATTGCGCATTCTGCTCGAAGGTACCGGACTGGTTGCTGACAGGCGCAGTTCTGGCCTGGGCCAGACCTTCATTCTGAAAGAGGCCGCCGTGGCATCCGCAGCACCGGCATCCACCTTGCCGCGCAATGGCATGGCGGAGCTGTTCGGCGAGGATGGCTATGCCGGGCTGGTTCAGATGCGTATCTGGCAGGCGCTGTGCTCGGATGCGCGTACCCGGCCGGGCAACTACACGTCCTTGCTGCGGTTTTACCTGGAAACGGATGGCCGCATCGGCGGCGTCCGCCTGCTCGGCAGCAGTGGCGATCCCCGTCGCGATGCCGCATTGCTGCACGCGGTGCGCGGTGTGCATATCGGCAGCGTCCCGCCAACGGCGATCGCGCGCCAGCTTTTGACCATGTTGGTTGCACCCAGCGCCCCCAGCGTGGGACCGCAGTGCGGCCAGCAGCAGGGGGAGGGCTAACCATGTCCGAAGGCACGCAGCTTTTCCTGCTGAACTACCTGGGCAAGCACTACGCCACCATCAAGCAGCGCCTGACGCGCAAGCTGGGCAATGCTGAAGATGCCGGCGATGCGCTGCACGACACCTGGCTGCGCCTCAAGGGTGGCGAAGACCTTGGGCCCGTCCAGAACCCCGGTGCCTACCTGTCCCGGATGGCGGTCAATATCGCGGTGGACGTGCAGCGCCGGCACAGCCGCCTGTTGTCAGGCGATAATATCGATGCATTGCTGGAGGAACTGGTGGACCCGGCCCCCGGCCCGGCGCGGACGGCCGAGATACGCTCGGACCTGGATGCCCTGTTCCAGCTGCTCGACCGCATGCCCGAGCGCCGCCGGGCCGTCGCGCTGCTCGTGCATGCGGAAGGCGTGACGCAAAAAGAGGCGGCCCAGCGGCTGGGTGTGTCGTTGCGGACGGTCGAATACGAATTGAAGCGCGTGCATGAGCGCCTGGACACCTATCTGGCGGCGGAGCATAAATAATGCGGGTTTTCCGGGGCGCCATTCGTCATCAAGTATGAGAGAGCAAAAAACATATGCAAGCAGCACGCAGCAGCCCGCAGGTTTCCTGCCTTGCGGCCCGGCCTGGCCGCTGGACCTGACACGATGAAGACGCCGCCGCCCAAGGACAGCCGCGCCGCTTCGTCCGCCGACCTGGAAGCCCAGGCGTGGAACTGGTTGCGCCTGCTCACCTCGGGAGACGCGCGCGAAGTGGATGCGCAACGGTTCCGGCGCTGGGTCAAGTCCAGTCCCTCGCATCAGGCCGCGTACAACGACGTGAAGCGGCGCTGGGATGCGCTTGAGGCCCCGGCCCGCGAGTTGCTGCGCGCCAGGCCGGAAGCCGTGCCGGCGCGCGCGCGCCGTCCCTTGCTTGCGCCCGGCGGACGGCGGGCTTTTCTCGGCGCTGCCATCGGCGCGGCGGCCGTCGCCGGCGTGGCCGTGGTCCATCCGCCCCTGGGCTTGTGGCCGGGACCGGACGAGTGGGCTGCAGACGAGCGCACCGCCCCTGGCGAACAGCGCACGCTGGCCCTGTCCCAGGGTGTCGACGTCATCCTCAATACGCGTACCAGCATACGCCGCCAGACCGATGGCGGCAGGCTGGTCGGCCTGGACTTGCTCACGGGCGAGGCGTCCATCGATCTGAGGGAGGCGGGGCCGGCCTTTGCCGTCGTGGCCGGCGTTGGCCGCAGCCTGCTCGAATCCGGACGGGTCGAAGTGCGCCACCTCGATGGCAAGGTTTGCGTCACCTGTATCGAAGGCGCCGTCCGCGTGGAGCATCCGGCCGGCGCGCGTCAGCTGCATGCGCGCCAGCAATTGGTTTATGGCGCCAGTTCGCTGGGCGACATCGCTGGCATCGACCCGAAAACAGAGTCGGCCTGGCGCCAGGGGATGCTGGTGTTTGACCAGGCCCCCCTGGCCGACGTGCTCGACGAAATCAATCGTTACCGCGCCGGCCGCGTGGTGCTGATGAACGATGCCGTGCGCAACAAGCCCGTCAGCGGGCGTTTCTTCACGGCCTCGCTGGACCTGGCGCTGTGGCAGCTGCAGGAATCGTTTCAGCTGCAGGCACGGTCGCTGCCGGCGGGATTGCTGCTCTTGAGCTGAACGGCTCGCTCCATCGTGTTGCACGGCAAGTCCCGGCACGTTGGCGCGCGTGTCGCCCGGCGTTGTGCGCCGTATTTTGCTCTTTATGCAGAGGTTTCAAAAAAGTTTCAAAAAAGTTTGCGGTATTTGCGTGGTGCGGTTCGTCACCCTTGCATAGGGGCTCTTCCTGTCGCCGGCGCTACTCGGCTGCGATGGGGAAGGCCTTCATGAATGTGGCTGGCCGGGGCGAGACGGGCAGCCGGACGGCATCGACTCAATGACCAGGCGGATACTTACATGAACACACGCGGGCGCAGTGGCAGGGAAAATCAAACGATACGCAAACAGGATCGGGTATTCAGGCTGGCGCCGCTGGCGCGGGCCATCGCGCTGACGCTGGCCGCCGGCGCGGTGACGGTGCCGGCTCATGCGCAGCGCGCGTTCAGTCCGGCATGGTTTGCCGACAAGGGCGCGGTCCGGGACACGGCGTCGCAAACGGGCCGGCTGCCCAACGGCTTGCCCGCATCCAACCTGACGAGCCCGCTTGGACAGCAGCAGAAGGCCAACGAGCAACTGCAGCGCTCCATCAGCAACCTGAACCTGGCCGCGCGCGGCATCGCGGCGCAGCAGTCGGCCCAGGCTGCCGCCCGCCTGGCGGCAGCGAACGGGGCATCCGTTCCCGACGGCATGACCGTGGGTGGCTTGAAAATCGACACCAATTCGCTGAGCGCAGGCTGGCACAACGCCAATGCCCCGACGCTTACCCAGGTCGACGGCCGCAGCAACGTCGCCATCGAACAGACGGCCGACAAGGCTATTCTGAACTGGGAGACGTTCAATGTCGGTCGCAACACGACGGTCGAATTCAGGCAGCAAAAGGAGTGGGCCGTTCTCAACCGCGTCAATGACCCGAACGCACGGCCCTCGCAAATCCAGGGCCAGATCAAGGCCGATGGCACGGTACTCATTGTCAACCGCAACGGCATCGTCTTTAATGGCAGCAGCCAGGTCAATACGCGCAACCTCGTCGCGGCCGCCGCCCAGATCGACGACGGCCAGTTCAAGACCAGCGGCATCTACACGGCCAATGCCAGCCAACCCAGCTTTACCAATGCCCAGGGCAAGGTAGAGATACAGGCCGGTGCGCGGATCGCCACGTTGGCCCCGAAAACATCCACCGAAGGGGGCGGCTATGTCTTGCTGCTCGGCAAGGAGGTGCACAACGGGGGAGACATCGTCACGCAAAAAGGCCAGACCGCGCTTGTGGCCGGTGACAACTTCATCATCAAGAAGGGTGTCGGCACCGATGGCAACCAGGCGTCGACCACGCGCGGCAACGAGATCACGCCGCAGTTCAACACCGACAGCCTGTCGGGCAAGGTCAGCAACACCGGCCTGATCCAGGCTCGCGAGGGCGACGTGACCATGGTTGGGCGTGACGTTCAGCAAAACGGTGTCGTACTCGCCACCACCAGCGTCAACACCCGCGGCACCGTGCACCTGAACGCCATCGGCGCGGATGGCAAGGTCGCCCTCGGCCAGGGTGCCGCCACTGCCGTGGTGATCGAGGACGACGGCAAGAGGGCCCTGGACAGCCAGCGCGACAGCCTGCGAGGACCTGCAATCAGCACTCCCGAGAACATCGTGGCCATCACTGATCGCCGCGACCAGTCCCGCATCGAGATCAGCAGCAGCGGCGCGGCCGACTTCCAGAGCGACTCCCTGACCTTGGCTACTGGCGGTCAGATCGTCATCAATGCAGCCCAGCGCAGCCTGGTGCGTGAGCGCGCACGGATCGACGTTTCCGGCGCCGTGGGCGTGAACCTGGCCATGGAATCGAACAACGTCAAGGTCAACGTCCAGGGTAATGAACAGCGCGATGCGCCGGTCAACCGGGATGGCAAGACCCTCAACAGCAACGACATGTGGATCGACCGCCGCAGCCTGGTGTTCGTACCCAAGGGCACGAACGGCTACGCCACCGAGCGCTGGTACACGGCGGGCGGCCTGTTGGAGGTGGGCGGCTATCTTGGCACCGCGGGCCACACCGTGGGCGAATGGATGGCGCAGGGCGGCACGGTGAGCTTTGGCGGCAACGATGTGGTCACGCAGGCCGGCTCCAGCATCAATCTCTCGGGCGGCACGGTCAATGTGCAGAGCGGTTTCATCAATCAGACCTGGCTCAACGGGACCGATGGGCGGCTGTACGAAGTGAACAAGGCCCCGGGCGACCAACGCTACACGGGCGTCTACAAGGGCTACGAAGACAAGCACGAACGCTGGGGCGAGAAAGCGACCGGCTATTACTACAACCCGCTGATCGGACAGCAGCGCAGGCTGGAAAGCGGCTACACGGTGGGCCGCGATGCGGGCGTGCTGGTGGTCGGGACGAAGAACGCGGTGCTCGAGGGCGACATCGCGGGGGACACCTTCCGGGGAAGCGGCCAGACGCAGGCGGCGCAGGCCGGACTCGACGGGTATGACCAGTCGCAGATGGCGGTGGCGCGCGGCGGGCAGTTGGTGGTCGGCACCTACGGCACCCTCCACGACAAGAACACCGGCCTGATGCACCGGCGGCTCGACACCGCGGGCGTGAAGAACGTGGTGCTGAGCGACACGGCCGAACGCATCGCAACCGGGCTCGACCTCACGGCGGCGTTACCAGCCGCGCGTCAGGACACGTTGACCCTCGACACCACGTTGCTCAACGGCTTCTCGCTGGGGGCAGTGCGCATTGCGGCCGAGAACTCGATCACGGTGGACTCGGCGCTGACGCTGGGCAATGGCGGCGACATCGCGCTCTACGGCCCGAAAGTCGGTGTGAACGCGGACCTCACGACGCACGGCGGCAGCATCCGCCTGGGCGACACGCTCGCGCAAGCCAGCACCAACCGCCTCGATGACACCACGCAGACCACCACGCCGGAAGGCGTGCGCGCGGGCGTGACGGTGGCCCGGGGCGTGGCACTGGACACGCGCGGCCTGTGGAGCAACCTGTGGCTCGATCCTGCCGATACCGGCAACATGGCGTGGCGCAACGGCGGCAGCGTGTCGATCCGCAGCAGCGCAGACGTGCTGCTGGCCCAGGGCAGCGTCATCGACGTGTCCTCAGGTGCGGCCTTGCTGGCCAACGGCACTTCGCAGCGAGGCGGCAAGGGCGGCGACGTCCGGCTGCAGGCGAATGCGCAGACCGGCGGTGGTGAGGGAGTGCTGGCGACCGATGGCGCGCTGCGCGGCTGGGGCACCTCGGGTGGCGGCACGCTGAGCTTGCAGACCGGGCGCATGCTCGTCACGGACGGTCGAGGGGGGGCAGACACTTCGGCCGAGCCAGGCACATTACTCCTCTCAGGCAACTTCTTCGACAAGGGCTTCAGCCGCTATGCACTCATCGGCGACCGCGGCGTCACGGTGACCGACGGCACGCAGGTCGAGGTGACGATGCCGGTGCTGCGCGTAACGCCCGAAGCCAGGAATGTCGCGAGCACCGCCGTTTTGGACAAAGCACTGCAAGCCTGGACGCCGCTGCTCTACACCGAGGATGCCGTCAAGGGCGTGCTCACGCAGCGTGCCGGTGCGAGCCTGAGCCTGCAGGCGGGCACGGTGCAGACCCTGGCAGCCGACCTGCCGACGGTGGCTGCGGTCATCGGTCGGGATGCGCAGATCACGGTCGATCCCGGCCAGGCCATCGACGTGCGCAGCGTTGGCCAACTCACGCTGCAAGGCCGGCTGCTGGCGCACGGCGGCAGCATTTCGCTGAAGAACCTCGACCTCACGCGCATGGAGCAGGAGCATGCCGTGGATGGGGCGCACAGTCGCTCGATCTGGCTCGGCGAGCAGGCGGTGATCGACGTGTCCGCCACGCCCGCGACCGCGCTCGATGCGCACGGCCGGCGTTACGGCATCGTGCGCGACGGTGGCAGCATCGTGATCGGCGGCGAGATCAAGGAAAGCGACGGTTCGGCCACGGCCGCCAACGGCTTCATCGTCGTGCGCGAGGGTGCCGTGCTCGATGCCTCGGGTACCGCCGCCGTGCTCGACATGGGCGCTGCCGGCCCGGTCGCGGTGGCGAGCCGCGGCGGGCATATCGCGCTGGCCTCGAACAACGGCTTCTACCTGGACGGCGAACTGCTGGCCCGCTCGGGCGGCGCGGGCGCCGCCGGCGGCACGCTGCAAGTCGCGCTGGAATCGCCCGAAGTGCGCACGAGTTCCGGCCCGGCGCAGTACACGCTGGCCGAGAACGCGGTGCGCAACTACCGCGACCTGGTGATCGGCGGGCTGCAGGGGCCGTCGGACCTGCCGGCCGGACTGGCCCCCGGCGCGGCCGATGCGGCGCTGGTCTATGGCCACGGCCGGCTGGGCGTCGACACGGTCACACGGGGCGGCTTCGACAACCTCGCGCTGCTCAGCGCGGGCGGCATCAGCCTGGAAGACAACGCCAGCCTGCGGCTCGGCCAGAGCCTGTCGACCTACGGCGCGCTGATGCTGGCCGACAACGCGCGCAACGACGCGCACATTACGCTGGATGCACCCTACGTGCGGCTGGCCGGCATCACGCAGAGCTTGGGGGTGGACGTGACCCGAGGTCGCTTCGGCGTCATCGGCACCGGCGACTGGCTACCCTCCGAGGCACATCTGGAGGTGCATGCCGGCCTCATCGACGTGCGCTCGTCGGTTCGAATGTCTGGTGTCAACGGCGATATACCGATATCGTCCGACAGCGACACGCCGGAGAACCCGGGCAGCATCAGGGTGGAGCGGCGCGGCTTCGGCCAGACCACGCTGCAAAGCGATAGCGACTTGCGCTTTCTGTCCGACGTACCGGCCTTGACCAACGGCGTGCCGACGACCAGCCTGGCCACCCCTGGCGACCTCACACTGCGGGCTGCGCAAATCTACCCGGCCATCGGCGTCTCGGCCTCGATCCAGGCGGGTGTGTTGCCCGACGGCACTTATGCACCGGATCGCGTGCTGCGCATCGAAGGCAAGGGGCAAGCCGCGCCGGCGGTGCCTTATGCGGCCTTCGGCGGCCTGACGCTCGGCGCCGCGACCATCGAGCAGGGCGGCGTGCTGCGCGTGCCGCTGGGCAGCCTGCGCATCGGCGACGCAAACACCACGCGGGTCGACTTCCTGCCTGGGAGCCTGACCTCGGTCAGTGGCAACGGCCTGCTGATGCCTTATGGCGGCACGGTTGACGGCATCAACTACCTCTACGACGGCACGAAGGTGGAGTTGATCGGCGTGGGCGGCGCAGATTCGCGCGGACAGGCGCTGACGGTCGGCCTCACGCTGGGCGGAGCGAGCGTCAATGTGCAGCCCGGCGCGGTACTGAACCTCTCGGGCGGCGGCGAACTCAAGGGCTTTGGCTTTATCGGTGGCCGCGGCGGCTCGACCGATGCGCGCTACCACCCGCTGGTGCGCACTGCGGTCGATGGCAGCTTCAGCCTGCCCGGTCTCGCGGGCAACCCGGTGTATGCCGTCGTGCCCGGCGTGCAAGCCCCGGTCGCCCCGGCGGGCGGCGAACGTGGCGCGGTCGACCCGCTGATCGGCCAGCAGATCACGCTGGGTGCCGGCGTGCCGGGCTTGCCCGCGGGCATTTATACGCTGATGCCTTCCACTTATGCCCTGATGCCTGGTGCCTTCCGCGTCGAGCTCAACGACAGCGCCGGGCAGGGCGCGGCGCAGCCCGGCAGCGCGATGCGCAACGGCTCGTGGTCGGCCGCCGCGCGGCTCGGCATCGCCAATACCGCCATCGGCGATACGCTGTTCCGCCAGGCGATCCTAACACCGGCCGAAGTGCTGCGCACCTACTCCCAGTACAACGAGACCTCGTTCAACCAGTTCATCGTCAGCGACGCCGCGCGCATCGGCGTGCCGCGCGCGATGGCACCCGCGGACGCGCGCACGCTGCTGCTGGCCCTCATGCCGAACACTGGCGCCGACGCCGGCGCCGACGCTTTCCATTTCGAGGGTATCGGCCGCTTCGACGCGGCCAAGGGCGGCTACGGCGGCGCGGTGGCTGTTTTTGCGGGATATGGGGGGCCTGAAAGCCAGATCGAGGTCGTGCGCGGCGGTGCGAAGGCTACCGCCGGCTTCGAGGGCGTGACGCTGAACGCTGATGCGCTCAATGCAATGGGCGCCTCGCGGCTCATGCTCGGCGGTCTGCAGTATGTGGAATACGGCTCGGGCGGCAACATTGTGAGGTTCAACCCAGGGACGAACGGACTCACCTTGCGCCAGGGCGCGGTGCTGTCGGCTCCCGAGGTGTTTCTGCTGGCCGATGCCACCAACACCGATAACGCGAGCCACCTCGTGATCGAGCAGGGCGCGGGTGTCAACACACTGGGCAAGGGCCGCGCGGCCTATGACTCGGCCGATGGATTTTTCTACGCGGGTACGGCCGGCAATCTGGTGGCCGTGTCCAACGGCGTGCTCAGCATGCTGCCGGGTCTGCCGAGCGTGGACTTGCTGGGGAACCGCAGCCTGCAGATCGGCACATGCACCGTCTCGCCCTGCGCGGGCCAGACCGAGCTGTATTCCCAGGGCACCATCGCGCTGTCCACGCCAGACCGTTTCGTACTCGACGACACGGTGCGCTACGGCACGCGCAACCTCACGCTGGCGGTGCAGGGCATCAACGTCGGCGACAGCGTGGCGCTGGCCGACGCGGCCGCGCGCAACACGCTACCGTCCGGCCTGGTGTTGAACCAGAGCTTGCTCGACCGCCTGCTGCGCGGCGACACGCGGTACGGCGCCCCGGCGCTCGAGACGTTGCAGCTCAACGCCAGCGGCGGCCTGCGATTCTTCGGCAGCGCCTCGCTCGACACCATCGACCCGGCCACCGGCAAATCCACGCTCGCGCGCCTGGTGCTGGGCACGCCCGCCATCTACGGCGCGGGTGCGGCCGGCGATGTGGCGACCATCCGCACCGGCCACCTGATCTGGACCGGATCGACCGTGGCGCCCGGCGCCGTAGTCACGGGCGGCGCCGGCACCGGCAGCGGCACGCTGGCCATCGAGGCAGGGACCATCGAATTTGGCTATGGCCCAGGCACGCAAGCTGCGGGCACCAGCGATGACGCGCGTCTGGCGCTGGGCTTCGCTGACGTGCGGCTCAAGGCCGGCGAGCGGATCACCGCCAACAACAAGGGCAGCCTCTCGGTCTACCAGTCGCAAGGCGCGTATGAAGCCGGCAAGGGTTATGCCTACAGCGGCGGCAACCTCGGCATCGACGCGCCGCTGGTGACAGGCGCGGCGGGCTCGGTCAACCGCATCACCGCGGGCGGCGACCTGCGCGTGAGCGCTTCCGTGCCTTTGACTACACCGGTCGCCGATGCCGCACTCGGCGCGGAACTGCGCCTTGCGGGCCGCGACGTGATCATCGACACCATGCTGGCACTGCCCACTGGCAAGCTCGTGATCACCGCCGACAAGGACCTCACGCTGACCGGGCGCGCGCAGCTCGACCTGGCCGGCCGCAAGATCGATTTCAACGACGTGTCCAAGTACAGCTGGGGCGGCGACGTCACGCTCGAAAGCCTGGCCGGCAATGTGCGCCAGGCCGCGGGCTCGGTGATCGATGTGTCGGCGCGGAACAACCGCGCCGGCACGCTCAAGGCGCTGGCGCTGGGTGACCAGGCCGGCGTGGTCGACCTGCAGGGCGCGATCCGCGGCGGCAGCACGGGGCGCTACGACGCGGGTGGCACGCTCGTGCCCTATCAGGCTGGCGGCGTGGAAGTGCGCGCACAGCATCTCGGTGATGGCGCAGCGCTCGACAGCCAGTTCGCATCTCTCAACCAGCGGCTCAACGAAGGCGGCGTGTCCGGCACGCGCACCTTCCAGCTCAAGCAGGGCGACCTCGCCATCGGCGACGGCTTGAAGGCCGGCGAGGTCAACGTGTCGGTCGACAACGGCAGCCTGACGGTCAACGGCACCATCGACGCCAGCGGCGAGCGCGCGGGCCGCATCTACCTCGCGGCGAAGAACGCCCTGACGGTGGCGGGCTCGGCCGTGCTCGATGCGCACGGCACGCTGCTGCGCGTGGATAGCTACGGCAAGATCATCGATTCGCCCAACCGCGCGATCGTCGACCTGAGTACGCAGGGCGGCGTGCTGACGCTGGCCGACGGCGCACGCGTCGACCTGCGCCACGGCACAGCCGCGACCCTGGGCACGCAGCCGGGGCAGAACGACGGCCGCGCACGCGGCACGCTCGAACTCTCGGCGCCGCGCATCGGCGCCAACGGCTTGCCGGGCATCAACGGGGCGGCCGATGCGGCGGTCCACGGCGACATCGCCATCGACGCGCGCGGTGCGCTCGACATCCGCGGCGCTCGCTCCATCGCGGTCAACGCCATGCAACGCTACGACGACGCCCCGCTGGTCAGCACGCCGGCTGCCAGCGGACGACCCTACCAGGAGATCACCCAGACCTGGCTGAAGGACAAGCACGACGACAACAACGATTTCATCGATGCCGCACTGGCGCGCGCCAGCCTCATGACCGGCAAGCTTGCCGGCCTGCGCAACCCGGCCTATGCCGACGCCTTCCATCTGCGTCCCGGCATCGAGATCACAAGCAATGCGCTGATCAACCCGGGTGGCGACATCGTCGTGTCGGGCGACCTGGATTTGTCGGGCTACCGCTACGCCAGCGTCAACCCGCACACGCCTAAGACCGGCGTCTATGGCTCGGGTGAAGTCGGCTCCTTGCGCATTCGCGCGGCAGGCAACCTCGATATCTATGGCAGCATCAACGACGGCTTCGCGCCACCGCCCGCCACGCAGGACGACAAAGGCTGGCTGTTGCTTTCAGGAAGTAATTTTTTCGGCGCCGACACGGTGATCCCGCGTGCCGGCGTCGTGCTGGCCGATGGCACGGCGTTCGAAGGCGGCAACGCGCTCAATTTTGACCTGCCGATCCAGTCGAGTGACTTTGCCGCCGGCACGCTGATCCCCGTGTCCAGCGAATTGACGGCTGAGATGCTGCTGCCCGCCGGGACCGTGCTCGCTGCCAACGTGCGCGATGCCTCGGGCCAGATTATTCACGCGGCCGGCAGCATCGCCGGTGAAACCGTGACGCTGCCACAAGGCACGCGCCTGGACGCGGGCACGCGCTTGCCGGGTACCACCATGTTGGACGCGCTGGTCTGGCCCAAGGGCGTCGCGCTGCCGGCCGTGGGCGTGAAGTACCTGATGCATGGCGACACGACCTTGCCCGTGGGGGCGCTGCTGCCTTCTTCGACCGACATCAGGTTGCCGGGCGACGCCAAGTCGGTCGAGCTTCGTCCTGGCGGCGCGGGCCGGCTGTGGGGCGTGGCCGCGATGCTGCCGGAAGGCTCGCAGTCGTGGTCGCTGCAGCTGGCGGGTGGCGCCGACCTCGGTGCGGCCGACCCGCGCACGCTGCAGCAGAACCCCGCAGCGGGCAGCCTGCGCATGGCCGACACCCACTACGGTCTGTTCGCCAAGGCGCTGCCGTTCAAAGGCGCGTTCGCATGGACATCGCTCGCGGCTGCCGATCTGGGTTTGAAGGCAGGCGTAGAGATCACCGATGAAGTCGCCCGCCAACTCATGGGCGGCAGATACCAGACCGCTGCGGCTCTGTGCGGGGCGAACGGATCCTATTGCACGCCCGTCTACGCGTTCAATTGGTCGGCGTCCGCAGCCCGGAGATTCAAGGAGCCTGCGCTTGCGGATACGCCGATACTCGATGCCGATGTCGCGCGGTTGACCGGAGGCTCGTTCAAGACGGCTGAGGCGCTATGTAAGGGAAGTTCCAGTTATTGCGTCTCGCTGCCCGTGAACATCTACTACGAATACCTGCCCGGCAGCACCCGCTTCAGCGTGCTGCGCACCGGCGCCGCCGACCTTGACCTGCGCGCGGCCGGCAACCTGGGCATGCACTCGCTCTACGGCGTCTATACGGCCGGCGCCTCGTCGCAGGCCACGCAGGCCGGCGACCCGTATAACCTGCCGCGCGTGGTGGGCAGCAGCGGCACGGTGCTGAGCGACAAGAACAAGGGCTACGAGAAGTTTGTCGATGGCGGGGCCGAGAGCCTGGCGCGCGCCTGGTACCCGGCCGGCGGCGGCAACCTCACGCTGCAGGCCGGCGGCAACCTGACCGGCGAGGCGGCGCAGGCCATCGCCTCGACCGGCGTCGGCCGTCCCAATCCGGCCGACAAGGGCGTGACGACCAACGACACCGCCAACTGGCTGTGGCGCCAGGGCAGCGGCAGCACGCTCGGGGGAGGCAACGATCAGGCTGCGGCCTGGTGGATCAACTTTGGCAGCTACGCCACGCGCGGCACGACCGACACGCTGCTGGGTTTCACCGGTTACGGCACGCTGGGCGGCGGCGACCTGCACGTGGACGTGGGCGGCGACGCGGGCCTTGTGTCCCAGCGGGGTGCGGCCGTTCGCACCGGCACGGACAACCTGCGCAGCGACGGCCTGGTGCTGGCCGTGGGCGGCACCGGCCGCGTACTGGCCGATGGCAGCCTGGCGCTCACCGGCGGGGGCGATCTGAGCCTGCGCGTCGGCGGCGCACTCAATCCCTTGGCGCTCGATCCCTTGAACGACATCCAGACCAACGCCGTGCTGAATGGCGCCGTCGTCAACCTGCGCGGCGACGTGCAGATGCAAGCCGGCGCGATGGGCACCCAGTCGCTGCGCTACGCGCAGTACACCGGCCAGCTGTCCGAACGCGACCCCCAGGCCATTGATCCGTTCTCGGCCGGGCGCGCGGTGGCGCAGGGCGGCATGCTGCTGGTGCCGGGCGATGCGAGCTACCAGCTGAACACGCGCGGCGACCTGGTCGTGACGGATGCCAACGACGCGGGCCGTGCCGTGCTGCCGAAGGCCACGCCCTTCAACGTCGGCGCGGCCAAGGGCAGCGGCGACAGCTGGTTCACGCTGTGGACGCCGAACACCGCCATCCGCCTGTTCTCGGCCGGAGGCGACCTGACGCCGCAGATGGCCAACCTTGGCGCACTCCCGACCGACATGGCGAACGTCTACCCGTCGATCCTGAGCGCGGTTGCGGCCAGCGGCAGCCTCTACTATGGCAGCATGGCCACGGACAGGACGACAGAGGCGACTGGCGCGCTGGTGCTGGCGCCATCGGCCAACAGCCTGCTGGAGTTTCTTGCCAGCGATTCGATCCATGGCGGCGGCTACACCGTGAGCCCCTCGGGCGCAGCCGAGAGTGCCATGGCCACGCCCTTCCATCCGGCTTTCCGGGGCACGCTGGCGAACGGCACAGTTGTGAGCAATCTCGCCGAGGCCGGCAACCTCATCGAGAATGGCAGGCCATTGTTCGCACTGGGCGCCAACACTGTTTCGGCAGGCGGTAAACATGGCAGCGAACCGGCGCGCTTCTATGCCCTGCACGGCGACCTCGTGGGTGTGGCCACGGGCCGCATCAACGTCTTTACGTCCAACGACCCGACACGCGCTGGCCAGACTTATTACGAGGCCGGGCAGCCGGTGTGGATGATGGCCGGGCGCGACATCGTCGGCAGCGGCACGCCTATCGGTCAGGCCCTGCCCACTGACGCAGGCTTGGGTGCGCGCTATGAAAGCTCAGGCAACCTGTTCGCGCACGGCGCCTCGACCGACGTGTCGGTAGTCTCGGCCGGTCGCGACATCGTCTACAGCAGTTTTAACGTGGCGGGCCCCGGCACGCTGGAGATCACCGCAGGGCGCCACATCCAGATGGAAGACCGCGCGGGCGTGACCAGCCTGGGGCCTGTGGTGCCGGGCGACAGCCGGCCCGGCGCGAGCATCTCGATGCTGGCCGGCGTAGGTGTGAACGGCCCCGACTACAAGGGCTTCCTGGCGCGTTACCTCGGCGAAGGCAAGCGCGCCCAGGCTGGCATGCCGCTGGCCGAGCAGCCGGGCAAGGTCGTCAAGACCTACGAGGCCGAGCTGGCTACCTGGCTGGCCGAACCGGCCCACGGCCTGGGCTTCACCGGCACGGCCGGCGAGGCGCAGGCTTTCTTCGACGCGCTGCCGGCAACGCAGCAACGCATCTTTGCGCGCCAGGTGTATTTCGCCGAACTCAAGGCAGGCGGGCGCGAGTACAACGACGCGGACGGCGCGCGCTTCGGCAGTTACCTGCGCGGGCGCAATGCCATCGCGGCGCTGTTTCCAAAGGGGAGGGCGGACGGAACGCCGATCAACTACAGCGGCGACATCACGATGTTCCGCGGGAAGGCCGGCGCCACGCCGCGAAGCGGCTTCGTACGCACCTTGTTCGGTGGCAATATCGAGCTCATGACGCCGGGCGGCCGCCAGGTCTACGGCATCGAGGGCGAGGCGCCGCCGTCCGAGTCGGGCGTACTGACCCAGGGCGCGGGCGACATCGCGATCTACTCGCTCGGCAGCATCCTGCTGGGCCAGAGCCGCATCATGACCACGTTCGGCGGCGGCATCATGAGCTGGTCGGCCGAGGGCGACATCAATGCCGGCCGGGGTTCGAAGACCACCGTGGTCTACACGCCGCCCAAGCGCGTGTATGACCAGTGGGGCAACGTCACGCTGTCATCGGACGTGCCGAGCACCGGTGCGGGGATTGCCACGCTGGCGCCGATTCCCGAAGTGCCGGCCGGCGACATCGATCTGATCGCGCCCCTGGGCACCATCGACGCGGGCGAAGCGGGTATCCGCGTGTCGGGCAATGTGAACCTGGCGGCCCTGCAAGTGGTCAATGCGGCCAATATCGCCGTCAAGGGCGAGTCGACGGGCATGCCGGCCCTTGCGGCGGTAAACGTCGGCGCATTGAGCAATGCCAGTGCGGCAGCGTCGCAAGCGACGGCCGCCGCGCAGGACGTGCTGCAGCGCGAACGCGCGACGACGCGCCAGAACCTGCCGTCGATTTTCACGGTGCGCCTGCTCGGCTTTGGCAACGAGCCGATGGAGGGGGAGGCGGAAGCACCGCCGCCGCCACCGCGAGCCGGCTTGCAGTCCGCCCGCGGCGTTCCCTACGACCCTGCCAGTCCGGTGCAGTTCCTCGGCGTGGGGCGGGATTTTGACGCCAAGCAGCTTGCGCGCCTGAGCCCGGAGCAACTGCGTCAGTTGCAGCAGGAGCGCCAGTCCAGCGGCATGTAGCGCGTGCCCGCCTGTTTCCTGCCCTATGCAGGGAACAGGCGGGGCCGCTCCCCCATTCTTGCAGCCGAACACCGAGGTAGATGTCATGAACCCGAGTACCCTGGATGGCCTGGAGGCCTCCAATATTGCCGATGCGCTCGTAGCAGAACCGTTCGGCGAGCATGCCCCGGGCATCGTGCTGCGCGATTTCCTGGCGGCGAACTATGCCCGCCTGCACCGCCGGTTGCTGCGCAATCTCGGTTGCGCGGACCTGGCCAGCGATTGCCTGCACGACGCCTGGCTGCGGCTGGCGGACGCCAGCACCCCGGTATCCGTGCAAAACCCGAACGCCTATGTCTACCGGGTGGCGTGCAATGTCGCGATGGACGAGCTGCGTGGCAGGCGGTCCGCGCAATATGACGATGCCGCGGTAATCGAGCATCTGACGGATCCAGCGCCCGGCCCGGACCTGATTGCGCTGGCCCGCTCCGACCTGGCCGAGGTCGAGCGCGCGATGCAGCGCATGCCGTACCGGCACCGTTCCGTGCTGGTCGCCCTGAGGATCGAAGAAAAAACACGCCAGGATGTTGCGGACGAGTATCAGGTTTCCCTGACCAGTATCGATACGATGCTGCGCCAGGCCCTGGATCATTGCGCCCGGGAAACCGGGCAGAATGTGCTCGGCGGCATTAACCAGTCCCGGCGAGGTTTCTCGCGCCGCTGGCAGGCCAAGGTGCTCGCCGCCGAGTCCACTGCGCTGGCGCGGCAACGCCCAGCTGCCGACCTGTTCCGTTTTGTCCAACAAACCCAGTCCCTTGGCGAAATCCCTCGCATGACGCGGATTGATCACCGTCACAGGAGCAGCAGTAGCTAGTAACGCAGCGGCTTCAAAGGTGTCATCACGATGGTTCTGTCGCGTTGTTGATCGGTGGGTGAAATTTTCCCGGCATGGCACATGAACTCTCAAACTGGACGGACCTGTCCTGCCAGCGCATAAAATTGGTCGGCGAACGGCATCATCACCGTGCGAGCCGTTGCGAACTGGCTTTTGCGGATCATGTGTATGAGTTTGACGCAAGCAACTATGCCTTGAAGCAAACGGCAATGTCGTTGTCCAGGATGGCAAGCCAGTCTACGTACATGACGACGGGAAGGAAGTTCCGTTCGATGCGGCCGCTTCTGCACCCGCGAAGTTGCGCGTGCTGTCCTTGGCTGAATGTGCTGCAACGCGAGCTGGCGGCCGAAAAAGATCACGTTGCCGAGCAAGCGCGCGAAAACGAGGCGGCCGTCATCCACGTCGCCAAGCAGGCCGCCGCCAACGAAGCCGAAGCGAAGCGCCTGAGCGACGAAGCTGCCACCTTCCAGGCAGCCGCAGATGCCGGCGCCGCGTTGATACAAGCAATCGCCCCACCGGCTGCATCGGCCCAGAGGCGGGCCAAAGCGGCCAAGACTTGAGGCTTGGCCGTCACCATCAAGCCGATTTAAACCTGCGTCGGCCAGCGAAACCGACTATGCCCAAGCCGGCCAGTAACATGGCGTAGGTTTCTGGCTCAGGAACAGGAATGGTGTTATTGGTGAAATTTGCCGTAAATCTCATGTAATACGTCTTGTCCACACCCCACGGCTGACTTGCATTAAGGGGATCCACGGCATTCGAATAAACGTGGTTCCCTGTTAACTCGCCATTGTTGTTGGATCCTTGCATCCTAACGAAATAAACTGGATTTTGGATGCCTGCAACTGTTAAGTATGCTACGTATTCTTTATTAAGTGGCAATGCCAGATTGAGTCCGGTTGCTTCAAATGCTTTAGTTTTGCCACTGTATGGGATTGGAGCACTCGTGTACAAGGCGGGACCGACGGCTTTGGTTCCGTCCCATGCAGAAATCCCGAATCCGACATAGCCGGTGCCATAATTTGAAGTGCCATAACCGGAAGACGCATAGAGGGTGAAATCGTTCAGCACTCCGCCTGGAGAAGTAAAGGTTTCTCCATAAGTAGTCGAACCTGTTGCGCCCAAGTAACCTAGTTCGCCACCGTTGAACTCGTTGGAAAAGGTTGTTGCTTGTACATGGAAGGAAGCGCACAAAATAATGCTCGGCAGTGCAACTTTGACAGCTGTGTATAAGTTCATCATTTTCCCTATTTTGATGTTAAAAAGATACCGAAATTAATTATACGACAATTTTATTGAAAAATTTCACCAATTAAATTTTTATTAAGAATGAAGGATTTCCTATGCTTACGATTGAAACCGGCGCCGGCCTGCCCGATGCCGAATCGTATGCCAGCGTCGTCGCGGCAGATATCGGAGCAGGGTGGCTTTCCCCATGGTCACGGAGACTATCCATCGTGCTGGTTGGGCGCCGCGCTCAACGAGCGCGGTGTCGGCATCTGCGTGCGCCTCGAGAAAGGCGGTAACGCCGGCTTTGCGTGCGTGCGACTTCCTGCGCTCAGACGATGACGAGCGGATAGTCTCGCTGGCCGCCCCGACCGGTGCGACCGGAACGGCACTGCGTGAGGTGGTGCTGCCGCCGGCGTGGCGCATCAACCGCACAGCCGCCACTCCATCCTCAAGCCGCTACTGCTTGCACTGCTGCTCGACGCCGACATCGCCAAGCGTCTGCTCGACGCACTACGATTGATTGCCTACCGCAACTACTCGCACCTCCCTGGCATCATCAAATCGAAGCCTCGAGTCCCACGTCCGAAATCGCACAAATCACTAAGTCAGAAGCCGTGCTGAGGCGCGGCGCTGCTAAGTTCGATGGATTGCAGTATGAACCCATGCTTTTAATTCATCTTCCTTTTTATTAAGTAATACTAATTGACTACTCAATGGAAGTGCATTACATTGCTTTAATCGATAGTAGATATCGTATATTGATGTCGCAGTGCAGGGCATGAGGTAATACCAGGGGGTATGGCAAATATGAATGAATATTTTGTGGCTGCAGTGGCAACGATCGGCCTGGTCGCTATGATTCACTCCGTTTGGGGAGAAAAACGCATCTTCAATCGACTCCGGTGCGGCAAACTGGCGCCAAGCAATGCTGGCGGCGTGCTCCTTGAGTGGCACGTACGCATACACGGGTCCCGCCGGCATGTGCTGGCCGTCTTCGGCCTCTGTATTACCGCCGTTCTGCTGCAGTTGGCATTCCCTTCGGTGAGCAGCAGCTTGGCCGGATTCATTGTGCAGGCATGCGCCGTCGCCATGCTGGCCGGGGCGGCCTTGGTATTTTTTGGTTCCAGGGCACGGTATTCCGGCTGAGTCTGCCTGCTCGCCGTCGCACTTCTTACATGGTGGGGCCAGACTTGATTGTTTTGCCTCCGACACTCCACTCTTCTTCAAATTTCGATCATGCGTACTTCCAAAGCCCAACAAGCCAAAAACCATCGGTTGATCATTCAGACCGCAGTAGACCTGATGACCCAGCATGGGTTTGAGGGCACCACGATGAAGCAGATCGCGCGTGCCGCCGACGTGGGTGATGCCACCATCTACAAATACTTCCCTACCAAGGAGAAACTGGTAACCGCCTATTTTGAGCAAGCAATTGCAGACGCAGTGGCGCAGGCCGACAAGACGGAGGGGCAGAACGAATTTTCGCTGCAGGAACGCCTGCAACTGGTAGTCAACAGTCTGCTGGAAGGTTTGCTGGCTGACCGTGAATTTGTGGGTCTGGCGCGCGGCATGGTGGAGCGCACTCCCACGCTGCTGTTGGGCGAGCAACTACCCGGCAAGCCTTTGCTCCGGCAAACCTTCGTCCAGATGCTGGAGCAGGCCGAGGCGAGCGGTGAAATCGTGCCTTGCGGCTTCAAGCCCAGTCTGGCTGGACTGTTGGCCGACTATGTGTACGGCGTCATTGCGTACTGGCTACGCGACACCTCCGACCAATTTACCAACACCACGCAAATGGTCGATTTGAGCTTGGGCGTGCTGGTATTAGCCTTGCGCAGCGGCCTGGTGGACAAGCTGCTGGAACTGGGAGGTTTCATGGTGCGCAGCCAGCTTGCGCGCCTGATGCAAGACGGCAATGGCTTGCTGGATCTGCTGCAATTGGCCCGTCGCGGCCTGGGAGGGGTACGCTCATGACGCCCACGACCAAGACGAACACAGTTTCGCAGTTGCCGCGTACCGGGCGTCTTTCGCGTGGGGCGATTGTCGGCATGGCAGTGGCGCGGGCCGGGCTGACCCACCTGGGCCATAAGGCCAAGTCGATCACGTGCGACGAGGCGAAAATGGATCAGGCCCGTATGGCACATGAGGCGGAACTCGGGCGCATCCTGTTCGCCGCGTTGAATCAGCTCAAGGGCACGGCACTCAAAGCCTCGCAACTGCTCAGCATGGAACTGGGCTTTTTACCCGAGGGCGTGCGCCAGGAACTGGCTCGCGCCCACTATCAGGTCACGCCGCTGAACCGCGCGTTGGTGATCAAAGTGATGCGCCAGGAGTTTGGCCAGGATCCGCAAGCCCTGTTCCAGCAATTCGAGCCTGTCGCCTTTGCTGCCGCCAGTCTGGGGCAGGTCCACGCCGCCATCATGGCCGACGGCCTGGCAGTGGCCGTCAAGCTCCAATACCCCGGAATGGCGGACTCCATCGGCAGCGACATGCGTATGCTACGCAGCCTGCTGCAAGCCTTGGGGGAGCGCTCGGATATGTTGCTCAAAGCCGATATCATCGCGCGCATGATGGATGACATCGAACAGAAGCTGGCCGAGGAGCTGGACTATTTGCATGAGGCACAGACCATGCAATGGTTCGCACAGCATCTCACGCTGCCGGGCCTGGTGGTCCCCCAGCCGGTAATGGACCGCACCACACGCCGCGTGCTGACCATGCAACGTCTGCCGGGATTGCATCTCAACGAATGGTTGCTGACCGAACCCGATCAAAACGCACGTGATCAGGCTGGTCAGTTGCTGTTTGATACCTTCTTTCATTGCACCTTTGTGCTGCACTGCTTGCAAGCCGACCCGCATCCGGGCAACTATCTGTTCATGCCGGACGGCCGACTGGGCCTGCTGGACTTTGGCTGCACCCGCGCGCTGGACGCTGACTTTTGCCAAGCGCTCAGCGCGCTCTGGTCGGCCCAGTTGCGCGACCCGGCGGACCACCGTGCCATGCAGCAGGCCTATCGTGATCTGGGCCTGATTGGGCCGCATCTGAATGAGCAGGACTTTTGCCAGCTGCTGCTGCCGGCAATGGCCGAGCGGCATGCCTGGCAGAAGTTGCCGTTTACCGTGGAGGTGTATGACTTTACGCACCACCCGCCATACCCACGTCCATCAGCCGACCATCATCGCCAGGCACTTCGGCATCTGCAGTCCTTGCCGGAGGAGCTGCCCTATGTCGACCGGACCTATTTAGGTCTGATCCAGCTTCTCAAAACCCTCGGTGCACGTGTGCGCACCACCAACCCCTGGATTCGTTGAATGAATACGACGTTTCTGCTTCCGGGATGCGCGGTCTTCATCATGCGTGGCAGCAGCCACGCCGCGTCGGCGCAATTCCTGGCGGGCCAGCACTGAAGCCCGTCCAATCAGGAAAAGAAGTACTTCTTAAACAGAGATTTGATGGACTTATTCCCAACTGCGGACTGCTCGTCCGTGGTCTCATTTTGAATCGACGCAAACGGCGGAGCGCAACATGAAAAAAATAGTCATCGTGATTTTTGATCATTTCACCGATTTGGATTTGTTCTTGATGTGGGACATCCTCGGGAGGAATAAGACGGACTGGCAAGTGAAGATATTGGGAATACAGGAAGAGCACCAATCCGCAAACGGCCTTGTTATCAAGACCCACGGGTGCATCAGCGAAGCGAATGACGCCGACGTTGTATTGTTTTCCAGCGGTAAAGTTGGAGTGAAAGGCGCTATCGCCAACCCGGATTTCATGCGTGCATTTTCGCTGAATCCAAATACGCAGCTCATTGGATCGATCTGTGCCGGCTCGTTCATTCTTGCCAAGTTGGGTCTGCTGGCAATGGGGCCGGCCACGACTCATCCCGATGCCAAAGAGGAATTGCAATCCTTAGGAATTGACGTGCTCGATTTGCCCTTGGTATGCAAAGGGAATGTTGCGACTGCAGGTGGCTGTTTGTCTGCTGTGTATCTAATCGGTTGGGTCGTTGAGACCTTGTTCGGCCGGGAAAAACGTCAAGAAACACTCAGAGAACTTATTCCGGCCGGCCAAAGCGCAATCTATGAACGACTAATTGATACGAGTATCCGGGACGCCATCTCCCCGAAAGTAGGCGTTGGCGCAATATTGGAAAACCGCTTGCAAGCTCCGTCAAGAAGCATGCCAATCGAGGACGATCCCGTATGAATCTACGTTTCTTTCACCTCACCTCAGCCGTTGTCATTGCTGCATTTGCATGTTTCACAGGACAAACCATCTGATATCGCTATGGAGCATTCCAGCCTATGTGACCACGATGAAAGCATTCCGTCCGCCAGAGCACGTTTGCAAACTTGAATGCGCGCTAATCAAGACAACCGCAGTCCGACCATCACTCACTTTACAGAGAGAGTTTTATTCATGACAAACGAAGCAAACAAAGTCTTCCTCATTTCCGCACCGGCAGCAGCCATGTCGGCGTCAGGATTGACGCACATTGATTTCTCCGACGGCTATTCCGGTCAGGGGGATAGAACCTACGTTGACGCCGAACAAGCAGGGCGCGCCGTTTTCGCTGAGCCGCATCGCATGCTTTCCTTGCTCATAATTTTGCGCAACGGAATCGTCGCACCGCTCGGACTAAAGAAAAGTATTAGCTTTGGTGATCGCGGGCTGGGGAAGATTGGCATGTTTCCGATTATTTCAAGTACGGAGACTGAAGTCGTCGTCGGTGGTGACGACAAGCATCTGGACTTCCGGATCTGGATAAGCATTCAACCGGGTCTGACGGGATCGGAAGTGAC
This sequence comes from Janthinobacterium sp. SUN211, assembly GCF_030587315.1. Lineage (NCBI taxonomy): Bacteria > Pseudomonadati > Pseudomonadota > Betaproteobacteria > Burkholderiales > Oxalobacteraceae > Janthinobacterium > Janthinobacterium sp. SUN211. The sequence goes on along the minus strand of NZ_JAPWIC010000001.1, from coordinate 1,043,270 downwards.
GGTTTCAACCTTGGTTAAAATAAACAATCTCTTTGGAAGAGTGTATTTGTTTATCATCATGCCGTTTCATAAGCTCCTGACGCGCTCGCTGATGGAGCGCGCGGTCAACCGGCGCGACAAGGTGCACCGTAAGCCAGAAAGGTGACCTCAATGTTGCCGCTAACCGAATATTGACCATATAAAGGCAGCGTAGGCCATGGGACATTTTCACAGGTCCGACGTTGCGCTCCCATCGGGAATGACCAGTACAAAATCGTAGCCCTGAATCATGCCTTGGACACTGCTGTTTCCATTCGCCAGGGTTTTAGCCGATCCCAGCAAGGGGCGCACGTCGAACAATGACCATTCCTTATGCTCGCTCGCCGCGGCGAAGAAGGGTAATACGCCAGCCATGGCGGACTTGATATCGGTTTTTTCGATTTCTGTTGAGGCCGACGCGCGTCCAATTCCAGCAAATTGCGCCTGCTGGCCCTTGGACGCCAGCACTAATACATGCAGCGATTTCTGCCCGCGGCCTTCCGCATATTCAGCCAAATAATTGCCGATCTCCCGGCTACCGGCACTCAGCGGGTTATAACCTCGGAATACATGAACTGCGCCGGCTTTCAGCAACATTCGCTGTGCAGGCGCAAGCGTCAAATGGCTGGCCACATTCCGCTTCATTAGTTTGGCACGCTGCGTATTGGATGCATATCCCTGTCCCGGAGTTATGTTTTTGCTATAAATGCTGCGGCTTTCGATCAGCGAATTTAACATCGCCAAGGCGGGCATGTCCCTGGGGGCTGTGAGCAGCTTCTGTAAGGCGAATAACTCCTCTTCTTTGACTTTCAACATGAAAAGATCACGCGGGTCTCCGCTCGCCGACGCCCGGCTATAGTCATCGTTTTCAAGCTTGCGGAAGGCCTCGATTTTTGATTTCGCCAAAGGAGCAAGCGGTTGCCCGGCCATTTGCTCGAGCAAATATTTCGAAGCGCCCATGAGTTCCTGATCCATTCCCACTAATTGGAACGATGGTCCGGCAGCTTTGGCGAAACGGGCCAGGAATTGCGCCTCATCTTGCCACTTGTAAAAAGCGGTAGCGACCGGATAGGCCTTATTAAATGCGGCTATGCCAGCAACGCCAGTATTGGCCTTCAACGTCTTTGCCAAAGCATCAGCAACAGCCGGTCCATTTTCGACAATCAGCGTCGTAAATCCTTGACTTGCCAATTCTTCAAAATACGCCGCCGAAAAATTCGCAATCTCTGTAATCCCATGGTCCTCGCCGATGAGTACGAATTGGCTCTCCAGACCTGCATCTATCAATGCTGCCGCGCCGGAACCAACCATCTTTCCATGATCGATTGCGATCGTCGTGCGAAGGGCGGCCAAGCGGTCTGGCAGGGATAGTGGCTGATCCGCCGACAATGCAGGCATGGCCAAGCCGGCCAAAATGATAGAAAGAATTATGGAATGAGTTTTTCGCATTATTTTTCGCAAGAATTGTGTTCTGGTCGGCGATTTCAGTCGCAGGGTATTGGGACGCAGGATGTCAAGCCTCCAGCGCAGGATGTCCTGCTTGTCTGGTAAACGATCGCGCTCAATCGGTATGCTATGTGTGATCAGGGTAGGTTGATCTTGAAGGATATTTCCTTTTATAGATTTTCGGCGGGAAGGAGAAACCTGGTCATGCTACGGTAAATCAGGTGACGCGACAACTATCCTTACGCAGGAGGAAGTCAATAATTTTTTGTAAATGGTCATTGGACAGGACCCTGCCGCCATTAAGGTAGCGCGCGGTTGGCAATGCCAACCGTGCCGCCAGCCGCTAATGCGACAGCACCGAATCGCGCGATCTGTGCCCGAGGTAAGGCAGCAAGCTGAGGAGGCCAAGCACGGCCAGCGCGACGCCGACCCACAGCGGGGAGCGCAGGCCGTAGCCGGCGGCGATGCCGAGGCCGCCGAGCCAGGAACCGGCGCCCAGGCCGATGTTGATGACGGACGTGTGCACCGTGTTGACCAGCGGCCCCGGGTGGGCCGTTTTCATCACGCGGGCGATGATGGCGGGATTCATCGACATGCCGACCAGGCCCGTGACGACCAACAAGGCGACGCTGATGCTCTTGTCGTGCGCAAAGACGGCGAACAGCGCCAGGCTGATGCCCAGGATGACCATGCCCCAGACCATGATGACGGTGGTGTAGCGGTCCGCATAACGGCCGACCACGGCATTGCCCACCACGTTGGCGACGCCGTAGACGCCCAGCAGCCAGGGGATTGAAGATGCTGGAAAACCGGTAATTTCCGTCAGGATGGCCGCGAAATAGCTGAACGCCGCGAAAATCGCTCCGATGATGAGGCCGCTGCTGGCGTACGCCGCCCACAGGTGGCGGTTGCGGAATTCCCCCAGTTCATTGCCGAGGCTCACGACTTCGGATGGTTTGGTGCGCGGCACCAGCACGGTGATGAGCGCCAGACACAATAGCGCCAGCACCACCACCACCCAGAAGCTGGCGCGCCATCCCAGGTGTTGGTCGATGAGCGTGGCGACCGGCACGCCCACCACGGAAGCGAGCATAAGGCCGCCGATCACGACGGCGGCGGCGCGTCCGCGCGCGTTGGGCGCGACGATGTCGGCACAGATCGCCAGGGACAGGCCAAAGCAGGTGGCGGCGGCCACGCCCGTGACTACCCGCGCGATGGCCAGGATGTCATAGCTGGTGGCGGACGCGGCGACGGATTGGGCAAGGACATAAAAGCACAGCAGCCACAACAGTCCCTTCTTGTTCGGTACGCGCAGCTTGAGCAGGACAATGGTGCTCAGCGGTCCGCCGATGACCATGCCCATGGCGTAGAGCGAGATCAGATAGCCGATCCGCGTCACCGGTTCGTCCATGGCCAGGGCCAGCGACGGCATCATGCCCGCCACCATGAATTCGGATGTCGTTAACGAAAAGATCGTCAACCCCAAAATGTAAACAACCAGCGGCATAGCAATATCCTTCGAGAGTAATAACAAAAACACTTGCCAGGCGTGGCGCGCGCTCCGGCCGCATGCGGCCCTTGCGCGCGCCACGGCCCGATCAGGTGTTGCAAGACGTAAAGACGCTGTCCGGAATGTCGCCGACAAACAGGTTGGGAAAGTCGCGTACCGAGAGGTGCTGCGGGTCATTGCCGGTGACCATGCGCAGCAGGCGGTTGCCACCGGCCTCCAAGTAAAAGACCGATGGCGGCTTGCCCGTCCGCTCCACTACCCAGGCGTCCGCCTCCCGGCCCAGCACGGTGTGGCGGCCATCGTGACGGGCGCCGCCGTCCAGCAGCACCGCTTGCGGCAGGAACAGCTCATGGAACGGGATCACCTCATCGGCCAGCGCCGTGCCCTGCAGCTGCTCGCCTGTGGCCTGGGCTTGCCTCGCGTAGGCCACTTTCTGCTTGCGGCTTTGTTCACGCCTGGCGTCGCCGATTTCCGACATCCACAGCAAGTGTCCATGTTCCTTTTCCGACCAGGGGTTGAACAGGCCATCGATGCGGCAGATGTTGCGCGCATAGTCGAACCAGCAATAGCCGGACGTGACCTGGTCATCCGCCTGCATCGGCGTCCAGTAGGAAATGTAAGCGCTGCTCCATTGCATCGGCAGCAGCGGCGGGGCGGGGTGTGTCGGCATGGCAGCTCCCTAGCGGCCCAGCGCGTAGCCAAGGCTGGCCATCAGCGCTTCTTGTAGCGAAGGCAAGTCCTTGCGGCGGGCGTCGAAGCTGGCGGTCAGCTCTGCATTGCTCAGTCCGATACGCTCGCCCACGCTTTCAAACCACAGGCGGCTGCTGTTGGCGTGCTCCTTGAACAATTGCATCAGGGGCACGGCGCGGGCATTGAAACTGTCCAGGGCGGCGGCCGTGCTGGCTTCGGTATCGAGGATTTTCACCAGCAGCAGGGCTGCCACCACCGCCATGGTGGTGCCGTGGCCGATGGAAAAATGCCCCGATTGCAGCGCATCGCCCAGCAGGACGAACTTGCCGTCGCAGGCCCGGTCACGGCTGAGAGTCATGAAATTGCGCCAGCCCTGGCCTGGTTGGCTCTGCAGTCCGTGTTCCCCAAGTTCGGCTTTGAACGTCCTGGCGATATATGCGGCGGCATCGCGCTCGGAAAGCGCTTCCAGCCCGGCCTTGGCATACGTTTCTTCGCTGCATTCGACGATGAAGGTGCTCATCGTGTCCGAATATTTGTAGGCATGGCCGATGAAAATGCCTTGTTCATTGCTGCGGAATACCAGGTTCATCTGGTCGAACAGCTGGGTGGTGCCGTACCAGATGTATTTGTTGTGGCCGAAATCGATGTGCGGCGCCAAGGCTGGCGGCAAGTCCAGCGATTTGTAATTGACGCCATTCGAGACCACCACCAGGTCGTACTCGGCTTCCAGCTGCGCCTTGTCGTCTGGCGGCGTTTCGTAGCGGATGGCGATGCCGGCCGCCACGCACTTGGCGCGCAGGGCTTGCACCAGGGCCTGGCGTCCGACGCCGCACAGGGTAACACCCGTGCTCATCAGGTTGGGCTGGTCGTGATGCACGAGCTTGAATTCTTCCAGGAACTGCGGATTGAGCCGTTCCGGCTGCTCCAGGTAAGAGAGTGGATTGGCCGGATGCCGCGGCGGCCGTCCCGGCAGCACCACGCCCCAGCCCAGCACTTCCTCCGGGGTATTTTTTTCCGTAATGCTGATATTCCAGCCGGGCTGGGCCTGTTTCATCTGGCTGGCGAAGAGCAGGCCTGCGGGGCCTGCGCCGATGACGAGAATGTTCATTAATTTACCCTTCCAAGTTTGTACCAAACGTTTTGTTTCTTCTGGATTTGCTGCAATTCATCGTAGGGAACCGATGTGAAGTACAGTTTCTCCGCCATGTCCGGCGGATAAACACGGGGGAATTTCTTGTGCATGTAGCGCGTGTAGCGCGTCTGCAGGAAGAAAATCAGATTCGGATTGCTCAGCGCCTCATAGTTGGCGATCGCCATGTCCTGCATGGCGTCCGCCTGCACCTTGCGCTGCTGCGTGAACTCGGACAGGGCAGGGCCCAGCGCATTGCCGTGCTTTTCCAGCAAGGAAACGAAGACGTGGACGTCTTCCAGCGCCATGTTCATGCCTTGTCCAAGGAACGGGGCGGTGGCATGCGCCGCATCGCCGATCAGCAGGATATTGGCCTTGTAGTGGAAGGTGCTGGAGCGGACATTGATGAGGTCGTTGCTGGGCAGCGCCATGAACTGGTCGAGCATCTCCTTGCGGCGCTCAGGCGGCAGGCTGCCGAAGTAGCGGTTGAAGAAGTCGGCCATGGCTTCGCGGTTGAGCGTGCCCAGGCTGGGCGTGCCGGTGTAGGGCAGGCACAGGGCAAAGCTGATGCTGCCGTCCGGGATGGTGGCGGCGCGGCCGGCAAACAGGCCCTTGGAATCCATGCCGAAAAAATACAGCAAATCCTTGCGGAAACCGAGATCTGCCGCGTCAGGCAACACGAGAGTCTTGTAGCCGTGGCGGAAATAGCTCTGCTTGAACTCGAAACGGCGCATGCCGCTTTGCATGGCGCGCCGTACGGCCGAGTGGGCGCCGTCGGCGCCAATGACCAGGTCGCCATACAGCTGCTGCACGGCGCCGTCCGGGCCCTGGACCAGCACGATCTTTCTTTCCAGATCGACATCCAGGCATTTATGCTCAAAGTAATACTTCACCTCGTGCTTGACGGCATGCCGGTTCAGCAGACGCTGGAAGGCCGTGCGGTCCAGCGACAGGGGAAACAGGCCTTCGAGCGGGGTCAGCTCGCGTATCCGGTGCCGGCCGCCCACGCTGAATGCCATGCCGACGATGGGTTCGCCGCACTGGTCGAGCTCCTGTTTGCTGATGCCAGCTCCCAGGACGGCCTTGATGCCGCGCACCGTCATGCTCACGCCGATGGCGCGCGAGTTGACCGGGTCGGCGTTGGCGGCATTCTCCAGCAGCGGATCGCCGCGTTTTTCGATAACGTGGACATCGTGCCCCCGTTGCGCCAGATAAATGGCGCTGAGGCTACCTGCCAGGCCTCCGCCGACGATAATGATTTTATGCATTTCAGGCCTCTCTTGACATCTTTCCCCGAGATAAATCGGTAAGTTGCTGATTAAAAAACTCCAACATTTCTATCGGCGCCATGCCGATGACATCGCTCTCCAGGCTGCGCGCGTACTGCGCCAGCGCCAGGCACTTCTGCGCCAGCATGTCGCAGCCCAGGCTGTAGTCGCTGCTGACCTGGCTGCTGACCGGTTCGGGCACGGGCGGTCCCGCGTGGCGGCCGGGCACGCCCGATGGCATGGTCATCAGGGCCGCCGACAGGGGGCGCAACAGGCCGGTCATGAGGTCGATGGAGGCGTTCATCAGGCGCGAGCGGCGCAGGCTGCCCAGCGGCCGCTGCGCGAAATGGTGGGCCATCAGCAGGAAGGTCAGTTCGTAGCAGCCTTGATACAGCTGCATCAGCGCCCGCGCCGTTTGATCCGTCACTACCGTGCAGTCCGCCCGCGCTTCCAGCACCGGATTCTTCAGCGCCGGCAGCGCCGGCTCGAACGGCTTGCCGCAGGCGGAGAACTTGCCGGCGACGGTGCGCAGCCGCTGGAAGTGCGACGAGGCGAAATGCGGCGAATCGACGGCCACGCCTTCGCCCTGCTCGGTGACGAAGTCGATGGCGAACAGCGCGCTGTCGCGGTCGGACACTTCCAGCTGGTAGCCAGGATAGGCGCGGTTGGTCAGTTCTTTCAGGAACAAATGGTGTTCGCCGCCGCGCTTGCCGCCGCCGCTCTCGAACAGGCCGGGCAGCTCGGCCAAGGCCTGGCGGATCGCGATATAGAAAGTGGCAATCGATTTGCCCGGCGTGGGAATGTAGTCGGGCCATTCGAAACGCACGAAACGGGCCAGTACGTGTTCGGAAAATGGCTCGAATGCAAATTCCGTGTCCAGGCCGAAACGCTGGCGCGCCTGCTGGCCCAGCACCGGGGCGCCTCTATGGAACGGTTCGCCGAGCGCCATCAGCACATTGTTGACCAATAAATAGTGAATCATTTCTTCGTGGGCGATTTCCAGCAACATGCCGCGCGTGCCGCTGTTGCGCCGCCGGTCTTCGGCGCCGCAGGCCAGCTCCAGCTCGGCCGGCAGCCAGCGGCCCGCCTGCACCAGCGCCGCCCCCTGCGCATAATTGGGAATGGAATACGCGGCATACAGGTATTGCAGCATGAGCGACAGTTCCAGGTCGATGGCCTTTTTCAGCTCGCCGATCAGTTCCGCCTTGCTGCCGATGGCGTGCGGCGTGGCCGGTGCCGGCAGCGCCGCCTTGGCCTTGGCCTCGACCTGCGTCAGGTATTTCAGGAACAGGCGCGATTTTGGCAGCGACAGTTCGCGCGTGCTGGGCATGTAGTAGCTCTTGTCGCGGTTTTGCGGATCGCACATCTGCCACATCAGGCGCGCATACGTTTCGCACTTGCACTGGTCCGCCAGGCTGAAGACCTTGTCCGACATGAAGGGATATACGAGCTCGTAGTAACTCATCACATGCCGGTAGAGGAAGGCGTAGTCGACCTGCTCTGCCGGTACGTCATCCAGATGCCAGTCGTCGGGCAGCACCCGCACGCCGAGGTATTGTTTGTGTTTGCCCGTCCCCAGCACGATGCGGGTCGCGCCCGGCTGGCGCCCCGTCAGGGTCAGCGCCGTGTAGCCGTGCCCGAGCGGCGACGGCTGCTGCTCCACGGTCAGCAGCGCGCCGTCTTCCGCCTGCGCCAGGGACGGGGGCGCCGCCAGCTCGCCGCGGAAGCGGCTTTGCACGGTGATGGCCTGCGGAAATTGCTCGTGCTTGTTGCGGTTCGGCGCTTCCAGGTACAGCTGGTTGCTGTCCGATTGCGATACCCAGTCGGCCTCGTCCCACTGCGCCTGCGCGCTGCCCAGGCTGAGCGAACCTGCGGCGGGGGCATGTTGCAGCGGCACGTCGAAGACGCCGTGATGGCGCCAGTGGTCGCGGTACAACTGCTCGGGAATCCGCGCCAGCAAGGTGCCGGAGTCATCCTGCAGCAGCAGGTCGCCGAGCGCCTGCTTGCCGCCCAGGGCATGCGTGGGATGCTGTTCCGAGACGGCGTCCGCGTCGCGCGTGGTGAAGGGGATGGCGGTCGGCATGTTGAACGAGACGCGGTCCGCATGCAGTTTCACCAGCACCGGTCCCAGGCTGGCCTGGCGCGGCTGCAGCAGGCGGCCGGCCGGATAGGTGGCCAGCTCGTCGCGCCGCCACAGGCCGATGCTGCCGGCTAGGTCGTAGAACACGGGCGAGTCCGGTTTTTGCGGCGTCGACATATTGAACAGGCAATACTGCACCGTCAGGCCCAGCACCTCGTCGTCGGCCAAAGCTTGCTGCAAGACATGCATACTGGCCGGCAACGGCAGCTCCGCATTGAACAGGAAATGCGGGTCTTGCTTGGACACGGAGAACTGGAACAGCCTGGAGCGGCCGATTTCCTCGTCCAGGAAATGCCCGCTGCGTTCCGTGATATGGCCGCTGCCGAGCCAGCGCACCGAGTGCGCCTGCGCGATGTCGGCCGTAAACAGCGTGGGTGTGTTGGGTGTGGCCAGCTTGTCGCTCAAGGTGAACTGGCCGGCGTAGATCAGCGTGGTGTCCGGCTGGGCCGGGTTGTTGTCGATCCACCTGGCGCGGTTGAAGGTCGTGCGCAGGTACTCGTTGTAGTGGCCCCACAGGCCCAGCTTGGCGCCCACCAGCGGGTCTTGCGTATCGATCTCGCCATCGCGCAGCTGGACGCCCGTGATCCTCGCGTTTTCCCACGAAAAATGATTATTCCCGCAAAAATTGTGGCCTGCCGCCTGGCTGAAGATGCCGTCCGGATCGGGCTTGCCCTTGGCGTTGAAGCGGGGGGTAAGCTGTTTCAGGTGCGCATGGAATTCAGCCGGCGGCCGGCTCAGGTCGACAGGCTCGCCCGCCATCGATACCGTGTTCGTGGCGATATCGATGTTGCCGTGCGTATTGCGATTCCCCGTCGGCACATTGGCGCGGGCAAAACCCCGAAAATGCAGACGGGGGAAGTCAAGTAGGCTCATGCGCGCTCGGTCGAGGAAGTGATGAAGGTATCGTTGGCGGCGGCGACGTCTTCCCGTTGATCTAGCCGCTGCAGCAACAGGCCGCTGGCGTGCTGGGCGCTGATCAAGCTGCCTTCCATCCAGCCGCAATGCGCGGTATAGGCATCCGAGCAAGAGATGATGCCGTCCCGGTGCAGCAGGACGGCCGGGTGCTCGGCTTCCGGTTCCACGCAAAACTCGACGCCATGCGGCCAGAACTTGTGGAAGTGCGCCTTGATGGGCGGCAGCGGCTGGCCATCGAGCGGCAGGACGTCTTCCAGGTGGCGGCGGACGCGCTCCAGGTACACGTCTTCACCGAGTTCCAGGCTGTCCCGCCAGTAGGTGGCGCTCTTGCTGTCGGTGTAGAACAGCACATACTTGTCGCTCTTGAAGTAGACCTTGCGCAGGGGATTGGCCGCCATCAGCACCTTGTCGGTCAGCCCCAGCGCTTCCCACCAGGCCGTGTCGAACGTGAGGAAGCCCTTGAACAGGGGCAGCGAGTCGTACTGGAACGGGCTCCAGGCGTTCGGGAAATCCAGGTTCAGGCGCGGCATGGCGGACGGCGGGATGGCCATCACCAGGTGGCGCGTGCGGTGCATCTGCGTGTCGCCCTGGTGGCTGAAGGCGAGCACATGGTCGGCGCCGGATTTTTCGACGGACAGCAAGCGGTGTTCCAGGCGGAATTCCACCCCGGCGGCCTGGGCCTGGTACTGCAGTTGGCACAGCAACGCGTGGTAGCCGTCGGTGGCATAGCGCCACTGGTTGGCGGCGTTTTCCGTAAAGTGCTGCGTTTCCGGGTGTTTCTTGATGATGTCGTAGGCCATGGCCGCCGACACCATCGGCAGCAGCAGGGCGTCATAGCCGGTCGCCTTGATGATGTGGGTGGCCTTGGCGGCGCCCAGGTAATGGCTGAAGAATTCGAGGAAGGAGTCGTTCGGATGCTCCTTGAGCATCGGGCTCAGGCCATGCAGCGTTGCCTTCAGCTCTTCCAGCACGCTGTCGTGGGAGATGACCTCGGTGAACGGGTAGACGGCATGCGGCAGTCCGCTGCCCTGCATCAGCTGCTGGAAATGCGGATGCAGCTGCGGCGAGTAGCGGGCGGCGCCGAGTTCGGCGATTTCTTCGCCATCTATTTTCCGCGACTGGATGCGGCCGCCGACGGTGGCATTCAGGTCGAAGACCCGGATGCGCAGCTTCCTGCTGGCGGCGGTGTCGATCAGGCGGTTGGCGCAAGTCAAGCCGCCTATGCCGGCGCCTACGATGCAAATGTCAGAATACGTGCTCATACGAAATTCCTTTTTAACGTTCATTAATCAAAAAGCTGCAAAATCGCTAGCAAAAGTTTCCCCTGCACGTATAGGCAAGGGAGGTGGGACGCTGGGTGTTACCGCACTTGGCGAGCGTTATCGGCTGGGGAATGAAGAGCCTGGCGAGAACTGGCGTTGTTTCTGGAATGGTCGATTCTTGGCTGCAGAGTTTCTGTTTCAAATCAAAGATGGCACCGACAGTAGCCCAGGCATCGGGCAGTCAATTTGATAAATATCAATGTAGTTGTCGTTCGGTGTTGCGTCCTTGTCGACGCAGCGAGGCAGGCGGGATGGCAGGCGGCAGTGCGCCGGGCGGTGGCAGGGAGGTATGGAATGTAGTGCGGGGCGGCGTATCGAGCCGCTGGGGGAGTGTCGCCGTTTGCCGATGGCGGCGGGACCAGCGGTGGGTCCTGGCGCCATCGGCGGTGGCTTGGTCTGCTTATTGCTATATTTATTGTTTCTGACTTTGCGGCTGGCGCGCAGTGCATGCGCCAGCCGGGCGATGCCGGATGCCGGCGCCCGTCAGAAATCCACGGCGGCCGACAGTTGCACGCTGCGGGGCGCCGATTGCGAGACGGTGCCATACGAAGCCACGCCGGCCCAGTAATGGCGGTCGAACGCGTTCATCAGCCCGCCGCGCAAGGTCGTCGCCTTGCCGGCGATGGCCGTGCGGTAGCGCAAGCCCAGGTCCACCTTGGTCCATGACGGCACCGACTGCACATTCGTCTGGTCGACAAACTGCTTGCCGGTGTAGCTGACGGCGCCCGTGGCCGTCAGGCCGGGCCAGTACGGCACATCCCATTCGCCGCCCAGGTTGGCCATGGACGTGGGCACGCCCACGGGGCGCTTGCCCATGGTGGCGGCGTTGTTGGTCTTCACCAGGCGCCCGTCGAGCAAGGTGATGCCGGCCAGCAGGCGCACGGCCTTGCTGGCGGCGCCCGACAGGTTCAGTTCCAGGCCCCGGTTGCGCTGCTCGCTGTCCATGCTGTAGACCTTGCCATACAGCTGGCCGCTGGGTTTCGTCACCTGGAACACGGCCAGGGTCGCCAGCACCACGCCGAAATCGGCCTTGGTGCCCACTTCATACTGCTTGCTCTTGTAGGGCGCGAAGACCTGGCCCGCGTTGTCGGCGATGTTCGGTGCGATATCGCCCTTGCTCAAGCCCTCGATATAGTTTGCGTACAGCGACACGTGGCGCAATGGCTTGACGACGATGCCGGCCAGCGGCGTCAGGGCGCCCTGCTTGTAGTGCGTGGTCAGCGCGCCCGTCGTCGCATGGTAGTTTTTCGCTTCGACCAGCTGGCGGCGCACGCCCAGGGTCAGTTGCACGCGCTGGTCCAGCATGTCCAGGGTGTCGGCCACGGCCAGGCTGGACAGGGTGGAGGCGGACAGCTTCGGCGCGCGGGCCGGGGCGGCGATGCCGGGGTCGGCCACGGCGACAGGGTGGTAGATATTCGAGGTGATGAGCTTGCCGGAATTGCTCACGCTGCCAAATTCGTCCTGGTAGACATTGCCCATCACGACCAGCGCATGCTCGACGCCGCCCGTGCGAAAGCGCGCGCGCACGCCCGTGTCCGCACTGGCGCGCCGCACGCGGAATTTCCAGTTCATGGGCGTGACCGTCATGTCGCCGGCCGCGCTGGTGATGGTCGGCGTCTGGTCCGAATAGCGCGACACGTCGGAGCGCGTGCCGCCCACGTCGGCAAACACGGTGACGTTGTCGTTCAGGTCATATTCGACCTTGCCCAGGGTGGCCAGGTCGTTGGACTTCCACCAGCCCCAGGATTGGGCGATGTTGCGGCGGCCGTCGGGCGCTGCCGGCACGGGCAGGCGGGCGGCCACGAGGAAGGGGCGCGTGGGTGCGTCGATCCACTGGTATTGCTCGATCACGTCGAGCGAGGCGCGCAGGCGCTGGCCCTGGTAATCGAGGGCGATGGCCGCCACTTCCGCGCGCGACGTCTGGTGGTCGAGCGGCGTGTGGCCCTGGCGGTGCAAGCCATTGAAGCGGATGCCGAAACGCCGTTCCTCGCCGAAGCGGCGGCTGACGTCGATGGCCGCGCCAGCCTGCGAGCCCGCGCCGTAATCGACGGTCAGGCGCGTCAGGTCGCGCGGCAAGGAACGTTTCGGCACGGCGTTGACGACGCCACCCACGCCGCCGTTCGGCGACATGCCGTACAGCAAGGCGGCCGGTCCCTTGAGCACTTCCACGCTCTGCAGATACTCCGTAAATAAATGGTAGTTGGGCGAGACGCCATACACGCCGTCGAATGCCACTTCGCTCAGATTGCCCTCGTTGAGGGGAAAGCCGCGGATGAAGAAGGAATCCGTGACGCCGCCGATCTGGCCCGTGAAGCGCGTGGACGGGTCGCCGCCCAGCACCTCGGCCAGGGTCAGCGCCTGCTGGTCCAGCATGCGCTGGCTGGTGTAGCTGTTGACGCTGAACGGCGTATCGAGCAAGTCTTTTTCGCCCAGCATGCCGGCGCGCGCGCTCTTGGCGATCTGTCCGCCGGCGTCCGCTTCGGCTTGTCCGTTGACCAGCACGGTGGCGAGCGGGGCGGATGCATCGGCCGTCGCCTGGGCGATCGCCTGCGGCGTCACGCTGGCGACGAGCAGGCCGGCGAGGATCAATCGGGTGGTGAGGTGGGGGTGGGCGAGTCGGGAATGTGGAATGGGCATCAGGGGCAAGCGTATAAAGTTGATAGGGAGGAATTGCACATAGGATATTATAAATGAGAATCATTACGATTTATAATGATTAATATATTCATTGCCGCCACGGCCGCATACATGCCGCGCGCATGCCTGGAGGGCATTTCAGCGCGGAAAATGACCATCCTGGGCCTTCAGATCCGGATATTTGCTGTCTTATATAAGATTCGTCGCCATCTGATACACAAACAGCGGCAGGACAGTCTAAAATACGTGGTGGGCAAGCACGGCGTCACCGCCGGCACACTAGCCGTCCAAAGCAAGGCTAACCGTCCTGTGTTTGGAATGAAGAAAGTTAACCACCAGGCATCACCGCATACAAGGGAATGAACATGGCAACACAAAAATCCAAAATCATCTACACGCTGACTGACGAGGCGCCGCTGCTCGCGACGTATTCCCTGCTGCCAATTATCAAAAAATTCACCGCGCCGGCTGGCGTGGACGTGGTCGCCAGCGATATTTCGGTGGCGGCCCGTGTACTGGCTGAATTTCCCGAATTCCTGACGGACGCGCAAAAAGTCCCGAACACCCTGGCTGAACTGGGAAAATTGACCCAGAATCCGGACACCAACATCATCAAATTGCCGAACATCAGCGCCTCGCAAGGCCAGCTGATCGCCTGCGTGCGCGAATTGCAAGGCCGCGGCTACAAGCTGCCGGATTACCCGGAAGATGCGAAGACGGACGAAGAAAAAGCCCTGAAAGCCCGCTACGGCAAGTGCATCGGCAGCTCGGTCAACCCGGTCTTGCGTGAAGGCAATTCCGACCGCCGCGCACCGAAGGCCGTCAAAGAGTACGCACGCAAGCACCCGCATTCGATGGGTGAGTGGAGCCAGTCGTCGCAAACGCACGTGTCGCACATGCACCATGGCGACTTCTACCACGGCGAAAAATCGCTGACGCTGGAAAAGGCGCGCGACGTCAAGATGGAACTGGTCACGGCCTCGGGCAAGACCATCGTGCTGAAACCGAAGGTTTCCCTGCAAGCGGGCGAAATCATCGACAGCATGTTCATGAGCAAGAAAGCGCTGCTGGAGTTTTACGAGAAGGAAATCGACGATGCCTTCAAGACGGGCGTGATGTTCTCGCTGCACGTCAAGGCGACCATGATGAAGGTTTCGCACCCGATCGTTTTCGGTCACTGCGTGCGCATCTTCTACAAGGACGCGTTCGCCAAGCACGCCGCGCTGTTCGACAAGCTGGGCGTGAATGTCAACAATGGCATGAGCAACCTGTACGACAAGATCGAAACCCTGCCAGCGTCGCAAAAAGATGAAGTGCTGAAAGATTTGCACGCTTGCCACGCCAACCGTCCGGAATTGGCCATGGTCGATTCGGCCAAGGGCATCACCAACTTCCATTCGCCGAACGACATCATCGTCGACGCGTCGATGCCAGCCATGATCCGTATCGGCGGCAAGATGTGGGGCGCCGATGGCCGTCCGAAGGACGTCAAGGCCGTCATGCCGGAATCGACTTTCGCGCGTATCTACCAGGAAATGATCGGCTTCTGCAAATGGCATGGCAACTTCGATCCGAAGACCATGGGCACCGTGCCGAACGTGGGCCTGATGGCGCAGCAAGCGGAAGAATACGGTTCGCACGACAAGACGTTTGAAGTGCCGGAAGGCGGCATCGCCAACATCACCGACCTGGAAACAGGCGAAGTGCTGCTGACGCAAACGGTGGAAGAGGGCGATATCTGGCGCATGTGCCAGGTCAAGGACGCACCGATCCGCGACTGGGTCAAGCTGGCCGTCACGCGCGCGCGCAACTCGGGCATGCCTGCCGTGTTCTGGCTCGATTCCTACCGTCCGCACGAGAACGAAGTCATCAAGAAGGTCCAGGTTTACCTGAAGGAGCATGACACCAAGGGTCTGGACATCCAGATCATGTCGCAAACGCGCGCCATGCGTTACACCCTGGAACGCGCCTTCCGCGGCCTGGACACCATCTCGGTGACCGGCAACATCCTGCGCGATTACCTGACCGATTTGTTCCCGATCCTGGAACTGGGCACGTCCGCCAAGATGTTGTCGATCGTGCCATTGATGGCCGGTGGCGGCATGTATGAAACGGGCGCCGGCGGTTCGGCACCGAAACACGTCAAGCAGCTGGTGGAAGAAAACCATTTGCGCTGGGATTCGCTGGGCGAGTTCCTGGCCCTGGCCGTGTCGCTGGAAGACATGGGCATCAAGACGGGCAATGCGAAGGCCAAAATCCTCGCGAAAACCCTGGATGAAGCCACCGGCAAGCTGCTGGACAACAACAAGTCGCCATCGCCACGTACCGGCGAGCTGGACAACCGCGGCAGCCATTTCTACCTGGCCATGTACTGGGCGCAAGCCCTGGCTGCGCAGAAGGACGATGCGGAACTGGCGGCGCATTTTGCGCCGGTGGCCAAGGCCCTGGCCGACAACGAAGAAAAGATCGTTGCCGAGCTGAAAGCAGTACAAGGCAAGGAAACGGATATCGGCGGCTACTACCTGCCAGATCCGGCGAAGACGGAAGCCGTCATGCGCCCTAGCGCCAGCCTGAATGCGGTGCTGGACAGCATCTGATGCAGTCTTGACAGGCAGTAAGTTCTTGACTGCTGCCTGATAAAAAAAACGCCGCCGGAAGCGATTCCGGCGGCGTTTTTCATTTCCGTGCAGGTTTTTTTACTTGTAATGCTTGTAGACCTCGGTGCTGCCATTGTTCTTGACCAGCAAGACGTCATACGCATCCTTGCGCGGTCCTTCCATGCCTGGCGAGCCCATCGGCATTGCCGGCACGGCCAGGCCTTTCGCCTTGGGTTTGTCGCGCAGCAACTGCTTGATCTCGCTGGCCGGCACATGGCCTTCGATGGCGTAGCCGTTGACGAGGCCCGTGTGGCAGGAGCCGAGCGCGTCGGGAATGCCGGCCAGCTTGCGGTATTGCGCCGGCATCTCGACATTTTTCGCGCGGACCGTAAAACCGTTCGCTTCCAGGTGCTTGATCCAGTCGGCACAGCAGCCGCACGAGGCGCTCTTGTAGACTTCGATGACGGGCAGGGCCGCCATGGCGAACGTGGGCAGGCCCAGCATGGCGGCGAAGGCGCCGCGCAATAAGAAATGTTTGATCATGGTGTTGCTTTCAGACGAAATAGGGCTATCGTGGCCACCTTAGTGGCTTGCTTGGAATCTAGGCGGAAAGCAGCCGCGGCGGCCGGCGCGGGCCGTCGGGAATGAATCCCGTCAGCAAGGTGGCCGTAGCGATGGTGACTTGTTGCGCGCCGCTGCAGGCGGCGGCAGGCAGGGCGAGGCCAGGCGGCATCAGCGCGCCCAGGCAAAAGCTGGCGCAGGCGCCGCACGCGGGGTGTTTGGCTGTGGTCTTGTTGTCTTCCGGCGTGCCGGCGCTGTCCGCGACGGCCGATGAGCGCGCAGCGTGATGCTGGCAAGCCGCTGTCATCGCGACGGCAGGCTCGTCAGCGAGCGGCGCGCATAGCCGCGTGGCGCCCGCAGCGGCCGCTTGCAGCGGCACCGCCGCGATCAGCAGCAGGATCAGCCATGTTTTGAAGAGTCTTAGCATCGCCGGAAAGTATAGCATAGGGGCAACTGCCGCCAGGAGCGGGCGTCCGCTAGCGCGAGGCGACGGCCAGCATTTTCGACGCGTACATGGCCCGGTCCGCATGGCGCAGCAGCAGTTGCATGGTATCGCCGTCTTCCGGATAGTGGGCCACGCCGATGCTGACGGCGATCTGCAAATGCTGTCCGTTGCCCAGGTGCAGCGGCGCAGCCAGGGCCGCGTGGATCTTTTGCTCGATCAGGCTGACGTCGGCCGGCGCGGCATTGCTTTCCAAAAGCACGACGAATTCATCGCCGCCCATCCTGGCCAGGGTGTCGGTTTCGCGCATGCAATCGCGCAGGCGGCTCGCCACCGTTTGCAGCAGCAGGTCGCCGCAGGCATGGCCGTGGTCGTCGTTGACCCGCTTGAAGTTGTCGAGGTCGAGGAACAGCAGCGATAGCCGGCCTTCCTGGCGGTGCGCGCGCGCGAAGGCCGTGTGCAGGCGGTCGTGGAACAGGCGGCGGTTCGGCAGGCGGGTCAGTTCGTCGTGCATGGCCATGAATTGCATCTGCGTCTGCAACTGCCGGCGTTCGATGGCGGTGGCAAGTTGCTTGGCGACAAATTGCAGCAAATCCTGGTCCTGCTCCGTGCCGATGACGGCATCCTGGCCGCCTTGCAAGGCCAGCGCGCCGATGCTGCCCAGGGAAGAATACAGCGGCACGGCCAGCCAGCACGAGGACAGGGCGCTGGCTGCCGTTTGCAGCGCGGCCGGCAGGCCGGCCAGTTGTCCCGCCTGCAGCAGCAGGGGGCGGCCGCTGCGCAGGACTTCGTCGCACAGCAGGCTGGCCAGCGATGACGTGGGCTGCGGCGCGCTGTCGTCGGCATGCGAAGTCATGGGAGGCTGGGCGCCGTGTTCGTCATGCAGCAGCAAGGTCAGGCTGCGCGTGGGCAAGTGTTCGCCGATGATGTGCTGGATGCGGTGCAGCAAGGCGGATAAGTCTTGCGTCGCCTGCATGGCTTCGGAAATGGCGTACAGCGCGGCCTGCTTTGCCTGCGCCTGTTTCAGCAGGGTGACGTCGCGCGCCACGGCCACGCGCAGCTGGTCGGCGGCGGACCAGCGGGCGGACCACATGATGTGCGCCAGGCTGCCATCCTTGCGCAGGTAGCGGTTCTCGAAGTGCGTCTGCGCATGGCCATCCATGATGGCGCGCGCGGCCGCCAGGGTGCGCGCGCGGTCGGCCGGGGCGACCATGTCGAGCATGAGCTTGCCGACCATTTCCTGCTGCGTATAGCCGAAGATGCGTTCGCAGGCGGCGCTGACGAAAACGAAGCGCCCCTCCACGTCGACCATGCACACGGCATCGAGCAACAAGTCGGTAAAGCTGGCCAGCGGCGCGCGCAGAATCTTGTGTTCCATGGTGGCATTTTAATGGACATTCCCGGCTGTGATTCAACTTGTTGGGGGTAGGCGAGGTCGGCGGCATGAAAATGTTTCATTTCCCCGACGCTCATGCTTTTCCGTTTCTTGCCGTTAATGCAGTATTGCCATGCAGTACTTGCCATCACGCCAGATAACGTGACGCAAGGTTTGCCTGGCGCCAGGTAATTGCAAAATACTTAACCATATCGAACTTTTATGATGCATCTTCTCTTCATTTGCAAGGTGACAGCGCCATGACCTCCATTTCTCCACTGTCCAGCTGGAACAGCGCCCCGTCGCGGGCTGCCGCCGCCACGTCGAACCGCGCGGAGGCGGCAGCGCCGTCGCCCGTATCGACGCCATCGTCCATCGTTGCTCTCAGCCCGGAAAGCGTGAACGACGGCAAGCCGGCGGCGCTCGTCAAACCACCGATGGTGTGGGAAAGCGCGACGCGCGACAAGGTGAGCGAGGCGATGACGAAGAGTTTTTCTTCGTATGCGTTTGGCGGCCGCTTCAGCGGCCTGGGCGCGGCCATGCTGGGACAAGCCAAGCTGGGAAACTACAATTTCTCGCAGGCGATGCGGCAGCCGCCGCCGAGCACCACGCCGAACATCTATGCTGCGTCCGGCATCGCGCCCGGCAGCCTGCATGGCAATGGCGAAGACCGGGTTTCCCTCAGCATCACGACGAAGAGCGGCGTGGAAGTCAAGCTGTCGCTCGACAGCCAGGGCGACGGCCTGGCCGTGAACATGACGACCAGCGGCGACCTCAGCGACGCTGAAGCGAGCGCCCTGGGCGAGCTGGCAAAAGGTTTCCAGGAAGCCATCGACGGCTTGGGACAAAGCACGCCGAAAATCAAGCTGGAAGGTTTGATGCAGTTCGACCAGCAAGTGCTCGAGTCGGTGAAGCTGCATGCGGAAGTCAAGGTGCGCGGCGAAACGGAAAGTACCCAAACCCTGGATTTCCAGGCCGATGGCGCGCAGCGCAAGGTCAGCTTCAGCGGCGAGGCCGGCAGCCTGGACCTGAAGGTCGATACCAGCGCGCTCAATACCCTGGGCAGCCCCGAGCGGCAAGCCAAGGCGCTGGGCAGCTATATGAAGCAATTCGACCAGGCGGCGTCGCGCGGCCATGGCGACGCGGGCCTGGTGGCCATGCTCAAGGATAGCTTCACTGCCTTGCACAGCAATACCGCCGCGCCGCAAGTGGCCACGGACAATCCCGAGACGGGCAAGTGGCGCCTGGCGGCCGAGGACAAGTCCATCTTGACGGGGCTGGCCGATTTCAGCGCCTCCGTGTCGCAGACCGTGAAATTCAGCAATCCCATGCGCAGCGCGGAAAAGGATGGCTTCAACTATGAAGTGTCGCAAAAGACGGAACAGGCCGGCCCCCGCCAGGACGAGCGGTCGATCAGGCAGCAGCAGCAATCGAAGCTGAGCGCCAGCTACCACCAGACGCTCGTCCCCGGCGTGCCGCTGCGCCTGCTGGACAACACGGAATCGCAGAACTATACCTACCACCAGATCGAGGATACGGCCAGCAGCGAGGCGCAAGTGGCCTACAAGGATGGCAAGATGGTGAAGGCGAGCTTGCGGCAGGAGGGCAGCCAGTCCGAACACGTCATGAAGTATTTCCTGGGCAAGCTGCAATCGGACAAGACCACGCCGGGCAATTTCTCCGTGCTGCGCGACTTGCTGCCCGTGCTGGGGCCATACAAGTCGGGCGAGAAGGAGATGACGCCCGAAGCGCGGCTGGAACAGCGCAAGCAGGCGTTGCTGACCTTGAGCGACGACGTGCTGCTGCAGTCGTATGCGGGCCAGACCATCAGCCTGTGGCAAGCCGATGTGCCGCCCGAGGAGGCGGTCCGTTAATTGCCCCTTGCCTCATATTAAAAAAAGCCCGTTTTCCTGCGAAGACGGGCTTTTTGTTTGATGCGGCGCAAACAGCTTACGCTTTGGCCTTGCTTTGCTTGATCCAGTAACCGACGCCCAGCGCGGCGAGCCACACGGGAATCAGGTAGACGGAGATGCGCAGGCCCGGCGTCAGGTACATGATCACCAGGATGCCGGCCAGGAACGCCAGGCACAGGTAGTTGGTGAACGGGTAGCCCAGACTCTGGAACAGGGTCGTCTTGCCTTCGATTTTTTTCTGCGCGCGGAAGCGCAGGTGGATCCAGCTGATCATGGCCCAGTTGATGATCAGCGCCGACACCACGAGTCCCATCAGCACTTCGAACGCTTCGCCCGGCATGAAGTAATTGACCACCACGCAGGCGCCCGTCGCCAGGGCCGACACGCCCAGGGCGACCAGCGGCACGCCGCGGCGGTTCAGGTGCAGCAGCGCGCGCGGCGCATTGCCTTGCTTGGCCAGGCCGAACAGCATGCGCGTGTTGCAGTACACGCCGCTGTTGTAGACGGACAGGGCGGCCGTCAGCACCACCACGTTCAGGGCCGTGGCCACCAGATTGCTGTCGAGCGCATGGAAGATCAGCACGAAGGGGCTGCCGCCGGTGACGACGTTTTGCCACGGGTACAGCGACAGCAGGATGCCGAGTGCGCCGATATAAAAGATCAGGATGCGGTAGATGGCCTGGTTGGTGGCGCGCGGGATCGTCGTGCTCGGGTCATCCGCCTCGGCCGCCGTGATGCCGACCAGTTCCAGGCCGCCGAACGAGAACATGATGACGGCCATGGCCATCACCAGTCCCTGCCAGCCATTCGGGAAGAAGCCGCCGTGCTGCCACAGGTTGGCCACCGACGCCTGCGGGCCCGCGTCGCCGGAGGCCAGCAGGTACGCGCCGAAGACGATCATGCCGATGATGGCGACCACCTTGATGAGGGCAAACCAGAACTCCATCTCGCCGAAGGCTTTGACATTCAACAAGCTGATGGCGTTAATCACGCAAAAGAAGACGAGCGCCGACACCCAGGTGGGCACGCCCGGCCACCAGTACTGCACGTAGATGCCGACGGCCGTCAGTTCGGCCATGCTGACGAGCACATACAGCACCCAGTAATTCCAGCCCGACAAAAAGCCGGGCAGGTGGCCGCAGTATTTGTCGGCAAAATAGCTGAAGGAGCCGGCGACGGGTTCGTCGACCACCATCTCGCCCAGCTGGCGCATGATCAGGAAGGCGATGACGCCGGCGATGCCATAACCCAGCAGGACAGAGGGGCCGGCCATCTTGATGGTTTGCGCGATGCCCAGAAACAGGCCGGTGCCGATGGCGCCGCCCAGGGCGATGAGCTGGATGTGGCGGCTTTTCAGGCCGCGCTTGAGCTCTTGTGGTTCGGTAATCCCGACTGCCGTCATATGTTTTATCCTGTTTTTACGGGGCTGAGGTCGCTGATTCTAAAGCATGAATGGGCAAATCAGGAGCGAAATGCATGTTGCACTGCGGAGGCGCAAGAAAAGCCCCGCATCTTCGCCGAACGGCGCGCAAAACGGCGGCCCAGGCGTCCGCTTTTACGCGCCGGCCGCGACGATGGCCGGTTCGTACGTGGCCAGGAACTCGGGCGGCAGGCGGCGCGCGCGGCCGCTGCTCAATTCGATGCAGATCAAGTCCCAGCGTCCGCGCACGACGGTGGCGCCGTCGCTGTCGCGGACCAGCTGGAAGCGCCGCTCCATGCTGGAACGGCCATCGCTGGCGCACAGCCAGGTGGCCAGGGTCAGCGCTTCGCCGGCCCGCGTCGGCAGCAAATAGTCGTATTCGCCGCGGCGTATCGCCATGGCCCGGTCCAGGCGCCGGTAATCGTCCAGGTCCAGCCCCAGGGTGGCCGAATGGTGCCAGGCGATATGCTCGCACCAGCGCACGTAGACGGCGTTGTTGGTGTGCTGCAAGCCGTCGATGTCGCCCGGTTCTGGCGTGACGGGCAGGGTGTGGGCGTGCGGATAATCCCAGTTCAAGAGCATTCCTTTCGATACGGTGGCGGCTGATTGTACGGTCTCGCGGCGCTTCCTGTCTGCGGCGCACGCGTGGAAAAACACTGTTTTTCACATTGATGTATGATGCATCATAATTTATCAGCGATCAAAAACACGCATGAACCATCCATTGGATACTCTGCTGCACGTCAATCTGGGCAAGTCCGTGTACGCCATGCTGCGCGAAGCGCTGGCGGCCGGGCGCTTCCAGCCGAATGACCGGCTGCGCATCCGGGAACTGGCGCAGCAGCTGGGCACCAGCGTCACGCCTGTGCGCGACGCCATGCTGCAGCTGGTGCAGGAAGAGGCGCTGGTGCTGCGCTCGCCGCGCGACTTCCGCGTGCCCGTGCTGAGCGTGGCGCGCTACCTGGAAATCCGCGCGCTGCGCCTGGAGCTGGAAGGCCTGGGCGCGGCGGAGGCGGCGCAGCGCATCGACGCCGCCACCCTGGCCGACCTGGAGCGCCTGCTGCAGGCGAATGAAGAGGCCATCGCGCGGCACGACCTGGCCGCGGCGCTGCAATGCAACCAGGCGTTTCACCTGGGCCTGGCGCAGGCGGCCGGCATGCCGACCTTGAAACGTTTCGTCGACCATCTGTGGATGCAGACGGCGCCCCTGATCGCCGCCGGCTACGCCAGCTTTTCGCCCGACATGCGGGTGGGCCACCACCACGCCATCATCAGCGCGCTGCGCCAGCGCGACAGCGGGGCCGCGCGGCGCGCCATCGAGCAGGACATCCTCGACGGCGGCACGCAGATGCTGGCCTACGTGATGCGCCAGGAGCGCATCCACGCCGGCACAACCGAAGAGGACAAGGAAGAACATGACGCACATCAAGCACAAGATTGAACAGAACATGGAACAGAAAACCGCCATCGTCACGGGCGCCAGCCGCGGCATCGGCCATGCCGTGGCCGAGCGCTTCCGCAGCCTGGGCTGGAGGGTCATCACCGTCTCGCGCAGCCCGATTCCCGGCGGCTGCCCGCGCAGCCAGGAGCACAACACGCATGTGTGCATGGATTTGTCGGACCTGAGCCAGATCGGGCAGATGGTCGAGACGCTGCGCCCCATGCTGGGCGACGCCAAATTGCACGCGCTGGTCAACAATGCGGGCGTGTCGCCGAAGGGGCCGGGCGGCTCGCGCGTCAATTCGCTGACGACGGACATGCAGACGTGGCAGGAAATGTACAACACGAATTTCTTTGCGCCGCTGGCGCTGACGCGCGGCTTCGCGCAGGAATTGTCGAATGCGCGCGGCTCCGTCGTGAATCTGTGCTCGATCGCCGGCTATCGCGTGCATCCGTTTGCCGGTTCGGCCTACGCCAGTTCGAAGGCGGCGCTGGCGTCGCTGACGCGCGAAATGGCCAACGACATGGCGCCGCTGAACGTGCGCGTGAACGCCATCGCGCCGGGCGAGATCGACACGGCCATCCTGTCGCCCGGCACTTCGCACATCGTCGACACGCAAATCCCCCTGCGCCGCCTGGGCACGACGGCCGAAGTGGCGGATCTGGTGGAGTTCCTGTGCAGCGAGCGCGCCTCGTACATCACGGGCGCGGAAATCCCCATCGACGGCGGGCAGCGTATTTAATTGAAAAGGAAGATCGCATGACACAACATATCGGCATCGTCGGCTGCTCGGCCGAAGGCGCGGCCCTGTGCTACCGCACGATTTGCGAAGGGGGCGCGCATGCGCTGGGGCCATATGAACACCCGGAAGTATCGATGCACACGCCGTCGCTGGCGCGTTACGTGGATTGCCTGAACGGGGGCGACCTGGCAGGCGTGGCCGAACTGATGCTGGCGTCGGCGCGCAAGCTGGCCGCGGCCGGCGCCGATTTCCTGATCTGCCCCGACAACACCATCCACCAGGCATTCGAGCTGATGGCGCCCCGTTCGCCGCTGCCATGGCTGCATATCGCGGACGTCGTGGCCGCCGAAGCGGCGGCGCGCGGTGTCCAACGGGTGGGCCTGACGGGTACGCGCTGGCTGGTCGACAGTGCCGTCTATCCGGACAGGCTGGCCGCGCGCGGCATCGCTTGCGTGCGGCCCGGCGAGGACGAACGCAGCGAGATCAACCGCATCATCATGGAAGAGCTGGTGCCGGGCGTGGTCAAGGGGGACAGCGTGGCGCGCTTCCAGGCCATCATCGGCAGCTTGCGGGAGCAGGGCTGCGACGCCGTCATCCTCGGCTGCACGGAAATCCCGCTGATCATCAGCGACGCCAATTCGCCGCTGCCGACGCTCGATTCCACGCGCTTGCTGGCGCGCGCCGCCTTGCGCCGGGCGCTGGAAACCTAGCGTTCCAGCTGCGCCTGCAGCGCGGCCACCACCAGTGCGTGGTCGTCGGCCTGCGCCAGGCCGGAAACGGTCACCGTGCCCACCAGTCCCACGCCGCGTATCAGCAGGGGGAAGGCGCCGCCGTGGCCCGCGTACTCGATGTCATCGAGGTATTTCACGTCTTCGAAGGTGCTGCCGCGGCTTTTATACGAGATACCCATGTAGTAGGAGCTGCGGCAAAAGCGCTGTACCGTATTGTTCTTGCGGCGTATCCAGTCCGCCTGGTCCGCCGTGGCGCCCGTCATGGCGTGGTGGAACAGGATTTGACCGTTGCGCGTGATGTTGACGGTGACGGCCTTGCCCCGCTTGCGCACTTCCTCGACGATCCACAGGCCCACGGCCAGCGCGGCATCGTTGTCGAAGCGTTCGAATTGCAGGGATTCTTCCTGTTGTGCCAGGGTTTGCAGCAAATCGGCGTAATGATCCATCGTGGAGGCGGGTAGTAGTGGCTGGAAGCGCTACTGTAGCGCACCACGGGGCAGCCGCGCGCGCTTTTTCCGTGGCGCGGCTAAAATAGGCCGCATGAACCTGTCCCTGTTTGCCGATGAAGACCAGGCCCCGGCCGGGCCGGCGCCGCTGGTGCCTGGCTCTTCCGCCTCGGTGCTGCTGCGCGGCTTTGCGCTGCCGTATCTGGACGAGGTGCTGCCGGCGCTGGACGCCATCGTGCTGGCGGCGCCCCCGCGCCACATGGCCACGCCGGGCGGCTTGCGCATGTCCGTTGCCATGAGCAATTGCGGCCCACTCGGCTGGGTCACGGATGGACGCGGTTACCGGTATGCGCGGCTCGATCCGGCCAGCGGCCTGCCTTGGCCACCGATGCCGCCCGTGTTCCTGCGCCTGGCGCGGCAGGCGGCGCTGGCGGCCGGCTATCCGGACTTCACGCCAGATGCCTGCCTCGTCAACCGTTATGCTCCCGGCGCGCGCATGGCCCTGCACCAGGACCGCGACGAATGCGATTTCACCGCGCCCATCGTTTCCGTCTCGCTGGGGCTGCCGGCCACCTTCCTGTTCGGCGGCGCCGGGCGGGCCGACAAGGCGGCGCGCATCGCCTTGCTGCATGGCGACGTGGTGGTGTGGGGCGGCGCCGACCGCCTGCGCTTCCACGGCGTGGCGCCCCTGAAGGAAGGCGAACACGCGCTGCTGGGCGCGCAGCGCATCAATTTGACGTTTCGCAAGGCCAGCTGATCCGTCAATACGCTCCATTAATGCAAGGTACTTGCAAATGCGGCCGTTTTTCTCCATGATATGCAACTTGTTTGCATATGGAGTGTTCAGCATGAAGCGCGATCCGATTTCCTCGCCCCTGCCCGACGTGGCGGCCGGCCCCCATCTGGGCCACCCCTTGCCGCTCGAGTGGGTCGGCATGCAGGGCATCGCCTTGCCCCTGTGGCTGGAGGAAGGCGGGCAGGCGCAGCAAGTGCATGCCTGGGCCGACGTGCAGGTCGACTTGCCCGACCCGCAGGTGAAGGGCATCCACATGTCGCGCCTGTATCTGCTGCTCGACGCGTTCGCCGCCGCGCAGCCGCTCGATGCGGGTGCGCTGGCCGCCGTGCTGCGGCGCATGGTGGACAGCCACGCCGATTGCGGCAGCACGCAGGCGAGGCTGGCGCTGGCGTTCCCCCTGCTGCGGCGCCAGCCGGCGCTGCTGACGGCGGGGCTGTCCGGCTGGA
The DNA here is from genome assembly GCF_030587315.1 of Janthinobacterium sp. SUN211. Lineage (NCBI taxonomy): Bacteria > Pseudomonadati > Pseudomonadota > Betaproteobacteria > Burkholderiales > Oxalobacteraceae > Janthinobacterium > Janthinobacterium sp. SUN211. Next base: position 1,017,285 of record NZ_JAPWIC010000001.1, on the reverse strand, counting down.
AATCGTATCCCGTGCGCCTGCAGGCCAGTGTTTCGCCGCAGGGCTTTGCCTTGTCCTTGACGGTGGAGGTCGGCTACTCGTCGACCTGCCCGTGCTCGGCGGCGCTGGCGCGGCAATTGCTCGCCGACGCCTTCGCGGCGCAGTTCGGCGCGGGTGGCATCGATGGCACGGCTGCGCGTGAATGGCTGCGGGAACACGCGAGCCTGGCCACGCCGCACAGCCAGCGCAGCACGGCGACGGTCACCGTGCCCTTGACGGAACAGGCGGAACTGGACCTGTTTCCCCTGATCGACGTGGTGGAAGCGGCGCTGGCGACACCGCTGCAGACGGCCGTGAAACGGGCCGACGAGCAGGCGTTCGCGCGCCTCAATGGTGCTAACCTGATGTATGTGGAGGATGCGGCCCGCCGCGTGCAGGCGGCGCTGGCGCCATTGGTGCCACCGTATGCGCAGGCGCGTGTTACCGTACGGCATATGGAAAGCCTGCATCCGCACGATGCCGTGGCGCAGGCGGGCAAGCTTGCCGGAGATTGGTAGTCAACCACCGTGGAGGAGGGCAACATGCCGGAGAAAATCGAGCGGGACGTCAACGATGACAGCCTGGAAGAGGAACTGGAGCGCGAACGGCGCGAGCATGCGCTGATCGACGAGGAAAAGCTGGGCATGGACGAGCTGGAAGAGGAGCACCTGAAGCGGGAACGCCAGCCCGGCGGGCCGGCGGGGCGCTAGCGTCAGGCGCGGGAGTCAAGGCGGCGCGATCATCGCTGGCATCGCGCGGCGCTGGCCGGTACAATTTCGCTTTGTCCTGCTCCCCCAACCCCGGAGGCCCATGAAATATCGCGCATTTTTCCCGTTCATCCTCGGCCTGACAGGCGCCGTCCTGGCCGCCTCGCAAGCCCAGGCCGCCACCATCTGCACCGCCATGGCGGACGCCAAAACGGGCACCGTCTTGCTGCAAGAGGGTAATTGCCTCGACCGCGTCACCCCCGCCTCCACGTTCAAGATCGCGCTCAGCCTGATGGGCTATGACGCCGGTTTCCTCAAGGATGAGCACAAGCCGACCCTGCCGTACCGCCAGGGCTATGTGGACTGGGGCGGCGAAGCGTGGCGCCAGGAAACGGATCCGTCGCGCTGGATGCAGTATTCCGTCGTCTGGTATTCGCAGCAGGTCACGCAGGCGCTGGGCGCCGAGCGCTTCCAGAAATATGCGAAGGCTTTGCGCTATGGCAATGCAGACGTGTCGGGCGATCCGGGCAAGGACAATAGCCTGGAGCGCTCGTGGATCAGCTCTTCGCTGAAGATCTCTCCGCTGGAACAGCTGGGCTTTTTGCGCAAGCTGGTCAACGATCAGTTGCCCGTCAGCAAGCAGGCGATGGAGCAGACGCGCCGCCTGACCCGCCTGGCGGACGTGGGCGGCTGGCAAGTGCATGGCAAGACGGGCGCGGCCTTCCCGCGCAAGGCCGACGGCAGCTTTGACGAAGCGCATGGCTACGGCTGGTTCGTGGGCTGGGCCAGCAAGGGCGAGCGCAGCATCGTGTTTGCGCGCCTGGTGCAGGATGAGCAGAAGGGACAGCAGTCTGCAGGCTTGCGCACGCGCGACGCCATGCTGAAGGAATTGCCGGCCCTGCTGGAGCAGGCACAGAAGTGACGGCCAGCATCGTCGCCGCCACCTTCATAGCTTCCGACGGCGAGTACCTGGAAGCCGTCATCGAGGTGGAAGGCCAGCGCCTGCACGTGATGGACGAGTTCGGCGGCGGGCAACTGGCCGCCGGCACGCAAGTCCGGCTCGAATTGTGGCCCATGATCAGCGAGCTGGACGATTGGGACGCCATCTTCGGCGCCAACCCCGGCTGCGTAAAGGGCGTGCGCCGGCTCGATGGCTGGCGCTACCTGGCGCTGGGCGTCGTGACCCAGGTCGATCCCGTCATCTGCGATTGCGGCTTGCTGCAGCTGGAAAACCCGTTTACGACGCATGATGCGCGCTGCGTGGGCGCGTACGTGGGCGTTACGCTGGCGCGCCTGGATGCTTGCCTGGCGTAAAATCCGGCCCGCTTTGTTGCCCGCCCTATATACTTGCTGAAACGGATCATCCGGCATCAGACAAGGTTACAAGCATGGCATCAGGCATGGAGCAGTTTCAGGAAAAAGCACGGCAGGCATGGACATGGACGCGCGCGCAAGCCGTGCGCGTGGCGGGAGTGGCGTGGACAAAGGCGGTGGCGCTGTACCGGCGCGGCCACGCGCACCTGATGACCTTGCCGCCCGTGCGGCGTGCGCTGGTGCTGGGGCTCTGGTCGTTCCTGGCCGTGCTGGCGCTGGTGATCCTGTACATGCTGCTGCTGATCCCCCTGACGCCAAGCATCCACGACTTGCGCCAGGCGCGCGCGGCCGCGCCCAGCACCATGGTCAGCGCGGATGGCGAGGAACTGGCCCGCTTCGACCAGGGCTTGCAGGAACGGGTCACCTTAAAACAGATTTCGCCGAATGTGATCAGCGCGCTGATTTCGACGGAAGACCACCGTTTCTATGAACATCACGGCATCGATTTCACGCGCACGGCGGGCGCCGTCCTGCATACGGCGGGAGGCAACCCCCAGGGCGGCTCCACCATCACGCAGCAACTGGCGCGCAATATGTTCCCCGAGGAAATCGGCCGCTCGCGCAACCTGAACCGCAAGCTGAAGGAACTCATCACGGCCCTCAAAATCGAGGCCACCTACAGCAAGACGGAAATCCTGGAAGCCTACCTGAACACGGTCCCCTTCCTGTACAACACCTACGGCATCGAAATGGCGGCCCGCACCTATTTCGACAAGCCTGCGTCGCGCCTCGACATCCTGGAAAGCGCCACCCTGGTCGGCATGCTCAAGGGCACGAATTACTACAATCCCGTCGGTAATCCCGAACGATCCTTGCAGCGGCGCAATGTGGTGCTGGGGCAAATGCGCAAACATGATGTCATCGACGAGGCGCGTTACAGGCAGTTGATCAAGCGTCCCCTGCGCCTGCATTTCGAGCGCCAGAGCGAGCGGGCGCAATCGGACAGCCATTTCACGGCGTATGTGCGCAAGTGGCTGATCGACTGGGCCGACGAGAACGACTACAACCTGGAGCGCGACGGCTTGATCGTGCACACCACGCTGGACCAGGATTTGCAGCAGGCGGCCGAGCGTGCCGTCGAGCGCCAGGCGAATGCCTTGCAGGCGATCGCCGACGTGGAATGGAGCCGCGCCGGCGTGCCGTCATCCACGTCGACAGGCATGTATGCGGGCATGCAGGGCGGCAGCGTGCCATTCGATTATTTCTGGAAATCGCATCCGGCCCTGCTCGACGCCTTCGTGCGCGAGTCGGGCGACTACCGCAAGCTGACGGCGGCCGGCGCCACGCCGGACGATGCGCTGGCGCAACTGAAGGGCGACCGCGCCTTCATGGCGGCCTTGCGCAAGTCGAAGACGCGCCTGGAAGCGGGCTTCGCGGCCATGGACCCGGCCACGGGCGCCGTGCGCGCCTGGGTGGGCAGCCGCGACTTTGCGCGTGAACAATTTGACCACGTCTCGCAGGCGGCGCGCCAGCCCGGCTCCACCTTCAAGCCCATCGTGTACGGTGCGGCGCTGGAAAAGGGCCTGAGCCCCGAGCACGTCTACCGCGATGCCGTGATGGATATCAAGGCGTCCGACGGCACGATATGGCGTCCGACGGACATGAGCGGCACCACGGGGCGCGACATGACCATGCGCGACGGCCTCGTGTACTCGAAAAACACCATCACGGCGCAAGTGATGCAGGATGTCGGCTTGCCGCCGATCATCAAGCTGGCGCGCGCGCTGGGCATCCGCGGCAGCAAGCTGGAAAAAGTGCCGTCGCTGGCGCTGGGCACCAGTCCCGTCACTTTATTGGAAATGGTCAACGCCTACGCCAGCATCGCGGCCCAGGGCGAAGCGCGCCTGCCGTTCGTCGTCACCCACATCACGGACCGCGAAGGCAAGGTCATCGCCCGCTTCGGCGAAGACAAGCCGCAGCGCGCGATGAAGGTGGAATCGGCGGCCACCCTGACGGACATGATGCGCGGCGTCATCGACCGCGGCACGGGCACGGCCATCCGCAGCCGCTTCGGCATCCGCTCCGACGTGGCCGGCAAGAGCGGCACCACGCAAAACAATGCGGACGGCTGGTTCATCCTGATGCATCCGGAACTGGTGGGCGGCGCCTGGGTCGGTTTCAATGACGCCAGGGTCACCATGCGCAGCAATTACTGGGGCCAGGGCGGTCACAATGCCGTGCTGGTGGTGGGCGACTTCTTCAAGACGGCGCTCGACACGGGAAAACTGTCGCGCGACGCCATCTTCCCTGGCGGCAAGCCTCCACCGCCGCTGCGCCATGTGGAGCCGGTCGACGAGCCCGCGGACGAACCCGTGGAAGAGCCGGGCGATTTGCTGCAGGAAGGCGCACCGGCCGCGCCGCTGGCCATGCCGGCCGAAGGCGAGGGCGGACAGGAATCGCATGGGAAGGCGGTGCCGGAGGCGGCGCCTGCGCCTGTTCCGCAGCCTGCGCCCGTGCCCGTGCCGCAGGGTTAAAAGGATCCAAGGGAGCATCCCATGCTTAAAAAACTGCTGCCGTTGATGCTGTGTTGCGCACTTGATTCCTCTGCGGAAGAATTGATCCAGGTCGGTTCGCCAACGGGCTATATTGAGCTAGCTCAAGTCGTCGAGAGCTCTTCCTTGGTGGCGCGGGTGACGGTCGTGTCCGCGACGGTGGTGCCGCACGAGGATGCTGCGGATGGGAAACACTGTGGCATTGTCTACCGGGCAAAAGTCGTGCAGGCATTGAAGGGCAGCCAGGACGGTGATGTGCAGTTTTTCCTGCCTGTGGAGACTTCTCCTCTCCAAGCGGGTCTCAAGTACCTGGTGTTCCTGGAACATCGAAGCGAGCGCCAGGCCAGAGACCTCTTTGCGTCCCTGAACGTGGCCTTGCCTTATGCAGAAAGCAAGCGTTTGAAGTGTAAATTTCCAGCGGGATATTACGTTTCCCTGCATGCGGCCCCCCTGGTATTTGATGCAGATGCCGGGAGACAATTTGGTGGTGAGTGGCTGAGCCTGGGAAGAGGCGGGGTGCCATCGGGCCTCGTGCTTTGCGAAGTACCTGTAACCAATAGCGCTAACGTGGAAAGCCGGCACCATCGACAAAAAAAATCCGGCGGCGCGGTGGTCAGCTGGATTGAAATGGCCCGCCTGATCAAAAGGGCCGATGGCGTGTTGAGCTTCTTGAACAGGGGACTCGATGCGTGCGGCCAGTAAGCCGTGCCGCCGCCCGTTCCAGTCTCGGATTTAGGGCGTATTGCGCCTCAACCCCGCTTGCCGCACGAACACTTGCAGCGCGGCCATGGTCTGCTCGTGCAGCGCTTGCAGTTCCGCTTCCAGTGCTGGCGTGACGGCCAGGCTGCCATCCGCCTGCCGGCGCACGGGCAGGCCCAGCGCTTGCGCCATTTCTACCGGGTAATTCGTGAAGTTGCCATACGGCCGCTTGCCGTCCACGGACGGGGTGGGCCAATAGCCTTCTGCCAGGTAGTCTTCCGCCGCCATGCCCAGCATTTCCAGCGGCATCCACGCCTGTTGCCGCAGCAGCGTCAGGTGCCGCGCGGTCAAGGTGAACGGCGTTTTGGCGTTGGCATAGCTGCCCGGCTTCAGGTCGGCCATCTGCACGAAGTGGGGCAGCAGCAGCGATGCTTCCATCAGGCGCTGCGCGGCCAGGGCCGCATCCTTGCCGGCGATCGCTTGCATGGCCAGTTGCAGGGTATCGCCATTGCCCAGCGGGTGCTCCGGATTGAGCATGGGCGCGCCGCTTTCCACGGGCGACCAGCCGATGTTGAAACGCCGTATCAGCGCCAGGTGGTGCACATTGAGCACCTTGGGCAGCGGAGCGTCGAGGGTGGCCAGGATGCGCTGGCGCACGGCGCGCGGCAGGCCGTCGTCGGCCGCGCGCGCGAGCATGGGCGAGCACAGCAGGGCGCTGGCCAGGCGCAGCAGTTGGCGCCGCAGGGGCTGGACCAGGTCCGGCATCACGGCGCCGTCAAGTCCTGGCGCTGGAATTCGATGCGGTTTTCTTGATAAGCCCACTTGGTGTAGGGGCCGAACACGCGCCGGTTTTCCTTGCTGTCGGCATTCGACACTTCGCGCTTCATGCGCCGCACGAGGGCGGGGTCCGTGAGCGGCGCCGTCGTGGCGGCGAACACGTCGTGCCGCACGCTCTGTTTCGCGTCGGCGCCGCGCGAGATGATGGTGAGCTTGCGCGAGGCGGGCTCGAAGTACACACGCATGGCGAAGGTATTCATGTCCTGCAGATATAGGCCGTCGTCGCGCTGCTGGGCATAGAAATAGTCGCCGCAGACGGCTTTCGGCTCGCGTTTCCACTCGCACGACAGGACGATCATCAGATGCTGGTCATCGAGTTGCTTGACCGAAATGCGTCCCTTGGAATAGCCCCAGGTGCTGGCCGGCACGGTCGCCGACGAGGCCAGGTTGTAGTCGCCCACGAGTTTGGTCAGGGGAGCTTGCGCCGAGGCGCCCGCGCAGAAAGTAAAGGCGGCGGCCGCAAGGGCGCCTTGTAACTTGGAAAAGGATGTCATGATGGCCATAAAGAAAAGTTGCCATATTATAGATGGCAACTTGCCAAGATGGCCGCGCGCTTGAACGGCGCGCCGGCCGTTACTTCAGCTTGCTTAATTCCGCCACGTCGATCTTGACGGCCTTGCCGTCAGTGGCGGCCACCAGGGTCAGGAAGTGGGGCGTCGCGTAGTGCGCCGTCAGGGCCGCCTTGTCGGTCCATTCTTCCAGCATGATGAAGCGCGTGGGAATCTGGTTGTCGAGGTGCAATTCGTAGCGCAGGCAGCCGCTTTCGGCGCGGCTCGGCGTCACGACGGCTTCCAGGGCGGCGCGCACGGCGTCGGTATGGTCGGCTTGGGCATCGATGGTGGCGACGACGGTCAGGGTCATGGTGGTCCTTGTGTAGTGGTGGGGCGGATGCAGCTTAGCGCATCCTGGACTTTCATGCCTGTCATGTCCAGTCTGGCTGCGCCGAAACAGTTTCCGTCGCAGCCAGAAAATCCGCCGCCGCTTACGCTGCCTGCAGCGCGCCGATCTGTTCAAACGCGGCCGTCAACGCCTGCGCCCTGGCGGCGTCGCTGACCTTGACGCCTTCGGCGCGCACGATTTCGATCTGCGTGACGCCGAGGAAGCCGAAGAAGGCGCGCAGATGGCTTTCCTGGTGTTCCAGGGCCGCCATCGGCGTGTCGGCGCCGTAATAGCCGCCGCGCGTCGAGGCGATGATCACGCGCTTGCTGCCCAGCAAGCCTTCGGGGCCGTTGGCGCCATACTGGAACGTTTTGCCGGGCACGGCCAGCGCATCGAGCCACGATTTGAGCTGGCTGGGGATGGCGAAGTTGTACATGGGCGCGCCGATGACGATGACGTCGGCGGCCAGCACCTGCTCCAGCGCGCCGGACAAGGCGGCAGCGTCGGCGGCGCCGGGCGCGGCCGTAAATTGCGGCAGCGGCTGCGCAGCCAGGTCGCGGTAGTGGGCGGCGGCGCCCGGCGCGGCCGCTTGCAGGCGGGCGACGATGGCGGCGGACAATTGGCGGCTGAGGGAATGCTCGCCGAGGATGCTCGAATCGATGTGCAGGATGTTCATGTGGGCCTTCTTGGGTGGTATGATCGGGTGGTATGTTTTTGTAACCGAGTTAAATATAGTGACTATCAAATGAACGCACAAGAAGGCACTTTTTCCACACTGGGGCACACGGATGTGACTATTGGCGATGCCGCCGCTCAAGGAGCAGAGCTGGAACGGCGCATGCGCGACGAGGGCGGCCATGCGGGCGTGGCCGCTTCCTGCCGCCCGATCACGGATATCCTGACCCGCGTGGGCGACAAATGGAGCGTGATGGTGGTGATATTGCTGGGCAATGGCACCAAGCGCTTCAACGAGATGCGCCGCCTGATCGGCGGCATCTCGCAGCGCATGCTGACCCTTACCCTGCGCGGGCTGGAACGCGACGGCCTGGTGACGCGCACCGTATTTCCCACCGTGCCGCCGCGCGTCGATTACGCCCTGACGGACCTGGGCCGCTCGCTGTTGATCCCCATCAGCGCGCTGGGCGCCTGGGCCCATGGCCACCGCGACGCCATCGATGCGGCGCGGCTGGCGTTCGATGCCAAAGGCGCAGTCCAGCCGCCTTCGGGCGACTAGCCCCGTTCAGACGGCGGTACGGGCGCCTTGCATGTCTTGCCGGTAGCGCGCCGGCGGCAGTTCGAACTGGGTCTTGAAGAAGCGGGTGAACGCGCTTTGCGAGGAAAAGCCCAGGCGTTCGCTGATTTCCACCACGCTCAGGCTCGTTTCGCGCAGCAAACGGCGCGATTCGCGGCTCTTGGCGCGCAGTTCCAGCGCGCGGAACGACGTTTTCTCCTGCTGCAGTTGGCGCTGCAGGGTCCAGCGGTTCATCGCCAGGCCGTCGCATAGGGCCGGCAGCAGCGCGGCGCCATCGGCGTCGGCTTGCTGGCCCAGCAAATCGATGATGGCTTGCTCCACGCGGGCCGAAAACAGCTGCGCGCCCTGCAACTGCTGCAATTGCCCCTGCGCGTGCCGCAGCGCGTGCGGCGCCAGCATGGCGTTGAACTGGGCGAAAGGCCGGTCCAGCGCGGGCGCGTCAAACGTCAGCGTGTTGCGCGCCTGGCCGAAGGTGGCGGCGGCGCCGAAGCACTCGCCAATGGCTGGCGCGAACCACGGCGCCTTGCCCTGGAAGCCGGCATGGAAGGCCGTGGCCGCGCCATTGTCGTAGGCGCGCGCCACCAGCGACAGCATGCGGAAATTGGCCAGCGCCTGCATGGCGCCCCCCAGCGGGCAAAACTCGGACAGGTATTCGATCTCGATGCGCGTCCCATTCTCACTCATCAGCATGAAGTCGAATTCGCCGATCAGGCCCCGCAAGTGCAGCAGCTCGTGCAAGGCGCTGCGCAGGGTGGGGCGGTTGAAGCAGACGTGGGCGATGCCCGAGTAATGGGCGAACCAGTGCGTCACGTCGAGGTCGAGCAAGCCGCGGTGCTGCGGCAGCTGCTGGGCGTAGGCCGTCATGCGGCGGTGCCGCTCGGCGTTGATGCGCCCGCCAGGTTCCTCGAGCTGCGCCGGCGTGATGCCCGTTTGCCGGAAAAAGTCGGCGGGGTCGTGCCCATCGGCTTGCATGGCGCGCGCGCATTGCTGCGCGATCCGGTTCGAAACCGTGCGCGTATCGGGTTTGTGCAAGGGTGTCTCCTGCTTGTTGTAGTAATTTTTCACAAATATTAGCACTTTGTAGGAGATTGTTGGTTGTCGTGCCGTCTAACCAAAAATTGTTCTCGCGGGTATAAAACGCGTGCTGTGCGGTCAAGAAACTCACGCATTCTCACGCTATATTGATTTCGGGCTGGCCCTGATGCCACCCGGATACCTACAAAAACAGTCTTGGAGATAATGATGAATTGCACTATGAAACCGATGGCCCGCATGGTCGCCGGCTGCGTCGCCACGCTTGCCCTGGCCGCCTGCGGCAACGACACCGTCAGCGAGGAATACACGCAGCCCGTGTTCGGCGCCACCACCTATAGCCAGCTCAAGGTCGACGGCTATACCTTCAAGGACATGAACCGCAACGGCAAGATCGATCCGTACGAAGACTGGCGCCTGTCCGCCGAGGCGCGCGCCGACGATTTGCTGTCGCGCATGAGCCTCGACGAGAAGGCGGGCCTGATGATGCACGGCACGGCACCCACCGTGTCCGACCCTTCCGGCATCGGCCTCGGTGGCGCGTATGACTTGACGGCCCTGCAAGACCTGATCGTCAAGCAGTACGTCAACACCTTCATCACGCGCATGGCCGGCGATACGGCCAACATGGCGTCCCAGTACAACAAGGTGCAGGAAATCAGCGAAACGTCGCGCCACGGCATTCCCGTATCCATCAGCACGGACCCGCGCCACCATTTCCAGTACACGGTGGGCGCCAGCGCCGGCACCAAGGGATTCTCGCAGTGGCCGGAAACCCTGGGCCTGGCCGCCATCGGCGACGATGCGCTGGTGCGCCGTTTCGGCGATATCGCGCGCCAGGAATACCTGGCCGTCGGCATCACGCAAGCGCTGTCGCCGCAGGCGGACCTGGCCACCGAGCCGCGCTGGTCGCGCATCAACGGCACCTTCGGCGAAGATGCGGATCTAGCCAAGCGCATGGTGCAGCACTATATCGAAGGCTTCCAGGACGGCAATACGGGCTTGCACGACGGCAGCGTGGTGGCCGTCGTCAAGCACTGGGTCGGCTACGGCGCAACGAAAGAGGGTTTCGACGGCCACAATTACTATGGCCGCTACATGACTTATCCGGGCAACAACTTCGCCTACCACGTGAAACCGTTCGAGGGCGCCTTCACGGCCAAGGCGGCCTCCGTCATGCCCACCTACGCGCTGCCGGATGGCAATATCACCATCGACGGCATCACCCTGGAGCAGGTGGCGGCCGGTTTCAGCAAGACCATGCTGACGGACTTGCTGCGCGGTAAATACGGCTTCGAGGGCGTGATCCTGTCCGACTGGGGCATCACTTCCGACTGCGACGCCAACTGCCGCAACGGCACGCCGGCCGGCGTGGCGCCTTCCTTCATCGGCTTCGGCACGCCGTGGGGCATGGAAAACGCCACCAAGGCCGAGCGTTACGTGAAAGCCGTCACGGCCGGGATGGACCAGTTTGGCGGCGTGACGGAAGCGCCCTACCTGACGCAAGCCGTGCAGCGGGGCCAGTTGACGGAAGCGCGCATCAACGCGTCGGCGCGGCGCATCCTGATCCAGAAATTCAAGCAAGGCCTGTTCGAACACCCATTCGTCGATGCGGCCAAGGCGGCAACCACGGTGGGCAAGGCGGACTTCATCGAGGCGGGCCTGGAAGCCCAGCGCCGCTCGCTGGTCTTGCTGGAAAACAAGGACAAGGTCTTGCCGCTGGCGGCCACCGTCAAGAAGGTCTACCTGTACGGCATCGATGCGGCCGTGGCGAAGCAGTATGGCTACACGGTGGTCGCCACGCCGCAGGAAGCGGACATGGCCCTGCTGCGCGTGGCCGCGCCGTATGAAATCCTGCACCCGAACTACATCTTCGGCAGCATGCAGCACGAAGGACGCCTGAATTATGTCGATGGCGACGCCGACTACGAAGCCATCAAGAACGCGGCGAAGTTCGCGCCGAAGACGGTGGTGACGGTCTACCTGGACCGCCCGGCCATCCTCGGCAACGTGCAGGACAAGGCCAGCGCCATCCTCGCCAACTTTGGCGTCAGCGACGGCGCGCTGTTCGATGTCTTGACGGGCAAGGCCAAACCGCAAGGCAAGCTGCCGTTCGAACTGCCATCGTCGATGGCCGAAGTGCAGGTGCAGAAATCGGACGTGCCGTATGACACGGCCCATCCGCTGTACAAGTTCGGTTACGGCCTGGCGTACTGATAACGCTCCTGCCGTCAGCGCACGGTAATCCAGCTGCGCTCCTGCACGGAGCGCAGCGCCGCGGCTATCAGCCGGTCCACTTCGTAGCCGTCGCGGAAGGTGGGCCAGACCGGCTGGCCGCCGGCGATCGCCTGCAGAAAATCGCGCGCCTCGATGACGATTTGTTCGTTGTAGCCCGTGCCGTGCCCGGCTCCCTGGCTGAACGCCAGGTAGTCGGGGTGGGCGGGGCCCATCAGCAGGCGCTGGAAACCCTGGCGTTGCGCGGGGCGGCTGGCGTCGTACAGCCACAGCTCATTTTGGCTTTCCTGATCAAACGCAATGGCGCCTTTCGTCCCCGTGATACGGTAGGTGTAGCCCATCTTGCGCCCGGCCGCCACGCGGCTGAAGGTCAGCGCGCCCAGCGCGCCGCTGGCAAAGCGCAGCATCAGATTCCCCTGGTCGTCGTTGTCCACCGCTTCCATGCCATGCGGGCCGTCGCGCCGCGCATGCACGGTATTCATGTCGGCCACCAGCGAGTCGACGGGGCCGCCCAGGCGCAGGGCCAGGTTGAGCAGGTGCGAACCCACGTCGGCCAGCGCGCCGGCGCGCGTTGCCGTGGCTTCCCGCGTGCGCCAGGAGGCGGGTGCGCGCGGGTCGTGCAGGTAGTCTTCCACGTGCTCGGCGGCGACGTGGATGATGTCGCCGATTTCCCCCGATTCGATGATCTGCCGCGCCAGCTGGCTGGCGGGCGTGCGGATGTAGTTGTAGCCGACCATGTTGGCCACGCCCGCGCTTTCCGCCGCCTGCGCCAGCAGCAAGGATTCGGCGGCCGTCATGCCCAGCGGCTTTTCGCAAAACACGGGTTTGCCCAGGGCCAGCGCCGCCAGCACGATGTCCTTGTGCGTGGCGGGCGGCGTGGCGACGACGATGGCGTCGATGGCGGGGTCATTGACCAGTGCGCGCCAGTCGCCGGTGGACCTGTTCCAGCCCAGTTCCCGCGCGCTGCGCGCCGCGCCTTCTTCGCTGCTGGTGGCGATGCAGGCGCAGACGGGGTTGCGGGCCGTGGGAAAGATGCTGCGCACGGTCTTGTAGGCGATGGTGTGGGCCTTGCCCATGTAGCCGGCGCCGATCAGGCCGATGTGGATGTCTTGCATAGGGAGTCTCCGAGGGTGACGCGTAGGGGATTCAGGCTTGCTGGCGCCAGGCGTGGCTGTCCAGGGCGTCGAGGAAGCGGGCCGCGGGCCAGTCCTGCGCCAGCGCTTCGCGCATGAGCTGCTGCTGCGTGGGCGGCGCCATGCCATCGATGGGCTGGTCGCGGTCCAGGTTGCTGGGAAAGGCATAGCCTTCGGCGCAGGCGGCGATCGCGTGGCCGACGCCAGCGTCATCCAGGGTGCCCTGCGCGCGCAGCGCCTGCAAGGCTGGGTATAGGGCGGCGCTCATGGCGCGGCGGTCCAGCGTTTCCATGGCGCGCCCGAATGGCGACGACACTTGCAGCAGGTTGGCCATGCGGCGGATGTCGGGCGAACGGTTATGCCCGGCCGCGTGGAACAGGGCGGGATTGAAGAACACGGCGTCGCCTTTCGACAGCGGCAGCTGCACGCAATACCGGGCAAAATAGTCGCGGAACGGCCGCTGCTGCCACGCGAGAAAACCGGCCCGGTAGCGCTGCGAATAAGGCAGGTACAGGGTGGGACCGGATTCCAGCGGCATGTCGCAATGGGCGACGGCGCCCTGCAAGGTCAAGAGGGCCGACATCTGGTGCACGGGCGCGGGATAGGCGGCGCAGGCGGCGGCGCTCTGGAAGCCCAGGTGATAGTCGCGGTGCGGCGCCTGGGCGGCCCCGCCGGGATTGACGACGTTCACTTGCGCCGTCATCTGGTAGGAGGGACCCAGCCAGGCCTCGGATATCCAGGCGAAGACGGGGTTGGCGTAGTAGCGCGCGAATGTTACGGGTGCGCGCAGGCAAAGCTTTTGCTGGGCGTTCCAGATGCGGTCATTCGCGCCCGACCTGGCGAAATGGTCGCCGCCCGCCTGTCCGCTGGCATGCTGCCCGGCGATCAGGTCGCGGAACATGCGATTCGCCTGTTCCAGCGTCTCCATGTCGGTGACGGCCCGTTTGAGCACGATGACGCCGGGACCGTCCATCAGCGCCTTGCCCCATTCGGCCTGCAGCGCGCGCAGCGACGCCGGATTGGCAGCCAGTTCGCGCACTGCATCGCAGTCGTAGACGAGGATATTTTCTTCCACGGCGGCGGCGTGCGGATAGTCGGCCAGCGCCGTGCGGCAACTGACGGTGCCGATGAAGTCTTGCAGGTCGCAGCTTTCCGGCGTCAGCCAATACGGGACGGGCGGCGGGGCGCCGGCGTTGGTGGTGTGCATGCGGTGTCTCCTGATTATTTAAGTTGTAGAATCAGTATAGGGATGAAAATCCGCATTTTTCATCAGAAAATCCATCAAAAAACCATCAATTCGAAATGGAGAGCACGTGACGCATCCTTTCCCCGTCAAGGTCGTGGCGCTGCAGGCCGGCGTCAGCGTGGCCACGGTCGACCGCGTGATCAAGCAGCGCGGCGGCGTGCACGCCAATACGGTGCGCCGCGTGATGCAGGCGCTGGATGAACTGGCGCGGCAAAGCACGCAGGTGGGCCTGTCCGGCAGAAAATTCATGCTCGACGTGCTGATGGTGGCGCCGCGCCGCTTTACGGATGCCGTGCGCGCCGCGCTGGAGGCGGAGCTGCCGTCGCTGCATCCGGCCGTGCTGCGTTCGCGCTTTCACCTGCATGAAACCCTGGAGGTGGACGGCATCGTCGACCTGCTGGAGCGCATCCGCAAGAACGGCAGCCACGGCGTGCTGCTCAAGGCGCCCGACTTGCCGCCAGTGGCCGAGGCGGTGAACCGGCTGGCGGCGGCCGGCATCCCCGTGGTGACCCTGGTGACGGACTTGCCGGCTTCCGCGCGCCGCAGCTATGTGGGCATGGATAACCGGGCGGCGGGCGAGACGGCCGCTTACCTGGTCGGCCAGTGGCTGGGCAGCGTGAGAAAAAAACAGCAGGTGCTGGTGACCCTGAGCAGCAACCGCTTTCATGGCGAGGAAGAGCGCGAGATCGGCTTTCGCCGCGCGCTGCGCGAACGACATCGGCACTTGAGCGTCGTCGAAGTGAGCGAAGGCCACGGCATCGACGGCGCCACGGGCGCGCTGGTGCGGCAGGCGCTGGCCGACCATCCGGGCATCGCCGCCGTGTATTCGATCGGCGGCGGGAATGCCGCCATCGTGCAGGCGTTCGCCAAAGCGGGCCGGCCTTGCCAGGTCTTCATCGGCCATGACCTCGACGCGGACAACCTGGCGCTGCTCAAGTCTGGCGCCATCCACGCCGTGCTGCACCACGACCTGGGCCAGGACATGCGCCGCGCCTGCCAGGAAATCCTGCGGGCGCAAGGCGCGCTGCCGGCATTGGCGCAGCCGGCCTGCCTGTCCGCCATCCAGATCGTCACGCCGTGGAACCTGCCCGCCCTGAATGGCCTGAATTGACAGGCATGCGAGGCTGGCCGATACTCGCCGCTTCGCTCATCGCTCACCTTTGAAGGAATCCCCCGATGTCCGTCATCCCGAAATTGCATCAGACCGTGCTTGCCGCCTTGCTTTCCACCGCGTTTGCCATGCCGGCCATGGCCGCCGCCCCCGCAGCTGCGGCAGCCGCCGCCACCTCGTCGGCCTGGGTCGAGGCCAGCAACCGCAACGCGGCCATCGTGCTGGCGGCGCAGGCGCAGTTCTCGCCTGAAAACGCTTCCGACACGGGCCTGGTGCAGTACGACGGCCTGGCTGCCGACCTGGGACCCAATATTGTCGAACGCCAGGTGGCGGCCATGCAGCAGGCGCGCGCGCAATTGCAGCAAAAGCTGGAACTTGAACGCGACGAACGCATTCGCCAGGACCTGGAGATTTTGATCGGCGCCGTCGACCAGGAAATCGCTGGCACCCAGCTGGAAGCCAAGTACGCCTTGCCGTGGGTTGATGTGCCGCAAATGGTCTTTGGCAGCATGCAAAGCCTGCTGCAGGAACAGCGCCCGGCCGCGCGCCGCGCCAAGGCGCTGGAACGTCTGCAGCGCTACGTCGGGCAATACCCGGGCAGCACGCCGATCACGCAGCAGGCGAAGGCCCGCTTCACGGAGCAAATCGGCAAGCCCGGCCTGGCGGGACCCGTGCGCCTGCAGGTGGAGCAGTCGCTGGAAAACGTGCCGACGTATGTCGCCGGCATCCGCAAGCTGTTCGCCGACATGCAGATCGCGGGCGCGGAGAGTGCGCTGGCGGCCATGGAACAGCAGCTGACCGATTATGCGGCGTGGGAAAAGCAGGTGGTGCTGCCCCTGTCGCGCACGGATTTCCGCATGGCGCCCGAGCTGTATGCGTTTCGCCTGAAGCAGGTGGGCATCGACATCGAGCCGCGCGCGCTGGTCGAACGGGCGCAGGTGGCTTACCTGGAAACGCGCGCCGCCATGCAGGCGCTGGCGCCCGTCGTGGCGGAGAAAATGTCGCTGAAAGGTGTCGACGGCAGCGATTACCGCCAGGTGCTGCGCGCGCTGAAAAGCGCGTCGATTCCCAACGAGCAGCTCGAAGCGCATTACAAGGGCGTCAATACGCAGCTCGAAGAACGCATCGCCCGGCAGCGCGTGGTCGATATTCCAGCGCGCGCCATGACCATGCGCCTGGCGTCCGCCGCCGAATCGGCGGCCCAGCCGGCGCCGCATATGCGTCCGCCTCCGCTGATCGGCAATACGGGAGAACACGGCCAGTTCGTCCTCCCCGTCAGCAATCCGGCCGCCAGCGGCAAGGGCGAGGCGTATGACGATTTCAATTTCGCGGGCGCCGCCTGGACCCTGAGCGCGCACGAGGGCCGTCCTGGCCACGAGCTGCAGTTCAGCGCCATGGTGGAGCGGGGCGTGTCGCAGGCGCGCAGCCTGTACGCGTTCAACAGCGTCAACGTGGAAGGCTGGGCGCTGTACGCGGAAGCAGAGATGATTCCCTACGAGCCGTCCGAAGGCCAGTTCATCGCGCTGCAGTTCCGCATGCTGCGCGCGGCGCGCGCCATGCTGGACCCGATGCTGAACCTGGGGCAGGTCACGCGCGAAGAGGCGGGCCGCATCCTGACGGACGAGGTGATGCTGTCGACACCGATGGCCCGCCAGGAACTGGACCGCTACACCTTCAATATGCCGGGCCAGGCGGGCAGCTATTTCTATGGCTACACGCGCATCCTGCAACTGCGCGCGGAAACGGAGCTGGCGCTGGGAGACAGATTCGACCGCCTGGCCTTCAACAACTTCCTGCTGGGCCAAGGCTTGCTGCCGCCGGACTTGCTGGCCAGGGCCGTGCGCGAACACTTCATCCCCGCACAGAGAAAAGCCAGGGGCTGACGGCGGTCTCCTGCGCATGCCATACTGGCGCCCTTGAATGAAAACGTGAGAGTGGCAGGCATGTGGCGTGGGATCGTATGTGGTGTGCTGGCCGGCGCCTTTTGGGGCGCCGTTTTCATTGTGCCCGTCTTGCTGCCGGACTTTTCCCCGGTCGAGCTGATGGTGGGGCGCTACATCTGCTATGGCGCGGTGGCGGCCAGCCTGATGCTGCCGCGCCTTGTGCCCCTGCTGCGGCGCTTGCGGCGCAGCGACTGGCTGGCCATGCTGCGCCAGGCGCTGGCCGGCAATGTCGTGTATTACCTGCTGCTGGCCTACGGCGTCAAGCTGGCCGGCGTGGCGCCCACTTCCCTGATCATCGGCTTGCTGCCCCTGAGCGTCACCATCCTGGGCCGCAAGGACCACGGCGCGCTGCCGCTGCGCCAGCTGGCCTGGCCGCTGCTGGTGGTAGCGCTGGGCATCGCCTGTATCAATGTCGATATCTTCAGCCATGCAGGCGGCGCGGGCGGCGCCGGTCTGGCGCACAAGCTGGCCGGCGTGCTGTGCGCCGTTGGCGCGCTCGCCTGCTGGACCTGGTATGCGCTCGACAATGCCCGTTTCCTCAAGCGCCACGCGCATTTCAGTTCCGTGGAATGGGCCATGCTGTATGGCCTGGCCAGCGGCGTCATCGCCCTGGCCGTTGGCGCCGCGATGCTGGCGCTGCAGCAGGCAAGCGGCGCCGACGACGCGCCGGCGCGCGACTGGCACCGCTACTGGCTCGTGTGTTTGCTGCTGGCGCTGGGCGCTTCCGTGATCGGTAACTACCTGTGGAACCTGGCGTCGCGCCTGGTGCCGGTCACCTTGTCGGGCCAGCTGATCCTGTCGGAGACTTTGTTCGCGCTGCTGTACGGCTTCGTCTACGCGCAGCGCATGCCGCGGCCCCTGGAGTGGGCCGCCATGGTCTTGCTGACGGCGGGCGTGCTGTGGTCCGTGCGGCGGCATGCGCAGGAGGAGGGAGCAGGGCAGGAGGCAGGGTGGACGTAGCGAAAAATACATCGTTGCCGGCCTGCCGTTTGCAGTGGCCGGGCCGTATAATTACGCTAATTTTCCGCCCACCCAGGGAGTTCCGCTTGCAGCTACCGATCCGTTATCCGAACATGCCGCAACTGCTGCTGAAGGCCCGCGACAGCCTGCTCCAGCATTTCCGCCCCATCCTCAACCACTTCGGCGTGACGGAGCAGCAGTGGCGCATCATGCGCGCGCTGAACGAAAGCCCGACCCTGGAACCGCGCGAACTGTGCGAGATCTGCCAGATTTCCAGTCCCAGCATGAGCGGCATCTTGGCGCGCATGGAAGAAATCGGCTTGATCGGGCGCAGCAAGTTCGAAGGCGACCAGCGCCGCCGCAAGGTGCACCTGTCGGAAGCGGGCGCCAGCCTGCTGCTGCAGATGGGCAAGCTGATCGACCTGCAATATGAACACCTGGAAGCGGCCTACGGCAAGCAAGTGTTCGAAGACATGCGCCGCACCCTGGAAGCCTTCATTGCCCTCGAAACCCTGCCGGTGGCGCCCGCCATCCTGCGCTGACCGTCCCGCTTTCCCCGTTTTCCCGCCTGCCTGATTAGCCACCGGGCGCGTGTTTTTCGACACGCGCCGCCGCTGCTTTCCCCATGCCTGTTCCGCGTATTTCCGCATCCTGCCGGGCGTGCGCCCGCATGCCTGCCGGTTTTGCTATAAGACACAAGAAAGTTTTGCTATAAGACTACGCCTTACAGTCAATTACTTATATGTGAGTAATTAAGCGTATAATTTGCTCCACTTGATCCAAATCAAGAAGAAAAGCGGACGCCCCACGCGCTGTATGGGGCCGCAACGCGGCGCCACAGCCGGTATGTCGCCATCACGGCGGCAATGCCGGCCGGGCGTACTATAAAACAGGAAAGTCAGGAAAAAATGAACACTACATGCATGCGCGCTGCGGCGCTGGCCGTCTCCACGCTCATCGGCGCAAACGTTTGCGCCCAAAGCAATGTCAGCATTTATGGCGTGGTCGACGCGGCCATGGCGTACACCAGCAACCAGGGCGGCAATTCGAACACTTACATGCGCAGCGGCAACTTGTCCGCCAGCAAAATCGGCTTCCAGGGCGTGGAAGACCTGGGCGGCGACCTGAAGGCGCTGTTCCTGCTGGAAAACGGCTTTGAAAGCGATACGGGCGCGCAAAGTTCGGCCAGCTCCCTGTTCAACCGCCAGGCTTACGTGGGCTTGCAATCGACAGCCTACGGTACCGTCACGGCCGGCCGCCAGTACACGCCGTATTACCTGCTGGTGGGTTCGCTGGCGTCGAGCAACGTGTTGACGGGCGCCACCGGCGCCCATCCTGGCGATATCGACGGCCTCGATACGACCGTGCGCATCAGCAATTCCGTCACCTACAGCATGCCGGCCTGGCGCGGCCTGCAGGCCAGCGCGCAGTACGGCTTTGGCGAAGCGGCAGACGGCAATGCCGTGGGCAGCAGCTTTAGCGCCGCCGTCAAGTACAGCACCTCGCCGGCCGAATTCGCGCTCGGCTACCTGAAACTGAAAAACGGCCAGAACAATGCCAGCGCCATGGCCATGAGCACCCAGGGCGGCTGGAACAGCAATGCTTCGGGCAGCTTCGGCATTTCCGCCATCAACCAGGGCTACGCCTCGGCTGAAAGCGTGCAATTCATCGCCGCCAGTGCGCGCTATACCATGGGCAAGTGGATGGTGGGCGCCAACGCCAGCAACGTGCAATACGAGGCGGGCAGCCGCTCGGCCTTCCGCGACACGGCCATCTTCAACACGGCCGGCCTGATCTCCAGCTACCAGTTGACGCCGCAGTGGTTCCTGGCCGCCGGCTACAGCGACACCTTCGCCAGCCACGCCAACGGCATCGCCGACCGCGCGCGCTACCGCCAGCTGTCGTTCGAACAGACGTATGCGCTGTCGAAGCGCACCGCGATCTACCTGATCGAGGCGCGCCAGCTGGCGCGCGGCCAGACCCTGGGCCAGGACGGCGCCATCGTCAACGCCGTCGCCTCGGTCGGCGATTCGCAAAACGGCACGCCATCGTCGACCGGCGGCCAGTCGGTGGTCATGGTCGGTCTCAAGCATTCTTTCTGAACGGTTGCTGAACTCACGGGAGCTTCAAGTGGACGCTACACATCACAAGGAGGGCCGCGGCCCTCTCAATCCCGGCCGCCGCATGGTGCTGGCCGGCTTGCTGTCGGCTTCGGCCGCGGCGCTGATTCCCTGGGCGCTGGCCGAACCGGTCGCCAATGCGGAGCAGGGCGCCTTCCTGGGCGTGTCGGCCATGCTGGTGGGGCGGCAAGTGCTCGACCTCGTGCTGGCCAGGCGCCTGTATGACGCGCTGGTGGCGCAGGATACGGCCTTCCCGGCGAAGGTGCGCGCGCTGCTGGCGCTGATCAATGCGCAGGGTTTGCAGGCGGCCGGCCTGCAGGAAGCGCTCGACGGGCTGGACCCGGCCCAGTCGCCGCTGGCCGCCTTGCCGCGCCAGATCGCCAGCGCCTGGTACCTGGGCATCGTCGGCACGGGCGAGGCGGCCGTCTGCGTCGCCTACGAGCAGGCGTTGAACGCGGCCGTCGTGGCCGACGTGCTGAAACCTCCCACGTATTCCTACGGCGCCTACGGCAGCTGGGCCAGAAAACCAATTTAAGGAGCCATCATGGCTGAAGAACTCTCTGCCGATTACCTCGTGATCGGTTCCGGCATCATCGGCTCCCTGGCTGCGCGCAAGCTCGCGCTGGCCGGCGCCTCGGTGCTGATCCTGGAAGCGGGACCGCGCGTGTCGCGCGGCGAAATCGTCGCCCGTTTCCGCAATACGACGCGCCGCAGCGACTGGATGTCGCCGTATCCGTCCGTCGCCACGGCGCCGCACCCGATCTACCAGCCGACCGATAACGGCTACCTGGTGCAGGCCGGCCCGTATCCGTACCCGGCCGAATACATCCGCCAGTTCGGCGGCACGTCGTGGCACTGGGCCGCGCAGGCCTGGCGCAACGTGCCGAACGACTTCCGCATCCATACGCTGTATGGCGTGGGCGTCGACTGGCCGATCAGCTACGAAGACCTGGAGCCGTTCTACCAGGAAGCGGAAGAGATTATGGGCGTCTCGGGTGCGGAGAACACGGGTTCTCCGCGCAAGCAGGCATTTCCGATGGACCCCGTGACGGAGCCGTACGCCATGCGCCGCATCCGCGAGCGCCTCGACCCCACGTTCAAGGTCGTCGGCAACACGGTGGCGCGCAACAGCGTCAGCTACGATGGCCGCCCGGCCTGCTGCGGCAACAACAGCTGCCAGCCGATCTGCCCCATCGATGCGCAATACCACGGCGGCATTGCCGCGCAGCAGGCGGAAGACGCGGGCGTGAAGATCGTCTGCAATGCCAACGTCTACAAGCTGGAACACGACGCGCAGGGCCGCATCACGGCCGCGCTGTACTACGACGTCGACAAGAAAAGCCACCGGGTCACGGCCAAGACTTTTATCCTCGCCGCCAACGGCATCGAAAGCCCGCGTCTGCTGCTCGTTTCCGCCTCGGACAAATACCCGAACGGCCTGGCCAACAGCAGCGACATGGTGGGCCGCAACCTGATGGACCATCCGAGCACCTCGATCACCTTCGACGCCGATGAAGACTTGTGGCTGGGCCGGGGCCCGCAAAGCCCCAATTCCATCAACACCATGCGCGATGGCGACTTCCGCAGCGAGCACTCGCCGTACCGCCTGGATTTCACGAACATCTCGCGCGTCGACGGCGCCACCAGGGAATTGATCGGCAAGGGCGTGTTCGGCGAAGCATTCGAGCAGCAGCTGCGTTTCCGCTCGGCCCGCGAAATGAGCCTGAAAAACGTGCTGGAAGTGCTGCCGAACCCGGAAAACCGCATTGCCCTGAGCAGCGAAAAGGACGCCATGGGCATCCCCAAGCCGCAGGCACACTATTCGATCGACGAGTACACGAAGCGTGGCCACGAGCGCTCGAAGCAGGATTTCGAACAGATCGCCAAGCTGATGGGCGGCACCAATCTGCGCCACAGCAAGGAAGGCGTGTTTGCCAACAACCAGCACATCTGCGGCACCCTGTCGATGGGTTCCGACCCCGCCAAGGCCGTGTGCGACCAGTGGGGCCGCACCTTCGACCACGCCAACCTGTTCCTGTGCAGTACCGGCGTGCTGCCCACGTCCGGCACCTGCAATTCGACGGAAAACGGCCTGGCCGTTGCGCTGCGCACCGTCAAGCACATCCTCGACGAACAACAGGGAGGCACAGCATGATGGCGGCCTTCAGACTGACGGCGGGCGCCGTCTTGCTGTCCCTCGCGGCCATGCCCGTGCTGGCTGCCGACAAGGCCGTGCCCGATGCGGCGGCGATCGAACGCGGCCGCTACCTGGCCACGGCCGGCGACTGCATCGCCTGCCATAGCGTGCCTGGCGGCAAACCGATGGCGGGCGGGCTGTCCCTGGCGACGCCATTGGGCGCCATTGTCGCCACCAATATCACGCCGTCGACAACGCACGGCATCGGCAATTACACGCTCAAGCAGTTTTCCGACGCCGTGCGCCATGGCGTGCGGGCAGACGGCGCCAACCTGTACCCGGCCATGCCCTACACGGCCTACGCCAAGGTGACGGACGAGGATACGGCGGCCCTGTATGACTACTTCATGCACGGCGTGGCGGCCGTGGATGCGGCGCCGGCGCAAGCGACGGAGTTGCCGTTCCCGTTCAACATCCGCTTGTCGATGGCGGGCTGGAACATGCTCTTCCTCGACAAGAAGCCGTTCGTCGCCGATACGGCGAAAAGCATGGAGTGGAACCGGGGCGCCTACCTGGCGCAAGGCCTGGCCCACTGCACCACCTGCCACACGCCGCGCAATGCGCTGATGGCCGAACAGCTGTCGAAGGAGTTGGGCGGCGCCGACCTGGGCACCTGGCATGCGCCGAACATCACGTCGGATATCAACAGCGGCGTGGGCGGCTGGAGCCAGCAGGAACTGGTCGATTACCTGCGCACGGGCCGCACCGCCAACAAGGCGCAAGCGGCGGGACCGATGGCCGAAGCCATCGACCATAGCCTGAAGCACCTGAGCGATGCGGACTTGCACGCCATCGCGCACTACGTCAAGAGCGTGCCGGCCATCCGCGACAAGGCAGATACGCAGCCGGTGACGCAGTGGGGCAAGGTGGGCGACGAGCTGGCCAGCATCCGCGGCGTGCCGCTGCCGCAAAACCTGAACAAGATGTCGGGTGCGCAGCTGTACGATGCGCAGTGCGCCAGCTGCCATCAGGCCAGGGGCGAGGGCAGTTTCGACGGCAGCCTGCCGCCGCTGTTCCACAACTCGGTGACGGGCCGCAGCAACAGCAACAACCTGGTGATGGCCATCCTCGACGGCGTGGAGCGCCAGGATGGCAAGGGGAATCATGCTGCGGGACACCTGATGCCCGCCTTCCGCCAGACCCTGTCGGACGAGCAGATCGTCACCCTGGGCAATTACGTGCAGAAGATGTACGGCAATCCCGCAATCAAGGTGACGGCAGAGCAGGTGACGACCCTGCGCAACGGCGGCGCGCCGTCCAACCTGATCGGCCTGGCCCGCGCGGGCATCATCGTCGGCGTGCTGGTGTTGCTGGCATTGCTGCTGTGGTGGCGGGGACGCCGGCGCAAGCAGGCGTAGAAGCAGCCGCGAATAACAGGCGCTGAAGTACAGGCAGGGGCCGGGCTGAATGGTCCGGCCCTTTTTTACGTCTTGAAATCGCAACTGGTTTGCATCTGCGGAATTTATGTACTATCATTAGTTACATGAGACGCGACAGTAAACTATCATCGATCCTCCATGTGCTGCTGCACATGGCCCACGCGGGACGCCCGATGACGTCCGAGGAACTCTCCGCTTACCTGGATACCAATCCCGTGCTGGTGCGGCGCGTGATGGCCGGCTTGCGCGAGCGCGGTTACGTGGCTTCGGTCAAGGGGCACGGCGGCGGCTGGCGCATCGTCTGCGACCTGCACCGCGTCACGCTGCACGACATTTACGTGGCCGTGGGTTCGCCCACCGTCTTCGCCATGGGCAACCGCGTCGATCAGCCGGGCTGCCTGGTCGAGCAGGTGGTCAACCAGTCGCTGGCCGGCGCCTTCGACGAAGCCGAGGCGCTGCTGATCCGGCGCTTTGGCGCCGTCACCCTGGCCGACCTGGCTGAACGTTTCAGCCAACAATACGCCGCACACCAAGGAGCACCGCATGACCATTCCTGAATCTCAGAGCGGCGCCACGCCTGCCGCCGCATTCGACGCCCCGTTCGACGCCATCATCGTCGGCGGCAGCTACGCGGGCCTGTCGGCCGCCACGCAACTGGCGCGCGCCCGCCGCCGCGTACTGGTGGTCGACGGCGGCCAGCGCCGCAACCGCTACGCCAGCCACTCCCACGGTTTCCTGACCCAGGACGGCAGCGGGACGGCTGCCATCGCGGCCGAGGGTAAGGCGCAGCTGATGGCGTATGCCACCGTCGCCTGGCTGGATGGCACGGCCGTGCAGGCAGCGGCCAGCAGCGATGGCGATGGCTACGACGTGACCCTGGCGGACGGCATGCGCGTGCGGGGCCGCCGGCTGGTGCTGGCCACCGGGGTGATCGACGAATTGCCGCCCGTCGATGGCCTGGCCGAGCGCTGGGGCGGCAGCGTCTTTCACTGCCCGTATTGCCACGGCTATGAACTGGAGCAGGGCGCCATCGGCGTGCTGGCCACCGGCCCGCTCTCCATGCACCATGCGCTGATGCTGCCCGATTGGGGCACGGTCACTTTTTTCCTGAATGGCGCGTTCGAACCCGATGGCGCGCAGCTGGAGCAGCTGGCCGCCCGCGGCGTCACGGTGGTGCGCGCGCCCGTGGCGCGGATCGCCGGCGTGGCCGACGTGGTCATGCAGGATGGCAGCCGCCATGCGATGGCCGGTCTGTTCGTGGCGACCCGCACCCGCTTGGCCAGTTCCCTGGCCGGTGAGCTGGGCTGCACGCTGGAAGAGGGTGCCATGGGCCCGTTCGTGCGCACCGACGAGCAAAAGGCCAGCAGCGTGCCTGGCGTCTTTTGCTGCGGCGACGCGGGCCGCATGGCCGGCAGCGTGGCGTTCGCGGTGGCCGATGGCGCCATGGCTGGCGTGGCAGCGCACCGCTCGCTGATGTTCGGACTGACCCCGGCGGCGTAATGCCGGGGCCGTGGTACGTGCTGGCGCTCAGGCGGCAAAACCGCCATCGATCTTCAGCCCTGCACCCGTAACGAACGCCGCTTCCGGGCTGGCCAGGTAAGCGACCATGCCGGCGATTTCATCGGCCGTGCCGTGGCGGGGCAGGGCCATCAGACCGTGCATCAGGTCGGCGAAGTCGCCCGTCGGCGGGTTCATGTCCGTGGCGACGGGGCCCGGCTCCACGTTGTTGATGGTGATGCCGCGCGGACCCAGGTCGCGCGACAGGCCTTGCGTCAGGCCGCTCAGCGCCGATTTGCTCATGGCGTAGGCGGCAGCGCCGCCGAACGGCATGCGGTGCGCGTTCGTGCTGCCGATGTTGATGATGCGCCCGCCCGTCTGCATGTGCGCCACGGCTGCCTTGATGGCCACGAACACGGCGCGCACGTTGACGGCCACGGTCTTGTCGAAGTCTGCCAGCGAAAAGTCGTCGATGGCGCCCGGCAGGAATACGCCGGCGTTGTTGACGAGGATATCGATGCGGCCAAATTGCGCCGCCACCTTGTCGATGGCCGCCGTCAGGGCGGTGGCGTCAGCCGCATCGGCTTGCACGCCCAGGGCCTTGCCACCGCTTGCCTCCACCGTGGCGGCCAGCGCCTGCGCTTCGGCGGCCGAGCTTTGATACGTGAAGACGACGTTGGCGCCCTGGCTGGCCAGGCGGCGCACGATGGCGGCGCCGATGCCGCGCGAGCCGCCCGTCACAAACGCGATCTTGTCTTGCAGTGGCAGGGAGGTGGTGGTTTGGGTTTGCATGATGTGCTTTCTAAGTGAGGAATCGAGGAGTTCAGTATCTGCCTTTCATTCCTGCCGCGCTAGCCATGAATCGCTACAATCACTTTCAACCATTGGTATCAGCTGAGCGGGTAGAATAGGCGCATGGACGCCCTCAATCACTTGCAATCTTTCGTGCTGTCTGCCGAGCTGGGCAGCTTTTCGGCCGCCGCGCGCCGCCTGGGACTGACGCCGGCCGCCGTCAGCAAGAACGTGGCGCGCCTGGAAGCGAGCCTGGGATTGCGGCTGTTCCAGCGCAGCACGCGCCGCCTGACCCTGACGGAAGGGGGCGAGCGTTTCCTGCAGCAGATAGGCGGCGCCCTGTCCACCCTGCGCGAAGCGATCGCCGGCGTGGCGGAAGAGGGCGGCCAGCCGGCGGGCATCCTGAAAATCAGCATGGCGCCGTCGTTCGGGCGCAGCTACGTGGTGCCACTGCTGGGCGACTTCATCGCGCGCCACCCGGGCGTGGTGCCCGACTGCCATTTCGACAACCGGCAAGTCGACTTGATCGGCGAAGGCTTCGATGTCGCCATCGGCGGCGGCATCGAGCTGACGCCGGGCGTGGTGGCGCGCGAGCTGGGCCACGCCCACATCGTCGCCACGGCGTCGCCCGCCTTCATGCAGGGCAAGGCCATGCCCAGGCATCCGTCGGACCTGGCGCAATTCGACGGCGTGGCGCGCCGCTCGGCCGGCAGCGGCAGGCTACGCAGCTGGATATTGCGCGACGGCTCGGGCGGCGAAGGCGTGGCCGAATGCCGGCCGCGCGCCATCTTCGACGACCCGGAAGCGATGGCGCAGGCGGCCATCCTGGGCGTCGGCGTGGCACTGCTGCCCATGCCGCACGCGCTGGCCCACTTGCGCAGCGGCGCGCTGGTACGCCTGCTGCCAGGCTGGCACGCCGATTCCGGCCCTCTGTCCGTGTACTATCCCAGCAAGAAACTCTTGCCCGCGAAGACGCGCGTATTCGTCGATTTCCTGCTGGAGCAGTTCCGCCAGCGCGATTTCGCCGCGCAGATGCGGCCCGATTAACCGATAAAGAATTCCGATGCATAGCAATTACAGCCTGTTTTACACCTTCGACGGCGACCGGCCGGCCCGTTTCCGGGAAGCGCGCGTCTTCGGCACGACCGTCTGGACGGCCAGCGGCACGGTCATGACCTGGGGCGAGGAGACGCGCAACGACTACGCAAGGGAAGCCGAAGCGTACGCCGTCTACCTGGCGCATGGCCGGGCCGCGCTGGCCGACGGCTACGTGCTGGCGCGCGAAAGCGTCATCGACCCGGCCGTCTTCGATTTCGCGCTGCTGCAAACCCTGGTGGCGGATGCCGCGCGCCTGGCTGTCGAAGCCGCGCGCCGCGCGCATCCCGACCAGCACATCGACGCTTTCGCGTTGGTGAGCGACGACAGCGCCATGACCATCGGCCCCATGGCCAACAGCCGCGAAGCGCTGGCCGCCTCGGAGTACGGCGAGGAAATGTTGTGGAATCCCGCCGAATGGGCTTTCGAGGACGGCGGCGAATATTTTGACAGCGCCCACCGATTGCTGCTGCAGGCGCACCGCGACTTGCCGTTCGACGTGGACTTCGCCGCCTTCCGCAGCGGCGTGTTCGACGCCTGCATCGCGGCGCTGGCGCAGCTTGACGCCGAAGGGGTATTCGGCACGGGCGCTCGGCGTGACGAGAGCGTGCTGCTGTTCGAGGTCAGCGACAGCGAAGCGGTGGAAGGCGCGATGGCGCGTTTGAATCCGCCGGCGGTGGTGGCGCGGTTCGAGGCGTGGATGGCCAACTGGGCCGACTAGGTTCTACGCCGCTACCAGCCTGAGCCTTGTAATCTCCGCCGGCGCGCCGATGCGTTTCGGCGGCCCCCAGTAGCCCGTGCCGCGGCTCACATAAATCCACAGGCGGCCTTGCCGGTGCAGGCCCGCCACATAGGGCTGCTGCAGCGGCACGAACAGGTTCCATGGCCAGAATTGGCCGCCGTGCGTGTGGCCCGATAATTGCAGGTCGTAGCCGGCCGCTTCCGCTTCGGGGGCGCTGCGCGGCTGGTGTGCCAGCAGGATGCGGGGGATGCCGGCCGGCGCGCCGGCGATGGCCGCTTGCGGGTCGCTTTTCTGCGCCGGATCGAAGGCGGCCGCGTTGAAGTCGGTGACGCCGGCCAGCGCCAGGCGCGCGCCGTCGCGGTCGAGGACGACATGTTCATTCATCAGCACGCGCAAGCCCAGGCGGCGAAATTCCGCCACCCACGGCGCGGCGCCCGAATAGTATTCGTGGTTGCCCGTGACGAGGAAGACGCCGTGGCGCGCGCGCAGCTCGCCCAGCGGCGCCGTGTGGCTGCCCAGTTGCGCCACCGTGCCGTCGACCACGTCGCCCGTGATGGCGATGAGGTCTGCCTGCAAGCCGTTGGCGCGCGCGACGATGGCCTGCACGTAGGAGCGCTTGATGGTGGCGCCCACGTGGATGTCGCTCAGTTGCACGATGGTATAGCCCTGCAAGGCGGCCGGCAGGCCCGCGATGGGCACGTCGACGTCGCGCACGCGCGCCACCCGGCGGGCGTTGATGAAGCCGACGACGGTGGCCAGCAGCGCCAGGAGCAGCACAAGCATGGCGGACGCCTGCGCGTGCGGGCGTGTGGCGGGAATCAGCATCAGCAGTGCGCGCAGCGCGGTCAGCACGAACAGCGAGGAAAAAAAGCCCATGCAAAGCGAACCGGCCCAGCTCAGACGGTCGGCCAGGCGCGCATCGTTGGTGACGGCGCGGGCGAAGATGGTCATCGGCATGAGCATGGTCGACGCCAGCAGGACCAGGCCGCCCAGCAGCCAGCCGGCCAGGCCGACGGGCAGCGACGGCAGCAGCAGCCAGCCCAGGAGGGCGTGCAGGGCGCCCAGTATCATGGTGATGCGCAGCAGCGGCGTGCGGGTTGTCATGTCATGCTTCCAGAGGTGAGGCGGCCGCCGATTATAGCCGACGCCTTGGCCGCAGGCAGCCGCCACCCCGTTCAGGGGGCGATATGCAATCCCAGCATGGCCAGCTTGCCGAAATCGACGGGTTTGGCGAAATGTTCGTTGAAACCGGCCTGCAGGGCCGCCTGGCGGTCGTGTTCCTGGCCGTAGCCGGTCAGCGCGACGAGCAGGAATTGCTGCGGTATCGGCAGTTGGCGCAGTTTGACGGCCACGTCGTAGCCGCTCATGTCGGGCAGGCCGATGTCGAGAAAGACGATGTCGGGCTTGAATTCCAGCGTGCGCTCGGTGGCTTGCGCGCCCGTGTAGGCCGTGTGCACCGTGTGGCCGTACATTTCCAGCAGTTCGGCCAGGGTATCGGCCGCATCGCGGTTGTCGTCGACGACGAGGATGCGCTGGCTGCCGCCGGTGGCGGTCTGCGGCGCTGGTGCTGCCGCCACCGGCACGTTGGCGTCGAGCGGCAGCAGGACTTCGAAGGTGCTGCCCAGCCCCACGCCGGGGCTGCGCACGCTGACCTGGCCGCCGTGCAGGGTCACCAGGTTGCGCACCAGCGACAGGCCGATGCCCAGGCCATCCTGCACCCGGTCGGGCGAGTGGCCGCTTTGCTCGAACAGGCCGAAGATGCTGTCGATGCTGGCGGCGGCGATGCCGATGCCGTTGTCGCTGAGGCGGATGCGCACATTGTCGCCTTCGCGTTCGGCGGTAATGGCGATGCGCCCGCCCGGCGCCGTGAACTTGGCCGCATTGAGCAGCAGGTTGGCGACGATCTGCGACAGGCGCACGGCGTCGCCGCAGACCCACAGCTCTTCCCGGGGCAGGTTCACGTCCAGCGCATGGCCGCGCGCCTCGATGCTGTGCGAACTCGTTTCCAGCGCGCTGCGGATGACGCTGGCCAGGCTCACGCTTTCCCATTGCAGCGAGATTTTGCCCTGCGAAATGCGCGACACGTCGAGCAGGTCGTCCACCAGGCGCACCAGGTGATCGGTATGGCGGGCGATGGTGCGGCGCGCATTGTCCTGCACGGCCGGCACGACGGGGTCGAGCTTGCACAGCAGGGCCAGCGCCGTGCGGATGGGGCCCAGCGGGTTGCGCAATTCGTGCGCCAGGGTGGCCAAGAACTCATCCTTGCGGCGATCCACGTCGCGCAGCGCGCGCTCGACGCGGCCCAGGCGCAGCAGCGCCTTGACGTTGGCGATCAGTTCATCGGCCTCGATCGGCTCGACCAGGTAATTGTCGGCGCCGCCGTCCAGGGCGCGGATCTTGTCGGCCGTGCCGATGCAGGAAGCCGACGTTTGCAGCACCAGGATGGTGTTCGTCTCGGCGCCGCCCTTCAACTGGCGGCACACTTCCAGGCCGTTGATGTCGGGCAGCTTGACGTCGAGCAGGATCAGGTTGGGGCGGTCGTGGCGGGCGCGCAGCAGCGCGTCGCCACCGTTCGACGCTTCGATGACCTTGAAACCGGCGCGTTGGAGGATGCGCGACTTGGCGTAGCGGGCGCCATCGCTGTCATCGACGTTCAGGATCAGAGCATCGCTGTTGTTATCCGGTAGCATGCGCATTGTCCCAGGTGGTTGTGCCTTGCGGCGGAACCGGCTCTTGCCGGTGGTGTGGATTGCCGATCAGCGCGCGCAGTGTCGCCAGCAATTGCTGGCGCGGCAGCGGTTTCACGTAGTAGGCGTCGGCGCCCAGGGCCAGGCCCTTGCGCACGTCGTCGATCTCGGTGGCGACGATGACGGGCACCTGGCGCCGCAGCGGGTCGTTTTTCAGTTCGGCCAGCCAGTGCCAGGCCGTTTCGCCGTGCAGCAGGATATCGAGGATGACGGCGGCGGGGCGCTGCTGTTCCCAGCGCTCCTGCGCCTCGCGCACGCTGCGCGCGGGGACGACGCGAAATTCGCTGCCGGCCAGGAATTTTTCATACAACAGGCGCACGGGTGGATTGTCTTCCACCACCAGCACGGCGATGCGCTGGTCGTTGCCATTGTCGTTGGCTGGCGCGCACGGGGGCAGACTGCCTTCGGGCGCGTGGTAGCTGGCGGGCAGGACGACGGAAAACAGCGAACCGTGGCCCGGCGTGCTTTCCACGCTCACCGTGCCATTGAGCAGGGTGGCCAGGTTGCGGCACAGGGGCAAGCCCAGACCCGTGCCCTTGACCTTGCGCTGCATGTGGTTTTCCACCTGGCTGAATTCCTCGAAGATCATCTGCACGTCTTCGGCGGCGATGCCCAGGCCCGTGTCGGAGACGGAAAAGCGGATCGCGTCCTGCTCCGGCAGTGGCGTAGCGCTGACGACGATGGCCCCAGCCTCGGTGAACTTGAGGGCGTTGGAAATGAAGTTGCGCAGGATTTGCGACAGCTTGCCTTCATCCGTGTGGATATGCAGCGCCGGATCGGGGTCGATGAAGGTCAAGGTGAGCGCATCGGATACCAGCAGCGGGCGCAGCATGCCGCGCAGGGCGCTGAACAGGTCCGCTACCTGGAAACTGTTGGCGTGCACGTCGACCTTGCCCGCCTCGATCTTGGCCAGGTCCAGCAAGTCGTTCACCAGGTCGCTCAGGCTGACGGCGCTTTGCAGGATGAACAGCACCTGTTTTTCCTGTTCCTCCGACAGATCGCCGTCGATGCGGTCGAGCAGCAGCTTGGACAGGGCGCGGATGGAGCTGAGCGGCGTGCGGAATTCATGGCTCATGTTCGACAGGAAGCGCGATTTCATCTGGTCGGCGCGGCGCAGGTGGTCGGCTTTTTCGTCCAGTTCCGCGAACAGCGCCACCACGCCGCGGTTGGTGTCTTCCAGTTCGCGCGTCAGCTGCAGCAGGTCGTCCTGCCGCGTCTTCAGTTCGGCCAGGGTGGTCAGCAGCTCGCGGTTCTGCTGCTGCACTTCCGACAGCGTGATGTCCGGCGGCAGCGCCTGCAGGCCGCCGGACAGCGTGCCGATCTTGCCGCCGTCGAGCAGGGGCGCGTCGCGCGGGAACAGCTTGTGCAGGGTGATCTGCGTGCCGTCGCCCGGCGCGCTGCGGATATGGCAGCGGTCCATCAGGCGCTGGGCGCCCAGGATGCCCAGGCCCATGCCCGTCGGCGAGCGGTAGGTGCCAGCCAGTATCTGTTCCAGCTGCGCGATGCCGGGGCCCTGGTCCTCGATGCGGATGCTGAGCACCTGCGGCGCCGTCTGGCCATCGATGGCGAAATGCACCTTGCCGCTGCCGGCGTAGTTGTAGACGTTGCGCGCCAGTTCCGATACGGCCGTGGCGATGCGCACCTGGTCCTGCACGCCGAAGCCGCACAGGGCGGCGATCTGCCGCGCGCGCTGGCGCGCGCCCACCACATCGAGTTCGCTGCCGATATGGGCCGTCAATATGCGTCGTGTCATGTTGTTTCGCTCCTTTCCCCCGTCACGGCCTGCTGTTCCTCATGTTCGCGCAGCACCACCACCGTGACGTCGTCGCGCCCGCGCGCAAAATCGCGGTACAGCACGGCGGCGACGAGGCTGGGGTGGCAGTGCGCCAGGCCCGGATACTGTTCCAGGTCCCAGCGCGTGTGCAGGCCGTCGCTATGCATGATCAAGGTTGCGCCAGGCTGCCACGGATAGCAGAATTCCTGCACCTTGCGCAGGTTGCTGCCGACGATGCCGTTGTGCGACAGCAAATGCCGGCGCTGCCGCGCATCGAAGGCGCAGGCGGCGATATTGCCCACGCCCGCGTAGCGCAACTGGCGGCGCGCGCTGTCGATATGCGCCAGGGCCAAGGCCGCGCCGCGCGTGGCGCGCAGGGCGCCGTTGGCCAGCTCGATGAAGGGGGCGGGCAGCGGCGGCAGTCCCGGCGTGTCGTGTTCCAGCAGGGCGCTGGCGCGTTCCGAGGCGCGCGCCGCCAGCGGGCCGTGGCCCAGGCCGTCGGCCACCATCAGGCTCAGTTCATGGCCTTCGCAGACCACGTTCCAGGCATCGCCGCATACCTGTTCCGAGGCCAGCGGCAGGCAGACGGCGCCGATCTGCCAGTTCGGGCTGGCCGGGATGGCGCTGCTGGCGTTCGGCCCCCAGACCACCATCATCAGCACCGTGCCCTTGCCGGGCGCCGTGTACAGGTCGAATTCCTGGCTCAGGCGGCGTATCGCGCCCAGTCCCACGCCGTAGGTGCCCGTGGTGGAATGGCCATCCTGCATGTGCTGGCGTACATTCGCCATGCCGGGGCCGTTGTCGATGGCCAGCACTTCGATGCCGCTGGTGCCGCCGCGCAGCACCTTGCGCAGCAGGATTTCGCCGCGCTGCGCGTGCTTGACGATGTTGGTCGCCGCTTCGCTGATGATGATGGCCAGCTGGCCCGTGCGCACGTCGTCGAAGCCGATGTGGCGCGCCAGTTCGTTGCCGGCGCGGCGGGCCGTGGCGATTTCGCTCGGTTCGCCGACGGAAAAACGGCGTTGCCTGGCAATGTCAGGGGCTTGCTCGAGGTGGTTCAAAACAGCTTCCATTTCGCGATGGTGACAGTGGTGCCCGCGCCGGGCGCCGTGTCGATGTGAAAGGCGTCGGCCAGGCGCTTGGCGCCGCCCAGCCCCAGTCCCAGCCCGCCGCCGCTGGTATAGCCATCGGTCAGCGCCAGGGGAATATCGTCGATGCCCGGTCCCGCATCGACAAAGCGCAGTTCCAGTCCTTGGCGCGCGCCATCGCAGATGCGCGCGATGCGCGCTTCGCCGCCGCCGCCGTAGCGCAGGGTGTTGCGCGCCAGTTCGCTGGCCGCCGTGATGATCTTGGTCTGTTCGATCAGGCCAAAACCCATGGCGACCATGCTGTCGCGCACCTGCTTGCGCAGCCGCACGACGTCTTCGTCGCTGTGCAGGGGCAGAATCTGCTGCGACCCGGCCTGCGCCCGCTCCTGTGCCTGCGCGCCTAGCACGGCGCCCCCGTCATGCGCATGCGCCGCCCCGTTCCAGCAGCTTGATCCCCCGTTCCACGTTCAGGGCCGTGCTGACGCCTTCCAGGGTCAGGCCCAGTTCCACCAGGGTGATGGCGACGGCCGGCTGCATGCCGACGACGACGGTGCGCGCGTCGAGGATTTTCGCCATCGCCGCTGTGTTGCTGATCATGCGGCCGATGAAGGAATCGACGATGTCGAGCGCGGAAATGTCGATCAGCACGCCCGTGGCGCGGTCCGTCACGATGCGGGTGGTCAGGTCGTCCTGCAAGGTCATCGCCAGGCGGTCGTGCATGT
Source organism: Janthinobacterium sp. SUN211 (assembly GCF_030587315.1). Taxonomy (NCBI): domain Bacteria; kingdom Pseudomonadati; phylum Pseudomonadota; class Betaproteobacteria; order Burkholderiales; family Oxalobacteraceae; genus Janthinobacterium; species Janthinobacterium sp. SUN211. The sequence goes on along the minus strand of NZ_JAPWIC010000001.1, from coordinate 983,214 downwards.
CCACCTGGATCGTCACCAGCAGCAGCCGGCCCATGCGTAAAATGGGGATTCTTTCCATAGGCGCCTCAGTGTGTTTGCTGCTGGTAGGGGATGCTGGAGCCCGTGCGCTTCAGGGCCACGACGAAGGCGTCGGCCAAGGTAGCCTTGGTCATCACGTCTTCCAGGTTCACGCCCAGGTGCACGATGGTTTGCGCGATCTGCGGGCGGATGCCGCTGATGATGCAGTCGGCGCCCATCAGGCGCGCGGCGGCGATGGTTTTCAGCAGGTGCTGCGCCACCAGGGTGTCGACCGTGGGCACGCCCGTGATGTCGATGATGGCGATCAGCGCGCCCGTGTCGACGATCTTTTGCAGCAGGCTTTCCATCACCACCTGCGTGCGCGCGCTGTCGAGGGTGCCGATCAGGGGCAGGGCCAGCACGTTTTGCCACAGCTGCACTACGGGCGTGGACAGTTCCAGCAATTCCTGCTGCTGGCGCAATATCACCTGTTCGCGCGCCTTCTGGTAGATGGCGATGGTGAGCAGGCCCAGCTCGTCGAACAGCTTGCTGGTGCTGACGATGGCGTCGCCCAGTTCCTGCGGCTGCGCCGTGATTTCCTGGCGCAGGTAGGTGAACAGCGGTTCCTTGAGCGAGAACATGAAGCTGGCCGTGTCGATCGGCGAATAGCCCTGGCGCACGCGCGACTGCGATATTTCCGCGAGCAGCTGGCGCGTGTCGTCCCAGGCGCCGCCTTCGATGTCGAACGAGTCGCCGTTTTCCAGCGCGCCCGCCAGCAGCGGCAGGAATTGCGATGCCTGCTGGCGCAGCTCGTTTTCGGCGATCTTGTCGCGCCGCACCAGGCGGGCGATCAGGCCGGCCATCCAGCCGTCCAGCAATGCCGTGTGGTGTTCGTTGATGATGCCGGCCAGTTGCTGCGCCTGGCTCGTGCCCGTCTTGACCGTGTCCGTCTTCATACTCATGCTCATCCTTGGCTGGAGTGGAGGGTGCGGCGCGGCCGCAAGCGGGCACGCGCTGTGATGAATAAATTATAGGCAGGCGTGGCCATAGCTTGTGTTCTGTGCCGCACATAGTGGCGCATGTCGATGTACATTCTTGTGGGAAACATTTGCGCCTTTAAAGATGCATGTAATTTGCATGTTTAAGCGAATTCCGCTACACTGGGAACACTCAACAAGAGAAAAACATCATGAATATCGACAAATTCAAACAGCAGCACCTGGCCATCCTGGCCGCCATCGATGACTTGCGCCAGCTGGCGCGCGGCGGTGTCGCCGCGCAGGCGCAGGCCATTGCCGACCAGATCATCGCCATGAGCGGCTTGATCAAGCTGCACCTGGCCGTCGAGCAGCGCTACCTGTATCCGGCCGCGCAAGCGTGCGGCGTGGCCGAGGTGGCCCGGCTGGGACGCCAGTACGAAAACGAGATGCACGGCATCGCCGGCGCCTATCTGGATTTCGCCGGCCGCTGGAATACGCCCGTGCGCCTGGAAGCCGAACCGGACGCCTTCCGCAGCGAAGCCAATACCGTGCTGCACGCGCTGTTCCAGCGCATGCGGCGCGAAGACCACGATCTGTATCCCGCCATTGAATCGCTGGCCTGAAACCGCTTACTAATAAATACACTAATAGATACACAGGAGTTTTACATGCTGACCCAAGAACAACGTGCCATCATCACGGCCACCGTCCCCATCCTCGAGCAGGGAGGCGAAGCGCTGACCCGCCATTTCTACAAGAATCTGTTCCGCGACCATCCCGAAGTGCTGCCGTACTTTAACCAGGCGCACCAGCACAGCGGCGACCAGCAGCGCGCGCTGGCCAATGGCGTGCTGATGTATGCCAAAAATATCGACAAGCTTGCCGCGCTGGGCGACCTGGTGGCCACCATCGTCAACAAGCACGTGGCCCTGCAGATTCGCGCCGAGCACTATCCGCTGGTGGGCGCCAGCCTGCTGCAAGCCATCCGCGAAGTGCTGGGCGAAGAAGTGGCCAGCGACGCCGTCATCGATGCCTGGGGCGCGGCTTACGGCCAGCTGGCCGACATCCTGGCCGGCGAGGAAGGGCGCATCTACAAGGCGCAAGCGGCCGCGCCAGGCGGCTGGAGCGGCGCGCGCGATTTTTTAGTGCGCAGCAAGAGCGTGGAAAGCGCCGAGATCACCTCCTTCCTGCTGGCGCCCGCCGATGGCCAGCCCGTGCTCGACTTTGCGCCAGGTCAATACATTGGCGTGGTGACCACCGTCGATGGCGTGCCCATGCGCCGCCAGTATTCCTTGTCGGCCGCCAGCAATGGCCAGACTTACCGCATCAGCGTCAAGCGCGAAGAGGGCGGCAAGGTATCGAATTTCTTCCACGACCACGTGCAGGCGGGCGACACCGTGCAGCTGACGCCGCCATCGGGCGACTTCGTGCTGACGGAGAGCGACAAGCCGCTGGTGCTGATCAGCGGCGGCGTCGGCATCACGCCCACCCTGGCCATGCTGACGGCGGCCCTGCGCGGCAAGCGTCCCGTGCATTTCATCCACGCGGCGCGCAACCACGGCGTGCATGCATTCCGCGCGCAGATCGATGCACTGGCCGCGCAGCACCCGCAGCTGCAGCGTTATTACTGCTACGCGGAACATGGCGGCGAACACGATGCGCCGGGCGCCGCCGCGCCGGACGCCGTCGGCTTGCTGAATAAAGAGCAGTTGAACAGCTGGCTGCCGGTCTCGCGCGACGTCGATGCCTACTTCCTGGGGCCGCAGCCATTCATGCGGGCCGTCAAGCAATACTTGCGCGAACTGGGCGTGCCGGAACAGCAGACGCACCACGAGTTCTTCGGACCGGCTGCCGCCTTGAATTGATTCTTTGCCTGCCTTGTGTTGTCGCCGCGAGAAAAAACGCTGCCGTAAGGGGCGGGTAAGCCTCGCGCTGTACTGTGAATCCAAGCTCGAAAACAACAGAGCAGCTTTTACATAACAGGAGGCAACACAATGCATGACGATCTCGTTCAAAAAATCAAGAGCGACCCCAACTATCATCAACTGGTCAAGGTGCGTTCCCGCTTCGGCTGGGCGCTGACGGGCCTGATGATGCTGGTGTACTACGGCTACATCCTGCTCATCGCCTTCGACAAGGAATTTCTTGCCACTAAAACAGGCACCGGCGTGATGACCTGGGGCATGCCGATCGGCCTGTTCGTCATCGTGTTTACCGTGCTGGTCACGGGCATCTATGTGCGCCGCGCCAACAAGCAATTCGATGACTTGAGCAACGCCATCCAGGCACGGGTGCAAGCATGAACGGCACTACATTGACGCAACGCAAACTCGCCTGCCTGGCAAGCCTGGTCTTGCTGGCGGGCGCCAGCAGCAGCGTGCTGGCGGCCGGCGCCGACCTGGGCCAGGCAGTCAAGCAACCGACCAACTGGACGGCGATCATCATGTTCGCCGCCTTCGTCATCTTCACGCTGTTCGTCACCAAGTGGGCGGCCGCGAAAACCAAGTCGGCTTCCGATTTCTACACGGCCGGCGGCGGCATCACGGGCTTCCAGAATGGCCTGGCCATCGCGGGCGACTACATGTCGGCCGCTTCCTTCCTCGGCATTTCCGCCGCCGTCTTTTTGAACGGCTACGATGGCCTGATCTACGCCATCGGCTTTCTCGTTGGCTGGCCCGTCATCACCTTTTTGATGGCAGAGCGCCTGCGCAACCTGGGCCGCTTCACCTTTGCCGACGTGGCCGCCTACCGCTTCAAGCAGGCGCCGATCCGCATTTTCTCCGCGTCCGGCACCCTGGTCGTCGTGGCCTTTTATCTGATCGCGCAGATGGTGGGCGCGGGCCAGCTGATCAAGCTGCTGTTCGGCCTGGAATACTGGATCGCCGTCGTCCTGGTCGGCACCCTGATGATGATTTACGTGCTGTTTGGCGGCATGACGGCCACCACCTGGGTACAGATCATCAAGGCCGTGATGCTGCTGGGCGGCGCCACCTTCATGGCCGTGGCCGTGCTGGCGCAGTTCAACTTCAGCCCGGAAGCGCTGTTCGCCAAGTCGGTGGACGTGCACGCCACCAAGGAAGCCATCATGGGCCCCGGTTCCTTCATCAAGGATCCTATTTCCGCCATTTCGTTCGGCATGGCGCTGATGTTCGGCACGGCCGGCTTGCCGCACATCCTGATGCGTTTCTTCACGGTGCCCAGCGCCAAGGAAGCGCGCAAATCCGTGTTCTGGGCCACCACCTGGATCGCCTATTTCTACATTCTGACCTTCATCATCGGCTTTGGCGCCATCGTGCTGGTGAGTACCAATCCCGAGTTCAAGGATGCCGCAGGTAAATTGCTGGGTGGCAACAACATGGCGGCCGTGCACTTGGCCAAGGCCGTGGGCGGCAACGTCTTCCTCGGCTTCATGTCGGCGGTCGCGTTTGCCACCATCCTGGCCGTCGTGGCGGGCTTGACCCTGTCGGGCGCGTCGGCCGTGTCGCACGACCTGTATGCCACCGTCATCAAGAAGGGCAAGGCCACGGGCGCCAATGAATTGAAAGTATCGCGCGTGACGACGATCGTGCTGGGCATTATCGCCGTGGTGCTGGGCATCGCCTTTGAAAAGCAGAACATCGCCTTCATGGTTTCGCTGGCTTTTGCGATTGCCGCCTCGGCCAACTTCCCCGTGCTGTTCATGTCGGTGCTGTGGAAGGATTGCACTACGCGGGGCGCCACCATCGGCGGCTTCCTGGGCTTGATCACGGCCGTCGCGCTGACGGTGGTGTCGAAGTCCGTGTGGGTCGACGTGCTGGGCCATGGCGAAGCGCTGTTCCCGTATGCCTCGCCGGCGCTGTTCTCGATGACGGCCGGCTTCGTCGGCATCTGGCTGTTCTCGGTGCTCGACAAGAGCCCCCGCGCGCGCATCGACCGCGCCGGTTACGAAGCGCAGCAAATGCGTTCGGAAACGGGCATCGGCGCGGCAGGCGCCAGCGCGCATTGATGTAAACAGGAGTTACTGAAGGAAACAATGCCCGGTTCGCCGGGCATTGTTGTTTCTGGCGCGCTTACTTTGCCACGCGCAGGGGGATGACGCCCGCCGCCAGCGCCGGCGCGCCCGGCGTCGCGTCGAGTATCGATGCCAGCGTCACCGTGTCGAGCACGGCCAGGAAGGCGGCCGTGGCCTGGCCCAGCTTGGCCTTCAGCAGGCAATCGGGCGTGAGCGGGCAGGTATTGTTTTCCTTGTTAAAACATTCGGCCATGAAAAAATCGTTTTCCGTTTCGCGCACGACGGTGCCGATATTGATCTCGGCCGGGTCGCGCGCCAGGCGCAGGCCGCCATTTCTCCCACGCACCGTTTCCACGATGCCCGACAGGCCCAGCTGGTGCACCACCTTCATCAAATGATTTTTCGAGATGGAATGCAGGTCGGCAATGTCCTGGATGGTCACGAGCCGGTCGCGGTGCACGCCCAGGTACATCAGGGTGCGCAGGGTGTAGTCAGTGTAGGCAGTCAGTCGCATGGGAGAAGAGAGTAAAACACCCGACAAACCTGCTGCACGTCGCGATTTGCGGCCTCCGATGCTCACTGTGCATCCGCACAGCTCCGCTTCTCGGCCACAACTCACATCCGCTCGCTACGGTTTTGTCCGGTGTGTGAAAGATGTGGATTACATCCTTGTTTCAGCCGCCAGCATACAGGAGAGCGCCGGCCATGTGTGTTGCGCCGTCACTTTTCAGCCTCGAAAGACAAAAGTTGATTGCCTTTCGCTTAAATGCGTAGTAAATTTTCATATTGTTGCCCTGGCAAACAGCTCGTAAGCCCTTGTCGGCCCTTTGGATATGATTTTTATTGATGGAAATCAAGAGGATGGTGAAGCAATAAGGTAAATTTACTACAAATTCGACGATGGGCGTTTCCCGGGCCGGGAAGCGCGTACTACGCAATCTGTGCGGTGCCGCCGTGGCCGCCCCAGGAAATGAATACCATGCAAATGAATGAAGTGAAAGACGAGCTGCTGAGCAGCGATATCCGCCAGCTGGGCCGTCTGCTGGGCGACGCCATCCGCAACCACCTGGGCGACCCCGCCTTCGAACGCATCGAACATGTGCGCCAGCTGGCCATCCGTTTCCGCCGCGACAATGATGAAGCGGCGCGCGCGCAGCTGTCGGACGCGCTGCAAGCGCTGTCGCAGGAAGAAACCACGCAATTGACGCGCGCTTTCAGCTATTTCTCGCTGCTGGCCAATATTGCGGAAGATCAACATCACATCCGCCGCACGCGCGCCCATCTGATCGCCGGCTCGCCGCCGCGCCAGGGTAGCCTCAGCCATGCCGTCGGCAATGTGTTTGACGCGGGCAAGGCCGATGCGCTGGAGACGTTCTTCGACGATGCGTTCGTCAGCCCCGTCTTCACGGCGCACCCGACGGAAGTGCAGCGCAAGAGCATCCAGAATTGCCAGATGGCTATCGCGCGCCTGTTGAGCGAGCGCGACCGCGTGCAAATGACGCCGGAAGAAGCGGAACAGAACGAAGAAGCGCTGGGCCGCGGCATCGTCACCCTGTGGCAGACGCGTCTGTTGCGCACGAGCAAGCTGTCCGTCATGGATGAAGTGGCCAATGGCCTGTCGTTCTACGACCACACGATCTTGCGCGAATTGCCGAAATTGTATTCCTCGCTGGAAACGATGCTGGCCCAGCGCGATGCCCGCTGGGAAGATGCGGAATTGCCCAATTTTATGAAGGTGGGCAGCTGGATAGGCGGCGACCGCGATGGCAACCCGTTCGTTACGGCCGACATCCTGCGTAGCACCCTGCAGACGCAGGCCGACAAGGTGCTCGATTTTTACCTGGGCGAATTGCGCAAGCTCGCTTCGCAACTGTCGCTGGCGCAAATACTCAATGCCTGCAGCGAGCCGCTGCGCGCGCTGGCGGAACGCTCGGCCGACGCCTCGCCGCACCGCGTCGACGAGCCGTACCGCCGCGCCTTGCACGGCATCCATGCGCGCCTGGACGCCACGCGCGTCGTGCTTTCTGGCAAGGGCAAGCAGGCAGACGGCGTGCAGCCTTACGCTGCTGCATCTGACCTGCTGGCCGACCTGGACGTGGTCCAGCATTCGCTCGTCAGCAATGGCTTGCGCGCGCTGGCCCGTGGCCGGCTGCGCCAGCTGCGCCGCGCCGTGAAGGTGTTCGGCTTTTCGCTGGCGCCGCTCGATTTGCGCCAGAATTCCGACGTGCACGAGCGCGTCGTGGGCGAACTGTTCGCGGGCGCCCAGCCTGGCCTCGTCTACCTGGACCTCGATGAAGAGCAACGCATCAGCTTGCTGTTGGCCGAGCTGGAGTCGCCACGCCTGCTGACGTCGCCGTATGCGCAATACTCGGAGGAAACGACGTCCGAACTCGACATCTTCCGCGCCGTGCGCGCAGCCCATGTCAAATATGGCAAGGAATCGGTACCGAACTGCATCATTTCCAAGGCGGCCAGCGTCTCGGACTTGCTGGAAGTAGCCTTGCTGCTCAAGGAAGTGGGCTTGCTGCGCCAGGACAGCCGCGAAGTGGACGTCAACATCATCCCCCTGTTCGAAACCATCGACGACTTGCGCGCCGGCCCCGCCATCATGGCGCGCGCCTTTGGCTTGCCGTTCTACCGTGGCCTGCTCGAATCGCGCGCGGACCAGCAGGAAGTCATGCTCGGTTACTCGGACAGCAACAAGGATGGCGGCTTTTTGACGTCCGGCTGGGAACTCTACAAGGCCGAGATCGAGCTGGTGACGGTCTTCAAGGAATATCACATCAAGCTGCGCCTGTTCCACGGCCGCGGCGGTTCCGTGGGACGTGGCGGCGGACCCAGCTACGAAGCCATCCTGGCCCAGCCGGCCGGCGCCGTGCAGGGACAGATCCGTTTGACGGAGCAGGGCGAAGTCATCACGGCCAAGTATGCGAACCCGGAAGTAGGGCGCCGCAATCTGGAAGTGCTGGTGGCCGCCACCATCCAGTCGACCCTGCTGCCGCAGGCGCAATTGCAACCGAAAGCTTCGGCCGGCGCGGGCCATTTGGCTGCCATGGAAGAGCTGTCCGGCACGGCCCTGAACGCCTACCGCGACCTCGTGTATGGCACGGAGGGCTTCGAGCAGTATTTCTGGGAATCGACGGTGATCGCGGAAATTGCCGCGCTGAATATCGGCAGCCGTCCCGCCTCGCGCAAGAAATCCACGTCCATCGAGGATTTGCGCGCCATTCCCTGGGTCTTGAGCTGGGCGCAATGCCGTTTGATGCTGCCGGGCTGGTTCGGTTTCGGTTCCGCCGTGCAAGCCTACCTGGCCGCCCATCCGGCCGACGGGGCAGACGTGCTGCGCGGCATGTACACGGACTGGCCTTTCTTCACGTCCCTGCTGTCGAACATGGATATGGTGCTGGCCAAGAGCGACATCGCCATCGCCGGCAAGTATGCGGAACTGGTCAAGGACAAGGCCTTGCGCGACGCCATCTTCACGCGCATCCGCGCCGAATACGCGGCCACGCTGGACGCCTTGAAGCTGATCACGGGCCAGGAAGAGTTGCAGCAAGCCAATCCGCTGATGCAGCGCTCGATACGCAACCGTTTCCCGTATATCGACCCGCTCAACCACGTGCAGGTGGAATTGCTGAAACGCTTCCGCGAGGGCAAGCAGGACGCGGCGGCGCGCACGGGCATCCATTTGTCGATCAATGGTATCGCGGCGGGACTGAGAAATAGTGGTTAAGTAAGTCATTCAAACAATATCAAGGAGACAGCATGACCATCAAAGTTGCCATCAATGGCTATGGCCGCATCGGCCGCAATGTCTTGCGCGCGTTTTATGAAGGCGGCAAGCAGCAGGATATCGAGATCGTCGCCATCAACGACCTGGGCGACGCCAAGTCGAATGCGCACTTGACGCGCTACGACACGGTGCACGGCAAGTTTCCCGGCGTCGTCACCATCGACGGCGACAATATGCTCGTCAATGGCGACCGCATCCGCGTCTTCGCGCAGCGCGACCCGGCCCTGATCCCCTGGGGCGAACTCGGCGTCGACGTGGTGCTCGAATGCACGGGTTTCTTCACCACCAAGGAAAAAGCCTCGGCGCATTTGAAGGGCGGGGCAAAGAAAGTCATCATTTCCGCGCCGGGCGGCAAGGACGTGGACGCCACCATCGTGTTCGGCGTCAACCAGCACGTCTTGAAAGCCTCGGATACGGTCATTTCGAATGCTTCGTGCACGACGAATTGCCTCGCGCCCTTGGTGAAACCGCTGAACGACGCCATCGGCATCGAATCGGGCCTGATGACCACCGTGCACGCCTACACGAATGACCAGGTGTTGTCCGATGTGATGCATGAAGACTTGCGCCGCGCCCGTTCGGCCACGCATTCGATGATCCCCACCAAGACGGGCGCGGCGGCCGCCGTCGGCCTCGTCTTGCCGGAACTGAATGGCAAGCTCGACGGCTTTGCCGTGCGCGTGCCGACGATCAACGTGTCGCTGGTCGACCTGTCCTTCATCGCCAGGCGCGATACGACCGTCGAGGAAGTCAACGCCTTGCTGAAAACGGCGTCGGAAGGCGCCTTGAAGGGTATTTTGACGTACCAGACGGAACCGCTCGTTTCCATCGATTTCAACCATAACCCGGCCTCGTCGAACTTCGATTCGACCCTGACCAAGGTCTCGGGCCGCCTCGTGAAAGTGTCGTCGTGGTACGACAACGAGTGGGGCTTCTCGAACCGCATGTTGGACACCACGGTCGCCCTGATGGCGGCCAAGTAAGAACGTAGTACCGCTGATCCAGCGCACCAGGACGGCCGGCCCACAAGGCCGGCCCTTGTAGCAGCACGAACTTTATAGAAAGCAGCACACCATGACCATGCAAGTACAGCAACGCGCCACCAAGATCGTTTCCACCATCGGCCCCGCTTCGAACGATATCGATACCCTGGTCCGCATGTTCAAGGCCGGCGTCGACGTCGTGCGCCTGAACTTTTCGCATGGCAAGGCGCAAGACCATATCGACCGCGCCCGCATGGTGCGCGAAGCTGCAGCCCTGTGCGGCCGCGAAGTGGCCATCATGGCCGACTTGCAAGGCCCGAAGATTCGCGTCGGCAAGTTTGAAGAAGGCAAGATTTTCCTGGAAAACGGCGCCAAGTTCATCCTCGACGCGAAATGGGGCGAAAACGGCGAACTGGGCAACATCGAGCGCTGCGGCCTCGATTACAAGGAATTGCCGCGCGACTTGCGCGCCGCTGACGTATTGTTGCTCAACGATGGCCTCATCGTCTTGACGGTGGACAAGGTCGTCGGCAGCGAAATCCATACGACCGTGAAAATCGGCGGCGAATTGTCGAACAACAAGGGCATCAACCGCCAGGGCGGCGGCTTGTCGGCCCCGGCCCTGACGGCGAAAGACATGGAAGACGTCAAGACGGCGATGAGTTTCCAGGCCGATTACGTGGCCGTGTCCTTCCCGAAAAACGCCACCGACATGGTCATGGCGCGCCAGCTGGCCAATATCGCCGGCGAAGCGTGGGACCACAAGCCGATGATGATCGCCAAGATCGAGCGCGCGGAAGCTATTCCTGCGCTGCAAGAAATTCTCGACGCGTCCGACGGCATCATGGTGGCCCGCGGCGACCTGGCCGTCGAGGTGGGCAACGCGGCCGTGCCGGCATTGCAAAAGCGCATGATCAAGATGGCGCGCGCGTCGAACAAGCTGGCGATCACGGCCACGCAGATGATGGAATCGATGATCGTCAACGCCGTGCCGACCCGCGCGGAAGTGTCCGACGTGGCCAATGCCGTGCTGGACGGCACGGATGCCGTCATGACGTCGGCGGAAACGGCCTCGGGCCGCTATCCGATCGAAACGGTGGAAGCGATGGCCGCCATCTGCCTGGACGCGGAGAAATGGGACACCTGCAAGCTGGACGCCGATTTCCTCAACGCCACGTTCTCGCGCATCGACCAGTCGATCGCCTACGGTGCCCTGTTTACCGCCCATCACCTGCGCGTAAAAGCCATCGCCACCCTGACGGAATCGGGTTCCACGGCGCTGTGGATGAGCCGTTGCAATATCGACATCCCCATCGTCGCGCTGACCCCGAGCGTGGGCACGCGCCGCAAGCTGGCCCTGTACCGCAACGTCAGCACCTTGGAATTGACGTCCGGCACGGACCGCGACAAGGTCTTGCAACAGGCGGAAGATTTGCTGGTGGAACATAAAGTCGTGGCCAAGGGCGATACCGTCGTGCTGACCTGGGGCGAGCCGATGGGCAAGGTCGGCGGCACGAACGCGCTGAAGATCATGAAGATCGGCCAGCACTGACCGCATCGCCGGCCGGCCACCGCCTGCAGTCTTAAGAATGACTGAAAGCGGGGTGCCTGGCCGCCCATCGCAATGGCAGATGCCCGATTTGCCATTGCGATGCTCATATTTCCGTGTCAGCATGGTTTCCTGCCTTCCAAGGCGCTTCCGGAGTTCATGATGACTACCTACCTGCCGGCCCTGATCTGGTCCCTGTCGGCCTTCGCTTGTCTCTTCATCGCCAAACGCCGTTCCTTGAAAACAACTGCTCTCAGGGCCATCCTGGTGGTATTTCTGGGGCCGTTTGCCATTCCCCTCGTCCTGGCGGCCAAGTCCGGGAAACCCCGTCTGGCGTAACCGATCGCCACAGCAAGCGATACGCGCTGAACGGCCAGCCGCCGCGCTGAAACAACAGTTTGCCGGACGGGACGGGCGCCGGCATTGACGCCGCGGGCAATGATTTGTGATAATGAGAATTATTATCAATTGAGTCGCTTGCCTTGCGGCCGGCCATCGTCCTGGCCGCGCCTTGCCTTGAGCGCATCGGAGTCCCTAGTGAACATTGCGCAATCCGGCGAATCGATCGCAGTCATTTACAGCAATCACCACGGCTGGCTGATGCGCTGGCTGCGCGCCAAGCTGCAGTGCGCCGACCATGCGGCCGACCTGGCGCAGGATACCTTCGTGCGCCTGCTGACGGCGCCGCCGGAAGGCCGGCAGACCATGCGCGAGCCGCGCGCCTATTTGACCACCGTGGCGCAGCGCCTGCTGATCGACCATTACCGGCGCCTGTCGCTGGAGCAGGCGTGGCTGGAAACCCTGGCGCAGCAGCCCGATCTGCTGATGCAGTCGCCGGAGGAGCGGTTGCTCGTGCGCGAAGCCCTGCAGCGCATCGATGCCATGCTCGACGGCTTGCCGCCGCTGGTGCGCAATGCCTTCCTGCTGGCGCATGTCGACGGCCTTAGCTACGGGGAAATCGCCCGGCGCTTGGCCGTGAGCGAACGCAGCATCAAGCGCTACATGGTGCAGGCGTTCGAGCGCTGCATCTTGCTGATCCTGTGAGCACCGCCAGCACGGCGGCCATCGATCCCCGCGCCGCGCGGGCGGCGGCGCAATGGCTGGTGCGCCTGCACGCGGGCCCCTTGACTGCAGGCGAGCAGCAGGCGTTCCAGGCCTGGCGCGCCAGCGATCCCGCGCACGAAGCGGCCTGGCAGCGGGCCGAGCTGGTGTGCAGCACCCTGGCCGGCGTGCCGCCCGCGCTGCGGCAGGCGGCGGACGCGGCGCCGCAATCGCCGCGGCGGCGTGCCGTCCTCTACGGCCTGGCCGGGCTGATCGCGGCCGCACCCGCGCTGTGGCTGGCCAGCCAGTCGGCGCCCTGGCAAGCGTGGCGCGCCGCGATCCGCACGGCGCGCGGTGAAATCCGGCATATGGCATTACCCGACGGCACGCAACTGGTGCTCAATACGGATACGGCCATCGACGTGCGTTTTGACGACGCGGCGCGGCTGGTGGCCTTGCATGCGGGCGAAATCCACGTTGCCACGGCACACGATGCGGCCGTGCCGGCGCGACCGTTTCTCGTGCGCAGCAGCAATGGCACCGTGCGCGCGCTGGGCACGCACTTCAGCGTGCGCCACCTTGGCAGCGTGCTGGCGCCGCGCACCGAGGTGGGCGTCAGCGAGGGCGCCGTCGAGATCGAGCCATTGCAGGCGCCCGACGGCTTGCGCACGATCAATGCGGGCCGGCAGGGCAGTTTCGACGACGTGGCCGTTTCCGCCTTGACGCCGTCGTCACCCCATGCGAACGCCTGGCTGCGGGGCGTGCTGATCGCCGAACGCATGCCGCTGGGGGAGGTGCTGGAACAGGTGGCGCGCTATCGCTATGGCGTGCTGCGCTGCGATCCGGCGCTGGCGGCCTTGCCCGTGGACGGCATTTTCCAGTTGAACGACCCGGACAACATCCTGCTCTTGCTGCAACGTTCCCTGCCGATCCGGCTGGCGCGGCGCACGCGCTACTGGATCAGTGTCGAGGCAGCCTGAAGAAATTATTTGCCGCTTGCCTGTCCCTTTTTTGAGATTGCTTCGTCATACAAGGTAGAGAACGAACAATCCGAACCATCGAAAGGGTTTTACATGGCTGTGCAGCACCGCATCTTTTCCCCGTGGACGCCGCTCGCGCTCCATCCCACCACGGGCGCCGTGCGCGCCGCGCTGGTCTTGCTGCTGGCCGTGGGCGCGGCTGGCGCCGGCTTGCCGCAGACAGCGCTGGCCGCTGAAGCCGGCCCGTCCGCAAGCGTGCGCGATTACAGCATTCCCGCCGGCAGCCTGCGCAGCGCATTGGCATCGTTCGCCATCGCCGCCGGCGTGAACCTGTCCACCCAGGGCGTGGCGCTCGACGGCCTGGCGACGCCGGGCTTGCAGGGCCGCCATGGCGTTGCCGCCGGCCTGCAACAATTGCTGCAAGGCAGCGGCCTCGAAGTGACGGACGGTGGCAACGGCAATTATCTGTTGCGCAAGATCAATACCAATACGGCCGATGGCGGCCTGGCCAGCATGCCCGCCGTGGTCGTCAGCGCGGAGGCGGACCGCGCCACGGAAGGCACGGGCTTGTATACCTCGCGCAATCTGTCGACGGCCACGGGCTTGAACCTGTCGCAGCGCCACACGCCGCAAACGGTCAGCGTCATTTCGCGCCAGCAAATGGAAGATTTCGATCTGACCACCCTGCAGGACGTGGCGCGCGCCACGCCCGGCCTGTATGGCAAGACGCAGGGCGTGTCCGACCAGGAAACCACGTATTTCGCGCGCGGCTTCGCCTTGAGCCACATCAATGTCGATGGCTTGCCGCTGGACGTCACGGGTTTCAATGAGCGCAACGTCTCCGCCGACATGCTGATGTACGACCGCGTGGAAGTGGTGCGCGGCGCCACCGGCCTGATGGAAGGGGCGGGCGCGCCGTCGGGCAGCATCAACATGATACGCAAGCGCCCGACGGCCACGCCCTTGCTGGACGCATCCATTCACCTGGGCAGCTGGAAGGACCGGCAATTGACGGTGGACACCAGCAATGCCCTGAACGCATCGGGCAGCGTGCGCGGGCGCGTGGCGGCCAGTCTGCGCGACAGCGACAGCTTCGTCGACGTGGTCAACAACAAGAACAGCACCGTGTATGCGATCGTCGAGGCGGACCTGACGCCGTCGACCACGGCCGGCATCGGCTTTTCGCGCCAGCACAGCCGCACCGACGGCGTGTTCGTCGGCTTGCCGACCTTGCCCGACGGCCGCCACATGGACTTGCCCCGCTCGACTTTCCTGAACAATGCCGATTCCTTCCAGAAGCGCGACAACAACGTCGTCTTCGCCGACCTGGAAACGAAGCTGGAGAAGGGCTGGCGCAGCCGCTTCGCCATCACGCATATCGACGCCTCGTCGAGCACGCGCAATACCACCAACGGCCGCGTCGCTGGCGAAACGTTTTTGCTGAAACAGTCGGAAACAGGCTGGAAGTACAACACGCAGCAAGTGGTGGCGGACTGGCGCCTGAGCGGCCCTGTCACCTGGTTCGGCCGCCAGCATGACGTCATCGTCGGCGCCAGCTACCGCCACGACGATTCGGACGCGGGTCAGAGCTGGGAAGGCGCGCAAACGCGCGTGTTCGATATCCGCCACTGGAATCCCCGCGCCTACCGCATGAACGGCGCGCCGTTCGAGCCCTACAACTGGGGCCGCAAGACGGACGAGAAGGGGCTGTATGCGGCCGGCAACTTCAGCCTGGCCGATCCGCTGCGCCTGGTGCTGGGCGGGCGCTTCGGCTGGTATGCGCAGGATGTCACGGGCTGGTATGCCGCCAATCCGACGTGGCGCCGCGACCTGACGGAAAACGCGAAATTCACCCCGTACGCGGGCCTCGTCTACGACCTGGACCCGCATCACTCCGTGTATGCGAGCGGCACGCAGATATTCCAGCCGCAAAGCGTGCTCGATGTCAAAGGCAATGGCTTGCCGCCGTTGAGCGGCACCAACCTGGAAGTGGGCGTCAAGGGAGAATATTTTGGCGGCAGGCTCAACGCCAGCGGCGCCTTGTTCCGCATCAAGCAAAACAACCGCGCCATGACCGATGAAGTCAATTGCCCCACGGGCGGCCCCATCTATTGCGCCCGCGCGGCCGGGCAGGTGCAGAGCGAAGGCGTCGACTTGCAATTGTCGGGCTCGCCATTGCCGGGCTGGCAGATTTCGGGTGGCTACACCCATGTGCTGGCCAAGTACACGAAGGACAGCGTGGCCGCGAATATCGGCCAGCGCATTGCCACGGACGAGCCGAAGCAATTGTTCAAGCTGTACACAAACGTGCAGCTGAGCGGCAGCCTGGCGCGCTGGAACCTGGGCGCCTCCGTGTATGCGCAGGACAAGATCGACCGCCGCGACAAGGCTTACCTGACGCAGCAGGGCGGTTACGCCATCGTCGGGCTGACGGCCGGCTATCGCATCAGCGAGCAACTGCAGCTGCGCGCGAACATCGACAACGTGCTCGACCGCCGCTACTACCAGGCGCTCGGCTATTCCTGGTCCGGCGGGCTGGCGCGCTACGGCGCGCCGCGCAGCGTACTTGTCTCGCTGAACTACAAGATGTAGCGGCTGTTCCAGCGGAGCGCGCCCGTCCGGGCGCCTCTGCTACACTGCCGCCGTCTTTATCTTTCCACTTTGCCATGACCGCCATTCCTCTCCTCACGCCCCTGAAAAGCGCTTTCCAGCAATCGCGCGCCGAGAATAACATCGAGCTGATCCTGCCCGAGCTGCTGGCCGCGCAATTGCACGTCGTCATCGGCGGGCAAAGCGAGCAGATCGACCTGTTCCTCGTGCCGTCGCCCAATCCCGAGCGCCGATGCGTGACGGTGGCGGAAGATCCCGCCTTCCTGGCCGGCATCAATTTCCCCAAGATTCCCGTTACGGGCGCGCAGCTGCTCGCCTCGATTCCTCCCGAGATCGAGATCGTCCTGCTGCATGGCGATGGCGCCAATTACCTGACGCGCGAGCAACTGGCGTGGTTCCGCGGCATGCTGGCGCAGAACGCTTGAGCGGTATTCCCGCCCGGCCTTGCAAGCCGGCGCGCGCCGAATGGATACGCTTTGCGCCGGCCGACGATGCCAGCTGCCATGCGGCGATGATGGCCAATATGCGCCCCGTGCTGTGGCGCAGCGTGCTGCTGGGGGGCTGCGTCCTGATCCTTGCCTTCATCGTGCAAGCCGTCTGGCGCGACGTGCCGTATGCGGGCGAGGCGGTGCTGCTGGGCCTGCCGGCGCTGACCGCCTGGATCGTCGGCGTGCTTTTTCTGCCGGGCCCCGATCTGTCTTTTCATGTCGAGATCAATGATGCGGGCGTGTTGCTGAGCCGGCTGGCGCGGGGCTTGCCCGGCCATGACAAGGTGCTGCAACTGACGCCGCAGCAGATGCGCGCGCTGGAGGTGGTCACCTACGCGGGCGCGGTGGATGTCTACCGCGGCGGCCCGCCGATGGCGCGCGTGGAGCTGCTGCTGCACACGACCCTCGACGATTGCCCGCTGATCCGCGTGGTGGGCATGGATCTGCCCGTGCCGCAGCGCTGGTCGTTGCGGCAGATCAAGGACGAGCTGGGCCGCCGCTGTACACTGGCCGGTATCCCTGTGACCGAGCGCGCCGGTGCGACCTATCAGGCCTCTTCCGCCATACGCGCGCTGTGGCCGCCAGCCTGAACGGACGAGTGCTGTCGCATCACGACCTCAGAATATTGTCTTTCTTGCTATAGTATTGCTGAAGTCCTATGAATATGTTCGCAAAGCAACTATACTTATGGCTCTTTAAAAAATCATCGTCACGCTGGCGGCCAGCCATCCGCGCCAGAGTTCGTACGCATTCCGCTTTTTCACTCTGTAAAAAGCACCTTTCCCCCGCGCGGCAGGCGCGGGCGTGATGACCGAGCCTTGCCCTGGTCGACTGCTACCGTTGTCATTTCCGCTGTGTTGCCGCTTTAGTAAAAAGCGTGGCGCCGGCGCGCGCGGTGCGCCGTCATGTTTTGCGACGTCACGTTTCACTCACCTTATGCCACGACAGTATGTTTAGTTCCATCTTTGCCGTATCGACCGATACCATGCAGTACATCTACGGCACGCACAACGCCTGGCTGGTGCTGTTTTCCATCGGCATCGCCATCTTTGCCTCGTTCATGGCCTTGCAGATCGCCGGCATGGCGCGCAGCAGCGAGCGCGGCTTCCAGCGCCAGACGGCCATCATCACGGGCGCCATCGCGCTCGGCGGCGGCATCTGGTCGATGCACTTCATCGGCATGCTGGCTTTCGACATCTGCACGCGCGTTTCCTTCGACCCCAGCCTGACCCTGCTTTCCATGCTGCCCGGCGTGGCCGCTTCGTGGGTGGCGCTGCACATGTTGGCGCGCCCGAGCATCAACTGGCGCCAGCTGGTGGTGGGCGGCGTGCTCGTCGGCGTGGGCATCGGTTCCATGCATTACAGCGGCATGGCCGCCATGCAGACGTCGCTGACCCTGCATTACCAGCCCTGGCTGTTTGCCTTGTCGCTGGTGGTGGCCGTCGTCATGGCCATGCTGGCGCTGTGGATACGCTTCGGCCTGAGCGCCATGCGTTTGCGCATGAGTCCCCTGGCGTCCTTGCTGGTCAGCAGTGCCGTCATGGGCTTGGCCATTTCCGGCATGCATTACACAGGCATGCTGGCGGCGCGCTTTTCCGGCACCCCCACGGCAGGCGACAACACGATCACGGTGCAAGCCTCGTTCGTGGCCCTGGCCGTGGCCCTGATCACCGTCACCCTGACGGTGTTTGTCGCCGCCGCGAACGGCTTGCTGCGCTACCGCCAACTGCTGCGCCATGCGAGCGCCAGCGAATCGCGCCTGCGCGCCATCGTCGATACGGCGGCCGACGGCTTGATCACCATCGATGGCCAGGGCAAGGTGCGCTCCTTCAATCCCGCCGCGGAAAGCCTGTTCGGCTGGCGCGAAGCGGAGATCGTGGGGCGCGACGCCAGCGTGCTGCTGCAGCCGTCCGACGCGGCCGAATACGAGGGCTATCTGCGCGATTACCTGGAAACGGGCGCCTCGCGCATCCTCGACAGCGGACGCGAACTCGATGGCTGCCACAAGGATGGCGCCGTGCTGCCCATGCGCGTGGCGATCGGCAAGATCGACACGCCGGGCCAGCCCCTGTTCGTGGCGTTTGTCACGGACATGCGCTCGTCGCGCAGCATGGAGCAGGCGCTCAAGGACAGCGAGCGCCAGTACCGCACCCTGATCCGCAATATCCCCGGCGTGTCCTTCCACTGCAGCTTCGCGCCCGAATGGAAGATGATCTTCATCAGCGACGCCGTCTTCAACCTGACGGGCTGGATGCCGCAGGATTTCGTCGAGGGCCGCGTCAGGCTGTTCGAGCTCGTGCACCCGGACGACCGCCAGCGCGTCAACGACACCTGCGTGCAGGCGGCCGGCGAAAAGCGCGACTTCGAGAACGTCTACCGCCTGATCCACCGCGACGGGCGCGAGCGCTGGGTGCGCGAAAGCAGCGGCCCCGTGCTCGACAACGACGGCGTGGTGCGCTGGATCGACGGCGTCATCCTCGACATCACGGAAAGCGAATTGCGCAACGCCGAGTACGAAGGCAAGGTGACGGCCATCTCGCGCGCGACGGCCGTCGCGGAATTCGACCTGCAGGGGCGCATCCTGGCGGCCAACGAGAACTTCCTCGACCTGGTCGGCTACCGGTCCGACGACGTGCTGGGCTTGCACCACAGCATCTTCTGCGAGCCGGGCTATGTGACCTCGCCCGATTACATCGCCTTCTGGCAGCACCTGGCGCAGGGTGAATTCAATACGGGCGAGTACAAGCGCATCGGCAAGGATGGCCGGGAAGTGTGGATACAGGCTTCGTACAACCCGATCTTCAATACGGACGGCAAGCCGTTCAAGGTGGTCAAGCTGGCCACCGACGTGAGCGAACGGCGCGCCATGCAGGAAAACCTGCGCGCGGCCAAAGACCGCGCCGAGCTGGCCGCCGAATCGAAGACCAGCTTCCTGGCCAACATGAGCCATGAAATCCGCACGCCGATGAACGCCATCATCGGCTTTACGGAAGTGCTGCTGGGGACCGCCCTGGACAGCCTGCAGCGCCGCCACCTGGGCACGGTGCGCCAGTCGGCCCGTTCCCTGCTCGAACTGCTCAACGACATCCTCGACACGGCCAAGCTGGAAAAAGGCGCCACCGAGCTGGAACTGGTGGACTTTTCGCTGCCGGACCTAGTCGACCACGTGGCCGCGTCGCTGCGCATCACGGCCCATGCGCGCGACCTGGTGCTGCATGTCGACATCGATCCGGGCATGGGCCAATTCTTCCTGGGCGACGCGCGCCGGGTGCAGCAGGTGCTGACGAATTTGATCGGCAACGCCGTCAAGTTCACGGAAGTGGGCCATGTGCGCGTGGCCGTCGGCATGCAGGGCGAGCAGGTGCATATCGCCGTGCACGACACGGGCATCGGCATTCCCGCCGACCGCCTGGACAAGATCTTCGCGCCGTTCACGCAAGCCGATTCCTCGATGAGCCGGCGCTTTGGCGGCACGGGCCTGGGCACGACGATTTCGCTGCAGCTCGTCGAGCTGATGAAAGGCACCATCACGGTGGAAAGCACTCTGGGCGTGGGCAGCGTGTTCCACGTGCTGTTGCCGCTGGCGCCGGGCAAGGCCGTGGCGCGCCGCAGTGAGCAGCCCGTGGTGGCCTTGCCGCCGCTGCGCATCCTGGCGGCCGACGACGTGCCGCAGAACGTGGAGCTGCTCCTGATCAGCCTGGGCGCGGCCGGCCACCAGGTGATCGCCGCCAGCGATGGCGAGAGCGCCGTGCGCGAATTCGGCAAGGGCAGCTTCGACATCGTCCTGATGGACGTGCAGATGCCGCGCATGGATGGCCTGGAAGCGACGCGCCTGATCCGCGTGCACGAGCGCGAGCAGGGCTTGAAGGCGACGCCCATCATCGCCCTGACGGCCAGCGTGCTGGAACAGGACCGGCGCGCCGCGCAGATGGCCGGCATGAATGGTTTCGCTTCGAAGCCGCTGGAAATGCACAAGCTGACGGCGGAAATCGCCCGCCTGCTCGATATCGCCGTGGCCATGCCGCCGCCGGCGGCCGGTGCGGCGGCGCGCGCCGCTGCCGGCCAGGTGGACTGGCAGCGCGGCATCGCCCTGTGGGGCGGACGCGAAGCCCTGCAGCGGGCCATCGCGCGCTTCGTGCAGGCCAATGGCGACTGCGCCGCCATGCTGGCGGCGGAACTGGAACGGGGCGGCAGCAGCGTGGCCGGCCACCTGCTGCACCGTATCAAGGGTGCGGCGGGCAACCTGTGCCTGGTGCAGGTCGAAAGTCTGCTGGGGCGCATCGAACAAGCGATTGCGCGCCAGTTGCCGGTGACCGAATTGCTGGTGCAGCTGGCGGCCGCCTTCATGGCGCTGGCCGGCGAGCTGGAAGAGGCGGGCATGCCGGCCGTGGCCATGCAGGCGCCGGCCGCCAGCGCGCCCCTCGATGCAGCCGCCGCTGGCGCCTTGCTGCGGCAAGCTATCGCCAGCCTGGAAGGCGGGCAGCTGGACGACGCCTTGATGGCGCAGATCGCCGCCATGCTGGCGCCGCACGGCCAGCAGCCGCGCCTGCAGGCGCTGGCCAGCGCCATCGACGACTTTGAATTTGCGCGTGCCGCGGGCGTGCTGCGCCAGCTGCTGGCGTGGCTGGAAGCGCCAACGCCTGCCGACCTTTCCTGATATTGGGCTAACGATGACCTTACACGAAGACAAACCGATCCTGCTGCTGGTCGACGATGAAGCGACGAATCTGCAGGTGCTGCGCCAGATTTTGCAGGACGATTACCGGCTGCTGTATGCGAAGGATGGCGAAAAGGCGCTGGAACTGGCGCAGAACAACCCCGTCGAACTGATCCTGCTCGACATCATGATGCCAGCTATGACGGGCTATGAAGTGTGCCGCCAGCTGAAGGCCATGCCGGCCACCGCGTCCATCCCCGTCATTTTTGTGACGGCCCTGTGCGACGTGAAGGACGAGGCGGACGGCTTCGACGCGGGCGCCGTCGACTACATCACGAAGCCCGTCAGCCCGCCCATCGTGCGCGCCCGCGTGCGCACGCATCTGTCGCTGGTGGACGCCGAGGAATTGCGCCGCTCGCGCCTGCAGGTGATCCAGACCCTGGGCCAGGCGGCCGAGTACAAGGACAACGAGACGGGCATGCACGTCATCCGCATGAGCTATTACGCGCGCCAGTTGGCGCTGGCGGCCGGTTACAGCGCGGGCAGGGCGGAAGACTTGCTCAACGCGGCGCCCATGCACGACGTGGGCAAGATCGGCATCCCCGACGCCATCCTGCAAAAACCGGGCAAGCTCGATGCGGAAGAATGGAAAGTCATGCGCAGCCACGCGGAAATCGGCGCGGCCATCATCGGCGAGCACGCGGGCGGCCTCTTGAAAATGGCGCGCACCATCGCCCTGACGCACCACGAAAAATGGGATGGCAGCGGCTATCCGCAAGGCTTGAAAGGCGAGGAAATTCCCCACGAAGGCCGCATCGTCGCCATCGCCGACGTCTTCGACGCCCTCACCAGCGAACGCCCGTACAAGCGCGCCTGGACGGTCGACGAAGCCATCGCCACCATGCAGCGCGACAGCGGCACGCACTTCGACCCGCAACTGCTGGCGCTGTTCATCGAGCAGCTGCCGGCCATGCTGGAAATCAAGGACAAGTGGCGCGAGCCGGCGTGAGTGGGCTATTCGCCGGCCTGTCCCTTATAGTGGCGTCCTGACCGTCATCACAGGATTGTCCATGGATTACCCAAACCGCCTCGCCGACTATCTCCGGCAATGGTCACTGAGCGCCGATGGCCTGCCCGTGCACACGCACGCCGCATGCCTGCTGCCCGTGTTGCGCGGAGGCCAGCCGGCCATGCTGAAACTGTCGACTGGCGACGACGAGCGGCGCGCTGGCGCCGTGCTGCGCTGGTGGGATGGCGACGGTGCCGTGCGCGTGCTGGCAGCCTCCACGGATGATGATGTCCTGCTGCTTGAGCGGGCGATGGGTTCCAGTTCGCTGGCCGCACTGGCGCGCACGGGGGAGGCGGGCGATGCGGCCGCCACCGGTATCCTGTGCTCCGTGGCCTCGCGGCTGCATGCGTCACGGCCATCCGCTCCGTTTTTGCCTTCCTTGTCTGTCTGCTTTGCCGCATTGGCCACTGCCGCAGTGCACGGCGGCGTGTTTTCGGCATGCCATGCCGTGGCGCGGGACTTGCTGGCGGCGCCGCAGGACAGCGTCGTGCTGCATGGCGACCTGCATCACGCGAACGTGCTCGATGGCGGCGCACGCGGCTGGCTGGCCATCGATCCGAAAGGTTATGTGGGTGAGCGGGGTTTCGATTTCGCCAATATTCTGTGCAACCCGGACGCCGTGCTGGCCACTTCGCCGGGCCGGCTGGAGCGGCAGGTGGCGCTGATCGCCGATGCGGCGTGCCTCGATCCGGCACGGCTGCTGGCGTGGGGCGCCGCGTGGGCCGGCCTGTCGGCGGCCTGGCACCTGGAAGACGGCACGCCGCCGGAGACGGCGCTGGCCGTGGCCGTTAGCGCGCTGGCGGCCTTGCGGGCGTAACGGGGCCTACGGCAAGCTGTCCGGCAGCCGCAAAATCCGCCGTATCTCCAGGATCGCCTGCGGGCTTTCCTGCACGCTGTGCCAGGACGGGATGACTTTTTCCGACTGCGCGCCGTCGAGGTGGGCGCTGGCGTAGGGCACCACGCCGTCGCTCGATTCGGCCAGCGGCAGGTCCGGCGTGTCGTTGCCCATGATGGAGTAGTAGCGCACTTTCGGGTTGATGGGCAGGTCGGCCACCAGGCGCACGAACGGGTCCTTGTCGCTGAGGTTATCTATGCTGTTGGGGATGCGCAGCGGTTCGCTGCTGCCCGTGTCGAGCTGCGCCAGGCTGCCGGCCGCGTCGGACAACTGGTCGAGCATGGTGATCGGCAAGGTGACGAGGTTGGCGATCCAGCGCGCCACCTTGTGGTTGGCGAACGAGGTGCCGCGGTGCGGCGCGGCGATGAAGATGGCGCGGTTCACTTGCGGCATGGCCGTGAAATTCAGGTAGGGCGCCAGGCCCGCGCGCACTTTTTCCGCCTTCTTGCCCTTCAAATTGTATTCTTCCGTGATGGCGTCGAGCAGGGTGTTGCTGGCGTCGGACACCATCAGGCGCGCCAGCACGCCGCCCATGCTGTGGCCGATCAAGACCATGTCGTTGGCGGCGTCCGCCTTGCCAGCCGGGTCGAACTGTGCCAGGGTGGCGGCAAGCGCCTGGCGGATGGCGGCGTTGTTGGCCGCCAGCGGCGCATTGCTCGGGTAGTACACTTGCCAGATCTGGTAGCGGCGGCGCAGCTGCTCGTCGCCCATCAGCTCATTCGCCACGTTGATCCACGCTTCCGGGCTGCTGGCCAGGCCATGCAGCATGACGATGGTGCGCTTGTTCGGGTCGTAGGGCTGCATCAGGTGCACCTGCGGGCGCGAAATGCCGTCGGCGCGGCCGAACAGGGTGCGCAGCGCCTGCACGCCGAAGCCGGAACGGGCCAGCCACAAGCCATAGCCGGCCGTGAAATTGGCGGCAACCGGCAATTCCTGGCCCGCCATGCGCGTCGATTCGCTGCGCGTCGGGTCGACCAGCATTACCAGCAGCTGCTGCGTCGCCAGCACTTCCTGCAGACTGTTGCCGTCGAAGCGGATCAGCGCCGTGACGACGGGGAAGCGGGTTTCCTGGTAGGGCACATAGTCGCCTTTCGACGCCTGGGGCTTGGGCATGACGGCCACCAGGTCGGCGCCGAAGCCGTCGCGCCGGTACACATTGCGCAGGCCGGAAAACGACAGCGAGGTGGCCGGCAGCAGTTCTTCGGGCAAGGTGCCGTCCTCGGGCAGGCGCAGGGCCGACAATTCGCTGTCGATCTGCCAGCCGGCGACGCGGATCACATGGCCGTCCGGGCGGTATTCGCCGCGGTGGCGGAACAGGTTGCCGACGGCCTTTTGCACGGCGTAGTTGTAGTAGTCGCGGATCTGCGTCTGACGTTCTTCGAAGGCGCGCTGGCCCGGCGTGCGCGTCGTGTAGAACAGGTAGGCATAGGCGTAGCGGGCCGATTCCAGCCAGGCGGCCAGCAGTTCGGCGCTGGCGTGGCCGCCCTGTTTTTCTTCCGCCAGCGCGCTTTCCAGCCACAATTCGGACAGGGTGGCCAGGCGCTGCTCGTCGCTGAGCAGCTCGGAGCGGGCCAGGTCGGCGCGGCAGCTGCCCGTATTGGCTTCGCAGGCGGCGATGTCGCTGCCGATGATGCGCAGCACCTCGCTGGCCGCGGCGCTCAATTTCCCCGTGGTGAGGATGTCGCCGCGCCGCTGCTGCAGGTAGTCGGCCGGCGAGATCGCGCTGACGGTGACGGCGGCGCAGCCGCTCAGGAGCGCCGCGGCGCACAGGAGGGCGCATACGCGCAGACGCCGCATCAGCATGGCCGGTCCGCGCCTAGAACGAGTAGACCAGGGTCAGCGACGTTTGCGTATCCGTGTTCTTCTTGTCGTCCGGTACGCGCGTGTCGTTGCGGGCGCTGAAGGCGGCCTTCATCTGCATGGTGCCGTTGATTTTCGTGCTGAGCGCCGTCTCGGCGATCGAGTGGGTGTTCGAGGTGCCCCGTTCCACGCTGATCGTTTGCGTAAACATGGCCGACTGGCTGATCTTCCACTTCATGGCGGCCGCGCCGCGCACCGTCAGGCCGTGCTCCGATTCGCCCGCGTCGTTGGTGCCGCTGAAATAGCCGGGACCGATTTCCACGTCGACGCTTTTGTCGCTCGACTGGTACCAGCGCGAGCCATGACCGACGGCCAGGGTCGAGTACTTGGTGTAGGCGCCGAACTTGTCGTTCACGTGCGAGGCCAGCACGAACAGTTTTTCATGGTCGGCCATCAGCTTGTAGGCGGCCTTGGCGGAGGCGGAAAAGCGTTCCGCCGAGCGTTCGCGCACTTTCTCGCCGTCGTCGTTCGTCGTTTCGTCTTCCTTGAAGTAGCCGCTGAAGATGTACTGGTTGCTCCAGTCATCGAGCTCCTGGCGCGCGTCGATCTTGCCCGTGACGGAAGTGCCGACCGTGTTGCCCGAGGTGGTGATGGCGCCCAGTTCGGCGGAAGTGCTCCAGCTGCCGATGGGGATTTCATCGAACAGCATGCTTTGCTTGGTGTCGGCGGCGGCGGCGCTGCCGCAGGTGATGGCCAGCGCCAGTGCGAGAGAGTGGGTCGGTTTCATGGCTGTATTTGTCTGTGGCGCGCGCCGGGCGTGCCTGCTGTTCGTTAATGGCAGTGGTGGCTATGCAGGCCGCGGCAAGCCGGGAGGCGCCGATAAACCTGCGCACATGCGCGCGCGGGCGCGGCCAAAAATTGTCGAGGCTGTATTGTACCCGACCCTGCCATCGTTCGCCGCACGCGGCGGCGCGCATGAATGCTGCTATATTATGAGAAATATTGCAAACCTGGCATGCATGGATGATGACGATGAAAATGGCACGCAAGCTTGTTACTCTGATATGGCTGTGCGGTGCGGCGCCAGCGGGCGCGCAGGCGCCCGAAGCGTTGCCGGTACAGGGTCCTGGGCCGGCACCGCAACTGACGCAAACGATGATACGCGATGCCGTGCGCGCCGTGCTGGAGGAAGAGGCGCAGGTGCGCGACTCTCTGCCGCAGCCGGCCATGCAGCAGGTGACGATACGCGCCGACCGAAAACATGAGCAGTTTGCCGCCGCCTTTGCCGAAGCGAAGGTGCCAGACTGCCTGCACGCCGATGGCTTGAAGCGCCAGCCCACCGGCATCGGCCCGCTCGCCATCGGCGGCGTGTATGCCTTGCCCTTCGTGGCGATCGCCAAGCTGCGCGGAAAATGTAACTAGCCGGGAACGCCGCGCGGCGGGGCTGGCAAGTGGCGCGCGCCTGGCGTATGCTGCGCATGTTTGCTGTCCCGCTCTTTACAAGGAATTCCCGTGCGCTGCCTGGTCATCGAAGACGAAGCTGAAACTTCCCGCTATATCTGTGCCGGCCTGCGCGAGGCTGGCCACGACGTCACCGCCTGCGACAATGGCATCGACGGCATGCGCCTGGCCTGCGGCGAAGACTGGGATGCGCTGGTGCTCGACCGCCTGCTGCCCGGCGAGATCGACGGCCTGGCCATCGTCGCGCGCCTGCGCGGCATGGGCCGCAACACGCCCGTGCTGGTGCTGTCGGCCCTGTCCAGCGTCGACGAGCGCGTGCGCGGCTTGCGCAGCGGCGGCGACGATTATTTGTCAAAACCGTTCGCCATCGCCGAACTGCTGGCGCGCATCGAGGCGCTGCTGCGGCGCGCCGCGCCCGTGCCCGAATCGACGCAGCTGCAGGTGGCCGACCTGGTGCTCGACATGCGCACCATGCGCGTGACGCGCGCCAACCGGCAAATCGCCCTGCAGCCGCGCGAATTCCGTTTGCTCGAATATCTGATGCGCCACCAGGGCCAGTCCGTCACGCGCGCCATGCTGCTCGAAGCCGTGTGGGACTACCATTTCGACCCGCAGACCAACGTCATCGACGTGCAGGTGAGCCGCTTGCGCACCAAGGTGGACAAGGAATTTTCGCCGCCGCTGATCCACACGGTGCGCGGCGTCGGCTACACCCTGGGCGTGATCGACAGTGCGTAACTGGCACCGCTCGATCGCGGCCCGCCTGGCGCTCGGCTATGGCGTGCTGGTGGTCGTCTCGATCAGCATCGTCTGCGCCGTGTTCTATTTCGGCACCATCGGCGTGCTCGATCGCAGCGTGGACCGCAAGCTGACCCTGCTCTCGGAGCGCCTCGCCGCCCTGTACCAGCAGGACGACGCCAGCCGCACGACGGCGGAAATCGCCCATTTGCTGACCGACCGCACCGACAGCGACACGGAAATCTTCCTGCTGGTGGGCGCCGACGGCCGCCGCGTGGCGGGCAATCTGTCGTCCTGGCCCGACATGGGCAGCCCCGTGGGCCGTTTGCTGCACCGCGACGTCACGCGCGAAGGACGCCGGGTGCCCGCGCGCATGCTGATCCGCGACCTGGCGGGCGGCGCGCGCCTGTTCGTCGGGCGCGACATGGAAGAGGGCAAGTCGATCCGCACCCTGGTGCTGCGCTCGCTGGCCTATGGCGGCGGGGTGGCCATCCTGCTGGTGGTGGCAGGCGCGTGGCTGTTCCGCCGCCAGCTCGAGGCGCGCATCGGCCAGATCCGCCGCACGGCAGGGGAAATCGAGGCGGGCGACCTGAGCCGGCGCATTCCCGTCTCCAGCGAGGATGAATTCGGCTTGCTGAGCCGCGACATCAACCGCATGCTCGACCGCATCGAACATTTGATGGAAGGCGTGCGCCACGTGTCGAACGCCATCGCGCACGACTTGCGCACGCCGCTGGCGCGCATCCGCAACAAGCTCGATGGCGCCTTGCGCCAGCAGCAGGACGTGGCCGGCCACGAGAGCGCGGCGCAGGCGGCCATCGACGACATCGACGACCTGACGCGCGTGTTCGACAAGCTGCTGCAGATCGCGGCGGCCGAATCGGGCATGCGCCCGGAGAATTTCGACGACATCGACTTGCAGCAGATCGGCGCCGATATCGTGGAAATGTACGAAGCGACGGCCGACGAGCAGGGCGTGCTGCTGGTGCAGATGTATGGCGAAGGCGTGCCGGCGCGCGGCGACCGCAACCTGCTGGGCAGCGCCCTGGCCAGCCTGGTCGACAACGCCATCAAGTACGCGGGCCCGGGCGCCACGGTGGAGGTGTCGGCCGGCAGCGATGAACAGGGCAGCTGGCTGGCCGTGCGCGACAACGGCCCAGGCGTGCCGACGGAAGAATTGCCGAAGCTGACGCAGCGCTTCTACCGGCTCGACAAGAGCCGCCACTTGCCCGGCAATGGCCTGGGCCTGTCCATCGTGGCGGCCATCGCGGCCCTGCATGGCGGCAGCCTGGATATCGAGGATGCGGCGCCGGGCCTGCGCCTGCGCTTGCGGCTGCTGCGCTAGCTTGCCAGTGCCCGTGGCATATCCGCACATTACCAACTTGTAACCCCCTTCATTTTCACCTCCCCCTATCATCCGCTTTACCCCGCGTAGAGCGGCTGCGTGCGCGCAGCGGCCCGCGCAGGGCTGCCTGCGGCCGTCGCCGCGTCCCGTTCAGTAGAGCCGTTTGATGCATACATTTACCGCCACCGGCGACAACGCCGCGCCGCAACAAGCGCCACTGCGCCAGCATGGCCACCGGATCAAGGCGGCGCTGGGCGCGCTCGTCTTTCCCCTGCAGCGCGCGCGCTGGCAAGCGGTCATCGCCACGATGCCGGGCCTGGCGGCGCTGGCGCAAGTCCATCCCAGCCTGCGCTACAAGATCTATCGTCCCTACGCCAGCCGCCAGCTGGGCTGCGCGGCGAGGGTGGATCTGCTGTGCGGGCATTACCGTTTCCTGTGGCAGGCTGGCGCGCGGCCGCTGGTGGAATACGCGGCGCGGCGCGCGCTGGTGCTGGCCAGCATCGAAGGCAAGGATGGCGCCAGCTACCGCTTGCAGCTGACGGCCATCCATGACAGCCACCGCGAAGGGGAGCTGTGCCTGCGCCTGACGCGCGACGGCGTGCCGCTGTACCTGGCCAGTTTCCTGTTCCGGCCCCAGCCTGGCGGCGCCGTCATCCAGCTGGGCGCCTTGCAGGGCTTGCGCTCGCCCGCCGGCGCGCAGGCGGTGAAGGAGGCCACGCGGGCGCTGCACGGCTGCCGGCCAAAAAACCTGATGGTGGCCGCCTTGCGCGACCTGGGCGACTTTTTCGGCTGCGGCCACCTGGACCTGGTCAGCAACGCCAACCGCATCGCGCTGAACTGGCGCCGGCGCCGCCATATCTCCTGCGATTACGACCTGGCGTGGCGGGAGCTGCATGCGCTGCCCACCGGCGACGGCAATTACCGCCTGCCTTGCGGCCCTTGCCGGATGCCGGAGCTGGAGCTGGTGCCGTCGAAAAAGCGCGCCGATGCGCGCCGCCGCGGCGCCATGCTGGTGCAGCTGGCGGCCGACATGCGCTGGCAAGTGGCGGCCCTGCTGCACGCGCAATGACGGCGCAGGGCGGGGTTTCTTGACCTGCGCGGCTTTTTTGCCGGGCAGCCCGGCGCAATCGGCGCGATCGGCGTATACTTGCTGGCGTTGTTAACCTGAAGCCAGTCATCCCATGCCAGCACAATTCCCCACTTCGCGCATGCGCCGCCTGCGCGCGACCCCGCAACTGCGCGAGCTGTTCCGCGAAACCGAGATCAATCCGCGCGACCTGGTCCTGCCGATCTTCGTCGACGAAGGCAGCAGCGAATTCATCGACATCAAGTCCATGCCCGGCGTGCGCCGCATTCCTGAAGCGAAGCTGGCGCAGGAAGTCGAGCGCTATGCGCGCGCCGGCCTGCGCTCCGTCATGACCTTCGGCATTTCGCACCACAAGGACAGCCACGGCACGGACACCCTGAACCCGGACGGCCTGGTAGCGCGCATGTCGCGCATCATCAAGGACGCCGTGCCGGAAATGGTGGTCATGTCCGACACCTGCTTCTGCGAATACACGGACCACGGCCATTGCGGCATCCTGCATGGCGACACGGTCGACAATGACAGCACGGTGCTCAACCTGGGCAAGCAGGCCGTCATCGCCGCCCAGGCGGGCGCCGACATCATCGCCCCGTCGGCTGCCATGGATGGCCAGGTGGCGGCCATCCGCGGCGCGCTCGACGCGGCCGGTTTCCACGACACGCCCGTGATGGCGTATTCCACCAAGTTCGCCTCCGGCCTGTACGGCCCGTTCCGCGACGCGGCCGGCAGCACCCTGAAGGGCGACCGCAAGACCTACCAGATGGACCCGATGAACCGCCGCGAAGCGGTGCGCGAATCGCTGATCGACGAAGCCGAAGGCGCCGACGCGCTGATGGTGAAACCGGCCGGCGCCTACCTGGACATCATCCGCGACCTGCGCGAAGTGACGCGTTTGCCGATCGGCGCCTACCAGGTCAGCGGCGAATACGCGATGATCAAGTTCGCCGCCCAGGCGGGCGCCATCGACGAGCGCCGCGTGGTGCAGGAAACCCTGGGCGCCATCAAGCGCGCTGGCGCGGACATGATTTTTACTTACTTCGCGATGGATGTGCTGAATAATCCGTACTAAGTAAACACGGGGCAGGGCGGCCGCCTTTTCAGCTATCATGGCGCGCTGCCCAACCTGAATTTGCTTATGCCCCTGAAAATCTCCCGCATCCTGCACGCCGGCTATGTCTTCGAATGCGAAGGCACGGCCATCGCCTTCGATCCCATCGTCGAAAACCCGTTCAGCCGCAACTGCCACGCGTTTCCGCCCGTGCGCTTCGACCTGGACGCCGTGCGCCGGCTGCGCTGGGATGCCGTCTTCATCTCGCACTTCCACGACGACCACTGCTCGCTCGACAGCCTCGATGTGCTCGACCGCGCCACGCCCATCTACCTGTACTGCGTCTTCGACGAACTGTTTGCGATGCTGCGCGCGCTCGGTTTCACGCAGGTGGAGAAGCTGCACGTGGACGTGCCCGTGCAAGTGGGCAGCATCGAGGTGATCCCGCGCCGCGCGCTGGACGACGACGTCGACTCGCTGTTCCAGGTGCGCGCAGCGGGCTTGAATGTGCTCAACGTCGTCGATTCCTGGATCGGCCCCGAGACATTGGCGCAGCTGGCCGCCTTCGCGCCCTGGGACATGGTGCTGTGGCCATTCCAGACCATGCGCGAGATCGCCGTCATCGCGCCGTCGCAGGCGGCGCGGGGCCCGGTCGAACTTCCCGACGACTGGGTGCCGCAGCTGCGCGCGCTGGCGCCCCGTTACCTCGTGCCCAGCTCTTGCCAGTTCGTGCAGGAAGACTGGTCCTGGTACAACCATGCGATGTTCCCGATTACCTACCGCCGCTTTGCCGATGAAATGGGCGCCGCGCTGCCCGAGACGCACATCTTCCGCCTCGATCCATCGACGGCCGTGCTGCTCGATGCGCACGGCATGGCGCCGGCCGCGCCGCTGCCCTGGGTCATTCCCGTGGGGCCGCAGGACGTGGATTTCGACTACCGCCCGGAGGCGCTTGCGCCCGCCACGGCGGACATCGCCCGGCGTTTCGCGCCCTTGAACGATGCCGACACGGCGCTGGTGCTGGACTTCTGCCATCGCGGCTTGCTCGAACGCTACCGCGACATGGAGCTGCCCGAGGACAGTTATTTCCAGGCCCCGCGCGTGTGGCGCCTGGCGCTGTACGGCCATGACGGCGCGGCCACCATCCTGCATTACCGCACGCATGGCGACTTGATCGACCTCGTGCCGGACACGGGCGAGGCGCCGGGCTGGACGACGCAAGTGCCGCTGGTGAAATGCCACGCGGCGCTGGTGCTCGGTGAATCGCTGACGTCGATGTACATGCGCATCAACGATGGTCCTTTCGACGAAGCCACGCGGGAAGAACTGATGGAAGCCGACATCGTCGACGATCCTTTGATCCGTTGCCTGTTCAACGACGCCATCGGCGCCTATCAGGCGGCGCAGCTCAAGCGCTTGCTGGCCCGCTGAAGAAAATCGCGCGACAGGGTAAGATAAACGATTAATCCCAGTATCTCAGATCAAGGAATGATCAACATGACACAAAACAAGGAAACCGCGATCCTGGCCGGCGGCTGCTTCTGGGGCGTGCAGGACTTGCTGCGCCGCTATCCGGGCGTGATCGCCACGCGCGTGGGTTACAGCGGCGGCGACGTGGCCAACGCCACCTACCGCAACCATGGCACGCATGCGGAAGCGATCGAGATCATCTTCGACCCGAACACCATCAGCTACCGCAAGATCCTGGAATTTTTCTTCCAGATCCACGACCCCAGCACGGAAAACCGCCAGGGCAACGACCGCGGCACCAGCTACCGCTCGGCCATCTTTTATACCAGTGATGAGCAAAAACGGGTGGCCGAGGACACGATCCGCGACGTCGATGCTTCCGGCCTGTGGCCCGGCAAGGTGGTGACGGAAGTGGCGCCGGCCGGCCCGTTCTGGGAAGCGGAACCGGAACACCAGGATTATCTGCAGCGCTTGCCGCACGGCTACACTTGCCATTACATCCGGCCGGACTGGGTCTTGCCGCAACGCGGGCAGTAAGGAGCCGGGCATGCGTTACTGGCG
The DNA here is from genome assembly GCF_030587315.1 of Janthinobacterium sp. SUN211. Taxonomy (NCBI): domain Bacteria; kingdom Pseudomonadati; phylum Pseudomonadota; class Betaproteobacteria; order Burkholderiales; family Oxalobacteraceae; genus Janthinobacterium; species Janthinobacterium sp. SUN211. The sequence continues at coordinate 950,671 of NZ_JAPWIC010000001.1, read as the reverse complement.
CGTCGAGCGGCCGCCGGCGGAAGGGCAGCTGGACTTCGGGCGTACCTTGGAGCTGATGGCGGCCATCGGCCATGCCGACGTGAACGCCGTCGCCGGGGCGATCCTGAAGACGGTCAGCACGGTCGCGCCCATTGCCCAGTGCACGATCTTTGCCTATGAATTCGGCAACCGCCCCCGCACCGTTGCCGTGGCCGACCGGCGCGGCGGGCGCTTTTTGCAGGATATCGCCGACAGCTACGCCCGCCATTACTATGCGCTCGATGGCAACCAGCGCGTGATCGCCCCGGCGCCGGGGCGGAAGATCGATCCCGCCATCGTGCTGCACCAGCAGGCCAGTGACGAGATCGACCATCCCGGCTACCGCGCTGTCTGCTACCAGAAACCGAATGTGTCGGACCGCCTGTCCCTGCTGGTGCAGCCGGCCGGCGATATCTGGTTGTCCGTCAATTTCTACCGCGACAGCAGCCAGGGCCAGTTCCAGCCCGGCGAAGTGGCGGGCATCGAAACCCTGTCACCGCTGTTTGCCCATGCCGTCAAGCATCACTACAGCTTGAAGGGGCAGGCCACGCAAGGCGTCGCGCCGCTGATGCTGGCAAGGCTGCGCCAGCATTGCCCCGCCCTGAGCAAGCGCGAACTGGACGTGCTGCGCTGCGTGCTCGAAGGTCTCACGGCCGTGGAAATCGCCGAAACCATGGGTGTGCAGCCATCGAGCGTCATCACCTACCAGAAGCGCGCCTATAAACGCCTGGGCATTTCCAGCCAGCGGCAACTGTTTGCGCTGTGCATGGCGCCAGCCCCTTAGTCCTTTTGGCGTAGGGATGGCTTCGCCTTTCTGACTGTTTTAGCCGCGAAACGTCCCCCAAATGGGGACAAGGTTTGCGGCGCGCGTCTGCATACTGTGTTGCAAGCCGGGATCACCCGGCCGCTCTCACCCAATAACAATAGCAAGGGGAGAGCGACACCTTATGGAGACCAGCATGACCATCGCCCCCGCGGCCACCCCCGCCACCCCCGTGCCCGTCCTCGACGCGGCCACCAATCAACTGGAACAGCAAGTGATGCGCAAGGTGTCGCGCCATTTGCTGGGATTCTTATTCCTGCTGTTCGTGTTTTCCTTTCTGGACCGTATCAACATCGGCTTCGCCGGCTTGACCATGATGCAAGACCTGGGCCTGTCCGGCACCCAGTTCGGTTTTGCCACCACCCTGTTCTACATCGCCTACATCGCTTGCAGCATTCCCAGCAACATCGTGCTGGCCCGCATCGGCGCCCGTCAATGGATAGGCTCCATGATGATCGCCTGGGGCCTGGCCTCGACGGCGACCCTGTTCGCCAGCGGCCCGGCCAGCCTGTATGCGCTGCGCTTCCTCGTTGGCGTGACGGAGGCGGGCTTCCTGCCCGGCATGCTGCTGTATCTGACCTACTGGTTTCCCAGCGCCTATCGGGCGCGGGCGAACGCCCTGTTCATGATCGCCATGCCCGTCACGGCCGCCATCGGCTCTGCCCTGTCGGGCCTGATCCTGGGGCTCGATGGTCACTGGGGCTTGAAGGGCTGGCAATGGCTGTTCTTGCTCGAAGGCATGCCGTCCGTGCTGCTGGGCCTGGCCGTGTACGGCTACCTGGACGACTCGCCCGCCAAGGCGAACTGGCTGGGCAAGCTGGAGCAGCAAGTGCTGGCGCGCATGCTGGCGGCCGAGCAGAAGCCTGTTGCGTCGCAGCAAAAAACCTCGGTGCTGGCGGAAATGCTGTCGCCCACCGTGCTGAAATTCGGCATCGCCTATTTCTGCCTGGTCAACACCCTGGCGATGGTGGCCGTGTGGACGCCATTGATCGTGAAAAGTTTCAATAGCAATGCCAGCAACACGCAAGTAGGCTTGCTGGCGGCCATCCCGCAAGTGTGCACCGTGATCGGCATGATCGCCTGGGGCCGCCGCTCGGACCGCTTGCAGGAGCGCCGCTGGCACATCGTCTGGCCCATGCTGCTGTCGGCCGCCGGCTGGCTGTGCACGGCGTACTCGGCCAACCCCGTGCTGCAGCTGCTGGGCGTGTGCATGGCGTCGACGGGCGCTTATACGGCCATGTCCGTCTTCTGGACGACGCCGGACCGGGCCCTGAGCCTGGGCGCGCGCGCCATCGGCATCGCCGTCATCAATGCCACGGGCAATATCGGCTCGGCCCTGAATCCCGTCGTCGTAGGCTGGCTGAAGGATATCACGCACAGCTTTGCCACCGGCTTGCTGTACGCCAGCGTCCTGCTGGTGGCGGGCGCGGCCATCGTGCTGACCCTGCCCATCGCACGCGGCGGCAAAGACCATACTTGATCGAAGAGGACCCATCATGAGCGACACGTTTCACCCTTATCCCCATGTGCCGAAGGTGTATCCGCCCGGCAAACCGGCCGGCGCCGCCACGCAGCATGTCCCGGTCCTGATCGTCGGCGGCGGCCCCGTGGGCTTGGCCACGGCCCTGGGCCTGGCCCGCCACGGCGTGCGCTCGGTGCTGATCGAGGCGGACGACGGCGTGTGCACGGGAAGCCGCGCCATCTGCATCTCGCGGCGCAGCCTGGAAATCATCGAACGCCTGGGCGGGCTCGACGGTTTTATCAGCAAGGGCTTGCCGTGGGCGGGCGGACGCAGTTTTTACCGCGACGAGGAAGTGCTGCACTTTACGATGCCGCAAGACGCGAACCAGAAGTTGCCGCCGATGGTTAACCTGGCGCAATACCATATCGAGCAATTCCTGCTCGATGCGGCCGAACGCCAGCCGGAATTGATCGATATCCGCTGGCAAACGCGGGTGACTGGCGTGGACAAGCGCGCCGGCAGCGCCAGCGTCACCGTGGCCACGCCCGATGAAACCTATAAAATCGAGGCGGACTGGCTAGTGGCGGCCGACGGCGGGCGCAGCGTGGTGCGCGAGGCGCTGGGCCTCAAATTGCAGGGCACCAGCTATGAAGGGCGCTATGTGATCGTCGATATCCACCTGAAGAGCGAGCGCCCGACGGAGCGCCTCGCGTATTTCGACCCGCCGTCGAATCCCGGTTCGACCGTGCTGGTGCACAAGCAGCCCGACGATATCTGGCGCATCGACTACCAGTTGCGCGACGACGAGGATGCGCAGGCGGCCGTGCTGCTGGAAAACGTGGCGCCCCGCGTGGACAGCCTGCTGGCCATGATGGGCGAAACGGCGCCGTGGCATCCCGTGTGGATCACCATCTACAAGGCCAACGCGCTGACCCTGGAAAAATACCGGCATGGCCCCGTGCTGTTCGCGGGCGATGCGGCCCACCTCGTGCCCATCTTCGGCGTGCGCGGAGCCAATTCCGGCATCGACGATGCGGACAACCTGGCCTGGAAGCTGGCCTACGTGGTCAAGGGCCAGGCGCCGCATGCCTTGCTGGACAGCTATTCGGACGAGCGCGTGTTCGCCGCCCGTGAAAACTTGCGCCACGGCACCAAAAGCACGGAATTCATGGCGCCGCCCACGTTTGCCTTCGAGCTGATGCGCACGGCCGTGCTGGGCCTGGCGGGCAGGCACGCGCACGTGCGCTCCCTGATCAACCCGCGCCAGACGAGCGCCATCGCGTATGCGCAGTCGGCCCTGAATGCGCCGGACCCCGACACGTTTGCCGCCGGCCCCGCGCCGGGCACGGTCTTGCCGGAATGCCCGCTGGCGCTGGCGTACGACGGCGGGCAAAAAGCGGGGTATATTACCGATCTGCTCAAGCGCGCAGATGGCCATTTCACGGGACTGTACTTCAGCGAGGATGGGGCCATTCCCGCTGAATTGCAGGCGCTGGGCGACACCTTGCCGCTGACGAGCGTGGCGATTTCCCGTAGCGGGGCGCAGGAGTGCGCCTGGGACCACACGGCGCAGGTATTCTCGCTGTTCGACGCGCAGCCTGGCACGTTTTACCTCGTGCGCCCGGACGGCCACGTGCTGGGACGCTGGCGGCAAGTGCAGGCGGGGCAGGTGGCGGCAGCGCTGACGGCGGCCGGCATCGCCCAATCGAAGTAACAAGGAGACAATATGACCGATATCGAACTGGATAATTTGTACACGGAGCTGTGCCACACCATGGGCGGCCTGGGCGAACAGCGTTCGCCCCTGTTCCTCGCCCGTTTCGCCTTGCTGGCTATGGGCGCTATCGGCAAGGCCGACGTGGTGCAGGGCTTGCTGCGCGACGCGGCCGACGGCTTGGCGGAGCCGGCATGATAGGCGCCGGCTACCAAAGCGGCTTCGGCAACGAATTTGCCACGGAAGCCGTGCCCGGCGCCTTGCCGCAGGGGCAGAATTCGCCGCAGCAGGCGCCCCTGGGCCTGTACGCGGAACAATTGTCGGGCACGGCCTTCACGGCGCCGCGCGCGCAGAACCGGCGCTCGTGGCTGTACCGCATCCGCCCCGCCAGCCAGCATCCGCCATTTACCTTGCTGGAAAACACCCGCATCGTCAGCGACTTCCACGCCATGCCGCCCACGCCGCCGAACCAGCTGCGCTGGGATCCGCTGCCGCTGCCCGACGGCGCCACGGCGGTGGACTTCATCGACGGCTGGCAGACCATGGCCGGCAACGGCAGCGCCGAAACCATGAGCGGCTGCGCCATCCACGTGTATGCGGCCAACCGCTCCATGCAGCGCTTCTTCTACTCGGCCGATGGCGAATTGCTGGTCGTGCCGCAGCAAGGCCGGCTGGCCATTGCCACGGAACTGGGCCTGATCGAGCTGGAACCGCAGGAAATCGCCGTCATCCCCCGCGGCGTGCGTTTCCGCGTGACCTTGCCCGATGGCGCGGCGCGCGGTTATGTGTGCGAAAACTTCGGCACGGCCTTCCGCCTGCCCGACATGGGCCCCATCGGCTCGAACGGCCTGGCCAACAGCCGCGATTTCCTCACGCCGCACGCGGCGTATGAAGACATCGACGGCGCATGCGAACTGCTGGCCAAGTTCGGCGGCCACCTGTGGCGCACGACCCTGGACCATTCGCCGCTGGACGTGGTGGCCTGGCATGGCAATTACGCGCCGTACAAATATGACCTGCGCCGCTTCAACACCATCGGCTCGATCAGCTACGACCACCCGGACCCGTCGATCTTCCTCGTGCTGCAGGCGCCCAGCGAAAATCCCCTGTTCGGCGCCATCGACTTCGCCATCTTCCCGCCCCGCTGGCTGGCGGCCGAGCATACCTTCCGCCCGCCGTGGTTCCACCGCAACGTGGCCAGCGAATTCATGGGACTGATCCACGGCGTGTACGACGCCAAGGCGGCCGGTTTCGTGCCGGGCGGCGCCAGCCTGCACAACTGCATGTCCGGCCACGGCCCCGATGCGCAGACCTTTGACAAGGCGTCGCACAGCGACACGTCCGCGCCCGTGAAGGTGGGCGACACCATGGCCTTCATGTTCGAGACGCGCACCATCCTCAAGCCCACGCCATTCGCGCTGGACGGCGGTCTGCTGCAAAACGACTATTTCGCGTGCTGGCAAGGCTTGCGCAAGCATTTCGATCCGGAGCAGGCGTAGTCTCGCGCTGCTCAGGCGGCCCGCGCCCGCGCTACCGTCTGCGGGTTGGCGGGCCGCGCCAGTCCCAAATGTCCGCGCAGGGTGCTGGCCGCATAGTCGGTGCGGAACAGGCCGCGCCGCTGCAGTTCCGGCACCACCAGCCGGGTGAAATCCTCGAAGCCTTGCGGCAGCAGGGGCGGCACGACATTGAAGCCATCCGCGCCCCGTTCCACGAACCACTGTTCCATCAGGTTCGCCACCGTCTTGACGGAGCCGATGGCTTGCAGGTGGCCGCGTGCGACCCTGAAGCGCAGCACCAGCTGGCGCAAGGTCAGGTGCTCGCGGCGGGCCAGCTCCAGCTGCTGCAGGAAGCGCCCCTTGCCGTTTTCTGGCGCCTGGTAGGGCAGCTCGGGCAGGGGGCCGTCGAGCGGATAGCCGGATAAATCAAAACCGCCAAATTCCAGGTGGCTGAAGTCGACCAGTGCCTGCAACTCGCCGAACTGGTCCTGCGCCTGCTGGTCCGATTCGGCCACAACCACCGACAGCCCCGGCGTCACTTTCAATTGATCCTCGGCGCGGCCATACTTGGCCATGCGGCCCTTCACGTCCGCGTAGTACGCCTGCGCCACGGGCAGCGAGGTGGCAGAGCAGTACACCATCTCGCTAAGGCGCGCGGCAAATTCGCGGCCCGTCTCGGAATTGCCTGCCTGGACCAGCACCGGGTGGCCCTGCACGGGGCGGGGCAAGTCCAGCAAGCCTTGCGAGGCAAAGTACTGGCCCTGGAAATCGAGCGCATGGCCCGCCGCCGGCTGGTAGAACTGGCCGCCGGCGCGGTCGGGCCGGTCGAAGGCCTCGTCATCCCAGCTATCCCACAGCATCTTGGACAGGGACACGAATTCATCGGCGCGCGCATAGCGCTCGGCGTGGCTGCGCGGCGCATCGATGCCGAAGTTGCGCGCCGTGTGTTCGCCAAACGAGGAGACGATGTTCCAGCCCGCGCGCCCGCCGCTCAGGTGGTCGAGCGAACTGAATTTGCGCGCCACGTGGTACGGGTGCTCGTAATTGGTGTTGACGGTCGCGATCAGGCCGATATGGCGGGTGACGGCGGCAATGGCCGACAGCAGGGTAAATGGCTCGAAGGGCAGGCCGATGGCGGCGCGGCCCGTGTCTGGCGTGACGTCGCCGGCGCGGCCGATGAAGTCGGCGATAAAAAAACTGTCGAACTTGGCCGCTTCGGCCAGCCTGGCGGCATTTAGCCACCAGGCCAGGTCGGGCCGTCCGCTGGCGCTGGCCGATGGATGGCGCCAGGCGGCGGGATGGTGGCCGTGGCGTTGTAAAAAGACATTCAGGACAAGCTGGCGTGCTGGCATGGGAGGAACTCCGTGGTGGATTGGCGACATGGCGCGTCTCAATAATTACGCAAGGTTCGGGCCAGCGCTGGGCATGCGGCCGGATATGCAAATTCCGGATAAGCTAGCGCGGCACCATTCGTTCACGCCTGGAGATGGAGCGCGGTATAGTCGGCCCATGGAACTCTTAGCCCACAATTTCAGCAGCGATTTCGCGCGCAGCGCCCACCTGGCCCGCGGCGCGGGCGACGACGGCGACAGCGAGGCGCTGGTCGCCTTCCGCGACCCGCAGCAAATGAGCTTGCTGGTACGCGCCACGGCCTTTGTCTTTGCCGACCCCCGTTCGCGCCAGTTGCACGAGCTGATCGAACGCATTGCCCCCAGCGAGGCGACGGTGCTGATCACGGGCGAAACGGGGACGGGAAAAGAACTGATTGCGCGCCACGTGCACGGTTTGAGCGGTCGCGCCGAACAGACCTTCGTGGCGATCAATTGCGGCGCGTTTTCCGAAACCCTCGTCGAGAGCGAGCTGTTTGGCTATGAAAAAGGCGCGTTTACTGGCGCGCAGCAGGGCAAGCCTGGCTGGTTCGAGACGGCCAGCGGCGGCACCCTGTTCCTCGATGAAATCGGCGACTTGCCGCTGGCGATGCAGGTCAAGCTGCTGCGCGTGCTGCAGGAACGCGAAGTGGTGCGCCTGGGCGCGCGGCGCGCCATCCCCATCGACGTGCGCCTGATCGCCGCCACCAACGTGGACCTGGCCGAAGCCGTGCGGGCAGGGCGCTTCCGCGAAGACCTGTATTACCGGCTGCAGGTGATCGGCCTGCCGCTGCGTCCCCTGCGCGAGCGCCCGGGCGACATCATGCCGCTGACGCGCCACTTCATGGCCATCTATGCGCAGCGCCTGCACCTGGGCGAGGTGGAACTGGGCCTGGACGCGCAAGAGGCCTTGCTGGCCTATCCATGGCCGGGCAATATCCGCGAACTGGAAAACGTCATCCATCGCGCGCTGCTCGTCTGCCGCAGCGGCGTCGTGCGGGCCGAGGATTTGAGCCTGTCGGGCTGGCACAGGGCGCCCGCTGCCGCACCTGTCCCCGCATCTGTTTCCGTGGCTGTCCCAGACGCCTGGGCGGGCGGCGCCGATATCGCCTATGCGGCCCACGGCGCGTCCGGCCAGGACGATTTATTGGCGGCCGAGCGCTTTGCCCGCGCCTGGCAAGCCTTGCTCGCCTCGGGCGAAGCCGTGGAATTCGAGGCGATGCAGCAGGAACTGGTGCGCGCCGCCTGGGAGCGCAATGAGCGCAACCAGGTGCGCACGGCCAGGCACTTGAATTTGAGCCGCAACATCCTGCGCACTTTCCTGAAAAAGGCGGGCGCCATCGATTAGGCATACGAGCGACCTCCCGGAGCCGGACCCGCAGCGATGCGGCTCCGGCTTTTTTCATGGCTGCTGCGCGCGCAGCACATTGCTGCCATGGGGGCAGCGGATTGCTGCCAAATCAACAGCGGCGGGCCGCGGCGGGCATCCTGGGCATGGCATGTTTTCTGCGAGGAGGGTAGGGCAGGCCGCTGCGCGATGCGCATACGGCCTTTTCTTCGACCCACGACAGGAGTCCACGCATGACCATAGAATTCATCTGGCAATTGCCCACCAGCGGCGACGGCCGTTACGCGGCGCCCGGCATCACGCGCCGTGGCGAGCGAAACGCTGGCGCGCCCAGCCCCCTGCAGGCGGGCGTGAGCGACCCGCGCGGCGCGCGTCCGTCCTTCAATTATTTCGATTATCTGCACCAGATCGCCCGCGCGGCCGATCTTTCCGGCTTCGACGGCATCCAGGTGCGCCACGATACGCAGGGCGATGAAAGCTGGATCGTCGCCGGCTATCTGGCCCGCAGCACGCGCCACCTGAAACTGATCGCCGAATTCGACGCCGCCTGGGGTTCGGCCGTGTATGCGGCGAAGAACGCCGTCAGCTTCCAGCGCTTCACGGGGGGACGCTTCGCCTGGCAGATCGGCCCTGGCGGCGACGCGGCAGCGCGCCGTTGCCAGGGCGATGCGGCGCCGGACGCCGACATCCTGCCCCGCATCGATGAATTCATCACGGTGGCGCGCGGTGTGCAGAATACATCGCCGTTCAGCTTCAAGGGCAAGTTCTTCGAAGTACAGGACGGCGGCTTCAAGGGGCCGCTGGCGCACCATCCCGTCAACGGCATCTATTTGACGGGCGAGTCGCCGGAGGCGCTGGCCCTGTCGGCGCGCCAGGCCGACGTGCACGTGTTCGACGCGGCGCCCGTGAAGGATTTGCAGCCCGCCATCGCCAGCCTGCATGCGCAGGCGTGCCAGCTGGGCCGTGCCGTGGCGGCGGGCTTGCGCATCGACGTGCTGGCCCGCGAAACGTTCGACGAAGCCTTGCGCGATGCGCGCCGCTACCGCAGCGGGGCTGGCCTGCCTGACTATGCTCCGTCGGCTGATGGCACGGCGGGCAGTGCAGCTTTGTTCTGGCCCGGCTTTGCGCAGGCGCAAACGGGCGCCCGCGGCGCCCTGGTCGGCAGCCATGCACAGGTCGCCGCGGCGCTCGAAGCCTACGCGCAAGCCGGTGTGTCCAGCTTCGTGCTGGCGGCCATTCCCCATTTCGAGGAAGCCTACCGCATCGGCGAACACGTGCTGCCCCGCGTGCGTGCGGCGTTGCGCGCGCAGCTGCAAACGGCTTGAGTCCCCGTATCCAACCTATTCAAGGAGTACCTACATGGCTATCGATTTTTTCTGGCGCATCCCCACGCATGGCGAACCGAGTTCGCACCGCGCCCGCACGCCGTTTCGCGGCGACTGGTTTCCCGGCAATGACAACCTGCGCCAGGCCGGCCTCGGTGGCGGCGGCGCCGACGGTTTTACTTACATCGACTACCTGGCGGAAATCGCCCGCGCGGCCGAATTGTCCGGCTTCCAGGGCGGTCTGATTCCATCCTTCCCCATGACGGACGAACCGTGGGCCATTTCCGCGCTGCTGGCGTGCGAAACGAGCACTTTCCGCTTCATGATCCCGTTCCAGCCCGGCTTCCTGAACCCCGTGGTGGCCGCGCGCATGACGGCCAGCCTGCAGCGGGCCACGGGCGGGCGCGCGCTGTACAACGTGATCACGGGCGGCGGCGGGCCGGCGCAGCTGTGGTGGGGCGATTCGGCCGGCCACGACGACCGCTACACGCGCACGACGGAATTTCTCGACGTGGTGCGCGGCGTGTGGCGCGGCGGGCCGTTTTCCTACCAGGGCAAGTTCTACCAGGTGGAGGATGCGGGCCTGGCCACGCCGCTGTCGGAGCAGGATTTCCCCGAGATTTACTTTTCCGGCTCGTCCGACGCGGCCCTCGGTTCCGCGTCCAAGCATGCCGATTACTACCTGACGTGGCTGGAACCGTTCGAGCAGCTGCGCGAGAAATTCGCCCGCGTGCATGAAAAGACGGCGCTGCTGGGCCGCAAGATCAAGTGCGCCGTGCGCGTCGACATCGTCGCCCGCGCCACGGAAGAAGAAGCGTGGGACGAAGTGCGCAAGGGTTTCGAGGCCGTCGATGCGGCCACCCTGCGCCAGTTCCTCGGTGCCGATGGCGGCGATTCCGTGGGCGCGGCGCGCCAGCGGGGCAACCGCCCGACGACCCTGAGCAGTTACAGGGACTTGATCACGGCGCCGAATATCTGGTCCGGCTTCAACCTGCTGCGCGGCGGCCAGACGCAGGGTATCGTCGGCAGCTACCAGCAAGTGGCCGAACGCCTCGACGAACTGGTGCAGCTGGGCGCCGACGCCTTCATCCTGGCCAGCACGCCGCACCTGGAAGAAGCGTACCGCGTGGGCGAGGAAGTGCTGCCCCTCGTGCGTGGCCACACGGCGGCACTGCTGCGCGCCGCCTGAGTATCCCCTGTTGCCGCGACAGCAGCACCACCGCCCGCTGTCGCGCAGGCAGCACGCGGCGGCGCCGCTGCTGCCAAATCAACAGCACTATCACTCCGATAGTCTTCCTTTTAAATCAATCACTTAACGACGATTTTGCTGCGCTGCGGCAGCGGGCATGCCCCTTGCAATACAGGTCATCACCATCTCGCGTTTTGACTTTACTCAAGGATAATCACCCATGCGCCGTTCGACTGCCCCCGCCGCCTTTTCCTCTTTCCCCTTTCACTTGACGCCAGTGCGCCGCGCGCTGCGCTCGGCCTTCGCCATCGGCGGCCTGATGCTCGTCCATGGCATGGCCCATGCCGAAGCGCCCGGTGCAGAGGTCATCGCCGCGGCCGACGCGAACGGCGCCGGCGAGGGCGCCGCGCTGCAATCGGTGACGGTGACGGCGCAAAAACGCGAAGAATCCGCGCAGAAGGTGCCCAGCGCGATCACGGTCCTGGGCGGCAAGGAGCTGCTTGACACGGGCATCGGCCGCTCGGCCAGCGAAATCCTCAATTACGTGCCGAACGCCTCGGCCGGCACGCAGCAGCATGGCCGTCCGCGCTGGTGGATACGCGGCGTCGGTGCGGGCCAGCAGCAGATCGATTTTCCGAATCCCGTCGGCTTTTACCTCGACGACGTCTACATCAGCAATTCCAGCGCCACGGGCTTTCCCCTGTTCGACCTGGACCGGGTGGAAGTGCTGCGCGGCCCGCAAGGCACCCTGTGGGGCAAGAACACGACGGGCGGCGCCATCAACGTGATTTCGCGCAAACCGTCGTTCAAGTCCAGCGGCTACGCCAAGGTCGATTACAGCAGCTACGACACCAAGCTGGCCGAAGGGGCCATCGGCGGCGCGCTGGTCGACGAGGTGCTGGCGGGGCGCTTGTCCTTCCACACGGAACAGCAGGACAAGGGCCGCTTCCACAACCAGTTTACGGGCGAGCGCGATGGAAAGCTCAAGGATAGCGCCATCCGCGGCCAGCTCAAGGCCCTGATCGGACGCGACCTGACGGCCAATCTGAACCTGCATTACCGCGACTACACGACCAAGGGCGCCACCACCACCGTGGCCAGCTATGGCGCGAACGGCGTGTACCGCAATGGCTACGTCCCCAGCACGAATCCCGATGACGTGAGCACGAATGCGCCGGCCGACAGCGACGTGAAACAGGGCGGTGCGCAGCTGAACCTGGAATATGCGCTGGGCGAGTTGACGCTGACGTCGATCACCGGCTATGAAAACTTCCGCAACGAGGCGACGGGCGACAGCGACAACACGCCGCTGGAAGTGGGGCGCAGCCGCTCGAAGGCCAGCAGCCGGCAGGTGTCGCAGGAGCTGCGACTGACGTCGCCGCAGAATGGCGCCGTGAGCTGGGTGGCGGGCCTGTTCTACTTCAATGAAAAGATCGATTCCGATTCGGCCGGCGCGCGCCTGCCCAACGGCACCGTGCCGGCGCTGGCGGGCAGCACCCAGCCCATCGGCTACAACCGCACCGTCTACCGGCACAAGGCGCGCAGCGCGGCCATCTTCGGCAGCACGACCGTCAACTTCAGCGAGCAGTTCCTGTCCACCTTCGGCCTGCGCTGGACGACGGAAACCAAGGACCTCGATTTGCAGCGCGTGCAGGCCGCATCGAACACGGTGACGTTTGGCGATGCGTCGAACTGGTGGAACACGGTCAAGGGCGGCAATTACGCGGCCGCCTCGGTGGCCAACAACAATTTCACGTCGAATCCGTCGACCACGTGGAATGCGCTGACGTATGACGTGACGCCCGAATACCGCTTCAGCCGCACCCTGCGCGGCTACCTGAAGTACGCGCACGGCATCAAGTCGGGCGGCTACAACACGAGCGCCACGGACGTGCGCGCCCTGAACACGGTGAAGCCGGAAACCCTGAACTCGTTCGAGGCGGGCATCAAGTCCGAATGGCTGGACGGACGCCTGAATTTCAACGCCAACGTTTTCCACTATGACTACAAGAACGTGCAGGTGAATATCACGGGCGTGTACAACGGCGACCCCACGCAAAGCGTCAATTACCTGCAAAACGTGCGCAAGGCCCACGTGAACGGTGCGGAATTCGAGCTCGAGGCGCAGCCGACGGACAACTTGCACCTCAATGCCCATATTGGCCTGCTGCGCACGGAATTCGACGATTTCGCCATCCAGAACAATGGCGGCGACCGCTCCGGCAATGAATTCGTGCGCTCGCCCCACGTGACGGCCCTGCTGGCGGCCGATTACCGCTACCCGCTGGGCAATGGCGCGCAGCTGGTGTTCAGCGGCGACGTGCGCTACACGTCGAAGCAGTACTATTATGTCGACCCGCAAAATGCCGCGCGCGACTTGCTGAACCAGGGCGGCTTCGCGCTGGCCAATGCGCGCCTGTCGTACGTGCTCCCGGGCGGCAAGCAGCGCATCACGGCATATGCGAACAACCTGGCCGACAAGGTCTATCGCAACCACACGCTCACCAGCTTCGTGCCGGGCGCCGTGAATGGCGACACCGTCATCATCGGCCAGGGCCGCACGGTGGGGGCGTCGTACACGCTGCAGTTCTGAGCGTGACCGCCTGATGTAAAAAGGCCGGCGATTGCGCCGGCCTTGTCGTTTGTACTATAGCCTTTATGCCGCCGCTTGCAGCAACGCGTCGAGGCGCCGCTGCGCCTCTTCCAAAGGCCGGCGGTCGATCCAGCGCTCGATATCGACGTCGCGGTCGAGGAAACCGTGCTGCAGCTGGAAATCCTTCTGCTGGCGGAACAGCGCCACCTTGTCGTCGGACAGGTCGGGCGCCAGGGTCAGGTGAAAACCGTCGCGGTAGGCTTCGGCCACGGCGTCGGCGCCGGCCCGCGTCTCGCCCTGCAGGATGGCCAGCACGTCTTCCTTGTGGCTGCGGGCCCAGTGCGCGGCGCGCAGGGTTTGCGTCAGGAAGCGCACGACCAGCTCGAAATGCTGTTCCAGCATGGTCTCATGTACGGTGATCGGCCGCGGCGTGCCGTTATTCACGCGGAAGCGCCGGTAGGGCAGGGCGTCGATGTCTATGCCTACTTCCAGCCCCGCCACGCGGGCCGCCTCGGCCGCTGCCGCGCCCTTTACGTAGACGGCATCGACTTCGCCGCGCAGCAGCGGCGCGATGCCTTGCCACAGGCCCGCGCCCAGATTGGCCTGCGCCGGCGCGTCGACTCCCACTTCCACCAGATGCACGTCGTCGAGCGTGAGGCCGGCCGAGGCCAGCACGCCCTTGTAGCCGGCCAGGCTCATGCCGCGCGCGATGCTGCGTCCGCGCCGGTTGTCGCGCAAGTCCTCGGCGCGGAAGACGGGCAGCGCCAGACGCTTGCCCTGCAGCTGCGCGGGCGTCGCGATGCCGGAACCGGGGCGCACGAGGATGGCTTGCCACTCGTCGATCCAGGTCAGGCCGATCAGCCGCGTGGGCGCCCCTTGCGCGCGCGCGGGCAGGGCCAGCAGGTTGCCGCCTTCGCGCACGAGCGTGGACAGGCCGTGGTCATAGTGGTGGCGCGCCAGTTCGCCGCCCACTTCCTGCAGGGTCTTTAACGCGATGCCGTCGCGGGCGAATTCCTCGTCCAGCCAGCCCAGTTTGTAGGCCAGGCCCGTGGCCGTGGGCACGGGGCAGCGGGTGAACCAGACGGTATCGACGGCGGGGACAGTTACGGTAGTCATGGAATTCCTTCGTGGTGGTGGAAGCCTGTAACCGTGCAGGAAACGTGCCCGCGCCGCTTGCTGGCTGGCCGACAGCGCGTGCGGACGGTGCTGCTGCCGCGCCAGCAGCCGCTGTTGCGCAAGCAGCAGCCATGCACCATTTTCCCGGCGCTGGCGCTGGCACGCGTCTTGCGAAAGTAGAGGCAGGACTGACCCGTATTCCAACCCCAACGAATGGAGCATGACATGACGGACGTGGCACAAGCGGAAGCACAACAAGTACAGGTGCAGGAGTTGACGGCGGCCGAACTGGCCTTCGTGGAGCAGGTGCGCCGCGATGCGCAGATCGCCTTCGACGGCTTGCGCGAGACGGGCAGCCTGACGGCCAATGGCACGGTGGGCTTCGTCGAGCGCACGCCGGGCGGCGACAAGGTGGTGGTGGTCAACGATCCGGGCCCGTTCCGCCGCGGCCAGGCCCTGAAGGCGGCCGTGCTGGCGCTCGACGGCACGGTGCTCGCGGGCGACGCGAACAACGGCGGCGCGCGCTACTTAAAACTGTTCCGCGAGCGGCCGGAGGTCACGTCGATCTCGCACGTGCACTCGCCGTCGCTGGGTGCGTGGGCGCAGACGCACCGCACCCTGCCGATCCGCTACGTGCCCGTGCAGCGCTACCAGCTGGTGCGCGAAATTCCCATCTATATCGACCGCCGCCAGCCGGAAGTCGATTTCATCCTCGGCGAAATCGCCCGCAACACGCATGCGACGGCCATCCTGGAAGCGAATGGCGGCGCCACCGTGTGGGGCAAGCAGGGCTTGCTGAAGCTGGCCGAATTCATCCTGCTGCTGGAAGAGGGCGCGAAGATCCAGATCGCGGCCGAAGCCATCGGCGGTTCGCGCGACTTCGGCCCCGGCGTGCTGCTGCAGCAATGGAAGATGAGCAAGCTGATCGACACGGCGCGCGCCTTGTCGCTGCTGCCCGCCACCGACCTGGTGTAACCCTTTCACGAACAGGCCCGCAATGTCATTGAAATTCTTACGTTTGAGCTGGCGCAAGGCAGTCGCCACCGCCGTGGCGGCCAGCCTGCTGGCGCCAGCGATGGCGGCGGCCGCCGATCCGCTGCCGGCCGCCGTGCGCATCGCCGTCGTGGCCCGCACGGCGCCGTCCGGCAAGACCGTGTTTGCCGGTTCCGCCGCTCAGGTGGCGTCGACGGGCTGGCTGTCGGCCGAACTGGGCAAGCTGGGCGTGAAGCTGGAATGGGTGCCCGTCACTACCAATTCCGTGGCCACGCAAGTCAACGAAGCGTTTGCCAACCATTCGATCGACCTGGCCCAGTATGGCGACTTGCCGTCGATTATCGCCAATGCCTCGGGCTTGCAGACGCGGCTGATCTTGCCCGGCGGCAGCGCCAACAATACCTATCTGGTGGTGCCGAAAGGTTCCACGGCCCGTTCGATCAAGGATTTGAAGGGCAAGAAGATCGCCCTGCACCGGGGGCGGCCGTGGGAATACCCATTTGCCCGCCTGCTGGAAGCAAATGGCATGACCTTGCGCGATGTCAAGATTCTCAACCTCAATCCGCAGGCGGGCGCGGCGGCCGTGGCGACGGGCGGCGCGGACGCCTTCTTTACCCTCAGCGACGCCTTCCTGTTGGAAGATAAAAAGGTGGGCAAGATCATCTGGTCCAGCAAGGCGCCGCCGCAGGATTGGAAGATGCGCGCCGAGCTGTGGGCCGACAGCGGCTTCCTGCAACGCTGGCCGCAGCTGGCCCAGCTGGTGGTGACGGCCTATGTGCGCGAACACCACCGGGCCGCCGGCGCCGGTGGCGAAGAGGAATACGTGCGCACCGAGGCGGCCGCGGGCCAGGTGGAAAGCGTGGTGCGGCGCGAACTGGCGGGCGACCACACGCCATGGCAGGCGCGCTGGTCGCCCTTGTTTACGGCCAGCCTGCGCCAGCATTACGTGGGCGAGGCGGCATATGCGAAGAGCGCGGGCTTGATCGGGCGGCCCCTGCAAGTCGACAGCCTGTTCGCGCCCCAGTTCGTCAACGCGGCGCTGGCGCAGCTGAAACTGCAAACGTACTGGGCGCCATGACTTCCATCGCCCGCGCCATCGCCTTGCCGCGCACCCCCGCGCCAGCGCGCGCAGCCCCAGTCCCCTTGCTGCAGCGCTTTATCCGTTCACCCTGGTCCGTGTGGGCGTCGCCGCTGGCCTTGCTGCTGCTGTGGACGGCCGCCACCACCTTCGAGTGGATGCCAGCGCACATCTTGATGTCGCCATGGCAAGTTCTTCTGACGGCGCGCGACCTGGCCGAAAGCGGCGAACTGGGCCAGCACCTGGGCATCAGCCTGTTCCGCCTGCTGGCTGGCTTCGGCCTGGGCGCCGGCGGCGGCCTGGCCTTTGGCGTCGTGCTGGGGCTGTCCCCTGGCTTGCGCGCCTATGTCGACCCCACCTTCAATGTCTTGCGCCAGTTGCCGACCGTCGCCTTGATCCCCTTGTTCATCTTGCTGTTCGGCATAGGCGAGAGTTTCAAGGTGTTTATCGTTGCCAAGGCCAGTTTCTTCATCGTTGCGCTGGCCGTGCATGACGCCATTCGCAACCTGTCGCAGCGCTACTTTGAGGTGGCGCAAGTGTATTGCTTCTCGCGCTGGCAGCGCATCCGCCTGATCGTCCTGCCCGCCATCGTGCCGGCCGCGCTGACGGGCATGCGCATCGCCCTGTCGCGCTCGTGGATGGTGCTGGTGGGTGCGGAATTGCTGGCCGCGGACAGCGGCTTGGGCCAGATGATGGAAATGGGCCGGCAAATGTTCCGCCTCGACGTGGTGATGGTGGGCGTGGTGCTGACGGGCGTGATCGGCTTTGGCCTGGACCGGGCCTGCCACGCGCTGGAAGCACGGCTGATGCGCTGGAAGCGTAGTAGCGATGGTAAGGGAGGCGCCGCATGAAACAACGTTTGATCCAGATCATCAAGGGCGCGCTGTTGCCGCTGGCCTTGCTGGGCGCCTGGCAATGGGCGTCCGGCCAGGGCGCGGCCGCCGCGTATATCTTTGTCTCCCTGGGCGACCTGGCGCACAGCTTGCGCGACTTGCTCGTCACGGGCGAGCTGTGGGTGCACCTGCGCGCCAGCCTGGGCCGTACCCTGGCCGGCTTGCTGCTGGGCGGCAGCGCCGGCATCGTCACGGGCGCGCTGATGGCGCAGTCGCCGCTGGCGGACCGGTTGATCGGCCCCCTGTTCCACAGCATCCGGCAAGTACCGTTGCTGGGCCTGATTCCCTTGCTGGGCTTGTGGGTGGGCAATGGCGACGGCGCCAAGCTGCTGGTGATCGCCATCGCCGCCTTCTATCCTACCGTGCTCAACACCTATGCGGGCATGCGCCAGGTGGAAGGGCGCTTGCGCGAAGTGGGACAGGTGCTGACCCTGACGCGCTGGCAGACCTTGCGCCAGATCTTGTTGCCGGGCGCCATGCCGGCCATCGTCACCGGTGTCACGCATGCGCTGGCGTTCGCCTGGCTCGCTTGCCTGGGCGGCGAACTGCTGTTTTCGGCCGGTCCCGGCATGGGTTCATTGCTGCTCAATGGCGAAGTGTCGGGCCGCATGGATGTCGTCTTGCTGGCCGTGCTCGTGATCGCCTTGCTGGCGCAAGCGATGAACGTGGCGTTCGCGCGTCTCGCGCGCCTGCTGGTGAAGGGGCGCAGCAGTGAGTGAATCCCTGCCATTCCAACCGGACGCGGCCGTCAGCGCCCGCGAAGGCGAGCTGCGCGCCTTCTTGCTGCGCTTTATCGGCTTGACCCTGCTGTCGGGCGTGACCATCGGCATGAACAAGGTGCTGGCCACCTTGCTGGGGCTGCATTTGCACGTGAGCAACTTCCAGCTGGCCGCGATCAGCAGCGCGGAAACCCTGGCCATGGCGCTGGGCACCATTCCGGCCGGCTACATCTTGTCGCGCGGCAATCCGAAGCATCTGTACGCTGGTGTCAGCCTGAGCCTGGCGCTGGCCTTTTGCGTGCTGCCGTGGCTGCCCGGCTGGCAATGGGTGGCCCTGCTGATGTTTCTCGTCGGCCTGTGCATTTCCCTGCGCATCGTGGCCATGAGTACCGTGTTTCTCGTGCGCTTGCCGGAACTGGGGCAGGGCAAGGCGGGCTGGTACAAGGGGACGTTGATACTCGGCATGCAGTTCCTAGGCCCCCTGTGCGGCAATTACCTGATCGCGCAGCTGGGACTGAAGGCGGGATTTTTGATCTCGGCCCTGATGTTCGCCATCCTGGCCGTGCTGGGCTGGCAAGTGTTGCCTGACAATACGGCGCCGCGCAAGCAGACGGGGCACTCCACGCTGCCGGGCGCGGCCAGTCTGCGCGAACTGCTGCGCCTGCCCATCGTGCGCGTGACTTATCTGTTTGAAATCCTCGCCAGCTTCACGGCGTCCAGCGTGGGCGTGTTTTCCATCTTGCTGGCCATCCGCGTGCTGCACTGGCCTCCTCACCACTCCGTCTGGCTGATGGCCGTGCAGGGGCTCAGCTGTGTACTCGTGCTGCTGTTACTGGGCCGTTTCGTGCTGGCCAGCCGCTATCGCGAACAGCTGTATGGCGGCGCCCACCTGGCCATCATGGCGGCCTTGCTGATCCTGGGCCTGTGGCCTTCCAGCATCGCCTACCTGGGTGCCTCCGTGCTGCTGGGACTGGGCCTGGGCGTGAATAACCTCGTCAATACAGACAATATCGCCCGCGCCCCCGTCGACAAGGCCCGTGTTTCCGCCCAATTGACCCTGTTCGGCATGGTGGGCGGCACGGCCGGCGCGCTGGCGGCGGGCCGCCTGGCCGACTTGACGGGCTTGCGCAATGTGTTCCTGATCTGGCTATTTCCCTGGCTGGCCGCCTGGCTGGTTTTCCACGGTAGCCGCTGGCTGCGCCGGGCGCCGCCCGCCGCCGTTTCTTCCCTCGCCCCCACCGCAGAGAGTGCGCCATGAATGATTTTGTTTCCCCATCGACCTTGTCGCCGCAACAGCAGCACTTGAGCGGCGGCTTGCAAGTGCAGCACGTGAGCAAGTCGTTTTCCCTGAAAGGCGCGCCGCTGCCCGTGCTCGACGATATTTCGCTGACCATCGCGCCGGGCGAATTCGTCGCCATCGTGGGCGCGTCCGGTTGCGGTAAATCAACCCTGCTGCGCCTCTTGGCGGGCCTGGACACGGATTACACGGGCTTGCTGCTGCACGATGGCGTGCCCATCCGTGGCACGGATCTGCACCGGGGCCTCGTGTTCCAGGATCACCGCCTGTTCCCTTGGCTGACGGTGCAGCAAAACGTGGCCGTGGCTTTCAGCAATACCAAGGTGCCGCTGGCCGAGCGCGAAGCCCGCGTGGCGGCGGAAATCACGCGCGTGGGCCTCGATGGCTATGCGGATGCCTATCCGCATCAGTTATCTGGCGGCATGTCGCAGCGGGCGGCCATTGCCCGCGCCCTCGTCGGGCGGCCCGACGTGCTGCTGCTGGACGAACCGCTGGGCGCGCTCGACGCGCTGACCCGCTTGCGCCTGCAGCAGGAGCTGCGCCGCTTGTGGCAGGACGAGGGCATCACCATGGTGATGGTCACGCATGACATCGATGAAGCCGTCTACCTGGCCGACCGTATCGTCGTGCTCGATGCGCGTCCCGGCAAGGTGCGCCGCGTGCAGGACGTGCCGCTGGCCCACCCGCGCCAGCGTGGTTCGGCCGGCTTTGTCGCCATCCGCGATGGCTTGCATGCGGATTTCAGCGACCTCGACGAATCGCATGCGCCCGTGGCGCGGGAAGAACACCCCAGCAGCTCATGGGATGGCAATGAATGGGCGCGCAGGATGGCGCTGTAGTTTTTTTGATATCCATCAACCTGGAGATACAAGATGAGCAATAGCAACGCACTCGACACCCTGTGGTACACGCGCTGCCCCGTCCCGACGGGCCTGGGGATAGCCCTGCAGCAAGGCTGGCTGGAAGAAGCCTTGCGCGCCGACGGCACCAGCTTGCGCTCGCTGCGCGAATCGGACCAGGAAGCCGTGCGCGAATCGCATTTCGACCATACCCTGCAGAACTCCGTGCGTCACGGCGGCAATATCCCCGCCCTGTGGGCGCGCGCGGCGGGGCGCGACACCCGCGTGATCGGCCTGTCGTGGTCGGACGAGACGCAGCTGATACTGACCCTGCCCGGCAGCGGCATCCAGACGGTGCGCGACTTGAAGGGCCGGCGCTTCGGCTTGCCATTGTGGAGCAAGGCGCAGATCGACTTTGCGCGCGCGCAAGCCTTGCGGGGGCTGGAAAATGCGCTGAGCCTGGAAGGGCTGGCCGTGGCGGACGTGGAACTGGTCGATTATGTGGTCAACACGGGCCAGAGCGAGGCGCCACCGGAAAAGGGTGCTGCGACGAATCTGTTCAGCGGCGCCCGGCGCGGCGGGCAAAGCCCGGAATTGCTGGGCCTCTTGCGGGGCGAGGTGGACGCCATCTTCCTGAAAGGCGCGTCGGCCGCCCAGCTGGCGCAGCAGTTCGGCTTGCACACGGTGATCGACACGGGCATCCACCCGGAACCCTTGATCCGCGCCAACAACGGCACGCCGCGCACCCTGAGCGTGGATGCGCACTTGCTGGACAACCATTTTGCTTCCGCCGTCACCCTGGTCGACCAGGTGCTGCGGGCCGAAGCGTGGGCGCGCGGCCATGCGGACGAGACGCGGCGCTTCCTGGCACGCGAATCGAATGCCAGCGAGCACTGGGTGCAAGTGGCCTATGGCAAGGATGCGCATTTGCGCCTGGACACGGACCTGGCGGAAACGTCGATCGCGGGCTTGCAGGATTTCAGCGATTTCCTGTTCCGCTGGAACTTTCTGCCCAGCAAGGTCGACGTGCGCGCGTGGATCGACCCCCGTCCTTTCGAAGCGGCGCTGGCGCACGCGCGCCGGGCGGCTTGAGCGGGAAGTACGTCAACAGTGGCCATGCTTGATGATGAGGAGAATGCGATGCGGCGACGCACGGTGATGGGCGGGCTGGCGCTGCTGCCCCTGGCGGGACAGGCAGTGTCGGCAGCGAAAGGGGCGGGGGCGCCGCCGGCGGCCCTGCGCATCGCCTCGACGGGCTTTGCGGAAAACGGCAAGGCGGAACTGGGCGGCATCGCTTACCGGGTGCAGCAGGAAGGCTGGCTGGCGCGCGAACTGAAGCATCGGGGCGTGCGGCTGGAATGGCTGCCCGTCACGGGCGACACGGGCGCGACGATGAATGAAGCGTTCGCCAGCGGACGCATCGACATGGCCGCGTATGGCGACTTGCCGTCCGTCATACTCAACGCGGGCGGCGTGCGCACGCAGGTGATCGTGCCGGCGGGGAGGGGTACGGACCAGTTCCTGCTGGTGCCCACCGGTTCGCGCGCCACGTCGCTGGCCGAGCTGAAAGGCAAGCGCATCAGCGTGCACCGGGGCCGGCCGTGGGAACTGGGCTTGCGCCAGCTGATCGCCGACCAGCGCATGTCGCCCACGGATTTTCGCCTGATTAATATGGACCTCAAACCGGGCACGGCCGCGCTGGCCACGGGCGCCGTCGACGCCTTGTTCATGATCAATGGCTATCCGCTGGAAGACAAGGGCATCGGCCGCATCATCTGGTCCAGCAAGGGCTTACCCGAGCGTAAAATGCGGGCGGAACTGTGGGCGCGGCGTGATTTTACGCAAGCCCATCCCGACATCGCGGAACTGGTGGCCACGGCCTGGCTGCGGGCCCAGCACTGGGCGGCGCTCGACGGCAACCGCGAAGCGATCATCAAGGATGGCACGCGCAACGGCACGCCCGACAGCGTGGTGCGGCGCAGCTACGACGATCCGGGCTTGCAGTGGAAGGAGCGCTGGTCGCCCCTGTACGATGACGCCGTGTACCGCCATTACCGCCGGGTGCTGGCGTTTGCGCAGGAACAAAAGCTGATCCGGCAACCGTTGACGGCGGAAGAATTGCTGGAGCCGCGTTTCGTCGCGGCCGGCTTGAAAAAGCTGGGGCTGGCCAATTACTGGGAACCGGCCAAGGTGTAGCGTCAGCGCGGGACGCGGCTCAATGGGGCAGGCACACGCGTCCCGCCACGTTGATCACGTCGTCGCCCGCATGTGCTCGCAGTTGCAGCAACATCAGGGCCACGCCCAGCATCAGCGCGGCTGCGCAGAGTTTCTTGTGCATCGTCTTTCCTGTTTTTTATGCTCGATGGAGCTTGGTTGTCATATTTGCAGCCATATTATTGCCGAAATTCATGTGTGCGGGCTGAGCTTGTGCCAAGCGTGCTTTACAATTATGCATCTTGCGCATCCGCGCCATCTGAATGCTATGCATAGTATGTGAAGGGAATGACAAGCCTGTGACTTCCAAGCCGATCAAGATCGCCGCCACCGTTGTCGTGGCACTCGCCGCTGGGGCCGGCATTTATACGTACACCCGTCCCGCCGCCACCGCCACGCCGGGCGCTCCCGCCGCGGGCAATCCGGCCGCCGCTCCCCAATCGACCGTCGACACGGCCGCGGTGGCCGCCCAATTCCGCGAATTGCTGGGTAATTTCCGCAAGATTATCGTGTTGCTGGCCGACGAGCAAACTCTGCCCGAAGGGGCGCGCGACGAAGCCCGCAAAGTGGGGCAGGCGCTGTTCCATGAAAACCAGGAGCGCATCGCCAGGCTCGATCTTGTGCTGGATCAATTGACGGCGCCCACCAATCCGGGCCGCTTCGAGGCGCTCGACAGTTTATTGACCTATATCGAATCCGATCCCGGCCTGTACGACGCGGACCGCCTGGCGTTCCGCGAACTGCTGCAAAGCATGCTGGCCGACGTGGCCAAGGATTCGTCCCTGCCCGCGATCAAGCTGCACAAGCGCATTTCCGAAGACCTCGACGCGCTGGGCGAGATCGAGCGCAACTACGAGAAGGAAATCCGGCAAATCTTCGGCAACCTGGGCCAGCGCGCCATCGAACTCAAGCGTGAACGGTGGGACGATTACGTGGCGCAGCTGAAAAAACTCTACAGCCGCGAACAGATTCTCAAGGAAAACGGCATCGTCGTGCCCTATGCAACACCGCCGGCTGGCTCCGTGCCCGAAGCCAAGCCGGCACCCAAGAAGGACGAAGCGGAAATCTTCGGCCTCGGCTTGCCGAAGAAAACCATCGTGCTGACCTTCGACGACGGTCCGCACCGCCGCTACACGGAAGAAATCAGCGCCATCCTGAAACAGTATGGCGTGCCGGCCGTGTTCTTCAACGTGGGCCGCAACCTGGGCAGCCTGGACGCGGAAGGCCACGCCAAGCTGGGCGCGGGCGCGGAAGTGAGCCGCAAGCTGATGAAAGAAGGCTATGCCGTGGGCAACCACAGTTTCAGCCACGCACAATTGTCGAAACAGACGGGCGACAAGCTGAAGGGCGAAATCCTCGGCACCGATACGCTGTTGAAGGCCATCAGCCCCGAGCGGGCCGCGCTGTTCCGCTTTCCGTATGGCGCGCGCAACAGCGAAGGCATGGCCGCGCTGGCCGATGCGCACTTGAAATCCGTGATGTGGAATATCGATTCGCTGGACTGGGCCGACCCCGTGCCCAGCTCGATCACCAATCGCGTGCTGGCGTCCGTCGACAAGGCGGGGCGGGGCATCGTCCTGTTCCACGACATCCACGAACGCACGGTGAAAGCCTTGCCGGCCGTGCTCGACAAGCTGATCGCCGAAGGCTATCAATTCGCGGGATGGGATGGCACGAGCTTCCAGGTCGCCAAAAGCACGGCCCCGGCGCCGGAAAAGGTGCCCGTCACCACCGGTTACGCCAATTCCTGGGCCGTGGTGATCGGCATCGACGATTACGCGAAATGGCCGAAATTGCAATATGCGGTGCGCGATGCGCAAGGCATCCGCGAGACGCTGATCGAGAAATTCGCCTTTGCGCCCGAACGTGTCGTGACCCTGAAAAACGGCGAAGCGACGCGCAACAACATCCTGGCCGCCTTCCACGACAAGCTGGCGCATGGCGGCGTGCAAAAGAATGACCGCATCTTCGTCTTCTTCGCCGGCCACGGCGCCACGCGCAAGCTCAGTTCCGGACGCGACCTCGGCTACATCGTGCCCGTCGATTCCGACCCGGCGCAGTTCGCCACGGATGCGATTCCGATGACGGAAATCCAGAATATCGCGGAATCGCTGACGGCTAAGCATGCGTTCTTCGTCATGGATGCCTGCTACAGCGGCCTGGGCCTGACGCGCGGCGCGGGTTCCAGTTCCTTCCTGCGCGACAACGCCAAGCGCATCGGCAGGCAAATGCTGACGGCGGGCGGCGGCGACCAGCTGGTGGCCGACGGCGGACCGAACGGCCACTCCGTGTTCACGTGGACCTTGCTGCAAGGCCTGGCGGGCAAGGGCGACTTGAACGGCGACGGCCTCATCACGGCCACGGAACTGGCCGCCTATGTGGCGCCGGCCGTGTCCAGCGTGTCGAACCAGACGCCCGCGTTCGGCAGCCTGCCCGGCTCGGAAGGGGGCGATTTCGTCTTTGAATTGCCGGGCGAGACGGAATTCCTCAGCCCGAACACGACGCAGCTGTCGACGGAAGCCATCGCCCTGAACAGCAAGCTGGACGCCAAACCGGCAGCGGCCAGCGTGACGGTGAAGGATTTGCAGGGCGGCGAACAGAAGATCGTCACGCCGGGCGCCGTGCCGACGTCCACGCGCCAGCTGGCGCAGCGGGCCAACGACCGGGGCTTGCAGCTGTACAAGGAGAAACAGTATGCGGCGGCGGAAGCGCAATTTACGGAAGCGCTGAAATTGCGCCCCGACTTTGCGCTGGCGGCGAACAACCTGGGCTTTGTCTTCTACAAGCAGGAAAAATACCGCGAAGCGGCCCGCTGGTTTGAAAACACGGTCAAGATGGACCCGTCGCGCGCCATTGCCTACCTGAACCTGGGCGACGCGTATGCCAAGGCCGGCGATGCCGCCAAGGCGAAAGCGGCCTATAAAACCTATCTGGAACTGGCGCCGACGGCTTCGACGGCGCCGGCCGTGCGGCAAAAGATGGAGAAGCTGTAAGCGTGTCCGACAGCGCGCCCATCGTTCACGTATTTGTCTGCAACGGGCGCTTTCCCGGCTGGGAAGCGCTGCAGGCCTTCCTGGCGCCTACGTACACGGAAGACGGCGATGCCGTGCCGTCGCCATTCTTCCTGGAAACGGGCCTCACGTCCTATGAGCCGGCCTGTTTCGAGAGCGCCATGCTGGCGTCGGCCGTGCCGCTGGCGCAGCTGCTTGAGGGCGCGTCGTATGGCGACAGCTGGCTGGCGCAGGCATGCGCGGATGCGCAGGCGCAGGGCGTGCTGGCCGATGCCAGCGTGTGCGTGTTTGCGCCGAATCAACTGGCGCACCCGCAGCGCAGCTCGCTGCACTACGTGGGCAGTTACCGCTACTGCGTGGAAGACTGAGCGCCATCCCCCCGTTCCTCATGCAATAGCTTGTTGACGCTGGCCAGCAGGCTGGTGCCCGAGGTGGTGATGAAGCGTGCGCCGGCCGCCTCCGCTTCCGTGCCGTAGCTGGCGATCGTATCTTTGCTGCAATACACGATGATGGGCAGTCCGGGCTGGGCTTGCTGCACTTCGCGCACCGTGCGTATGCCCGCATCCTTGATGCGCCGGCGGTTTTCCACCCGCGCCATGTCCGTGATGAGCAGCGCATAGGGCTTCTGTTGCAGCATGGCCAGCGCCTGCCGCGTCGAGACCGCCTGGTCCACCTTGATGTTTTCCCGTTCCAGCTGTTCCACCAGCAAGGTATTGTTGCGCGGATGGTCGTCCAGCCACAGCACCAGGCTGGCGGGTTTTTTCTCCGCCGGCATGCCGGCCAGGGCCGTGACGGCCGCGCCCTCGCACGGCGGATGGGCCAGCAACAGCTGCGTCACGGCTTCCTGCATGTCCTCCAGCGATTTCTGCTGCAAACGGCTCAGTTCCGCCACTTCGATTTCCTTGCCGCTTTGCAGGCGCACGGATTCGTTCTTGACCATGCTGTCGGCCCGCTTGATCATGATGGAGAGGTAAATACGCGTGAGCAGGTAGCCGATCAGAAAACCATGCACGGAAAAGAACAGCATGATGCCGCCCACGACGGCCATGGCTGTGGGCGTGTCCGTGTCCAGGCTCGGTGCGATGAAGGCGGCCATGTTGCGCGCGCTGCCGGGCAGGCTTTTGAGCTCGATCAAGCCCACGCCGACGATGATTTTCGTCAGCCAGTCCGACACTTCCACCAGATTCGAATTGATTTCCATGGGCGTGGGCGTGCCCAGGAACAGGGTATTGCTGGCATTGCCCGTCGCAGCATCGGCCCCGGCGGCCGGCGGCTCGTCCGTGGCGCGGTCCTTGCCATTGCTGCGCTCGTCGTGCGGCGCCATGTTGACGGTGCCCGAGGGCAGGGTGCGCGGTATGCCGAACAGGAATCCCAGCAGCATGCCGCTGACGCAAAATCCCAGGCTCCACAGCAGGGCCGGCACGGCATGGTAGTAGGGCGGCAACAGCGCGCCCGCCAGCACGGCCAGCAGCCCCGCCAGCAGGATGAACAGCAGGATATACGGCAGCACGTCGCGCTTGCGCACGTCGGAAGGGGGACTGCTTGCCTTGCCGGTGCTGTCGTTCAGGTTCACGCTCGCTCCTTGAAAAGGCTGAATCCAGGCGCCCATCCGCCGCGTATATATAGCCAGCAGGAGCCCGTACTGACATCATAAAAAGGGGAGACGCGATGCTATTGAGAAAACGCAAACTGGTGGCAGCTTGTGCACTGGCATTGTTGGGCATGGGGCGCCAAGTGGCGGCGCAAGTTCTGGTCGACGGGGCCACAGGGGCCGACGCGTCGCGCACCGTGCGCGTGACGGGCCACTATGACAACGCCGTCGGCACGTCGGACGCGGCCAGCCAGGGCGTCATCACCAATGAACTGATCGTCAACCGGCCCGCCTTGCGCACGGGCGAGTTGCTGGAATTCGTGCCGGGACTGATCGTCACCCAGCACAGCGGCGACGGCAAGGCCAACCAGTATTTCCTGCGCGGCTTTAACCTCGACCATGGCACGGATTTTGCCACCTACGTCGACGGCATGCCTGTCAACATGCGCACGCATGCGCATGGGCAAGGCTATTCCGACCTCAATTTCCTCATTCCCGAACTGGTGCAGCGCATCGATTACAAGAAGGGGCCGTATTTCGCCGGCGAAGGCGATTTTTCCTCGGCAGGCAGCGCCCGCATCCGCCTGGCCGACAAATTGCCGCAAGGCCAGGCCAGCGTATCCGTGGGCCAGCACGGCTATGTGCGCGGCGTC
Organism: Janthinobacterium sp. SUN211; assembly: GCF_030587315.1. Classification (NCBI taxonomy): domain Bacteria; kingdom Pseudomonadati; phylum Pseudomonadota; class Betaproteobacteria; order Burkholderiales; family Oxalobacteraceae; genus Janthinobacterium; species Janthinobacterium sp. SUN211. The sequence goes on along the minus strand of NZ_JAPWIC010000001.1, from coordinate 922,932 downwards.
GTGGCCGATTCGGTCGCTGCCGGCCCCGGCACCTTGCTGTACGGCTTGGAAGTAAACCGCAACAACGGTCCCTGGGACGTGCCGGAACACGTGCGCAAATACAGCGGCGTGCTGCGCTACAGCCAGGGCACGCCGGACGACGGCTTCAGCGTGACGGGCATGGCGTACAAGAACAGCTGGAACGCCACGGATCAGGTGCCGCTGCGCGCCGTGGCGTCGGGCCAGATCGGCCGTTTCGGCTCGCTGGCGCCCAGTGACGGCGGCGACACGTCGCGCACCAGCCTGTCGTACGCCATGCGCAAGCGCACGGAGAAGCGGTTGTTCGAACTGGATGCCTACCTGATCCGCTCGCAACTGGAATTGAACAGCGATTTCACCTATTTCCTCGCCAATCCGGTCGCCGGCGACCAGTTCCAGCAAAGCGAGCGGCGCACGGTGGCGGGCGTGAACGCGGCCGAAAGCTGGAGCACGGAGCTGGCGGGACTGCCCATGCGCAACAAGGTCGGCGTGCAGGCCCGCTACGACCGCTTGTCGCCCGTGGGCCTGTACAACACGGTGGAACGAGTACGGCAGAGTACGGTGCGCGAAGACCGAGTGCGCGAGGCCAGCATCGGCCTGTACGGCGAAAACACGGTGCAATGGCTGCCGTGGCTGCGTTCGGTGGCGGGCTTGCGCTACGACGCCTACCGTTTCAAAGTCGATAGTAGTATCGACGGCAACAGCGGCACGGCGAACGACCACGTGGTGTCGCCCAAGCTGTCCCTGATTCTTGGTCCGTGGAGCAAGACGGAATTTTTCGTGAACTACGGAAAAGGTTTTCATAGCAACGATGCGCGGGGCACGACGCAGACGCGCCTGCCTGACGGCCAAGCTGCCACGCCCGTGACGCCCCTGGTGCCGACGAAAGGCGTGGAATTGGGCGCGCGCACGGAATGGCTGCCGGGCCTGCAAAGTTCGCTGGCCCTGTGGCGCCTCGATATCGCGTCGGAATTGCTGTTCGTCGGCGACGCGGGCGAGACGGAAGCGAGCCGCGCCAGCCGCCGCCACGGCATCGAATGGAACAACCATTACATCGCCGCGCCGTGGCTGCTGTTCGACCTGGACCTGGCCGCTTCGCGCTCGCGCTATACGCAAGACGATCCGGCGGGCAACCACATCCCCGGTGCCATCGACAAGGTGGCTTCGTTCGGCGTGACGGTGACGGACCAGGGCCCGTGGTCGGGCGCTTTTCAATTGCGCTATTTCGGCCCCCGTCCCTTGATCGAGGACAATAGCGTGCGCTCCGCGTCGACTACACTGGCGTATGCGCGCCTGGCGTATCAGCTCAACCGCAAGACGCGGCTGTCGCTCGACGTCTTCAACCTGTTTGACAAGCGCGCCAGCGATATCGATTATTACTATGCGTCGCGCCTGCCTGGCGAGGCGGCGGACGGGGTGAACGACCGGCATTTCCATCCGGTCGAACCGAAATCATTTCGTTTGACGTTTTCATATAATTATTAAATTGTTTTTCGTGAATATTTTTCCATTTTAAAACTATTAAGAAGAGAAATTTAAGAGTGGGAATTTATTTTTTTGGTAATAATCTCCCCCACGTTTTTAAGATAATGATCGTGCTTCACGAACCACATCTTCACCAGATTCATTAGGCGTGCTGAGAATTCTTTTTACTCTCTGCATCGCTTTTCTTACTGGTAGCCAAATAACTCCATCTCCTCTTGTATGGTCAATTGCCAATCCTTTTCTTTTTAATAATTTTAAAATATCAGGTACGCACCTTCTTTCGTCCACATCCAAACCTCTATAAAGAGCATTTTCGGCTCTTCCGGATAAGCTTTGAACAAATAATTTTCTTAGGGTTACTAATAATACTTTTTCTCCCGTACTTATTTGTACTGCGCGAATTGCTGTTCCAGTTTGTGCTGAATCAAATTCTCCAAACTCACAAGAAGGCATAAATTTATTGTTTGGAAGGTCCTTGCTTGATATTCTTCCGCTTATATGATCTATGAGGCAATAATCAAAATATGGTAAAATTTCAGGGTCTATATCTGATTCAATTAATATATTTTCAAAAAGGCAATGGGATAGTTGAAGTCGAGATAGATTTTGCATGTTTCTATGAAACTCCAGTAGAACGCCTGCAAAATTTATTTCGCTAACACTAAAATCAATATCTAATTCTATATCGCTAGAAAGTAATATAACAGCTACGTCGCCACGAACACAGGCCAAATCTTCACGGCTATTTAGAAATGCTGCTGATTGTCTAATTATCCCCCGAGCATCGGCACCCATTTTAAGCCGTCTAACCGCGAGATTCGTTGCAATTTCGCCGACAGGGCGATCACAAGAATTCATGGCGCCTACCCAAACTGATTCTTTTACACTATCATAAGGATCTTCAAGGAATCGTAATAATTCATGTCCTTTACATACGTCCGCTAATTCTGAATCAACGAAACATCGACTTTCATCTTCTGCTCGATAAATTCCTAAACCAGGCAGTCTTTGAATAGCTAACACGCCTTGTTCATCGGGTTCATAACCACAAACCTCTGTAAATACGGAAAATAGATCTGTTCTTGTAATTGGTCCAAGTCCGTCTTCTGTACTTCTCGCTAAAGTAGCTGTACGTTCTAATATTCTTCTTAGTGTTGCACCATCCAAGTTGGTTTCTATTAAACCTTCGCGTTGATATATTTTTTCTAAAAGATAGTCCCATCCATCCACAGCGTCGGGTAAAGCCGTTTTTTCACCCAGTTCAGATAAAAGCCCTTTCGATGCAAGGTAGCCAAGAAGTAATGGACGAGTAGGTAGCCAATCCGGAAAGCCATTGTTTTGGTTGGAACTTGGAAAGCGCGATAGGAAATTTTTCATTTGTTCATCAGTGAATTCATCCACGGATAAAACTTTTGCATTAAATAGGCCTAATGCATTACATAATTCGTTATCGTTTTCGAAGTAATGACTTCGGCCGCACGCAATAATTCCTATTCCAATGCTTTCCCTATGTAATTTCCTAATTCCTTCTAATGATCTCATCCTTAGATCTTTTAATTTCTTCCACGATCCTTGAACACCTAATGACGTTACTTCGTCAAAGCCATCTACTAGTAAAACAACGAAGCCGGCTCGCCAAGCCCTAATTAATGAGCTCGGAGATTCGAAGCCGATGCTTCTTGCATGGCGTTCTAATATCTCGATTGGATCTCTTTGGCCGGAATGTTCTCTTAGATTTATATAGACAGGAAATTTTGAAGATCTATTTTTTATGTAATTTTCTTCTAGTCTAAAAAAAATTTCGCGTAATGACATACTTTTTCCAGCACCATACTGGCCTGTAATGGCATAATGCTCTCCTGTTATAGCGCCAGTTAAGACATCATTGACGAATAAGGTATTTATTTTTCCATCTTCGGATGCCCTTGGAGTTAAGCCAATTTCAATAAATGGAACAGATGGCGTTTTTTCTCCAGATATAAAGTCTTGCACGCTACCAAATCCATGGTTTTTTCTGCATGCTAAGTATGCTCTTACATCAATCAGACTTTGTTGGAACTGAGAAAATGAGACTGCTTTAACTTGACCTTTTCCATGTTCTTGTACTTCTTTTCTTTGATCCGCAGTTGGCTCTTCTTTTGTTATAAACCAACCACCTCCATTTTTCAAGCCACCTTTTTTATTGTGTTCTGCTATTGCTCGAAAAATTTTCTTACTATCATCTTTTGCTTTTTCTGCACTGCGAGAAACTGTGGCTTCTATGAAATGAACAGTCTCTTCAGTTTCAAATACACCATCGCGCTCTCTGCCGTCGAGTATCATTGATCCTGAATATTGTGCAAACGGCCATTTTGCACGCGCTATTCGGCGTACTTCATTTTCAAAGTCATTATTTTTCTGTCCTTCAGATAACATATTTTCTCCAGTGCTGAAATTAACATAAAATATTTTTACTTATATATAAATTAAATATATTTAAAATTAATTTTCACAAATGTTGGTATATTTTCAGTGCAAACCTTAGCATGAAGTTACTTAAAAGGCAATGGTGGAGCGTAGGTTTTTGAAATGTTACACTCACGCGTTATGTTTTTGTCTTTTTTGCATGAGTCTGAGGTTGAGTTGGGATTGGAAATGCAGCAAAAAATAGAAGAAGATATGATTAGATTATGATATTGATTGAGTAATATAACTTAGCTCTGCTTTTACACTAAAATCAATCCCGTTCCGTATGCCAGACACTGTCGTATGGGTTCTTACATAGGTAGACTGTTGTAACGGTGTCCAGTATGGGCGTCAACAATAAAAAGATTGCATGACAGATAATTTAATACAAACTAGCAAATTCCTTTCCCTCATCCTGCGCCACGCCCCCGAAAAAATCGGCCTCGCGCTCGATACCAACGGCTGGGCCGACATCGGCCAGTTGCTGGCGCAATCGGCCCGGCATGGCCGCCGCCTTTCCCGTGAACAATTGGACGACGTGGTGGCGCGCGACAGCAAGACGCGCTACGCCATCAGTGCCGACGGCTTGCGCATCCGCGCCAACCAGGGCCATTCCCTGGCTGCCGTCGATATCGCTCTGCCGCCCGCCACGCCGCCGGCCATGCTGTACCACGGCACGGCCAGCCGCTTTGTCGAGGCGATTCGTGCCGGCGGTTTGCTGCCGGGATCGCGCAACCACGTGCACCTGTCGTCCAGCCGCGAAACGGCCGTGGCCGTGGGTGCGCGCCACGGCAAGCCCGTCGTGCTGACGGTGGACGCAGCCGCCATGCAGGCGCAGGGCCACGTGTTTTATGTGTCGGCCAATGGCGTGTGGCTGGCGGATGCCGTGCCGCAGGCCTTCATCGGTTTTCCCTGACGAGGGCGCGGACTGCCCCTCCGGGGAATCAGATAGCGAGCTTGCGTGCCGCCATCCACTGGACGATGGCCGGGTCGCGGTGCGAAAAGAAGCTGCTGCTGCCCGTTTCCAGGGGGGCGATGGCGGCCATGTCCGCTTCGTCCAGGTCGAAATCGTCAATTGCCAGGTTTTCCGCCATGCGCTCGCGGCGCACGGTCTTGGCCAGCACGGCGATGCCCCGGTGCGTCAGCCAGCGCAGGACGACCTGGCCGACGGACTTGCCGTGTCTGGCGGCGATGCCCAGCAGCAATTCATTGTGGAACAGGTTGTTGCGGCCTTCGGCGAATGGCGCCCACGCCTGCGGCTGCACGCCGTGCTCGAGCATGAAGGCCACGCCGTCCGCCTGCTGGTGGAAGGGGTTGATCTCGATCTGGTTGACGGCGGGCGTGACGTCGTTGAAGGCGATGAGGTCCATCAAGCGGTCCGCATGAAAATTGCTCACGCCGATGGCGCGCAGCTTGCCGCTGCGATACGCATCCTGCATGGCGCGCCAGGAACCGTGGACGTCGCCGAACGGCTGGTGGATCAGGAACAAGTCCAGGTAATCGAGCTGCAAACGCTGCAGCGACTGCTCGATGGCCTGTGCCGTGCGCTCGTAGCCCGTGTCCTGCACCCACAGCTTGCTGGTGACGAACAGCTCCTCGCGCGCGACGCCGCTGCGGGCGATGCCCTGGCCGACGGCCGCTTCGTTCAGGTAGGAAGCGGCCGTGTCGATCAAGCGGTAGCCGGCGGCGATGGCGTCGATGACGCTGCGCTCGCATTCGGCGGGGTCGGGAATCTGGAAGACGCCGTAGCCGGCGACGGGCATGGTGATGCCGTTATTCAGGGTGACGCGGTCCATCGCAAGCTCCTTCAGTCATTAACAGGAGCTACTGTACGGCGTCTGCCACCTATTGATAAGCCGTTGGAATCGGCATGATTTTATTAGCTGTGCTAATGAATTAGGGCTTTGGCTTTGGCTTGCCCCTGGCGCTTGCGGCGCCAGATCAGCACGCCCGATACGCTCAAGCCCGCCACCAGCACGCCCATGGCGCAGATGAACATCTTAAAGGGCCAGCCCCACATCGAGGCCATGTGCAGGGCGCTGATCCAGCTGCGGATGGTGTCGCCGCTGGCCGCGCCCGTGGGCAGCCACGCGGCCAGTTGCCGGCCGCTGGCCGCGTCGAAGAAGACGGTGGTCAATCCCTTGCGGGCGCGCACGTCGCGGCTGCTGCGCACGTTGTAGCTGTACACGCCCAGCGCGCGTTCGTAGGACAGCGCGTTTTCCTCGACGATGGCGAACGCGTGCCGCTGCGCCAGCGCGTGCATCAACAGGCGCCCCTGCGTGCGCGCGGCCGGCCAGTCCAGGTGCGGGCCCGGCGAAGGCGTGTGCCGCGCCACCGCTTCCTCGGCCCCCTGGTGCGGGAACAGCGGCTGCATCACGGCCGCATATACGCCGTACAGGTTGAAGGCGACGCCGCTCCAGGCAAACACGAGCAGCATGGCCCACAGCCACAGGCCGCCCGCGCGGTGCAGGTCGAATATCAGTTTATAGCTGCCGCCGTGGCGGCGCAGCAGCCAGGACGGACGCCAGCGCAGCAGCCACGGTTTGCTGCCCGGCGAGCGTTTTTTCAGGCGTGCGGGGAAGGTCAGGGCGGCGCCGATGAAGCAATCGACCGTCCACACGATGGCGACCAGGCCAAAGATGAACAAGCCCGTGTCGCCCAGCGCCAGCGCGTAATGCAGGCGCTCGATGAAGGGCAGCAGGTTGATGGCGCCCTGGCTTATCTCGCCCCAGCGACGCTGGCCCAGCACGGCGCCCGTGTAGGGATCGACAAACACTTCGTCGCTGGCCAGCGGCGCGTCGCCAGGCGGGCGCAGGTAGAACACCATGCTGCGGCCGGGCGGCGCCGACAGGGGCGCGTACGTGACGCTCGCCTGGGGAAAGCGCGCGGCGATGGACTCGCGCAGCAGCAGGGCGTCGAGGGGCGCCGCGCCCGGCGCGGGCGGCGCTGCGCGGAAGACGGCGGGCAGCATGGCCGCTTCCAGCTCATCCTTCCATGCGAGCGCGCTGCCCGTGACGCCGGCCACGATGAGGAAGCCGGCCATCAGCAGGCCGGCGTAGCGGTGCAGCGCCGCCAGTGCGAGGCGCATGTGCAGCGATGGCATCAGAACCTGTACATCGCGCTGACGTTGGCCGTGCGTTCGGCATTGCGGTAGCACAGGCCCGGCAGGTAGCCGCAGTCATACAGGGTCTGCTTGTCGAGCACATTGTTGACGTTGAGGGAAAACTGCCACGGCCCGCGCGACACGCCCAGCGCCGCATCCCACTGCGTCAGGCCGCCATTGCGGATGTTCAGGTTGTCGCCGTCCGAATTGGAGCGCATGGCGCCCAGGAAGCGCATGCCCAGCGCCGCATATGCGGGCAAGGCCGTGCCCAGGTCGAACGCCTGGCGCGCCCAGGCCGAGGCGCTGTGGCGCGGCGCGCCCGACTGCTGCAAGCCCAGGTCGCCGTTATTGCTCTTCCTGACCTCCGTATCGAGGTAGGTGTATTGCGCGATCAGGCTCAGACGGCTGGCGAACTCCGTGCGCGCTTCCAGTTCCAGGCCGCGCGAGCCCACTTGCCCCGTCTGCAGCAGGCTGCCCGGGTTGCCGATGTCGGAGGTGGTGACGTTGTCGCGCACCAGGTCGAAGACGGCGGCCGTGTAGCTGGCGCGCTGGCCCACGGGTTCATAGCGCACGCCAGCCTCGAATTGCTTGCCGCGCGACGGCTTCAGGGCGTCGCCGTTGGCCGTGACGCCCAGTTCGGGCGAGAACGAGGTGGCGTAGCTGACATATGGCGCCCAGCCGCCATCGAACAGGTAGACGGCGCCTACGCGGCCCGTGGTGGCCGACGGCGACTGGTGGTAGTCCGCTTTCACGCTGCCGGCATGGAGGTCGGTGACGTCGCGCGATTGCGTCGCCTTGTCGCGGCGCAGGCCCGCCGTCACGACCCAGCGGTCCCATTTGATTTGATCCTGCGCATACAGGCCCAGCTGGCGCGACGGTGCGTCCGCGCGGGTCGGCGACTTGGCCGGGACCAGGGGCTGCTTGCCATACACGGGCTGGTACAGGTCGATCGGCTCGATAAATCCCTGCTGGTGGCGGTATTCGTCCGTGTTGCGGATGTTCGCGTAATCGACGCCCAGCAGCACCTGGTGCGCCAGGCTGCCCGTGGCGAAGCGCGCCTGCAGCTGGGTATCGGCGAACAGGCTTTTCGACGCCGTATCGACGGGCATGAAATAGCGCTTCACCGTGCCATCGTCATTCAAGCCCAGCGGGAACATGTCCGTGCGGTCGTTCTTCAGGTGCGTGTAGCGCAGGTTCTGGCGCAGCGACCACGTATCGTTGAACGCATGCTCGAACTCGTAGCCCAGCATGGTGTTGCGGCGCTTGAAGCGGTTGTCGTCGCCCATCAGGTTGACACCGGGGTCGACCTGGCCGCGCGGGCCCGGCGCCAGCAGCTGGTTGGGAAACGCGTATTGCTGGTTGTCCTGCTCGTAGCGGGCCAGCAGGGTCAAACGCGTGGCCGGTCCTGCCTGCCAAGTGAGGGAGGGGGCGAAGTACAGGCGGTTGTCGCGGTCGCGATCCAGCCGCGTGTCCGCTTCGCGGCCCAGCATGACGACCCGCCAAGTCCAGGCGCCCGGCGCGTCGAGCGTGCCGCCAACGTCCGCTTTCAGCTGGCGGCGCTGGTAGCTGCCGTACTCGATGCCCACTTCGCGCACGGCGTCCGCGCTGGGACGCTTGCTGACGGCGTTGACCATGCCGCCCGGCGGAATCTGCCCGTACAGCACGGACGCGGGGCCGCGCAGCACTTCCAGGCGTTCCAGGCCATACGGTTCGATGGAGGCGCCAAACGTGCGGCCCGAATTGCGCAAGCCATCTTGCAGGATGCCGTTCGTTTCGATGGTGAAGCCGCGCAGCAGCGAGGAATCGTCGCTGCCCAGCGGGCGCTGGTTTGGCGTCACGCCCGCCGTGTAGCGCAGGGTCTCGTCGAGCGATTCGGCGTTGCGGTCGCTGATTTCATCGGCCGTGACGACGGACACGGATTGCGGGTTTTCATTCAAGGCCGTATCCATCTTGGTGGCCGAGGCGGCGCGCCGCGCCACGTAGCCGCGCACGGGGCCCGTCGCCGTTTCGCGTTCGGCCGTGGCATTGATGGTGATGGCGGGCAGGGTGGCGCTGGCCTGCGCCGCCTGTGCGTTTGCCGGCGCCGGCAATGGCGTTGCGGAGGCGTCCGCCCGCAGCGCATAGGCGCCGTTGGCGCCCGCCACGACGCGCACGCCCTGGCCGCGCAGCAGTTCGTCGAAGCCCTGGCGCACGGTATAGCTGCCCGCCAGGCCGCCGCTGCGCTTGCCCTGCAAGAGGGCCGCGTCGGCCGACAGTTCCACGCCGGCCGCGCTGGCAAACGCGGTCAAGGCCCGCTCCAGCGGTCCGGCGGGGATTGCGTAGGGGCGCTTGGCTTGCGCATTCTCAAGCGTTTGCGCGTGGGCGGCAGGGGCCGTGGCGGCCACGGCGCCCATGGCGGCGCCAGCCAGGAACAGGGCCTGGATGGCGACGGCGAGGGGAAATGGACGCAGCTTGGGTGCGGTCGGGCGAGGGGACATGGTGCAGATCCTTGGAAAGTGGAAGGAAAAAATCGGTTCTTCCCGTATTCCGAACGAAAAGCCAAAACCCTCAACGTTTTTTCATTTATTTTGCCTATATTTTTCAGGACGCCTGGCGCGGCCCCACGCTGACCCAGTAGCGCGTGCGGTAGCGCAGCTGCACGGGCAGGCTCAGGGCCAGGTTGGCCAGCGAGCGGTCCGTGTCGCGCAGCGAATACACGCCCGTCACGCGCAGGCCGGCGATGGAGGCGTCGCAGCGCAGCACGCCGTGACGGTAGCGTCCCAGTTCGGCCAGCAATTCGCCCAGCGGCATGCGTTCGGCCACCAGGCGGCCGTCAGCCCAGGCGGCGGCGCTGTCTTCCACCTTGCCGATGTCTTGCACTGCGCGGCGCGTATAGCCGGCCTGCTGGCCCGCCTGCAGGTGCACCAGCGCGGCGCCGTCCTGCCGCGGCTGCAGGGCGACGGCGCCCTGGAACACGGCCACCTTGCTGGCGTCGGCATCGAGGCGCACGCCAAAGCGCGTGCCCAGCGCCGTGGCCGTGCCTTGCGGCGTCGCCACCAGCAGCGGGCGGTAGACAGGCGCCGTTTCGTGCGCGCTGGTGACGAGGATGGCCCCCGCGCGCAGCACGATGCGCCGTTCGCCGGCGCTGTATGCCACATCGATGGCGCTGGCCGTGTCCAGCACCACTTGGGTGCCGTCGGCCAGCACGATGGCGCGCGTCTCGCCCACAGCCGTGCGGTAATCGCTGGCGGCGCGCTGCCACAGGCCCGATTCGTGCGCCAGCAGGGCCGTGCCGCCGCCCGCCGCGATCAGTCCCATCAGCTGCAAGGCGCGCCGGCGGCCTGCGGCATGGCGCTGGGCCGGCGCCAGCGCGCCGCGCGCCACTTCGCGGGGCAGGGCCTCGAATTGCCGGGCGAAGCGCTGCAGCCGGGCCCAGGCCCGTTCGTGCTCGGGATGGGCGGCGCGCCAGGCGGCGCAGGCGTCGGCATCCGCCGCGCTGGCGTCTTCCGCCCACAGCCGCGCCATCCACTCGGCGGCGCGCTGCAGCACTGCGGGGGCGATGGGCGCGCCGTCAGGCGGCGAGTGCATGCCGTTCATGCGCATTGCGCCATGCAGCAGGCCAGCAGCGCGCGGGCGATGTATTTTTCCACGGAGGAGACGGAAACGTCGAGGCGCGCGGCGATGTCGGCGTAGGCCATGCCTTCGAGCTTGCACAGCAAAAAGGCGTCGCGCACCTTGTTCGGCAGGCTGGCCAGGATGGTGTCGATTTCCATCAGCGCTTCGACGATCAGTGCGCGCATTTCCGGCGTCGGCACGAGCGCTTCCGGCTGCGCGGCGATGGCGTCCGCGTAGGCTGACTCGATATGCCGGCGGCGGAACAGGTCGACCACCAGGCCGTTGGCGATCTGCGCCAGGTGCTGGCGCGATTCCACGGGAGCGGGTGCGCGGCCCCGCGCGAGGATGCGCAGATACGTGTCGTGTGCCAGGTCGGCCGCGTCGAAGGCGTTGCCCAGCTTGCGGCGCAGCCAGCCCTGCAGCCAGCCATGGTGGTCGCTGTAGAGGACTTCGATTTGCCGATGCAGTTCCAGTTCGGGGCGTAGCATGCAACCTTTCCATGCCACGGTCCACAGGACAGACAGGCCTTGATGCGATTGAGAATTGTTCGTATTGTAGCCCGAATGCCGGGACTTGTGGCCCGGCAGTGGCTGTCCAGCAACGCTATCGGGCGGCCATCACGTTGAAATCAGCTTGATATCGGCCACCCGCTCCACCAGCCACACGCAAGCGACCAGGGCGATGGCCAGCGAGCCGACGGTCAGCACTTGCCGGTACAGCCACGTCTTGCGCAGCAGCCAGGCGAGCGGCAGGAAGGCGGCGACGATGGCCAGCTGGCCGATTTCCACGCCCACGTTGAAGCCGAACAGGCTGGCCAGCAGGGAGCCTTGCGGCAAGCCCAGGTCGCGCAGCACGCTGGCGAAGCCGAAACCGTGGATCAGCCCGAATATGAAGGCGGCCACGGGGCGCTTGCCGCGGAACAGGGGCAGCAGGTTGTTCAGCGCGGCCAGGATCACGGAAGCGGCAATCGCCGATTCCACCCAGCGCGACGGCAGCGACACGAGCGACAGGCTGGCCAGGGTCAATGTGATGGAATGGGCCAGCGTGAACGCCGTGACGACCTTCAGCACGTCATAAAAAGCCGTTTTCAAGCCTTGCTGCTGTTCGCGCAAGCCCGGCAGCAGCACGGCCGGCAGCAGCAGCGACAGCAGGAACAGGATATGGTCGTAGCCGATCCAGATATGCCAGATGCCGTGTTTGACATACGCGCCGAACTGCGTCAGGCGGTCGGGGGCGGCCAGGGACAGCGTCTGGCGGGGGCTGTCCGGGTCGAAGATGGCCGTTTGCGTGGCGCCGCCGCTGTCGATCTTGAGCAGCCCCTTGTGCTGTGGGTCGAGGTCGGCGAACAGCGTGTAGCCGATGCTCAAGGTGGCTGGCGCGGCGTTGCCGGGGCAGGTGGCCGCAAAGCGCAGCACGCTGTAGGCGCCGTCCGTATGCTGGTCGATCAGCTGCTCGACGGCCTTCAAGGGGCAGGCGCCCCGGTCGCTGGCCACCTGCAGGCGCTGCAGCGCGTAGGCGGCGATGGCCGCGTGGCGCGCGCGGATCTCATCCCAGGTCAGCGCGCCGTCGCCATTGCCATCGAGGCCGATGGCGAAATCGAGGTCGCGCAGGGCGATATCCCATTGCCCGTCGATCTGCTGGCCGTGCACGGCCAGGCTCAGGTAGCTGTCGCTGGGCTTGTGCGCCTGCGCGGGGGCCAGCCAGGCGCACAGGGTGAGCAGCAACGCGAGCATGCGGGCGTTCACAGCGCACCTGCTTTCTTTGCGGCACTAAGTTTTTGCCCATCCTGCGGCCCCAGCTGCCTGACGAGCCGCTGCAGGGCCACGTCTTCCACGCCATGCGCCGTGATCCAGGCCAGCACCGGTTGCGCCGCCGCGTAGTTGCGCGCGGCCACGGATGCTTCCAGCAAGATGCGCATGTCGGGCACTTCCTTCTGGATGGCCCAGTTTTTCTGCGCCAGTTGCAGGGCGGCCGGCACATCCTGTTGCAAAAACAGGGCGAAACGGGCCTGTTCCCGCTGGTGCACGGTGTCGCCGCGCTGCATGGCGGCATTGAAGCGGGCTGCCAGTTCCGCCTTTGCCGCCTGGAAGGCCGTCTGCTGGCCGGGCAGCGCCTGCAGGGCCAGCGCGTAGCGCAGCAGCAGGGCGTCGATGCGCTGCTGCTCTTTCAGCAATTTGACGACTTCCTGCGGGCGCTGCCGGTCGAGCAGGAAATCCGCGTAGGCGCCCAGCAGATAGCTGTCGCGCGGCTGCCGCGCCAGCGCCGTCGTGTAGCGCGCCTCGGCCAGCGCTGCCTCTCCGCGCCGCGTGGCCATTTCCGCCAGCAGGGTTGCGGCCCAGCTTTCGAGCTCCGGCGCCGCGCCGGCGCTGCGTTGCAGGGTCAGGTCCAGCAAGCGCTCGCTGCTGGCGGCCCGGCCCGTGACGCTGGCGATACTGGCAAGGCAGGTGACGGTGACGAGCTGCGTCGTCAGGGCCGACAGCCGGGCGCAGCTGGCTGTCGCCTGGGCGTAGTCGCCCTGCACGGTGAGGACGGTGGCGCGCGTCAGCCAGGCCTGGCCGTTTTGCGGCTGCTGGGCGATGACGGCGTCGAGGTCTTGCAGGGCCGGGCCGAAATGGTGGGTGCTTTGCAGGATGGTGGCGCGCAGCAGGCGCACGGGGACGGGTGGCGCAGCTTGCCGCCACCATGGCGCCAGCGCCGCCTGCGCGTAACCCAGGTAGCGCGGGTCCGTTTCGCTGCGCGCCAGGGCAATGTAGCGCTGGGCCAGGCTGGTGGCCAGGGCAAGGTCTTGCGGCGTGTCATTCAGTTGCTGGCGCAGGCCGCGCAAGGCGAGCTGCGTGGCGTCGGCGCGGCGCGGCAATTGCTCGATGACGGCGCTGCCGTCTTTCGGCGTGTAGGGCGCGGCCAGCGTCAGTGCGGGCAGGCAGGCGCACAGCAGGGAAATCGGTGTTTTCATCGTGGACGCCATCGACGGTGGAGTAGGGCGGCAAGGGCGGGCGCCGGAGAACGCTGTCTCCGGCGCCCGCACTCGGTGACCGCGCGTTACAGCGGTACCGGCTCCGTATTTTCCGGAGAGGTCGCCATGATGGCGTCGATGGCGACGCCGTCCTTGTCATCGCTGGTGGTCAGGATGACGTTGCTGACGGCCACATAGAAGGCGTCGAGCAAGACCACGGGCGGAGGGGTGACGCCGCCGTCGCCGTTATCGCCGCCGTGGCTGCTGCCGCCGCCACCGCAGCCGGCCAGCAGGGTGGTGAGCGCCAGGGCGCCGCATGCATGGAGCTTTTTCATCGTATTCTCCTCGTAGGCTTACAGTTGCGGCGAACCGGCGATGGGGTTTTTCAGGTAGGGAAAGCCTGCCGTGAAGTAGGTTTCATCGAGGAAGGCGCCATCCGTGAAGTGCAGGCCGCCGGCCGGGGCATCGGCCGGGGCGCAGCCGATGTTCAGGGTGCACAGCTTGCCCATGGCCACGCGCAGCACCACGTCGACCACGTCGTCGCCGGGGCGGCGGCCGTTCGGGAAGCCCGCGTTATCGCCATCGATCACGCCCAGGCGCTTTTGCGCGCCGACGGCGGTGGGGGCGATCGAGGTGTTCAGGCGCAGCATTTCAGAGGCGACGACCGTCGCTGGCTGGTTCACGCCCTTGATGCCTGTCAGGAAAGTCGCCACCAGGTCGTTGCGGGGGAAGTTGGTGGGCGCCTTGGCGCCTGCCGAGCCGAACAGCACTTCCACCAGGGCCGGCGCCGTGGGGTTGGTGACGTAGTCGGCAAACTGCGCATCGCCCGACGGCTTGCTGGCGTTGAAGCGGTCCTTGTCCTTCAGGCCGATCACCAGTTCATTCACCAGCGGCATGCCCAGGCGCGACACTTGCACCCATGCGCCGCCTTCCTTCGAGGCCGTGGTGGCCGTGCCCGGCGCCGGGTTCAGCAAGCGTCCCTGGCGCAGGCTGGCCGTGGTCCAGCCGCCGATGACGGGGTCGCTGCCAGCCGTCAGGCAGGCGGTCGGCACTTCCATCTCGATGGCCGTGACGTTTTTCCGGGCCAGGTCATCCTTGGCGGCCGACTCCGCATTCGCGGCGAATTCCGTGGCGGGCGCCTTGATGTTGATCAAGTCGAACGTTTCGCCCAGGTTCACGACGAACGGGTCCTTGCGCTGGCCGACGAACATGCGCGCCGGCGTGGTGCAGCCGGGAATATTGACGGCATACACATGTTGCGCAGCATACGCGGCGTAGTTGGGGATGGACTTGTTGCCGATGTTGTCGACGGGCTTGTCGAAGGTCGTGCCGCCGCCGCTGGCGTTGGTGACGGCGCTCCTGGTGCCCGTGCGGCGGTCGCCCCGCACCACGGTGACGCTGTACGTTTCGCGCACGTTCAGGCCGGCCGGATTGACGCTGTCGATGGCGCCGCCGTTGATGACGAGCGGAATCGAGACTTTCTTGCCGCCCACGGTGAACTGGCCATCCTTGATGGTGTTGGTGAAGCGGAACTGGAAGGTGAGGTCTTCCTTGCCGTCGCCATTGTTGTCGATATGGATTTCGTACAGGGCGTTGGGGTCCATGGCGAAGTAATTCGGGCCGCCGTAGGCGTCCTGCAGGGGAATGTAGTCGGCCACCAGGGTGGTGTAGGCGCCGCGGCCCGCTTCATAGCTGCGGAACATATAGAAGTCGGTGGCGTCGACTTTGGGGTTTTGCGTGATGAATGGCGCTTCGCGGTGGCTGGAAGCGTGGGCCGCTGGCGCGATGGCCAACGTGAAGGATACGGCGAGCAGGTTGCCCATGAGGGCGGCGCCCAGCGCGGTTTTCGAGTGTGACAAGGACATTTCGATTCTCCCGATTTTTGTTAGCGTTGACAGACAAGTCCAAGAAACTGCAGGCTGCCTGACTTATACGCACGGGGAACGAAAACGGATTCACTGCTTTGAAAAGGAGGTCATTGGCTCACCAGGCCAGCACCCTGGGGCCAAGGGCCGCGCCGATGGCGGTCGGCACCAGCATGCCCAGCACGTACCAGAAACCGATGAAGCTGGCCGCCAGCTCGGGGCAATGCAGGCAGTACACGAGCGCCGCCATGGCGCCGGCCGCGAAGCCGGCAGCCGCGCCCGCCAAGCGCAGGCGCGTGGGCGCCAGCTGGCGCATCAGGCGCAGCACGGCGGCCAGGATGGGCAAGGAAAGGGTGGCGATCAGCAAAGGGCAGCTGCGCCAGGTGGCGCCCCAGAACAGCTCGGCGCGTTGCCCGGCCGGGGCTTCCTGCAGGATGAGGGCGCCCAGCGCCCACATCAGCAACAGGGGCAGGGCGAGCAGCAGGGGCAGGGCGCGCGTCGGCGCGCCGGGCATGCACAGGCGGCGGCTGGCTTGCCAGGCCGCCAGGCAGAGGCAGGCGACAAAGCCCACCTTGATCCAGAAGTCGGGCAGCCGGGCCAGCTGTTCCAGGTTGGGCCGCACGCCCAGCAACAGGGCCATCAGCGCCACGCTGCCCAGTACGCCGGCGGTCAAAGTGCCTGCGGCGCGCCAGCGGACGCCCGGGGGCGGCGCGGCGGCCACGTCGGGGCCGCTGGCCAGCATGGCGATCAAGTCATCGGTTTTCATGGTGTCGTTATCCTCAAGTTGGCTGCCAGTGCCTTCAAGCCGCGATGCACGGCCACTTTGACGCTGGCTTCCGAAATCTGCATGGCGGCTGCCGTGTCGCGCACGGACCAGCCGTCGAGCTTGGTATGCACGATGGCGTCGCGCTGCTGCGCCGGCAAGCTGGCCAGCAATTTGCCCAGGTCGCGGCTGGCTTCGGCCGCCTCGGCATCGGCGCTGGAAAACAGTTCCTGCGCGCTATCTTCTTCGTCGTACGGCAAGTGCTGCGCTTCGCGCCGTCCATGCCGGCGCAGCCAGTCGATCAATTTATAGCGGGCGATCGCATGGATCCACGACGTCAGCGGCACGCCCGTGTCATACGTCAGTCGCTGGTTGTGGATGGCCAGCAGGCACTCCTGCACCAGGTCTTCCACCTCGTCCGGCCAGCGCTGCAGGCGGCGCCGCAGGAATGCGCGCAAATGGCTGCTGCTGGCCTGCAAGAAACTGCGATACGCCGCCGCATCGCCGTCGAGCCCGCGCAGCATCAAGCCATGCAGCCGCAATTCCGTTCCATGCAGGTGCTCGCTTACAGGTATTCGTTGCATGCAGGCCTTTGGTGACAGGCGTTGAAAAAAATAAATATCATTAATTTTGCCGGCGGCTGTAACCAATCCGGCCATTGCGGCGAATTGACAGGCAAGCACGCTTCTTCATTCACTATAACGGGTAGTCATCATGCATATCAAGCACCGCCTTGCCGCCAGCCTCGTTCCGCTCTGCCTGTGGGCCGCGACGGCACCCGTGTACGCGCAACTGGCGGCCGGCCAGCGCTGCGCCGTGCAAAGCGGGGCGCAGACGGCGGCGCTGGTGGAACTGTACAGCAGCGAAGGCTGTTCCAGCTGCCCGCCCGCCGACCAGCGCCTGAACGCCTTGCGCAAGGAAGCGGGGGAGGCCAGCCTGGTCGTGCCGCTGGCCTTGCACGTCACGTACTGGGACCAGATCGGCTGGACGGACCCGCTGGCGCAGGCGCAATTCGATGCGCGCCAGGCCGAATTGCTGCGCCACCAGCCCCGCCACGTGGCGTACACGCCCCAATTCTTTGTAGGCGGCACGGAATTGCGCGGCTGGGACACGCAACTGCCGGCCGCCATCCGCCGCATCAACGCGACCGCCGCGCCCGTCAATATCAGCCTGTCCGCCACGCCAGGGGCGGGTGGACAATTATTGCTTGAAGCCAATGCCAGCGCGCCGGATGGGCAGGCGGGCGGCCAGCTGTACGTGGCCATCAGCGAAAGCGCCATCGTCTCGAAAGTGCTACGCGGCGAAAACCGCGGCGCCACCCTGCATCACGATGCGGCCGTGCGCCTGTGGCTGGGACCCGTTGCGCTGGCGCAAGGCCACGCCCGGCTGCGCCGCGAAGTCAACCTGCCCGCCAGCTGGCGCCCGGAGCAGCTGCAAGTGGTCGCCTTCGTGCAGCGGGCCGACAGCAGCGCCATCCTGCAAGCCGTCAGCACGGCATCCTGCGCGAAGGGAGTGATGTGATGAACGGACAAGCGAACGTGATCCACCCCGCCTGGCTGCGCCTCACGCACTGGCTCAATGCCGTGGCCGTCGTGGTGCTGGCCACCAGCGGCTGGCGCATCTATAACGCGGCGCCATTTTTCCCCTTCGAGTTGCCGCGCGCGCTGACCCTGGGCGGCTGGCTGGGCGGCGCCCTGCAATGGCATTTTGCCGCCATGTGGCTGCTGGTGGCCAATGGCTTGCTGTATCTGATCATCAATATCGTCTCGGGACGGCTGCGGCGCCAGTTCTTTCCCCTGACGCCGCGCCTGTTGCTGGCCGATTTTGTTGCCGCGCTGAAAGGAAAGCTGGCCCACGCGGACCCGCGCCGCTACAACATGGTGCAGCGCGCCGCCTACCTGTTCGTCATGCTCGACTGCATCGTGCTGGTGCTGTCCGGCCTGGTGCTGTGGAAGTCCGTGCAATTCCCCCTGCTGCGCGAGCTGATCGGCGGCTACGAGAGCGCGCGCAGGGTCCACTTCATCGCCATGGCGTTGCTGACGGGCTTTGTCGGCGTGCACTTGCTGATGGTGGCGCTGGTGCCGCGCACACTGGTCGCCATGCTGCGCGGCCGCTGAAGGAGATGAGCATGAAAAAAACCATCATCGTGCAGGAGCAGGGCCAGGCCATGCTGGACGACGGCTTGCGCCAGATCAAGCAACCGTCGCGCCGTTTGTTCCTGCAGCGCAGCCTGACCCTGGGCGGCCTGTCCATGCTGACTGGTTGCAACGTCAGCGACCCGTCCGGCATCGAGACGGCCCTGACGGCCGTGTCGCGCTTCAACGACAGGGTACAGGGCTGGCTGTTCGACCCGACCAAACTGGCGCCGACTTACCCGGACTCCATGATCACGCGGCCGTTTCCCTTCAACGCGTATTACGGCGAAGACGAGGTGGAAGAAGTCGATGGCGACGCCTGGCGCCTGGAATTGAGCGGCTTGATCGCCGACAGGAAGCCGTGGACCCTGCCGCAATTGCGCGCCTTGCCGCAGGAAACGCAGATCACGCGCCACATCTGCGTGGAAGGCTGGAGCGCCATCGGCAAGTGGGGCGGCGTGCCGTTTTCCCACTTCCTGAAGCGGGTCGGCGCCGACACGACGGCAAAATACGTCGGCTTCAAGTGCGCCGACGATTATTTCACCAGCATCGACATGGCCACGGCCCTGCATCCGCAAACCATCATGGCACTCACGTATGACGGCCAGGAATTGCCGCCCAAGTATGGCTACCCGATGAAGCTGCGCATGCCGACCAAGCTGGGCTACAAGAATCCCAAGCACATCCAGGCCATTTTCGTCACGAATACGTATCCGGGAGGGTATTGGGAGAATCAGGGCTATAACTGGTTCGGCGGCTCTTGAACAATTTTGGCAGTACCCGTAGCACGGCAACAGCTTTACCACCGGGCAATCTCGCCCATATAACCCAGAGACAAGGACATATCATGAAAACCACCATCACCGCCCTGATCGCTTCCGCCATCCTCATGTCGGGCGCCGCGTTCGCCCAAGATGCCATGAAGAAAGACCCCATGGCCAAGGACGCCTCGGCCGATGCCATGCACAAGGACGCCATGGGCAAGGACGGCATGCACAAGCCGATGGCGAAGAAGCACATGAAGAAGGATCACATGGCCAAGGATGGCATGGCCAAGGATGGCATGGCGAAAGATGCCATGGCAAAAGACGGCATGAAGAAGGATGAGATGAAAAAGGATGGCATGGCCAAAGATGCGATGGCCAAATAAGCGGGCAAGCAAGGTTTTGCATGGGCAGGCGCACCATCCTCGCCGGGTGGCGCGCCTGCCGTCGTTTGGCCAGCGGCTTGCTGGTGTTCATGGCAATTTGCTAAAATTGAAAACTTATTTAATAGCAATTGCTGGAGTAACGATGTCGATGCATGAAGCAAGCTTCCCATTACGCTGTGCGGCAGCGGTGCTGGCCATCCTGCCCGGGCTTGGCCAGGCGATGCCGGGCGCGACCTGTCCGCCGCAAGTGTATCCGCGCGAGGCGCGCCTGTATGAACTGGAAGGTAAGACGAGCGTGCGCTTTTCCGTGGGGCAGGATGGCAAGGTGGCAACGGCATCCGTGGCACGCAGTTCGGGGTGGAAAGTGTTGGACGATGCGGCGCTGAGCAATGTGCGGCAGTGCGTATTCCCTGCTGATAGAGCGGCCAAGGAAAATTTTAGTGTTCAATATGTATGGGACCTGGACGATACCGAGCTCTTGCGTCCCTTGCTGGTACCCGGCAGCTGCCAGCCTTCCCAGCGCGTCCAGGGCTATAACAATCTCGACAAATCGGCCAGCAATGACAGCGGCATAGTGCTGCGCATGTTTATCGGCAGCGAAGGAGCCCCTGCACGCATCGTGGCCGAAGCGCCAGGCCTGCCAGCGGAACTGGTCGAGGCGGCGGTTACCTATGTGCAGGGTTGCCGTTTTGCTATCGACCCTGAAGTTGGCGGCACGCGTAGCTGGAGCACGTATGGCAAGGTGCTGCTGCGCCTCCAGCCCCTGTAGTAAGCTTGCACTGTCCACATCGTTTTCCTGCCGAAGTCATGACTGAACCATCCGCCGCTGCCACCGTATCGTCCCCCTCCGACAAATCGATCCGCCGCCGCTCGCTGTTCGCCGCCTGCAGCGCGCATGCCGTGCATGACGGCTTGACGGACGTGATCTATGTGCTCCTGCCCATCTGGCAGGCGCAGTTTGCCATCAGTTACGCCATGGTGGGCCTGTTGCGCGGTTCCTACTCGGGCATGATGGCCGGATTCCAGTTGCTGGCCAGCCGCCTGGCGAAGCGCTGGGGCCGCGAACGCATGCTGGTGGGCGGCACGGCGCTGGCCGGCGTCGCCTACCTGATCGCGGGGCAGGCGGGCGGCCTGGCCGTCTTGCTGATCGCCTTGCTGCTGGGCGGCCTGGGCGCCAGCACGCAGCACCCGCTGGCGTCTTCCATCGTCACCGACACGCACGAGGCGGGCGGCGGCGTGAAGGAAGCGCTGTCGCACTACAACTTTGCCGGCGATATCGGCAAGACCCTGATTCCCGCATTGGTGGGCTTGCTGTTATTGGTGTGCAGCTGGCAAGCCAGCGTCTCCTTGCTGGGCTTGCTGGGCCTGGCGGCGGCCGGCTTGCTGTGGTGGCTGCTGCCGAAACCGGGCGAGCTGCAGGCGGGCGCGAAGAAGGCGGGCAAGACCATCGCCGGCAGCGGCTCGAAGGCGAGCTTTCGCGCCTTGCTGGCCACGGGCACCCTGGACAGCGCCGTGCGCATGGGTTTTCTCACCTTTTTGCCATTCTTGCTGAAAAGCAAGGGAGCGGGCACGGCCGGCATCGGCGTGGCCTTGTCCCTGCTGTTCGTGGGCGGCGCCTTCGGCAAGTTGCTGTGCGGCTACCTGGGCGCGCGCATCGGCATGATGAAGACCGTGTGGCTGACGGAATCGATGACCTCGCTGCTGATCGTGCTGGCCCTGTGGCTGCCGCTGGCCGGCGTCATGGCCATGCTGCCCCTGCTGGGGCTGGCGCTCAATGGCACTTCATCCGTGCTGTATGGCGTGGTGCCGGAACTGGCCGAACCCGGCAAGCGAGAGCATGCGTTTGCCCTTTTCTACACGGGCAGCATCGGCGGCGGGGCGCTGTCGCCCGTGCTGTTCGGCGCGCTGGGCGACCATACGAGCGTGCACACGGCCCTGCTGGCGCTGGCGGCCGTATTGCTGCTGACCTTGCCGCTGGCGTGGAAGGTGCAGCGGGGCCTGGCGCACGGCGGCACCGCATGAGGGGACGCTTCGTATGAGCCTGCCATTGCCGCGCGATAAACACGATACGCGCAACGCGCAAGCCCTGATCGCCTTGAGCTGGGAGGAAGTCCATCCAGCCATGCCGCAGATCCTGGAATGGGTGCAGGATGTGAACTGGCCCGTGGCCGCCGTGCTCCTGCCGTATCTGGCCGGCATCGGTGTGCGCCTTGCGCCCTATATAAAAACGGTGCTGGCCGGTAATGACGAACAATGGAAGTACTTTGTGTTGCAAGGCATCGTGCGCCATTCACGGGAGCTGGCATTCGAATTGCACGGGGAATTGCAACGCTTCGCCCATGCACCGACAATGGAAGAACGGGAAGACGGCGTGGCCGAGGTGGCCCGGGAAATTCTGCAATGCCAGATAATAACTGCGGCCGGCTAGTAATCAGGGGCATTATTGTAAGAAATCAGTATTGAGTGCGCATGCGTGTGGCCATTCCTGTAATAGATAGGAGACAATCCGGGCCGAATATATTTCGACCTCCGGGTTGTAAAACCCTCCCTATCATTTAACAGGAAGATTACATGGGTAATTTTAGTATCCCGCACACCAATAAAGCACTCGCCGTGTATTTTCACGGCAAGATGGTGCCTAGGCTGTTTGCGGTATTTGCGGCGATCCTGGCGGCAGTGGCAGGTTTTGTCTTGTACCTGAGCACGACCATCCCTCAGAAAACACTGACCGATACGCAGGCCATGACCTTGCGTAATGGCGCCAAGCTGGGCACGCACAGCAATTTGACTATTCTGTACGGCTCGGCGGCTTTTCTATTGTTGCTCGCCGTGCTGGTGCTGGTCATGCGCGCGGTAATGCTCAAGCGGCAGAAAAGCCGTTTTGAATTGCATGAAGACGGTGTGGTGCATGAATTGAACGGCATTCGCAGTTACGCCGCCTTTGCCGATATCGAGGACCTGTATCTGTTTGCCGGCGGCTCCACCGCCATGACAGGCATGATCAATAACTTTGCCTACCGCACGAGCGCCGACCAGCCCTGGATATGGGCTACCGGAGAACTCAAGCGCTTTGACGAATTCATGGACGAATTTCGCTCCCGTTATCTGGAATACCGCATGCCCGTCTTGAAGCAAAAGCTGGCGGACGGCGAGCGCGTGACTTTCCGCTACATCAGCAGCGGCGAGGTATACAAGAAACGCTTGTTCGGCAATTTCCTGAATGTCAAGACACAGGAACTGGCCTTCTCGGCGCAGGGCTTGCATGTGGACGGCGTCACCTGGCCTGGCGCCAGCCTGAAGTGCATGAATCAGAACGACTGGACCGAGAGATTGACGATCAAGGATGCGGCGGGTACGACAGTCTTTTCATGCATCGGCACGGGTATTCTGAGTTTCGACCTGTTTGCCAATATGATAGACGACGAGATTAATCAAGCGTCGTAATTCCGGCGGAAATAAGCCTCCCGATACGGGGAGGCTTGCGACCGGCTTATCCCGGTCGGCGGCCAAATACAGATAAAAAATGAAAACACAGTTACTGTCGAATGACGAATATCAAAAAACCTTCCATGCGCCTATGCTGAAGGTGACCGAGACCGCCAGGGAAGTCGTCGATCTTTGGGCATATGCCGATCTGGTCATCGGGAGTGACTTTGGCGACGCCGCGGACTGGAATTGGCAGGTCGCGCATATTTATGAGTCGTCAGATGGAAAGTTTCAGCACATCGGCATTCCCGTTCCCCGCGATGATACTTATCTGACTGTGATCGTCGATATACACGGCAGAAAAATCCTGGGGCATGTTTTTCTTGATTTGCGCGCCAGGCAGTCAAGCTGCAGTGAGGAATAACAGGGAGCGATTCGTGCTCCATGTCGCATTGATAAGTTATTGGCAAGCCGATACGGCATGACTTGCCCGCCAGTCCCCCCATCGTCTACACTCGCCGCATGAAAAATTTTGAAAAGCGGCGCGACCGCTACGACTTGTTCCGGGCATTCGACAATCCCCTCGTCAACATCAACTTCCAGCTCGACGTGCCGGACTTCCGGCCCTGGTGCAAGGAACGGAAAATCCCCGTGTTTCACTTTTTCCTGTTTTGCCTGCTCAATACGGTCAGGGATATCGATCAGTTCATGTACCGCATCTACCAGGGCGAAGTGATCAGGATCGACGATTTTCCCGCTTCCTATACCGTCATCAATGGCGACGATAACCTCAATTACACGCGTTTCACGATGACGGACCAGCTCGACCTGTTCATCGAACGCAGCCTGGCAGCCAAGCGTTTCGCGGAAGCCAGCTCCGCGCTGATCAATACGGGCGAGGGGGAAACCGAGCGCGAGCAGCGCAACAATATCTTCATCACCTGCCTGCCGTGGCTGGAGCTGGCGGCCATCGAACACCCGATCCACCGCCACCGCGACGCCGATATCCCGACCTTTACCTGGGGCAAGTTTGGCCCCGCGCAAGAGGATGGCCGCATGCGGGTGCCGTTTTCCGCGCAAGCCCACCATGGCTTTGTCGATGGCTACCACGTGCAGAAACTGGCGCAGGCATTGTCGCAGCGCATCGCCGCCATTATTGCCTAGGCCAGATAGTCGCTGGGCGCCTGGCCCAGCACGCGGCGGAAGGCGGCCGTGAAGGCGCTGGGGCTGGCATAGCCGAGGTCGAGCGCGACACGGGTGACGGCTTGCCCGTCCGCCAGCCGCGTGATGGCCGCCAGCAGGCACGCTTGCTGGCGCCATTGGGCAAAGGCCAGCCCCGTCTGGGCGCGGAATTGCCGTGTAAAGGTGCGCCGGCTCATGCCGGCCTGCGCCGCCATCGCATCCAGGCTGCTGTCCAGGCTCGGCTGCCGCAGCATGTCCATGCACAGGCGCGCCAGCCGGGGTTCCTGCGGCAGCGGGGCGCTCAGGGGCAGGGGCCTAGCGGCGGCAATCTCGTCGAGCAGCAAGGCCATCAGCCGTCCGGCGCGCGATGCTTCCGCATACAAGGCATCCACGGTCACGGCCTCGGCCAGCAACTGGCGCAGCAGCGGCGAGGCGTCCAGCACCTGGCAATGGGGCGGCAAGCCCATCCCGGCGATGGCCGGTGCGTCGATAAACACATTGTGCATGGTCACGGCGCCATGCATGCGCATGCCGTGCGAAAGCCGGGCCGGTACCCAGCAAGCCCGTTGCGGCGGCACCAGCCAGTTGCCTTGCGGTGTGTACACGCTGATGACCCCGCGCGCCGCATAGGCGAATTGCCCGCGCGCATGGCTATGGCTGGGAAAGACGGCATCGGCGGCATGGTCGCGCGCCGTGGCGATCAAGGGGCGGGGCACTTCCGTATAAAAATCATCCATGGCCCATACTCTACAGTATTTGACCTGTCATCGAAGGCGGGCCGCTTGCCGGCCGCTTACCATCACACTCTTTTCAGGAGTGAACATGCACAATACCTATCATCGCGTGGGCCATGGCCCGCACGCCGTCATCGTCCTGCACGGCTGGTTTGGCGACGCCCACGCTTTTTCTCCGATGGAAGCGGCCCTCGACGGCGGCGCTTTCAGCTATGTCTTCATGGACAATCGCGGCTATGGCGGCATGCGCGGCGTGGCGGGTGAGTATTCGATGGAAGAGGTCGCCCGCGACGCGCTGGCCTTGGCCGATGCGCTCGGTTTTGCCACCTTCAGCGTGGTGGGCCACTCGATGGGCGGCATGGCGCTGGAACGGCTGGCCTTGATGGCGCCCTTGCGCTTGCGCAAACTGGTGGCCGTGGCGCCCGTGCCCAGCTGCGGCGTGGCGTTCGACGGGGCGGCCCGGCAATTGTTTCTCGACGCCAGCGGCAACCAGCAGGCGCGGCGCGCCATCATCGACCGCAGCACGGGCGGGCGCTTGCCTGCCGCCTGGCTGGACTGGAAGGCGCAATATTCGTGGGAGAGTGCGGATCGGGCCGCGTTTGCACGCTACTTCCTCGCGTGGAGCGGGACGGATTTCAGCGAAGAAATCAAGGCGGCGCGCGTGGCACTGCCGTTGCTGGCGCTGGTGGGGGAGCACGACCCCCGTTTTGACGCGGCCCTGATGCGCCGCACGTATCTGGCGTGGTACCCGCAAGCCCGGCTCGAGGTGCTGGGCAATGCGGGACACTATCCGATGAATGAAACGCCGCTGGCCCTGGCGGCCAGCATCGAGGCGTTCTTGACGGAAAAAGACTAGTTACGCGGCTTTGCTGCGCAGACGCAGCAGGCTCAGGCCCAGCAAGACGAAGGCGCCGCCGCAGATGCGGTTGAACAGCTTGGCGCGGCCCGGCGTGGCCAGCTGGGTTTTCAGCAGGCGCGCCAGGTTGGCGTAGAACAAGTGGGCCAGCATGGCGCAGGCGACAAACGAGGTCGTCAGCACGGTGAACTGGATGGCCACCGGTTCGCCCGGCGTGATGAATTGTGGAAACAATGCCGAAAAGAACAGGATGGCTTTCGGATTCGTCAGCGCCACCGTCAAGCCCTGGCGGAACAGTTTCCAGAACGTGTTGGGATTCGCCGCGCCGGGTGCCACGGGCGCATCGGCCACGACGCTGGTCTTGCTGCGCCATTGCTTGATGCCCAGGAACACCAGGTACAGGGCGCCAGCCAGTTTCAGCAGCATGAAGGCCGTGGCCGAGGTGGCCAGCACTACGCCCATGCCGGCCATGGCCACGCCGGAAATGATGAACAAGCCGAAACCATTGCCCATGCTGCTGATCATGGCGCGGCGCGGGCCGACGGCGATGGCATTCGAGATGGCCAGCAGGACGGCCGGGCCGGGAGAAAACGTGACGAGCAGGGCGACGCTGCAGAAAAGCAGCCAGTTCGAGAGATGCATGGGTGTTCCTGGGTGGGGCCGGAGCCGGATTGAGAGTCAAAACACGCTTATTGTACGAAGTTTTCGACTCCCGTGTCGGCTACCCCGGCCCGACACCGGCGAGTGTCATGCAAACAGGCTGGCGACCACATGGTTGATGGCGGCGCCACCGGCGATCAGCCAGCAGAACAGCAGGCCGGCCAGCAGCAGGGGCTTGATGCCGGCGCGGCGGATGGCCGACATGTGCGTCGTCAAGCCCAGGGCCGCCATGGCCATGGCCAGCAGGGCCGTATCGATATCGGTGATGGTGGCTACCATGCTTGCTGGCAGCAGGCCCAGCGAATTGAAGGCGACCACGCCGATGAAGATGAAGGCGAACCAGGGGATGGCCAGCTTGGCCGCCTTGTCGTGGCTGCCGTTGCCACTCCTGGCCTTGCTGCGCGCCAGGACCGCCGACAGGATGACGAGAAACGGCGCCAGCATCATCACGCGCACCATCTTGGCGATCACGGCCGCATTCGCCGCCTCTTGCCCGATGGACTTGCCGGCCGCCACCACTTGCGCCACCTCATGCACGGTCGAACCGATGTACACGCCGAACGCGGTGGGCGTGGCGCCCAGCACCTGCCAGCCCAGGTTCCACCGGTACAGCAAGGGATACAGGAAGATGGCGATGGTGCCGAACACAACAACGGTGGAGACAGCCACGGTGACATCCTCGCTGCGCCCCTTGACGACGGGCTCGGTCGCCATCACGGCCGCCGCGCCGCAGATGGAGCTGCCCGCGCCGATCAAGATGGCGCTGTTGCGTTCCAGTTTGAATACGGTGGTGCCGAGGAACATGGCCAGGCCAAATGTGGACGCCAGCACCAGCGCGTCGATGGCGATGCCGGCCAGGCCCACCTGGCCGATATCCTGAAACGTCAAGCGGAAGCCGTAGAGGATGATGCCTAGTCGCAATAATGTCTGCTTGGAAAAGGTCACGCCCGCGCCGCAGGTGGGCGCCAGGCGGCCATACACGCTGTTGCCCAGCACGATGCCGAGCATGATGGCCAGGGTGAGCGCGCTCATGCCGTGGCTTTGCATCCATTCCAGCTTGCCCAGCGCAATGGCGCCATAGGCGATCACGCCGCTGAGCAGCAGGCCGGGCAGCAAACGGCCGTAGCGGTCGCTGAAACTTGTTGTATTGGTGCTTGAGAGGGAAGACATGCCGTACTCCATGTTTTTATGCGTATAGCATGACTGTACAGTTCGTCGATTAAATGGTAAAACGGATTGTTTTTGTATGTTTGACCGATAAAATAGGTAGATAAAATGGCGTTGACCTTGCGGCAACTACAGATTTTCCTGGCCGTGGCGGACACGGGCAGCACGAGCGCGGCGGCTGAACACATTTCGCTGTCGCAATCGGCCACCAGCGCGGCCCTGAATGAACTGGAAGCGCTGCTGGGCGCGCAACTGTTCGACCGGGTGGGCAAGCGATTGCTGCTCAACGACAATGGCCGCTTGCTGTTGCCGCAGGCGCGGCAGATGCGCGACGGGGCCGCCAGCATCGAGCGCCAGTTCGCGGGCGCCGACCCGTCCGTGCCCGTCAGCCTGCAAATCGGCGCCAGCACCACCATCGGCATTTATCTGCTGCCGCAGATCCTGGCGCAGGCGGCGCAGCAGTACGGTCGCAGCATCCCGCAAGTGACGATTGCCAACACGGCCGACATCGCGGCCGCCGTGGCGGAATTCCGTGTCGATATCGGCCTGATCGAAGGGCCGTGCCACGAAGCGGGCTTGCTGGTGGAGCCGTGGCTGACGGACCAGATGCTGATCGTGGCCGCGCCCACGCATCCGCTGGCGCAACTGCGCCATCTGCTCAGTTTTACGGAACTGAACCAGGCGGGCTGGCTGCTGCGCGAAGCGGGTTCGGGCACGCGTGAAGCCGTGGAGCAGGCGTTGGTGCCGTATCTGCATTATCTGCGCGCCGCGGGCGAGTTCAGCAACTCGGAAGCGATCAAGTATGGCGCGGCGGCCGGGCTGGGCATCGCTTGCCTGTCGCGGGTGGTGGTGGCCGATTTGCTGGCCAGCGGGCAATTGGTGGAACTGGAAACCATGCTGCCGCCATTGGAGCGCAACTTTTACCTGATTCGCCAATCCAAAAAGATCCTTTCGCCCCGTTTGACGGGTTTCCTGGAATTGTGTCGCCACGCGTCGCGCATGGCGGGCTAGCGCGCTCAAACAGCTTGACTGTTTTTCATATGAGGGATAAATTCCCATATATGGAAAATTTAGCACTCGCAGAGAACGATACGGAACAGCGGCTGGCGGCCCGTTTAAAACAGTTGCGCGTGGAGCGGGGCTGGTCGCTGGACCAGCTGGCCAGTGCCAGCCAGGTCAGCCGCGCGACATTATCGCGCCTGGAAAATGGCGAAGTCAGCCCGACGACAAACGTGCTGGGCAAGCTGTGCGCCGCGTTTGGCTTGGCCATGTCGCGCCTGCTGCGCATGGTGGAAGAGGATTTCCCACCCCTGCTGCGGCGGGCTCAGCAAAGCGTGTGGACGGACCCGGACACCGGTTTTATCCGCCGCTCCGTCTCGCCCCCGGCGCGGGCGCTGGCCGGCGAAGCGCTCGAATGCGAGCTGGGCGCGGGCGTGACGATCGCCTACGCCGCCTCGCCCCGGCCCGGCATGGAACACCATCTGTTGCTGCAGGAAGGCAAGCTGAACGTGACCGTCGACGGCCGCTCGCACGACTTGCTGGCCGGCGACTGCCTGCGTTATCAGCTGCATGGCGCCAGCGCCTTCATGACGCCGCCGGACAGCGGCGCCCGCTATTTTCTCTTTCTTGTCTGAGGTCGCCATGCCCGCATCGCTACGCCATTTTTCATCCGCCGACATTCTCGAACGCTTGCCGGAGCTGGGCGCGCTGCTGCAGGCATGCGTGCACGACGGCGCCAGCATCGGTTTTATCTTGCCGTTCGACACGGCGGCCAGCCAGGCGTTCTGGAC
Source organism: Janthinobacterium sp. SUN211 (assembly GCF_030587315.1). NCBI lineage: Bacteria > Pseudomonadati > Pseudomonadota > Betaproteobacteria > Burkholderiales > Oxalobacteraceae > Janthinobacterium > Janthinobacterium sp. SUN211. The sequence goes on along the minus strand of NZ_JAPWIC010000001.1, from coordinate 893,606 downwards.
GGATAACGTCTTGCCGGCCGTCACGCGCGGCGTGCGCCTGTTGCTGGTGGCCGAGGTGGAAGGGACGGTGGCGGGCGCCGTGCAGCTGGACTGGGATACCAATCCCAACCAGGCGCACCGGGCCGAAGTGCGCAAGCTGCTGGTCGCACCCGCTTTTCGCCGGCGCGGCCTCGCGCGCCAGCTGATGCAGGCGCTGGAAGAGCAGGCGCGCCTCTTGCCGCGCAGCCTGCTGACCCTGGACACGCGCAGCAGCGACCATGCCGAACCGTTGTATTTGTCGCTCGGCTACGTGGCGGCGGGCAGCATCCCCGGCTATGCGCTGGCGCCGGCCGGCGACCGGCTGGACGCCACCACGGTCATGTACAAGCAGCTATAGCGATTTTGTCGCGGCGCGGCGATGAGCTGGGGAACTCAGGCTTTCAGCCGCGCTCTAACGCTTGCGGCAGACAGGTTTGCCGGCGCGGTGACGGCGTGCGTGGCCTGTGCGGCTACCAGGCTGATGCCGTGCGCGGCTTGGGCTGACACTTGGTCACGGCTCAGCTTGAAGATGCCAACCGTGCCTGACAGCAGCGTGGCGCGCTGCTGCATGCTGGCCGCCGCGGACGATGCCTGTTCCACCAGGGCCGCATTTTGCTGCGTCACCTGTTCCATTTGCACGATGGCGGCATTGACTTGTTCGATGCCGGACAATTGCTCGCCGCTGGCCATGCTGATTTCGCCCATGATGTCCGTTACGCGGTGCACGCTGGCCACGATTTCGCGCATGGTGGCGCCGGCCGTGTCGACCAGGCGCGCCCCTGCATCGACCCGCTCGACGGAGTCGCCGATCAGTTGCTTGATTTCCCTGGCCGCGCCGGCCGAGCGTTGCGCCAGCGTGCGGACTTCAGCGGCCACGACGGCAAAACCGCGCCCTTGCTCTCCGGCCCGCGCCGCTTCCACGGCCGCGTTCAAGGCCAGGATATTTGTCTGGAAGGCGATGGCGTCGATGACGCCGATGATGTCAACGATCTTTTTCGACGAAGCGTTGATCGAGCTCATGGTATCGACCACTTGCGCCACCACCGTGCCCCCTTTGCCTGCCACTGCGGCGGCCGATTGCGCCAGCTGATTGGCTTGCCGCGCGTTATCGGCATTTTGCTTGACGGTGCCCGTCAGCTCGTCCATCGAGGCGGCCGTGCGTTCCAGCGAACTGGCTTGCGCCTGCGTGCGCTGCGACAAGTCCAGGTTGCCGGCGGCGATTTCGCCCGAGGCGCCCGCGATGTCGTGCGTGCCGCCGCGCACCTCGCCCACGATCGTGATCAAGCTGGCATTCATGTCTTTCAGGGCTTGCAGCAGTTGCCCCACTTCATCGCGGGAATCGACGCGGATATGTTCGCTCAAGTCGCCGCCAGCCACCTTGCGCGCCACTTTGACGGCATGCCGCAAGGGCCGCACGATGCCGCTGCTGATGAGCCAGGCCGTCGCCAGGCTCAACACGCCGCCGACCAGGCCCAGCGCAATGATCAGCACGCTGGTATCGTGCGCACGGGCCATGGCCGCCTCGGCCGCCGTGCGCATCTGCGCCGATTGCGTGGCGATCTGCTGGTCGAGTTCACGCAGGGCAGCTTGTTCTTGCGTACTGTTGCGCGTGGCCTGCAATTGCGCGATGCGCGCATAGCGCTGGTTCACGCTGCTATCGATTTCCCCGCTCACGGTCGACAACTGCCACGTGCTGATGACCACCACCACGGCCAGTAAAAGCGAAGTGAGCAAAAAGCCTGTGGTCAGGCGCACACCGATACGTATGTTTGAAATATTCATGTCCCCTCAGCTGTTGTCCCATGGTGGCCGTCTCCCATGCCTGCGGCATGGCGTGGCGCTTGTCCCCTGAAGTTGCTGGGGTGAAATGAGTGTAGCAGCGCGGTACTAAGTAATCTATAAATATTTCCATATTGGAATTAGTCACTGCCTGTTTAGCAACAGCGGCATGGTTTGTTGCCAGATAAAATCACTCGTCGTATTACAGACGCGTCCTACCTCGATACCCGGTATCGTCCGACTGGCGCATGCCGGTGCAGCGCCTACACTGTTCCTTGCACAGACCCGACGGCGGGTCTTTCTTCTTATTCACAGGAGGCTGAGATGGCGAATATCCAGGCAGGATCGGACGGTGCGGCAAATGAGGAAATGTCGGCCAAGCGCCTGAACGTGGTCGACTGGATCTCGATGATCCTGCTGATCGTGGGCGGTTTGAACTGGGCGCTGGTGGGCTTGTTCGATATCGATATCGTGGCCCGCATCCTGGGCGCCATGTCGACGGCGTCGCGCGGCGTGTACGTGCTGGTAGGGCTGGCGGCGCTGTATTCCATCTATCTGTGCGTGCGCAAGCTGCCGGCCAAGCCCTAGAGTCGTCTGCGCGACTATGAGGCGGCGCACAAGAAGCGCAGGGGCGTGCTGCAAGCGCCGGGAATTGGATCTGGCGTCACGGGCCTGATGCCGCCTTGTGCGCGTGCATGTGCCTGCATGCGTGCAGGCTGGCACTCGGCCAGCTTGGACGCTGACGTTAGCTTATTGCATGCGCTTACTGCGTGCGCAGATAGGCCAGCAAATCGGCCACTTGCTGGGCGTTGCCGATGCCCCAGAAGCGCATGTTGTTGCCAGGAATGAAATCGCTCGGTGCTTTCAGGAAGCCGGCCAGGTTTTGCTCGGTCCAGACGATATTCGCGTTTTTCATGGCCGCCGAGTATTTATAGTCGGTGGTGGCACCGGCCTTGCGACCGATCACGCCCGTCAGCTTGGGGCCGAAGCCGCCGCGCGCCGATGGCCCCACCTGGTGGCAAGAGGCGCACTTGCGAAAGGCCGCCTTGCCCGCTTCGGCATTGCCCGTGAGAGTGGCAGGAGCGGCCGCCTGTGCGGCGGCGACTGGCGCCAGCAGCAAGGCTGCGGCGGCGAGAGGGGAAAACAAGCGAAAAAGAAATGGATATGTCATCGGTGAGGCGGAAGTGCACGATATGGCAAGCAATGACGTATTTTACAGGCGGGCATCAAAACCTGTCCGTCAGCGGCGCAGCGATGCCCGGCGGCGCAGGAATGGCTGCGGGAATGGCGGCAGGAAGGGAAGCGCGCAGGACTCGATGCCGGATGGCTGAATGCCGCTAGCGCTTGCCACCCTGTGCACCCAGCGCCGCCATGGCCGACGCGAACACGATGCAGGCGATGGCCAGCCATTGGGTCAGGCTCAGCAGTTCTCCCAGCACTGCCATGGCGGCCAGCGCGCTGACGGCGGGCGCCGCGCTGCTGAACATGCCGAACACGCCTTGCGGCAAGCGGCGTAAGGCAAAGATTTCCAGAGAGTACGGCAGGGCGCTGGACAGCATGGCAATGGCCAGGCCCATCAAGGCAATCGACGGCGCCAGCAGGGCCGTGCCTGAGTAGGTGATGCCGATGGGCACCGTCACCATGGCCGCCACCGTCATGCCCCAGGCTACGGCTTGCCCACCTTGCAAGGTCGAGGCCCGCTTGCCGAAGATGATATACAGCGCCCAGCACAACGCCGCCCCCAGCGCATACGCTACACCGACCGGGTCCAGGCTGCCCGGGCTGCCTTGCAGGGGCAGCAGCAGATACAAGCCGAACACGGCACACGCGACGGCCAGCAAATCGCGCGGCCGCCGCGACGACAGCATGGCCACGGCCAGCGGCCCCGTTACCTCGATGGCGACCGCGATACCGATCGGTATCAGCGCAAACGCCCGGTAAATCAGCAAGTTCATCAGCCCCAGCACGGAACCATAGACCAGCAAATTCAGCACATCCTTGCGCGTCAGGCGATAGCGCCAGGGCCGGAAGATGGCCAGCAGTATCAGCGCCGAAAACCCCACGCGATACGCCGTAATCCCTTCGACCCCGATAACAGGAAACAGATTCTTCGCAATCGCCGCCCCCAGATTGACGGAAATCTGCCCTCCCAGGACGGCCAGGGACGGGAGCAAGATGCTGTCGGGGAGGGAGGAGGTCGAGGCGGGGGAGGTCATGGGGCGCCATTTTAATACGCAACAGGCCGCTAGTCGCTGGCAGATCTGCAACGGATGGCATTTATCCTCCCGTACTGGCTGCAAAGCGGACCGGGCACTGTTGTAATAGTGCAAGTATTTTCTGATAATGCTATTCTGGCAGTACACCACTGATCAGTGGGGTGCCGCCACCGATTCTTTGTCTCTATGGAGCCGCTCTATGAATTGCAAAAGCATGGCAGTGACCGTCGCTTTGGTGTTTGCCGCCGGCTCGGCTGGAGCACAGGCCTTGCCGCCGCAGGCGCAATTGCCGGCCTGGGCAACGCAACAGCTCGATAGTCTGGCCAAACGCGAAGCGGTCGAAGTGAGCGCGCGCATGAACCCGTTTGTCCTGCGCGGCGATTTCGATGGCGATGGCAAGGGTGATCTGGCCGTGCTTGTCAGGAACAAGGACAGCAAGAAGGAGGGCATCGCCTTCCTGTTCAGGCAAAAGACGTCGCCCCTCATCGTCGGTGCCGGACATGCCTTGTCCAGCGGCGGCGACGATTTCGCCTGGCTGGAAGTATGGCAGGTGGAAGACAAGGGATCGTTGCAGCACAGCTATCATGAAAAATCCCTCAAGCTGAAAACGGATGGAATCGTGGTGGCGAAAGAGGGTTCTGCCAGTGCCTTGATCTATATCAAGGGCGGCAAGGCGTTTTGGCAACAGCAGGGCGATTGATGGATTGCCCGCGCATGTCCGCTGGCTGACAAGCAGTCCACGGGAATGGGCAATAGCCTGAATCGGCATGAATTGAGAATATGACAGCACTGGCAGTGGATTTCGTTGCATCCTATACCCCCTCATCCGAAGCGAAAATTGCCTTTGCTTGGAATGGCAGGCATGGGGCCGATTTCGACGATGCCAACATGGAGTTTCGCACCGTGATAGGCAATTATTTCGAAGAGCATGCGCAGGCATGCTCCTTGCCGCTGATTGCCGCCCTGTACCGCGCGGAGACGCAGGGGGCGAAGGAAGCCTGGTGCGTCAGGAGCGTGGTGGCTGAATTGGCGCAGGAACTGCTGCAGCGCGGTGGCGTCGCTTATCTCGATGTGTACCTTGCCGGCGCATGCTGCGGCATGGATGCCTGTATGGAATCGGGGAATATTTCGCTAAGCAAGACGCGTTGCGAAGAGCTGCTTGCCTATTGCAAGGCATCGGCATTCAACGCCGAGGCCGGTCTCCGGAAACGATGGAGCATGCTGGCACAGCGCTTTGCCTGCCTGCTTGCCGGTGCGGCATGATGATGTTAATGAGGGAGCAAATGAGAGAAGCAGTTAAGGGGCAATACGGGAAGAAACTCGTCGGATGCACGATCCTGGCGTTCGTCTTGGGGGCCAGTTGCGGCGTTCGCGCGGCAGAGCCTGAAACCGCTGAACAATGGGCGATGCAGCTATTTCTCGGCGTTTGCATGCCTTCCCAGGGGGATGTGCATCAGATCGAAACGGCAGTCAGGCGAGTGAAACTGGTCGAGGTGACGTCAAAAGAGGCGCGGGCACTGCCGGATAATGTGCCTGGCAAGTCCTGGTCCACGAGGGAAACAGGCGGCCGCTTTACAGTAGTTGCCACGCAGCCGCAAACCTGCTCCGTTGTGGTGAAACAGATAGCTCCAGCCGACTTGAAGCGCGAGTTTGAACGGTGGCTTCCTCCTGCGAGCACCGGTTATACCGTGATGCAGAAAGCCGAGGACCGGCAGGGCGATATGGCTACCTCGTCTTACGCCATTTTGCGCGAGGGGCGGCTCAAGTACAGCTGGGTGCTGCGCATGTCCTTGACCCAGCCGGGCGCGACGGGAACGCTTTCCGTGCGTGCCGCCGTGCCTTGACTTGTTACGATGGAGAAGTGTTGAATGCATGTATTTAGTATCGGCGACACCAATTTTGCAGTGGATGCCGCGAAATCCCGGATCAGCGTGGCGGCACTTGCCAATGGTATGCGGGAAATCAATATCAAGATCGAGGCCGACGACGAGGAGTTCATGCGGCTGACGGAAGATGACGATGCCCCCTGGTCATGGGCGCTGTATCCGCCGTCCTTCATTTTGCAGGGCTTGCTCGTCGCGGGAACGGATGCATCGCCCCTGCATGGGCTGGCCGTCGATGCCAGCAATACGGACTGTGAATATAGTCTCTACATGATGGAATACCGCGATGTGGCGGACCTGTGCCTGGTGGAACTGTCCGCGCAACGGTTGGCTCTGACGGGCAAGGTGGATTTTTTTGGCGAAAGCCTGCCCTTGGTCATCGATCTGCCGCGCGCGGCTTAGCGCCTGTCTTTCGCGCGGTGGCAAGGGCGGCCTGTGCGGGCCGCCCCTGTGTCGCTAGTCCAGCTTCAACGCCTTCGCCACATCCCCCCACGCCACATACTTGAAGTTCTGCGGCCCATCGGGCAGGCGCTTGTAGCCGTCCTGGATTACCAGCATGCCTTGCGCGTACGCGCCGCCCAGGTTGGCGGAGGTGACGTCCAGACCATCCGTTTCCGAGGTGCCGTCGATGCCGGCGGGCAGGTTGAATCCCACCTTGAAGCGCCCGCGCACTGCATATGGCGCTTGCGCGTCGAGCACCACGTAGCTGCTGTCGCCCTGGCTGGATACGATCAGGTAGCCGGTGTCCGGCTTGGCATCTGGCTGGCGGTAGATGGCCATGCCTTCCACGTCGGCCGTCAGGTTCGCGCCCACGGGCAAGACCATGGTGAGGGCGTCCGGTTTGGCGGCGTCGGCCGAGGTGGTCCAGATGCCGCGCGTTTCCTCGCCCAGGAACAAGCGGGCGTTGGCGTCGTCGGCCACGCAGCCTTCCGGTTGGGTGGCGACCTTGAAGCTGCGCAAGAGGGTGGCGCTGAACTTGTTGCCTTCCAGGCCGATGCTGTATTGCTGGAAGGTGCCGTCCTTGTCGTTGATGAACGCTTCCACGCCGCCGCTGGCTGGTTGGTACAGACACATGCCGTAGATGCTTTTCAGGCCGGTAGGGAAGCGGCCCGCTTCCGCCACGTCGCCGCTGGCATTGATGGTGAACAACATCATGCTGTTGTCGTCGCGCTGGGTGGCGACGGCCAGGTCGACCTTGCTGCTGCCCAACTGGATATTCTGCCGCACGTCGACGTTGTTCAGGCGGCCCACTTCCAGCAGCTGGGTCTGTTTGCCTTGCAGGTCGTAGACCAATAAGCCTTGCTTCTTGTTGGTGCCGAGGATGCGCGCGTCGGCCGGGTTGCTGGACAGCCAGATGGCCGGATCGTCGGCCGCGTCGCCCTGGCGCGCCATCGGCTCCGTCTGCGCCTGTGGGGCGATGATGGCTACCGCAGGCTGCGTTTCCGCCTTGCCAGCCCATTTCAAGGGTCGCGTTTGCCAACCGTTCTTGCCGCGCAGCAGCAAGGAGTCCTTGTCCAGCGCCAGCTGGCTGTCGCCCTTGCGCACGCTCAAGGCGACGGCTTGGGCTGGCTGCGCCGTCCACTTGCCGCCCTGGTGTGCCAGCAGGTGCAGCTTGTCCGCCTTGCCATCGAGCACGGCAACGCCGCCCGGCAGCACGGCCAGCGCGCCGGCGCCACCGTCCAGCTGGCCATACGGCTTGCGCAGGGCCACCACTTCCCGCTTGCCCATGCCTTCGGACTCGGCGTCATACGCCCACACGCCCATGTTGGACTCGCTCACCAGCAGGCGCTGGGCGCCATCGTCGACCCGGCAATGCTTGGCGTGCGGCGGCAAGGCCAGTTTGCGCACCAGGCTGCGCTGTTCGCCCTGCATCACCCACTGTTCCGCTTGCCCATCCTTGCCGATCAAGAACAGATGGGCCAGCTGCTGGGCGTCGCGGTACAGGCACGACGCTTCCACGGAAAACGTCGGCACGGGAAACGGCGCCAGTTTGACCAGCTTGCCGGCCTGCACATCCACGGAGACGGGCTGCGGGCGCTGCGTGTCCGCCTCGAGGAACACGGCCAGCACCTTGCCGCCATCGATGCGCGTGTCCAGTTGCTTGGCGCGCACGGCGATGCGGTCCTGTTCCTGGCCGGCTGCGTTGAACAGGCGCAAGCCGTGCTTGTCGAGTAGCAGCCAGCCGCCGCCGGGCAGGCGCGACAGTTCTTCCGCTTCCTGCGTGAAGGAAGGCACAGTGTTGGCAGGCGCGGCTTGCGCCGTGCCCGCGAGGTAAAAGGCAGCCAGCAGGGCGCTGCAGAGTACGGTTTTTTTCATAGTATTGGAAATCATCATCAGAAGGCGCTGGCTTTCAGGCTCACTTTAAAGGTGCGGCCATATTGTTCGTTTTGCACGTTGTATTGCTTCGTGCCCTGGTAAACATAGTATTTTTCGTTGTTCAAGTTGGCCGCCTCGAACATCAGCTGGAATTGCTTGTTGATCTGGTACGACAGCGAGAAATCGAGCTGCTTCTGGCCGGCGACGATATGGTCCTGGCTTTGGTCGAGGATGTCGTTGCCCATTTCCAGCAGGTAAGGCGACTTGTAGTTGAGGGCCAGGCGGGCGCTGACCGGCCCCGTTTCATAGCCCAGCATCAAGTTCATCACCTGGTTCGACTGGCCCGGCAGGCGGATGTCGCGGTTCAGCTGTTTGTTGCTGGCTTTGTCGAAGCGGCCGATTTGCGCGCTTGAGGTGCTCAGGGTGCCGTTCACGCCGACGAGGAAACGATTGAACGGCGCCGGCAGCATGCGCAGCGGCTGCATGTAGGCAAGTTCGATGCCCTTTACTTTTGCCGCGTCGCCATTCGCATACGAGGTGGCCGTCGTGTAGCCGGCCCACTGTCCCGTGCCGGCCAGGTTCGTCGTGTACGTAAAATTCTTGATATCCTTGTAGAAACCATACGCCGACATCACGCCGTCATTGCCCAGTACCCTTTCGATGCCCAGGTCCAGGTTGTTGGCCTTCAGCGGCTTCAAGTCCGGGTTGCCGATCACGGCTTCCGTGTTGCTGGCCAGGCTGATGCCGGGCGCCAGCTGGCTGAAGTTGGCGCGCACCACGGCTTGCGTCCAGGCGGCCCGCACGCTGGTATGTTGATCCAGGTCATAACGGGTTTGCAGGTTTGGCAGCCAGTTGGTGTACGAGCGTTCGCGCGTCAAGGCCGTGGCGACGCCGGCGCTGTCCACTTGCGAGCCGTTTGCTTCGAAACTGGTGCGCTCGGCGCGCACGCCGCCCAGGATGTGCCAGGCGTCGAAGTCATAGCTGTTTTGCACATACATGGCGTTGATGTCTTCATGCATGCGGTAGTCGTTGATGACGGATTCCGTGGCCAGGCGCGCCTTGGCGCGGTCCAGTCCCGCCACGCGGGCGCGGATGAGGGTCGGGTCCAGGGCCACGCCGATGTTGCCCAGGTCATAGTCGAGATTGTGGCCTTGCACGAAATTGCTCATCGACGTGGAACCGGCGCCCCAGTAATTGCCGCTGGAAGCCTTGCTGCTGTTATATGCCCATTGATCCGTGTCATTGGTTTTTTCGCGGCGGCTGACTTTTGCGCCGAACTTCAGGGTGGCGATGTCGAACTTGCGGGCCAGGTCGATGCGCGCGTGGTGTTCATTGTCCTTCGAGTAGCGCTTTTGCAGGGTGATGGCGTTGAGTGCGTAGCTGGCCGGGTCGTACAGCGAGGCGGGGCCGCTCAATTTCGGTTCCTGCGTATCCGTGAAACTGATGCCGGCGAAATTGCTGGTGCCGCGGAAACGGCCGTCGTTCAAGGATTCCGGCGTGTCTTCCGTGGCTCGGCTCAGGCCGCCTTTCACGTCCAGGGTCCAGTCGCCCGATTTCTGCTGCGTGCCCAGCACCAAGGAACGCACTTGCTGCGTGTACTTGCGCTGGCGGATGCGGCGCTCGGCGCGCGCGCTGGCCGTCTGGCCTTCCGCCAGGCTGCCGCCCGCGATATTGCTGATGGTCAGGCGGTCGCGCACTTCATTGTCGGAAAATTCGCTGAGGAACGAGCGCAAGAACCAGCTGTTGCCCGCCTCGGGACGGTAATCGAGGTTGACGGCCAGGGCGCCGCGCTTGCGCACGGGCAGGTAGTCGCGCAATTCCAGGCCCGACAATTTACCCTTGCTCCAGGCGCCGCCCGTTTCCACGTCATCCGAGCCGAACGAGCGCTTTTCCGCGCTCAGGCCGGCTGCAACGCCCAGCTTGCCGTCGAGGAAGCGCTGGGCCCACAGGGCGCCGCCGCTGGGGCTGGTCTTGCCCGTCTTTTCATCATAGCTGGCGCCCACGTTGGCCGACAGCAGCTTGCCCGGCAAGTCGAAGGCGGACAGCGACTTGACTTCGACGGTGGCGCCCAGCGAGTTGGCGTCCATTTCAGGAAGTAAAGTCTTCGAGACTTCCAGCGTGCGGATCAGGCCGGCAGGCAGGATGTCCAGCGCCACGGCGCGGCGGCCCGCTTCCGGCGACGGCACCAGCGCGCCATTGATGGTGACGGCGTTCAAGTCCGGGCCCAGGCCGCGCACCGTGATGTAGCGACCTTCGCCCTGGTCGCGCTGCACGGATACGCCCGGCAAGCGGGCAAGCGCCTCGGCCGCGTTTTTGTCCGGCAAGCCGCCGATATCGTCGCTGCTGATGACGCTGATGATATTGTCCGCTTTCTCTTGCGCGGCGATGGCGTTGCGCAGGCTGGCGCGCTGGCCGCTGACGACCACGGTGGCGGCCGGCTGGCCATCCGCATCTTGCGCTTGCGCATGGCTTTGGCCGCTGAAGACGGCCATGATGCCGAGGGCCACGGCCGTCAGACGCAGCGGGGAGGGGAACGATGTGTGCATGGTTTTCATGAAGAGCTCGGTTAGGGGAAGGAACCGGGCGGATTCTAGGCAGCAAATATGACGGTTGCGTGACAGGCAAGGGCTTGCCACCTTGAAAACAACGGCCTGTGAGCGCTTTCCAGCTGGAAATGAATCATGGTGAGCTGAAATGACCTGCCAGCGCAGGGCGCATGGGATGCGGCTTGCCGGATTTGCATCGGCTGCGCTGTTAATGATGAGCCGTTTGCACCTGCCGCACGGGCGTGGGGCATGTCATCGTGCCGTCATGGGCGGGCGCTATCGTGGCGACAGCACCACTTTTAAAGGTTTCCCACATGCTGCCGTTGCACCGTAACAGCCTGATTGCCGCAGCGCTCGCGTTGCCCTTGTTCTTGTTCCTGTACGCCACACTGGGGCACCTTAAACCGTTTGCCATCTGGAAGTGGATGGATATCGTCTGCGAAGGCGGCACGGCCGTCATGGCGGGCATCTGGTTCTTGTTTACCCTCAGCAGCCGTCCCCGCGGGCGGGTGACGCGCCTGATCGCCGGCGGCCTGTGCGCCATCATGCTGGGCTCCTGGGCCGATTGCCTGGACGAATTCTTTGCCGTCGATAAGAGCGCCGTGTGGGATAACTGGCTGGAAGCCTTGATTCCGTTCGGCATGCTGGTGCTGACGATCGGCATGTATTACTGGCGCCAGGAACAGTTCCGCCTGAACGAGCACCTGCAAAAGCGCGAGCGCCTGTTCCGCGACCACCGCGCCTTCGACCGCATCACGCAGCTGGCCGACGCCAGCTACCTGCGCACGCAGATGCGCCTGGAACAGGAGCGCCGGCCCGGCCTCGATTGCGCGCTGGTCTTGCTCGACATCGACAGCTTTCACTTGATTAACCGCGAATACGGCCACCGCGAAGGCGACCGCGTGCTGCAAGCCGTGGGCCACATGCTGCTGTTGAACTTGCGCAATGACGACTTGCTGTGCCGCTATGCGGGCGACCGCTTCGCCGTGCTGATGCCGGGCGTGTCGCGCGAGGATGCGGCCGCGAAGGCGCGCCACCTGTGCGCCATGGTGGGACAGATGCGCCACCACGCCAACGACAACCGCGAAATCCGCTTGAGCCTGCGGCATGCGTGCGCGCTCACCGATGGCGTGCCGGAAGTGGTGTTGGCCGAGCTGAGCCGTGCCGTGGAAACGCCCGGCCGCAGCGCCGGCCCCAGGGCCAGTTCCGCCGCGCCTGCCTGATGCCGCTGAACCAGCAGGGCGACCCCAGCATCGCGGCCCATCACCAGCCGGCGCTGGTGCTCGATTATGCGCGCAGCCGCGAACTGGCCGTGGCGCCGCTGCTGAAGGGCACGGGCCTCGATGGCGGCGCGCTGCCGTCCGCGGAAAGCCAGGTCAGCGCCGCGCAATACCTGCAATTGCTGGCCAACGTGGCGCGGGGCCTGGACAGTGCCGATACCAGCTTCATGCTGGGCCAGCAAATGCTGCCCGGCCATTACGGCGCGGCCAGCCACGCCTTGCTGCAGGCGCAGAATCTGCGCCAGGCGCTTGGCATCCTGTGCGAATTCCACACCTTGCTGTGTCCGCTGTTGCAGCCGCGCTTGCGCGAGGCGGGCGACATGCATGTGCTGTACTGGGTCGATGCGTTCGGCGCGCCCAGCCAGCTGCCTTTTCTGGTGGAGATGCACATGACGGCGCTGGCGGCCATGTGCCGCTGGCTGGCGGGCGAAGCGCTGCCGTGGCGTTTTTGCTTCAACCGGGCGCGGCCCCGCCACGTCGAGCAGCACGAGGTGCACCTGGGCCAGGCGCTGCGCTTCGATTGCCAGGTCGACGCCATGCTCATCGATTCCAGCTGGCTGGATAAACCCTGGCCGCGCGGCAATGCCACGGCGGCGGCGCTGGCCTTGCGCGCGGCCGCCGTGGCGCCCGTGCCGGCGGCGAGCCTGCTGGGCGCGCTGTACGACTACCTGCTGGCGAACATCCGTTGCGCGCCCACCCTGGAACGCACGGCGCAGGAGTTCGGCGTCAGTCCCGCCACCCTGAAACGCCACCTGGCGCGCCATGGCACGCATTTCCAGGCCGAGCTGGACCAGGTGCGCGCGCACAAGGCGATCTATCTGTTCCAGGCGCATGGCTACGACAACGACGCCGTGGCCGCCTATCTTGGCTTTCATGATGCCACCAACTTCCGCCGCTCGTTCAAGCGCTGGACGGGCCAAACGCCGCAGTTGCTGCGCCATGCTTTGGCCCTTTTTGTGGCAGGTTGACCGCCGGCGTTGCGCGCCAGCGCCACGGACAGTCGTTCCTGAGGGAACAATTGCCCGTTCTGCTACATCCATAGTACACTCGATCAGAGAGCGAACAGACGCGCTTTGAGGCGCTCCGGCACGGCGTCAAACGACGCCGCAATTCCGTCATCTTGATGGCGGTGCCGGCGGCAGACGACCGGTGTGCCGTGCCTTAACCCAGCCTGGAAACTGGCGTCACCCGTGGGGTGCGCCGGAAACCGGGCAACTTGATAATGCTCAATCGTGTATTCACAATCGCAGATCGATCCAGTCGTCAGTTTCCGCAACACCCAGGGTGAGGCGGTGCGCGGCACGATTTTCAACTTGCAGCGCAATTCGCTGGTCATGGAAATCTATAATCCATACTCGATTGTGCAGGTCAGCGAGGTGCTCAATGACGTGACGGTGCGCATGGGGGCGAAGAACGCCTACGTGGGCAAGGCCGTCGTCATCAGCAGCGTCAACACGGGCCTGACCGCCATCGTTTCCGTGACCCTGATCGACGAGTGGCGCGAGCTGAGCGACGTGGTGGTGGTCAAGGGCGCCGTGCAGAAAGAGTCCAGCGCCTTTGTCGCCGGCTGGGGCGAGCGTTTCCGCATCCGCCGCGATTACCAGATCGTCGTCAACGAAATGCGCGCCTTCCTGTCGGAAGTGTCGCGCTGGGTCGAGCAAGTCGACTTGTCCGACTCGCTGCCCAAGGAAAACGGCCGGCTGCGCCCCGATATCTTCGACGAGCTGGCCTTGCCGCTGATGGAGCAGACCCAGCTGTACCTGCGCCAGCTCGAAGTGGAAGCGTCGCTCGTCGAGGAAGAGCGGGCGCCCGCGCACCGCGCCTTCGCCCAGGCGGCGCTGCATCCCTTGATCCTGCGCGCGCCGTTCGTCTTCCGCACGTTTACCAAGCCGCTCGGTTACGCGGGCGATTACCAGATGGTCAACCAGCTGCTGGACGACCCGCGCCAGGGGCCGAGCACGTACTTTCAGATCGTCAATGCGGCCTTCCTGCAGGCGGCCGTGGCCACGGCGCACCGCAACCGTATCGATATCCTGACGGAATTCCTGTCGCAGAAGGCGGCCGCGGCGCGCGCTGCCGGGCGCGTGTATAAAGTGCTCAACGTGGGCTGCGGCCCGGCCATCGAGGTGCAGCGTTTCCTGGAAACGTGCCCGGACGCGCAGTGGCTGGCCTTCGAACTGGTCGACTTCAGCAGCGAGACCCTGGACTGGACGCGCGCGCGCCTGACCACCATCATGCAGCGCACGGGGCGCGTGGTCGAGATCGATTATGTGCACGATTCCGTGCACAACTTGCTCAAGCGCCGCCATGGCGCCGGTATCACGGGCTTGCCCGGCAGTTTCGACGCCGTGTATTGCGCCGGCCTGTTCGACTATCTGTCCGACAAGGTGTGCGCGCGTCTGCTGATGCATTTCGCCTCGCGCGTGGGGCCGGGCGGACGTTTGCTCGTCACCAATGTGCACGCGAATAACCCGGGCAAGTTCGGCATGGAGCATTTGCTGGAATGGCATTTGATCTATCGCAATGAAGAGGGCTTGTCGGCCTTGCTGCCCGAGCACGCGACGGACCCGCTGATCTATGTCGATGCCACGGGCGTGAATGTGTTCGCGGAAGTGAGCATTCCTTGATGGATACTCCAGGCCTGCACGCCGGCTACACGGCCGTTTTGCGCGACTTCCGCCTGGAATTCAGCCGCGGCGGGGCGTACACGGGCATCGTGCTGATCCTGCTGGGCATGGGCCTCGATTCGGCCCTGTATCCGGACAAGCAGTCGGCGTTCACCACTGCGCGCATCCTCGTGTCCGTGCTGATCTTTTGCGTCGTGCTGGCCATGCGCACGCGCTGGGCGCAAGACCGCATCCAGGGCTTGACCTTTGTCTGGCTGATCTTGCCGCAGATCATGATCGCCTGGATGATCGCCGTCACGGAAGGCGCCACCTCGATCTATTACGTGGGCATGACCCTGGCCATCTATTCGTCGGGCATCGTGCTGGCCTTCGGCTTGTGGCAGAATATGGTTTTCGGCGCCATCTCCTGCCTGCTGTATGTGGGCGCCTGTGCCTGGCATGCGGGCGGCTTCGACCTGGCGGGTACGTTTGTCGTCAACTGTTTGTTCCTTATCATGTCGGCCAGCATCAGTGCCGTGTTTACCTATTTCAATGAGCGCGCCCGCTTCATGCTGTTCCAGCTGAAGGCGGAAGTGGCGCAAAAGAACACGCAACTGGAAGAAACCAACAAAAGTCTGGCCGATATCAAGGGGCAGATGCTGCAGCAGGAGAAAATGGCTGCCATCGGCACCCTGGCCGCCGGCATGCTGCATGAAGTCAATAACCCCGTGAATTTCTGCATGATGGCCATCGAGGTGGCCATCGAAGACCCGGCCGCCAAGCAAAGCGCGCTCGTCAGCGAATGCCTGGCCGACGCCAAGCAGGGCATGCTGCGCGTGCAGCACATCGTGTCCGACTTGAAGACCTTTGCCTACCGCAAGAGCGGCAACCAGCTGGAAACGGGGCACTTCCAGTTCCGCAGCGCGCTCGACGCGGCCATCCGCCTGGTGGGCCATGAAACGAAGAATGTCAGCATCAGCCACGACTTGCCGGTCGACACCCTGGTGCGCGGCGACGAAGCGGCCATCGTGGGCGTGCTGATCAACTTGCTGGGCAATGCCGTGCTGTCCATGCGCAAGGGCAATGCGCCGCCGTTCGAGATCCGCATCACGGCCCACTGGGACGAGAACCGCCTGCGCATCAGCGTGCGCGACAACGGCCCCGGCATCGCCCCGGAAAACCTGGCGCGCGTGTTCGAGCCGTTCTTTACCACGCGCGAAGTGGGGCAGGGCCTGGGCCTCGGTCTGAGCATCAGCTATGGCGTGATCGAGCGCCACGGCGGCACCCTCACGGCCGAAAGCGAGCTGGGCGCGTGGGCCAGCATGAATTTCGACTTGCAGCGCTCCGATTGGGAGGGCCGTTAGCATGGATAACGATAGCCGCGCCAGCGTGCTGTACGTGGACGATGAAGCGCTCGCCTGCAAGTATTTCGAACGCGCCGCCGGGGCCCGCTACCGTGTGCTGACGGCGCTCAGCGTCGATGCGGCGCTCGCCTTGCTGGCAGACGAGGCCGGCCAGATCGACGTGCTCGTCACCGATTACCGCATGCCGGACCGCCTGGGCAGCGAATTGCTGCAGGAAGTGGCGCAGCGCTATCCGCACATCGTCTGCATGCTCGTCACCGCGTATGCGGACAAGGATGTGCTGCTCGAACTGATCAACGGCGGCGCGGTGTTCCGCCTGCTGGAAAAGCCGCTCGACCTGGTCGCCATGCAGACGGCGCTGCAACTGGCCGTGCAGACGGGACGCGAGCGCGCCGCGCGCCGCCAGGGCCTGGTGGCGATGGAGGAATCGCTGGCGTTTCTGGCGCATGAATTGAACACGCCGCTGGCGGCCATCGCCAATTTTGCGCGCGGCATCGCCCGGCGCGCGCAGGCGGAATCCGCGCCGCAGGCCGAGATCGGCGAAGCGGCCGCCTTGATGCACGACAATGCGCGCTATTGCCTGTCGGTGCTGGCCAGCTTTGTCGACACGGTGCGCCTGGCCAGCGCCGGGCCCGGCATGCAGGGCGGACGCCGCGCCGGCAGCGCGCGCCAGCTGCTGGCCGCCTTGCTCGACAGCTATCCCTTGAGCACGGCCCAGCGCGCCGCCATCACGGTGGACGTGGGCGACGATTTCTCCATTGCCGAGTCACCCAATTGCGTCGCGCTGATTTTATCGTCCGTGCTGGCGAATGCCTTGCGCTCGGCCGGTGAGCAGGCTCATCCGGCGATCGGCATCCGCATCGACGCCGGCCGCATCAAGGTGCGCGACAATGGCGCCGGCATCGCCCCCGAGATAGTCGAACAGCTGTTGATCGACCCCGTCAGTGCCAACGGCGACGAAGGCAAGGGCTGGGGCATGGTGTTTTGCCACCGCATGATGCAGTCGTTCGGCGGCAACCTCGACATCGCCACCGAGTTTGGCACTTCCACCACGGTAACCCTGAATTTTCCAGTACATATAAGGAACGAGCATGATTGACGCCAATCTGCGTTTACCGGCTCAGCGTGAGCCGGCGCAAGGCTTGCCGACGATACTCTATGTCGATGACGAGGCCAACGCCCTCAAATACTTCCAGCGCGCCATCGCGCCGCTGGCCGACGTGCTGACGGCGACCTCGGTCGAGGAGGGCAAGCGCATCCTGGACGAGCAGGCCGACCGCATCGCCGTGCTGGTGTCGGACCAGCGCATGCCGGGCGCCTATGGCAACGAGCTGCTGTCGTACGCCTGGGACCGCCATCCGCACATCGTGCGCATCCTGACCACCGCGTATTCCGAGCTCGAGCACACGGTGGAAGCCGTCAACCAGGGGCAGATCCACCGCTACATCCAGAAACCGTGGGATATCGCGGCCCTGCGCATGGAACTCAAGCAGGCGCTGGAGCTGGCGCGCTTGCGCAACGAGCACGCCCAATTGCTGCGCGAAAAGCTGATGGTGCGCCAGCGGCAAGCCGTCGCCAACCGCATCGGCAGCCTGTACGCGCTGTGCGCCAGCCTGGCAGGTCCGGAACAGCAGCTGCCCGTGGAAGCGTATTTGTCGGCGGCCCTGACGGCCGGCGTCACGCCGCCCGAGCCTGACTGGCTGTTGATGGATTATGCCGACCTGGTCAGTTCAGAAGCCTTCCGCGGCACGGCCTTTGCCGCCGCCGTGCGCCAGCAGCTCGACACGCTCGAGCGCGAGCATCCGGGGCGCGGCGTGGAACAGGCGATCGACATGTTGCTGCCCGTGTTCGGCGCGGCGCTGCAAAACCAGGGCGGCACGGCGCTGTTCCTCGATGGCCGCCTGCTGACGGAATTCCTGGAAACGCCCACCACCACGCCCGTTTCGGCGATTCACTCGTTCTGGCTGGCCAGCTTGCTGTGGCTGGCGCGGCGCGGCTGGTCCTTGCAGCTGAGTAAAACGGAAATGGGCTTGCAGGGCAAGGTGGTGCAGGCTGAACCGGCGCTCACGCCGGACCACCTGGCAGCCTGGATCGAGCAGTTCTGAGCCGGCTGCCCCGCAAGGGGCGGCGCCGACGACAACAGGGCCGCGCGGCCCTGTTTTTCATCGCGACGGGAAAGGCTTAGCGCTCTGCCGCCGCCTTCAGGTTGTTCAAGCCCTTCTCGAAATCTTTGCCGATCATGGTATCCATGCTGACGAAGACCGTCATGACCTTGCTCACGTAAGGGCTGGGACCCGTCATGGTCCAGTTCACCTTTGTGCTGTCGCCCTCGGGTGTCATGGCAAACGTGGTGGTGTTGTGGCTTTCGAACGGCTTGAGGAAGTCCAGCTTGATGACGGTGCGTTCGGGCTGGGCCGCTTCCGTGATTTCCATGCGGCCGGCGCCCACCTTGTCATTGCCCGTCCACGCATATTGCGCGCCCAGGCCATTGGCGGGGCCCGTAAACGTGCGGCGCATGGCCGGATCGAGCTTTTCCCACGGCGACCAGGCGGCCCAGTAGTGGAAGTCCGTGATCAGGGAGGCGATTTTCTCGGGCGGTGCCTTGATGGTGATTTCGCGCTGGACACTGAAAGTGTCGGGTTTGGTGGTGGCATAGCCGAGGATGGCGGCGACGACGACAACGATCAGCAGCAGGGTTTTTTTGATCATATGCTCTCCAAATCTTGAATGGTCGATGCGAACGAATCAAGGCAATCTTAGCAGATATGAATGGCTGTGCGCGGCCTGTTGGCCTTTATTTGCGCCAGCTCTGCACAGGGCCGCCCGCACGCCCGCCTGCACGCCCGTTCGCCGCCGCGCACGCCAGGTTGGTGCCGGTTTGTGGCGAGGGCCGCCGTCCGCTAGAATGCTGGCCTGCAAAGATTTCAGAGGGAAATATGTTTCAACGATCGATCGCCAGGCTGACCCTGGCGTGCGGCCTGCTGGCTTCCGCCTTTGCCGCGAACCTGGCGCATGCCGATGCCTGTCCCGCCCACTACGTCGATGGCCGCAAGCCGGAAATCACCAACCCCAAGCTGGACGTGGCAACCAGGGAGCTGTGCTACAACGTGTTTGGCGTGATGCATTCGGGGATTACGCGCACGCCGCTGTGGTCGGCTGAACACTTGACGGCGAACAACCTGGAAGCGGCGCAGGACTTGTCGCGCGAAAATTCCTTCCACGCCGAACGCAAGCTGCCCGCCGCCCAGCGCGCCGAGCTGGCCGATTATGCGCGCAGCGGCTTCGACCGTGGCCACATGGCGCCGAACGGCGACATGCCGGACCGCCAGAGCCAGCGCGACAGCTTTACCCTGGCCAACATGGTGCCGCAGGATGCGCGTAACAACCGCTATGTGTGGGCCGGCATCGAGGGCGCCGTGCGCAAGATGGCGAAGAAAGAGGGCGACCTGTACGTGATCACGGGGCCGGCTTTCATTGGCGGCAACCTGCGCAAGGTGGGAAGAGTGATTGTGCCCAGCCATCTGTACAAGGCCGTGTACAGCCCGCGCCAGCGCGCCGGCGCCGCCTACTTCATTGAAAACATCGATACCAAGGCGTATGAAGTGCTGAGCATTGCGCAACTGGAAGACAGGATAGGCATCGATCTGTTACCGTCGCTGACGCGCCAGCAAAAGTTGCGCATGCTGAGTTTGCCCAAGATCAATAGCAAGTCGAAAAAATAATCCCTTTGAAAGGAAATCCCATGTGCGCAAAGAAATTCGTCCCGTACGCCAATGAAAGCGATGTGCTGGAGATCGGCGGCCTGAGCATCGAAAACCGTGTCGACCGCATCAGCATCAGCGGCGACATCGACCTGACCCTGGACAAGCCGGGCCTGGCGCTGGCGAAACAGTTGCAAAAACTGCTGGGCGACGTGGTGGCGCAACTGGAAAAGCAGGACTTGCCCGACCAGCTGCCGCCGCCCGAAGTGACGTCGGTGGCCAATCCCTTCGAGTAGATTGCTGAAGGCAACACCGGGAGCGTTTCCGCATCTGATGCCGGCACGGCAAAAAAAACGCCTCCCGAAGGAGGCGTCAAGAGCGTGCCTGCAGCTAATTAGAACGTATAACGTCCGTTGAAGGTGAAGTAGCGGCCATAGTTGTTATGCAAGCCCTCGTTGTAGCCCGTAGTTGGGTAGCCTGGATCGTAAGGCGCGGCACGGTCGAACAAGTTCTGGATGTTGATGCTCAGACTCACGTTCTTGAAACCCGTGTAGGTATAGCCGAGACCGACCGTGGTCCAGCTGGCGACCTTGCAATCCGGGAAGGCAGTTTCATAGCCGGGAATCGAGGTATTGCGATCCGGCGCCGCATCGGTCGGCTTCTTCGTGCCATAGGCACAGAAAGGCTGGTCGTAGACGGTAGCGCCATCGCGGAAGCGCTTGAGCGAAATGCTGTCGACGAAATTGAGCGAGGCATTCACGTTGTGATCGCCCTTGGTCCACGACGTGGTCAGCGAGGCTTTTACGCGCGGCATGTCCGTGCCCACGCCCAATTGCCAGTCGGACAAGCCAGGACGGCTGCCGGTGACGTTGTTTTCCACGTCGCCTGCCACCTGCGCCATCTTGTAGCTGTAGACATAGGTGGCGCGGAAGGCCGAGCTCAGCGAACCCCATTCGCCGAGCTTGTTGCGCATGCGCGCTTCCAGGTCGATGCCCTTCAACTCGGTGGCACCTTGGTTGGTCCATGGCGTCTTGACCCCCAGCAGCGGGCCCGTGCCTGGAATCGGATTGCCATTCGCGTCGGTGATGAAGTTGACCGGATTCTGGTCGCGGATGACGTTTTCAGGCATCCGGTCTTCGTTTTTCAAGGCGTCGCTGGCCGTACCCAGCGCCACTTCCTTCTCCTTGCGCACCTTGTACACGTCGACCACGAAGTCCAGCCAGTTTGCCGGGGAGTAGATCAGGCCCAGCGAGTAGCTCTTCGAGGTTTCCGGTTTCAGGTCGGGATTGGCGTTACCGACGCCCGAAGTCGTCTTGTTGCAGTCGGAAGCGACGCCATTCGGACGCGGCGTCTCTTCATCCTCCTCGCAGCGTTTCGGGTCATACACGCCGCGCAGGAAATATTGCGCACCGCCGGGCGTCACTTGCGACAGTGCCGGCGCGCGGAAGCCTTCGGCGTAGGTGCCGCGCAGCGCCAGCGTATCGGTGACTGTCCATTTGGCACCCACCTTCGGCACGAAGTTGGTCTTGATGCCAGGATATTTGTCAACGCGTCCGGCGAAATCCATTTCGAAGCTTTTCGTGAATGGCGTGCGCAGTTCAACGAAAGCCGACTTGACATTGCGCTGGCCGTCAATGGCGGTATTGGCGACCCCCAGGATTTGCCCGCTGGCCGTCAGGCTGTCAGGATCGATGCGGATTTTTTCGCGCCGCAGTTCAAAGCCCACCGCCAGTCCCATGGCGCCGCCGCCGAGTTGGCCAAATTCCGTGCTGGCCTTGCCATCCCACTGGAGAATTTCAGCTATGCCGCGGTCTGTGACATCGTGGCCAAGCGTGGGATCGGCCACCAGTTGCGCCAGCGATGTACCTGTGTTGAGCTTGCGCAAGGTTGGCAGGTACAGTTGGCCATATGTTGTTTCTTCGCGCTCAGAACGATTCCACAGCACGCCGCTTTCCCAGTTCCAGCCGAAATGGTCGCCTTGCAAGCCAGCCAGCAGGCGCGAGTTTTCATTCACGGTTTGCGAGCCGCCCCGCAGGTTTTCGAAACGGTAGTTGACCGAGGCGCGTGCATTGCTGAGCGGATTGTCCGGGTGGCCGATGGGCAGGATGACCTGGAAAGGTTCGCCCGTTCCCGTGGCGGTAAAGTTGGTAACCTGGGCATTGCCCAAGGTAATAGGCAATCCCGTGTAGCTGCGGCTCGAACGCGTGTAGGCCCCTTCGGCGAAACCTGTCACCTTGCTGTTGATCTTCAGCGTGCCGCGTGTCAGGACACTGGCATCCTTGCCGGCGCCCGTGCCTTCGAGGAACTGGTCACCGTTGTAGTTGCAGAAGGTGCGGCCGATCAGCACGCTGGTTGGCAGCAGGCCGTCCTTTGTGCCGCCCGTAATGCGCTCGCTGGGATCGCAGCCCAGGTTGAAGGTCATGCGGGCCGGGCCATTGGCCTGGGTGACGCCAAAGCTTTTCGATCCGGGTGCGGACTCGCGGAAAATCGTTGCATATTTCGACACGGCGCTCGAATAGTTCGAGCGGAAACGGCCGTTCAGGTCCTGGTAGGTGGAATAGGCGATGTCATTGACATCGCGGCGCGCCACGCGATCGCGTTCGGAGTAATCGACGGCGACAAAGACGTTATAGCCGTCGGTATCGAAGTCGCCGGTGCCGAAAAAGCCATTGACGTTCTTGCGGCGGAAACGGTTGTCGTCGTTGGCGCTCGCATTGGCGGATAACTGGCCGCCTCGGTAGTTCGATTTGGTGATGAAGTTGATGACGCCGCCGATGGCGTCCGAGCCGTAGACGGCCGATGCGCCATCCTTGAGGATTTCCACGCGGTCGAGGGCGGACAGGGGGATGCTGTTCAAGTCATACAGGGTCGAATTGCCATTGTTCGGATCGGCGTACGCGGATGGCGTCATGCGCCGCCCGTTCAGCAGGATCAGGGTGGAGCTTGATCCCAGGCCGCGCAATGATGCCGTGGCCACGCCCTTGGCGAAGCCGCTGCCGCTGGCCTGATCCTGATTGGTATCGGTGCCCATCGATGGAATCAGCTTCATCAGTTCGGCCACCGTCGACGCGCCGCTGTCCTTGATGTCCTTGGCGGTAATCACGTCGACAGGCGAGGTGCCTTCCTTGTCGGCGCGCTTCAGATTGGAGCCGGTGATCAGGATTTTTTGCAGTGCCGGCTCCTGCGGAGCCAGCTGGGCATAGACCAGTTGCGAAGAAGACAGGGTCAATGCGACTGCGATGACGCTTTGTTTTAAGACTATTTTTTTGAGCAAAATATTCTCCATCAATTTTCAACTGCTGAACACATGGCCGACCATCGTTGTGCAATGTCCGGCTTTCCCGGTCTAGTGAATCGCTTGAGCGATTTTTGTTGCAAAACCGTATAAACAGTATTGCCTAGACCTTTATCAAAACATCTTCGGAAACGCCGCGCTATGTTTTTTTTTAATATTGTCACGTTGACACAACAGTTAATCTAGAATATTTTTGCGCTTACATATTTGATAAAAAATTGATGGTGTTAAAAAGAAACTGTGCTAATAAATTTCAAATTATTATATTTTATGTAATAAAAATATTTTCCATAAATCATGTAAGTATTTGTTTTATATGTGTTTATTTTAAATTTAATCCGCGTTGTGATAAATTGTCATTTTTTCATATGTCCAGGAATGTTGCAAATTTTTACATTTGTGATATTTTGCAGATGCACAATTTTGGTGCGTCGGCGATTATCGCTGGCCCTACTGGGGAGGGCGAGATAATGCCGGGAGATAATCAAATAATGTCGGAACATAATTAGAGCCTGGTGCTGCGATGCATCATTTTCGTGCATAAAAAAAGCCGCCAGCATTATGCTGGCGGCCATAACTGCATTTATCTGGTGCGTTGCCGCGGCTATTTGGCGAAGGCCTGTGCCGCCGGCGTGACGGTGACGGCCGCCGGCTTGATGTCCAGCTTCATCGCACCGATGACCTTGTCTTCATCGAGCAGCGCCTGCGGCTTGTTGCCGTCGTACTTGATGGGAGAGAACGCGTCGCTGACGAGCTTCTCCTTCAAGCCGGCCGCATCCTTGGCAACGATCACCACGGACAGGTTCTTCGCCGACAGGTGCTGCTGGATGGCGCGGTTGACGTCGGCCAGCGTCAGTTTCGACAAGCCATCACGCATCAACTTGGTAAATTCCGGCGTGCCATACCATTGCGAATCGAGCGCATAACCGAGTTGCTGGTCTTGCGTCGACGTCATGACGAAGACGTTCTTCATCAGGTAGTCGCGCGTGGTGGCGAAATCGTCCTGCGTCAAGCCGTTGTCGACCAGCTTGCCCAATTCCGTCAGTGCCACGCGCAGGGCGAAATGGGCGTTGTCCGGCGCCACGGGGCGGATCCAGATTTCGAACAGCTGTGCCTTGCGGCCCAGGTTCGGGTTCGGGAAGAACTGGTACATGCCGCGCGGGAAGGCTTCGATGTACGCGTAATCGCCATAGTTCATGCCGCGGATTTCACGGATGCGCTGGTACAGGTAGGAATTCGAGGCGCGGTGCTCGCCCAGCCACGTCTTCGCCAGCCACAGGGCGGGGAAGTCCGGGTGCGTGCGCGTCACGTCCAGCGGCAAGCCGAAGGAAATGGCCGTGGCGCGCGTGTTTTTCTCGATGATTTCCACTTCCAGGCCCTGCGCCTTGCGGCCCGCGGGTTTCACGGTGGCGGGCAAGCCCGGGCCGGCCGGCAAGCTTGCCAGCGCCTGCGTCAGCGAGGCCGTCATGGCGTCCGACACGTCGCCGGAAATGCCGACCTTGACGGCGCCTTGCGCATACGCGCTCTTCCAGAACTGTTTCACGTCGTCGAGGGTGATGGCGTCGATGCCGGCGACCGTGCCCAGCACGGGGTGGCCGTACGGCGTGCCCGCATACACATTCGTTTGCAGGCGTTCCTTGGCGAATTCCTCTTCGTTATTGTCCTTCAGGTCCAGCAGCAGCGCGTTCTTTTGCGCATCCTTCAGGCGGCGGAAGTCGTCTTCGCGGAAACCGGGCGAGAGCAGCAGCGGCAGGGCGATGGCGTTGAACTGGGTCCAGTTATCCTTGTGGATGGAACCCGTAAACGTCGTCATTTCCTTGTCCGTCTGCTGGCTGAAACTGCCGGCCAGCGGGAACAGGGCCTGGTTGACTTCGTCGATCTTGCGCTCGGACGAACCGCCGGACGCCACCATGGCGGCCGTCAGCGCGGCCAGGCCTTCCTTGCCTTGCGGGTCTTGCGCGGAACCGGCCATGAACAGCAGCTTGTAGCGGATCTGCGGCAGCGCCGACTTTTGCACCAGCACGTCGAACTTCGCGGTCGGGGCGGCCGGCAGCAGGCTGGCCAGCTTTGGCGTGGCGGCGATGGCGGCGGCCATCGGCTGGTGCGACAGGGTCGTCACCACCAGGCCCTCGTCCGTCAGGTATTTGCGCGCGGCCGCCTGCAGGTCGGCCGGCGTGAGCGTATCGATCAGGCGGTAGTACTGGTTGATGGTGGCGTAGGAACGGTCGAAATGCACGAAGGAAGCCAGGGTGCCGGCGATCTGTTCCGTGTTGTCGAGCGAGCGGATCAAGCCGTATTTTTCCGCCGACTTGGCGTCCGCCAGGTCTTTGTCGCTCACTAGCGTGTCGCGCAGCCGCGCCACGGTGGCCAGGATGGCGTCGCGCACGTAGACGGCGTCATCGATGTTTTTCACGCGCGCGCCCAGCACGGCCAGGGTCGGATCGACCCGGTCCGGCGTCATGTCGAACAACTGGTCGACCTTTTGCTCGTTCTGCACCAGGCGTTTATACAGGGGCGAGGTGCGGCCGAACGACAGCGACAGCAGGGTGGCCAGCGCGGCCTGGTCCTTGTCCTTCACGGAAAACGCGGGCGCGTGGAAGCCCACGGCCACCCACGGCAGGGTCGGCGTGGGCCAGACCACATGCTTGTAGACGGGGCCGCGCGGCTTTGGTTCCACGGGCACGGCCGCCTGCTGCTTGCCGCGCTGCCAGCTGCTCCAGTATTTTTCCACCAGCGCGATCGCTTGCTGCGGTTCCACGTCGCCGGCGATGATGATGGTGGTGCGCTCGGGACGGTACCAGCGGTCGAAGAAGAGCTTCGAATACGCGTACTGGTTCGGCATGTCTTCGATGTCCTGGATAAAACCCATCGTCGTGTGCTTGTAGGTATGCGTCGTGTAGGCGCTGTCGCGCATCACTTCGAACAGTTTCGACACGGGATTGGCGCTGTTCTTGTTGTATTCGCCCAGCACGGCCCGCGATTCCGTCTTGAACGCGTCTTCCGCATAGTCGAGGTGCTGGAAGCGGTCCGCTTCCACCTTCAGCACGGTTTCCAGGTCTTGCTTGGCAAACGTCGTGTGGTAATTGGTCAAGTCGTCGCTCGTATACGCGTTTTGGCGCGCGCCGGCGCGGGTGATGACTTCCTGGTATTTCTCGGGCGGATAAGCCTTGGTGCCGCGGAACATCATGTGTTCGAAGAAGTGGGCGAAACCGGACTTGCCCGGCTCGACTTCATTGCGCGAGCCCGTCTGCACGGGAATTTGCAGCGAGACGAGGTTCGGGAAGCCGGTCGGCACGATGATGATTTTCAAGCCGTTGGGCAAGGTCTTTTCCGTTGCCTTGAATGGCAGCAGATCGGCCTTGCTGGCCGCGGCGCCATGGGCGGCGGCCGGTTTGACAGGCGCGGCGCCCAGGTTCGACGAGGCCATGGCCGACAGGGCCAGGGCGAAAGCGGGTAATAAAGCGGGCATGATTCTTGACACGAAGGCTCCTTCTTTTTCTGGAATGTGGAAAGTGCAACGCCGCAGCTTAGAATATTCGTGCCGCCGTGCATAGGGGCAAGGCGCTGTCGGAACGCTGCGCTGGGGGGAGATTAAAAGTCTGGCCGCAGGATGCGCGCCGTCAAGTGGGCGAGGAAGTCGCGTTTGGTGGGCAGGAACATGCGGATGTACACGGTGTCGTGCGCCCGGTCATGGTGGTAGATGACGCGGATCTCTTCGCACAGGCGTTGCCGCACATCCATGCCGACTTCGCGGGCGGCTTCGACGGGCGTGCCGCTGTCGGGGAAGGTCTTGAGATCGGCGAATAATTGTCGGAAAGCTGCGATGAACTGCGCGTACGCTACCGCCGTGTGGCGCGCCTTGCAGTCGCTGCGCAGTTCATTGAAATCGGCTTGCGCGCTTTTCAGCACGACGATGCGCGCCATGTCAGTCCTGATCGAGGCTGGCCAGGAAGTCTTCTTCGGACACCACGTCGCCGCGCGCGATGTCCTGGTTGCCCATGGCGATCAGTTTCATGAATGCATGCTGCTCCTGCATCTGCCGCGCTTGCCGCTTGCCTTCCTGATACGCGTGCATGGACAGCACGACCATCTTCGCTTCGCCATTTTGCGTGATGATGATGGGCTCGTCCTGGCCCGCGTCGAAGCTGTTGACGATGTCCGTCGTATTGGCCTTGAGATAGGAAATCGGCTTGATGCGTTCCTTGAGGTCCATGGCGGCTCCGAATGCGAAAAACTGTGATAGGACTGAATATACACCAAATTTGGTCGTGCTTCCCTGTTGCCTACGTGAGCGTCGTTTCCGGCAGGCTGATGCGGTTGCGGCCCAGGTGCTTGGCGCGGTACAGGGCGCAGTCGGCCGTGTGGATCAGCTGTCCCAGTTCCGTGCCGGGGCCGGGCAGGGCCGTGGCGGCGCCGATGCTGACGGTGACGCAGGCGCCGTCGGGACGCTTGCGCGGCAGTTGCAGCCGTTCCACGCGCTGGCGGATGCGTTCGGCCACGATGGCCGCGCCCTTGAGCGACTGGTTCGGCAGGATGACGGCAAATTCTTCGCCGCCATAGCGGGCCACCAGGTCGTTCGTGCGCATTTCGCTGGCCACGGCGCCGGCCACCTTGCGCAGGCACAGGTCGCCGCCCTGGTGGCCATGGCTGTCGTTGTATTCCTTGAAATTGTCGACGTCGACCATCAGCAGCGACAGGGGCTGGCCCTGCCGCTGGGCACGTTGCCACTCGGCCAGGATGGTGTCGTCGAAGCAGCGCCGGTTTGCCAGGCCCGTCAGGCCGTCGCGCGTGGCCAGGCGTTCCAGTTCCACGTGCGCGCGTTTTTCATCCGTCATGTCGCGCAGGGTTTCGACGACGGCGATCAGCTCGTCGTGATTGCCATAGATGGGACTGGCATCGACGGCCAGGTAGCGCCGCCGCCCCGTGCGCGGCATGTCGCACCAGTTTTCCGCGCACAGATTGCCGCCCGTGCTGCTGCGGTATTGCTGCTGGGCGTGCAGCGCGCGCATGTCGCCGCCGCGCCCGGCCAGCAGCAGGTCGGCCAGGGTGGGGCGCTCGTCGTTGTAGAAGCAGCGGCCCGGCTCGCGCGTGCGCAGCACTTCGGCCGCCGGCACGCCCGTCAGCTGCTCGCAGGCGCGGTTCCAGATCATCACCTGGCCATGCACGTCGAGGACAAAGGTGGGCACCACCAGCAATTCCATCATCTTGACGGCGAAACCCTGGGCTTCATCGCAGGGCGATGCGCTGGCATGAGCATGGCTATCCGGCATGTAAGCATCCTTCTTGGGGTGAATGGGGCTGGCTCGTTGGCCATGATGCAGCGCAGCGGGACGGGAGGTGTTGATATTGAGCAATATTTATGGCGCCACGATCAGTCGTGCAGCAGGGGCGCCTCCTCGCAGGCGGCCAGCGGCAGGGACAGGCGCAAGGTGGTGCCGGCGCCGCTGCGGCTTTCGATGTGCAGGCTGCCGCCGGCGGCGGCCACGCGCTCATGCATGCCGGACAGGCCGCAACCGAGGCGCGGTGGCGAGCCCGACAGCCCGACGCCGTCATCGCTGATGCGGCATGCCAGGGTGGCCCCCGCTTGCTGCAGGCTCAGCTGGACATGCGTGGCGCGCGCATGGCGGGCGATGTTCGCCAGCGCTTCCTGCAGCACGTGATACAGCAGGGGGCCGTGCGCGCTGCCGGCGGCGGCGTCGAGCCGGTAGTCGCAGCTGCAAGCGATGCCCGTGGTGCGCTTGAAATCGGCCAGCAAGCCGTCGCACGCCGCTTGCAGGCCCGCGTCGAGGGCGGGCGGGCGCAGGTCGTGGATGACGCAGCGCAGCGCCGCGATGCTGAGGTCGATATTGCGCGCCATCATATCCAGTTGGCGCGCCAGCAAGGGGGCGGCGTCATGCGTGCTGGTCTGCAGCATGGCCAGGTCGATTTTCAGGGTCAGCAGATGCTGGCCCAGGTCGTCGTGGATGTCGCGCCCGATGCGCAGGCGTTCCTGCGCGCGCGCCTTGTGCTGTTCGCCGGCCAGGCGCGCCTGTTCCGCCTCCGCGCGCAACTGTTCCAGTGCCTGCAGGCGCAGCGCCAGGCGGCGCTGGCGCCACAGCAGCAACGCCAGCGCGCCGAGCAGGATGGCACAGGCCGGCATCAAGGGGGAGGGCGTGCCGGCCGGCTGCATCGGCCCGGCGGCTTGGCCGGCGTGCAGGGCCGCGAGTGCGGCCGCCGCCAGGCAGGCCAGAATACTCAGGCGGTACGGCGGGCGTAGCCAGCGTCGCAGCATGTTCATGCTCCCTCAATGTTTTCCATCAGGCAATGTTCTTACAGAAAATATATTAACTTGGGATCATTTACATTGTCTAAACGCAAAAGCCGCGCAGTTATGCCTGCCCGTGTCGATTTCCGGCCCCCGGATGCCGCAGCGGCAGGCGGCGGGCACGGCATTTGCACGGGAAGTGTCGCGGCGGCATATAATAGAGGGTTGTCAATCGGCTTTTGCGGTAACGGCGCCACGCGCCGGCCCCGATGCGTTCGCCCTGCGCGATGACGCCAGCCAGCTCTTAGGAAATACAGTGACTTATAGCATCAAAGAGATTTTTTATACCCTGCAGGGCGAAGGTGCGCACGCGGGCCGTCCGGCCGTGTTTTGCCGCTTTTCCGGCTGCAACCTGTGGACGGGCCGCGAAAGCGACCGCGCCACGGCCGTGTGCCAGTTCTGCGATACGGATTTCGTCGGCACGGACGGCGAACTGGGCGGCAAGTTCAAGACGCCGGCCGAACTGGCCGCGCTGATCGACAGCCTGTGGCCCGCCAGCTACGCGCCCAGCAAATACGTGGTGTTTACGGGCGGCGAACCGCTGCTGCAGCTGGACACGGCGCTGATCGACGCCATGCACGCGGTCGGCTTTACCATCGCCATCGAAACCAATGGCACCTTGCCCGTGCCGGCCGGCGTGGACTGGATCTGCGTCAGCCCGAAGATGGGTTCCACCCTGGTGGTGCACAAAGGCAATGAAATCAAGGTGGTCATCCCCCAGTTCCAGCAAGACCTGGCCGCCTACGAACAACTGGACTTCGAGAACTTCTTCGTGCAGGCGATGGACGGCCCCCTGGCCGCGCACAACATGAAGCTGGCCATCGAAACATGCAAAAGCAACCCGAAGTGGAAGCTGAGCCTGCAAACCCATAAACTCCTGCAAATCCCTTAAAACAAATAATATGCTGACTATCACACGCAAGCTCGAATTCGACGCGGGCCACCGCATTCCCGACCACAAAAGCCAGTGCCGCAACCTGCACGGCCACCGCTACACGGTGGAAATCACCCTGGTCGGCAAGGTCATCGAAGCGGAAGGCAATTCCGACAATGGCATGATCATGGACTTTTCCGACGTGAAAACCCTGGCCAAGCAGCACCTGGTCGATGTGTGGGACCACGCCTTCCTCGTGTACGAAAAAGATACGGCCGTGCGCGACTTCCTGGCCAGCCTGCCCGACCATAAAACCGTCGTCATCGACCGCATCCCGACCGTGGAAAACCTGGCGCGCATCGCCTTCGACATCCTCAAGGCCGCATTTACCGACCATTTCGGCACGGGCTTGCACCTGCATAAGCTGGTGCTGCATGAAACGCCGAATTGCTGGGCAGAAGTGACCGATGACTGAAACGCACGCTAGCGCGCAGGACGCGCGCTACATGCAGCTGGCCCTGGAACAGGCCCAGCACGCATGGGATCTGGGCGAAGTGCCCGTCGGCGCCGTCGTCGTCAAGGATGGGGTGGTCATTGCCGTCGGCTACAACCAGCCCATCGGCCGCCACGACCCCACGGCGCATGCGGAAGTCATGGCCTTGCGCGCGGCCGCCGAAAAGCTGGGCAACTACCGTTTGCCCGGCTGCGAGCTGTACGTGACCCTGGAGCCGTGCGTGATGTGCTCGGGCGCCATGCTGCATGCGCGCCTGGCGCGCGTCGTGTACGGCGCGGGCGACCCGAAGACGGGCGCCTGCGGTTCCGTGCTGAACCTGTTCGAGCAGCCGGCGCTGAACCACCAGACGGCCATCGCTGGCGGCGTGCTGGCCGACGAGTGCGGCGCTTTCCTCAAGCGTTTCTTTGCCGAGCGCCGCCGTGCGCAGGCGGAAGCGCGCAAGCTGGCCCATCCGCCGGCCTGATTTCGCCCCAGACAGGGCGGGGCCGCCACGGCCTTGTCCCGCGCGTCAGCCATGCCAGCCACCCAGGCTGGCATTTTTTATAACTGTTGCGAAATAACATCTGTCTAGACCACTTTGCCATTCTCAAATGAGAATGATTCGTGTTACAGTATTGTTTTCGCCAGCAAACTTTCCTTATACATCGTTAACACTTTCGTTATCGATCCGGGTTCAAGAGCCAGCCTTTACTCTTCCACCGGATCATCATGACTACTGTGCCTACGCAGCGCCTCGCTGCACCCGTCGTATCCCCAGCTCACCTGCCTGTCCGCCGCCATAACCTGGTGCTGCGCGCCGCTTTGCTGGGCCTGTTCGCCGCGCCGCTGCTGCCCGTGGCCGCGCAAAACGCCGCCGTCAATGCAGGCACGGCCGCGCAGGAACCGGCCAAGCTGCCTATCTTCCCGGAAATCGTCGTGAACGCCAAACAGGATTACGAGCGCCGCGCGGGCACCAAGACGGTGATCCGCAGCGATGACCTGGAGCGCCGCAACGTGACGGACATGGCCGGCGTGGTGCGCTATCAGCCGCTGATCAGCACGTCAATGGCGGCCTCGGGCGGCGGCGGCATGTGGGATGGCGCGGGCAATACCGGTTACAACATCCGCGGCCTGGAAGGCAACCGGGTCAGCCTGGAACTCGACGGCATTTCCCTGCCCGACGCGGCACCCAAGCCGGACAGCACTAACATGAACGCCTTCGGCATGGGCCGCGATTATTTTGATCCGGAAACTTTCCGCGAAGTGCGCATCGATTCGGGCACGACGGCCGTCAGCGGCGCCAATCCCGGCCTGGGCGGCGGCGTGGCCTTCATCACCAAGTCGCCCGAAGATTACCTGGGCGAAGGGGTGGACCATTACGTGGCGTATAAATACGGCCGCGCCACGGTGGACCGCAGCAATGCGCACACCCTGACGGGCGCCGCCAAGATCGGCGCCAGTCTGCAAGGCCTGGCCGTGTACGTGCACCGCGATGGCGAGCAGCTGGACAGCCGTGGCAGCGCCACCGTCAACCCGGATGACTGGCATTCGAACGCCCTGCTGTCGAAGCTGGTGTGGGCCTTGCCGGGCGAACAAAAGCTGGACTTGACGGTCGACATGTTCGAACGCAAGAACAAGCGCGACCTCAACAATAAAGTCAGCGCCATGTACCCGGACGGCGTGCAGCAGGATTCCACCACCAAGCGCACCCGCGTCAGCCTGGGCCACGAGGTGGTGCTGAAGGATTTCGCCCTGTTCGACCGCCTGACCTCGAAAGTCTACCTGCAGAACGCGAAGATCGAGGACAAGAGCAAAGGCCGCTATGTCTACCGCGGCAACTCCCTGCGCGCCATCGACACCAGCTTCAAGAATGACAGCATCGGCCTGACCTCGGAAGCGTTCAAGCAGCTCAACGCCGACAACGCGCTGCTGTACGGCGTGCAGCTGGAACAGGCCAAATCGCGCCGGCCCTGGATGGAAGACCGCACCCTCATCGCCACGGGCGAGCACCAGATCACGCGCAAGAACCGCATGGCCGACATGGATGCCACCAAGCTGGCCCTGTACGTGCGCGACGACCTCAGTTTCGACCTGGGCGGCAAGAAAGCCGTGCTGACGCCGGGCCTGCGTGCCGACTACCGCAAGCTGGAGCCGAAAAACCTGCAGAACTACCTGATCGGCGTGCCGAATGCGGCCAAGGAAGTGCGCAAGGAGAGCGATTCCTACTTCACGCCGAGCCTGAGCCTGTCCGTGGAAGTGCTGCCGGAAATGCAAGCCTACGCCACGTTCACGCGCGGCACGCGCCTGCCGACGGCGATCGAACGCACGGGTACCTATGATTCCATCAGCTATACGGGCACGGGGAATGGCTATGCCGTGCTGGGCAATCCGAATCTGGGCAAGGAAACCAGCAAGGCATATGAACTGGGGCTCAAAGGCGACGTGACCAGGGGCTTGAGCATGCAGGCGTCCGTCTACCAGACGGAGTACAAGAACATGATCGAGTACGTGGCGCAAGAGCTGGATCCGGTGAATTACCCGACCCTCACCCTGGGCCTGTTCCGTCCGGAAAACATCGGCAATGCGCGCACCTGGGGCGCCGAGCTGAGCCTGCGCGCGGAGCTGGGAACCTGGTTGCCGGCCATGCAGGGCTACCGCGTCGACCTGGCCACGGGCGTGGCCAAGGGCCGCTCCTTCAATACCCTGACGGGCGAGAGCGGCGGCCTGGCCTCGGTGGCGCCGGCCAAGACGGCGCTGACCTTCGGCTATGACCATACGAACAAGTTGTTCGGCCTGGAACTGACGGCGCTGCATGCCGGCGAGAAACAGGCGCCGAACGATTTGCTGATGGGCGGGACCGCGCCGCTCTTCAAGGTGCCGTCGTACACCATCTTCGACCTGTCGACCTACTGGAACGTGCATAAGAACGCCAAGATCATCGTCGGCGTGTACAACTTGACGGATCGCAAGTACTGGGATTACGCCGCCGCGCGCAGCCTGGCCGCCGGCACCACGGCTGCCAGCCGCCTGGAGATCGAGCGCTACGCCAAGCCGGGCCGCAACGTCGCCGCCAGCCTCAGCGTCAACTATTGATTTCTACCGGGGAGGGGTGCTTGCCCCTCTTTTTTTCCATGTTTGATTGAATGGTCTCTCTATGAAGTTATCCAAACTCGTTCTATCCCTGCTAGGCAGCCTGCTGATCGCAAACGCATACGCGGCCCCAGCCACTTTGGCGGAACGCTGGTCCACCTTGCGCACGGAGCAGCCGAAGCTGCAGATCCGCGACGCGGCGCGCGCGCTGGGTGTATCCGAAGCGCAATTGCTGGCAACCAACATCGGCAAGGGCGTCACTCGCCTGCAGGCCGACGGCAACCAGCCGCGCGAAATCATGCGCGCCGCGCTGGACCTGGGCATCGTGCAAGCGATCACGCGCAATGAAAACGGCGTCATCGAAACGACGGGCGTCGCCAGCAAATTCAAGCAGGCGGGCGACAAGTCCGAGCAGGCCGACGCCAAGGACCCGGAAACGGAAGCGCGCCAGCGCAATATCGCGGGCGGTTACCTGGGCGGCCAGATTGACCTGCGTTTCCACTTTGAAAACTGGAAATACGCATTTGCGGTAGAACAAGCGGGCCGCGATGGTAAGCCGACGCGCAGCCTGCAATTCTTCGACGCCAACGGCACGGCCGTGCACAAGATCTACCTGCGTAACGAGCCGGGTGTGGCCGTCTACGATAAATTGGTGGCGACCTTCCGCATGCCCCAGCAAAGCGCGGAGCTGAACGTGCTGGCCGTGGCGCCGAAAGCGGCGGAAAAGCCGGATGCCGAGATCGACGTCAAGGAATTCCAGCTGGCCTGGAAAGACATGACGGACGTGCACCAGTTTGCGCAAATCATGCGCGAATTCCACCTGTCGCGCGAACAGGCCCTGCGCCTGGCGCCGGCCGGCGTGGTCGAGCGCGTGACGCCAGCGGCGCTGCGCACCCTGCTGGAAAACGCGGCCAAGGACAAGGTCGCCATCATGGTGTTCCTGGGCAATGAAGGCTTGACGCAGATCTACAGCGGCAAGATCGAGAAAACCATGGCCGCCGGCGGCTTCTTCAACGTGCTGGACCCGGACTTCAACCTGCACATCCGCGACACGGCCCTGCGCAGCGGCTGGATCGTCAAGCGCGGCGGCGTCACTTCCGTCGAGTTCTTCGACAACGACGGCACGCAAGTGGTCTCCTTCTTCGGCGTGCGCGAGCGCGGCAAACCGCAGCCGCAAAGCTGGGTGGATCTGGCCGATTCCTTGCCGAAGGCCAAGTAAGCAGTAGCGATGATTCTGCACGGTTGCCGCGCGCCGTACCGGCGCGGCAACACTTCAGCTTGTGTACCGCGTGCCGGTCTCATGTCTGAAGCACAATAGTGGTATGCTGATTGCAAGGCCGCAGCGATCGTGCCTGCGTGCTGGTTCCTGAAGAGAGGCAATCATGGCAACCATCATGGCGAACGGCCTCAACATAGCTTATGAGAGCCACGGCAACCCCGATGACCCGTGCGTGCTGCTGGTCATGGGCCTGGGCATGCAACTGATTGCCTGGCCGGCGGACTTCGTCGAAGGCATCGTCGAGCAAGGCTACCGGGTGGTGCGTTTCGACAACCGCGACAGCGGCCTGTCGAGCAAGATGGCGCTGGCGGGCAAGCCGTATCTGCCGCTGGCCTACGTGAAAAACCTGCTGGGCTGGCCCCTCAAGACTTCCTACACCCTCGATGACATGGCGGACGACGCGCTGGGCTTGCTGGCGTCCCTGCGGATTGCCCAGGCGCACGTGATCGGCGTGTCGATGGGCGGCATGATCGCGCAAGTGATGGCGGCGCGCGCGCCGCTGCAGGTGCTCAGCCTGACCTCCATCATGTCGAGCAGCGGCCGGCGCGGCTTGCCCGGCCCCACGCGGGCCGCGCGCAATGCGCTGTTGCAACGCCCGAAACGCAACGCCAGCCGCGCCGAACTGATGGCGCACATGGCCGCCACCGTGCGCGTGATCGGCAGTCCCGCCTATCCCGTGTCGGAAAAACTGCTGTACCAGCGCATCGAAGCGGCGCTGCAGCGGGGCAGTTGCCCCGAAGGCGTGGCGCGGCAAATGGTGGCGATCGCCGCCTCGGGCGAGCGTACAGCCTTGCTGCCGAGCATCAGTTGTCCGGCCTTGGTGATCCATGGCGCGGCCGACCCCTTGATCCCCGTCGCCTGCGGCATCGATACGGCGGCGCTGATCCCCGGCGCCCGGCTGGAAGTGATCGAAGGCATGGGGCACGACATGCCGCCCCAGCTGATCGAGCGCCTGCTCGCCTTGATCGATGTGCATCTGCAAGGTAAGATGGCGCCCCAGATGCGCTCCCAGCCAGCTTGAGCCAGGCGCGCCCACCACTTGACTAGCCAGGCATATTTTGAAGACACCTGAGATTGGCATCGCCATCGTCGCGCCGGGCGGTTGTGCGCCCGACGAGGCGGCTTTGGCGCGCGGCATCGCCCGCTTGCAGGCGCAAGGCGCCACCGTCCACAATTACTACGACCCCGACCACACATTCCAGCGCTTCGGCGGCACGGATGCGGGCCGCCTGGCGCAGCTGAACGCGGCCGCCGCCGACCCGGCCGTGCAAGTGGTGATCGCCTTGCGCGGCAGCTACGGCATCAGCCGCATCCTGCCCGACATCGATTTCGACCGCATGGCCGACAGCGGCAAGCTGTTTGTCGGCTACAGCGACTTTACGGCCTTCCACATGGGCTTGCTGGCAAAAACGGGCCGCGCCAGCTTTGCCGGCCCCATGATCTGCGATGATTTTATCCGCGACGAGCCCGAGCAATTTACGCTGGATCAACTGTGGTCGTGCCTGGCCGGTCCCACGCACACCGTCACGGGCGCGGCGGCGGGCAATCCGCAGGTCGAAGTGAGCGGGCAACTGTGGGGCGGCAACCTGGCCATGCTGGTTCACTTGCTGGGCACGCCGTATTTCCCCCAGATCGATGGCGGCATCCTGTTCCTGGAAGATGTCAACGAACACCCGTACCGGGTCGAGCGCATGCTGCTGCAACTGCTGCACGCGGGCGTGATCCAGCGCCAGCAAGCGGTCGTGCTCGGTGACTTTTCCGGCTATAAACTGAGCCCCATGGACAAGGGCTACGATGTCGACGCCATGCTGGCTTACGTGCGCGAGCGCCTGCCCGTGCCCGTGTTGACGGGACTGGAATTTGGCCACATCCGCCGCCGCGTCACCTTGCCGTTCGGCGGCCAGGCGCGGCTGCAATCGGATGCGTCCGGCTTCAGCCTGCAGGTGGGCGATTACCCGACCCTGGCGCGCCCCTGAACGCCGTCGGTTCCATGCACGTCAAACCCGGACGCCTGCTGCAGCTCGATGTGCTGCGCGGCATCGCCGTGTTTGGCATCTTGCTGGTGAATATATGGTCGTTCGCCTGGGGCAGCCTGTCCTTGCGCTACGGCACCTTGCCCGCGCAGCCGCCCGTGCTCGACCAGCTCGTCATTTTTGGCGTGGCGGCGTTGGCGCAATTCAAGTTTTACCCCATCTTCGCTTTTCTGTTCGGCGCCGGTTTTGCCCTGCAGACACGTTCCCTGCGGCGCCAGATGGGGAGCTGGGAGGCGGCGCAAGCGGCTTACCGGCGCCGTTTGCGCTGGCTGCTCGTGTTCGGCCTGCTGCACGGTTTCTGCATCTGGAGCGGCGACGTGCTGACCTCGTATGCCGTCGCCGGCATGCTGATCCTGCCCTTGCTATCCGCCAGGCTCAGCCGCGTGCGCAACCGCGCCTGGCTGGTGGCGGCCGGTTTTCTATTATTCATGTGCCTGTTGATTCCTGTGGGCCAGCAGGGCGGCGCGCCGGACATCGCGCGCGACCTGCAAGCCTTTGCGGAGCGCTACGTGGTCTACACGCAGGGCGGCGCATGGGCCGTCGTCAGGCTGCGCGCCAACGATTTCCTCGTCTCCTTGCTGTACTCGGCCGTCATGCTGCCGCATATCATCGTGCTGTTCTTGCTGGGCATCTTGTCCGTGCGTTTCGGCTGGCTGACGCAGCCGCAGCGCCACCAGCGCCTGTGGCGTCGGGTGCGTGCCGTGGGACTGGGCGCGGGCTTGCCGTTCAACCTGCTGGCGGCGGGGGCCGTCGCGTGGCAGGTGGCCGATCCGTATCAAACCGTGTTTGACACGGCCCTGTTCGAAGTGGGCCTGTTCGCCGGCGGCCCCGTGCTGGCGGCCGGCTATGTGGCCGCGCTGATGCTGGCCGGCCCCTTCATGCTGCGCTGGCTCGGTGCATGGCTGGCGCCCGTGGGACGCATGGCGCTGAGCAATTATCTGCTGCAATCGCTGATCGGCACCTGGCTGCTGCAGGGGCCGGGCCTGGGCTGGGGCGCAACACTGCGTCCCGTCGAGATGCTGGGCCTGGCGGTCGTGATGATGGCGGGGCAGGTGCTGCTGAGCCGCTACTGGCTGCGCCATTTCAGGCAAGGTCCCATGGAAGCGCTGTGGTGCCGCCTGGCGCACCTGCCTTAATCCGTACCCCAGTCGAAGGCACTTTGCTCCGCGGCCGGTGGCGGCTTGGCCCTGGCGGACGGTACCAGCGGATTGTCGACGGCATGCCATTCGAACAAGTCCACGTCGAGCATGCAGGTGCGCGCCAGGTGCAGCGCCTGCTCGGGCGTCAGGGCAGGGTCCAGCCAGCGGTGCGCGTCTTCCCGGCTGACGGCTACGGGGCGCCGGTCGTGGATATCGACCATACCGCCCAGACTGTCGGCCGTCACCAGTACGAAGCCCGCTTCTTCCCGATTGACCTTGTAGGGGCCGAACTGGGCCAGCGCCAGCAGGAACAGGGGCGCGCGGTCCTTGCGGTGGATGTGCCACGGCTGCTTGCCGCCTTTCTCGCCCGTCCATTCATACCAGCCGGAAACGCAGACGATGCCGCGTCCCGCGCGCAGCAAGGGTTTCCAGTAGGCGCCGGCGAGCTTTTCCAGGCGGGCATTGATGGCGATGGGGATTTTTTTCTTGCCGGGAGCGGGCGTGGCCGCAGCGGCCCAGGCGGGCCTGTAGCCCCAGAAGACATCGTCGACCCGGTGCACGCCATCCTGGATGTGCAGGATGGGCCGGTAGGTGCCGGGCGAGACGTTCAGGTGCGCTTCCGCCTCGCTGTCGAACACCGCGTCGGTCCAGCCGAAGGATGACGCCAGCACGCGCGCCGTGTCATTTTGATCGAATCGTCCACACATGGGGAAATCATACCCGATCGCCTGCCGGCGCGAGCGCGGCGCACGCCTATTTCGTGAGTGTGGTCAAACGTACAG
Source organism: Janthinobacterium sp. SUN211 (assembly GCF_030587315.1). NCBI lineage: Bacteria > Pseudomonadati > Pseudomonadota > Betaproteobacteria > Burkholderiales > Oxalobacteraceae > Janthinobacterium > Janthinobacterium sp. SUN211. The sequence continues at coordinate 854,608 of NZ_JAPWIC010000001.1, read as the reverse complement.
ACGTGGGCGGCCGCAAGGCGCACAGTGGACGCCAGTCAGGTCCCTGACGCTTCTTGCATCGGAGGAATTATGCCTTTTGAAAATCCCACCATCCACAAGGGTTTTACCATCAGCGCCACGGCCAGCCAGCGCCGCGATGGCCGCTGGGTAGGCTCGTATGTCAGCCAGAACCAGGCTTGCGGCGCATATGCGGACACCTGCGATTACGACGATTGCAGCAATGAAAAAGAGGCGCAGCAACTGGCGCTGTCCGTCGGCTGGCGCCTGGCCGATGGCGTGCCTGCACGTTGAGACCGCTTTTGGGTCAGTGTTTTCGCCGCAGGGCCAGCAGCAAGCCGGCCACGGGGAAGAACAGGGCGGTACCCAGCCGGACGGAGGTCAAGGAAGCGGCCTCCACGCCCACCACATGGGGCAAGGCCAGCAGCAACAGGGGCGTGGGCACGGCGATGGCGAAGAAAAACAGGTACCACGAATAGCCATTCTTCTTGGCCAGCAAGGCAATCAGGGCGCAGCCGACGAGGAAGACCAGCGGCAAGTTCACATATTCCATGGTTTTGCGTTTTCATCCGGGAAAGCGCGTCATTATACGCGCGCCCGGGCGGGCCGGACGGGCTTGCCGGCGTCAGTTGCCGACGAAATCCGGCGGCTGCGGCGCCTGCGTACCAGCCTGCGTATCGGCCTGTGTACCCGCGAGCGGCGCCTCGGCCGGCAGCAGCGCCTTGATGGCGCCGTTATAGATGAGTTCCTGGGCGTACGCCGAGGCCTCGATCAAGGCCGCATGCACGGATTTGAAACTGCTCGGCGTTTCAATCAGCACGGGCTTGGCATACGCCTGCAAGGTATCGCCGCGCTTGCTGATCAAGATCATGCCACGGTAGCGCCCATCCTTCTCCAGCGCCCCCGTCACATGAAATTCATAACCCCTGATCTGGTGTTTTTGTTCCTGATCCATGTCTCCCGCCTCCAAGTCCATTGTCACGGCATTGGGCCATCAATTCGATAGGAACAGCAGAGTGTTTGATCTGAATCAAGACCGCCATTTCAAGCCACGATTCAACGAACGTCGCTACGCTTGTCGCAAGCGTAGCGAGCGGCGGTGATTTGTGGCTGAGAAGCGCAACTGCACTTCGGTGCGGTGAGCATCGCCAGCCGCAAAGCCGCCCGCGCAGTAGCTTGCGGCCGCCGTCATCACCCAGCGCGGATGGCACGGATTTGCTGGGCCGTTTCTTCGATTTCCCGATACGCTTCCTGGATGTAGCCATCGAGCGGATGCCCGTCCATCCACTCGAAATAGGCGCGCTCGTCGTGCTTGATGGCAAAAGGTACGTGGTGGTCGCGTATCGATTCGGCCGTTTCGCGCACCAGCGAGGCAAAAAGCAGCTCAAGAGTTTCCATGATGGTCACCTTGCGGGACAGGAATGCAGAGCCTTGAATGTAGCACAAAGTGGCGCGTCGCCTGCGCAGCCGGCCATGGCGTGCGCAGGCCTTGCCCGGCCTCAGGCAGGATGGCCGATATGTTCGTACAGGATCACGCAGCCAATGACGATCAGCACCAGGCCGCCCACCAGCTCGGCGCGCCGGCCCGCCACCGTGCCCAGCACGCGGCCCAGCATCACGCCCAGGGTGACCATGACGAAGGTGGAAAAGCCGATGGCGGCGGCCGTCACGACGATGTTGGCGCCGAGCAAAGCCAGGCCCGCGCCCACCACCATGGCGTCGATGCTGGTGGCCAGGCCCGTCACGGCCAGTACCCAGAACGAGTGCGACTGGGCCGGCGCCTCTTCCTCGTCGGCATCGGAAAGGGCATTGCGTATCATCAGCAAGCCGATGATGCCCAGCAGGCTGAAGGCGATCCAGTGGTCCCACGCCTCCACGTAGGGCGCGGCCACGCTGCCCAGGGCCCAGCCGATGATGGGCGTGATGGCTTCGATGACGCCAAAGATCAGCCCCGTGCGCAGCGCTTCGCGCCATTGCGGCTTGTGCAGGGCTGCGCCCTTGCCCACGGCGGCCGCGAAGGCATCGGTGGACATGGCAAGCGAGAGGGCGGCGGTGGCGGCGAAATTCATCGTTGGCTTTCAGTAAAACCTGGCTGGGATAATAAAGCAACAACGCCGAAGAAAACCGTAGCGAGCGGAAGGGAGTTGCGGTCGAGAAGCGCAACTGTACGCAGGTACAGTGAGCATCGCAGGCCGTAAATCACGACGCGCAGTAGGTTTTATAGGCGTTTAACGCAAACCCGGCGATTTTACCCTACGTACAGCACCACCAAGGAGGCCAGCAGGCAATATGCGCCAAAGAAATGCCAGCGCCCCTGTTCCAGCCAGCGCGACAGCCAGCGCAGGGCCAGCAAGCCGGCCAGGAACGACAGCAGCATGCCCAGCAGGCTGGGGCCGAGCAGGTGCAGCAGGCTGTTGCCGTGTTCCAGATGGTCGAGGCTGCCGTTTGCCACGGCCTGGTAGAAGCGCCAGCCTTCCTTGACCAGCACGGCCGGCGTCAGCACGACGGCCAGGGCGAAGCTGAATTCTTCGGCGCGGCGCTGCGGCACGCCCATGGCGATGCCGGCGGAAATGGTGGCGCCCGAGCGGGAAAAGCCCCGGAAGGGCAGGCACAGTCCCTGCACGGCGCCGATCACCATCGCCTTGCCGATGGACAAGGTGCCATGCTGGCGCGCCTGCAGGCGCGACGACACAATGATCAGCACGCCTGCGGCGGCCAGGGCGGCGGCCATCAGTTTCGCGTTGCCGAACAGGTGCTCGATTTCAAAGCCGGGCGCATCCTTGCTCATGACGTGCGTAATGCCTTTCAGCAAGCCAAAGCCGACGATGCCCGTCAGGGCCGTGGCGGCCACGAGCAGCAAGGCATTGCTGCGGAAGGCGGTGGCCGAGCTGAAATACGTGGCGCGCCAGGATTTCCAGAAATACACGATGACGGCGAACATGGTGCCCGTGTGCAGCATCACCAGCAGCATGGTCAGCTCCGGTGACGTCGGGTCCAGGCCCATCAGTTTTTCCGCCATGATGACGTGGGCGGAGCTGGACACGGGCAGCAGCTCGGCGAAGCCCTGGACGATGGAAAGAATAAATAGTTGTAAAAAACTCATGGATATCGGTGCTCGGCGGGGGGGAATAGGGGTCGCCGATTTTACCCGCCGGATGTGGCGGGTACGTCCCGCGCCAGATTACAGTTTGTCCATGTTGGCGCAGGCGAGCGCGACGCCCAGCGCCATCAGGACCGCGCCGATCAGCCGGTCGATGCTCCGCTGGTGGCTGACCATGCGCATGCGGAAGCGCGCTTGCGAGAAAAAGACGGCCACCAGGGCGAACCAGGCCAGGTGGATGGCGGACATGCACAGCCCGTAACCGAACTGGACTGCCAACGGCGTGCCGGGCTGCACCACCTGGGTGTAGGTGCTGATGACAAACAGGGTCGTTTTCGGGTTCAGCGCATTGGTCAGTAAGCCGTTGAGCAAGATTTGACGCCGGGGCACGCTGCTGCCGCCGTGCAGGTCGATGACGAGTCCGGCGCGGTTGGTCCAGGTTTTCCAGCCGATCACGGCCAGGTAGAGGGCGCCGGCCAGCTTGATCGCCGTAAATAGCGCAGGCGAACCGGCGATGAGCAGCGCTACGCCAAACATCGTATAGAACACGTGCACTTGCACGCCCAGCGCGATGCCGAGCGCGGCCAGCAGGCCGGCGCGGCGGCCATGCAAATAGCTGTTGCGCGTGACCATCGCGAAATCGGGGCCCGGAACGATGGAGGCCAGCAGGGTAATCAGGGCAACGGCAAGCAATGCAATCATGTGTCTTCCTTGGGCAGTGGTGGCGCCCGCACGGCCATCGGTGACTATTTCTCGCCTGTTGGGCAAGGGCGCGGCGCGCATGCGGGCTGCCGGAAGACAAATTATCCCTATAATGGCCTTCCATGAAAAACGATGATATCTTGCGGATATGTGTGAGAAAAAGTGACAGATCATGACTAGACAGACGGCGCTGGGCACCTTGCGGTTCTTCGAGGCTGCGGCCAGGCTGGGCAGTTTCGTCCAGGCGGCTGCGGAACTGCACGTGACGCACGGGGCCGTCAGCCGGCAAATCCGCCTGCTGGAAACGTCGCTGGGCACGCCCCTGTTCGAACGCCGCAACCGCGGCGTGTTCCTCCTGCCGGCGGGCGCGCAGCTGCGCGATGCCGTCCAGCAAGCATTCGAGCGGCTCGACGCCGCCCTCGACGCCGTGCGCCAGCCGGTGCGCCAGGGGCCGCTGGTGGTGTCGTGCGAGCCGACGATCGCGATGAAATGGCTGATACCGCGCCTCGGCGACTTTTACCAGCGCCATCCCGAGGTGCCGCTGCACCTGTTCGCCTCGGGCGGGCCGGTGGCGTTCCAGCGCGACGCGGTGGACGTGGCGCTGCGCCGCAACGATTTTCTGTGGGATGCGGGCTTGCATGCGGAAAAGGTGTGCGATGAATGGATCGCGCCCGTGTGCGCGCCGGCCCTGCTGCGGCAAGGCCGGCTGGACCTGCCCGCGCAGCGCCTGCTGCACACGGCGTCGCGCCCGGCCGCCTGGGCCCACTGGCGCGCCGCCGGCAAGGATGCCGACGGCGGCGGCCGGGGCGGCAGCCAGACCTACGAGCACTTCTATCTGAGCCTGCAAGCGGCTTGCGCCGGCCTCGGCGTGGCCATCGGCTCTGTCTTCATGGCGCGCGAAGACCTCGACAGCGGGCGCCTGGTCGCGCCCTTCGGTTTCCGGCGCGACGGCAGCGCCTATTTCCTGCTGTCGCCGCTGCCATTCGATGGCGACGCGCGCCGCACCACCTTGCTGCACTGGCTGCGCGAGCAGATGGGGCAGGCGTTGCCGGCGCCGTAGCCGTCTTGCTTATTGCGGCGGCGTGGCCGGCTTGAAGACGCTGCGAAACGCTTTCAGGGCGGCAGGGTGATAGATCGTGCCGTGGGTTTCTTCCGGCATCTTTTCCACATGCCATTGCAAGTCGCGCGGCGCCTGTTTTTCCAGCACGTCGGCCAGGCGCTGCACTTCCACGGCGATGCCTGCCTCGCTGCTGGACGCCAGGTACAGGCTGTGCTTGCCCGGCGTGCCTTTCGCCAGCAGGGCTGCCGCCTGGCGCGGCAGGGCGCCATGATTCCACCACAGGCTGGGGTCGAACGCCACGTAATGGTCGAACAGTTGCGGTTCCAGCAGATAGGTTTCCACCACGAACAGGCCCCCCAGCGATTCGCCGACGATGGCCGTCTCGCCCGTCGTGCGGTAGCGGCGCTTGATTTCCGGCATCAGCTCATCGCGGATAAAGGTCCGGTAAGCGGCCGCGCCGCCCACGACGGGGGCGATCTTGCGGTCTTCCGCATTTCCGGTCGGCCCCGTCAGGTCGCGCCGGCGCTGCGTGTTTTGCATGCCGACCAGCATGAAGGGGCGCATCGTGCCATTCGCCACGGACACTTGCAGCAAGCCGGCCACGTGCAAAAAGTCTTCGGCCACGCCGCCGTCCGGCATGTACAGCACGGGCAGCGGGGCGTCGGGCGGCGTATCCCAGGCGCGCGCCATGTACACATTGATGTGGCGTTTTTCTTTCAGCGCCTGTGAATCGATGCTGAAACTTTCGCCGATGACGAGCGGCGTGGCTGCGCTGGAGGAAGCGGCAGCGGCGGGCGCGGCAGTGGCGAGGTGGAAGGGGCTGGACAGCAGCAGGGCGGCGGTGAGGTGCAGTGCAAGGCAAGAGCGGCGCATGGTTTCCTGTGATAAGTAAGTTTGGATCGATGGCATGTACTCGTATAGACATGCCACCAAGCAATTCTATCTCATCTTTCTTGTCTTTGATGCAGCCTTACTTGATCGTCAATAGTTTTCGCTCGCGCACGATACCGGCCTTGTCGATCGTGTAGGCGACCAGCAGGGCGCCATCGTCGGCACAGGCGTGGCAGGTGATCAGGGGCGTGGAAAACAGCACGCTCTGGCCGCCATCGCCGGTGGCCGTGCTGCCGACGAACTCGGCGGGCGCGAACGGCATGGCGTCCGGGTGGGCGGCGGTAAACGCTTGCCAGGCAGGCGTGGCCCGGTCTTCCTCGCGCACGGAGTGCTCGTCGACATCGATGGCCGCGCCATCGCTGCCGATCAGCAAGGTGCTTTCATTCGTGTTGGCGCGAAACGGATAGGTGACGGTGGCCAGCGCCACCTTGCCCAGCGGGCGCCAGGCAGAGATGTAGCCTGGCATGTTTGCCCCGACCAGCATCCTGGCGGCGGCGATGGCTTGCGGGGGCGCACCGGTACGCTTCATGGTGCGCAGCAGGCAGACGTCGGGCGCGGAGTGCGATTGCCCGGTGCGGCAGGCCGACAGCGAGCGTTCCTGCCAGACGGCACGCGCATCGATGGGCCCCGTCTCTTCGGCATGGGCGGCCTGCATGGCGACCAAAGCGGAAAAGGCCAATACGGCGCAACCGATGACATGGCGGGGAAATTGTATGAACATGGGGAACTTTCTGTAGCGGAAACAATAGAGCCTCAGATTATAGGAGGGGGCCGACGAGCTTGCGCGCACGGCTGGATGGCCGCTTGACGCCCGGCGTCCGCTCGCCGATGATGGCGCGCTGAGGCAGCCCGCCGCGCGCCCATTCAAAGGAAACCCATCTCTATGCGTCTTGCCCCAGTCATCGCCGCCGTCGCGCCGTACTGGCGCGCCAGTCCTGGCGCCACGCCGGCATCCCTGGCTGCCATCGAACAGGCCATGGGCCTGCCGTTGCCGCCGGATTTACACGACTTCCTGTGCTGGTCCGATGGCGGCGCAGGGGATGTCGATGGGCAATCGCTGTCGCTGTGGCCCGCGCGCGAGCTGGTGGCGCTGAATGGCGCGTATCAACTGCAGCGCTACCTGGGCGGCCAGTGCCTGGGGATCGGTTCCGATGGCGGGCCGCTATGCCTGCTGCTCGATTATCGCGCGGGCGCGGCGCCGGCCCTGGCGTACGTCAACTTCGGCGACCTCGATCCGGCCGAGGTACGCGTCATCGCCCCCGCGTTCGGCGAGGGCATGGCCTTGCTGGCGGCCGGCTTGCGCCTCGATTAACGCTTCCTGGCCGCCGCCTGGCGCAAGGCCTTCGCTTCCTGCTTGTTGGGGATGTGCGGGCGCGTGGCCAGCACCGCCTTGACGGCGGCGATGGCGGCGCCGAACTGCTGCTCGGCCTGCTCTGGGGTGGCGCCTGCATAATCCTGCTGGTTGGATTGCGCGGCACGCAGCCGGCGCAGCAGCGCCAGCAATTGCTTGCCGTGCAGGCTGGCCAAGTCTTGCGCCAATACCTGCTTGCTCAGCGCACCGTCCACGTGATCGGGATCGAGCAGGCGCAGCAGGGCCAGGCCTGCCGGCTGGGCGACGGGTGTCAGTTTGGGTTTATCCACCGGCAGCCTTAGGGATGAGTGAAGGATTACAGGTATTCCCAGATTTCATCGAAGGTTTCGCGCGCGAAATCGTTGCGCCAGGCTTCCGAGTTCTTTTCGCGACTGACGGCAAACACGGCGCGCCACGCCTGTTTCGGCGAGCTCGTGTAGGTCGCGGCGATCTTTTGCAGGCCGGCCTTGCATTGCTCGACCTTGCAACCGCTCTTCGCCAGTTGCTGGGCGGCAGGCGCCCATGCCAGCGGTACCTTGACGATCTGGCATTCGAAGCTGACGGCGGCCGTCTGGATGCCGTTTTCCACCGTCACCGGGTCCGCCTTGGTGGCCTGGCACACGGCGCCCTTCTTGGCGGCGATGACGTTCGTCGCCAGCAATTCGGCGGCCGGCGTCACGGCCGCGCGCATGGTTGCGGGGAACAGGTCGGCGATCAGCTTGCCCGTTTCCGTTGGAAACTTGGCGTCCGCTTCCTTCATGTCGCTGTACGACGCGTATTCGGCGCTCTGGTGGCCGGCCAGGCGGGTGGGGCGCAGGTAGGCGTTGAGCTTGGCGACGCTGGCTTCATCCTGGTTGATGATGGTCTTGATGTACAGGTTGGCCGCATCGAGCGGGGCCAGTTCCGCGGCGTCGGCGGCGATGGCGGGCTGGGCCAGCGCCACGGCGGCGGCAAAGCTTGCTGCCAGCAGGAAGGTGCGCGATGTTTGTTGTGTTTGATGCATGTATTTTCTCCACGATTCAATGTCAGGCGCCAAAAGATGCCTCAAGGCAACTCTGGCGCCGCGCATTATATATGGTGAAAGTCATAACGTTGCGCACATTAGGCGCCTGTCTTGCTGGCCGCTTCGAGCAAGGCCTGCAGCAGCTCCCTGCGCCGGCCTTGCGCCTTGCGCGCCAGGGCCGCCAGTTTTTCCAGCTTGCCCCAGATGGGATACAGCATGTGCTCGACCAGATAGCCTTCCAGCCCTTGCAGTTGCTGGCAGAACAGCTCCAGTTTCTCCACCTCTTCCAGTTCCGCCTGGATTTTGACTTTGGCGTTATCCGTGCACGCGCGCAGGCAGGCCGCCAGCACGGGGATGGACTCCGTCGTCACGCCATGCCGTTCGGCGAAGGCGGCCGTGAACTGATCCTGCACGGACTGGTGTTCCTCGTCGACGTTGGCCATGTAGTGCTGCACCAGCGGGAAATGGCGTGCGTCGAGCAAGCCCAGGCCAAACGTGGCGTAACTGCCGGGCATGCAATTCTTTTCGCCTTCCGTGTCGGCATAGAACTCGTATTGCTCGATGGCGGCGCGCGCATACGCTTCCAGTTGCGGCTGCAGCGATGCATGGGCGAGGGCGTTGGCAAAGAAGCGGTGCGTGTCGGAGCGGGCCAGGCCTTTCAAGGGCAGATATTCCTTGACCTTCGATTTGAGCTTGATCTGGTAGCTTTTCGGGAAGCCGTTGTTCAGCAGGTGCGTGATGAACGCGAGCGCCTGCGCATACGCGCCTTCTTCTTCCTGGGCAATCGTGATGCTGATCGTGGCAAACACGTCGTTGGCGCGGCATTCCAGCAGCGCATTTTTCACGTGGATGTCGCCGTCGGGGAAGGTGCCGCTGCCTTCCTTGAGCATGCGCACGGCCCGTTCGCTGCCCAGTTCACGCGCGATTTCCAGGAATTTCAGGCCCGTCGACTTGGCGTAGCTCGGTTCGTGGCGCAAGATCATCACGGCCCCGTACAGCAGCAGGTCGATCGGCGCCAGCGCCTGGGCATCGGGTGCCGCGCCCGCTTTCAAGGTGTATTCCGTGCCGCTGTAGCTTGAGGTTTGCACGTCATAGAACTGCGGCAAGAACTGTTTTTCCGCCCAGGCCGACACGGCCTGGATGATGTCGCTGCGATGTTCGGCCAGCGCTTGCGGCCGCGACTTGTTCAGTTGCTCGATGCGTTCGAATTGCGCGATGGTCCAGGCGATATCGGGCTGCGGAAACAACTGGGGATCGAGCAGGTGGCGCGCCAGGAAGAAGGTTTCCAGCTTTTTCGTCGGCCGGTTGCCGCGCTCGAGTTTTTGCTCGACGTAGCTGTGGATGCGCGCGAGCAGGGCGCTGCGCTTGCCTTCGTTGACATGATCGAGCAGATTCAGGTGCAGCGTGCCCTGTGCCGTCTGGAATTTGCCGCGAAAGCTGAAGCGGTAGTCGATCAGGGGCGTGTCGGCCAGCGTTGCCAGCTTCGCTTGCACCATGGCAACCAGCTGGGGCGCGATGCTGTCGCGCACGACGGCTTCATCGAGGCGCGATGGCGTCCTCTGCGTGAAATCCCCGGCATTGGCCAGATGGTAATCGTCGGCCGTGGTGCGGCCGGGTTTGTAGTCGAGCAAGAGATCGTTAAAGATACCCATTTGCAAGGTGGTCCGATTCACGGCGCTGTCCAGGTCGGTGCGCTTCAGGCGCTCGACAAACCACGCCTCCACGGCCTCCATCATTTCCGCCGTTGCCTGTTCCTGCAGTGTACTCATCCTCTCATGCCTTTCGGTAGTTGCGTCCCGCGGGGCAGTATACGTGATGCTGCCTTTTCGCCATGGTTTCAACCGTGCCAGCCTGAATCTTCCTGCATGCTTATCTTCCGCATAATGTTGCATTGCAGTGTATTGGTATTTCCGCACAGATCGTCAAGTAAATGCAGGTATGGCTGGACGGAAATGTTACATCTGGGTATTCTGCGCATGATACTTATTTCTATACAGAAAAAGGTAAGAGGGCGGTTCGGGGCGGCGGCAACGCGGCGCGCGCCGCCACGCAAGGTCAGGCATGCAAAGGTGAAGTCGTCCGCCAGCTGAGCGAAACTGTCAGGTTTCGGCTCGCGGCGGGCAGGGAACAGTGCTGTCATCTTTAAAATAGTAGGAGAGGTTGCTCATGGATGCAGAAAAGGATGTTGTGTACGGTACAGAAGATTTGTTGATGAGTTTGTGCAACTCGGTGGTTCGGGTGCTCAACGTTGCAACGCAAAGCAAGGTCAATTATTCAGGCATGGTGCAGCGCATCACCAAGACGGGCCTGAAGCCGGATATCGGCTGTTTCGTGATGTTCGATGGTGGTTTCACGGGCCTGGTGGTGCTCAATTTTGCCGCCGATACGGCGATGGAAATCTACGAGCGCTACATGTTGCACATGGGTATGCCGAAGTCGGAGCTGGCCAGCTTCTACACGTCGGACGAAGTGTCGAACATCATGGGCGAGCTGATGAACCAGATCGTGGGCGACTTCACGGGCAAGGTACGGCGCGAGTTGCAAACGAATATCACCCAGAGCCAGCCGAAGATGCTGGTGCTGAACAAGCAGGTGATGCTCAGCGTCGACACGCCGCTGGACCGCCCGGAAATGCGCCGCGTCACTTTCTACACGGAAAAGAACAATATTTTCTACCTGGAACTGGCGATCGACCGTACCGAGTTCATCAAGTTGCACGATTTCGATTCCCGCGAAGTCGACGCCGACTCGCTGATGGATGGCGAATTCGCGAACCGCGAACGGAATGCCGCCCCGGCGCCTGCCGTGGAACCGGAAGACGACGACAACGCTGACCTGCTCAAGTCCCTGGGCATGTAAGCAAAGGTCGCTGACCAGGGCTGGCGGCAGGTTTGCCGCCAGCCCTGGTCGCATGCCGCCTACAGGGGCTTGCTCATGAATACCCGGCTCGTCCCCTCGGGACTGCAGGCAATCTCGCCGAAGCGGCGCCAGCCGCGCCGCTCGTAAAACTCGGGCGCCTGGAAAGTGATGGTGTACAGCAACGCCGAGGCGCAGCCGCGCCGGCGTCCTTCTTCTTCGAACTGCGCCAGTATCTGGCTGCCCAGTCCCAGTCCCCGCAAGGTGGCGGGCAAATAAAACAAATCGAGAAACAGCAGGCCCAGCGAAGTCCGGCCCATGGCGCCGCCCAGCACCCGCTGGCTGTCGCGGTCGCGCACGACGACGCTCAATACCTGTCTGTCGCTATAGCCGGTGATGGCATCGTTGTAGGCATTCAAGCCCTCGAGGATGGTTTGCTCGACCTCCGCGTCGATCGTGGCGCTGACGCAGATGGTGTACGGTAATTGGATGGGCGGGTGTGCAGGCATGCTCGAAAGGGGAATAGTAGATAACTGTATGAATATACAGTATTTCGCCTGTTCTTGCCTGTTTTATTGTGGCAACGTCAATGTTTCCATCCTGCGAATGCCGACCATGCCGCGTTGCTGGCTGTCATCGAGCGACCAGTACTCGAGCGCGTACGCATAACTGCCGTCGATGATGGTCAGCGACTCCTTCTGGCGGCCGTTGGGCGCCTTGTAGTACAGGCGCCGCGCGGGCCTGCCATCGACCTGCTGTTTGAACGATTGCGGCGAAATGTGGGCGCGCTTGCCCGTCTTGCCGGCCATCGACATGGCCGTGATCGTCACATAGGCCCTGTCCGGGCACCGCGCCAGCAGGTGCGCGCCGCTCAGGACGGTCGCTTGCGCTTGTTCCAGCGGGAAACCGAACGGCTGCATGCCGACGATATCCTCGCAGCCCATCTGCTGCGCCAGGCTGCTCAGCACGGCCGGATCGAGCGCGCTGCTAAGGTGTTTTTCAGCGGCCTGCGCCTGTCCCAGCGCCAGGCGGCGTTCCAATTCGGCCAGCGAAATGTCGCTGGGCACGGGCAGCAGTGCCGGGGCGTCCGGATCGGCGGCCCTGGACGTTTCCGCCTGCATGCGCGCGGCAACGGAGTGGCTGCGCTCGGCGGCGGCGATCCCATCGTGGGCATGGGCGGATGGTGCGGCGCCGGCAAAGGCCATGGCCAGCGCCAGGGTCGTGTGTTTCAGCATGAAAACTCCTGCAATCGGATACAAGTGGCCTGCATTGTGTATCAGATTGCCTGCGCATGCGCGCTTCTTCTAGCGTGCGGCCATCGCCGACGCAATCTCGATCGAACTCAGCTTCCAGCCCCACACGCCATGGCGCAGCAGGACCAGCGCGCCTTCCTGCGCATTGCCATCCTTTGCGCGCACGATGAAGGTGTTCAGGCCGGCATAGCCGGCAGAATAGTCGGCCTTCTTGCGCGCGCCATCGGCGGGCGCATCTGCCGTGTCACTTGCCTGCGGGCTGACGGCGCTCTTGTTGACCAGCGCCACCACGCCGGCGGGCGAGACCATGGTGTCGACCATCTTGCCCAGCATGGCGCTGGCGATCGACTGGCCCAGCGCGGCCAGCGGGTTGCCGCTGCCGGCGGTCGCCTCGATGCTGCGCGCCATGCTCGCTTCCAGCTGCGTCTTGACGCTGGCGCGCAGGGCGGGGAAGTCCACGTGTGCGGCCAGGGCATCGGCGTTGCGCTCGGCCAGCGCGGTCTTGATCTGGTGCAAGGCGTAGTACGGCGAAGCGTAGGCGGTGACAGCGACGGCAATGACGGCCACGGCGGCGGCGATGGTGATTTTTTTCAAGTGATGCCTGTGAGGTAAAGGGTGGAAAACAATGCCACGCAGCGTAGCTGCTAAATGGGAATACGGCAATCATATTTTCTTGCCATTATTTCTGCGCCGTATGCCTGCGCATAGGCTCCGGCTGCGCTTGCCGGGCCACTATAGAGTGGAAGAGGGTGGGTGCTGTATAATGGAGGAAAAGTACTTAACTAGCTGTTTTAACTGAATAAAGACCTAATATCACATGCTTTCAACCGCAAATATTACGATGCAGTTTGGCGCCAAGCCATTGTTTGAGAATATCTCCGTCAAGTTCGGCGACGGCAACCGCTATGGTTTGATCGGCGCGAACGGCTGCGGCAAGTCGACGTTCATGAAGATCCTGGGCGGCGACCTGGACCCGTCGGGCGGCAACGTCATGCTCGATACCAACGAGCGCCTGGGCAAGCTGCGCCAGGATCAGTTTGCGTTTGAAGACATGCGCGTCCTCGACGTCGTCATGATGGGCCACACGGAAATGTGGGCCGCCATCCAGCAACGCGACGCGATCTACGCGAACCCGGAAGCGACGGACGACGACTACATGCAGGCCGCCGAGCTGGAAGGCAAAGTTTCCGAATACGACGGCTACACGGCCGAATCGCGCGCGGGCGAACTGCTGCTGGGCGCCGGCGTCGCCATTGACCTGCATCAAGGCCCGATGAGCAATGTCTCGCCAGGCTGGAAGCTGCGCGTGCTGCTGGCGCAGGCGCTGTTCTCGAACCCGGACATCCTGCTGCTCGACGAGCCGACGAATAACCTGGACATCAACACGATTCGCTGGCTGGAAGACGTGCTCAACGAGCGCAATTCCACCATGATCATCATTTCCCATGATCGCCACTTCCTGAACCAGGTGTGCACCCACGTGGCCGACATGGACTACGGCACGCTGAAGATTTATCCAGGCAACTACGACGAATACATGTTCGCCTCGACCCAGGCGCGTAACCAGCAACTGGCCAACAACGCGAAAGCGAAAGACAAGGTTGCCGAGCTGCAGGAATTCGTGCGCCGCTTCGCCGCGAACAAGTCCAAGGCCCGCCAGGCGACGTCACGCGCCAAGCAGATCGAAAAGATCAAGGTCGACGACATCAAGCCATCGTCGCGCGCCTATCCGTTCGTGCGTTTCGACGGCGAAAAGAAATTGCACCGCCTGGCCGTGGAAGTCGAGAATATCTCGAAAGGCTTCGATCGCCAGCTGTTCAAGAACTTCAGCATCATGGTCGAGGCGGGTGAACGCATCGCCATCATCGGCGCCAACGGCGCCGGCAAGACCACCATGCTGCGCTGCATCGCGGGCGACATCGCCGGCTTGCAGCCGGACCAGGGCCGCGTGAAGTGGGCGGAAAACGCCAACGTGGGCTACATGCCGCAAGATCCGACGGAAGATTTCGCCAAGGACACGAACCTGACCGACTGGATCGGCCAGTGGACGAAAGAGGGCGACGACGACCAGGCCGTGCGTTCCATCCTGGGCCGTTTGCTGTTCGGCGGCGACGACGTCAAGAAGGCCGTCAAGGTACTGTCCGGTGGCGAAAAGGGTCGCATGATGTACGGCAAGCTGATGCTGGGTCGCCACAACGTGCTGATGCTCGATGAGCCGACCAACCACATGGACATGGAATCGATCGAATCGCTGAACATCGCGCTGGAAAAATACGCGGGCACCCTGATCTTCGTGTCGCATGACCGCGAATTCGTCTCCTCGCTGGCCAACCGCATCATCGAGATCAAGGAAGATGAAGTGGTCGATTACCGCGGCAACTACGAAGATTATCTCAAGAGCCAAGGTATTGACTAAACTCTGAGGCAAGATGCCGGATGGCGCGCCAGTCGCCCATCCGGCAGCACCACACCGACGCGCCGCGGTCCTTTCGTTCCGGCGCACCTGCTTTATTGCAATCGTGCCGGTCTATCCCGTTTTTGTTTGACACAGCCATGCAAACTTTAGCCATCAAATCCGTCGAGTATGAACATCCACAAGACGGAGCCAGCTGCACTGCCCACGCCTGGGCACGCACGCCAGCGACGCCTTCCCCGGCCGAAAAAGCCGAACTGATCACGCGCATCAAGCGCTTGCTGATCGAGCGCGAAGCCGTGCTCGTTGCCCACTACTACGTTGATGCTGACCTGCAAGACCTGGCGGAAGCCACGGGCGGCTGCGTCTCCGATTCCCTGGAAATGGCCCGCTTCGGGCGCGACCATCCGGCCAAGACCCTGGTCGTGGCCGGCGTGCGCTTCATGGGCGAAACGGCGAAGATCCTCAGCCCCGAAAAAACGGTATTGATGCCCGACCTCGACGCCACCTGTTCGCTCGACCTGGGCTGCCCGGTGGATGAATTCACGGCCTTTTGCGACGCCCATCCGGACCGCACCGTCGTCGTCTACGCCAACACCAGCGCCGCAGTCAAGGCGCGCGCGGACTGGATGGTGACGTCGTCCATCGGCCTCGACATCGTTGCCCATTTGCATGCGCAGGGCAAGAAAATCCTGTGGGCACCGGACAAGCACCTGGGTTCGTATATCCAGAAGGAAACGGGCGCCGACATGCTGCTGTGGCAGGGCAGCTGCCTCGTGCACGATGAATTCAAGGGCATCGAACTCGATTTGCTCAAGGAAGAGTATCCGCAAGCCAAGGTGCTCGTGCATCCGGAGTCGCCCGCCAACGTGGTGGCGCTGGCCGACATGGTCGGTTCCACGTCGCAAATGATTGCGGCAGCGCAAACCATGGATACGGACACTTTCATTGTCGCCACCGACAACGGCATCCTGCACAAGATGCGCGCGGCCGCGCCGGGCAAGCGTTTCATCGAAGCGCCCACGGCCGGCAACAGCGCCACGTGCAAGAGCTGCGCGCACTGCCCGTGGATGGCCATGAATGGCTTGCTGAACCTGGCTGAAACGCTGGAAAACATGCACAACGAAATCCACGTCGACCCCGCCGTTGGCCAGCTGGCCGTGCGTTCGATCAACCGCATGCTCGACTTCGCCGCCGCCAAGAAGGCGGGCCTCAAGCCGGGCGCGGACCTGGCAAAAGAAACTAAATTGTTCCAAGGAATCGGTCCAGCATGAGTACCCTCGTTAATTCTTTCGCTCCTTTCGATCCCGCCCTGGCGCGCGCATTCGAAGGCAATTTGCTGGCCGCCTTGCTGGAAGACGTGGGCCAGTGCGACCTGACGGGTGAACTGGTGCCGCCAGACCATATCGTCACGGCCCGTGTCATCGTGCGCGAAGCAGCCGTGCTGTGCGGCGCGCCATGGTTCGAAGGCATCATGAAAAGCCTGGACCGCAGCATCGACATCGTTTGGCATTACGCCGAAGGCGACATGATGAAGGCCGACAGCGTTGTCTGCACGATCGAAGCACCGGCCCGCGCCTTGCTCACGGCCGAGCGCAGCGCCCTCAATTTCCTGCAATTGCTGTCGGCGGTCGCCACGGCCACGCGCCAGTATGTGGACGTGGTCGCCGGTACCAAGGCGTCCATCCTGGACACGCGCAAGACCCTGCCGGGCCTGCGCCTGGCGCAAAAGTATGCGGTGCGCGTGGGCGGCGGCAAGAACCAGCGCCTGGCCCTGTATGACGGCATCCTGATCAAGGAAAACCATATCGCTGCCGCGGGCGGCGTCAGCCAGGCCCTGGAAAACGCGCGCAACCTCGACGCGGGCGTGCCCGTGCAAATCGAGGTGGAAACCCTGGCGCAATTGCAGGAAGCGCTGGACGCGGGCGCCGTCTCCGTCTTGCTCGATAACTTCAGCAACGACATGATGCGCGACGCCGTGGCCTTGACGCATGGCCGCGCCTTGCTGGAAGCGTCCGGCGGCATCAATTTCGACACCGTGCGCGCGATTGCCGAAACGGGCGTGGACCGCATCTCGATCGGCAGCCTGACCAAGGACGTGCGGGCCACCGATTACTCCTTGCGCATCGTCGGCTGATGAGCGGAGCAGGGCGGCGCCTGCTGGCCTTGGCGCTGCTGTGGCCGGCATTTGCCGCGCCGCTGCAGGCGCGCGAGCTGCTGGCCGTGGGCGCGCAGTTCGAGCGCGTCTTCGAGTACCAGGACAGCGGCGAGTATGGCGGCCTGGGCGCGGAACTGCTGCGCCTGATGGCGGCGCGCACGGGCAATACCGTGCGTTTTCGCATGGTGCCGTGGGCGCGCGCGCAAGCCATGCTGGTGCAGGGCCAGGCCGATATCTTGATCGGGCCCTACAAGACGCCCGAGCGTATCGCCGGCATGGCGTTTTCCGACAAGCCGTTTTACCAGGACCAGATGGTCTTTTATACGCGCCAGGACGCCAGCTTCGGCTGGGATGGCGATTACGCGGTGCTGAAGAGCCGCCGGGTGGTGCTGCTCAACGGCTGGGCCTATGGCGCGGACTGGGAGCGCGTGCGGCCCGGCTTGCAGGTCAGCGTGGCGAATAACGTGGAAAACGGCTTGAAGATGCTGGTACACAACCACGTCGACGTGTTCGTCAGCAACCGCCGCAATACCGACCCCGTGATCGCCCGCCTCGGCTATGGGCGCCAGGTGAAACCCTTGCCCAAAGTCATAGAAGTGCAGAATGGCTATTTTGCCTTTCCCCGCTCGCCCGCCTTCGACAAGCTGCGCCTGCAGTTCGACCAGGAATTGAATAGCCTGATCGAGACAGGCGAACTGAAAAAGCTGGGCAAGCGCTACGACGTCGGCATACCCTGACGGGGCGCAAGCCCTATCTGCGCTGCGCTTGACGCGGCTCAAGCGCCCGGCACGGTCCGCTTATACCCTGATGGCAGGCAGCGCAATTCTGCCCATCTCGCAGAAGGGGAACGCCATGAAAACGCATACCACCAGGCAGATTGTTTGCGCCTGTCTCGCCGCCGCGCTGGCCAGCGCGCTGTTTGCCTGCGGCGGCCACCACCATCACAAGCCGCCAGCCCTGAACGCATATGCGGCGACCAGCCTCGTGTCCGATACGGCCGCGCTGCCGGCCGCGCACACGGACCCCAACCTCGTCAATGCCTGGGGCGTGGCGTTCAATCCGCGCGGCTTCGTCTGGGTGGCGGCGAATGGCACGGCGAAGTCGACCTTATACGATGGCAATGGCGTGCCGCAATCGCTGGTGGTCAGCACGCCGGCAGGGCCGACGGGCATCGTCTTTAACGGCACGCAGGATTTCAAGCTGAGCCAGAATGGCGTGACGGCGCCCAGCCCCTTCATCTTCGCCAGCGAAAGCGGCAGCATCTCGGCCTGGTCGCCCACGGTCAGTCCCGTCACGGCCCTGGTCGTGTATGACGGCAGCGCCGGCGGCAGCGTCTACAAGGGCCTGGCGATTGCCGCCCGTGCGGGCGCCAACTACCTGTATGCAGCCGATTTCCATAACGGGCGCGTCGACGTCTTCGATGCCAACTTTGCCAGGGCCAGCTGGCCTGGCGCGTTCAGCGATCCCGGCTTGCCGGCCGGCTATGCACCGTTCGGCATCCAGGCCATCGGCGAGCGCATCTATGTCGCCTATGCCAAGCGCGAGGCCAGCGGCGACGACGAGGAGGCTGGCGCGGGCCTGGGCATCGTCAATGTGTACGACACCGGCGGCACGCTCATCAAGCGGCTGGTGAGCGGCGGGGCCTTGAATGCGCCATGGGGCATGGCGCTGGCGCCGGCCGACTTCGGCTCTGCCAGCAATATGCTGTTGATCGGGAATTTTGGCGATGGCAGGATCAACGCCTATGACAGCGTCACGGGCAAGGCTGGCGGGCCGCTGCTCAAGCCCGACGGCACGCCGCTGGTGATCGATGGCTTGTGGGGCATCGCCTTCGGCAATGGTCTCAACAGCCAGCCCGTCAATACCCTGTTCTATGCGGCAGGGCCGGCTGACGAGGCGCACGGACAATATGGGCGCATCGACGTGAAGTAGCGTGGCACGGGCAGGCGCGCCGTGCCCAGTGCGCCTGCAACCGGCCGGCAAGGGCCTACAACTGGCGTGCCTCGAAGGTGTTGCACTGGGAAATCTGGCCGCTCTCGATGCCCTTGCTGAACCAGCGCACGCGCTGCTCCGAGGTGCCGTGCGTAAACGAGTCCGGCACGACATGGCCTTGCGACTGGCGCTGCAGCGCATCGTCGCCGATGGCCGTGGCCGCTTTCAGGGCCGCTTCCACGTCACCCTGTTCCAGGATCTTGCGGTCGGCGTTCGCGTGATACGCCCACACGCCGGCAAAGCAGTCGGCCTGCAATTCCAGGCGCACGGACATGGCGTTGGCCTGGCGCTCCGACTGCGTGCGGCGCGCATTGTCGACCTTCTCGGACAAGCCCATCAGGTTTTGCACGTGGTGGCCCACTTCATGCGCGATCACGTAGGCCTCGGCAAATTCGCCCGAGACCTTGAAGCGCTGCTGCATCAGGTTGAAGAAATCGAGGTCCAAGTAGACTTTCTGGTCGCCGGGGCAATAGAAAGGGCCGCTGGCGCTCTGGCCCGTGCCGCAAGCCGTCGGCGTGCTGCCGGAAAACAGCACCAGCTTGGGTTTCACATAGCTGCCGCCTTCCGCCTTGAACAGGGCGCCCCAGGTGTCTTCCGTATCGGCCAGCACGGTTTTCACGAAGCGGGCCATCTCGTCCGATTCGGGTGGCTGGCGCGCGGGCGACTGGCTTTGCTGGGTGCTGATCTGGCCGCCACCGCCGCTGAGCAGGTTGAGCAAGGTCAAGGGATTGACGCCCAGCACATATGAGCCGACGAGGGCGATGACGATGGTGCCGATGCCGATCGAGCGCCCGCCAAAACCAAAGCCGCCACCGCCGCCGCCCCCACCGCCGTCTTCGCCACGGCGATCTTCCACATTGTCGCTTTCGCGATTGCCTTCCCATTTCATGATATCTACTCCTGCTGCGATTTGCGATTGATTGGTGACGTCGCAAGATGCGTCTGGCGACGAATCTTATGACGAATCTTATAATTATCGCAGCAAACCGCGCCGCGACAGGAGCGACAGTGTTACGCTTTGCAACTTTCCACCCACATCACAACAGGTACACGCATGGCGCTTGCCAACGATACACGCATTTCTCCCGTCGCGGTGGTCCAGGCCCAACTGGACGCCTACAACGCGCACGACGTGCCGGCCTTGCTGGCCATCTATGCCGATGACGCACAGCAATTCCAGCATCCCGATACCTTGCTGGCCACGGGCAGCGGGCAAATCGGCCCCCGTTTCACGGCCCGCTTCGCCGCCAGCAAACCGCACGCGCAGTTACTCAACCGCATCGCCTGCGGCAAGCTGGTGATCGACCATGAAATCGTCCATGGCGACACGGACGATGGCGGGTCGGCGCAGGAACTGGTGGCGACGTATGAAGTGGAGCAGGGACGCATCAGCCGCGCCTGGTTCAGCTTTGGCGCTTTGAGCAGCTTGCGCGTGGCGCTGCCGGCCGACGTGCCAGCCATGAACGCGCTGATCGCCCGTTCCGGCGTGGCGCTGAGCGCGGGGTTCTATACGCAGGAACAGGCCGAGTCCGTGACGCGCCACGTGTTCGGCGTCGATACGCAGCTCGTGGCCGACCAGACGTATTTCGTCATCGAACGGGAGGGCGCCATGCTGGCTTGCGGCGGCTGGAGCCGACGCGCCACCCTGTATGGCGCCGACCGCGCCAAGAGCGGCCCGGACCCGCTGCTCGATCCGGCCAGCCAGCCGGGCCGCATCCGCGCCTTCTTTGTGGAGCCAGGCGCCGCGCGTCAGGGCCTGGGCAGCATGCTGATGCGCCATTGCGAACGCCAGGCGCTGGCCGCCGGTTTTACCGCCCTGGAACTGGCCGCCACCTTGCCTGGTGTGCCGCTGTACCTGGCCAGCGGCTTTGCCGTGACGGAAGATTTTTACCTGGACTTGCCCGATGGCGTCAAGCTGCCGCTGGCGCGCATGCACAAGCGGCTGTAATGTTTTACCAGGGCAACGGGGCTTGCTCTCCATTCGCGTGCTCGCCGTAATACAGCGATGGCAAGAAGCGCGACAGATAGGTAAATTCGCTGTAGCAATGGCGCAGCAAGTTCAGGCCCAGCACGTCGGGCACGTCGCGCACGGGGTTCAGGCTATTGCGGCCTAGCAAGAAGCGGCTGCGCAGCACGCAGCCCGTGGGGGTGTCGCGCGTCAGGTGCAGCATTTCGCCATCGAGCGGGTCGCCCTGGGGATCGAGCACCACATGGTCGCCGAAGCCGATGCGCGCGCAGATGGCGGCCGACAGGGCGCCGCTGTCCCTGGCCTGTTGCAGTTGCGCCGTATCAAATACATCCTTCGGATCATGGAACTTCAGCTTGGCTTTCACGGGCGGAATGTCGCCCAGCGATTCCACTGCCTCGATCGAGGCGCCGTAGTAACTTTCTCCCTTTTTCCACGCGCTGTTCCAGCCATGATGGGCCACGTGATCGTGCGGGTGCCACCATTTGATGTGCTGCGTCGTCTCGAAAAACGTAAACCACCAGTCCAGCATGCGCCCGCTGCAGCCGTGCAGTTCCGTGCGCGCCGCCACCAGCAGGCAACCGTTTTCCAGGCGCGTGACGCCCGTTTCCAGGTGCAGGGGGAATGGGTCGAGCAAGTCGCCCGTGCTGGTAATGCTCCATGGGAATTCAATATGCTGCGTCATGTCGTTCTCCTTTGTTGGGGTGAGCCAATTATATATTAAAGAAACGTCTAACGTTTCCTAAATATGTTTCAGTGTAAAATTGCTCATCGATCAAGCTTGGAGCTGGCATGCAGGAAGAAGAGAGCAAGGCTTTGCGCGGGCGGGGCCGTCCGGCGCGGCCGCCCGAGGAAGCGCGCGAGGCGGCCGTGCAGGCGGCTACCTGGCTGCTGCTGAACGAAGGCTATGCGGCCACGACCATGGAAGCGGTGGCGCGCCACGCGGGCATGGCAAAGAAATCGCTGTATCAATACGCGGCCAACCGCGAGGAACTGGTCGCCCTGGTGGTGCGCGGCTGGACGGATGCTTTCCTGCCGGCCATGGCGCACGATGCGGCAGGGCCTGGCGAGGTGTTGCCGCTGTTAAAAGAGATATTGCAGGCGATGGCGGCGCGCGTGCTGACGGCGGACGCCGTCGGACTGTTCCGCCTGCTGTGCACGGAGTTTCCCGCTCGCGCGGATTTACTTGCCGTGTATCAGCGCAACGGCATCGAGCGGGGCACGGCCCTGCTGGCCGACTGGCTGCAGCGCCAGGCCGCGCGCGGCCATCTGGCGCTGCAGGATGGGCGGGAGCTGGCCGGCTTGCTGCTGGCCATGGTGATTGCCGAGCCCCTGCGGCAGATGGCGCTGGGCTTGCTGGCGCCCGCGCCGGCCTGGGATGCCGCGCCGCGCATCGATGCCGCGCTGCGCCTGCTGGGCGGCTCGGCCTTCAGCGTGGCTGGTGCTTCAGCGCTTCGCGGTAGCTGAGCGCCGACAGTTGCTGGCGGTGCGCGTCGGCAAATGTCGACACGGCCTCGGGCGCGTGGCGCGCGTAATCGCGCAAGGCCCAGCCGATGGCCTTGCGGATAAAAAACTCGTCTTCGTGGGCCAGCGCCAGCGCCGCGCCGAACAGCCAGGCCGCATCCGTGTCGGTCCGCCAGCCCAGCTGGTGCAGCATGGCGATGCGGCGCAGCCAGAAGTCCTCATGGCGCAAGGCGCCCTCCATGTGCGCATGGCCGTTGCCGCCGCGCTGCCGTTCCGTCTGCAGCACCTCGCCGACGATGCCTACCATGCCGTCGACGCTGTCCCACCACGCGCGCTGGCGCGCCAGTGCCAGCAGGGCGGGGAGGTGTTCGATGCCCAGCTGGCGCCGGTGCAGGGCCAGCATGTCGAGCGCCACGTGCTGGTATTCGCGTTCCGGCTGTTGCCACAGCAGTTGCGCATGTTCCAGCAAGGCATCGGCACCGATGCCCTTCAAACCCGCCAGCAAGCCCCTGGCGGCCAGCCGCCGCTGCGGCGCCGCCACGCCCAGGAAAACGAACTGGTCGCGCATGTAGGCCTGCATGGGGCCCGCGCGGCCCGGTTCGGTAACCGCTTCCAGCGCCGCCTTCAGTTCTGCATGTAAATCCATCGCATCTCGCTTTTTTCAGGCGTAAAAAAAGCGCCCCGAAGAGCGCTCTTGTCCAGCCATCCAAACGGCTGATAGAAGCGTAGCGAGCGGCAGCGATTTGTGGCCGAGACGCGCAACCGTACGAAGGTACGGTGAGCATCGCAGGCCGCAAAGCGCGACGCGCAGTAGCTTATATCAGGCGTTTTTACTGGATTTTTGCCTTCTTCATCAGTTCGTCGCGGTAGGCGGCGAGTTTCTTCTGTTGCAGCGACTCGGCCACCTGGCCCTTGACTTCTTCCAGTGCCGGCAACTTCGTCGGACGGGTTTCTTCCAGCTTGATCACGTGGAAGCCGAATTGCGATTGCACTGGCGTTTGCGTGATCTGGCCTGGTTTCAGGGCGACCATGGCGTCGGAGAATGGCTTCACGTACGAAGCTGGGCTAGCCCAGTCCAGGTCGCCGCCATTGGCTGCGGAACCGTCTTTCGATACTTTCGCCAGTTCTTCGAACTTGGCGCCGCCTTTCAGCTTGGCGATGATGTCTTTCGCTTCCGCTTCGGTGGCGACCAGGATGTGGCGTGCATGGTATTCCTTGTCGCCCGCTTGTGCCTTGAACTTGTCGTATTCGGCCTTGATTTCAGCGTCCTTGACAGGGTTTTTCTTCACGTAGTCGGCCAGCAGGGCGTTGATGATGATGCTTTGACGGGCATTGTCGATCTGCGACTTGACTTCCGGACGCGTGCCGTAGCCTTGCTTGTCGGCTTCCTGGATCAGCACTTCACGGCCGATCAGGTCTTTTTTGATGGCTTCGCGCAATTGCGGCGAATCCGCTTGTTTGCCTTGGGCGACGACTTGCTTGACGACCTGGTCGACGCGCGACGAAGGGATGGCCTTGCCGTTCACGGTGGCCACGTTTTGCGCGAATGCAGGGATCGCTACAACGGCGACCAGGGCTAAGATCAGGCGGGCTGGCTTCAAAATCATGTTCATTCCTAATAAGTATACAAAAACCGATACAAAAGATCGCGACTGCCGTGCAGTACGCATTCAGGCGCAGAATACACGACCGGCGCCGAAAAGGGCGCCGGGGAGGTCAGTTCTTACTGAACTTTCGCTTTTTTGATCATTTCTTCCTGATACGCTTGCAGTTTCTTTTGCTGCAGCGCTTCGGCGATCTGTGGCTTGACTTCTTCCAGGGTCGGCAGTTTTGCCGCGCGGGTGTCGTCCAGCTTGATCACGTGGAAACCGTTAGGCGTTTGCACCGGGGTGTCGGTGACCTGGCCTTTTTGCAGTTTCACGAAGGCGTCGGAGAAGACTTTCGGGAAGGACGATGGTGCTGCCCAGTCCAGGTCGCCGCCGTTGTCGGCCGAGCCGGCATCTTTCGATTGCTTGGCCAGGTCTTCGAACTTGGCGCCGCCTTTCAGCTTGGCGATGATGTCTTTCGCTTCCGCTTCGGTCGCTACCAGGATGTGGCGTACGTGGTATTCCTTGTCGCCGGTCTGGGCCACGAAACGGTCGTATTCCGCCTTGATTTCAGCGTCGTTGACCGGGTTCTTTTTCAGGTAGTCGCCGACCAGGGCGTTGATGACGATGGCCTGGCGTGCGTTCTCGATTTGCTGCTTGACTGCTGCATCTTTACCGAAACCTTTGTTTTCCGCTTCTTGCATCAGCACTTCACGGCCGATCAAGTCCTTCTTGATCATTTCGCGCAATTGCGGCGAATCCGGTTGCTGGCCTTGGGCGACGACTTGCTTGACGACTGCATCAACGCGCGACGATGGGATAGGCTTGCCATTAACAACGGCAACATTTTGCGCAAAAACAGGTACCGCGACAACGGCGAGTAGTGCGATCAGCAAGCGGGCTGGCTTAAAAGTCATTATTAAATCCTGTTAGGGAAAGTTTCGTAAAAAACGCATGGAAAGAAATCCAGGCATGGCGCCAGAAGCAAGGGCATACCCAAGTGATCCGGGTACGCCAAAAACGCCATCCTTATGCTACCTCGGACGGCGCCAATGCCACAATCGCCAATGCATGTATCTCATTATGCATCATATCGTGCACGGAATCATACACCAGTCGATGGCGCATGACGAGCCTGAGCCCCTCAAATTGACTAGAAATAATGCGTAGATTGTAATGGCCGCCGCCCGAGGCGGCGCCCGCATGGCCCCGGTGGCGCGCCGAGTCGTCTTCCAGCACGCATTCCAGAGGGGAAAGTGCCGTTTCCAGGCGGGTACGAATGCGCTGCATGCGCGTTTCCGGCGAAGTATTCTCGGTGGTGGTGTGCATCATGCGTCTTCCTTGATATGTTTGGCCAGGAACAGGGTTTGCGCCACGATGAAGGCAAAGAAAATGCCCGTCGCGCCAAACGCCTTGAAGCTGACCCAGGCAGCCATGTCGCCCTTGTACAGCACGAAGGCGACGAACAGGTTCAGTGCGCCGATGGCGCCAAAGAAAATGATCCAGGCGGCCAGCAGCTGGTTCCAGACGGCATCCGGCAATTGCACTTGCGCTTCCATGGTCTTGCGGATCAGGTTTTTCTTGAAACCCACGTGGGCGATCAAGAGGGCCAGGCCGGACAGCCAGTAGATCAGGGTCGGCTTCCATTTCAGGAAGAAATCGTCATGCAGGTAAATGCTGGCGCCGCCGAACACGACAAAGATGAACAGCGACAGCCACAGCATGCCGTCCACCTTGCGCCCGCGCAGCAGCAGATAGCTGACCTGGCAAGCCGTGGCGACGATGCCGACGAGGGTGGCAAGTATCCACGGCGCCTGGTCGGCCTTGATCAGGCCGCCGGACACGAAGCCGGACAGATATTGCTGCACGAAATCGTGCGTGGCCGCTTCATACATGCCGCCCAGTTTGAAGGCGGTGAAGAAGGCGATCAGGGGGAAGAGGTCGAATAGAAATTTCATGGCGAGACTTTACACTGGTCTTATTAAAATCATCTTAGGAATGGCTTAGGAGCAAGGCCCAAGCCATTGCCAGCATCACGGCTGCGGATCGAAGCGCAGGGAAGCCGAATTGATGCAATAGCGCAAGCCGGTCGGCGGCGGGCCGTCCGGGAACACGTGGCCCAGGTGGGCGTCGCAGACGGCGCAGACGATTTCCGTGCGCACCATGCCGTGGCTGCGGTCGACGATTTCCGTGACATTCGCCGGGTCGAGCGCCTGGAAATAGCTGGGCCAGCCGCAGCCGGAGTCGAATTTCGTGTCCGAAGCAAACAATGGCGTGTTGCAGCAGACGCAGGTGTAGACGCCGTGTTCATGGTGGTCCCAGAACTTGCCCGTGAAGGCCCGTTCCGTGGCCGCGTGGCGCGTGACTTCGTATTGCATCGAGTCGAGCATGGCGCGCCATTCGGCGTCGGTTTTCTTGACTTTATTCGTGGTCATAAGGACTCCTTAGGATGAGCAGCTGACTTCAAGGTGGCTGGCCCAGTCGGGCGGCAGGGCCGCATAGTGCTGGTGTTCGGGCTGTTCGTCAAATGGCTTTTGCAAAACTTCCAGCAATTTCGCCACTTCCGTGTAATCGTGCTGCTGGGCTTTCTCGATGGCCACTTGCGCCAGGTAGTTGCGCAGCACGTATTTCGGGTTGACCTGGTTCATGGCTGCACTGCGCTCGGCATCGATACTGTTTTCCTGCAGCAGGCGCGCGCGGTAGGTCGTCGCCCACGCATCGAAGGAGGGGCGGTCGATGAACATGTCGCGCAGCGCGGTGTCGTGTTCGGGAGCCGCCACCTGCAAGGTCGCCAGCGCGCGGAAGAAGTTGGTGAAATCCACGTGGTTGGCTTGCATCAGCGCAAACATGCTGTCGAACAGGGCCGTGTCGTCTTCCTGCGTCGTGCGCAAACCCAGCTTGGCGCGCAGCAAGGCATTCATCTTGTCCGCAAACGCGGGCTGGTAGCTGTCCAGCGCCGCCTGCGCCAGCTCCACTTCGCCAATCAGCGGCAGCAGGGCCTGGCCCAGCGCATAGCAGTTCCAGTGGCCCACTTGCGGCTGGTTGGCGTAGGAATAGCGGCCTTGCTGGTCCGTATGGTTGCAGATGTGCTCGGCGTCAAACGCTTCCATGAAGCCGAAGGGGCCGTAATCGAGCGTCAAGCCCAGGATGGACATATTGTCCGTGTTCATGACGCCATGCATGAAGCCCACGGCTTGCCAGTGCGCAATCATGTGCGCCGTGCGCACGCACACTTCGGCCAGCAAGGCTTGATATGGATTTGATGCGGCGCGCAAATGGGGATAAAAACCGTCGATGACGTAATCGGCCAGGATTTTCAGCTCGTCCGGCTTCTTGCGGTAAAACCAGTGTTCGAACGAGCCGAAGCGCACGAAACTGGGCGCCATGCGCGTCACGACGGCGGCCGTTTCCACCGTTTCGCGCATGATGCCTTGCTGCGAACCCATGATGGACAGCGCGCGCGAGGTGGGAATGCCCAGCGCCGCCATGGCTTCCGAGCACAGGAATTCGCGGATGGATGAGCGCAGCACGGCGCGCCCGTCGCCCATGCGCGAATACGGCGTGGCGCCCGCGCCTTTCAGCTGCAACTCCATCGGGCCGTGTTCGGTGGCGATATCGCCCAGCAAGATGGCGCGGCCGTCGCCCAGTTGGCCGGCCCAGACGCCGAACTGGTGGCCCGAATACACGGCCGACAGGGGAATCGAGCGCTCGGCAACCGTGTTGCCGCTCAGCAGCTCCACGTAATCGGGCCCGGCCAGGCGCGCGGCATCGAGGCCGACCAGGCTGGCGGCCGGCGCGCTGGCGGCCACGAAATACGGGGCGGGCAGGGGCGTGGGCATCAAGCGCGTATAGAACGCGGGCGGCAAGGCCGCAAAGGCGTTATCCAGTGGTAAGGTATGAGCGGTGATGGCAATTCCAGTCAGATAAGAGGGACCGGCAAGGTGCGCCAGCCTGGAAGGCGATTTTACCGCACGGCGCCAAGCCGCGTGGCGGGCGCGGAAATGGGGGCCAATGCGGCAAAAAACGGAATCGAAAATTCCATGCTGCAATGCAATATCGAAATGCGTTGACGATTTCCGCACGACCGTACGAAACTAAGGAAAATCTTTAAATTCCAACAATAACCGAGTATCCACCCAGGAGACACGATGTCGGCATTTCCCTTGAGCCCAGTGATGGGCCAGATGATGAATCAGCCCCTGCTGATTTCCAGCATTATCGAGTTTGCAGCGCGTCATTATGGAGGCAGCGAAATCATTTCGCGGCGGGTGGAGGGCGATATGCACCGCTACACCTACCGCGATTGCCACCAGCGCGCGCGGCGCCTGGCGAACGCCTTGCATGGCCTCGGCGTCGGCATGGGCGACCGGGTCGCCACCCTGGCCTGGAATGGCTACCGCCACTTGGAAGCCTATTATGCCGTGTCCGGCTCGGGCGCCGTGCTGCACACCATCAATCCGCGCCTGTTCCCCGACCAGATCGCCTACATCTCGAACCATGCCGAAGACCAGGTCTTGCTGTTCGATTTGACCTTCTTGCCCGTGGTGGA
Organism: Janthinobacterium sp. SUN211; assembly: GCF_030587315.1. NCBI lineage: Bacteria > Pseudomonadati > Pseudomonadota > Betaproteobacteria > Burkholderiales > Oxalobacteraceae > Janthinobacterium > Janthinobacterium sp. SUN211. The sequence continues at coordinate 826,267 of NZ_JAPWIC010000001.1, read as the reverse complement.
GAAAATCGCCGCCGACTGCACCTTTGTCCGTCACTTCGTGCTGATGTGCGACCGCGACCGCATGCCCGCCAGCAGCACGATTCCCGACCTGCTGTGCTATGAAGATTTGATCGCCACGCATTCCGACGATTACGCCTGGCCCCTGTTCGACGAAAATGCAGCCGCCACCCTGTGCTACACGTCGGGCACGACGGGCAACCCCAAGGGCGCCCTGTATTCGCACCGCTCGACCGTGCTGCACGCGTATGCGTCGGCCATGCCCAGCGCCCTGAACGTGCGCGCTTCGGACACCGTGTTGCCCGTCGTGCCCATGTTCCACGTGAACGCGTGGGGTTTGCCGTATTCCGTGCCCCTGTCCGGCGCGCGCATGGTGTTTCCCGGCGCGGCGCTCGATGGCAAGTCGCTGTACGAACTGTTCGAGGCGGAAAAGGTGACGTTCTCGGCCGGCGTGCCCACCGTCTGGCTGGGCTTGCTCAATCACGCCTTGCAGAATAACTTGCAGTTTTCCACCTTCCGCCGCACGGTGATCGGCGGCGCCGCGTGCCCGCCCGCCATGATGGATACCCTGATCGACAAGTTCGACATCGAGGTCATCCACGCCTGGGGCATGACGGAAATGTCGCCGCTGGGCACGGCCGGCGGTTTGCAGACCAAGCACCTGGACTTGCCGAAGGAGGAGCAGCGCAAGATCCTGCAAAAGCAGGGCCATGCGATTTATGGCGTGGACATGAAGATCGTCGACGACGATGGCAAGGAATTGCCGTGGGATGGCGTGGCCTACGGGCATTTGCTGGTGAAAGGGCCGTGGATCATTTCCTCGTACTACAAGAACGAGGGCGGCGAGGTGCTGCAGGATGGCTGGTTCCCCACGGGCGACGTGGCTACCATCGACGGGGACGGCTACATGCAGATCACGGACCGCAGCAAGGACGTGATCAAGTCGGGCGGCGAGTGGATCGGCACCATCGACCTGGAAAACCTGGCCATGGCGCACCCGGCCGTGCTGCAGGCGGCCTGCATCGGCGTGTTCCACCCGAAATGGGACGAGCGCCCCGTGCTCGTGGTGGTGCTGCGTCCCGGCATGACGGTCACGCGCGATGCGTTACTGCAATTTTTCGAAGGCAAGATCGCCAAGTGGTGGACGCCGGACGACGTGCTGTTCATCGACGCCTTGCCCATGGGCGCCACGGGCAAGATCCAGAAAAACAAGCTGCGCGAGCAGTTCAAGGGGCACAAGCTGCCGGGCATGTAAAGCAGCCTAGGCCGCCTGCGGCAGCGCCGACCCCAGTTTTTCCAGCAAATGATCGCACTGGAAGACGGACAGGGTCTGGCGCTGCGCATCCGTGCCGATATCGATCATTTCATCCATTTCGCTGCGCAAGTCGTCATGCTCTCCCGTGCGGATGATTTGCGGTGCCGCAAAGCGCTGGCTGTCGGATATCGTCATGATGTTATCGACATGGTCGACGAGAAAACCGTAGCGCTCGTCACCCCGTTCCACGATCAGAATCTTGCCCGCGCTGGCGTCCGGCAAGGCCGGCATCGCATACAGCTGGCGCAAGTCGATGATGCTGATCATTTGCTGGCGTAAATTCAGCATGCCGCGCATGCAGGCTGGCATGCCCGGCGGCGTGGTGATGGCGCCGCTGAAATCGATGATTTCGCGCACTTGCCCGATTTCCACGGCGAAGCGGGTTTCCACCGTAAACGTGATGTAGACGCGGCGCTGCGCCTTGCGCGTGGCGGCGGTGGCCGTTTCCGGGTCGCTGGGGTACAGGCGCGCGTGGCCGTCGCGCATCTCGACGATCTCCGCCTGCGACAGGATTTCCTTATGGTCCAGGAAAATGATGTCGCCCAGGCCTTCTTTCGTGATGCAGCCGGCAAACATGGCGGCGCGCGCCTTGCTCAGCAGGGGAATCGGCAGCACTTCGTCGCCAAAGAAATGCACGATGCTGTCGACGGAGTCGACGAGGAAGCCCACGGTCGTGTCCTCCAGGCGCACGACGATGATGCGCTGGTCGCCGGTGGCTGCCTTGCCCGGTTCGCCCGCCTGCAGCAGGGCGCCGAAATCGACGACGGCCACCTGGCTGCCGCGAAAATGCATGCGCCCCAGGCACAGTTCGCTGTTCAGCAGGGAACTGTGCAGTTCCGGCACCCGGATGATTTCCTGGATGGCCAGCATTTCGAAGGCAAACGTGGCGCCCGCCGCATGGAAGCTGACGCACTGCCGGCGTTCGCTTTGCGCGTGGTAGCGGGACGTGCTGAGCCTGGCACCTGTCGCCTGCAGGGCCAGCACATGGGGCACGTTTTCGATGCGCAGCAGGGCGTGCGGGTCGAGTACCTGCAGCAGGCGCGCGCCGCCATCCTGCAGGATCGTGCCGGCGATGACGGCGTGGCTGTCGCCGGCCGCATACTGCAGGGCGCTGCGGGCGCTGGCGGGCACGCGCAGGATTTCGCCCGTATCCTGGAAAACGATGCCGATCAGTACTTGCTGGAAATCGAGGATGGCGATCTTGTCCGTGGCCACGGCGCGCGGCGCGTCGGCGCGGAACAAGCGGCCCAGGTTGACCACCGGAATGACGCTGCCGCGCAAGGTGAACATGCCTTCCAGGTAGGCGGGCGACAGGGGCAGGGCGGTGACTTTGGCGGGGTAATTGACGACCTCGCGGATGCAGCTGGCGGGCAGGGCGAATTCATCGTCGCCCAGGTGGAAGGAACCGAACAGTTCGGTGGCCGTGTCGCTGGCCCCCTGCGCTTGCAAGCCCGTTGCTTCATGCATATCCATATGCGCCTTCCTTGCGTGGAATCAATTCGGGTTGCGCCACCACATCGGTGACGGCATAGCTGTGCCGGGCGCAATCGATCAGCAACTGGCGCCCGTGGCGGCCGCCCAGCGCGCAAAAACTGACGTGCAAGCCGCACTGGTCCAGGTATTTTTGCGCCGCTTCCGCGTTTTGCCGGCCCACTTGCAAGCGCCCGTTGCGCGGGCCAAACATGCTGGCGCCGCCCGCCAGCACCACTTCGATATCGGCGTAATCGGCCTGGCGCACGCCCATCAGGCGCAGCAGCGAGGGCACGGCCTGGCTCACATAGCGCGCGCCCAGGCTCGGCTCGACGCCGGGCGCTTCCGGCAGCAGGCAGTGGGCCAGGCCGCAGCACGGGCCATTCTTCCAGATGAAGCCGATGCCGATGCAGGAGCCGAGCAAGGCTTGCAGCTGCTCGCCCTGCGTGCCCACGCTGAGTTGCCCCATGCCAACATGTTGCAGCGGCAAGTTATGCTCGATGATGATGCTCATGCGGTACCCGCCTTATAAATCATGGGAAACTCGAATTGATAGCCGGTGCCGAGGCGGGCGATGGTTTCCGACTCGCCCAGGATCAGCCGGCCCTCGTCCTTCAGGCTCAGGCGTGCCTGGCGCAGCACGGTTTCCTGGTGCTCGGCGTCGAAATAAATGAGCACATTGCGCAGGAAGACCAGGTCGAAGCGCTGGGCCGGGCGCAGCGCTTCCAGCAGATTATGCTGGGCAAAGCTGACGTGCTGGCGCAATTCCTCGTTGACCTTGACGCCGTACGGCGCGGGCGTGAAATATTTGCGCAGCAAGTCAGGATGCGACAGGCGGATGCGCTCGACGGAGCGGCCGCTGTACTGGCCGGCCCGCGCCGCGCCCAGGATCTGCTGCGAAATGTCGCTGGCCAGGATCTGGTAGCGGAAGGCGGGCGCCTGCTGCTTGAATTGCTCGCACAGCATGGCGATCGAATACAGTTCCTCGCCGCTGGCGGCGGCCGCCGACCAGATGGCGAGGCAGCCGTCCGGATGCGCGCGCGCCCAGGCGGGCAGGTAGCGGTCGCGGAAGTAATCCCAGATGGACGGCGTGCGGAAGAACAGGGTGTCGTTGGTGGTCACCAGGTCGATGAAATGGGCCACCTCGTCGCGGTCGCTGGCCACGCGGTCCAGGTACGCCTGGTAGCTGTGCAGGGACAGCGCCTGCAGCCGTGGCTGCAAGCGCCGTTCCAGCAAGACGCTCTTGCGCGCCGTCATGGCGATGCCCGTATGCTGGCGCACCAGCGCGATCAGGGTCGTCAGCACCTCGGGCGTCAAGGTGGCCGCGTGGCTCATGGCCTACACCACGAAGCCGGAGACAGTCTGGTTCAGGCTGCCCGCGCGCTCGTTCAAGCCATCCGTCGAGCGGGCGATGCTGTCGCAGTTGGCGGCCGACTTTTCCGTTTCCTCGGCAATGTACTGGATCGCCGTGGACACTTCGCGCGCCGTCAGCAGCTGCTCGTTGGCCGCCTTCGAGATGTCCGAGATGGCCAGGGTGGTCTTCGCCACGCCCGAGACGATCTTGTCGAAGGCGTCGCTGGCCTGGCGGGAGATTTCGCTGCCCGTCGAGACACGCTTGACGGATTCGTTGATCAGCTTGGAAATTTCCTTGGTCGCCTGCGAAGAGCGCTCGGCCAGCTTGCGCACCTCGTCGGCGACGACGGAAAAGCCCAGGCCGTGCTCGCCCGCGCGGGCCGCCTCGATGGCCGCATTGAAGGCCAGCATGTTGGTCTGGTTGGCGATTTCGCTGATCACCTTGACGATTTCGCCGATGTCTTCCGACGAGCGGTTGATCAAGTCCATCGCCTCGATCGACTTGGCGACGGCGCGCGCGCCCGCTTCCGCTTCCTGCTGCGTGGCTTTCGCCAGGTAATCGGCGTTCGAGGTGTTTTCCGCGATGGAATTGATGGAAAAGGTCAGGCCGTCGATGGAGGCGTTCATTTCTTCCACCGTGGCGCCCAGCGCCTGCGTGCCCACAGCCACGCCCGTCGCCCGTTCGGCGATCGCGTGCGAGGCGTCGGCAAAGCCGTTCGCCGCCGATACCACGTTGCCGATCACGCCGCGCAAGTCGATGATCATCTTGCTGATGCCGCCGGCCAGCAGGTCGATCGGCTCGTCGCCCTCGGGCACGATATTGCAGGTCAGGTCGCCTTGCGCCGCGCGCGCCACCGACTCGAGCAGGGCATTGACCTTGCGGCTGTCGTTGGCGGCCTTGGACTGGATGCTGTTTTCCAGGTTTACCTGTTCGCTGATGTCAATGGCGAACTTGACCACCTTATACGGCTTGCCGTTGAGGTCCAGGATGGGGTTGTAGGTGGCTTGTATCCACACCACCTTGCCATGGTTGCCCAGGCGCTTGTAGCGGCCCGCGTCGAATTCGCCGCGGTTGAGCTTTTGCCAGAATTTCTTGTACTCGGCGCTGCTCGCATACTCGGGCTCGCAAAACATGCGGTGGTGCTCGCCCTTGATATCGCTCAAGTCATAGTCCATGACGGCGAGGAAATTGTCGTTCGCATCGAGCACATTGCCCTGCATGTCGAATTCGATCACGGCCTGCGCCTTGCCGATGGCGCTGACCTTGCCTTCGTACTCGGCGTTGCGCTTTTTCAGGGCCGTGACGTCGCTGGCGAACTTGACCACCTTGAAGGGCCGTCCTTCCGTATCGAAAATGGGGTTGTACGAGGCATTGAGCCAGATTTCGCGGCCGTCCTTGGTGACGCGCTTGTATTCGCCCGCGTCGAACTGGCCTTGCCCCAGCTTGTGCCAGAACTGCGCATAGTCGTCGCTGTTGGCGTAGTCGGGCAGGCAAAACATGCGGTGATGCTTGCCCTTGATCTCGTCGAGCGTGTAGCCGACGGACTTGAGGAAATTGTCGTTGGCGTCGAGGATGGTGCCGTCGAGCCGGAATTCGATCACGGCCTGGGCCTTGCTGATGGCGTCGATCTTGCCTTCGTAATCGGCGTTGCGGCGCTTGGTGGCCGTGATGTCGGTGGCAAACTTGATGACTTTATACGGCTTGCCGTCCGCGTCGAGGATGGGGTTGTAGGATGCGTTGATCCACACTTCGCGCCCATCCTTGGCGCGGCGCTTGTATTCGCCATGGTCGAACTCGCCACGTCCCAGCTTAGCCCAGAAGTTGCTGTATTCATCCGTCTTGACATACTCGGGGTCGCAGAAGATGGCATGGTGCTTGCCTTGCACTTCCGCCAGGGTATAGCCGACGACGCGCAGGAAATTGTCGTTCGCATGCAGGATGGTGCCGTCGAGTTCGAATTCGATCACGGCCTGGACACGGTTCAATGCAGTATTTATCGCTTGTAAGTCCAGATCCTGGGAGTGGCTGACATGGCTGGCTGCGTCCATAGTATTTCCTTCGGGGTGAGAAGAGGAATGGGAACGATAATGCCGCTGCGATTACTTTTACTGCTATCCATAAAAGGCAGCAATGTTATTGCCGCGGTCGACATCTGGTGATAATCGGTGAGAATGTGCGCGCAGAACGGCCGCCAGTGTTTTTCCTGCGGTATGCCTTATTGTAGATAAATTGTAGAGTATTGATTTGTATCAACAATTTTATTATTCCCCAGCATCTGGCGAAAAACAAGGGGCGGGAATAAATAATGTAAAAACTGTCGCAATTGGCCCATGCCGGCATATAACAAACGCATTTTCTTACATAATAAAACGGCGTTATTATTATTGTGCTTTTATTATTTAAATGAATATCCAAGTGATAGCTTCTACTGAAACTTGCTGCATGCAGCAGAATCTTTCCGCAAATGATGTTGTACCATGGCGTACCATGCTGGCGCCTGCGCGCGCACGACAAAAATAATACGAGCGTTCTTTTATGCGGTATAGTGCAGCTTCATCCCTTGCAACCACCTCATCGCCAAGCAAAAACCTATAGACCAACAAGGAAGAGACATGAGTGCTGAATATCAAGTGAACGGCGCCGTTGCCGTCATTACCCTGGCCAACCCGCCCGTCAACGGCCTGGGCCTGGCGACGCGTACGGCCGCCGTGGCCGGCATCCGCCAGGCGCTGGCGGACGACGCCGTCAAAGCCATCGTCATCACGGGCGCCGGCAAGGCCTTTTCGGGCGGCGCCGATATCAAGGAATTCAATTCGCCCAAGGCGCTCACGGAACCAACGCTGCACACCCTGATCAACGTCGTCGAGCAATCGACCAAGCCCGTGGTGGCAGCCATCCACAGCGTCTGCATGGGCGGCGGCCTGGAGCTGGCGCTGGGCTGCAACTACCGCGTGGCCGCGCCTGGCGCGCAGATGGCCTTGCCGGAAGTCAAACTCGGCATCTTGCCGGGCGCGGGCGGCACGCAGCGCCTGCCGCGCGTGCTGGGCCTGGAAATGGCCTTGAACATGATCGTCTCGGGCACGCCCGTAGCGTCCGAAAAACTGGCCGGCACGGCCCTGTTCGACGAAGTCATCGCGCCCGGCGCGGACTTGCTGGCCGCCGCCGTGGCCTTTGCCACGAAAGTGGGTGACGTGCGCCCGCTGCCGAAAGTGCGCGAGCGCAAGGTTGACTACCCGAACCACGAAGCGTTCCTGCAATTTTCGCGCAATACCGTGAAAGCCATGTCCGGCCCGTTCCCCGCACCGCTGAAATGCGTCGATGCCGTGGCGGCCGCCGTGACGATGAAATTCGACGAGGGCTTGAAGTACGAGCGCGAACTGTTCATGCAGCTGGTGCAGTCGCCCGAGTCGAAAGCCCTGCGCCACGCCTTCTTTGCCGAGCGGGTCGCCAGTAAGGTGCCCGACGTGCCGGCCGACACGCCCGTGCGCGCCATCGCCAGCGCGGCGATTGTCGGCGCCGGCACCATGGGCGGCGGCATCGCCATGAATTTCGCCAACGCGGGCATCCCCGTGACCTTGCTGGAAACGAAGCAGGAAGCGCTGGACAAGGGCCTGGCCACCATCCGCAAGAATTATGAAAACACGGTCAAGAAGGGCAAATTGACGCAGGACAAGGCCGAGCAGCGCATCGCCTTGGTCAGCGGTACGTTGGCGTATGCCGATATCGCGCAGGCGGACATCGTCATCGAAGCCGTCTTCGAGGAACTGGGCGTCAAGGAAACCGTGTTCAGGCAGCTCGACGCCGTCATGAAGCCGGGCGCCATCCTCGCCTCGAACACCTCGACCCTGGACCTGGACAAGATCGCCGCGTTCACCCAACGCCCGCAAGACGTGGTCGGCACGCATTTCTTCAGCCCGGCGAACGTCATGAAGCTGCTGGAAATCGTCCGCGGCAAGGAAACGGGCAAGGATGTGCTGGCCACGGCGCTGGCGCTGTCGAAAAAGCTGAAAAAGACGGGCGTCGTTTCCGGCGTGTGCGACGGTTTCATCGGCAACCGCATGATCGAGCAATACAGCCGCCAAGCCGGTTTCCTGCTGGAAGAAGGCTGCCTGCCGGAGCAGGTCGACAAGGCCGTCGAGAAATTCGGCTTTGCCATGGGTCCGTTCCGCATGGGCGACCTGGCCGGCAACGACATCGGCTGGGCCATCCGCAAGCGCCGCTATGTGGAAAAACCGGAAGTGACGTATTCGAAGACGGCCGATCTGCTGTGCGAACTGGGGCGCTATGGTCAGAAGACGGGCGCCGGCTGGTACGACTACAAGCCGGGCGACCGCAAGGCTTACGCCTCGGAACAGGTCAACGCCATGATAGTCCAGCATTCCGCCGACATCGGCGTGGCGCGGCGCAAGATCAGCGACCAGGAAATCGTCGAGCGCCTCGTGTATGCGCTCGTCAACGAAGGCGCGCGCATCCTGGAAGAGGGCATCGCCCTGCGCGCCTCGGACATCGACATGGTGTATCTGACGGGCTACGGCTTCCCGCTGTTCCGCGGCGGCCCGATGTTCTACGCGGACACGGTCGGCTTGCCGAACGTGCTCGACACGATCGCCGGCTATGCGAAAGGCCGCCACGGCGAAGCGTGGACGCCGGCGCCCCTGCTGGTGAAGCTGGCGGGCGAAGGCAAGGGCTTCAATAGTTGATGTTGGGTTGTTGAATGACAAAGGGCAGATTTCTCTGCCCTTTTTTTATTTCTTCTTCGCCACCATCTTGACCGCCTCGTTGACGATGACGGGGTTGTCCTTCTGGATGTAGTAGCCGGCGCCCGTGATGCGCTCGATGGCCGGCGCGCCGGACAGGCGCTGCCAATCCTTTTCCTGGGCCCGCACCACGTTTTCAAACGAGCCCATTTCCTCGATGCCGAACTTGTCGCGCACCAGCAGCATGGCGGGCACGCGCAGCGGGCTGCCCATGTCGACGTGCTGCAGACATTGCGTCTGGGCATCAAATTCGGCCGATTCCGTACTGTTGAACATCAGCTTGCGCCGCGTCTTGACGAGCATGGCGTAGGTGGATGCGTCCGTCTGCAGGCGGTTCCATTGCTGCGGGTGCGTGGGATCGAGCAAGACCAGGCCGGCCACGTCCTGCGGGTACAGCTTCGCATACACATACTGGTACAGCCCGCCCAAGCCATGGCCGACCAGCACATACGGCGGTTTCAGGCCAGCTTGCGCCAGCAGGGCGCGCTGCTGGGCAGCGATGGTGCACGGGTCGCGCGGCGTGGTGGTTTTCTTGCTGTCGCCGTAGCCGGGACGGTCGTACACGAGCACGCGGTGCTGTCTGGCCACTTCGGGCGCCACCTTGGCCCACACATCCTTGCCGTCGCCCATGGCCGACTGGAACACGACGGGCACGCCGCCCTGGCCGCTCACGGTGTAGGCGATGCTGGCGTCGGGCAGGGCGGCGGTAGCCGGCACGCCGGGCATGACCGGGGTCGATGGCAACAGAGAGCAGCCGGAAAAACAGCCTGCCAGCAGCAAGCCGGCGCTGGAGAGGAGCATGGTGCGCGCGGGGCGGCCGACGAATAGATGATGCATGAATCTCCTTCTTGGTGCAGGGACCGGGGACCGGTATGGCGTGCCAGCCATTATAGGCAAATCGTCACGAAGTGGAAATGCCGAACAGAGGTGGATTTCCCGTCCTGTCAGCCGGCGTCGGCGCGGTGGCAGACGGCTTCGATGCGGTTGCCGTCAGGATCGAACAAAAAGGCCGCGTAATAGCTGGCGTGATAGTGGCGCAAGCCGGGCGCGCCCAGGTCGATGCCGCCCTGCGCCAGCCCCGCGTGCCAGAACGCTTCCACGGCCGCGCGCGAGGGGGCCTTGAAGCAGCAATGGCGGCGCGGCGCGTCGCCGGGCGCGGGGCCCAGCCGCACGGAAAAATAGCTGCGTTCGGGGTGTTCGGCATCGCTGCGCTCGCCATAGCCTATCCACGCATTGGCATGGTCGCTGCCCACCTTGGGCACGCCGAGCGCGGCGAAGATGGCGTCGTAGAAGCGCTCGGCGCGTTCCAGGTCGCTGACGGTGAGGGAAACGTGGTCGAGCATGGTCACTCCGCAGTAAAAACAAGGACGGCCATAGCATAGCCCGGATCAGGGCGGCCGTGGGCGGGAGTGACCGAGTGATACTGCCGGTGGCCGACTGCCGGTTAAGGGCGGCGGGCGCACGCACATGGCCCATCGGCCGCGCAGGCGGGGCAGGTCGGCGCCGGGCGCGCCAGCCGGGTGACGATATTGCGGCTGATGACTTGCACGCGGGGCGCGAACAGCATCACGGCGCAGAAGGCCACGGGCCAGGCGGCAAAGAACGCGTGGCGCCAGCGGGGTAGGAAGTCCGCCTGCAGGCCGATATTGAGCCAGGTGACCCAGGCGCTCATCAGCAGGGTCATGACCAGCGACATCAGGAAGGCAAATACGCAACGCAAACGCAGGGCTTCGGACATGGGACACTTTCAAAATGGTAAGGAAAGGGCAGCGTAACAACTTGCAGCAATCTATACTAGAGCCATATTTTTAATTTCAAATTCCGAAAATGCAATCATGCTCGATGATTTAGCCCTGTTTGTTTCCATTGTCGAGGCGGGCAGCCTGCATGCGGCGGCCGTCAAGGAAGACTTGCCCGCCGCCACCGTCACGCGCCGGCTGCAAAAGCTGGAAAGCCAGCTCGGTTACCGCTTGCTCAACCGCAGCGCGCGCCGCCTGCAGCCGACGGCGGAAGGCTGGCAATACTACGAGCAGTGCCGTCCCCTGGTCCATGCCCTGAGGCAAGCCACGCAGCAGCTCGACGCCAGCCTGTCGGCCGTCTCGGGCAGCATCCGCGTGCTGGCGCCCGTCAACTTCGCCAGCGGTTTGCTGACGCCGGCCTGGGTCAGCTTCATGCAGAAGTACCCGGACATCCGCCTGGAGCTGGAACTGTCGAACCTGCTGCAAGACCTGGTGGGCAGCGGCGCCGACCTGGCCATCCGCGTGGGCTCGCTCGACGATTCCTCGCTGATGCAGCGCCGCCTGGGCAGCGCCGCGCTGGTGATGGTGGCCGCGCCCGGCTACCTGGCGCGCGCCGGCGTGCCGCGCGATTTGCAGGAACTGGAAAAGCATGAGCTGATCGTGGCCGAACCGCTGCGCACCTGGCGCTTGCGGCGGCCCGGCAACGGCGCCGAAATGGTGATCGAACCGCAGGCGCGCCTGCGCGTGAACGAGATGCGCCTGGCCGTGGAAATGGCCGACGCGGGCATCGGCATCCTGCTGTGTCCGCTTCTGCAATGCCGCGATGAAGTGGCCAGTGGCAGCCTGGTGCGCGTGCTGCCCGACTGGATGCCGCAGCCGCGCCACGTGTACGCCGTGTGGACGCAGCGGCGCTACCTGCCGGCCCGCGTGCGCGTGTTGCTCGAACACCTGGCGTCGTTTGCGGCCGGCAATCCGCTGTTGAACGACGAGGCCGGCGTCTAGTCCGCCTGTTGCTGCGCCAGCCACTGCGTGAACTGGCGCAGCGCCGACGCAAAGCCGCTGGCCGGCGCGGCGCCGGGCCTCGCCTGGGCAAGAAAATAGGCCGTTTGCGCCTGCATGGCGGGATAGCGGCGCAGCAACAGCGCGACATGCTCGTCCAGGCTGGCGGGCCAGCCGGGATCGCCATCCTGGCGCAGCAGGTTGCAGGAACGGATCAGCTTGCGCGACGCTTCGCGCTGCAGGCGGGCGATGGCGGCAGGGTCGCGCTCGTCATCGAGGCGCCGCGCATAATCGTCCAGCACGCGGGCAAAGTCGCCATTCACGGCCAGGGCGATGGCGCGCGAGGGTGCGAACGGCGCAAAGTGCGGCGCCAGGTCCTCGCCCCACAGGCAGCGGCACTGGTGCTTGAGCCAGTAGCCCCAGCTGTACAGGTGCTCCGGCGCCAGCACCTGGGCCCGGTGGCCGATATCGAAATCGATTTTCAGTACTTCCCGGTGGCGTGCCTGCAGGGCCAGGCGCAGCGCTTCCAGCCCGTCGGCTTGCGGCGGCGTGGGCGGCTGGCGCAGCACCAGGGTCAGGTCGAGGTCGGACACGCTTGGCGTGGCATCGCCGCGGGCGATGCTGCCGTACAGGTATATGCCGTCCAGCAAGTAACCGGCGTGCGCAGCCAGGCTGGCGCAGACGTCTTGCAGCAAGGCGTCGAAATGCTGCTGCAGCGGGCCGCAGGGGGCGGGGGCGATGGTCGGCATGCCTGGGGACGAGTCCGGTGGGAGAAACTTCCACCATAGCATGCAGTGGCGCGCGGACAGGTAATCCTTTCTAATAAGTAATACCGAGCGCTTGTACTTTTCGCCAGGATCGCGTTAAGATAAAGCTGCCCGCTTATCCAGTGGGCAATCTGGTGTTTTTCGCGCAATCCCGTCCCTATCCATGAGAGTAGCAATGAAATATCTGATCATTCCCTTCTTGCTGGCCATTACTGGCTGTGAAGTACTGTATGACGCAAACCGGGACAAGATCGGCGAGTATTGCAACAGCCTCAATAATTTTGACGACCGCAACGCCTGCCGCAAGCGCAACCAGACCAGCTACCAAGAATACGTGCAGCAGCGCGACCAGCTGAAAAAGAAAAACGACAAGTAAGCCTGCCGCCATATACGCCACATAAAAAACGCCGCTGACCAGTCAGCGGCGTTTTGCTTTGCAGACCCCGGTCTTGCGGCCGGGGCTGGCATCCATTTAATCGTCGGCGTAGATATTGTTGTCCTTGGTTTCCTTGACGAACAGGGTGCCGATCACGACAGTCGCCAGGGCGACGACGATCGGATACCACAGGCCATAATAAATGTCGCCCTTGAAGGCCACCAGCGCGAAGGCCGTGGTCGGCAGCAAGCCGCCGAACCAGCCGTTACCGATATGGTAGGGCAGGGACATCGAGGTGTAACGTATACGCGTCGGGAACATTTCCACCAGCATGGCGGCGATCGGGCCATACACCATGGTCACGTACAGCACCAGGATGAACAGCAGCAAGACGACCATCGGCTTGTTGATCTGGTCCGGATCCGCTTTCGCAGGGTAGCCCGCTTCCTTGATGCCGGCGCCCAGTTCTTTCTTCAGCGCCGCTTCGTGGGCCTTGCTGTCCGCATCGAAGTTCAGGCCGTCGGCCGTCATGACGGCGTTGAACGAGCTAAATTCCTTCGTACCGATGCGCACCTTGGCGATGCTGCCGGCCGGCGCGTCTTCCTTCGTGTAATTCACCGAGCTGTTCGACAGGAAGCCCGTGGCGATGTCGCACGACGATGGGAACTTCTTGGTACCCGTCATGTTGAACTGGAAGTGGCAGGAAGCCGGATCGGCGACCACCACCACTGGCGAGTTCTTCAGTGCCGCTTCCAGCTGCGGGTTGGCGAAGTGGGTCAGGCCGTTGAAGATCGGGAAGTAGGTGGCCGCGGCGATCAGGCAGCCGCCGAGGATGATGTACTTGCGGCCGATGCGGTCGGACAGGCTGCCGAAGAACAGGAAGAACGGCGTGGCCAGCAGCAGGGCGACGGCGACGAGCACGTTGGCCGTTGCCAGGTCCACCTTCAGGGTCTGGATCATGAAGAACAGGGCGTAGAACTGGCCCGTGTACCACACGACTGCCTGGCCGGCGGTCAAGCCGATCAGGGCCAGGATGACGATCTTCAGGTTCTTCCACTTGCCGAACGCTTCCGTCAGCGGGGCTTTCGAGGTCTTGCCCTCGGCCTTCATCTTGGCAAACGCCGGCGATTCATTCATGGCCAGGCGGATCCATACGGAAATACCCAGCAGGATGACGGAGACGAGGAAGGGAATGCGCCAGCCCCACGCCTCGAAATCCTTCTCGCCGGTGGCCAGGCGGGTGCCCAGGATGACCATCAGCGACAGGAAGAAGCCCAGGGTTGCCGTCGTCTGTATCCACGCCGTGAACGCGCCGCGCTTGCCTTCAGGCGCATGCTCGGCCACGTAGGTGGCTGCGCCGCCGTATTCGCCGCCCAGCGCCAGGCCTTGCAGGATGCGCAGGATGACGAGGATGATCGGTGCGGCGATGCCGATGGACGCATGGCCCGGCAGCAAGCCGACGATGAAGGTGGAGCCGCCCATGATCAGAATGGTGATCAGGAAAGTGTACTTGCGGCCGATCATGTCGCCCAGGCGGCCGAAGACCAGCGCGCCGAACGGACGCACGATGAAGCCGGCGGCAAAGGCCAGCAGCGCGAAGATGAAGGTGGTGGTGGGGTCGCCGATGAAGAATTGCTTGGCGATGATCGATGCCAGCGAACCGTACAGGTAAAAATCGTACCATTCAAAGACGGTGCCCAAGGAGGATGCAAAGATGACCTTGCGTTCCTCTGGCGTAATCGGCGTTCCTTTGGTGGAAATTTTCCGTACGTCGGCAGAGCCGGATGGTGATGCCATGGTTTGTCTCCCTATGTTTTATAGTGAACCATTGCCGCGGTCTTTTTGACCATTCTTGCAACAGCTGGAGGCGAGTGTGTTCTCCGAACCTTACGTCATGCTTGCTTGAAACTTACAGCAAGCTTACAAATTGCCATTCCTTTCAACTTTGCGAACGACCGTACTTAAATGTGCTATTCTGATTCCGCAGATATACCACCCGACCATATAACATTCCCACAAGGAGACACAGCATGAATGAAGCCGTCATCGTATCGACCGCCCGCACGGGCCTGGCCAAGTCCTGGAAGGGCGCGTTCAACATGACGCATGGCGCCACCCTGGGCGGCCATGTGCTGGCGGCCGCCGTCGAGCGCGCGCGCATCGAGGCGGAGGAAGTGGAAGACGTGCTGGTCGGCTGCGCCTTTCCCGAAGGCGCCACGGGCGGCAACATCGCGCGCCAGGTGGCCTTGCGCGGCGGCTGCCCCGTCACGACGGCCGGCATGACCGTCAACCGTTTTTGTTCCTCGGGCTTGCAGGCCATCGCCCTGGCGGCGCAGCGCATCATCGCCGGCGAAGGCGATATCTATGCGGCGGGCGGCGTGGAATCGATTTCCTGTGTGCAAAACGAGATGAATACGCATATGTACCGCGACGTCTGGCTGCAGCAGCACAAGCCGGAAGTGTATTGGCCCATGCTGCAGACGGCCGAGACCGTGGCCAAGCGCTACCAGATTTCGCGCGAACGCCAGGATGCCTACGGCGCGCAAAGCCAGCAGCGCGCCGCCGCGGCCCTGGCTGCCGGCCTGTTCGATGCGGAAATCGTGCCGATGACCACCATCATGGGCGTGGCCGACAAGGCCAGCGGCATGCTGGTGTCGCGCGAAGTGACGATCTCGGCAGACGAAGGCATCCGCGCGGACACGACGTACGATGGCGTGGCGAAGATCCGCCCGGCCATTCCGGGCGGCGTCATCAGCGCCGGCAACGCCAGCCAGTTTTCCGATGGCGCCTCGATGGCCATCGTCATGAATGCGAAAGTGGCCGAAGCGAAAGGCTTGCAGCCGCTGGGCATCTTCCGCGGCTTTGCCGTGGCCGGCTGCGAACCCGATGAAATGGGCATCGGCCCCGTGTTTGCCATCCCGAAACTGCTGAAAAAGGCGGGCTTGACTGTAGCTGACATCGGCTTGTGGGAACTTAATGAAGCGTTCGCCGTGCAAGTGCTGTACTGCGCCGACACCCTGGGCATTCCCATGGACCGCCTGAACGTGAACGGCGGCGCGATTGCCGTCGGCCACCCGTACGGCGTGTCGGGCGCCCGCCTGACGGGCCACGCCTTGATCGAAGGCAAGCGCCGTGGCGTCAAATACGTGGTGGTGACCATGTGCATCGGCGGCGGGCAGGGCGCGGCCGGGCTGTTCGAAGTGCTGTGATATAGGTAAACCTAGTCTGCGGGCGGCTTCCAGGGCCGCCCGTTTGCATTTCGCGCCCTGTTCCTGCAAGACGCGCCGATAGCGGTTACAGTAATGCTTCATTAATAAACAAGCAGCCTGCCGCCATGATCAAGCACATCGTTTTCTGGAAACTCAAAGACCACGCCGAAGGCGCCGACCGCGCCACCAATGCATTGAAACTGAAAGCCCTGCTCGATTCCTGCTCGGACCTGGTGCCGGGCATCTTGAAATTCGAGGCAGCCGTGGCCCAGCCTGGCCTGGAAGCGACCTACGACATCGTGCTGTACAGCGAATTTGCCAGCCGCGAGGCGCTCGACGCTTACCAGAACCACCCCGAGCACGTGAAAATCAAGCCATTCTTTGGCGCCGTGCGGGAAGCCAGACAATGTATGGATTATGAGATCTAGTCTTTACGCAGCAGACACCTTGTTCATCAGCATGTAACTCTCTCACTTTATTGACAGGAGCATCATGACCACCTACCAACGCATCGTCCTCGCCTCGCGCCCCGCCTCCAATGAGGAAGTGCAGACGGCACATTTCCGCCTGGAAACTAAAGACATTCCCGCCATCCAGGATGGTCAATTGCTGGTGCGCAACCAGTACCTGTCGCTCGACCCCTATATGCGCGGACGCATGAGCGGCAATAAAAGCTATGCGGCGCCGCAGGCGCTCGATGAAACCATGATAGGCGGCACGGTGGGCGTGGTGCTGGAATCGAAGCATCCGAAGTTTGCCGCAGGCGACACCGTCGTGGGCACTCTGGGCTGGACGGAAGTGGCCGTATCGGACGGCACCATGCTGCGCAAGGTCGACACGACGCACATTCCCGCTTCCGCCTACCTGGGTTCCGTCGGCATGCCGGGCATGACGGCGTGGTATGGCTTGAACCAGATCATGGCGCCGAAAGCGGGCGAAACGGTGGTCGTGTCGGCGGCCAGCGGCGCCGTGGGCAGCGTCGTGGGTCAGTTGGCGAAACTGAAAGGCTGCCGCGTGGTCGGCATCGCCGGCGGCGCGGACAAGTGCGCGTATGTGGTGAATGAGCTGGGTTTCGACGCCTGCGTCGACTACAAGGCGGGCAACTTGGAGGCCGACCTGGCTGCGGCCACGCCGGACGGCATCGACGCCATCTTTGAAAACGTCGGCGGCGCCATCTTCGATGCGGCCCTGGCGCGCACCAACGCGTTTGGCCGGATCGCCGTGTGCGGCTGGATCGCCGGCTACAACGGCGAACCGACGCCGCTCGACAATGCGCGCCTGATCCTCACCAACCGCCTCACCGTGCGCGGCTTCATCGTTTCCGAGCAGCCGGAATTCTGGCCGCAAGGCTTGAGTGAACTGGGCACGCTGGTGGCGACGGGCAAGCTGAAATTCCGCGAATCCGTGGCTGACGGCCTGGCCAGCGCGCCGGAAGCGTTCATCGGCCTCTTAAAAGGGCGCAACTTCGGCAAGCAGCTGGTCAAGCTCAGCTGATCTGTCTTTGAAAAGGCAGGTCGTGCGACAATTGCGGCCTGTCTCTTTCTACATTACACCATGACCAAGCACACCATCCGCCTCGGCGACTGGGCCACCCTGGGCCCTGACGCCACCGCCATCCGTTTTGAAGTTTTCGTCGATGAACAAAAAGTGCCGGCCGAGATCGAACTCGACGACATGGACGCCGTCTGCCTGCACGCCGTGGCCTACGACGATGCCGGCAATGCCATCGGCACGGGCCGCTTATTGCCTGACGGCCACATCGGCCGCATGGCCGTGCGCCAGCCGGGCCGCGGCACGGGCGTGGGCGGCGCCATTCTGACCTTGCTGATGGAGAAAGCCCGCGAACGGGGCGATGCCGCCGTGGTGCTGAACGCGCAAACCGTGGCCGCGCCATTCTATGCGCGCCACGGTTTCGTGCAGCAGGGGGAACAATTTGAAGAGGCGGGGATTGCGCATGTGGAAATGCGCCTGCAGTTTGCCTGATTAATCAAGCAGGCGTGGTTCGCACGACGTCCGCGAATACGGACGCCGCGCGGCTACGCTTAATTTTGCGCGTGGCTCTGGCGCCATTTGTCCAGAATCACGGCCAGCACGATCACGACACCTTTCGCCACATACTGCCAGAACGACGACAGGCCCAGGATCGTCAAGCCATTGTTCATCACGCCGATGATCAGCGCGCCGATGACTGTGCCCCAGACGGAACCCACGCCGCCCATCAGGCTGGTGCCGCCCAGCACGACGGCCGCGATGGCATCGAGTTCATAACCGGTACCCCAGTTGCCGTTGGCCGCATACAGGCGGCTGGCCGACATGGCGCCGCCCAGGCCCGAGAACAGGCCGCTGATCGTGTAGACAAACATCAAGACGAGACCGACCTTGATCCCCGTCAAACGGGCTGCTTGGATATTGCCGCCGACGGCATAGATATGCAGGCCCAGGGTGGTCTTGCGCAAGATGAACCACGTCAGTACGACAACGGCCGCCGCCAGCCAGATCAGCCAGGGCACGGCCAGGAAGCTGCCGTTGCCCATCCATTCGAAGCTGGGGATTTCCGTGTTCAGCACGCTGGTGCCGTCCGCCAGCAGGTAGGCGGCGCCGCGCAGGGCCGTCATGGTGCCGAGGGTCACGACGAAGGGGTTCAGGCCGACGAGGGCCACCAGCACACCATTGAGTGCGCCCAGCAGCAGGCCGACGATGAGGAAGGCGGGAATCGAGAAGCCGGCGAACTGGGCCGACAGCGACATCAGCATGCCTGCCACGGCCGAGACGGCCAGCACGGAGCCGACGGACAGGTCGATGCCGCTGGTCAAAATGACGAAGGTCATGCCGGACGCCAGCACGATGTTGATCGACACCTGGCGGAAGATGTTCATGGTGTTATTGCTGGTCATGAACGTGGACGTGCCGTCGGCCGAGAAATACACGGTCAAGCCATACATGGCCAGGTAGAGCACCACCAGCACGGGCAGCATGCCCAGGCGGCGCATCAGGTTCGAGGCATTGAAGGGTTCGCCGGCGCGCGCGGCGCCGCGGGTGGTGCTAGTTGTCATCATGAGTCTCCTGAATGATTATTTAAGACGTATTCTTAAAACGCCTGACAAAACCGTAGCGAGCGGATGTGGGGTGTGGTTGAGACGCGGAACTGTGCGAATGCACAGTGAGCATCGGAAACCGCAACCCGCGACGCGCAGTAGGTTTTGACAGGTGTTTTTATGCCGCTTCCAGCTGGGTGGCATAGGCGAGGATGTTTTCCTGCGTAATGTCGTCGCCCGTCACTTCGCCCGTCAGGCGTCCTTCGCACATCACCATCACGCGGTCGCAGATGCCGACCAGCTCGGCCAGTTCGCTGGAAATGCACAGCACGGCCGTGCCCGCATCGGCCAGCTGGTGGATGATCTTGTAGATTTCGCTCTTCGCGCCCACGTCCACGCCCCGCGTCGGTTCGTCGAGGATCAGCACTTTCGGCGCGATGGCCAGCCAGCGCGCCAGCAAGACTTTCTGCTGGTTGCCGCCAGACAATCCGCCGACGATGCCGTCCGGCCCCGACACCTTGACGTTCAGGTTGCTGATCGCCTCGCGCGTGAGCTGCGTCAGGGCGCCACGGTTGACGACGCCCGCCGTCGCATGCTTGGACAGGATATTCATCGACATGTTTTCCATGGCCGACAATTGCATGAACAGCCCCAGGCTCTTGCGGTCCTCGGGCAGGTAGCCGATGCCGTGGCGGATGGCCGCCAGCGGGCGCTGGATATGCACTTCCTGGCCGTCGAGCCACACTTGCCCCGTTTGTTTCTTGTCGGCGCCAAAGATCAGGCGCGCCAGTTCCGTGCGTCCCGCGCCGACGAGGCCTGCCAGGCCCGTGACTTCGCCCGCATGCAGGGCGAACGAGGCGGGCTTGACCTTGCCGCCGCCCACGTTTTCCACGCGCAAGCGCTCGGCGCCCCGCGTGGTGCGCCGCTGGTGCGCATAAAAGTCGTCGGCGGGGCGGCCCACCATCATTTGCACGACTTTCTTTTGATCCAGCTCATCCTTGCCCAGCTCGCCCACATAGGCGCCGTCGCGCAGCACGGTGATGCGGCGCGCCAGGCGTTCCACCTCGGCCATGCGGTGGCTGATGTACAGCACGGCCAGGCCCTTGTCGCGCTGTTCTTCGATGATGCGGAACAATTGTTCTGTTTCCCGGTCGGACAGGGCGGCAGTGGGCTCGTCCATGATCAGGATGCGGCTTTCGTGCACGAGGGCGCGGGCGATTTCCACCTGCTGCTGCTCGGCGATCGACAGGGTGGACACCATGGTGTCCGCGTCGAAGCGGGAGCCGAGGTCGGCCAGGATGGCGTTCGTGCGCGCGCGCATTTCGCCGCCCTTGACGGTCCAGAACGGTCCTTGCGGTTCGCTGCCCATGAAGACGTTCTGCGCCACCGTCATGTTCTTGGCCACGCTCAATTCCTGGTAGATCAGGTTGATGCCCAGCGCGCGGGCCTCGCCGGGGTTGCGGATGCGGATCGGCTTGCCGTCGAGAATGATTTCGCCCGCGTCCGGCGTGTACACGCCCGACAGAATCTTCATCAGGGTGCTCTTGCCGGCGCCGTTTTCGCCCATCACGGCATGGATTTCGCCGCTGCGCACCGTCAGGTGCACGCCGCGCAGCGCGCGCGTGGCGCCAAAGCGCTTCTCGATGCCGCGCATTTCAAAAATAATATCGTCGCTCATGACTGTCCTTCCTTGCTGGTGAAACTGGCGCCGCCTGGTAACTGGCCGGCGGCGCCGCGTGGTTCAGGTCAGGCAGATCAGTTCTTTACCCAGCCCGTGTAGGTGGCGACGTTTTCCTTGGTGATGGCCGGGGTCGGCAACAGCACCATGGTCTGTTTCGGCGTGCGGCCGTTCATGATGTCGTAGCCCATCTGCACGGCGTCCGTGGCCATGCGGTACGGGTTTTGCGCCGAGGTGGCGGCAAACAGGCCGGCCTTGTTTTTCAGGGCGTTCTGGCCATCGGGCGCGCCGTCGACGGCCGTGATCAGTTTCACGTCCGTGCGCTTCGATTGCTTGATCGCCAGTTCCGCGCCGATGCCCGTCGGGTCGTTGATGGCGAACACGCCGTCGATCTTCGGATGGGCCGTCAGCAGGTTCGACATCACGGTCATGCCGCCGTCGCGGCTGCCGCCCGCATTCTGGTTGTCGGACAGGATCTTGATATCCTTGAACGCGGCCAGGGTCTTCTTGCAGCCATTCACGCGGTCGATCACGGACGTCACGGGCGGGCCGTTCAGGATCACCACATTGCCCTTGCCGCCGATCTGCTTGGCCAGGTAGGCGCACGACACGTCGCCCGCCATGGTGTTGTCGGACATCACGGTGGCCGAAGCGCCCACGGCGCCCACGTCGACGGCGATCACGACCACGCCCGCATTGCGCGCTTTCTTGATGGCTGGCGCGATGCCCTTGGAATCGACGGCGTTCAGGATGATGATGTCGGTCTTGTTGGCGATGAAGTTCTCGATCTGGTCCACCTGGGTGTTCAGGTCATACTTGCTGGAAACAGTCGTGACTTTCACGCCAGGGCCGCCCAGTTTTTTCGCGCTTTCTTCCGCGCCGCGGCCGATGGCGACAAAAAACGGGTTGGCCAGGTCGCCCACGCTCACGCCGATGGATTTCAGCGGTTTGTCGGCGGCGAAGGCGCCGCAGGCGGCGGACAGCAGCAGGGAGGCGGTAATGACTTTTTTCATGAGGATCTCCAAGGGTTTTTATTGTAAAAACAAACGGTGCTACGGTAAAAACTGGGTAAAAACTTAGCGAGTGCGCAATTTCTCGATCATGGCGTCCAGCTTGCCCGCATCGACGGCGAAGCCGCGGATGCCTTCGGCCAGTTTTTCGGTCGCCATCGCGTCGTCGTTCAAGGCATAGCGGAAAGCCGCTTCGTCGTAGGTGACGGCCGGCTGCGGCGCGCCCAGGTCGCCGCCCAGCGCGCGCTCGAATGGCGCATCCGCCGCTTCGAGCTTGGCCAGCAAATCCGGGCTGATGGTCAGCAAGTCGCAGCCGGACAGGGCCGTGATCTGGCCCACGTTGCGGAAGCTGGCGCCCATCACCTGGGTGGCGATGCCGTGTTGCTTGTAGTAATTGAAGATGCGCGTGACCGATTGCACGCCCGGATCGTTGGACAGGCTGCGCGCCGCTTCGTCCCATGCCGCACCTTGCGACTTCTTGTGCCAGTCGTAGATGCGGCCCACGAACGGCGAAATCAGGCGCACGTTCGCATCGGCGCAGGCGACGGCCTGGCAAAATGCGAACAGCAAGGTCAGGTTGCAAAAGATGCCGTCTTTTTCCAGCTCGCGCGCGGCCTGGATGCCTTCCCAGGTGGCGGCGACCTTGATCAGCACGCGTTCGCGGGCCACGCCGGCTTGCTCGTACAGGGCGATCAGGCGGCGACCGCGGGCGACGGTGGCGTCGCGGTCAAAGCTCAAACGGGCATCGACTTCCGTCGACACGCGGCCCGGCACGACCTTCAAAATTTCCAGGCCGAAGCGCACCAGCACCTGGTCGACGATATCGTCCAGGCTGGCGGATTGATGCGCGGCGACCGTGCTTTCCAGCAAGGGCGCGTAATCGGGCTGCAGCACGGCCTTCAAGATCAGCGACGGGTTGGTGGTCGCGTCCTGCGGCGCGAAGCGCGCCAGTTGCAGGAAGTCGCCCGTGTCGGCGACGACGGTGCTGTGTTGCTTCAATTGTTGCAGCTGATTCATTACTATTCCTTATCACTGAGTTGGTGCAAGGCTTGCACGGCGGGAAACAGGCTACGGTAGCGGCCGTAGCGGATGCTCAAGGCTGCGCTGTGCGCGGCATCGGGCAGGAAAGTGTTTTTGATGGGCAAGCCGGTGGACAGCAGCTGGCGCTGGCCGATGGCGGCAAAGCCCAGCTTGGCCGCGCCCAGGCTGGCCGACAGTTCGCTGTTGTGCAGGGTGCGCATTTCGCGTCCCAGCACATTGGCCAGCAATTGCGCCCAGTACTGGCTGCGCGCGCCGCCGCCCACCAGCATGCAGTGGGGCATGACGGCGCCCGTCGACGTGACGGCCGCCATGGCGTCGCGCAAGGCAAAGGCCACGCCTTCGAGCACGGCATAGCCGAGCTGCGCCGGCGTGCTGTCGTGGCCCAGTTGCAAAAAGGCGCCGCGCACTTGCGGGTCGTTATGCGGCGTGCGCTCGCCCGACAGATACGGCAGGAACAGGGGCGCGGACGGGGCGATGGTGGCGTCGAGCGGCAAACCCGCTTCCACCAGCGCCAGCAGGGCCGCTTCGTCCGGCTGGCCCAGCACGCCGGTGGCCCAGCGCAAACAGCTGGCGCCGGACAAGATCGCGCCCATCGCATACCAGCGGCCGGGCAAGGCGTGGCAAAAGCTGTGCACGCCGCCGGCCGGGTTGCCCAGGGGCGTTTCGGTCACGGACACGATGGCGGCGCTGGTGCCCAGCGAGATAAAACTGTCGCCGCCGTTGACGGCGCCGATGCCCACGGCCGAGACAGGATTGTCGCCGCCGCCGCCCGCCACCACCACGTTGGCGGGCAAGCCCAGCTGGTCGGCGACGGCGTCCGGCACGGTACCGGTGGCGGCGTCGCCTTCCGCCAGGGCCGGCATTTGATCCAGGCGCAAACCGCAGGCCGTGACCATGGGCGCGAACCAGGCGCGTTGGGCCTCGTCCAGCCACAGGGTGCCGGCCGCGTCGGACATGTCCGTGAGTTTGATTCCCGTCAATTGCAGGCGCAGATAGTCCTTTGGCGACAGCAGGCAGGCGATGGCGGCAAAGGCGTCAGGCTCGTGCGTTTGCAGCCACAGCAGTTTCGGTGCCGTCAGGCCGGCCATGGGCAGGCTGCCCGTCACATCCGCATACGCGGGATAGTCGCGCGCTAGGCTAGCCGCTTCGGCCTCGGCGCGCGCATCGTTCCACAGGATGGCGGGACGGATCACGGTATCGTTGGCATCGAGCAGCACGGCACCGTGCATCTGGCCCGACAGGCCGATGCAGGCGATGCGGGCATAGTCCTGCGGCCAGCCGGCGCGCAGCTGGGCCAGCGCCTGAACGCAGGCGGCCCACCAGTCCTGCGGCGCTTGTTCGGACCAGCCTGCTTGCGGGCGGCTGGTATCGATGCGCACGGACGCCTGGCCGCGCACGCTGCCTGCGCTGTCCATCAGCACGGTTTTCAGTTCGGAGGTACCGAGGTCGATACCGAGGGAAATCGCTGGATGCATGGTGTGTCTATATGTAAAGGTCAGGGGCAGCCGCAGGAGTTGCGTACGCGCAAGGTTGGCGACAGGCGCTGCACGTGCTGGGCGCGGCCCGGATTGGCGATGCGGTCGATCAACAGGTCGACGGCCATGGCGCCCAGCTCTTCGAGCGGCTGCGCCATCACGGTCAGGCGGGGGCTGAAATAATCGGCCCAGTCGAAATCATCGAAGCCGGCCAGCGCGACGTCTTGAGGTACCGCAATGTGCGCGTCGCGCAAGGCATGCATGGTGCCGATGGTCATCAGGTTATTGCCGGCGACGATGGCCGTGGGACGCTGTGCGGCGGGCAGGGCCAGCAATTCGCGCGTGGCCGCGCCGCTGCGCTCCAGGTTGGAGTCGCCCGAGCGCAGCAGCTCGGGATCAAAGGCGATATCGGCGCGCTGCAAGGCCAGGCGGTAGCCGTCGACGCGCTCGTCCGTCGTGGACAGGCCGGGCGCGCCCGCGATGAAGCCGATGCGGCGGTGGCCGTGGACCGTGATCAGGTGGCTGACCAGCTCGGCCGTGGCGTGCGTGTTTTCCACGCCCACCTGGTCGAAGGGCTGGGGCGACATGCGGTCGACCAGCACGGAAGCGATCTTGTTGCTGGTCAAATAGTCGAGGGCGCGGTTGTGCGGATCGCCGGACGGCGCCAGCACGATGCCGTCGACGCGGCGTTGGTGCAAGTTCTGCACCACCTTCAACTCCTGTTCGGGGTCGTCATGCGTATCGGAAAACAGCATCATCAAGCCATGGCGCGTGCAAGCTGCTTCGATGGCGCGCACGGTTTCGCTGAAATAATGATTGGTGAAGGCGGAAATGGCCACGCCGATGGTGCCCGACGAGGAGCCGGCCAGTGCGCGCGCCAGCATGTTCGGCACATAGCCGATCTGCTGCATGGCCGCGTTGACGGCGGCGACGGTTTTCGGGCTGACCTTGCGGGTGCCGTTGACTACGTGAGAGACGGTCGACAGCGATACGTCCGCCGCCCGCGCTACATCTTCCATGGTGGCCATGGTGTCTCCTGAGGTTTTTTTTATTATTGTGTACTGCGATTGGGTACGGCTGTGTCGCCGCGATTGAAGCTATCGTAAACAAAAGAAAGCGCTTGCGCAAGCGCTTTCTTTTTTTGCGCGAACGATATTTTGCCAAGGCAAGCAAGCCGCGCGGGAGGGAATGGATGAGGGAAACAGGGCGGAGCCGGACGGTGCCGGCCCCGCTGCAATTACTGAATCACCAGCTCGTGCAATTCGCCGGGAGAGTCCGGGAACAGTTTCACGACGGTGGACGTGCGCGTGCCGTAGCCCGGCGTTTCGATGCAGACGGCGGACAGCACGCGCTCGAGGTCGAGCGGCACGCCCGTGTCCGGCAAGCGGAAGTCGGGCGCGCGCGTGGTGTCGGCCAGCATGTCGAAGTACGCTTCGTCGGGCGCGCCCTGGCACAGCAGGCTGGCGAACTGGGCCTTGGTTTTCAGCACCTTCGGCCACGGCGCGTCGAGCAGGGCGTTCGACAGGCCGTAGATGCCCGGTTCCAAGGGCTGGCCATTGCGCGCATCGCCGTCGCCCCGGTTGGAAAACCAGATCAGGGTATCCGCGTCGCCCAGCACCAGGTTGAAACCGTTGTAGGCTGTGCAGCCGGGACGGATCTGTGCGATGTAGTCCTGTGGCGACATGTCGCCGGCCAGATAGTCTGCCACCAGGGCGCCGCGCGAGGGGGCGTCCGGGTTGCGGTCTTGCGGGCTGCGGATATTCGTGATGGCGGCAAAGCGGGAGCTGCCGCTGCCGGCCTGGGTGATGCCCATCCAGCTGCCGCCCGCCTGCAGGTCGCGGCCCGCATACACTTGCGGGTGCTCGGGCCAGGCGCCGGCGGGGGCGCTGGCGCGTTCATAGAATTCGTCGCGGTTGGCGGCGGCAATCAGCGGGATGTGCGGATTGACTTTCCAGGCAAAAACGATCAGGCACATGGGGGCAAATCCATGAACACTTCCGTATGCCGCGCGCCAGCCGTCAGGGACAGCAAGCCCGCTTCCTCTGCCATGCTGGCCAGCAGTTCCGTAAAGCCTTCGCCGACGACGGGGTAGATTTCCATCCACGTCTGCAAGCCGTCCTTGGCTTCCGGACGGCGCTTCAGTTGCGGCGCCACGCCGGAAGCGGCCGCCAGCTTGCCTTGCAGGGCGCGGACCCGCGCTTCCAGCGCCTGGGCGTGCTCTTCTTTTACCTGATAGTAAACGTACAGATCTTTCATGGCATTCTCACAAGTCGAGTGCGTCGAGCACGTAAGGCATGGACAGGAACTGCACGGCGGCGCCCTGGGCCGAGCCGTAGCGTACGGCGCCGGCGGCGCTTGAACCTTCTTCAATCGCCCCCAGCTTCATTTCGACGAGGGCGTCGATGCCGCCGTCGCCGTTGGGCGCCGCGTTGACGACCATGCCGCAAGGCTGCTCGGGGTCGCTGACGGCAAACAGTTCGCCACCGGCGGCGACGCCTGCGTCAGCGATGCTGACGAGGGTGGTGCGGCGCTTGAGCTTGCCCAGATACTGGCTGCGCGCGACGATTTCCTGGCCCGGGTAGCAGCCTTTCTTGAAATTGACGCCGCCCAACAGCTCGAAATTGACCATTTGCGGCACGAATTGCTCTTGCGTGGCGGCCGTGATCTGCGGGATGCCCGCGTGGATGTCCGACAATTGCCAGGCGTCATTGCCGCCCTTGGCCAGCTGTGCCGTCAATGGCGTCCACGCGTCGCGCGCCGTGGCGGCCGACGTCAGCCATTCATAACGGGGGCTGCCGAAAGCGTCGGCCACGCGCAGCAGGGTGCCGGACGCGTGTTCGACCTTGCTGAACGGCGTGGCGGGCAGGACGGGGAACCAGGCGGACAGGGCCGCGTTGGCGTGCTTGCCGCCCAGGCCCAGGACGACCTGGTTCGCTTCGTCGCCGGAGGCATCGTGCAGCTTGGCCTTGGCGCGCAGCACGAACATCTGCAGCCGCTTCTGGATGGCTGGCTGTATGGCGCGCGGCAATTGCAGATAAATGGTGGTGGCGTTGCGCCACATCAGGAAACTGGCCAGCATCCGGCCTTTCGGCGTGCAGTAGCCGGCCAGGCGCACTTGCTCCGGGCTCAGGTGTTCCACGTCGTTGGTCAGCTGGCCGTGCAGGAAACTGGCTGCCTCGTCGCCGTTCAAGCCGATCAAGCCCTGGTCCGTGATGGCCGCGACAAAACCTTCTTGCAGTTGGGACACTGTCAGGGACTGGCCGAAGTCGGCGATAGGGGTGGCGGCGATGGGGGCGGTGCTGTCAGGCGCGCCATCGGTGGCAACGGGGCGGGCGCCTTGTGCGGTTAAAAATTGATTCCAGTTATTCATAATTTCCATTAGATCAGCGATTAAGCATTATCATTACGGGTTCATTATAGTGATGTCGGGCAGATTGCGTCGGCAGCGGCAAGATTGCCAGTGTTGGCGCCGCTTTGCGCGCACTTGCTTCACAAATGAACGATCATAACAAGCGGACGTTGGCCATCAGCGCCCGCATCACAAGAATCGGAACAATGGCTTTCTTTAAAAAACTTGTAGTCAGCTCGGTCATCGCCGCCATCGGCGTCGGTGGTACTTTTGTGTACTGGGCGCAGCAGCCCATCACCACGGACGGTGACGCGATTCCGTTTACGATCAGCCCGGGCAGCGGCGCGCATGCGGCCGGCCAGCAGATCGCGGACGCGGGCGTGCCCATCGTGCCCATCCTGTTCAACATGCTGGCGCGCATCGAAGGCAAGACGTCGAAGATCAAGGCCGGTTCCTACGAATTGAAACCGGGCACCACACCGCAGCGTTTGATCACGCAACTGGCGCGCGGCGAGTTCGCGCAAGAGTCGCTGACCATCATCGAAGGCTGGACTTTCAAGCAGATGCGTATGGCCATGGCCAACCATGCCGGTCTCAAGCACGATACCGCGGGCCTGTCCGACAAGGAACTGATGGCGAAGATCAGCCCGGAATATGTGTTGCCGGAAGGCTTGTTCTTCCCGGACACGTATCTGTTCGCCAAGGGCGCCAGCGAAATGCAGATTTTCAGGCAGGCGCACGCGGCCATGATCGGCCGCCTGTCCGAAGCGTGGGACAAGCGCGATCCGGCCTTGCCGTATAAAAACCCGTACGAGGCGCTGATCATGGCCTCCATCGTGGAAAAGGAAACGGGACAAAAGTCCGAGCGCGCCATGATCGCCGGCGTGTTCGTCAACCGCCTGAAAACAGGCATGCTGCTGCAGACGGACCCGACCGTGATCTATGGCATGGGCGACAACTACCAGGGCAAGATCCGCAAACGCGACCTGGAAGCGGACACCCCGTACAATACCTATACGCGCGGCGGCTTGCCGCCCACGCCGATCGCCCTGGCTGGCGCGCAATCGCTGACGGCGGCGCTGGCGCCGGCCCGCACGCAGGCGCTGTATTTCGTCGCGCGCGGCGACGGCACCAGCCAGTTCTCGGCCAACTTGCCCGACCATAACCGCGCCGTGAATCAATACCAGCGTTAATTATTTCAAACTAGAAGCTTCATGACACCACACTATCAACCCCGTTTCATCACCTTCGAAGGCATCGATGGCGCGGGCAAGTCGACGCATATCGGCTTTGTCACCGACTACCTGCAGCAGCGGGGCGTGACCCTCGTCTCGTCGCGCGAACCGGGCGGTACCAGCCTGGGCGAAAAGCTGCGCGAATTGCTGCTGCATGAAAAGATGCACCTGGAAACGGAAGCCTTGCTGATGTTCGCCAGCCGCCGCGAACACATCGCGCAAGTCATCGCCCCTGCGCTGGAGCGCGGCGAATGGGTCATTTCCGACCGCTTCAGCGATGCCAGCTTTGCCTACCAGGGCGGCGGGCGCGGCATGGATTTGCGCAAGATGGAGCAACTGGAAGCGTGGGTGCACCCGCACCTGCAGCCGGACCTGACGTTCCTGTTCGACGTGCCGCTGGCCGTCGCCCGTGCCCGCCTGGACGCCACGCGTGCGCTCGACAAGTTCGAGCAGGAGCAGGCCGACTTCTTCGCCGCCACGCGCAACGAGTATCTGCGCCGCGCGGCCCAGTTCCCGCAGCGTTTCCGCATCATCGATTCCACGCAAAGCATTGCCGATATTCAAGTACAACTGGCGCAGCTGCTTGACGTGTTACTTGAGAAAAGCATCGCAACGTGTTGATTTGCAAAGAATAAAATGACGACTTCTCTCTATCCGTGGCAACAGGACGCCTGGCAGCAATTGCAAGCCCTGCGCCCGCGCATGCCGCACGCCATCCTGTTCCATGGCGCGCAGGGCATCGGCAAGGCCGACTTCATCGAGCATTTCGCGCAGGCATTGCTGTGCGAAGACGTGCGCGCCGACGGCCATGCCTGTGGCGCCTGCGCCTCGTGCGGCTGGTTTAGCCAGGGCAACCATCCCGATTACCGCCGGGTCCGTCCGGAAGCGCTGGAAGACGACGTGGCGGACGATGGCGAAGAGGGCGAAGGCGCGAAGAAAAGCGCCAAGACCAAGACGCCGTCGAAAG
Source organism: Janthinobacterium sp. SUN211 (assembly GCF_030587315.1). Taxonomy (NCBI): domain Bacteria; kingdom Pseudomonadati; phylum Pseudomonadota; class Betaproteobacteria; order Burkholderiales; family Oxalobacteraceae; genus Janthinobacterium; species Janthinobacterium sp. SUN211. Next base: position 796,494 of record NZ_JAPWIC010000001.1, on the reverse strand, counting down.
ACATCAAGATCGAGCAGATCCGCAACCTGGCTGACTTCATGAACATTTCCACGCACCGCCAGGGCTTGCGCGTGGTGGTGCTGTACCCGGCCGAGGCGCTGAACACGCCCGCCTCGAATGCCTTGCTGAAGACGCTGGAAGAGCCGCCGCCGGGCACCCTGTTCTTGCTGGCATCGAACAGCCTGGACCGCCTGCTGCCGACGATATTGTCGCGCTGCAGGAAATTTGCCTTGCCGATGCCCAGCCATGAGCAAGCCTTGACGTGGCTCAAGCAACAAGGCTTGAACGATGCGGACAGCTGGCTGCGCGAGCAGGGCGGCGCGCCGCTGGCTGCACTGGCCCAGTCCGAATCGGGTGGCCGCGAAGAGACGGAACAATTGTTGCAAGTCTTGGCGAACCCTGGCGTGGAAGCGGCCCTGAAGGCGGCGGACAAATTACAGAAGTCTCCGCTGGCGCCGCTGGTCGCTTCCTTGCAGCGCTGGCTGTACGACGTGTTTTCAGTCAAGCTGTCCGGCACCATCCGCTACTACCCGCGCCACCGGCGCGAACTGGAAGCGTTGGCGGGACGCATCAACGTGAGCCGTTTGATGGCCGCCATCAAGGCTGCCAACGAACGCCGGGCGATTGCCGAGCATCCCCTGTCGCCCAAGCTGTTCCTGGAAGATATGCTGCTCGACTACGCATCCAGTTGCCAATAAAATCAAACACTTGCGTTGCCAAGTTAATCCGGATTGTGCGCTTTTTTGCGCGTTTGGAATGACTTAGCCGCAGGTGCGCGTGCAACTGCGGTATTGCACTTCGCACGCTTGCTGGCGCTCGGCGCGCCGGGCGCGGAAGGCTTCGGCCTCCGTCGGGCGCAACTGCTGCGACTGGGCGCCGGCTTCTTTGCCAGCGGCAACGTAGGGATTGCTGCTCGGCTTCATCAGCAGCATGGGGCTGGTATCGTTTTCCGTGGCGCCTTGCGCTTGTGCGCGGCAATCCTGGCGCGCCGAGGCGCAGACGGGCTGGCACAGTCCGGCATCGGGGATGGCCTTCGGCGCATCGCGCTTGTCTTGCGCATGCGCTGTCAGGGCCAGGCTGGCCAACAGTATCAAAGGGCCGGCAACTTTCAGCATGAACACTCTCCACGGTTCCGCGCGCAGCCCCATGGTTGCACTCCGGCAAGCCACTATACATCTTGATAATATTTCTGCCTAGCCATGCAAGTCAAGGCTGGCCACTTCCCCAGGCCAGGTCCGTTTGCCATGCCGGGAACGCGGTGTTACAGTCAGTCATCTTTGCAAACCACGCGGCAGCGCCGCACCGGAGGCGTCAAATGAAACGAGTCACTGGCATCGGCGGCATCTTTTTCCACGCGCAAGACCCGGCCGCGCTGCGCGCCTGGTACCAGCGCCACCTGGGCCTGGACGTGCAGCCGTGGGGCGGTGCCGCCTTCACCTGGACGGATGCCGACGGCAAACCCAGTGCCGGCACCACCATCTGGTCCGTCGCGGCCAATGACAACGAGCAATTCGCGCCCGGCAAGGCCTCCTTCATGATCAACTACCGCGTCGACGACCTCGACGCGCTGCTGCAAGCCCTGCGCGACGAGGGCTGCAACGTGCTGGAAAAGGCGCCCGATTCCGAATATGGCCAGTTCGGCTGGGTCATCGATCCCGAAGGCAACAAGGTGGAGCTGTGGCAGCCGCCGCAGGGGCAGTAGGCGAACCACGCGGGAGCAGTCGGCGGCAGTACGGATTTGCACCTTCCCCCTGCCAGTTTTCCCGTGCTCCGGTACAATCCCGCCTTATGTATATCGATTCCCATTGCCATATCAATTTCCCCGAGCTGGCTGCTCGCATGCCCGAGATCCTGGCCAAGATGGCCGAGAACAAGGTGACGCACGCGCTGTGCGTGTCCGTCGACTTGCCGGACTTTCCACAGGTGCTGGCCCTGGCCGAGCAGTATCCGCATATCTTTGCTTCCGTCGGCGTGCATCCCGATTACGAGGATACGCCTGAACCGTCCGTGGAAGACCTGGTCCGCTTGGCCAACCATCCGAAGATCATCGCCATCGGCGAGACGGGCCTCGACTATTTCCGCCTGACGGGCGACCTGGAGTGGCAGCGCGAGCGTTTTCGCACTCACATCAAAGCTTCAAGAATCACCCGTAAGCCCTTGATTATTCACACAAGGGCGGCCAGTGAAGACACCATACGCATCATGCGTGAAGAGGGGGCCGGCGTGTCCGACGGCGGCGTGGCCGGCGTCATGCATTGCTTTACGGAATCCCTGGAAGTGGCGCGCGCGGCCATCGACATGGGCTTCTATATTTCCTTTTCCGGCATCGTCACGTTCAAGAGCGCTAAGGATTTGCAGGCCGTGGCCCTGGAAGTGCCGCTCGAGCGCATCCTCATCGAGACGGATTCGCCGTATCTGGCGCCCGTGCCGTTCCGCGGCCGCATGAACGAACCTGGTTATGTAGCCCACGTGGCGGAATACCTGTCGACCTTGAAAGGCATCCCGCTGGACCAGGTGGCGCGCCAGACGACGGATAATTTCTTTAAGTTATTCAATCAGTTGCCGTAACTTCTTAAGGTCAGACATGATGAAAAAACTCGCGTTGGCGATGCTGCTGTGCTGCGCGGCGGCCAGCCACGCGGCGCCGGAACCCGATGCTTTCTTCCGCGCCGTCTCCGTCAATAATGTCAGCGGCGTGCGCAGCATGCTGCTTGACGGCATGAATCCGAACCAGCCTGACGCCCAGCGGGGCGACATTCCCCTCGTGCTGGCCCTGCGCGACGATGCGGACCGGGTGTTCCAGGTGCTGCTCGACGCGCCCGGCATCGATATCGAAGCCCGTTCGGCCAACGGCAACACGGCGCTGATGATGGCAGCCTACAAGCACAAGCTGGAAGCCGTGAACGCCTTGCTGGCCAAGGGCGCCAAGGTCAACCAGAGCGGCTGGACGGCGCTGCACTATGCGGCCTCGGCTGGCGACTTGCCCATCATGAAGATATTGCTCGACCGCGACGCCATGGTCGATGCGCGCGCCCCCGCGAATATCACGCCGCTGATGTTTGCCGCCCGCGAAGGCCAGGAAGGCGCCGTCAAGCTGCTGCTGTCCTGGGGCGCGGACGCCAGCCTGAAAAGCGACCATGGGTGGACGGCCGTGCAGTTCGCCCAGGCGGGCGACAAGCCCGGCGTGGTCGCCATCATCGAAGCGGCACAGAAGGCGCGTGCAGCCCGCAAGTAATGTTTTAATTTCAATACTTTCCATGCCAGCGCTGAAACTGGCATGGAATTGCCTCTCACCTCAGCCCTTTGTTCTCCCTGCCGATTAACGATAATGATTGTGTCGCATTAATCAGGAGATACCTCGCATGGGTCATCACATCACCGTCAGGCGCCGGCTGTATTGTCGCCGCCCCTCGCGCAGCCCGTGCGATATCACTGCTTTCTGGAATGACAAAACCGATCGGCCATCGGAGCCAGACTCCAAGAGGACAGACATGCTGAATGAACGAGAAATCGAGAGTTGTTACCTGGGGCAATTTATCCCCGTCCATTACCACCACAATATGTTGATGGACCAGAATCGCATGCACGGGTTCAAGTCGGCGATCGATTATGCGGTAAAACCCGGCATGAAGGTGCTGGAACTGGGCGGCGGCACGGGCGTGCTGTCGTGGTTTGCGGCCGCGCGCGCCGACAAGGTGTGGTGCGTGGAATTCAATCCGGACATGGTCAAGGAAGCGCGCAAGATGCTGGCGCTCAACCCCAACGGTGAAAAAGTCGAAGTCGTCCACGCGGACGCCTTCGAGTACCTGCCGCCGGAGCCCGTCGATGTGGTCATTTGCGAAATGATCCATGTCGGCATGCTGCGCGAAAAACAGGTGGAAGTGATCGAATCGTTCAAGCGCCGCTACCTGGCCCGTTTCGGCGGCCCGCTGCCCATCTTCCTGCCCGAAGCCGTCATCATGGCCGTGCAGCCGATGCAGCAGGAATACGATTTCGAGGGTTTTTATGCGCCCATCGTGCAATTCCAGGAAACCACGGCCATCCACCCTGGCGTACAGGAACTGGCGCCACCTTCCGTCTACAGCATCATCGACTTCAGCCAGCCGACGGACAGCGTGTTCGGCTTCGACGGCAAGTTTGTCGTCGAGCGCAGCGGCACCCTGAACGCCTTGCGTTTCGTCACCAAGAACATCCTGGCCGTCGTGCCCGAGCGTTCGACCACCATCGACTGGCTGAACCACTACATGTGCTTGCCGCTGGCCACGCCGGTCGCCGTGAAGGCGGGCGACGTGCTGCAGGTGACTTTCCAGTACCGTGCGGGCGGCTCGATTCCTTCGCTGGAAGCGTCGATCCGCGCGCAGGTCATCTATGACGTCAACTTGCAGCCGGTGACGCAGAGCGCCGTGTATGCGTAAGCATCATTAATGTAAAGGCAACGCCGCAGCGATTTCATCCTGCGGCGTTTGTCCATTCAGGGTATATTTCGTCTTTTACCCACTGGACAGCTTTACTATCATGGAACAGATCGATCAGCGTTACCTCGTGCAACAGAACAAAATCAGCGATGGCGAGACCAGGCCGCCCGTGTTTGCCAAGGTAATGCGCAGCAAGGAAGGCGTGTTTGAAGGCGTGTCCTTCATCAAGTCGAAGGACAAGGCCACCATCATGACCATCGAAGATGCCAACCAGGCCATCAAATGGGCCACCAGCAAGAAGCCGAATGCGCATGAATACGTCACGAAAGTGATTTGCGTCGGTCAATAAGCCCCGTTCATTCCCGTTTTCGTACCGTTCATCCCCGCTGTACGCAGTTCATCGCATGGCCGTTGCCGCCGTCGCGGCGCTTTACTATAGTGCTTTCACGGTAGCGGGGCAAGCACGGCTTGCTCCGCACATTTCATTCTAGGGGGAACGCAATGCTGGGATTCGTGCTGTGGCTGCTGCTCTTGCTGGTGTGCTGGCCCCTGGCCTTGCTGGCCCTCGTGCTGTATCCGCTGGCCTGGCTGCTGTTGCTGCCATTCCGCTTGATCGGCATCGGCGTGGAAGGCGTGTTCGAATTGCTGCGCGCCATCGTCATGCTGCCGGCCCGCGTGCTGGGCGGCGGGCGGCGTTGAGATTTACGTTTCCGCAATAAAAAATGGCGCCCTCGGCGCCATTTGTCATTGAGGTGCCGCTTACAGGTCAACCATGAAACCTGCGCCGATCGATTTCTGCGAATAGTTGTAGTCGATCAAGCTCTGGCCATAGCCGGAGAACAGTTGCAGATAGCCTTTCAGGTTGGCCTTCAAAGGGAACGCCCAGCTTGCCTGCATGGAGCCATGCTTCTTGCTGAAATTGCGGCGCGCCGTCACCGCATACTCGTGCCCCTTGTTGCGGTAGCTCACGCGCAAGTCGCCATGTCCCAGGTAATCGGTGATGTCGATATTGTCATTGTCGACCGCGCTATTGTCGAGGCGGTGCCAGACGCGCGCCGCGACGGCCAGGTTATCCTTCTCCATGCCCAGCTCGGCATACACGCGGTTCCAGCTGCGCGACAGGGTCGACGTCTGGCCGTTGGACTGGTGCACGAGGCCGAAGTTCAGGTAATTGAATTCGATGCCCGCGAAATTCTTGTTGATCGGCATGACCAGCATCAGTTCCGGCTGGTAATTGGTTTCGCGGAAGGGGCTCGATGCCTTGCGGTTATATGCCTGCCAGAAACTTTGCTGCGTGTAGCCGAACCACATGTCGATGGGCGTGCCGGCGATGTCTTCCAGCAGCTTCATCTTGAAGCTCAGCTGGAACGTCAATTCCACGTGCTGGCTCTTGATGCCGGCCGGCGTGAAATCCTGGAACGGTTCGTCATTCGACGCGTCGCTGTAATTGGCCAGCAACAGATAGGTATCGCGGTGCGGACGGAAGTTGAACAGGCCCCGTTTCGAGGCGTCGTTCAGCTCCCACGATTGCTGGGTGCGCGAAATCGGCGCTTCCGGCGGCGCCGCGCCAGCCTGCGCGATGGCGGGAATGGCGGCGTTGACGGCGTCCGGCGTGGCCACGCCAGGCGGGCTGACAAACGTGAGGGGAGCGACTTCGGCGGCTGCCGCCAGGGTGACCGCCGCCGTGGCGGGATCGCCGCCGGCGGCGATGGTGGCCTTTTCCGCCGCCTTGGCCAGGGTGTCGAAGCAACCGAGGCGGGCGCTGGCGTCACCGAGCACGGCGCAACGCTGCATTTGCTGTTCCAGTTCGCCGGCCATGGCCAGCGCCGGCGACGCCAGCAGGGAAGAGAGAATTATTTTTCTTAGTCGGATAGTCATAGGCTGAGTGGGGCATGTCGTTCGGTGCGCACCTGGGCTGCATGCCGGCGGCGTCGCCTTACACGATAAATTACCGTGCGTCTTGATCCTGATTAATCTTTATTAGATTAATACTTATGAAAGTATAGCGGATTACCTTGTTTACCCCGTGCGGCTACCGTGCGCGCGGCCGACAGTGTTGTGCGCTTGGTAAACGGTTTGCCACCGTGCCGCCCAAATCGATGTCTGCTACACTGGAAAACCGGTGCTGACACTGGCGCGCCGGGCTAGCCATGGAGATTGTGATGACCCGCAAAACACCTATCGAGCGCTACCGCAACATCGGCATCAGCGCCCATATCGACGCCGGCAAGACCACCACCACCGAGCGCATCCTGTTTTACACGGGGGTGAATCACAAGATCGGCGAAGTGCACAACGGCGCCGCCACCATGGACTGGATGGAGCAGGAGCAGGAACGGGGCATCACCATCACCTCGGCCGCCACCACGGCCTTCTGGAAAGGCATGGCCGGCAACTTCCCCGAACACCGCATCAACATCATCGATACGCCGGGCCACGTGGATTTCACGATCGAGGTCGAACGCTCGATGCGCGTGCTCGACGGCGCCGTGATGGTCTACGACGCCGTCGGCGGCGTGCAGCCGCAATCGGAAACCGTCTGGCGGCAAGCCAACAAATACCATGTGCCGCGCATCGCCTTCATCAACAAGATGGACCGGGTGGGGGCGGATTTCTTGCGCGTGCGCAAGCAGATCGCCGAGCGCCTGAAAGGCGTGGCCGTGCCCATCCAGCTGCCCATCGGCGCGGAAGAGCATTTCACGGGCGTCATCGATCTGCTGAAAATGCGCGCTATCACCTGGGACGACGCCAGCCAGGGCGTGCAGTTCAGCTATGGCGAGATTCCCGCCGAGCTGCTGGCGCAGGCGCAGGAATGGCACGAGCACCTGGTCGAGCAGGCGGCCGAAGCCACGCTGGAGATGACGGAGCGCTACCTGAATGGCGACACGTTTACGGAAGCGGAACTGAAGCAGGCCTTGCGCGCGCGCACCATCCGCAACGAGATCGTGCCCATGCTGTGCGGCAGCGCCTTCAAGAACAAGGGCGTGCAGGCGATGCTGGACGCCGTCATCGAATATCTGCCGTCGCCGATGGAAGTGCCGCCCATCATGGGCCATGACGAGCACGACAACGAGGTGGAGCGCCACCCGACGGACGACGAGCATTTCTCGGCCCTCGCCTTCAAGATCATGACGGACCCGTTCGTGGGGCAGCTGACCTTCTTCCGCGTGTATTCGGGCGTGGTGAATTCGGGCGACATGGTCTACAACCCCACCAAGAGCGCGCGCGAGCGGCTGGGGCGCATCCTGCAGATGCATGCGAACGAACGCAAGGAAATCAAGGAAGTGTATGCGGGCGACATCGCCGCCGCCGTGGGCCTGAAAGCCGTCACCACGGGCGACACCCTGTGCGCCATCGACCACATCATCGTGCTGGAAAAGATGATTTTTCCGGAACCCGTGATTTCCCAGGCGGTCGAACCCAAGACCAAGCCTGACCAGGAAAAGATGGGCATCGCCCTGAACCGCCTGGCGCAGGAAGACCCGTCGTTCCGGGTGCATACGGACGAGGAATCGGGCCAGACCATCATGTCGGGCATGGGTGAATTACACCTGGAAATTCTGGTCGACCGCATGCGCCGCGAATTCGGCGTGGAAGCCAATGTCGGCAAGCCGCAAGTGGCGTACCGCGAAACCATCACGCGCGCGGTGGACGATATCGAAGGCAAGTTCGTCAAGCAATCGGGCGGACGGGGCCAGTACGGCCACGTGGTGCTCAAGCTGGAACCCTTGCCGCCAGGTACCGGTTATCAATTCGTCGACGCCATCAAGGGCGGCGTGGTGCCGCGCGAATTCATTCCGGCCGTCGACAAGGGCATCGTCGAAACCTTGAAATCGGGTGTGCTGGCCGGCTATCCGGTCGTCGACGTCAAGGCGACGCTGACCTTCGGTTCCTACCACGACGTCGATTCGAACGAAAACGCGTTCCGCATGGCCGGCTCCATCGCCTTCAAGGATGGCATGCGCAAGGCCCATCCTGTGCTGCTGGAACCGATGATGCAGGTGGAGGCGGAAACGCCGGAAGAGTTCATGGGCAACGTCATGGGCGACTTGACGGCCCGGCGCGGCATGGTGCAGGGCGTCGACGACATTCCCGGCGGCGCGGGCCGCATCGTCAAGGCCCTGGTGCCGCTGGCGGAAATGTTCGGTTACTCGACAACCTTGCGTTCGCTGACCCAGGGCCGCGCCACCTACACGATGGAATTCAAGCACTATGCGGCCGTGCCCAAGCATATACTGGACCAGGTGGCGGCGGCGGGGAAGGCGAAGTAGGCGTCAGTGGCTTGAGTTTTGCGCAATGATGGCGTCCGCCATCTTCTCCGCCTCATCCACGGGCTGGCTCAGCGCCTGGGTCGTGTAGACCGTGCTGGTCACCATCGGCTGGTCCAGGGTGGCCCCTTCGCCATGGCTGGTATCGACCGTCACCGTGGTCGACAGGCCGATGCGCAGCGGGTGGGCGGCCAGTTCCTTCGGATCGAGCGTGATGCGCACGGGCACGCGCTGCACCACCTTGATCCAGTTGCCCGTGGCGTTTTGCGCCGGCAGCAGGGAAAACGCGCTGCCCGTGCCGGCCGACATGCCCAGCACCTTGCCGTGGTAGACCACCTTGCTGCCATACAAGTCCGTTTCAATGGTGGCCGCCTGACCCACACGGATATTGCGCAATTCGGACTCCTTGAAGTTCGCATCGACCCATAATTGATCCAGCGGCACGATGGACATCAAGGGCGTGCCCGGCGTCACGTGCGTGCCCAGCTGCACGCTGCGCTTGGCCACATAGCCCGAAACGGGCGCGACCACGGCATTGCGGCGCACGGCCAGCCACGCCTGCAGCACGTCGCCCCTGGCCGACAGCACGGCCGGATGGCTGGCCAGGCTGACGCCGGCCACGCCCGATTTGGCCGACTCGGCCTGGCGCTGGGCCACCGTCAAGGCCGCTTTCGCATCGTCGACGGCCTGTTTCGCATGGGCCAGGTCTTCGCCCGAGATCGTCTGGTCCGCCGCCAGCGGCGCGCGGCGCGCCAGGTTGCCCTGGGCCGTGGCCAGGGCCAGGCGGCGCTGCTCGATGACGGCGTCGTACTGCGCCACGTTCGCATAGCGTTCGCGCTCCTGGCGCACGACGTTGCCCAATCGTGCCTCGGCCTGGCTCAGGGCCAGCTCCGCATCGATGGCGTTGAGGGTGATCAGCGGGGCGCCCGCTTTCACCATTTGCGTCTCGTCGGCGCGGATGGCATCGACATTGCCCGTCACTTGCGCGGACAGGGTGACCAGGTTGCCGCCCACGTAGGCATTGTCCGTGACTTCTTCCCTGGACAGCACCAGTTGATAGTAGGCGGCCCAGGCCGCGCCAGCCACGAGGAAGGCGGCCGTGATGGCGATAAGGACGGTCTTGCGCTTGCCCGGGTTGTCGGTGGATGCGGAGGTGGAGGTGGTATCGCTGCTCATGATGTGTTCCGTAATCGTTGGTTATTGTTTGGTGGTGACGGTGTCGGCGCCGGCGGCGAAGTCGCTGCTGCCACGGTAGCCGCCGCCCAGCGCCACGGTCAGGTTGATTTCCGCGTCCTGGCGCTGGTTTTGCAGCTGCATGCCCAGGTCCACCTGGCCGCGCACGGTCATTTCCGCATTCAGTTGCGTGGCGCGGTCGGCCAGACCTTGCTTGAGTCGGGCATTCGCATTGCGCAACTGCGCTTCGCTGGCGCGCAGGTTTTCCTGCTGCAGGCGCAGCTGGTTTTCCACGCCCTGCACCCTGGCGCCCGCCTGCGCCACGTCGCGCACGACATTGAAGACGTTCTGGTTGTAGTCGGCGATCAATTCATTGCGTTCGCTGCGGGCGCCAGCCAGTTGCGCCTGCAGGCGGCCGCTGTCGAACAGGGGCAGCGACAGGGCCGGGCCGATGAACAGGGTGCGGCTGCCGGACTGCAGCAGCTTGCCCAGTTTTATCGCATCGAGGCCGAACGAGGCACCCAGGTCGATATCGGGGTAGAACGAGGCTTGCGCCGCCTCGATCGTGCTCATGGCTGCCTGGACTCGCCAGCGGGCCGCCTGCAAGTCGGGCCGGCGCGCCAGCAATTCCATGCCCAGCTTGCCGGGCAGGGCGTGCGGCAGCGCCTGGGCCTCTTTCTGCTGCAGGCTGGCCAGGGCCGATGCATCCGCACCCAACAGCGCGCGCAAGGCTTCCCGCTCCGTGACGACCTGCGTTTCCAGCAAGGCGATCTGCTGCTGCAGCAAGCTCAAACGCGTTTGCGCGGACAAATGGTCGTCGCTGACGCCCAGGCCGTTGGCGATGCGCTTTTCCTTGTCGACCACCAACTGCTGTTGCAGCTTGACGAGCGCATGCAGGTTATCCATGCGTGCCCAGCCATTCTGCATGCTGAAGTAGTGGCGGGCGATCTCGGCGGCCAGCATCTGCTCCGCCATCGCGTATTCGGCGCGGCGCGCATTGACTTCGCCCAGGCTGGCCGCGATCTGCGCCTTGTGCTTGCCCCACCAGTCGAGGTCGTAATGGGCTTGCACGCCCACGGTGGTTTCATTGTAGTAATTGCCGCCGATGGGGGCGGGCATCAAGCCATTGCCCGAATAGCGCTGGCGGCTGGCATTCGCGCCCAGGTCGATCCTGGGACCGCGCTGCGCATGTTGTGCGTCAAACGCGGACAGGGCCGAGCCGATGCGGGCATTCGCCACGTCCAGGCCGGGGCTGCTGGCCAGGGCGTGTTCAATCAGCTGGTCCAGCTGATCGTCCTGGAACTGGCGCCACCACTGGGCGGCGGGCCAGCCTTCGCTGGCCAGGTGGATGTCGGCCGCCAGCTGCATCGTGGCCAGGTCTTGCTGCGGCAGCTGTTGCGTGTCGGGCGGGATGCTGGCGCAGCCGGCCAGGGCCAAACTTAGCGCCAGGACGCTCAGGGAGAGTTTCATAGGTGTATGCATGAGGGTTATTCCATCGCCGCGTGGTCGACCACGACGGGCGCATTCTTCTTCGGTGGTTTAATCAGGAGCAAGAGCGGCAGCACGAGGATGGTCAGCCACATCATCAGCCAGAAGTCGTCGAGGTAGGCGATCATCGATGCCTGCCGCGTGATTTCGCCATTCAGGGCCGCCATGCCGGAAGCCGTACCCAAGTTGTAGACGCTGGCAATGGCGGGGTCGTGCAGGGCCGGGTTGGCGATAGTGATGTGTTCAGTCAAAGACGCATGGGCGATCTGCGTATTGCGCACCAACAAGGTTTGCACGAGGGCGATGCCGATGCTGCTGCCGATATTGCGCACCAGGCTGTAGATGGCCGTGCCTTCCGCCCGCATCTGCGGCGACAGGGTGGCGAACGTGGCCGCGCTCAGGGGCACGAACACGAGGCCCAGGCCGATGCCCTGGATGATGCCGTTCCACACGACCGTCTTCGGCACCAGGTCCAGGGTGAAATTGGCCATCTGCCACAGCGAGAACGCGGTAATCGAAAAGCCCACGCCCAGCAGGATGCGCGTATCGATCTTGCCCGTCAGCTTGCCGACGATCAGCATGGCCAGCATCGTGCCCAGGCCGCTGGGCGCCGTCACGAGGCCGGCGATGGCCGCCGGATAGTTCATCAAGCCTTGCAGCATCGACGGCGTCAGCGCGCGGGTAGCGAACAGCACCATGCCGACGATGAAGATGAACAGCAAGCCGCTCACATAGTTCGAGTTTTTCAGCAAGCGGTAGTCGAGGAAGGACTTGCCGGCCGGGCGCAAGGCCGTGTGGGCGATGAAGTAGCACAAGCTCATGGCCAGCACGATGGCTTCGATCCACGTTTCCGTCGAGGAAAACCAGTCGTTCTGCTCGCCCCGGTCCAGCAGCATCTGCAGCGCGCCAATGGACAGGCTCAGGGTGGCAAAGCCGAACATGTCAAAGTTCATGCGGCGGTTCGGCGGGTCCTTGCGGATGTAGCGCCAGATGCCATAGAAAGCCATGGCGCCGATGGGGATGTTGATGAAGAAAACCCAGCGCCAGCTGTAGCTGTCCGTCAGCCAGCCGCCCAAGGTCGGTCCCAGGATGGGGCCGATCATCACGCCCATGCCCCAGATGGCCATGGCCGAGCCGTGCTTCTCGCGTGGATTGATGTCGAGCAAGACCGCCTGCGACAGGGGCACGAGCGCCGCGCCGAACACGCCCTGCAGCAAACGGGCGGCGACGATCTCGGACAAGGTGCCGGACAGGCCGCACAGCACGGAAGCGAGCGTAAAACCGGCCACGGAGACGAGGAAGGTGTTCTTCTGGCCGTAGCGGTCGCACAGCCAGCCCGTCAGGGGCGTGGCGATGGCGGCGGCAACGATGAAGGAGGTGAGTACCCAGGTGATCTGGTCTTGCGAGGCGGACAGGCTGCCTTGCATGTGGGGCAGGGCGACGTTGGCGATGGTGCCGTCGAGCGCCTGGATGATGGTGGCGAGCATGATCGAAATCGTGATCATGCGCCGGTTCAGGCTGGGGTCCTGTGAAGCGGGCAGCGCCGGTGCGGCGCCGGCTGTGGCCGAACTCATGCGGATTTCTCCGTGGCCGCCTGCAATGCTTCCAGCAGTTCGGTGGCGGCCCGCAATTGATCGGGATCAATGCCCTGCAGCAGTTCCTTGCGGAAACCATCCGCTTCCTTGCGCACGGTGTCATAGACCTGCATGCCCGCCTCGGTCAGCACGACGAGTTTCACGCGGCGGTCAGTTTCCGATGGCTGGCGCCGCACGAAGCCCGATTTCGCGAGCCGGTCCAGCATCGACACCATGGTGGGGTTTTCCACGCCCAATTGATGGGCCAGTTCGCTTTGCGAAGGCGGCTGGGGCGACTTGGCGATCATGGCGATGCACATCCAGCTCGCTTGCCCCAGGTCCAGGTCTTTCAGGCGCCGGTCGATGGCATGGCGCCAGCCGCGCGCCGTCTTGTGGAGGGCGGCGGAAAAGCGCTCTTCGATAGAAGTCATAAGGTGAGTCGTCTAATGGTTAGGTATCTAACTAATATTTTAGCATGCTGGTTTGACAGGCGTACAGGCCTTCCCGTTTATCTGCGCCGCTGGTACATTAGTGCCAGACCATTACCCTGAGGAGACCGCCATGACCACCGCAGAACAGAAGCAGGACGGACAGCACCGCGACAGCAGCGACTTTGTCATCACGCAAACTTTCGACGCGCCGCGCGAACTGGTGTTCCAGTCGTGGGTGGAGCCGGAGCGCTTGGCCCAATGGTGGGGCCCCGTCGGCTTCGAATTGAGCGTGCTGGCGCTGGATTTGCAGCCGGGCGGCATTTTCCATTACGGCATGCGCGCCGACAATGGCTATGAGATGTGGGGCAAGTTCACCTACCAGGCGATTGAAGCGCCGGAAAAGATCGTGTCGATTTTGTCATTCGCCGACAAGCAGGGCAATGCGGTGCAGCATCCGGTCAGCGCCACCTGGCCTTTGGAATCGTTCAATGTCATGACCCTCACTGAGGAAAACGGCAAGACGACGATGACCTTGCGGTCGACGCCGCACAAGGCGACGAATGAGCAGCATGAGACTTTCAAGCAGGGGTTTGAGTCGATGAAGGAGGGGTTCAAGGCGACCTTTGGCCAGTTGGCACAGTATCTGGCGCGGGTTCAGTGATCGTATTGTTTTGAACGGCGGGCCAGAGCCGCGGGCCTGAGAAAATGTCCATGGCTGCGTTGCTTGGGCTCGCCGTACATGCGTACTGTCTTCGCCCGCGCGCCTTGCCCTGGCCATTTTTCAGGCCCGCTGGGCCCGGGGAGCCTATTTAACTGTATAGCGGCTGGATCTTATATTTATATTTCAGATTTTATTTTACCAGATGTGAGAATTCACTGACTCGCCTTATGGAAAATTTATGCCCCCGGAATTCAAGATAATCTTTATCGGTAAACTCCAGCGCTCCTCGCACAAATCCAACTCCAACATACTCACCAGGTTCATGCTCAAATGGATCCTGAGGTGGGTATTTCCTTTCGCTGGCCATAACGGCATCCCAGGCTTTATTAATGGCATCGTCAATATTTTTTAATTTAACGTATCCAAATTTATTTAATTCCTCCAAAAGGTCGGCGGCAGATTCCTTGGAGGATGTATTCCTTTTTGGGAATTTCCATGCCATGTACCCAAGTAGGCTATCAAGATTAATGTCAGCCTCAAGTGATAGTTGAGAATCTGAATTGATTGAAATTTTTAATTTATTTTGATAATCAATCCGTGCATAGTTTATATTTTCAAATTGATCATCTGCAGTCTCAAACATGCCTGAGAGTGCATGTAGTTTTCGTTTTAATTCATTAGGAATATCTTCTTCATGCTTGTATGATAAATGATGAGCAACAATTGCCCAAGCATCTTGAAGAATTGTTCGAATTTGAATTTCACATCGAATTCCTCTCAGATCGTCATACCTTGCTCCAGCATGCTGTTCCTTTAAGCCAACTATATAATGAAGGGCGCCATAGCCAAATCTCTCTACGCCCTGATCATTAATCTTATCAACTTTTTCATGAATTTCAAATTCATCTTCGATAAGTTTTTCTAATTTAATCTTATCGGAAGTATATAGAAAGACGATTCTAACTCCGGCTAGGTCTGTAATTTCTTCCAGCGGATTTTTATATGTTTTCCTTTCTATTTTTTCGCAAAAACTAGCAAGGGTTTTTGCTCTGGCACTGATATGTCCAACTTCAATGCCTAAAACCCGAATTTTATTTTCAACAATATACTTTACCTCATCGCAAAGTCGATCATGCATAGGAAGTAAGTCGTAATAGCTGCGAATTATCTCTGGGCTTTCTTTCCATATTGTATTTAATGGGCTATCCAATTTTTATCCCTATATTAAAATTTTTAATGGCAAAGCACTGGTTGGGTGCAGACTCTATGGAATGCAAAATTTCGAAAAATTTCGACTTTGTGATCTTTTAAATAGTTCTGATGATCATTTTCTATCGCAAAATTTTCATGTAGTTTCAACGAACTGCAAAATTTATGCAAGTTCAATTTTTCGGCAAGGGTATGTACGTCAATTCTTGAAAATTAATTAGACTTTTCTTGCAAATCCATCCCCAACATCCCCCGCACCACCGGCAAAATCATCCCCCAAGCATTCGACGTCGCCGCAATCTCGTCATAATGACTGGCACCGGGCAAAATCAGCACTTCCGCATGGTCGCCGGCCAGCTTGGCCTTGGCTGCATAGTCGTGCGCGACTCTGGGTGGGGAGATGGTGTCGAGCTCGCCTGTGATCAGGACGGTGCGGCTGCCGTTGGGGATCAGGTCGGCTGCGTTGGTGTCGCTGTAGATGTCGGGGCGCTCGGTGCTGGCGCTGCCTGCCAGCTGGGCGATGTCGCGCTCGCAGCTGGTCTTGATCAATTCTTTTTCATGGCGCAAGTCGGCCAGGCCGCCCAGGCTGACGATGTTTTTGACAGGCAGGAACTGGTCGCGGTACAGGGGGCTGGTCTTCGGCAGCTTTTCCCTGCCGGCGATCCACTGCACCAGCTGGCCGCCGGCCGAGTGGCCCATGGCGGCGATGCGCTTTACGTCCAGCTGATACTGGGGCGCGTGCTGTTGCAGGCTGTCGAGCGCCGCGTGCATGTCTTCATAGGTGCCCGGATAGCCGCCGCCCGGCTCGTCCACGCGCCGGTACTCGACATTCCACACGGCGATGCCTTGCGCGACGAGGGCGCCGGCCACGTTGCGCATCTGCTGGATGCCGCCGAAGGCCACCGTCCAGCAGCCGCCATGCACGAGCACGACGACGGGAAACGGTCCGCTGCCGTCGGGCCGGAACAGCTGTGCGTATTGCGACGGCGCGGGGCCATACGCGATCTGCGCCGTGGGCGGGGGGCCGTTCAGGGCCAGGTAATCGTCCAGGCTCATGGGGGCGGCGACGGCGCCGTGGGCGGAGGCGAGCAGGGCAGTGGCGATCAGGGAGGATGGCAAGGAGGTAGGCATGCTGGAATTCGCTTGAGAAGAGAGCAACACTTTAGCATAGGCCCGCGTGGGCGCAGAGATCAAGCGCTGAGCTGTTTTCCTCCTGCAAGAGGGGTGCCCCATGGTATATTTCGGGCATCAGTTTTCCCCTTATCGACACGGTGCACGCAAACAACATTCTTTCCTTGCTGGACGCCGAGCATACTGCGCTGGGCAGCATCGCGGCCGGCGCCGACCTGGCTCATGCATTGGAGCATTTGTTGCTGGCGCTGCAAGACCTGGCCGAGGGCGGCGCGCATGCCTGCCTCGTGCTCATCGACGAAGCCGACCGCTTTTGCGGCCTGTCCGCGCCCAGCCTGCCGCAAGACCTGTGCCTGGCCCTGCGCCACGGCGGCGACCAGCCATCCCCGTTCGGCACGGCGGCCTTTTCCGGCGCGCCCGTGTATTGCGGCGACATCACGCGTGACGTGAACTGGAGCGCCGGGCGCAAGGAAGCCATGCTGCACGGCTACCGCGCCTGCTGGGTCGCCCCCGTCTTTGGCGCCAAGGGACATATCCTGGGCGTGCTGGGCCTGTTTTTCCAGGCGCCATGCCATCCCACGCAACCCGAGACCGAATTGCTGGCGCTGGCCGCGCGCGTGGCCGCGCATGTCATCGAACGGGGCCAGCTGGAACAATCGCTGCACGACAGCCGCGAACATTTTCATTACGCCATAGAATTGAACACGCAAGTGCTGTGGACGGCCGACGTCGACGGCAAGCTCGATTATGTGGCGCAGCGCTGGCGCGAATGGACGGGCGGCAGCGGCCTGGGCACCAGCTGGCTGGACGCCATCCATCCCGAGGACGTGCCCCATTCCCTGGCGGCCTGGAGCGAAGCCGTGGGCAGCGGCCAGCCTTTCGACCAGGAAATGCGCGTGCGCCGGCAAGACGGCCGCTACCGCTGGATGCACTCGCGCGCCTATTGCCGGCAAGACGAGCGCGGCCAGCCCGCGAAATGGTATGGCTCGTGCGAGGATATCGATGAACACTGGCAGGCGCGCAACGCCTTGCTCGACAGCGAAGCGCAGTTCCGTTCGCTCGCTTCCACCATGCCCAACCAGGCCTGGCTGGCGCATGGCAGCGGCGCTACCTACTGGGTCAACGAGCAGGTCTGCGAATACACGGGACAATCGCTGAAGTCGCTCGTCACCAGCGGTTTTCGCCACTGCGTGCATCCGGACGACGTGCAGGCCACGCAAAAGAGCTGGGAACGGGCCGTCGCCACCGCCAGCGCCTACGAACACGAATTCCGCATGCGCCGCGCCAGCGACGGCGCCTACCGCTGGTTCCTGGCGCGCGCCTTGCCCCTGTTCGACGAGGCGGGCACGGTGCTGCGCTGGGTGGGCACGAATACGGACGTGCAGGAACAGAAGAACGTGCTGGAAAAGATGGCTTACCTGAATTCCTCGCTGGAAGTGGAAATGGCCAACCGCACGGCCGACCGCGACCGCATGTGGCGGCTGTCGACCGATATCATGCTGGTGGCGGACCTGGCCGGCATGATCATCGCCGTCAATCCCGCCTGGAGCAAGATCCTCGACCGGCCGGAAATCGAGTCGCTGGGCATGGATTTCATCAGCCTCGTGCATCCCGACGACCGCATGGCGGCCTTGAAGGACTTGTCGCGCCTGGCCCACGGCGCGCCCACCTTGCGCATGGAAAACCGCTACCGGCGCCGCGATGGCGGCTACCGCTGGATTTCCTGGACGGCCGTGCCGGCGCAAAAGCTGATCCACGCCATCGGCCGCGACGTCACGGACGAGAAGGAGGCGCGGCTGGCACTGGTGCGCAGCGAGCAAGCTTTATTGCAGGCACAGAAGCTGGAATCGATCGGCAAGCTGACGGGCGGCGTGGCCCACGATTTCAATAACGTGCTGCAAATTATCTCGGGCAATCTGCAGTTGCTGAAGCTGACCGTGGCCGACAATCCGCAGGCGGCCAGGCGCCTCGCTTCGGCCGCCTCGGCCGTCGAGCGGGGCGCCAAGCTGTCGTCGCAGCTGCTGGCCTTTGCGCGGCGTCAACCTTTGCGGCCGCTGGTGACGGACCTGGGGCGCTTGCTGCGCCGCATGCATGAGCTGATCCGCCGTGCCCTGGGCGAAGCGATTGCCGAGGAAACCTTCATCAGCGAAGGCTTGTGGCATACCCTGGTCGACCCGAACCAGATGGAAAACGTGTTGCTGAACATGGCCATCAACGCGCGCGACGCGATGGACAAGGGCGGGCGCCTCACTTTTACCTTGAGCAACGTCACGCTCGATGCGGACTACGCCAGCCGGCATGCCGACGTGCTGGAAGGGCAATACGTGCTGCTGACCATCACCGACACGGGCCACGGCATGACGCGCGACGTGATCGACCAGATTTTCGAGCCCTTCTTCACCACCAAGCGCGAAGGCGAGGGCACGGGCCTGGGCCTGTCCATGGCGTACGGCTTCATCCGCCAGAGCGCGGGCCACATCAAGGTGCACAGCGCGCCGGGCGCCGGCACGACGTTCAAGATTTATCTGCCCCGTTCGCTGGAAACGCTGGCCGAGCCGCCGCCGGGCCTGACGGGTCCCGTGCTGGGCGGCAGCGAGACCATCCTCGTGGTGGAAGACGATGCTCCAGTGCAACATACGGTGGTCGACATGCTGCGCGGTCTCGGTTACGACGTGCTGCATGCGGATGACGGCGCCTCGGCCCTGGCCTTGCTGGGCACGGGCGTGGCCATCGACCTGCTGTTTACGGACGTCGTCATGCCGGGCCCCGTCAGCAGCAAGGAACTGGCGCAGCAAGCCAGGCTGCTGCTGCCGGAACTGGCCGTACTGTTTACTTCGGGCTATACGCACAACGCCATCATGCAGGGCGGGCGGCTGGATCCGGGCGTTGAATTGTTGAGCAAACCGTATCAGCGCGAAGACCTGGCGCGGCGCATCCGCCACGTGCTGGCCGACCGCCGCCTGGTGGGCGCGCCGGACCCGTCCGGGCGGCGCATCCTGCTGGTGGAAGACAATGACGATGCGCGCGAAATGACGACGGAAATGCTCAATATGCTGGGCCACACCGTGCACGGCGTGTCCAGCGCCGAGGAAGCCTTGCCCCTGCTGGCCTTGCCGGGCCTGGACGTGCTGGTGACGGACATCAGCCTGCCCACCATGTCCGGCCTGGAACTGGCGCGCCACGCGCGCGCGCATTGGCCGCAGCTGGACGTGGTATTTGCTTCCGGGCATGATTGGGGCGCCAGCCTGATGCAGGACGCCAGCGCGCGTTTCCTGCGCAAGCCGTTTGGCCTGGAAGAGCTGGCCGGCGCATTGAAGGCGCGCCGGCTCGACGTTTACTAGCCTGTCGGCAGCAAGGCTTGCTGCAATTGCTCGACGGTAAATGGTTTCACCAGGAAGCGCGCTTGCGGGTCCAGCACGCCGGAATTGGCCGGCGCATGGCCCGTGGAAAACACCACTTCCAGCCGCGGATGCTCGCGCGCCACCAGTTCGGCCAGCTCGGCACCCGACATCCGGGGCAGACTGATATCGGTCAGCAGCAGGTCCAGCCCCGGCGTGTCCAGCAGGGGCAAGGCTTCCTCGGCCGTGCCCACGGCCAGCACCGTGTGTCCCAGCATGGACAGCAGGTCGCCCGTCATGGCGCGGGCGTCCGCATTGTCTTCCACCAGAAGGATATGGCGGCCTGCCGGCGGCGCTGTTGCCGGCTGTGGCGGTAGCTGTGCGCGGTACTGGTGCAGGGCCGTCACGTGGCGGCCATTCGCCAGCAAGTGGCGGATGCGCCGCGCCAGGTCTTCGCGCCGGTAGGGTTTGCTCAACAATTCCACGCCCGGTTCCAGCCGCCCGCCCTGCATGATGGCGTCCTGCGTGTAGCCCGAGGTAAACAGCACGGCCAGCTGCGGCAGCAGCACGCGGGCCTGGCGCGCCAGCGCCGTGCTGGCCACCTTGCCTGGCATCACCACGTCCGTAAACAGCAAGTCGATGGGCACGCCGCTGCCGATGATGGCCAGCGCGCTTTCGCCATCGCTGGCGCGCAGCACGGCATAGCCGAGGCCGCGCAACATGTCCACCACCGTCGTCTGCACCTGCACGTCGTCTTCCACGACGAGGATGGTTTCCTTGCCGCCCAGCACGGGGCCGCCCAGTTGCAGCGGCAGTTCCGTTTCCGCTTCGAGCGAGCGCGGCAGATAGATGCGGAAGGTGCTGCCATGGCCAGGCAGGCTGTCCACCGTCAGGTGGCCGCCGCTCTGGCGCAGGAAGCCGTACGCCATGCTCAAACCCAGGCCCGTGCCTTCGCCTTCTTTCTTGGTCGTGAAGAACGGCTCGAAAATCTTGTCCAGCAGTTCCGCGGGAATGCCCGTGCCTGTGTCCGACACGGCCAGCTGCACGTAGTCGCCGGGCGCCACGTCCGCATGGCGGGCCGCGTAGTCGCTGCCCAGCACGCAGTTGCTGAGTTCGATGGTCAGCTGGCCCTCGCCCTCCATGGCGTCGCGCGCGTTGATGGCCAGGTTGAGGATGACGTTTTCCAGCTGGTGCGGATCGACCAGGGCGCGCCAGCAGTCGTCGGCCAGCAGCAAGCGCGTCTCGATGGTTTCGCCGGTGGCGCGCCGCAGCAGCTCTTCCGTCGCGCGCAGCAGCTGCGCCAGGTCCGTCACCAGCGGTTTTAGCGGTTGACGCCGCGCAAAGGCCAGCAACTGGGCCGACAGCTTGGCGCCCCGTTCCACGGCGGCCGAGGCGCTGGCGATGCGCTTGGCGGCCAGCGGGTCGTTATCCAGGCCCAGCTGCAGCAATTGCAAATTGCCCGAGATAATTTGCAGCACGTTATTGAAGTCGTGGGCCACGCCGCCCGTCAGCTTGCCCAGCGCTTCGAGCTTTTGCGATTGCAGCAGGGCCATCTCGCTGTGGCGCAACGATTCCTGCATGCGGCGCAAGGTATTCTGCGCTTCCTTTTCCACGGTGACGTGGCGTCCCGTGGCAAACACCAGGTCGCCTTCGATTGCCGCCACCCACGACAGCCAGCGGTGGCCGCCGTCGCGGTGCCGGTAGCGGTTTTCAAAGCTGGGCATGGATTCCTTGCCCACTTGCAGCAAGGCCTGGCGCGTGGCGGCGACATCCTCGGGCAGCACGAAGTCGAAGATGCTGCGGCCCAGCATTTCCTCGGGCAACCAGCCCAGGATGGCGCCGGCGGCCGGGTTGACAGCGGCAAAGCAGCCTTCGCCATCGATGGCCACCATCAAGTCTTGCGCGCTGCGCCATAGCCGCTCGCGCTCGCTGTTGCGCGCGGCCAGGTCCGCTTCCAGCTTCTTTTCCACGGTGATGTCGCGCGCGCTGCAATACACCTTGTCGCCTTCGGGCACGGCCACCCATGACAGCCAGTGCCAGCCTCCCAGCTTGTGGCGGTAGCGGTTTTCGAAACGCAAGGCGGGCTGGCCCTGGTTGGCCGCATCCCAGGCCGCATGGGTGCGCGGCAAGTCGTCCGGATGGATCAGTTCGAGGAATTTCGTCGTGCGGATTTCCTCGGCCGACCAGCCCAGGGTGGCTTGCCAGGCGGGGTTCGAATGCTCGAAATAGCCGTCGAGGTTGAGCACGCCCAGCAAGTCGGGGCTGACGTTCCAGGTGCGGCCGAATTCGCGCGTGCGCTCGGCCACCTGCGTTTCCATGCTGGCACTGAGGGCGCGCAGGCGCGATTCCGCCTGGGCCCGCAAAATGGTCGACCAGACCCGCTCCGACACTTGCACGGCCAGTTCGATCTCGTCCGCATGCCACAGGCGGGCCGCGCGGCTGTGCACGACGAACAGGGCCGCCAGCTGGCCATCCTTGGCAATGGGAATGTTCAGGAAGGCACGGATGCCCAGGCGCGCAAACGTGGCTTGCGCGGCGGGCTGGGCCGTGCGCGGGTCATTCATCACGTCGCTGACGGCCAGCGCCTGGCCCGCGGCAAGCGCCTCGGCCAGCGCCTGGCCCGCGGCAAGCGCCTCGGCCAGGCCTGCCGCGCAATCGCCGAGGAAATATTCGCCGGTGGCGCCCGGCGCCAGGCCGTCGCTCCACGCATGCTGCAGGGTGGGGCACTGCAGGACCTGGTCAATATCGAAACACGCCACTTGCTGGGCGCCCAGGCGCTGGCCCAGCAGCTGGGCCGACAGGGCGAGGATCTCGCCCGTGTCTTGCAGCAGGCGCAGCCGGCGTTCCAGTTGCAGCAGGAACGCCACGCCGCTGGCGCCGGCCTGGCTGCTGGTGGCAGGAGTGCTGCTCATGCGGGCCTCAGCTGCCGGCCAGCGGCAGGGTGACGCTGAACAGGGCGCCATTGCCGGGCTGGCTTTGCAGGGTGATGGCGCCGCCGTGCGCGTCCACCAGCTGCTTGGTGATGAACAGGCCCAGGCCCAGGCCGCCCGTGCGGTCCTGGTGGATGACGCGCTCGAAGGCGTCGAAGATGCGTTCCTGGTCGCGCGCGTTGATGCCGATGCCATGGTCGCGCACTTCGATGACGGCGCTGTTCTGCGTGTGCGCCAGGCTGATTTCCACGGGCTGGCCCTGGCCGTAGCGCACGGCATTGCTGATCAGGTTGACAACGATCTGCTCGACGCGGAAGGCGTCCCAGTAACCCTGGATGGGTTCGAAGGCCAGCACTTCCAGCACGCTGCCGGCGGCCGCCGCATACGGTACCAGGTCGTCCGCCACGCGGCGTACCAGGCTGGTCAGGTCGACGGCTTCGCGGCGGATCGACAGCTTGCCGCTGGTGATGCGCGACACGTCGAGCATGTCGTCGATCAGGCGCACCATGCTGCGGATTTGCCGCCCGTCGCGCGCCACCATCTTGCCCAGCTTTTCCGGTTCGAAGGCGGCCAGGTTGCCCCGTTCCAGGTTGACGGTGCGCATCTGCGTTTCCAGGAACAGCGTGTTCAGCGGCGTGCGCAGTTCGTGCGCCACCATGGACATGAATTCGTCGCGCAAGCGCAGCGAACGCTGCAGTTCCGCCTGGGTGGCGCGCAATTCTTTCAGCAGCGCTTCCTGCTGCTGGCGGCTGTGCTCGAGCGCCTGCACCTGGCGCCGCGTTTCGCTGCGCTGCTGGTGCAGGGCGACGAAGACGTTGACCTTGCTTTGCACGGCGTTGATGTCGAGCGGCTTGTGCAGGAAATCGACGGCGCCGCTTTCATAGCCCTGGAAGGCGAAATTCATTTCCTTGCCGGCCGCCGTGACGAAGACGATGGGGATGTGGCGCGTCTTTTCCGTGCCGCGCATCAATTGCGCCAGCTCAAAGCCATCCATTTCCGGCATTTGCACGTCGAGGATGGCCAGCGCGAAATCGTGTTCCAGCAGCAGGGCCAGCGCTTCTTCGCCCGACGATGCCTGGTAGACGCTGCGGTCGCTCTCGCGTATCAACGCATTGAGCGCGCGCAAGTTTTCCGGCAAGTCGTCGACGATCAGCAGTTTGGTGCTAGTTTCATTCATCATGTTTCATTCCTGGCATGGCTTTGCCGTCCAGCGTAGTGGGAAGCGGCGTGCGATGGCGCACGCTTGCGGTAGAGCTTTTCGGGACCCGGCAATGGCTCGAATTCGGCGGCAAAGCGGGTGAAATGCGTGCTTTCCTTGCTGCCCAGACCCAAGAAACCCCGGTGGCACAGCGAGTCGTGGAACAGGCCCAGGGCCCGCTCCTGCAAGGTTTTGTTGAAGTAAATCAGCACGTTACGGCAGCAAATCAATTGCGTTTCAATAAAAACACTGTCCGTGGACAGGCTGTGGTCGGCAAAGTTGATGCTGTCGAGCAGGCGCTGCTGGAAACGCGCCGTCGCATGCTCGGCCGTGTAGTAGTCGGCCAGCTGGCCCAGGCCGCCCGCGGCCAGGTAGTTGGCGCCGTACTCATCGAGCCGGTGCAGCGGATACACGCCGCGCGCGGCCGTGGCCAGCGCTTGCGGATTGATGTCCGTGGCGTAAATCGTGCTGCGTTCGAGCAAGCCTTCCTCGTGCAGCAGGATGGCCAGCGACAGCGCTTCTTCGCCCGTGCAGCAGCCGGCCACCCAGATGGTCGGCGACGGATAGGTTTTCAGCACGGGCACCACCTGTTCGCGCAAGGCGCGGAAAAACGCCGGGTCGCGGAACATTTGCGTGACGGGCACGGTCAAAATCTGCAGCAGCTTGCCAAAGGCGGCGGCATCGTCCAGCACCAGCTGCTGCAAGGCGGGCAAGTCGGCGCAATGCAGGCGTTCGAGCGCCTGATGCAGGCGCCGCCGCTGCGAGGGTAAAGAGTAGTCGCGGAAGTCATAGCTGTAGCGCTGATAGATTGCCTCCATCAGCGCCTGCAGTTGTGCGTCCGTGGTGCGCTGGGACATCAGCGCCGCTCCCGGGCATGGCGTGTCATCACATGCGTTCCATCTTCGGCATCCACACGCGCAGCAGCGAATATAAACGGTCCAGGTCGATCGGCTTGGCCAGGTAATCGGATGCGCCCGCCTGCAGGCATTCTTCCTGGTCATTTTTCATGGCCTTGGCCGTGATGGCGATGATGGGCAGCTTGTTGTAGCGGCCATCGGCGCGGATCAGCCGCGTCGCTTCCAGGCCATCCATGCCCGGCATCATGACATCCATCAATACGAGGTCGATATCGTCCACGCTGTTGAGCTTGCTGATGGCTTCGAAGCCGTTGCGGCCGATTTCCACCACCACGCCTTTCTGTTCCAGCGCATTCGTCAGGGCAAAGATATTGCGCACGTCGTCGTCCACCAGCAAGATCTTGCGCCCTTCAAACACGCGTTCGCGGCTGCGCACCTGCTGCAGCATGCCCTGGCGCTCGCTCGACAGTTCCGACTCCACCTTGTGCAGGAAGAGGGTGACTTCGTCGAGCAGGCGTTCGGGCGAGCGGGCGCCCTTGATGATGATGGAGCGCGAATACTTCATCAGGTCCGCTTCTTCCTCGCGGCTCAGGTTGCGGCCCGTGTAGACGATGACGGGCGGGAACGAGCACAGCTCTTCATGTTCCATGCGTTCGAGTAATTCGTTGCCCTGGATATCGGGCAGCTTCAAGTCGATGATCATGCAGTCGAAAATCTGTGTTTTCAGCAATTCCAGCGCCTGCTCGCCCAACGCCACGGCCGTGATTTCCACGTCGTCGTCGCTGATCAGGTGCACCACGCTTTCGCGCTGGCGTTCGTCGTCCTCGACCAGTAGGATGCGCTTCATCTTTTGCGTGAACTTCGATTCGAGCTTGCGGAACACTTCCTTCAGCTGTTCGCGCGTGCGCGGCTTGGTGGCGTAACCGATGGCGCCCAGCTGCATGGCTTCCTGGATCTGGTCATTGCCGGAGACGATGTGCACGGGAATGTGGCGCGTCAGCGGGTTTTCCTTGAGCTGCTGCAAGACCAGCAAGCCCGGACGGTCCGGCAAGCCCATGTCGAGCAGGATGGCGTCGGGCAGGAATTCTTCGGCCAGGCGCAAGCCTTCGTCGGCGCCATGCGCCACCAGGCAGCGGTATTGCATTTCATGCGCGAGGTCGAACAGGATGCCGGCAAACGACGGTTCATCCTCGATCACCAGCACGGAACGCTGGCCCGTCTTGGCAGCCGGCACGCTATTGCGGTCATCTTCGAAGGTGGGCATCGGCACGGGCTTGGCAGCGGGCACAATCTTGGGTGCGGCGGCCGCGATTTTCGCGGGCGCCTGCGGCGCGGCGGCGGGCACTGCCGCTGCTTCCTCCGCGCGTGCCGGCATGCCAGCCGGCAGCACCAGGGTAAACGTGCTGCCCTGGCCTGGCGTGCTGGCCAGCTCGATGCTGCCGCCCAGCAAGGCGGCCAGGTCGCGCGAAATCGACAGGCCCAGGCCCGTGCCGCCATAGCGGCGGCTGGTGGTGCCGTCGGCCTGGTGGAAGGCGTCGAAGATCTTGTGTTGCTGGTCGCTGGCGATGCCGATGCCCGAATCCTGCACCTGGAAGCGCACCTGGCCGGCCGCAGCGGTGCTCACGTGCAGGGACACGCTGCCCGTATCGGTAAACTTGATGGCGTTCGACAGCAGGTTTTTCAGGATTTGCTCGAGGCGCTGGCGGTCGCTGACGAACGATGGCGGGGCGTCCGGCGCCACCTTGACGTCTAAAACGAGTTTCTTTTGCTGCGCCTGGGCGCCGAACAGCATCTTCATGCTGCTGAGCAGCTCGTCGAAGGGCACGGCTTCCGGCGTCAATTCCAGCTTGCCCGCCTCGACCTTGGAAATGTCGAGGATATCGTTGATGAGGGTCAACAAATCGTTGCCGGCCGAATAAATGGTTTGCGCAAACGTCACTTGCTCCGGCGTCAGGTTGCCGCTGGTATTGTCCGACAGCAGCTTCGACAGGATGAGTGAGCTGTTCAACGGCGTGCGCAGTTCGTGCGACATGTTCGCCAGGAATTCGGATTTATAGCGGCTGGCCCGCTGCAGCTCTTCGGCGCGCGCTTCCAGCTGTGCATGGGCTTCGCCGATGGCCATGTTTTTCTGGTCCAGCGACAGCGCCTGCACGGCCAGCTGCTCGTTCGACTGTTCCAGTGCCGCCTTTTGCTCTTCCAGGTGGGCTTGCGACTGTTCCAGCACGCGCGACTGCTCGCCCAGCTCTTCATTGGCCGTGCGCAATTCTTCCTGCTGCACTTCCAGTTCTTCATTCAATTGTTGGGTTTCTTCCAGCACATTTTGCAGGCGCTGGCGGTACAGGGCCGCTTCCAGCGAGGTGCCGACATTCGCGGCAATCAGGTTCAGCCATTCCTTGGCGCGGGCACTGACGGGGTGTGTAAAGCCCAGTTCGATGACGCCGTTGACGACGCCTTCGTTATTGACGGGCGTCAAGACCAGTTCCAGCGGCGTGCCGTGGCCCAGGCTCGACGTCACGGTCAGGTAATTCTCGGGCACTTGCTGCACATGCTTGAGGCGTTTTTCGCGCGCCGTCTCGCCAACCAGGCCTTCGCCCAGCTTGAAGACGGGCTTGTCCTTGACGCCCTGGTCGCTGAAGCCGTACACGGCCGTGCGGCGCAGGCTGCCATCCTCGTCGACGACGTACAAGGTGGCGACGGCCACGTCGAGGCGGTGGGCCAGGAAGTCCAGCACGTGCCGTCCCAGTTGCGGCAGGCCCAGCTGGCCGCTCGTGTGGGCCGCCAATTCCGTCTGCCCCGTGCGCAGCCACGCCTGCTCCTGCAGCACGTCGTTATCCTTGCCGCGCTGCTCGAGCGCATCGTTGTAGATGTCGGACAGGCGCAGCAGTTCGCGCCGTCCCAGGTAGGCGAGCAAGCCCGACAATCCCAGGCTGAGGATGAGGAAGACCACCACGGCCAGCATGGTGCGGCTTTCGGCCGTATCGGCCCGTTCCTGGCGCAGCCGCTGTTCCATGGACAGGAAGGCGAGGAATTCGCGGCGGATTTCGTCAAATTCCAGCTTGCCTTCGCCCTGGCGCACGCGCGCGAGGAATTCCTGGTTGCTGCGGCGCTGGGCGATCACGCCTTCGGCATAATCGAGCCACTGGCCTTGCAGCGCGCGGATGCGGCGCAGCCGGTCGACCTGGATGGGACTGTCGGACACCAGTTCCAGCAGCGTGTTCATTTCGACGGCGATCTTTGCCTTGCCTGATTTATATGGCGCCAAAAACGTTTCGTCGCCCGTCAGCAAGTAGCCGCGCATGCCCGTTTCCAGGTCGACGGACAATTTCATGACCTCGTTCGCATTGCCGATCACCCGTTCGGAATGCTCGACCGAGCGCAGGGCCGACAGCAGGTAGGCGATCAGGGCGACGAACACGAGGGCCGTGATGACCCCGATGACCAGCGGCAAGGTGACGTTGCGGGCGAGGATGCGGCGAAAGCTGAAGGAATCGATCGGTGTCTTGGTATTCATCATGTCCGTGTAAGGCTGTCGCGAAAGAATCAATTTTAATTGAAATGCAAGTTTTCTGGTGGTCAAGTATGGCGTGCGCTAGCATAACAGTCTTGCGCCCAATTGCCGACTCGCACGCCTGTGCAAAGCGCGGCAACGCACAGATCAAAGTGGCGGGAAAATCAAGCTGGCCACGATTGAGGCAGATCAAAGAGATTGGCTGTTGTCATCCTAAGATGCAGAAGGTGGCGGCGTCCTTGCAGGCGGCCGCCGTGTGCAAGCCAGCCCATGCAGGAGGACATCATGGCCAATCATTTGATCCACCGCGATCCGCAGCACCCGCTGGGACGTTTCGCCCCCTTCAGCGACATGGAAGAATTCATGCGCGACTTTTTCGCGCCCGCCTTGCATGTGCGCGACGTGGGCAATGGGCGCATGCGTGTCGACATTGCCGAAACCGAGCAAGCCTATCTGTTGCAGGCGGACATTCCCGGCGTAAATAAAGACGATATCCAGGTGTCCATCGATGGCAACCGCGTCTCCATCAGCGCCGAACTCAAGAATGAAAGGGTGACGCGCGACGGCGGCGGCAAGGTCGTGCGCAGCGAACGCGAGTACGGCCAGCAATACCGCAGCTTCGTGCTGCAGCATGAGGTGGACGAGGCCGGTGCGCAGGCCCGTTATGAAAATGGCGTGCTGCTGCTGGATTTGCCGAAGAAGGAAGGCACGGGCGGGCGGCAGCTGGCGATACAGTAAGCATGGCCAGGAAGCGTGGCGTCAAGCTGGCGCGGGGATGAAAAAAACGCCGGACGGAGCCGGCGTTTTTCAGTGCTGTGCGTACTGCGCACTATATATATATGTCAGTCGCGGATTTCCAGCGCCCGGTTCAGGCTCAGGGCGGCCAGCGAGGCGACGGCGCCCGACAGCAGGTAGAAGCTGACGTAGGCGAGGCCGAAGTTGGCTGACAGGCCCAGCGCCACCAGCGGAGCGAAGCCGGCGCCGACCAGCCAGGCCAGGTCGGACGTCAGGGCCGCGCCCGTATAGCGGAAGCGGGCAGGGAAGTTGGCCGTCACGGCGCCGGCTGCCTGGCCATAGGACAAGCCCAGCAGGCTGAAGCCCACGAGGATGAACACGTCCTGGCCCGTATTGCCGCCACCCATCAGGGTCGGCACGAAGGCGCTGAAGATGGCGATCAGCACGGCCAGTACGCCCAGGGTGGTGCGGCGGCCCACTTTATCGGCCAGCAAGCCGGAAATCACCACGCCGACGGCGGCCAGCACGGCGCCCAGCATCTGGATTTGCAGGAAGTCCGGCGCGGAGCGGGTCTGGTAGACGGAAATCCACGACAGCGGGAACACGGTCACCAGGTGGAACAGCGCATAGCTGGCCAGCGCGGCGAGGGCGCCGATCAGCACGTTGCGGCCCTGGCCGCGGCTCATTTCAAACACGCTCACGGGCTGCAGTTCGCGTTCGTCGAGCAGGCGCGCATATTCATTCGTCGACACCAGGCGCAGACGGGCAAACAGGGCGACCACGTTGATGGCGAAGGCGACATAGAAAGGATAACGCCAGCCCCAATCGAGGAAGTCTTCATCCGTCAGGGTGGTCAGCATGAACCAGAACAGGCCGGCGGCGATCAGGAAGCCGGCGGGCGCGCCCAGCTGGCCCAGCATGGCGTACCATCCCCGCTTGTTTTCCGGCGCGTTCAGGGCCAGCAGCGACGGCAAGCCATCCCACGAACCGCCCAGGGCCACGCCCTGGCCGATGCGCAGCACGGACAGCCAGATGATGGCGGCAAAACCCAGGTGGGAATACGTGGGCAGGAAGGCGATGCCGGCCGTCGACACGCCCAGCAGGAAGAGGGCGAAGGTCAGCTTGGCGCTGCGCCCCATGCGGCGCTGGATCTCCATGAAGATCACGGTGCCGAACGGACGGGCGATGAAGGCGAACGAGAAAATCAGGAACGCATATAAAGTCCCTTCCAGGCGTTCTTCGAATGGGAAGAAGACGCGCGGAAACACCAGCACCGAAGCGATGGCGTAGACAAAGAAGTCAAAGTATTCGGAAGCGCGGCCGATGATCACGCCGACGGCGATCTCACCGGGGTCGATATGCGATTCGACCGTGCCGGCCCCGCTTGCGTCGCGCAGGGAGTGAGGGGAAAAGTCGGCGGGTACATCCCCGCTGTGTATGCGCGTGCTGGACATGATGATCGTCTCCAATATAGTTTCGAGTTCGGCCAACGCGTAACATACCCCGGGTGTCTCACGCCCGGAGTAGGACTATTCAATAGATAGCTGTAGGAAAACTCCGCAACTACCGAGTGAAAATCCGAGCAAGGGGTAGGACAAAACGTCCAATTGCCAACGCGCTCCAGTGAGAATACAGTACCATATCTTCATCCCCTGTACTGGACTTTCCTGTATGTTTTCATTAAAAGTTCGTCGCGGACTGCTTCTTTTACCTCTCGCATTGTTGGCTGGTTGCAATACGGTGGTACTGAATCCGTCCGGAGACATCGCAGTTCAGCAAGGCAATCTGATTGTCATCTCGACATTGCTGATGCTGTTGATTATCGTTCCGGTAATCGCCCTGACCCTGCTTTTCGCATGGCGCTATAGAAAAAACAACACCGCGGCCAAATACGAGCCGGACTGGGACCACTCGACTCGCCTCGAGCTGATCATCTGGGGCGCGCCCCTGCTGATCATCATCGTGCTGGGCCTGCTGACCTGGATCAGCACCCACACCCTCGATCCTTATCGTCCGCTGAGCCGTATCGACGCCAACCGTCCGATTCCTGCCAGCCACAAGCCGATGATCGTCGAAGTCGTGGCGCTGGACTGGAAATGGCTGTTCATCTATCCGGAGCAAGGCATCGCTTCTGTGAATGAACTGTACGCGCCAGTCGATCGTCCGATCCGCTTCAAGATCACCGCGTCGTCCGTCATGAACTCGTTCTTCATCCCCGCACTGGCAGGTCAGATCTACGCCATGCCGGGCATGGAAACCCAGTTGAATGCCGTCATCAACAAGCCTGGCGTCTACAAGGGCTTTTCCGCCAACTACAGCGGTGCCGGTTTCTCGGGCATGCGTTTCAAGTTCCACGGCGTGAATGATGCGGACTTCGACAAATGGGTGGAATCGGCACGTGCCGGTGGCGGCGCGCTGAACCGCGACGACTACCTGTCGCTGGCCCAGCCTAGCGAGCGCGACCCGGTCCGCCGCTACAGCGCCGTCCCTAGCGATCTGTACAAGGCAATCTTGAACCGCACCATCGTTTCCGACGCTCTGTGCGTGACGCCGGTCGAGCCATACAAATTGACGATGGCAAATAGCCCGGTAGCGGCCGTAACGGCAGTAGTCGCTAGCGATGCAGTAGTTGAAAAGGGCGTTCAAGCCAAGTAACGACTGCATGAATCCCGCAGCGCATTGCGCTGCAGATACTGGCGCCGCTTGCCTGGCGCCTCCCTTTTTTCTCTGAGAGTAACAATGCTAGACCATATTGATCTGACGAAGCTTATATTCGGCCGTCTGACTTGGGATGCAATTCCATTTCACGAACCTATCCTGCTGGCGACCTTTGCAATGGTCGCCCTGGGCGGTATCGCACTCGTTGCGGCACTGACGTATTTCCGCGTCTGGGGTACCCTGTGGCGCGACTGGATCACCAGTATCGACCATAAAAAAATCGGTATCATGTACATGATCCTGGGCCTGGTCATGCTGCTGCGCGGCTTTGCCGACGCGCTCATGATGCGCACCCAGCAGGCAATCGCCTTTGGCGACAATGCCGGCTTCCTGCCACCGCATCACTACGACCAGATCTTCACCGCCCACGGCGTGATCATGATCTTCTTCGTCGCGATGCCTTTCGTGACGGGTCTGATGAACTACGTGGTGCCGCTGCAAATCGGCGCGCGCGACGTGGCTTTCCCTTTCCTTAACAACTTCAGCTTCTGGATGACCACCATGGGCGCCGCCCTGGTCATGGCTTCGCTGTTCGTCGGCGAATTCGCCCGCACGGGCTGGCTGGCGTATCCACCGCTGTCGGGCATCGTCGGCAGTCCGGACGTGGGGGTAGACTATTACATATGGTCCTTGCAGATTGCCGGGGTCGGGACGCTATTGTCCGGCGTCAACCTGATCGCCACCATCGTCAAGATGCGCGCGCCTGGCATGACCTGGATGAAAATGCCGGTCTTCACCTGGACCGCACTGTGCACCAACATCCTGATCGTCGCCGCCTTCCCGGTGCTGACGGCCGTGCTGGCCATGCTGTCGCTGGACCGTGTTGCAGGCTTTAACTTCTTCACGACGGAACTGGGCGGCAACGCCATGATGTACGTCAACCTGATCTGGATCTGGGGTCACCCAGAGGTGTACATCCTGATCCTGCCGCTGTTCGGCGTGTTCTCGGAAGTCGTTGCCACCTTCAGCAGCAAGCGCCTGTTCGGCTACGCTTCGATGGTGTACGCCACCTGCGTCATCATGATCCTGTCGTACCTGGTATGGCTGCATCACTTCTTCACCATGGGTTCGGGCGCCAGCGTCAACTCCTTCTTCGGCATCACGACGATGATCATCTCGATCCCGACGGGCGCGAAGATCTTCAACTGGCTGTTTACCATGTACCGCGGCCGTATCCGTTTTGAGTTGCCCATGCTGTGGACGATCGGCTTCATGGTCACCTTCACCATCGGCGGCATGACCGGCGTATTGCTGGCCGTACCACCAGCGGACTTCGTGCTGCACAACAGCCTGTTCCTGATCGCCCACTTCCATAACGTGATTATCGGCGGCGTGGTCTTCGGTGTCTTCGCGGCAATTAACTACTGGTACCCGAAAGCCTTCGGTTACAAGCTCGACGCGTTCTGGGGCAAGTGCTCGTTCTGGTTCTGGTTCGTCGGCTTCTACCTGGCCTTCATGCCGCTGTACGTGCTGGGCCTGATGGGCGTGACCCGTCGTGTCAACCACTTTGAAGATCCATCGCTGCAAATCTGGACCATCATCGCCTGGTTTGGCGCCGTCTCGATCGCACTGGGCATCGCGTCCATGCTGATCCAGTTCTTCGTCAGCTACCGCAACCGTCACGCCCTGCGCGACGTGACCGGCGACCCATGGGGCGGCCGTACGCTGGAATGGTCGACGTCGTCGCCACCGCCAGACTATAATTTCGCCTTCACGCCGCAAGTGCACGAACTCGATGCATGGACTGACATGAAGAAACACGGTTACCAGCGTCCGACGTCCGGTTTCACGAAGATCCACATGCCGAAGAACACCTGGGCTGGTTTCGTGATCGCCGCACTGTCCGCACTGGTCGGTTTTGGCCTGATCTGGCAAATGTGGCTCGTCGCCAGCGTTGGCTTCGTGATCATGATGATTACCATCATCGTCCATACCTTTAACTACAAGCGCGATTACTACATTCCTGCGGAAGAAGTGGTCCGTACCGAAGACGCTTATACTAAATTGCTGAGCAGCCATGTCTGATACCATCGCCCATAACACCGGCGCCGCTGGCGCCGCACCAAGCCCGCGCAGCTACTTTGTGCGCGAGCACCACCCGGAAAACGGCAGCCTGCTGGGTTTCTGGCTCTACCTGATGAGCGATTGCCTGATCTTCGCCTGTCTGTTCGCCACGTACGCCGTGGTCGGCCGCAGCTACGCGGACGGCCCGACGGGCGCCGCGCTGTTCGACCTGCCGCTGGTGGCCGTCAACACGGCCATGCTGCTGCTGTCGTCGATCACCTACGGCTTCGCCATGCTGACCATGCAGCGCAAGCAATTGCGCAGCACCCTGGTCTGGCTGGGCATCACGGGCCTGTTCGGCCTGGCCTTCCTGTCGCTGGAAATGTATGAATTCATTCATCTGATCCACGAAGGCGCCGGTCCGCAGCGCAGCGCGTTCCTGTCGTCGTTCTTCGCCCTGGTCGGTACCCACGGCTTGCACGTGACGTTCGGCGTGATCTGGCTCGTGACCTTGATGTTCCAGTTGAACAAGCATGGTCTGACCCCGGAAAACGGCCGTCGCATGATGTGCCTGTCGCTGTTCTGGCATTTCCTGGACGTCATCTGGATCGGCGTCTTCACCTTTGTCTACCTGATGGGAGTGCTGCCATGAGCGACCACCACACACACGGCGATAGCCACCACCATGACGATCACGATCATGGCAGCCTGAAAAGCTATACCATCGGCTTCATCCTGTCGGTGATTCTGACGGCCATTCCGTTCTGGCTGGTGATGACGAAAGCCATCACCAACTCGGGCACCATGGGCCTGGTCCTGCTGGCGTTCGCGGCTGTTCAAGTCGTGGTGCACATGGTGTACTTCCTGCACATGAACACCAAGTCCGAAGGCGGCTGGAACATGATGGCGCTGATCTTCACGATCATGATCGTGGGTATTGCCATGGCCGGTTCCCTGTGGGTCATGTACCACATGAACCACAACATGATGCCGGATCTGATGCCTGAGTACATGCATACGAAAACGGCTCCATGATGAGTAATACGCGCCCAAGCAACACCGGGCGCGCCCCTGGCGCCGCATCGCAAGATGCCGCGCCAGGCCCACGCGGCATGGCTGTGCATTATTCAAAAATTGCACTGGCCTTGCTGGCGGGGATCTTATTTGCCGGTTTCTGTGCCCTGGGCACCTGGCAAGTCAAGCGCCTGTTCTGGAAGCTTGACCTGATCGAGCGCGTCGAACAACGCGTACATGCGCCCGCAACGGACGCACCTGGACCCGCAGCCTGGGCCAGTGTCACGCAGCAAACGGATGAATACCGCCATGTGCGACTCTCCGGTACGTATCTCCCCATTTTCAATACCCTGGTGCAAGCAACGACGGCACTGGGCAGCGGTTACTGGCTGGTGACGCCCTTGCGCCTGGCCGATGGCAGCACCGTGCTGATCAACCGCGGCTTCGTGCCGAAACGCGAAGGCATCGCCGCCGGCACGCCGGCCGGCATCGTCCACGTGGACGGCTTGCTGCGCGTCAGCGAGACGGGCGGCGGTTTCCTGCGCGAAAACAGTCCTGCCACGCAGCACTGGTATTCGCGCGACGTGGCCGCCATCGGCGCCTCGCACATGCTGAGCAACGTGGCGCCATACTTCGTTGATGCGAAGGCAAAGTCGGAAACGGCTGCCGACGCCCCCGTCGGCGGACTGACCGTGATTTCCTTCCACAACAGCCACCTCGTGTACGCCTTGACGTGGTTCACCCTGGCCTTGATGGTAGCCGGTATCAGCTGGTGGATCGTGCGCGAAGACAAACGTCGCCGCGCGCGCAAGGCCAGCTTGTCCCAACAGCACCTTGATCTATCGCAAGAAAGCGACCATGCCGGGCAGGATTGAGATCCTGCCCAACCGCGAGGTGCTAGAACGCGGTGCGGTGGCGGCCGAGATGGAACATCCGGCCGGCCACCAGAACATGAAGCTGCTGATCCAGCTGCGCTGGCTGGCCGTGATCGGCCAGATCAGCACGATCTTCGGCGTGGGCGTGGGACTGGGCATCGCCTTGCCCGTGCCCTACATGCTCGAAGTGCTGTCCTGCCTCATCGCTTTTAATTTAGCCAGCCTGCTGCGCTGGCACGAACGCCAGCCCGTGTCCAACACGGCCCTGTTCCTCGCTCTGCTGGTCGACGTCACCGTGCTGACGGCCCAGCTCTACCTGAGCGGCGGCATCAGCAACCCGTTTGCCTTCCTGTACCTGCTGCAAGTCATCCTCAGCGCCGTCCTGCTGGAAGTATGGTCGACCTGGATCATGGTGGCCATCACCAGCCTGTGCCTGGCCGGCCTGGCCTTGCTGCCCGGGCCCCTGATCCTGCCGATCGACCCGGAGCGGGGCTTTTCCAGCCTGTACGTGCAAGGCTTGCTGATCTGTTTCATCCTGAACGCCGCCTTGCTGGTGGTGTTTATTACGCGCATCAACCGCAACCAGCGCGCCGGCGACGCCAAGGTGGCGGATTTGCGCCAGCGCGCGGCGGAAGAAGAGCACATCATCCGCATGGGCTTGCTGGCTTCCGGCGCCGCGCACGAGCTGGGCACGCCGCTGGCGACCCTGTCTGTCATCCTCGGCGACTGGCGCCGCATGCCGGAATTGAGCAAGAACAGCGAATTGCTGGAAGAAATCACGGAAATGCAGGCGCAATTGCAGCGCTGCAAGAGCATCGTCAGCGGCATCTTGCTGTCGGCGGGCGAGGCGCGCGGCGAATCGTCCGTGAAAACGACGATCAACACCTTCCTCAACGATCTGGTCGACGAGTGGCGCACCAGCCGCCCGATCCAGGATTTCGAGTACGATAACCGCATCGAGCACGATGTGCCCGTCGTCTTCGATTCGACCCTGAAACAAACCATCTGCAATGTGCTCGACAATGCGCTGGAAGCGTCGCCCGACTGGCTGCGCTTCGAAGCGACGCGCGAAGCGGATGCCTTGCACCTGGTCATCACCGATGCGGGTCCCGGCTTCGAGCCGTCGATGCTGACGCACCTGGGCAAACCGTATCAAAGCAGCAAGGGCAAGCCCGGCGGCGGCCTCGGCCTGTTCCTCGTGGTAAATGTCGCGCGTACCTTGGGCGGTACGGTGACGGCGCGCAACAGGGTGCAGGGCGGGGCGGTGGTGCACCTGGCCTTGCCGCTGGCGGCCATCAAACTGGAAAGAGAAAGCGACCACCATGCAGGATGACCGTCTGTTACTGATCGTGGAAGACGACGCCGCGTTTGCCCGCACCCTGGGCCGCTCGTTCGAACGGCGCGGCTACCAGGTCATCCTGGCCACCAATTTCGACGAGGCGAGCGCCTTGCTGGAACAGCATTGCCCCGACTACGCCGTCGTCGATTTAAAACTCAACGGCAATACGTCAGGCCTGGCTTGCGTGCAGATGCTGCACCAGCACGACCCGGAGATGCTGATCGTCGTGCTCACCGGTTACGCCAGCATCGGCACGGCCGTGGAAGCCATCAAGCTGGGCGCCTGCCAGTACCTGGCGAAACCGTCGAACACGGACGACATCGAAGCGGCCTTCGGCCACGTGGCCGGCAACGCCGACATCGAACTGACGAACCGCGCCACCAACATCAAGACCCTGGAATGGGAACGCATCCACGAAATGCTGGCCGAGACGGATTTCAATATCTCGGAAACGGCGAGAAGGTTGGGCATGCACCGGCGCACCCTGGCGCGCAAGCTGGAAAAGCAGCGGGTAAAATAGGCAGGCATCCCGCAGCTTTGGCCCGCCACCGTATGGCACATCAGTTGGAGTCATTCTTGGCAAGGATATTAATCCACACCATGACGATACCGCAGAGTGACAGAACGAATCCCAGATATATCAGGAAAAATCCGAAAGATTCGGATAAATATTTGATCGTCAAATACCCAATTATCCCAGTCAGGAAACCAAAAAATCCAATTTTGTGGCCTTTGGATTTTT
This sequence comes from Janthinobacterium sp. SUN211, assembly GCF_030587315.1. Lineage (NCBI taxonomy): Bacteria > Pseudomonadati > Pseudomonadota > Betaproteobacteria > Burkholderiales > Oxalobacteraceae > Janthinobacterium > Janthinobacterium sp. SUN211. The sequence continues at coordinate 758,886 of NZ_JAPWIC010000001.1, read as the reverse complement.
TACTTTGCATGATGTAATTCCCTGAATATTGATAAAACCATTTTCAAGCTCCTGTTGATGATGTTTTATGCAAGTCCTGCGCAACGTACGGAACCATGTTTCAGTGCACATTCTGCGCCTGAATATGCGGGCTGCTCTCCAGTTGCGCCCATGTCGGCAGGAACAAAACCTTATTTCTCGTCTTCAAACGTCAGTGCGAGCACGCTGTCGTCGCTCCAGTCCTGTTCCCGCAGCGGCGGCGTGAACGACGAACCGCTGAAGGGCACGGGCGCGCTCTTGCCATTAAAACTGATCGTCGCAGCCGTAATGCGCCGCGGCTCGGAAAAGCTGTAGGTGCCCTTTTGCGACACGAAATTGCACGGGCCGCCCAATGCGCTCATCGTGGTACGCATCGCAAACGGCAAGGTTTCCTTGTCGATGGCCCAATGCACTTCGCACGCCAGCCGCAGGTCGCCCAGGCGGCGCAGCGTGTCGCTGGTGGCCGCGCTCCTGACGTAGGGTATCCACCTGACCGACCCCGCCTTGCGGTTGACGGTCAGCTCGGCCTTCTCATACAGAGGACCCTGTTCCACAGGCAAGCTGAAGATATTGCGCTCTCCCAGCGGTATCGCCATACCCGCCTCGTCGCTTTCCAGCCGCAGCGCGATGGCATGCATGTCGACATCCGCACGGCGCGGCTCCAGGATGAAGCGCAATTCAGCGCCAGGCGCCAGACCGTGTTTTTCCTCGAAGCGTTTCACCCCCTTGAGCATGGCACTGTAGGGTTTCCAATCCGGATCCCGGATGCCTTTGACATTGACGGACGCCGCCGCAGCGGGTTCAATTTGTTCCACGACCTGTTCCACGGCCGTCGCCACGGCTTGTTCTACATCAGCCTGGGCGTGGACGGCGCCGCCGCATGCACACAGCAGAAGTCCGGCGATTGCACGCATATTCATCCTGTTCATTTGCCTCTCACGTCATTGTTTATCAAGTCAGAGCAGTCTGTTTTTCCTGCCCATTCAAGGAAACATAAGTGTAGAAAAGAATGGCGATGAATGGGGGTTTTTAGGACAGAGTGTCAATCTGGAGCAATGGAATGCTTGAATCAGCTGTTTTTTTAGCGGCATTGGGGAAAGAAAGCAACGTTGTGCCGATGCCGCGTCGATACGCGTATCTGCCATGAATGATTTACTCGCTAAAACACTGTATTACGTCAATGCCATCAACAGGCCGGAAGCGATGACTATCGCAGCAAACAGGGCGACGGCAAAGCGATTATGCGGCAACGCTCTCGCCGGCGGGTAGTGGCCCAGCGTGAGTAGTCGTAGTATTGCCCAGCCCGGCCAATAGAACAGCTTTTCAATGACCGTTCCTAACAGGTTATAGATCAGCAGACGAACGATCCAGACGATGGCGTCAAAAATCCAGTCAAACACGACTCATCCTCGGGGGGGCGCAAGAATGGCCGCTACGCGCAGTGATCGAACTCATGCCACCGCCAGCCATTCCATTTTCTGCACGCGGATATGGGGATGGCTTTCCAGCGCTTCCCATTCCGGTAAAAAGACAAAGCCCTGTTTCTGGTAAAACGCGGCCGCGCGCGCATTTTCCGGTGCGACGTCGAGCACCAGCCGCGCGTGGCCATTGCCGACGGCGCATCGTTTCACGGCCTCGACCAGCTCTTGTGCCACGGCCTGGCCCCGGTATGGCTGCGCCACCCACATGGCGATCAGGTGGCATTCGCCATTGCCGGCCACCACTTGCGCGGCCAGGCCGATGGGTTGTTCTGCGTCAAAGGCGAGGAAAAACGTGCGCTGCGGCGTGCTGACGGCGCGCTGCTGCCAGTCGGCGTCCGAAAAAGCGGCCGCGCTGGCGTGGCTGGCGCCAAAGGCCGTGGGGGCGTCAAGCAGGGCGGCCAGGCGCGTGGATTTCAGCGCCGGCCAGTCGGCGGCGCCGGTGGGGCGGATGAGGATGTGATTCAAGTCTGCGACATTCCTTAACTGGTGGGCGCGTCCGTGGACGAGGAAATCTTTCTGTACGCTTCCGCCAGCATCGTGACGGTCGCTACGTCGTTCACGCTGCGCGCCTCGATGACTGTCTCGCCCGTAGCGATGGTGATGTTGCCGTTCGCATAGCTGGCGGGAAAGCGCCGTTCGACGATCTTGTTGGTGAGGACATTGCGCGCATAGCGCAGCGCCACGAGCCGCTCGCCTTCCTGCTTGATGACGACATAGTTCGGGACGGTGGTGCGTTCCAGTTTCCAGGTGCCGATAAAGTCTTCGACAGGGGCGGCGCTGGCGTTGGTGAGCAGCCCGCAGCAGGCGGTGGTAATACCAAAAAACAATTTTTTCATGGTGCCGGCAATTCCATGCAAGGGTGGCCCGCATAGGCGGGAAAGACGTCCGTCATGCTTGAATGGCGTGGCGCGCGTCCATGGGTGGCGCCAGTCATTTAAGTATTTGGCAATATTAACAGCATCAATGCCTTGCCGGTGTCCGTGCATGCTGCAGTGTTGTATGCGCGTAAGACTTTGCCTAGCTGTTGGCCTCGAACGCGCGGTGGTAGGTCACGTTGCCTGTTGGTAAGGGGCCCGCCAGATGCAGTGTCTGGAAATACTCGGCCGGCACACCCGGCAAGACCAAGGCAGCGTCCGCGCGGAAGCCGAAACGCCCGTAATACCGTGGCTCGCCCAGCACCACGCAGCCGGCCGCGCCCAGCTGGCGCAAGTCGTCCAGCAATTGCCCGATGAGCTGGCTGCCCACGCCCTGTTGCTGATGGCCAGGGGCAACGGAAACGGGACCCAGCCCATACCAGCGCGGCGTGCCGTCGCTGATACTGACGGGGGAAGCGGCCACATGGCCGATGATGGCGCCTTCCAGTTCGGCCACCAGCGACACGCTCAGGGCACCCGCGTCGCGCAAGGCCTTGACGATGAACTGTTCCGTATGGTCCGTGTGTTCCGCATGCAGAAAGGCGTCGCGCGTGATGCGGTCGATGGCGTCGACGTCGGCCGCGGTTTCCTTGCGAATGATCAACGCTTGTGTCATGACTGGTCCCACACTTCGATGGTCAGCAGTTGCCCGGCCTGGCAGGCGGCGACGCGTTCCCGGTGCACGGTAATGCTGCCGGGCCAGCCTGTCAGCCGATCCTGTGGGAATTCGTCCTCCTGCGCCTCGGCAATGCCCGCCTGCAGCAGGGGCGCGATGACGTCCGCCGAAGCCGTGTAGCGGTTGGGAAAACCGTTCGACGACAGCTGGGTCGCCTTGCCTTGTGTGCACAGCTGCGCGATCCAGTCGGCGCCGAACAGGCCCGCTTCCCAAGTGGCGAGAAACGCGTCCTTGTTGATTTTCGTCATGTCGGCCAGCTGTTCCGGCGTTTCTGTCGAGATAATGGTCCACCAGCCTGACATGGGCTATCCTTGCGAAAAGTGAAAATTAACGGGTCATGGCGCGGCGCAGCAGGTAGCTGAGGCCATCGACGGCGGCCACCATCAGCAGCATGGCGACGATGACGGTGGCGGCATTCTGCATCTGGAACAGCGACAGATGGTATTTCAGCATCTGCCCCAGGCCACCCGCACCGACGACGCCGAGAATGGCGGCGGCGCGGATATTGTTTTCCCAGCGGTACAGGGTATAGGACATCATTTGCGGGCTGCATTGCGGCAAGGTCGCATACAGGAACGCCACGGCAGGGCGCGCGCCGTTGATGCGCAAGGTGGCGGCCGGCAAGGGCGGGCAATTTTCGAAGGCGTCGGCAAACAAGCGGCCCAGCACGCCCACCGTGTGCAGGGCCAGCGCCAGGGTGCCCGCGAACGGGCCCAGGCCGGCGGCGATCAGTAAAATTGACGCCCATACCAGTTCCGGGATCGAGCGCAGCACATTCAACACGCCGCGCGTCGCGTTGCGCGCCACGGTGCCGAAGCGCCCGCTGGCGGGCAGGGCCAGCAGCGCGCCGAATACGGCCGCGATGACCGTGCCGATGGCCGACATGGCCAGGGTTTCGAACGTGGCCACACCGACCTTCATCAGGAAGGGGCCGGCCAGCTCGGGCGGGGCGAAGCCGTGCAGGAAGTCGGCGCTCGTGCGCACGGCGTCCGCGCTGAAGAACTCGCCCCATTTCAGGGGCAGGGTGGCGAAGCTGGCGATGACCAGCAGCAACAAACCGGCCAGCAAGGCCCAGGTGGACCAACGGACAGGCTCGGAAACAGGCAGCATGGACGTGTCGCTCTTCATGCCAGCCTCCGGCGCAGCATGGCGGAGACGGCGTCGGCGCCCGCTACCAGCAGCACGAAGACCATCAGCATGGTGGCCAGTTCGCTGCCCGCCATCATCTTCATCGATTCATCCATGCGCTGGCCCAGGCCGCCCGCGCCGACAAAGCCCATGACGACGGAGCCGCGGATCGCGCATTCCCAGCGGTAAATCGTATACGACACCAGTTCGGCGGCCGATTCGGGCAGGGCGCCGTACAGCAAGGCTTTCAGGCGGCCGCTGCCGTTGTGCAATAGCGCGTTGCAGGCGGACGCATCCGACGATTCGAGGATTTCCGCGTACACCTTGCCCAGCATGCCGCAATAGGTGAGGGCGATGGCGATCACGCCCGCCGTCGGCCCCAGTCCCACGATACGCACCAATAACAAGGCCCACACGAGTTCCGGCACGCTGCGCAGCAGCACCAGCAAGGCGCGGACCGCGTGGCGCAGGGCGGCGGCCAGGGGCGCCACCCGGCCGGAACCGAGGCGCGAAATCGACAATCGTTCCGTCACCAGCAAGGTCAGGGGGATGGCGCCCAGCATGGCCAGCGCCATGCCGGCCGTGGCCATGGCGATGGTTTCCCAGCTGGAAATGGCCACCAGTTGCAGGAATTCCAGCGAATGGGCGGGCGGCACGAAGCTGGCAAGGAATTGCCAGGTGGCCGCCAAGCTTTGCGCATCCCATAAAATCCACGGCTTGAACTCGGCCTGCACCAGCATCGGCCACAGCACGAGCAGCACGATGGCGGCGCCGGTCAGGCGGCCGCGCCAGGCGGGGTCGCGCGGCATGGCGGTGCTCGTCAGCAAAGGGGCCTCGCGGCGTCCAGCTGCATTTCCACGGCCTCGAACTGCGGTGCCGTATCGGCCTTATTGCGGTACAGTTCGGCGATCATGGCGTCGCTGACCTGGGCGCCGGGCAAGTCGAAGACGATCTTGCCGTCGCGCAAGGCGACGATGCGCGTAAAGCAGGCGCGGGCGATTTCCACCTGGTGCAGGCTGCAGATCAGGGTGGCGTTGCGCGCCGTTGCTTCCGCTTGCAGCACGTGGATCGTCTGCAAGGCGAGCGTGGGGTCGAGCGCGGACAGCGGTTCGTCGACGAGGAACACTTGCGCATCCGACACGAGCGCGCGGGCCATGCCGCAGCGCTGGCGTTCGCCGCCGGACAGGCGGTCGACGCGCGCATACAGCTTATCCTGCAGGTTGAATTTACCTAAAGCTTCCCACGCGGCGCGCGGGTCGACGGGCGCCAGCAGCGAACGGATGGCCGTCCACAAGCTCCATTGGGGCAAGCGGCCCGCCAGCACGGCGTTGACGACGCGCTGGCGCGGCGGCAAGGGCGGCGTTTGCGGCGCCAGGAACAGGCGCGCGCGCAAGGCGTGGCGCTCGGCGCTGCCGATTTGCCAGGGAGAAATGCCCAGGATGTCCAAGGTGCCGGATTCGGGACGCAGCGCGCACGCCAAGGTGTGCAGCAGGCTGGTCTTGCCGGCGCCGGACGGGCCGATCAGGGCGATCTGCTCACCCTGGGCCACGTCCAGGTCCAGGTCGCGCAGGGCCAGCGCATTGCCGGCGGCGCCCGCGTGGTGGACGCTGACCTTGTGAAGTTGGAATGTCATGCGAGATTTCGGTGTGGGGGAGTGTGCCGGATGCGTCCGCAGGACGCCATCCGGCAAGTTTCAGCAGTTACTTCAACAACTTGGCATCGCGCGCAGCCGCTTCGATATCCTTGTAGTTCTCGGCCTTGGTCGGGATGAACTTGGTGGCGCGCTGCAGGTCGAGGATTTCCTTGCCTTCGGCCGTCGATGGGTCCAGCGCCAGGAAGGCGTCCGTCAGCTTCTTGCGCACGACGGGGTTCATGTCGGCGCGCACGCTCCAGTTGTAATCGTAGTAGCCTGGCGTCGTGTAGAACACGCGCACCTTGCTTGGATCGACCTTTTTCGATTCGACGAGCTTTTCCCACACGGAAATGTTCAAGGTGCCTGCATCGACCTTGCCGCCGGCCACAGCCGCCACGGTGGCGTCATGCGCGCCGGAAAACGCGATGCGCTTCATGTCCGTGTCCGGGTTGATCTTGGCGGCCAGCAAGTAGTAGCGTGGCATCAAGTGACCCGAGGTCGACGATTCCGAGCCGAACGTGAAATTCTTGCCCTTCAGGTCGGACAATTGATTGATGTCCTTGCTGGTGGTCACAAATACCGAGCGGAACTTCGTGTCTTCCTCGCGCTGCACCAGGGGCACGATCTTGCCGCCGCTGCGCACGTTCGCTTGCACGAAGGTAAAACCGCCGAACCAGACCATGTCGAGCTTGTTATTGATCAAGCCTTCGACGGATGCCGCGTAATCGGTGACGGGCGTAAATTCCACCTTCATGCCCAGCTTTTTCTCCAAGTAGCTGCCCAGCGGCTTGAACTTGCGCTGCAATTCCGTCGGCGCTTCGTCGGGGATGGCGGAGACGCGCAGCACTTGCTGCGCTTGCGCCAGGCCGCTGTGGATGGCCAGGGTGGCGGCGACGGTGGCCAGGATGGCGGGGAACTTGCTAAATGAGTTCGAGAATGTGGTCATGGGACTGCCTTTGCAAAAAATATTCATTAGATTACGGAAACCCCGGTACTGCCTTCCTGCATCTCGCCGATGACGACGGCGTCGCCAAAGCCTTCGGCGCGGAAAATCGCCAGCACTTGCTCGACGGCTTCCGGCGCGCAGGCCACCAGCAGGGGGCCGGCCGTTTGCGGGTCCGTCAAAATGGCCTTGTCGATGGCGCTCAGGCTGTCGTCCAGCGCCACTTGCGCGCCATAGCCCTGCCAGTTGCGGTTCGAGGCGCCCGTGATGTTGCCGTTTTGCGCCAGTTGCTGCACTTGCGGCAGCAGCGGCACGTCGTCCATGGCGATGCGCGCCTGCAACTTGGCGCCGCGCGCCAGTTCCAGGGTGTGGCCCAGCAAGCCGAAGCCCGTCACATCCGTCAGCGCATGCACGCCGTCCAGCAGGGCCAGTTTCTTGCCCGGGGTATTCAATTTGGTGGTGTTGTCGATTAAAGAAGCGTAGCCATCCGCGTCCAGCGCGTTCTTTTTCAGCGCGGCCGACAAGATGCCCACGCCGATCGGCTTGCCCAATACCAGCTTGTCGCCGGCGCGCGCGCCCGCGTTGCGCTTCACTTGCGACGGGTGGACCAGGCCCAGCACGACCAAGCCATAGATCGGTTCGACGGAATCGATGGTGTGGCCGCCCGCGATGGGGATGCCGGCCTGGGCGCAGATGGTTTCGCCGCCTTTCAAGATGAGACCGATGGTTTCCACGGGCAGCTTGTTGATCGGCATGCCGACCAGGGCCAGCGCCATGATGGGCGTGCCGCCCATGGCGTACACGTCGGAAATGGCGTTGGTGGCGGCGATGCGGCCGAAGTCGAACGGATCGTCGACGATGGGCATGAAGAAATCCGTCGTGGCGATCAGCGCCTGCTCGTCGTTGAGCTGGTAGACGGCGGCGTCATCCGAGGTTTCTATGCCAACCAGTAATTCCTTCGGCAGGGGAAAGCCGCCGCTGCCCTTTAAAATGTCGGCCAGCACGCCCGGCGCGATTTTGCAGCCGCAGCCGCCGCCATGGGCAAATTCGGTCAATCGGATGGGGGTATTGGGTGTTGCTGCGCTATCGGACATGGTCGTCATCCTGCTCAAAAAGGTCATCAAAAGCTGCGCCGGCGCTTACGCGGCGCTGGCGGCACGGTGTTCGCCGACGATAGCACATAATGCGCGCGCGGCTTGCTCAAAGGCATGTTCTGAAATGTCGGGCAAGGCCAGCGGCATCGCCTGGGCGTAGCGGCTGAAGTTGCGGGCGATCGATTGCCGGTAGACGGGGTCGTAATGCTGCACCAGCAACTCTTCCACCAGTTCGGCCATGCGGCCGGAAGTGGCCAGCTGCTGCCAGTGGGTAATTTTCTCCTTGCCATGCAGTTGCGTCAACAGGGCCAGCTGCACGTTCAGGCGCGCCGCATCGCCGACGAAATGCTCATAGTCCTGCATCAGCAATTGCACGCGCTGCTCCGTGGCCAGCCGCACGTCCGTGCAGGCGGCCGCGCGCATCTTGTCCATCAGCGCATCGGGCACGCGCAAACGGCCCACTTTCTTGCTTTCCGATTCGATGAAGACGGGGAGTTGCGGGTCGAAATGGCGCAGTTGCTGCCACAGCGCGCTTTCAAACGCTTTTTGCGCCGGCTGGTCCGCCTCGGGCAAGCCGCCCAGCACGGAGCCGCGGTGGGCCGCCAGGTCTTCCAGGTCGATCACTTGCGCGCCTTGCCTGTCCAGCACTTGCAGCAAACGGCTCTTGCCGCTGCCCGTGGGGCCGCACAGCACGTTGATGAAGTCGAAGCGTTCGGGCAGGGTGGCCAGCTCGGCATTCACGTGGCGGCGGTAATCCTTGTAGCCGCCTTCGAGCTGCGTGACGGGCCAGCCGATGCGCGCCAGGATATGCGCCATAGCGCCGCTGCGGTTGCCGCCGCGCCAGCAGTACACGAGGGGTTTCCAGTGCTGCGGGTGGCCGAGGAAACCGTCTTCGATATGTTGCGCGATGTTCCTGGCGATCAGCGCCGCTCCCAGCTTCTTCGCCTCGAAGGCGCTGGTCTGTTTATATAGGGTACCGACGCGCACGCGCTGCTCGTCGTCCAGCACGGGTAGGTTGATGGCGCCGGGCAAGTGGTCTTCCGCGAACTCGGACGGACTGCGCACGTCGATGATGGCATCGAATTCATTCAGGCGCGGCAGGATGTCGCTGAAGGGAAGCACTGCAGGGTATTTCATCGTGGCGCGGCTGCTTGGAATGGGGAAAGACGTATTATCCCCGATAAACGTCTTCCCCGTGGACCGTTAGCCCAACAATCTGCCCAGCAATGGCGCCAGCAATACGGTCACGACGCCCGAGAAAATCATCGTCAGGCTGGCTACGGCGCCTTCTTCCGTGCCCACCCGGCGCGCCACGGACAATCCAAAACCGTGCGCGGCCGCGCCATACGGGGCGCCACGGGCGATACGCATGCGCAAGGGCAGCAGTTTCAAGAGCGGTTTGCCCAGCATCAAGCCGAACAAGCCCGTCATCACGACGAAGATGCCCGTCAGCTGGGCCGAACCGCCCATGTGGCGCGACGCTTCCAGCGCGAACGGCGTCGACACGGAACGGGCCAGCAGGCTGCGCGCCATGTCGCCATGCACGCCCAGCAACCGGTCCAGCAGCAGGGTGGCGGCCACCGAGGCAACGATGCCGGCGCAGCTGCCCAGCGACAGGGCCAGCCAGTGTTTGCGGATCAGCTTGCGTTCCTGGAAGATGGGCAGCGCAAACGCGATGGTGGCCGGGCCCAGCAGCCACGGCAGCCAGCGCGTTTCGCCGAAATACGTGGCGAACGGCGTCGATGTCGCCTGCACGATGACGATCAATATCGCCGAGGTGCAGATGGCGGGCGTGAGCAGGAAATGCGGATGGCGGCGGTGCAGCGCCTGGTTGGCGTAGAACAGCACCAGGGTCAGCAGCAAAAACAGCAGCGACAACAGCAGGGTATTCATGCCGCCGTCCTTGCGGCGCGCCGGCGCAGCAGTTTCTGCAGGCGCAACTTGCGCTCATAGCGGCACACCCATTCCACCGTCAACGCCGTGGTCAGCATCACGCTGGCAAAGCCCAGGCCGATATTTACGAACAGCATCAGACCTTGCGACTTCAACAGTTGCGTAAATTGCACCACGGACACGACCAGCGGAATGAAGAACAGCAGCATGTTGGCCAGCAGCCAGTTCGCGCCCAGTTCGATGGCGGCTGGCCGCACCCAACCCGCCAGCAGCAGGGCCACCAGTACGAACAGACCCACGACGCCGCCGGAAAACGGCAGGTGCAGGGCGGCAGCTGCTTCATCGGCCAGCCACCAGGCGGCGATCAGCACGCCCACTTGCCACACGGTCTGTGCGGGCTGGCGCCAGGCAGGGATGGCGGGCAGGGCGGTGGTGGAACAGTGCAAGGCTTTCACGGCAGGCTTTCAAACGGCAGGGGGAAGTTTTCATTGTAGAGACCCCACATCAAAAGATAAAATGACTTAAACTCATGAAAATCATTCGATATTGGAATGCATCATGGATATCCGCTCACTGCGCTACTTCGTCGAAGTGGTGGAACAGAACAGTTTTACGCGCGCGGCCGCCAGGCTGCACGTGACGCAACCGACAGTGAGCAAGATGATTGCCCAGCTGGAACAGTCGCTGGACCTGGCCTTGCTGGACCGCGCCGGCAAGCGTTTTACCTTGACGGACGCGGGCAAGGTGGTGCTGTCGCGCGCGCATACATTGCTGGCCCTGCACGCGGAACTGAAGGTGGAGTTGCGCGACCTGCAACATCTGGAACGGGGAGAATTACGGGTCGGCGTGTCGCCGCAAACCCATTCCACCCTGGCGCCGTGGCTGGCCGAGTACCACCAGCGCTATCCGGGCATCGAGCTGAAAATGTATGAAAGCGGCACGCAAGCGATCGAGCGCGACTTGCGCACGGGCACGGTGGAGCTGGGCACCATGCTCGACTATCCGGGCAATGCGGCCACCTGGCAAGATTTTGAAGCCTTGCCCCTCGTGCGCTCGCCGCTGTGCCTGCTGGCCGCGCCCGGCTCGCCGTGGCAGGGACGTTCTTCCGTGGCCTTGGCCGAACTGGCCGACAGTCCCTTCATTTTCTATGGCGCCGCATTTGCCCTGAACGATATCGTGCTGGACGCCTGCCAGCGCGCCGGTTTCGCCCCGCGCATCACGGGCCGCAGCGGCCAGTGGGACTTTATTGCCTCGCTGGTGCGGCTGGGCGTGGGCATCTGCCTGCTGCCGAAGATGTATTGCGACACCCTGGAACCGTCGCAGTTTGCCGTCATTCCCCTGGCTGGCCCGCCCGTGGAATGGAATCTGATGCTGGCCTGGCGCCGCGGCGGACGGCTGTCGTTTGCCGCCCGCGCCTGGCTGGAGCTCGTCAGGGCGCGCATGACGGACGCGGCACGTTTACAATAGGCGCTCGCCAACTTCCGTCTGACCAGATGAACATCAACGCCAAGGTTACAGCCAAAATCAAACGCACGGCCGGCTCGCTGCTGCTGGGATTGTTATGCACCGTGGGCCTGATGAGCGAAATGGGCTACGCCCAGGCCGCCATTCCCGTGTATGGCTATTTCGTCAAGAATACCTATCCGCACGACCCCCAGGCGTTTACCCAGGGTTTGCTGTTCAAGGATGGCCATCTGTATGAAAGCACGGGCCAGAACGGCCAGTCGTCCTTGCGCAAGGTGGAATTGACGACGGGCAAGGTGCTGCAGAAAAGCATGCTGGACAAGAATGTGTTTGGCGAAGGCATCACGGACGTGGGCGATGAAATCCTGGGACTGACGTGGATTTCGCAAACGGGCTATGTGTTCGACCAGAAAACGTTCAAGCTCAAGCGCAAATTCAGCTACCAGGGCGAAGGCTGGGGCTTGGCCAGCGATGGTCATTTCGTCTACATGAGCGACGGCACGGCCGCCATCCGCGTGCTCAATCCGAAAACCCTGGCCGAGGTCCGCCGCTTCGAGGTGAAGGCGGAAGGCCGCCCCATCGAGCGCCTGAACGAACTGGAAATGGTCGACGGGCAATTGTTTGCCAATGTGTGGGGCGCGGACGTGATCGCGCGCATCGACCCGGCCAGCGGCAAGGTCGTCGGCTGGATCGACCTGACGGGCTTGCTGCCGCCCGAGCAGCGGGGCACGGCCAATCCCGACGCCGTGCTCAACGGAATCGCCTGGGATGCGCGCGGCAAGCGTTTGTTTGTCACGGGGAAACTGTGGCCCAAGCTGTTCGAGATCGAGCTGATCGAAATCCAGCGCCACTGATGTTTCCTATCGGACAGTGTTGCTAGCGAAGAATCGTCTATGATGCTGTTCCTTCGCCCCGTGCGACTCTTGCAGGATGCCATGCTGTCCCTTCCTTTATGCCGCCTGGCGGCCGCCGCCAGCTTGCTGGCCGCCGTCTTGCCCGCCGTGCAGGCGCAAACGCCATACGTGCCGGTGATGCAGCAATACGGCGACTTTGTCGTCACGCGCGACCGCCACGACCCGCTCGTCAACTTGTCTTTCCGTAAGCACGGCTATTGGCCCGGCGGCGCGCGCGAAGTGGTGGAAGTGCGTCCCCTGAAGGCCAGGCGCGAAGGCCAGCCCATGCTGCTGGCCTTTACCAAGGGCTATACGGGCCAGGGCACGATATTGATCGGCGTGCAGAACGGCGTACCGCTGATGCGCCCCGTCAGTTCTTTGCGGCGCGACGACATGGTGCGCACGGAGCGCGACCCCGAATGGGGCGTGCCGCAGCCGGGCCGCAGCGAAATACTGCTGTTTGCCCGCGACGGCCGCGCGCTCGACACGGACACGGGCGAGTTGCTGTGGTTTGACATGCCGGGCATCGTCACCGGCGATTACGCGCCCGCCATGCTGGTCTCCGTCTCGCCCGACGGGCGGCGCGGCGCCTATCTGGCCCGCAGGGCGACCAGCGTGGAGGTCGTCGTCGCCACGCGCGACGACGGCGTGGCCGGCGTCCTGGCCTTGCCGCCCGACACCTATCAACGGTGGCTGAAGCCCTTGTCGCAGGCCGCTGCCGAACAGGCGGGCGCCGCCATCAAGGCGCGCCAGGGCCGCACGGATTCGAACCGCATCCAGCGCGAGCTGGAACTGGCCTGGTTCGGCCAGCAATTTCAATGGAAACAGGGCAAGAACGGCTTGCAGGTGACGGGGTTGGGCCTCATTTCCGCGCCGCCCGAGGGGGAACAGCCATGAGCATACCTGGACTGATCGTCGGCTGCTTCGCCGCCTCCGCGCTGGCCGGCTGCGTGCACGGGGAAATATTCGCCCAGGATTATCTGGCGCAAGACATTGACAAGCAACAAGCCTTGCTGGAACTGGACGTGGTCTTCGGGCAAGCACCCGATGACAAGCTGACGTCGCGCGTAACGGCCCGCAATACCGTGGAATACACGGGCGCGCCGCATATCGTCGTGCCGTTTTACCAGAAGGGCCTCGGCTTCGACCAGGGGTTTGCCGGCACCTACATGTTTGCCGTGCCCTATCCGATCGCCAAGGTCGAAACGGCCACGGCCAGCAGTCGCGTCTTCGGCCAGAAACTTGACGGCCAGCAGCAGGGCAGCCCGCGCTACCGCTTCCGCGTGCCTGGCAAGGCGCAGTGGAATAGCAATGAAACCTTCATGCTGGGCTTTGAGCGCAAGGGCCGCCGCGAAGAAATCACTTTCCGTTTCAGCAACGAGCAAAGCTGCCCGTCCGCCTTCCTGGCCACCACGCCAAAATACGGTTTCCACATCAAGGTGGTCGCCACGTTCAAGGATGACAAAGGCTGCCTGAAAGTGTGCGACAGCCGCGACCAGTGGCCCGGCTTTTGCGCCTTCCAGCCGCCGCCCGGCGCCTGACTATCACCATGCAAGCCACGCGCCGGCGTTTGCCGGCGCGCCGCTTATACACGCGCGCGTTTTGCCGATTCTATTCAATTGTCATCGAATGATCGCCTGAAACGCCTATTTTCACGGCGTAAGGGCGGTGATATTGACGCAGGTCAATGTCTGGATCGGCGCATAAATCTTGCCGCAAAAGTATCTTTCTCAGGCGTATGATTTCTGTGCCGTGATCGGCGCACGCAGATGGCGCGGCGCGGCCCGATATCCGAAACGCATCCTTCCTGTGGAGATACAGAATGAAAATGCCCGTTTTAGGAAGCACCCAGCCCGCCATCACCAGGCGTCCGCTCGACATGCTGGACACCGACAAGGCCGCCGTGCGCGCCATCGCCCAGGCGGCCGTCAGCGTCGAACTGTTCACCATTCCCCTGTACATGGCCACCATGTATTCGATCCAGGGTACGCACCAGATCAACTCGAAAGGCATCACGTATTACGAAGGCCGCCAGTGGCCGGGCATGGGCACCACGGCCCGGCCCGAACTGGCGGAGCAAAAGGCCTTCAATATCATCTTCAGCGTTTTCATCCAGGAAATGCTGCACCTGCAGATGGCGGCCAACCTGGCCACGGCCATCGGCACGGCGCCATGCTTCACGGGTTCGGAGCTGCAATCGCAGGACCACGGCTGGACCTGCTATGGCAAGAGCTGCACGGTGATCCCGCACATCGTCGACTTGCAGGACACGTCCGGCTACCGCCACGTGCGCGTCAACCTGGAAGAGCTGAACGCCAACCAGTGCGACCTGTTCCTCGCCATCGAGCAGCCGGAGGAGCAGGCCCGCGCCCAGCTGGCCGAGTTCGACAAGCACAACCACACCAAATATTTCCCCGAGGTACCGTTCGTGGGCTGGACGCCGGGCAAGCACGTGCATGATCTGCCCCTGTTCGGCACCATCGGCTACATGTACGAATGCTATGCGCGCTACATCGGCATCGAATACGCGGATGGCCAGACCCTGTGGCAAAAGCTGTTCGTCAACGGCTCGGTGCAGCAAGACATGTTCAATAGCCAGGTGCAGGGCCATGCGCGGGCGGAATTTCCCAAGTTCGACACCTGTTTCGGCCCGCAAGACCAGGATGGCGGCCAGACGGGCTCGTTCAACAAGGCCATCGACATGATGGCGGCCATCACGGACCAGGGCGAGGGCAGCGCAACGGCCATTCAGCGCTACCGCCGCGACGCGGCGCAGCGCCTGATGGCCGTGCAACCCGACTACCGCGAAGACCTGGCCGCCCTGAAGTGCGATTATCCGTCCTACGCGAACAATGGCAAGGATGCCGAATCGCGCGACGCGCAAGCGCGCCACGACAGCGCCCCGTTCGACCACTACGAGCGTTTTGGCCAGGTGAAGGCCATGCTGCCCGTAAAAACCTGGGCCGGCTGGCACCAGGAAGGGGGACGCTGGAGCGAGGCCATGCTGACCAACGAGCGCTACAACCCGGCCACCGCGCCCAAGAATATCCCGGCGCCGGCGGCCGTGGCGGGCGCCCTGAACCGCCTGAAGGATAGCAGCGGCACCTTGGGGATGCTGAGCACGGTCGCCACGGGCGCCATCTATGGCATCACTTCCGTGCTGGACAAGTACTGGCTGAACCAGGACCTGGACTTCCCGTATCCGTCGATGGTGGGCGCGGGCGACCGCATGGCCATCTGCTGGGCCGTGCTGGGCCAGGCGCCGAACCTGGCAACGGGCGTGCCGCTGGCCGAGAAAAGCGTGCTGTACCACGCCTGCCAGGGCATGCACCTGGAGGGCGAAGCGTCGTCCACCTGCGCCGCACTGGCCGTCTACCATACTTGCCGCGGCTCCAACGGCTGCCACGCCCAGGGCGGCTGCGGCTTTGCCCAGGCCGACACGGGCGGCTCGTCCTGCGGCCACTCGGTCAAGCTGGCCGCGTCGCCTGGCACGCCGTGCTATGTGCCGCCACCGCCGCCGCAGCCCGACAAGGTCTACAGCGCGCCCAGCGACAACAAATGCGGGGGCTTCGGCGGCTGCGCCGTGCCGATTTCGGCCTCGCAGCTGTATCCGAACACCTCGGGCAAGGAACCGCCCGAGCCCGCCACAATGACCCTGTACGATTTCGGCCCCGCGCCCGACCACCGCAGCATTCCGCTGGGCCAGAGCATGAGCTTTGCGCTGCGCGATAATGTCTACGACAAGGCCTGGGAAGCCTACGGCAAGGTGATGGCGGCGCGCGGCACGCCGGTGGGGGCGCCGCCGCCGCCCACCGACCTGCGCCTGGCCTTGCCGCCGTCGACCTGATGCGGGCCACGCACGGGGTGCCGCCACGCCTGGGCTTGCCGAACCTGGGCCTGGGCGTGGGGCTGCGCCCGCCGCACTACGAACACATCCTGCGCCACGGGCCGCAGGTGGACTGGTTCGAGATCATCAGCGAGAACTTCATCGACAACCACGGCTATGCGCGCCATGTGCTCGAGCAGGTGGCGGCGCAGGTGCCCATCGTCATGCATGGCGTCTCGCTGTCGATCGGCAGCATCGATCCGCTCAATCTCGGCTACCTGCGCAAGCTGCGCCAGCTGGCCGGCGAGCTCCGGCCCGCGTGGATTTCCGACCACCTGTGCTGGACGGGCGCCGCCTCGCTCAACAGCCACGACTTGCTGCCGCTGCCGCTGGACGAGGCCAGCCTGCGCCACGTGGCGGGACGCGTGCGGCAAGTGCAGGAATTCCTGGGCCGTCCCCTGGTCCTGGAAAACCCCAGCACCTACGTGGAATTTGCCCAGTCCAGCATGCCGGAATGGGAATTCCTGGGCCGCCTGGCCGAGGACACGGGGTGCGGACTCTTGCTTGACGTCAACAATGTCCACGTCAGCGCACATAACCACGGCTATGACGCGGCCGCCTACATCCGCCAGTTGCCGCACGCGCACATCGTGCAGATCCACCTGGCCGGCCCTACCGTCTGCGGCGCCGTGCTCATCGACACCCACGACGCACCCGTGCCGGCCGCCGTCTGGCGCCTGTATGCGCTGGCGCAGCGGCTGACGGGCGGCGTATCGGCCCTGCTGGAATGGGATGCCGGCATTCCCCCGTATCCGCAGTTGCTGGCCGAGCTCGACAAGGCGCGCGCGGCCGAACGGGGGGAATTCGCGGATGCGGCGCCCGCCACGGCTGCCGCCGCCGTGTCCGCGCCGCTGGGCTTTCACCTGGAGGCGGCCCATGCGCCATAGCGCGTCCGGGGACGAGGAGCGGGACGGCGGCGCCCGCGCACCGCTGGCGCAATTGCAGGCGTGGTTCCTGACGGCGATGACGGCGCCGGGCGGCGCTGCGCGCGGCGTCCAGCTGGCCAGCGAGCGCCATGGCTTGACGCAGGAGCAAGTATTGAAACGGGCCAGGGGCGCGCCGGCGCCGCTGCATATCCATGCGGATGGCTATGTGCTGCGCCTGCTCGAATGCCTGCAAGCCGACTATCCCGTCTTGCGCAAGGTCATGGGCGACGAGCTGTTCGCCTTCTTTGCCCGCGCCTATGTCTGGCGCCACCCGTCCGCCTCCGCGACCTTGTACGACCTGGGCGGCGGTTTTGCCGATTTCCTCGCCGCCAGCCAGCGTGCCGCCGGCGCGCAAGGGGCGGCCTTGCGCTTTCCCGTGGAACTGGCGCAGCTGGAGCGGGCGCGCAGCGAGGCGGGCAGGGCGCCGGGCCTGGAAAAGCTGGCGCCGCCCATGCTGCCTTCCGGATTGGACTTGCTATTAGGAAATACACCTGCCTGGCGCCTGGCGCCGTGCACCCGGTTGCTGGCCTTGTCGTTTCCCCTGTGCGACTACTGGCAACGGGCGCAGGCCGCACCCGGCGACGCCGTGCCGGCCCAGCCGGAGGCAAGTCCCGCCTTTGTCGCCATTACGCGCATGCATTACCGGCTTGTCATGCAAGAGTTGCAGCCCTGGCAATTTTACTGGCTGCAAGCGCTGGCCGGCGGCGCGCCGCTGGCGCAGTGCGCGCGGCAGGCGGCGCAGTCCAGCGGCATGGCGCCGGACGAGGTGCTGGCCGACGCCATGCTGTGGCTGCCCATGGCGGCCGCGGCCGGACTGGTCGCCTGCGATGTCTGAACAACAAGCGGCGGACGCAAAAAAGGCCGATGAAAATCGGCCTCGATGACAGCTGAATGCGTTGCTTAGCGGTAAAACGCTTCGACTTTGCCCTTCAGTTTGATCTGCAGCGGACGGCCGCGGCGATCCAGCGACTTGGTGGAAGCGACCTTGATCCAGCGTTCGCTGATGCAATATTCTTCCACGTCAAGACGTTCCTTGTCGTTGAAGCGGATGCCGACGTCGTTCTCGAACACGGCTGCAACGTGGTAAGGGCTGCTGGGGTCGATCGACAGGCGATCGGGCAATGGGGGTAAGGTGGTGGTATCGTTCATGGGCGTAATTATCGCCCAGAATGCCGATCCAGACAACGGGGTGCGCATGCTTATCTGGCGGCCCGCGGCGCGGCGCCCCCTGAATTTCCTTTGCCTGCCGTCGTTCCGCCCCTACAGATGCCGTGTTTCCTTTGGCGGCACATTCCACTCGTCATGCAATCCATCGACAAAGGTGACGGGCACCCGGGCCAGTTCGGCCGCCGAGGCATCGTCGAGGCAGTTGACGCCGATGCCGACAAACGCACCGCTGCGGGCGGAATCGCCACGGCCGAACAGGCGCACGCCGCAGTGGCGGCAAAAGTAGTGGCGTTCGCGGCCGGCGCCGAAGCGGTATTCGCTCAAGTCCGCCTCGCCGGCCAGCAGGCGGAAGGCCGTGGGCGGCACTTGGCTGGCCCAGCAGCGGATTTTCAGGCAATAGGAACAGTTGCAGCGCAGGCTGGGCGCCGCCAGGTCGATCTCGGCCACGAAGCGCACGGCGCCGCAGTGGCAACTGCCATGACAGGTTTTTTTCATCGTGTCTTACTTTACAGCGTTGCCGTGCTGTCATGCAACTGCTGGAATTGCGACAGCTGCTGCTGCATCAGCCGCGCATACTGGCCGCCCGCGCGCAGCAGCTCGGCGTGCGTGCCTTGCTGGCAAATCCGGCCCTTGTCCATGACGATGATGCGGTCCGCTTTGACGATGGTAGAAAAGCGGTGGGCGATGATGATGGTGGTGCGTCCTTGCATCAGGGTATCGAGGGCGAGCTGCACCTGCTGTTCGCTGGCGGCGTCGAGCGCGCTGGTGGCTTCGTCGAGGATCAGGATTTTCGGCGCGCGCAGGATGGCGCGGGCGATCGCGATGCGCTGCTTCTGTCCGCCGGACAATTGCACGCCCCGTTCGCCCACCAGGGTTTCGTAGCCGTCCGGAAAGGCCGTGATGAAATCGTGGGCGTGCGCCAGGCGCGCCGCCGTCAGCATCTCGTCGCGCGTCACCTGGCGGTCCGGTACGGCAAAGCCGATATTGTCGGCGATGCTGCCGGAAAACAGGGCCGGTTCCTGCTCCACCACGGCCATCTGGCGGCGCAGCTGCGTCACGCCCAGCACATGCGCATCGATGCCGTCGAATTGCAGGCTGCCCCCGTCAAGCCGGTAATGGCCGAGCACCAGGCTGGCGATGGTGGACTTGCCCGCGCCCGAGGCGCCCACCAGGGCGATCTTTTCGCCCGCGCGGATGGACAGGCTGACGCCGTCGAGGGCCATGACTTGCGCGCGCTCGGGATACGAAAAACGCACGTCGCGCAACGCGATATGGCCGGCCAGCGGCGGCTGCGGCGGCGCCTCGGGCACGGCGCGGTGGCTGCGCAGGATGTCGAAGATGCGGTCGGTCGAACCCATGGTGCGCATCCACGTGTTCCAGAACTCGCTGATGGAGCCGGCCGTGTCCGTCACCATGCTGGCATAGATGACGAAGGCCGTCAGTTCGCCCACGCTCAAGCGGCCCTGGCCGATCAGGTGGGCGCCGAAGCACAGGGTGGTCAGCAGGGCCACGAAGGCCAGCAAGCCTTGCGCGCCCTGGAACACGGCCAGCAGCCGCGTGCCGGCCAGGGACACGTCCAGCAATTGCCGCATGGCTTGCGCGTAGCGGGCCATGGCGCCGCCTTGCTGGTTGAACGCCTGCACCAGGCGCGCATGGGCAAAGTATTCCTGCGCCACCTTGCCGCTGGCGGCCAGGCTGGCGGAAATGGCCCGCGCGCGCAGCCGGTAGTTACTGCCAGACAACTTGCCCAGATACAGGCTGACGGGAATGAACAGGGCCAGCGGCAGGCTCAGCATCGGTGACAGATGCAGCAGCATGGCGATGCCGCCCAGAAAGACGCACAGCGAGCGCAGGGCATTGGCCGCGCCGATGGTCAGGCTTTCATGCAGGGCCGACACGTCGGACGTGAGCCGGCTGTTCAGTTCGCCGCCATGGTGCTTGTCGAAGAAGGCGATGGGCTGGTTGATCACCACGTCGAACAGGCGCCGGCGCACCCCCATGACGATCATGTGGCCGCCCGACTGCAGCAGATAGAAGCGCGCGGTCGTGATCAGCGCATACAGCAGGCTGAAGGCCAGCATGGCGGCCACCATGCCAGGCGTGACGCCGCGCCGGGTCAGTTCCGCCACGTTGTCGATGAAATATGCGATGGCTTGCGGAAAGGCCAGCTGCGCGCCCACGGTGAGGGCCATGCACAGCAAGCCGGCGGCGATGCGCCAGCGCACGGGATACAGCAGGCGCAGCCGTTCGAGATGGGGGCCGACATTCAGATGGCTCATGCGGCGCGCTCCTGCGACGGTTCGGCGTGCAATTGCCCGACGAGGGCCAGCCAGTCTTCGTCGCCGATCAGGCCGGCCGCTTCCACTTGTCCCTGGTAATTGACAAAGACATAAGATGGTGAGCTCATCAGGGGATTCACGCGCCGGTAGTCGCGCAGGGCAAGCCGCGCCGTGGCCGAGCGCAGGCTGTCGCCGGGCAAGAAGGCGCGCAGCCGGCGGGCCGGCTCTTCGCTGAGCAGCCACAGGGCCAGGCCCGCTTCCTGCGCCAGCGGCAGCAGCCGCTCGATGCCGGCCAGCTTTTCCCCGCATTTCGGGCAGCGGCTGGCCAGGAACAGCAGCACGGCCGCCTGGCCGGCCGCGCCCGGCTGGAAACGCGGGCCGCCAGCCAGCGGACGGGCTTGCACGGCGGGCAGGGGCTGGCCCGGCTCCAGCGCCAAGGGCGCGAGGCGTTCGCGGCGGCCGGCGCGCAGCACGGCCAGGCTCAGCCAGATATTGCCCGCAACGGCAAACGCCAGGGCCGCCAGCACCCATTGCAAGGTCGTGGCATCCATCAGTCGGCCTTTGCCAGGGTGGCGATGTCGTGCAGGGAAATCGTGGCCACGCAGACGATGGCCGCCAGTCCGGCTGCCAATGCCGTGGTGGCGACGGGCAAGGTCGCTTCTTGCGCGAGCGCAAAGTAGGCGCCGTTGATGCCCACCGCCAGCACGTTGCGCAGCAAGTCGTACCGCGACACGGGCCGCGCCGCTTCGCCGAAGCAGCTGCAGCGCACCACGCTGTGCGTGAAATAGCGCCAGGCCAGGACGGCCGTGAGGGTAGTCAACAGCAAGAGCGACAGCAGCATCGGTATGTGGGTACCTCCCGCCAGCAGCCAGCCGGCGAGCGACAATTCCGCCATCACCAGGGCCGGCGCGGCCAGGCTGGCGGCGGCGGGCGGCACGCCGAACGAAATGGCCAGGTTGCCGCGAAAGTCGCCGTAGCTGCGCAGCTTGCCCACGCTGGCCGCCAGCAGCAGCAAGGCGATGCAATAGCGCGCGGTATCGGCCAGCAACGTGGCCAGCACGGACGTCAGCATTGTGTGCTCCACACGGGCGCAAAGCCGCCCGGACGCTGGCGCCGCAGCTGCACGCCGTCGCGCGTGGCCAGCAGGGCATCGGTCCACGGCTCGTCCGGCGCGCTGCGCAGGGCGCCGCCTATGCTGGCCTGCAATTGCGTCGAAATGGCCCAGCCCAGCCGTTCGGCATGCGCGTCGCGTTCCATGCGCAAGCCCAGCCGGGCCAGCTCTTCGCGCGTCAACGCATAGTTATGCGAGTGATAACCCGTCACCAGTTGCGCGACGATGGCGCGCCGCGCCTCGGGTGTGGCATCGGGCAATTGCCAGGCGATCAATTCCTCGCCGATCTGCGTCAGTTCCAGCGTGGTGCGGTAAAAAGCCGTCAGGGAAGGGGGGAAGATGCTGCCGCACAGCAGGGACAGCGATTGCTGGCGCGCTTCGGCCGCATCCACGCCGAACCATTGCTGCGCCATGTCGCCGAAGACCTTGATGTCCAGGCTGGAAAAGGCGCCCCCATCCGCGCCTTCGAGCTGCGGGTCGATGGGCGAGAACAGGGCCAGGTCGCCCGCGATGATCTCATCCGCACCCAGGGCCAGCAGGGTGGCGGCCGATTCGCAGTGGAAGGGCACGATAAAGCTCAGGTGGCGCGCATGCTGGCGCAGCAAAAGGGCGATGCGGCGCGCCGCGTTGACGATGCCGCCGCGTCCGTGCAGCACCACGTCGAGGCGCGCCACGGGGCCGATACCCTGGCACAGCTCGTACAAGGCGGGCAGCAGTTCCATGTCCAGGTGCGAGGCGGCCAGGACCATGGCCCGGCTGTCGCGCACTTGTTCCAGCTCGCGCAGCTGGACGGGGATCCGGTTCAGGTCTGGCTGCGGCATACGGCTCCTTCGATCAGGGTATCGGCCACGCTTTCCAGCAGGAGCAGGGCGGGCACCAGTTGTTGTACGTACAAGAATTGACCAACAGGATTGTTTTCCAGGAAAACATACTCGCCCTCGGGCGTGACGATCAGGTCCAGCGCGCCGTATTCGAGGCCATAGCTGTGCACGAAAGCGAGACAGCGCTGCTGTATTTCCGCCGGCAAGGTGCAGGCCTCATAGCGGATGGGGGCCGACATGTCGCGCGAATCGATGGCCGTGCGGGCATCGTCCTGGGAATACAGGCGCGCGGCAAACAATTGCTTGCCGATCACGGTGATTCGCAGTTCGTATTGCTTGGCGATATATTCCTGGAACTGGCAGCTCAGCTCGCCGACGGCGTCCAGGCTGTCGAGCATGGCGTCGTCGACGATGGTGGTGCCGATGCCGGCGCTGACCCTGTCAACCTCTTCGACCGTTTCGGCGGCCAGGCTGGGCGTGGACATGGACTTGAAAATGATGGGTCCCTTGACGGCCGCGCGGAAGGCGCGCACGTCGTCGGGCACGTTGGTGATCACGGTGGCGGGCACGCGAAAGCCCATGCGCGCGGCGCGCGCAAGCTGTTCGCCTTTCCATTGGGCGCCGCGCAAGGCCAGCGGATGGCTGAGCCAGTAGCAATCGAGACCGTACAGCACGCTGAAGACGGCTTGCTCCGTTTCCAGCTGCGCATAGGCGCTTTCCTGCGGCGTCAGGTCGGCGCTGGCATAAGCATATTCGGCCGCCTTGCGCAGCCAGACGGCGCCCACGTCCTGCAAGTCGAGCCAGTCGCCGTCGGGCAGGCGGCGCAGGCGCGCGCTGGCGCGGCCGTCCTGCACGCGCTGGCACAGCTGGTAATCGCGGGGAAAGGCGTCGAGGTCGATACGGAAAGGGGCATGGCCGCGGGCGGCGAGGAGCGATCCGACCAGGTCGGCGTGCAGATCGCCGCTATGGCTGATGATCAAGACCTTTTTGTGCATGGAGGGGGCCTGCGTAAGGGAAGATGAAAAAGCCTTGCCGTGGCAAGGCTTTCAGCTGGAACGTATCAGCAGAACTCGCCGCCATCGCTGGAACCGATGCGCGAATAGCGGTATTGCTCTTCGCTGTCGACCGCCGTGCAGCCGGCCACGGCGACGCCGTCGCGCACCTTCCAGGGCGCGGGAAGGGCTGGTTTTTCCTGTTCCTTCTTTTCCGCCAGTTTGAATGCGAACAGTTTGGTTTCTTTATGCATGGGAATATCCTCTATGAATGGTTATGTTCCGATGTTTACCGATGAATACATATTTTAAAAAATTGAATCGCCAATTGAAAGGCGATCATATGGCTTTATGCATTGCGCGCAGAAAAGCCGCGCCGGAATTGGCGCCGGCGCCAGTTTGAATATGGAAGATTGAATGAAACCCCCACGCCTGGCAGGGGTTATGGCGTGCCGGGGATCAGCAATACTGGCCGCGGTCGTTCGGCTGGAAGCGCGAAGAGTCGCGGTATTGCTCAGCTTGCACCGCGGTGCAGCCGGCCACGGCGACGCCGTCGCGCACTTTCCAGGCGGTGGCGGGCACCGCCGGTTTTTGTTCCTGTTTCTCTGCCAGTTTGAATGCGAACAATTTGGTTTGATTTTGCATTGTACTATCCTCTTGTGATGGTTAAGTACTGCTTGCGTTGTATGCCATGGTATATGGCCATTCGATCTTAGCGCTGGAATAAATAAGCGTCAACTTGAATTGAATCGTATTCGCGATTATCTTTCTGAAATACTCACCAAATATCACGCAGGCCATTTGTATTATGGCAGTGCGATAAATAATATCTGCCCATTTTAAATGGGCGGCAATATGCCTGATTATCGATGGAAAACGGATCGACCATGTGCGCGGGCACGCACTATAATGGCGCCTGTTGAATGGATAAGGCAGGAATCGCTCTATGGACATGGCCATCACAGACAGCTTGCGGCAGCTGGCATATGCGCAGGCCGCCGCGTTCGTGCAGACGCTCGACACGCGCGATCCTGTTGCGCTGCAACGCGACTGGGGCCTGTCGCCCGGCGTGGCCGACGAGATCATCGAGATGCTCGACAGTTATTTTGCGGCAAACCAGGCGCTGTCCCTGGCGCCGCTGGCGCAAGCCTTCGTGCCGGGCAAGGGTGGCCGCGTGGCCGTCGATGTGTATGCCACCGATGCCGGACCGCTGGGCCTGGAATGCCTGTTGCTGGCCGATGGCCAGCCGGGCGAGGCAACCTTGCACCTGGAAATGTCCAGCCACGACGGCGCGCTGCGCCTCCATTACCACTACATCGGATCCTGAGAACACCATGACCGCACCGATCAGCGACACACAGCAGCGCATCTGCGACAAATTCGGCTTGCCCGCGCAAGCGCCCGAACCCATGGTGGCCCTCGCCATCGGCAGCCTGGACCAGTCGCCCATCTACGGCACGCGCATCGTGCTGCCGGAAAACGGCACCATCAGCTGGTTCATCCACTGCGGCGAGCACGACGATGCCAGCGGCTTTTACCAACCCCTGCATGCGGACCACCTGCGCGAGATGCTGCCGCAGGTGGTCGATTACCTGGCCTTGCCCAGCGGCGCCAAGTTCATCCTCGACCGGGAAGGGTATGAGGATGTGTGGCTGGAAGAGTAACTTTCCGACCGGCAAGATTGTCGTTGACGTTGATAAATAGGTATGGGATGCTGCTGTTCCGTTTTCAACTGTCGAAAGCCTTATCTTGAACCCACGCCTCCCGTCTTTCCTGCTCGTCATGGCGCTCGCTGCCGTGGCTGCTCCTGTCACCGCGGCTGCCGCTGCCACCAGCCAGCCGCAAGCCTTGCGCGCGGAACAGGATATCGCCGCCTTTGTGCGCAGCGAAATGCAGGAGCGTCAGATTCCTGGCTTGCAACTGGCAGTGATTCAGCATGGCAAGGTCGTGTTGTCGCGCAATTTCGGCGTGGCCAGCCTGCAATACCAGGTGCCGGTGACGGATGCCAGCCTGTTTTCCATCAATTCGGCAACGAAAGCGTTTGCGGGCGTGGCCGTGATGCAACTGGTGCAAGAGGGCAAGATCGACCTGGCGGCACCCATCGGCCAGTACCTGACGGGCTTGCCGCCAGCCTGGCAAGCCGTGACGGTGACCCAATTGCTCAACCATACTTCAGGCTTGCCCGACGTGCTGGACCAGCGCAGCGGCAAACTGGTGGGGCCGCAGCCGGACGATGCCGCTGCGGCGTGGACTGCCGTGCAGGCGCTGCCGGTGGAAGCCCAGCCAGGCGAGCGCTATCGCTATAACCAGACCAATTACGTGTTGCTGGCGCAATTGATCGAGTTGCAAGGCGGCCAGCCCTTTACCGCTTTCATCCAGCGCCGGCAATTCGACGTGGCCGGCATGCCGCACAGCGGCTTTGGCGATGCGAAGGACGTGGTCGCCAACAAGGCCAGTTCCTACGTGCTGGACCGGGGAGGCAAGGGCTACCGCAACGTGATCGAGGATTTCCCCGTGTTCATGCGGGCCGGGGCCGGCATCAACAGCAATGCGGGCGAACTGGCCAACTGGCTTGTCGCGCTGCAGTCGGGGCGCTTGCTGGCGCCCGCCAGCGTGAAACGGCTGTGGCAGCCGACCAGCCTGAAGGATGGCAAGCCGGGGGCGTGGGCGCTGGGCTGGCCCGCCATCGGCCGCGATGCGCACCGCGCCGTGGCCGGCATCGGCGGCGCCCGCTCGGCTTTCTATGTGTATCCGGACGATGGCCTGGCCGTCGTTATCCTGAGCAACCTGGCCGGCGGCCAGCCGGAACAGCTGATCGATACCGTCGCCGGTTTTTACCTTCCCGCCCTGCGCCAGCAGCGCGGTGGCGCGTATGCGGCGCACCTGTTGCGCCAGCAGGCGGCCAGCGCCGGTTTCGACGGGCTGGACAAGAAACTGGCGGCTATCCGGCGCCAGCACGGCTTGTCCGCCCCCAGCGAAGACGACTTGAATGCCTGGGGCTACCGCCTGCTGGGTCGGCAGCAGCCGAAACAGGCGGCCGCCGTCTTCGAGCTGGGCGTGCAACTGTACCCGCAAGGGGCGAATGGCCACGACAGCCTGGCCGAAGCGTACGAGGCGGACGGCGCGAAGGCGCAAGCCATCACGCATTACCGCCGTTCGCTGGAACTGGACCCGGGCAATACGCACGCCACCGAGCGCCTGCGCGTGCTGGGCGCCAACTAAGGTGCCGTCTTGCCGTGCTCGGCGCCGTGCATGGCCAGGTAGGCGGCCAGGTTGTCATCGGCGATGTCCAGGGCGCGCAAGACTTCCCGCGTGAAGGTGACGGGCGCCGTGCCGGGCGCCGTGATGATGCGCTGGTCGGCCACGGCCCACGGCACGTCCTGGTACAGGGCCGCGCCCGCATAGCCGGTACCGGCCAGGTTGTCGGCGGAATTGGAAGTGTGGCGCACGGTGTCGAGCACGCCGGCTTGCGCCAGCACGCGCGTGCCGTCGCAAATGCCTGCCAGCACGACATTCTTGTCGCGGGCGGCGCGCAGCAGCGGGCCCAGGTCGGGCGCCTTGCCGCTTTGCCAGTGGCTGCCGCCACACACCATCAGCAAATCGAGTTCCTCGAGATTGATTTCTTCCAGCGCCAGTTGCGGCGTGACGAGCATGCCGCCGGACGAAGTGACGGGCAAGCCGCTCGGCGTGGCGAACTGCGTGTAGAAGCCGTAGTACAGGCGCGCCGTGGAATTGATCAGGGCGGTTTCCCAATCGGCAAAGTTCTCGGTCAGAATGGTAATGGCACGTGTCATGAAAAGTCCTGTCGCAGGTGGTGATATCAATATGAATACAGGCTGGCTGGCCTGCTGGTGCCGAAAGCATAATAAAAAGCACTGACAATTTCTGTCAGGAGCCCACGCAAAATGATGGCACGAGTTGCAACAGCCTGCGCTACAATCGCAGGCCCGTTACCGCGGGCACGACCCTGTTCCATGTACGCTTGTTGATTACCTCCTACTTGTCGCCTCCATGCTGATTCTGTTTTGCCGTGTCCTGTTCAGCATTGCTGGCCTGCTGCTGTTCTTCCTCTTCGATCAGTTAAGCGCGAACGAATGCCTGAAATTGAGCGTCTTGCTGGCGGCCTGCCTGCTGGGCGTGGGCGGCGTGCTGTATGCGTGGCGCGGCAATGCCAGCGCCAGCGCGATTACCGTGCTGGTGCGCGTGGTCGTGCCCGTGTTTTACCTCGATGCCGCCATCAAGGGCTTCTTGCGTGGCTATTTTGGCATGCGGCCGAATCCCAATGCGGTTTTACAGGCGATGTTTGCGACAGATCAAGCCGAAACGGGAGAGTTTTTCCTGCACAACAGCGTCGCCCTGGCGCAAGCGGCCGGCTGGTTCGTGCTCGTGACGGCGGCGGTGCTGCTGGCTGACCGCCAGTTGCAGCGCTGGCAGGCCGGGCGCGACAGTACGCCGCCGGGCTTGCCGCAAAAGGGCTTTGCCGTCTTCATGGCCGCATTGCTCGTGTCCTTGCACGTCAATACCACCATGCGGCGCGAAAATCCGGCCCTGTTCTGGCCGCTGCGCTACCAGCAATACAGCGCGCAACTGGAGGCGATGAAGTCCATGCAGCACGCGCTGACGGCGGCCATGGCCGCGCCGCGCGACTGGAACGTGCGCTATGCGGGCGAGGATGCCCGCACCGTCATCCTGGTGATCGGCGAGAGCACCAACCGCGCCTCGATGTCGCTGTACGGCTATCCGCGCGCCACCACGCCCCAGCTCGACGCTCTGCGGTCGAAACTGCTGGTATTTAACGATGTGATTTCGCCGGCCGCCAGCACGGTGGAATCGATGATGACGATGCTCACGCCGGCCGATATCGGCAACCCCGATGCGTGGATGGCCAAGCCGAACTTGCTGATGCTGGCCGAGGCGGCCGGCTACAAGACGTTCTGGGTGTCGAACCAGACGCGCAACGATGGCTGGATCGGGCTGCTGGCGGGCGAGGCCGATGAAAGCGACTTCATCAACTACGGCACCGGTCGTGGCGAAAACAATTTTGATGGCAACCTGTTCCAGCCATTCGCCCATGCGCTGCGCGACGAGGCGCCGAAAAAGCTCATCGTCGTGCATTTGCTGGGCGCGCATCCAAGCTATGACATGCGCTACCCCAGCCGCTTTGCGCATTTCGACCGGGCGCACGACGCCGTCAGCGCGCAGATGGAACACCAGGGCAGGTCAAGCTGGATACGCAGCCAGCGCGACGAGTACGACAACGCCATCCGCTATGGCGATTATGTGCTCGGTACGCTGATCGGCATGACGGAAAAAGCCAAGACCGACCGCGCCGCGTCGCTGCTGTTCGTTTCCGACCACGGGCAGGAAGTGGGCTACAGCCGCAATCACGCAGGCCATTCCGCCTCGGACAAGAGCGGCTATGAAATTCCCATGTTGATCTGGAATAACCAGCAGGCGCCGCAATCGGCGGCTGCGCGCGCCGCGCTGGAAAACCGGCCCTACCAGACGGACAAGCTCGATGCGACCGTGCTGGGCTTGCTGAAGATCGAGACGCGCTATTACGCGGCGCAGGACGATATCCTCAGCAGCGCCTTTTTGCCCGTACAGCGCTTCATGAATGGCTTGCGCTACCAGCGCGCGGCTGGCCCGCTGACGCGGCAATGAAAAAGGCCCGGCGCCGCCGCAGTGTGCGGCGGGACCGGGCCCTCGGGTCTTGCGGATTCCTTGCGGATTACTTCTCGGCGAACGCGCGCTCGACAACGAAGTCGCCAGGCGTCGAGGTATTGCCTTCCTTGAAGCCACGGGCTTCCAGCATTTCTTTCAGGTCGCGCAGCATGTCCGAGCTGCCGCAGATCATGACGCGGTCTTCGGCAGGATTGAGTGCCGGCACGCCCAGATCTTCGGCCAGCTTGCCGTTTTCGATCAGTTCGGTGATGCGGCCCATGTTGCGGAAGTCTTCGCGCGTCACGGTCGGGTAGTAGCGCAGCTTGTCGCTGACCATTTCACCCAGGAACTCATGCTTCGGCAGGTGCTCTTCCAGCAAATCGTGGTAAGCCAGTTCATCGACCTGGCGCACGCCGTGCACGAGGATCAATTCGTCGAAGCGTTCGTAGATGTCCGGATCGCGCACGATGCTGAGGAAAGGCGCCAGGCCGGTGCCCGTCGACAGCATGTACAGGCGCTTGCCTGGCAGCAGGTAGTCGGACACCAGGGTGCCCGTCGGCTTGCGGCCGACGATGACTGTGTCGCCCACTTGCAAGTGTTGCAGACGCGACGTCAATGGACCGCCCGGTACCTTGATGCTGAAAAATTCCAGGTGGTCTTCGTAATTGGCGCTGGCGATACTGTAGGCGCGCAGCAATGGCTTGCCGTCGACGCGCAGGCCGATCATGGTGAAGTGGCCATTCGAGAAACGCAGCGACGGGTCGCGCGTGGTGGTAAAGGAGAACAGGGTATCCGTCCAGTGGTGCACGCTTAAAACGCGCTCTTCATTCATCGAACTCATAGTATTTGTTGGCTGGTCAAAAAAATGGTTAGTTGCTGGCAACTGCTGGCAAAAGTGAAACCCTGTGTAGGCCCAGACGCTATTGTACCGGCCTCCACACGAAATTGTTACCGTCTATCGCCGCCAATGCTGCCGCACACGGTGCCAACATTATAGTGCGGCTGGCAAGTTTGGGCTGAAAACCACCGTGAAAGACGCAGGCGGCATGCGGACTCTTGACCTGGCTCACTTTTTGACGCCCAGGCAGGACAAACATCGTTCAATGCCTGGGGTACATACCGGACAGGGAGTTCCAGATAAGACGGTCCGTGCTTTCAATTTCACCATACATGCCAATTTTGCAAATTTATTGGCGCCAGGAAAGAAAGTTGCACTATAATATTAAAACGTTAACCAATCGCTTGATATTATGACACTGGCTGAAGAGAAGCAAATAGCCGAGATTGAAAACCTCAGGGCGGACCGATTTAAAACAATGAGCACTTTATTTGCCGGATTCAGCTCCGCTTTCGGGATGATTGTGGTATTTGTTTATTGTTTCTTCGTGATTGGTTTCTTTCCTTCAGGATTGAGCGTGGGGGATACATTACTTTTTATTTTTGTGACGCTAGCTTTTTCTTGTGTCGGAGCGCTATTGGTTGTCATGGGATTTTTTCTTTTTATCCCATGGTCTACACAAAAAGTTCTGTCAAGCGGGTCTTTGAAGGGAAAGTGGTTGTTGTTTGTGATGTTACTTCTTTCCGTGTTGATGTCTGAATTTTTCTTTCAAATTTTAAGATACACTGGAGATACAACTGATGCCGGGTGCAAACTAATTTTATTGATATTGTTTTTTGTTTCTCTTGTTGTTTTATATTGGCTAGTAGCTCACGAGTTGACGGAAGACAGTTCGATAGCCAGCTTTTGTATTGTTCCTTGGCTTATTTCCACAGTTGCATTGGCATACATCGCTATTCTTTTTGGCTCTGGCGATGAAAAAGTTATTTTTAAAAATTTTCATTTCCCAGGCATTATTATAATGTCAGGAATGCTCTTAAGCCTTGGAATTTCCAACTTCTCCATAGTCATACCGCCCGTACCTCCAGCTACAGCCAGCCCCGCCACTGCCAATCTTAGCGTTCATGCACGGGAAGCTTATTCTTTTATCGCGTTGGGGTTCCTGTTTGCCTATATCCCATTGATGGTGGTCCCACATGGTTTTAATTATGTAATGAGTGGATTAGGTTTTCGATCCGATGCCGTACTGGTCGTCAATAAAACGAACTTTTCGACAATGCAAGCTGTAGCTGATGCTAAAGGTATCTTGCTACATGGTTGCAAGTTTGATAGCGATAGCTACTCGATCAGCAATGTGCGGGTGCTGTGGCATGGAATTGGTCTTCGCAGCTATATTGAATTGAAGGGGGAGTATAAGAAAGAAGAGGCGAAGCAAGCTACAGATAAGCCTGAAGTAGGAAAGAAAAAGAAGGTTGATGAGAATAATATAAAAATTGAACTCGATAGTGCCGGCATTAGGGTTGCAAGGGGCGGCCAGGTGAAAATGTGCGGGGAACTAAAGAACGGGATCTACTTTGATTCGGGGAAGGATTCCCTTAAAGAGAATCAGCTGAAAGTTGCCCGACCGTTAATTGAAGAATTTATGCGCACGGAAAATAAAAAAAGAAAAAAGAAGATAATTATTGTCGGATTCGCCGATCCCATGCCACGCGAAAAAGACGGAAATTTTGTATTGGCGCATAAAAGAGCATGCACCATATATCATCAAATGGTTAAAGATAAATTGATTGAGAAGACGGAGGCGTTGATCGATGTTCGCCTGGATCGCGATAACATCAGTGGCTGTGGCGAGATCAAGGAGGCGGTCAAGCAGAACGCCTGTTTCGAGCAAGGCCGCCGTGTCGAACTTCAGATCGTTGAAGGAGCGGGGGCGGTCGTGCGCGCAGGAACAGCAGATGCGGAGAAGGCTTGCAGCCTGAAATAAATTACCCCGGTTTTGATTCGCCAGGCGGGTGCCCCGCCAGTGGTTTTGAAGTGGCATGCCGCGCCCAGATCAACGATTTGAAAGTTAGTTGAGGCGGGCGGCGTTGCAGGGCAGGGGCCGCACCAACCTTGCGTGTATGATATTGCCGAACAGAATTGTTGGGCATCTGCCATCTTGCGGGCGCGTGGTTTGTGCGCCTTCCAGCCCATGAATCTGCGTGCACGATTCCGACCGCGAGGATGCCTGACCCACAGCGAAAGGTAATAAAGATGTATAAAACAGTGCGCGACATGTTCCTGCATTTCAAGGAAGCCGTCCCATTCCGCCTCGTCCCCGCCCTGATTTGCACGGCCTTGCTGGTGAGCATGTTATTGCTGCCGGCGCCGGATGGCTTGACGCCCAAGGCCTGGGGCCTGGTGGCAATTTTCCTCACCACGATTTTGGCGATCATCCTGAAAGTCATGCCGATCGGCGTGATGGCGATGATGGCCATCGTCATCGTGTCACTGTCGCAAGTGACGTCGACCTCGTCCAAGGGCGCCATCACGGATGCGCTCAGCAGTTTTTCGAATCCCCTGATCTGGCTGATCGTCGTGGCGATCCTGATTTCGCGCGGCTTGAAAAAGACGGGATTGGGCAGCCGCATCGGCTTGCTGTTCATCTCGCTGCTGGGCAAGCGCACCATGGGCATCGGCTATGGCCTGGCGATTTGCGAACTGGTGCTGGCACCGTTTACGCCAAGTAACACGGCGCGCGGCGGCGGCATCGTCCACCCCGTCATGAAGTCGATCGCCAACGCCTTCGATTCGGACCCGGCCAAGGGCACGGAAAAGAAAGTCGGCACCTATCTGGCCCTCGTCAACTACCATGCCAACCCGATCACGTCGGCCATGTTCCTGACGGCCACGGCGCCGAACCCGCTGGTGGTCGACTTCGTGGCCAAGGCCAGCGGCCAGGCTTTCCACCTGACATGGACCACCTGGGCCCTGTGCATGCTGCTGCCGGGCCTGGTCTGCCTGCTGGCGATGCCGTTGATCATCTACTGGCTGTCGCCGCCGGAACTGAAAGCCACGCCCGACGCCGTCACCTATGCCAAGGCGGAATTGAAAGGCATGGGTCCGCTGTCGCCGTCGGAAAAAGTCATGCTGGGCACCTTCGCCTTGCTGCTCTTGCTGTGGGCCAACGTCCCAGCCATGCTGTTCGGTCCCGCGTTTTCGCTCGATGCGACGGTCGTCGCCTTTGTCGGCTTGTTCGTGCTGATCATTACCGGCACCATCGACTGGGATGACGTGCTGTCGGAAAAGAGCGCCTGGGACACCCTCGTGTGGTTTGGCGCGCTCGTCATGATGGCCGAGCAATTGAACAAGACGGGCGTGATCGCCTGGTTCTCGGCCGGCATGAAGGCGGCGATTATCGCCAGCGGCATGGACTGGCTGCCGATCGCCGGCGTCCTCGTGCTGGTGTTTGTCTTCTCGCATTACTTCTTCGCCAGCACGACGGCCCACATCAGCGCCATGCTGCTGGCCTTCCTGACGGTGGGCCTGCACCTGATCCCGGCCGAATACCACGTGCCGTTCATGCTGATGATGACGGCCGGCTCGGCCATCATGATGACCCTGACCCACTATGCGACGGGCACGTCGCCCATCATCTTCGGCAGCGGCTTCGTGACGATGGGCAACTGGTGGCGCGTCGGCTTCATCATGTGCGTGGTGGAACTGCTGATCTTTGCCGTCGTGGGCACCACCTGGTGGAAAGTGCTCGGCTACTGGTAATGCAGGCTATCATCGCCGCTACAACTGGCGCGCCAGGCTCTGCACCGTCGCCAGGCACTGCTTGAGCTCGCCGCCCGCGGCGCGTTTCCACAGGACGGCCGCCTGCGACCACGCCTTTTGCGCCAGCAAGTCCTTGATTTCGCTCTGCAATTCGCCCGGCAAGCCGCCGAACTGGCGCAGTTCCAGTGTACGGGGCTGACCGTGGCGGCCCGCCGGGTCGTTCTCTTCCAGCGCATCATGCAGGCTGCCGTAACGGTGCGTGATGCCGGCGTCGTCCACGGCCGCCAGTGCCAGATCGGGCGCTTCCTCCAGATCGTAGCCGAGGTCGCGGCAAGGTTCGTCGATCAGCTGGGCGATGTTATAGATCGTCAATACCTGCGCGGAACGCACGACGTCCGTCAGGTCGTGCACGTCGACGCCCGCGTCCAGCAAGCGCTGCAGGGCAGGGGAGTTGATGAAGGGAAAGCCTGATTCTCCCAGTTCGCGCCAGCGTTCCAGCCATTGCGGCTGCGGCATGGACTCGTCGACGACGTCGGACCACAGGCCGCGCAGCAGCAACTGCTGCAGCAAGGGACCATATTTCTTCTGTTGAATATCCTGCGCGAGGGCGTCTGCCTGCGCCGCATCGATGCCGCATTCCTGCAATCGCCCGGTGATCGTTGTCATTCTTCGCCGCCAGCCTTTCCATTTCATCTTGTCCAGGCGGCATCATATACGCAAGCGGGCGGTTCCCGCATGCACGCTTGATGAGTTGTTGTAGATCAAAGCCTGTTTTGCGGACCTGCGCTAATATCCATTAAATTGGCGCAGTGAGCGGAGTTGAATATCGAGCCTGATGTTCGGGTATTTCAAGCGGCACCAGGTATTTACCTGAGCCGCTTGAATAATGCTGGAAATTAATAAAGAACGATTAATTCTTCAGGCTGCAAAAGGAAGCATAGTGGTCTTGCGTGTAATAGCGTTCCACCAGCTTGCGTTTGCCCGCCGGAGTCTGCACGAGCAATACCGCGCGATGCGAACCTGCTCCGCCATCGCCGCCGATACCCAGATAATATTCATAATAAATCTCGTCCTTGCCGGCGGCAGGGAGACGCTTTTCATTATTATTGAAGACGGTATTGCCCGGACCGCCCGCCACCGCGCTTGTTTTCGCGTTGCGGTATGCGTCGTATTCGCTATTTTGCGGGGTGGGCAGGGTTTTGCTCGGTTCCCTTTTGCCGCAATCGGGGATTTTTGCCGCATAGGCTTGGGAAGAGAACAGGGCGCCTGCCACGATAAGACCAAGCGACCAGGTTGTTGCGCGTTGAATTTTCATCGGTAAGCTTTCGTTGGTGCTGCGTTCAATGGATGGGCTATTGCGGATGCGGCCGGAATCCGGGCGGCCGGTGTCATCACTGCAATGCTGAATATAGTTGGATTTTTAAAAGATTTACTATTCAATTGTCACGCACCGATAAATAGCCATGTATTTTCCGCAGGGAAATTAAATGAAAGGCATTGCGGAAAATAAATGCAGGACAAGGAATGGAAAGCAGCCGCGCCGCCATTTGTATTAACGTGACAATGTTTGAGTTTTTTTGATCGGCAATTCGTTATGCTTCGAAGAAGTTACTGGCAACAAGCAAGCCAGTCCAGGCGTCGCGTTTTCCCGATATTCTGTTGTTGGGTATATTCGAGCCGGAATAAAGGATGACTTTATTGATTTAAATCATTAACCTCTGATAGGAATCTGCATGAGCCATGACCACCTCGGTTGCGCCTGCTGCAACCTGCCTCACCTGCCTACGCTGACAAGCGGCCTGTTGACGGGAACCGCACTCAGCGGCGAACTGGACACGGCGTTCCAGCAGGCATATCCCCAGCACGCCCAGAAACTGACGCCACAAGCGACGATTTTCCATAACGGTAACATTCATACCATGGCTGCGGATGGCAGCGACCAGGTGGCGGCGCTGGGTATCGCCGGCGGCACCATCATTGCCACCGGCACGCTGGACGAGGTGCGCCAGGCCATGCAGCCGCATCAGGCAAGCGAGGTGGACCTGGACGGCCGTACCTTGCTGCCGGGCTTCGTCGAACCTCATATGCACATCCTGCCCAGCGCGCTGTACAAGAGCTGGCTGTCGCTCACGCCGTTCCTGAGCGCACCCCGGCAGCAGGAACTGGATCCGGAATACAGTTTCAAGAGCATCAGTTGGCGGATTAGCGCGGCGCTGGGGCAGCCGGACCAGCTGCCGAAAGACAAGAAAGGCAACCCTTGGGTGCTGGGCTTCGGCGTCGATCCCTCGCTGATGCAGTCGTGGGAAGACATCACCGCCAGCGAGCTCGATAAGCTGAGCAGCACGGTGCCCATCCTGCTGATGAACTCGTCCGGCCACCTGGCCTATCTCAATACCGCGGCACTGAAGGCGGCGAACATCGAGGACAGTCCTTCCGGCGTGCTGACCGAAATCAGGATCGCCAAGGCGCTGCTGGTTGCGCCGCTGCCCAAGCTGCCGGAGTTTATTGCGTGCCTGAAGCAGGTGCTGGACAACGCCTCGGCCATGGGCTTTACCAGCGTCTTCGACGCGGGCCTGGGCGCCACCGATGCGCCGCTGGTGGAAATCGGTTTGCTCAAGCTGGCGGCCCATCTCGGTCCCGTGCGCATCGGTGCGGCGCTGTTCACCAAACCCGACGAAAAAGCACTGGACAATTGGCTCGATCATTACAAGCCGGACCTGGACAATCACGGCGACCAGCGTTTCAGCATCAAGGCGATCAAGCTGATCGCGGACGGCTCCAACCAGGGCTTGACGGGATACCAGAGCCAGCCCTATGCCTGCTCGGATGAACATTCGATACCTGAGGTGCCGCCCACCGGCTTGAGCAATTACCCCGACACGTCCGTGTTTTCCCGCATGCTGGACAAGGCAGTGGGGCGCGGCTGGCCCGTGCTGGTGCACGCCAACGGCGACAAGGCGGTGGAATATGTGCTGCACAGCTACGACAAGGTATTGACGCCACGGCCAGGCGGCATCAGCGAAGAGGAAGCGAAAAAGCGGCGCCAGCTGCGCCTGCGCGTCGAGCACGCCTCACTGCTGAATGATGAGGCCATCACGAAAATGGCGACACTGCAGCTGAACCCCAGTTTCCTCATCGGCCACGTCGGCTATTGGGGACACACGTTCCAGCAGACCATTTTTGGCCAGGAGCGGGCCCAGTTGCTGGACCGTTGCCACTCGGCATTGAATGCGGGCATGCACATCAGCTTGCACTCGGACCATTTCGTCTCGCCGCTGGGGCCCTTGCGCATGATGGAGCAGGCGGTGTTCCGCACCATGGAAGGTGCGCCAGGGAAAGAGGTGCTGAATCCGGACGAGCGCATCAGCCGCATGGCGGGATTGCGCGCCGTCACGCTCGATGCCGCCTGGCATTGCCACATGGATCATCTGGTGGGCTCGCTGGAAGCCGGCAAGCGGGCCGACCTGGTGATCCTGGCGCAAGACCCGCTGGACGACAACGTGCGCAAGCTGCGCGACATCGTGGTGGAGGAAACCTGGCTGGCAGGGGTGAAAGTGCACAGCGCCGCCACATCCGCAGGGGCAGTGACGCGCTAGGCGGCTATAAACGTAACAGCCCCCGATAGCTGCAGGCAGCTATCGGGGGCTTTCAGTTACTGCGGGGCGTCACAGGGTCAGGCCAGCTTGTGCTTGCCTGCCGAGAAACGGTTCCAGCCATAACCGGCGACGATGATGGCCAGGATGGCGGCCTGCGCCAGCAAGGTTTCCAGGGTCGGCAGGATGCCCAGCAAGTCGATACGCATGAAATCGACGGGGGTGACGCCGACCCAGCCCGCTTCCTGCAGCGCGGCCACGCCTTTGCCCATCAAAATCACGGCCAGCACGGCCACGAAGGCGGACGTCCACGAGAAGAATTTGCCGATCGGCATGCGGGCGCTCGTGCGCAGCAAAGCCCAGGCGATCACCACCAGCAGCACGATGGCCACGAGGAAGCCGCCCAGCAGGGCGCCGCCATTGCCGTCCGCCGCCAGGGCGGAATAGAACAGCACGGTTTCAAAGACTTCGCGGTAGACGGCGATGAAGGCCAGGGCGAACAGGCCCCAGGCGGAGCGCCGCGACATCGCCGCCGTGAGTTTTTCGTGCAGGTATTCCTGCCAGCGCCCGGCGCTGCTCTTCTGGTGCATCCACAAGCCCACGCTGAGCAAGACCAGGGCTGCAAATACGGAACCGAGTCCTTCGCTCACTTCACGGCTGGCGCCGCTGATGGTCACCAGATACGTTGCCGCCACCCACGTCAGGCCGCCTGCCACCAGTGCGCTGGCCCAGCCCGCATGCACGTAGGGCAGCACATCGTTGCGCTTGGCCTTGCGCAGGAAGGCGATGATGCCGATCACGATCAGCAGCGCTTCCACGCCTTCGCGCAGCAGGATCGTCAGGGCGCCGACAAAGGTCGTCATCGGCTCGGCCTTGGCGTCGCCCAGCTCCGCTTCCACATGGGTAAACAATTGCTGCAGCTTTTCTCCCGCCGCCTCGGCCTCGGCCACCGTGCCCTTGGCCACGGCGGAACGGTACGCCAGCATGGCGTTTTCCACGGCCAGCAGCAAGGACTTGTTGCGCGCGCCGACCATCGGCTCGATCGGCTCGAAGCCGTCCAGGTAGGCCGACAGGCCCAGGCGCGTGGCGCCCGCGCGGTCGCCCGCATGCATGGCGGCCAGGCTTTCCGCCAGACGCAGGCGGGACAGGGCCAGGCCGGCCGGCTTGTGCGCCTCGGCCTTGTCCGGGTGGCTGCGCAGGTAGGCCGTCAGCGCCTGCGCTTCGTCCGCGCCCAGCTTGGCGGCCACGGCTTCCTGTGTCAGCGTCGTCACGGCAGCCAGGTCGGCGTACAGTTTTTTGCTGCGCGGATCGTCCTGCCACAGCTTTTCGCCGCGCGCGCTTGCCGCCGCGTCGTGCGACATGCCGCCGATATAGAACGCCAGGTCCCAACGTTCGTTGTCGGACAACTGGCCGAAACTGGCCATCGAGGTGCCGGACACGCCTTGCGAAATGACCTGGTACAGGGCCATCAGGCTGCGCGACTGCGCCCGTTCGGCATCCGTGAAGGCGATCGGTTTCGGTTCCAGGCTGGCCGCCAGCGGACCGTCGCCGCCGCCGGCCACGCCGTGGCAAGACGCGCACTGGGCGGCATACAGGGCCGCGCCGCGCGCCAGGTTGGGCAGCACTTTCGGCGCCACGGGAATCGGGTAGGCGGCAATCAGCAAGCCGTTCGCGTGGTGCGCCAGGCGCTTGACTTCCACGCTGTCCGCCTTGGCGACGACGGCCGCGCGCAGCTCGGCGATGGCGGCGGCAATGGCCGCCTTGGAAGCGTGGGCGGGCAGGGCGGCGATCTGCGTCGTCGCATTGTCCGTGAAATCGAGCATTTCAGCGTATTCCGCTTCGCTGACCACTTTGCCGTGCTCGACGGCGCCGCTGTAATCGACGGCAACATAATCGATCAATTGCCACAACTGTTTGGCGCCGCCGCCCTGGTCGGCCACTTGCGCTTGCGCGCCGCCTGCCAGTAAGAGGCTGAGGCTGGCGGCCACGAGCGGATAGCACACGAGCCATTTCTTGATAGAACTGAACATGATTCTCATTCTCATTTGTCGTTAACCCGGCGACTATAGGACAGACAGTGCGGGGTGTCAACGGCGCACGGGCGTGCGCGGGCGCAAACAGCGCTATCCTGGTCAATATGCTTGACCAGGACGGCGTGCATGGAGAATGAAACGAGGGGGGGGAAGGTTATTGCTTCGATGCCGCTTTCGCGTACAGGCCCCTGGCCAGTCCGTTGTCCGCATCGTCGACCTTCAGGCCGCCCTTGACGACGCGCAAGGCCAGCTTCTGGAAGGCCTGGCCCCGCAACCACTGGGAATCGGTGACGGCGAACGCGGCGATGCGTTCCTGCGCGCGCTCGGCCGGCACGGCTAGCCATTGATAGTCGGCCTTCGATCCCTGGCGGCGCAAGCCGGCGCGCACCCAGCGTTCCGATGCCGGCATGCGGACGATGGCGTCGCCGTTCGCCACGCTGACGGCCGTGGCCGTCTTGCCGCTTTGCGCTTCGAACTTCACTTCCACGCCGGGCATCGGCCCCACTTGGGGGTAGCCGACGATGGCCACCCACATGCCCGCTTCGGCGGGTTTCTGGATGCGCATTTCCGCTTCCTCGAACACGCGAAACTGCGGCTCCTTGCCGCCGTTGCCCGTCTCCAGGGTCACCAGGTCGCCGGCAACGCGCCACTCGCCGCTGGCTTGCTCGTCGGTATTGCCATAACTGAGCATCCATTCGAAGGTGCCGTCCTTTTTCAGCAGCAGTTCGGAACCCGTTTCCATGACGCCTTGCAGGTAATAGTGTCCGGGCAGCGTAGCCGCAGCCGAGTCTGCCGCGCTGGCCGAAAACGACCAGGCGAGGGCGGCGCAGGCCAGCAGGCGGGAGAGGGATTTTTTCATCGGTGTATCCTCGGTGTGTCTTTTATGAAATGCCATCATAGCAACAGAAATCTCATTGCCGTCGCACGACACACCGCGTAGCCTGCCGGCGGCGTGCCGCTCAGCTGCCGCTGAAATCGAGCACCACGCGCGAGGCAACCTGGCCATGTTCCAGCCGGCTGAAGATATCGTTGATGGCCGACAGCGGCTGCAATTCCACGCCGGCCTTGACCTTGCCGGTGGCGGCGA
Source organism: Janthinobacterium sp. SUN211 (assembly GCF_030587315.1). Classification (NCBI taxonomy): domain Bacteria; kingdom Pseudomonadati; phylum Pseudomonadota; class Betaproteobacteria; order Burkholderiales; family Oxalobacteraceae; genus Janthinobacterium; species Janthinobacterium sp. SUN211. Next base: position 718,593 of record NZ_JAPWIC010000001.1, on the reverse strand, counting down.
AGGCGAGCGCCTCGGCCATGTCCTGGCGCGTGCCCACAAAAGAGCCGCGTATCGTCACGCAATTGGCGACCACGTCGAACAGCGGCGTCGGGAAGTCGCCCGGCGGCAAGCCGACCAAGACGCAGGTGCCGCGCTTGCGCGTCATCGCCACGCCTTGCTGGAAGGCATCGATCGACGGCGCCGTGATCAGCACGCCGTGGGCGCCGCCCCCGGTCGCTTCGCGCAAGGCCGCGACCGGGTCGCCCTGGCGCGCATTGATGGTCACTTCGGCGCCCAGGGCACGTGCGTGCTCCAGCTTGCCTTCATCGATGTCGACGGCCGCCACGCGCAAGCCCATGGCCACCGCATATTCGATGGCCAGGTGGCCCAGTCCGCCGATGCCGGACACGGCCAGCCACTGGCCCGGCCGCGCGCCCGTTTCCTTGATGCCCTTGTAACTGGTCACGCCGGCGCAGATGATGGGCGCCGCCTGCACGGCGGACAAGCCGGCCGGAATGTGCGCGACGTAGCGCGGGTCGGCCAGGATGTATTCGGCAAAGCCGCCATTCTTGGTGTAGCCGCCGAACTGCGCCTCGGCGCACACGGTTTCCCAGGCTGCCAGGCAATGTTCGCAATGGCCGCAAGCCGAATACAGCCAGGGCACGCCGACCCGGTCGCCCAGCTGCACTTCCGTCACGCCCGTACCCACGGCCACCACTAGGCCGATGCCTTCGTGGCCGGGAATGAACGGCGGCGTCGGCTTGACGGGCCAGTCGCCGCGCGCCGCATGCAAGTCCGTGTGGCACACGCCGCACGCTTCCGTCTTGACGAGGATCTGGCCGGGACCGGGCACCGGCACGGCGACGTCGCGCAGCACCAGCGGTTGACCCAGCTGTTCGACAACGGCGGCTTTCATGGTGGTGGGGATCATGTTATTCCTTATGTAGTGGCAAATGCAGGACGCAGGCGCTCTGCCATGGTCTGTTCAACAGAGGCTTGCGAATGATCATATTCTGCTGCACACAATAGGAAAATTGATTGATCTACATCAACATATGCCGGGAGGAGAGGCGATAAAAAAAGCACCTGGAACGGTGCTTTTTCGCTGGCGGCTGTTTAGCCAATCACTTGCCGGCTCCGAGGGTTGCCAGCGGCTGCGGGGCATACAGCGCATTCTGGAAGGCCGGCACGTATTCATAGCTCATCATCTTCCCCAGCTTCAATGATTTGATATACGTGGAAAAACTGCCGTCGCCCAGTTTCAGGTCGACCGATTCCGCGCGCGTGCTCGATGCATGGCTCAGCAGGCGTGAAACGGCATAGCCATACGTCAGCTTGCCGGCGCCATCCTTGTTGGTGAAGCTGTTGCTCACCACCTCGGCCTCGTGCGACAGGTCGCCCAGCTTTTTGCCTTCGAAAACAAAATCCAGCTTGCCCGTCGCGCTGTCCGTGACGGCAAAGGAAACGCTTGCTTCAGTTTCCTGTATGTCGATACCGGTCAGCCACTTGGGCAAGTTGTAGCCGACCACGCCACGCACCCTGGCCAGTTCCGTATTGACGGGAAGCTTGAGCACATAGCCCCAGAAATCATGGGACAGCGATTGGCCCAGCAAGGTAAAGGGGCCAAAACTGGTAGTGCCGGGCTTGTTGGTCACAATCGCCAATGAAATTTCATTGTAGCTGTCGTTGTCGCAGTATTCGTAGGCGTAGGCCGTCAACGCCACAGCCCCCCGGCCTGGCCACACTTGCAGCGGCTGGACTGCCTTCAATATGTCTTCCGGCATCAATTCCTTCAAGCGGGCGAGGTCGGCCGTAAATACCGCCGTGATCTTGCGGTTCTTGTAATAGAAATTCGGCGAATACGAGGCAAAGCCGATGTCGACCTTTTCTTTCTGCATGCCCTTGAACCAGCTCAGGTCGAGGTCCGGCGCTTCCGACGCAATGACCGATAAGGGCGGATTCGAGCGGAAGCGCTCGTACAGGCCGCCAGCGGCCACGGGGACGGCATGGCCGGCGATATCGATGATGACGGGCGTGTTTTCGGCAGGAGTTTCGGCCCGCGCCGGGTTTGCGGCTAGAGTCAGCATCAATGTCGATACTGAGGCGGCGGCTGCCGCGGCAATTTTCATGTTCATGGCTTGCACCTTCAATGTTGGATGTGGAAAAATTCAGTTCAAATCCCGCTATTCATCCTGCGGCGATACTGCCGGCTCCTGATGGCGGTTTCCCATTGCTGCATCAGCAGCGCCAGGGCGGGCGCCACCTGGGGCCTGGTATGCTTGCCCTGGCTCAGGCGCCGCAACTGATACTTGACCATCGCCATGTAGGCGATGGACGACAGCACCTTGTTTTTCCAGGTGATGGCCCTGAGCAGGGGGCTCGCCGATGGGTCGGCACGCCATGCCTTGGGCAATTGCGGATCGATCGCCAGCGCCGTTCCCATGCCGGCCATGGCGATGCCGCTGTCGAGCACTTGCTCCACCACCTGGTAGCGGCGTATGCCGCCCGTCACCATGAGGGGCATGCTGGCCACCGTGGCGATCTCCTTGGCGAACTCCAGGAAATAGGCTTCGCGGGCCAGCGTGCGGCCATCGCGGGTCTGGCCATGCATGGCAGGCGCTTCATAACTGCCGCCGGACAACTCAATCAAGTCCACGCCCAAGGTGTTGAGCATGGATACGACTTCCTTCGCATCTTCCGAACTGAAGCCGCCTTTCTGGAAATCCGCCGAATTGAGCTTCACCGCGACGGCAAAGCCCTTGCCGACGGCTTGCCGCACCCCGTTGACGACGTCGACCAGCAAGCGCGCCCGGTTTTCCAGCGATCCGCCCCAGCGGTCCGTGCGTTGATTGGTCAACGGGGAGAGGAACTGGCTGATCAGGTAACCGTGCGCCGCATGGATTTGCACGCCCGTAAAGCCAAACCGCTCGGCCAACCGGGCGCTGTTGACAAAGCGCTGCTTCACGTCGGCAATATCGGCCTCCGTCATCTCGCGTGGCGCCGAAAATTGCCTGGAAAAGTTGCCCATATCCATGGGCACAGGAGACGGCGCGATGGTTTCCTGTCCCAGGGCGGCAGGCATCTGGCGGCCTGGATGGTTGATCTGCATCCAGATCTGCGCCCCGCGTGACCGTGCGGTGCGGGACCACTGCTCGAAGCGGGCGCCAAATTGCTCGGACTCAAGCACCACCCCTCCGGGGCCCGTCATGGCGCGGCGGTCGATCATCACGTTTCCGGTGATCATCAGGCCAACGCCGCCGTCCGCCCACGACTGGTACAGGCGGATCAGCTCCTTTGACGGCGCGTGGTCCTTGTCGGCCATGTTTTCTTCCATGGCGGCTTTGGCGAGGCGGTTCGGAATGACTGTCCCATTGGGCAATGTCAGTGCGGTAAAGGGTTTCATGCTGATCTCCAAGGTTGCGATAGCCTCACGATAAGCTTTAAGCTAACTTGAAGGTCAAGCCCTGAAATGAAAAAAAATCGCACTGTCGCGTTCGGGACACTGGTTTGAAGAAGGGCCGCTCCCCTTGAACCACAAAAATCCCGTGGCAGCCGATCTGCCGCTTGACATTCAAGTTGGCTTTAAGCTTATAGTTGATCACGCTGTGTTCGGCGGACATGGCCCAGACTACTCAACTATTCGGAGGACGATCCCATGTCTGTTTTCAAGAAACTGCTCCTGGCTGTCATGCCCTTGCTGTTCCTGCAGATGGTTGCTGCTGAACCGGTGTCCCCCATGCGCGATCCGGCCATGGAAAAAGTGTTGATAGTCATGACCAATCATTCCCGATATCCGAGCAGAAACGACCATACGGGGCTGTGGCTCACGGAATTGACGCATGTGTATGATGTGCTGAAGGAAGCCGGGTATGGCATCGACTTCGTCAGTCCCAGCGGCGGCGTGGTGCCGCTGGATGAACGCAGCCAGGGATGGCTGTACATGGATGAGGCAGCAAAAAGTCACCTGAGTGATCCTGCTTTCATGGCATTGCTGCAATCGACAAAAGCTGCGGCCGACATCGATCCCGCTGCCTATGGGGCTGTTTTCTACACGGGCGGCCATGGAACGATGTGGGATTTCAAGGGCAACAAGGACCTCAAGCGCATTGCCGAGGCCATCTACCGCAACGGCGGCGTCGTTTCCTCCGTGTGCCATGGCGCCGCTGGCTTGCTGGATCTGGAGGACGAGAAGGGCGAGCCACTGATAAAAGGGCGCAGCGTGACAGGATTTTCCAACTTGGAAGAATCGCTTGCCGGCATTAAGGACCAGGTTCCCTACCTTTTGCAAAGCGAGGTAGAGAGCAAAGGGGCGCTGTATGCCAAAGGCTTTTTCCCGTTTGGCAGCTTCGTGCTGACGGACGGCCGCCTCGTCACCGGCCAGAACCCTGGTTCCAGCAAGGAAGTGGCGCAAGCTCTGCTCAAGGCTTTACGGAATAACAAACTACAACTTCAGCGGGAAAAATAATGAAAATTGGCGAATTGGCCAAGCGCAGCGGCTTGGCGGCGTCCACGATACGCTTCTACGAATCCAAGGGCTTGTTGAAAGCCGTGAGCCGCCAATCGAACGGCTACCGCGACTATCCGCTGGAAGCGGTGGCGGTACTGTCCATCATCAGCGACGCGCAGCAGGCGGGCTTTTCCCTGGACGAAATCAAGCAAGTCTTGCCAGAGGACAGTTCATCATGGAAGCATGATGAATTGATGGCTGCGCTAAAAAAGAAGATAGCCGATATCGAATCGCTGGAAGTGCGCCTGGCACAAAACAAGGCCCATCTTTTGTCGTTGATTCAATTGATCGATGCAAAACCGGAGGATGTGGACTGCAAGGACAATGCCGCCAGGGTCATGGAAAGCTTGGGTATCGTCGGTAAGAATTAGCAAGCAGGCCGGTTTCGCGGGAAGTGCCCGCGTTTGCCGATGTGCAATTGCGGGCGTAGGGTGTTTGCAGAAAGATCGGGGAAGGGGGCACTTGTCCAGGTACTGTCAGGTCATTGTTGGGGTTGGTCGGTTGGGTATTTATTGAGGATAGGTCGGCATTTAAACGTACTAATTAGGTATGCAAGCCTCGATGGCGAGACCTCGCTTGAAGTCTGCCCGATAGCTTGCGCGGCCTTTGTGGTTGCCCGCTTTTGTATCTATACTTGAGTGGCTCTCGGTTATTGAACGAGAGTCCTGCCTTGCATTTACATCAAGCCGTCGAGCAAGATGTCGAAACCGATCTGCTTTGCAACAGCGTTGAGGTCAAATCCAAGGAAGAGATTTTTCTTCGAATCATTTACTGCGTAGGCTTTGAATTTTCCGTCGTGTACACCATATTGCAAAGTACCACCTACCTTTGAAGATTCAGCCGCTGCAATCCTAAGTTCCAGCGCAATTTTTGGCTCCAACCCTAGTCTCGTTTCGTCGGCTTCATCTTGGAGGTGCTGTATCGCAGCCTTGAGTTCCTTTACTTTGTCACCGAAAACATGAACAACGTCTAAGTCCAATACTCGGCTTTTATATTGAAAATCAGGGTATTCCTCCTTAGGAGCGACGAGCATTGCAGCTAATTCACCATCGTAGCCTGACATACCGGTAAGAACGATATGGCAATGCGGGAATTCACTGAATGCCTTTTTTCCGTCGCGTACATATTGTTCTGCAATATAGGCGGTCAGATTTGCGATTTGTTGTAGGGTCGGCAACCTAGCCTCCCCTGGCGCCAGATTGCTCAATAAAACCTTCAATGCGGCATATGTCATCATTGCTGGAAAGACCGCCCCCGCATAAGCGAATCCGATGGAAAGGTTCCACATGCTTTGGTATCCATGGCCCTCAATTTTTTTATAGGTGGTCGCATCAAGTTCCAAGATCTTTGTTGCCTGATCACTGATCTTGGAAGGATCTGTTACCCGAGTGTCTGCAATAACCCATATTGATGGGCGATTAGTACCCTCAATAAAAAACTCATCGCGTCGATTGTCCGTAATGTGTTGAAGAGAAATTGCTGGGCGCTTCCAGACTACAAGGTTGGTCATGTTAAATAAATAATGGTTTTTATTGTGGCAATTATAGCATTTTGTGGGCCTGACGGGCTTTGAGATACCTAACCCCGTAGCATCAGTTTACTGTGGTCTAATTTACTCGGATACTCCGATAGATGGGAAATGAACCATCTGAAGAGCCAGCTTGTGATTAAAGGAGCTGAAGTCCATGCTACGCTCCATCTGGCAAAGCATCCTGGGACGCGGTCCGAACGGCGAACAGATGGGCCAAGTCCGCGACCCGCACCGTTTCGGCTTTGGCGTGGCCGGGGCGCACAAGATCGCCAGCTATATAGCGAAATACTGCGGCAAGGAAATGCAGTGCAGGGCGCTTGACCAGAAACGCTACTTACGCTCCAGGCATGTATATGCTTGGGGTGCCGAAATGGGCGGTACAGCAGGCTCGCTACTGCTTGCGTTTACGGGTTTGTGAGCGATGTTTTAAGGATGAGTATCGTTGTCACGGAATCTGTCAGCGGGCAGCAAGGGGAGATTTTGATGAATAATTTTGTATAGTAGTGTGAAATATGATTAAATATGCCTGAAATTTCGAGGGACGGGTGAGAATAATTTGGCTAGCATAAATTCTTACTACAGGCAGAAATTAAATGTCAGTTATGGATAAGGCGAAATAAGCATCACTATGGATAAAAGATATCAGGTTTTTATTAGTTCTACCTATTCCGATTTAACTGAGGAGAGAAAAGAAATAATGCAGGCACTTTTGGAATTGGATGCAATTCCTGCTGGCATGGAGTTGTTTCCGGCTGCTGATGAGGACCAATGGACGCTTATAAAAAAAGTAATTGATGATTGTGATTATTATCTAATTGTGGTTGCTGGTCGATATGGCTCAATTGGCCCTGATGGGATCAGTTATACAGAAATGGAGTTTCGTTACGCCAAGGATTCAGGAAAGCCAATTATTGGTTTTATACATAAGGAACCTGAAAAAATACCAGTTGGCTTAACCGAATCTAGTGAGGAAGGAAAGGCAAAACTTACTGCCTTTAAAGACCTTGTGAAAGGAAAACCATGCCGATTTTATTCCAGCCCTTCTGATTTAGGAAGTCAAGTTAGTCGAAGCCTCGTCAAGCTAATCAACTCTACCCCTGCTATTGGATGGGTGCGCGGAGATAAAGTGCCATCTGAGGGGGCAGCGAAAGAAATACTGGATTTGCGGCATCGCATTGATGAACTGGAGGGGGAGCTTGTTACTTTGCGAACTTCAGCGCCAATAGGTACTCAAGACTTAGCAAGTGGTGAGGACCAAATCACTCTTCATTTTTCATTCGTTGCTAGTCCTGGTGAGTACGCCTATATGGGGAATCAATTTTCATCCAAAGTTACTGTTTCTTGGGATGATATTTTTGCGAGCATATCACCATTAATGATAGATGAAGCATCTGAATCCGAATTTATCGTCGGCATGAATTCCTTAGTTCATTCGGAGTCACTGACGCTACTTACTCGAGAAAACCCAGATTTTAGAAATTTAAATTTGATGGATTTCAAGCTTTACAAGGATGATTTTCAGACTGCGAAAGTTCAGCTTCGAGCATTGGGCTTAATTACCAAAAGCACTCGTAGTAGAAGTGTCAAGGATAATTCCACGTACTGGACTCTTACCCCGTACGGGGATAATGTAATGTTACAACTGCGAGCCATGCGGAAAGAGTAGGAGCGGACTTCCTATGCGTGCTCGATGGCTGGTCGTAAGTTTGTGGCGTTGGAATTGACGGAATGGTGGCTGCATAGTTTCGGCGAGTAACATCGGATAGTCTGTGGGAACTACGAAAAGTAGTCTCCACTTCCTTCCATTATTTTACATAATATAAATTATGCGAAGTTATGGATGGATTTGAGAAAACCTCCATTTTGCCAGTTCCCCAATCGCAAATGCGATTTTCCCCCTCTGCGCGCCGCTGTCGCTGATGCTGTGCAGCCGCGCTTGAACGAGCTGCATGAAATACACGGCTTGTCCCCGTCCATGTGCGGTTTGCTCGCGCCCAGATTCGCGTGCAGGTGCCAGTCTGGCGCTGCGATGATGTTGGCGACCAAGTCTGGCACGCTCCTGCGCGACACCACGGTGCCGTTGAATGGCGCGCGGCGCATCGTCCGTTCATCGCCGACTTCGTCTTCGTTCGTCATCCAGGCTGGACACACGATCATGTATGCGAAGCCCGGCGCTTCGATGGTGTCGGCGAAATAGTTTCAGGTGTTGCGCCAGCCTAGCGTTGTTCCGTTCGCCGAATGTGCCAGGAACTTCACCGTAGATGCCCATCGACAGCATGAAAACCAGGCGTTCGACACCGGAGGCCCGCATGGCGGCAATGATGCTGTTGGCCTGATCTTTCATGTCGTTGCCCAGCAGATTGGCGTGAACCAGGACATGGAATCCGGTGAGGCGTGCCAGCCTGGCGCCTTGTCTCGTGGTAAATTGCCGTCCGTGAGAAGTATCTCCAATACCTACAATATCAATGAAATCAGGCGTTTGCCGACTATTTTGCATGAGAAGTCTCAAGATCCGTATGACCCAGCAGCCTGCATGCACGGCGTTGCTTTTACCGCCTTGCCGGCGCTTTCTATCCTTTGCCGGCGCGCTGGCCATCGCGGCCGCCTTGTGCGGCTGTGCCAGCAAGCCTGGTCCCTGGCCTGCGCGCGCCCTGCCGCCGTCGGCTGCCGTGACGGTGGACGCCACGCAATTCCTGTCCAGAAAACAACTGGTGGACTGGCAAGTCGACCTGGACGAACGCCGCCTGCGCGCCACGGGTTCGCCCCGGCATGAAGCGTATATCGACGTCCTGCATGAACGCCTGGCGCGCGCCGGTGTCAAACAACTGCGCTTCGAGCCTGTCAGCTTCCGGCAATGGTCGGTGCAGCCGGAAGACTGGGGCCTGGAAGTGGTCCACGACGACAGGTCTGGCGTGCTGCCCACGGCTGGCTACATTCCGTACTCGGGCGTGACGCCGCCGTCTGGCATTACGGGGCGCATCGCCTATCTGGCGCCGGGGGCCAGTCCCGATGCCAGCCTGGCCGGCCAGCTGGTGCTCGTCGACATGCCCGCCATGGCGTGGACGGGCAAGGTTTTCCATCGGTCCGCCGTGCATGTCCACGATCCGGACCACGCCATGGGGCCGGACACGCCGTATGCGCGCCAGTTCCAGATGCTGGGGCCGTTCATCACCCTGCTGGACAGCCTGCAGGCGGCCGGTGCGGCGGGCGTGATCGTCATTCTCGATACGCCGCCCATGTCGATGAACGGCTTGTATGCGCCTTACGACGGCAAAGTGCGCCAACTGCCCGGCATGTTTATCGACCGTGACCGGGGTCGGCGCCTGCGCGAGAGCGTGCTGGCGGGCACGGCGCCTGTCTTGCGGCTGACCATGGCTGCCACTGTGCGGCAGGTGCAGACGCGCAACCTGGTCGGCATCATCCCCGGCAAGTCCACGGAATTGATGGTGCTGGGCAGCCACACGGATGGCACGAACGCGCTGGAAGACAATGGACCGAACGCCATCGTCGACATGGCCCAGTACCTGACGCGCCTGCCGCAGGACAGCTTGCCGCGCAGCGTCATGCTGCTGTTGACGAGCGGCCATTTCGCGGGCGGCGTGGGCATGAAGCAGTTTATGGATCGCCACCAGGACGATGGCTTGATGCAAGGTATCGCCACGATGCTCACCATCGGGAACCTGGGCGCGCTGGAAGTGCTGCCTGACAGCAATGGTTACTTGCACCTCACGGGCAGGTTCGAGCCGGCCGCCGTGTTTTCACCGCGCACGCCTGCCCTGATGGACGCTTCCTACGCCATGCTGAAGCAGGCCGATGCGGCGCCCGCGTTCGTGCTGCCAGCCTCCAGTCCAGCGGGCGATGGCGGTCCGAAGAATGCCGCCTGGCCTGGCGCTGGCCGGTATTTATGGGGTGCGCAGCACATTCCCACGGTGCATTACGTCACGCAACCAACCTATTTGCTCTACTATGGCATCGACAGCGTGACCCGGGTGGATTACCGGCTGATGCAGCGCCAGACCGTGGCCTTGACGCAAATGTTGCTGGACCTGTCGCGCGTGCCGTATGCCGATTTGCGCAAGGAAACGGTGCCATAGACCTTGCCTGGCGTCCACCTCCCTTCCCCGCCCTGCTTCCGACCATACCAGCGCACTGGAAAACAGGCGCTGGTATGGCCCGCATCGCCCATCTCCTGGGGTAATGCCGTAACTGGTATTGTGATCTTGCGCAAAGAATAAAACCAGTTGACTACCACCTGCAATGCTTGCACTCTGAAAAATCGGACGGTGTCCAGCCGCCCGGCCATGCTAAAAAATACACAAGGAGATGCAAGTGAACCGGACAGTCATGAATACCCTCATCCTTACCCTCTTCGGCGGCACCCTGGCGGCCTGTGGCGGCGGCAGCGGCGACGCATCCAGCGGGGGCGCAAGCCAGCTGCTGGCCGGCGCGACCGCCGCAGTGGCCTGCTACACGCCGTGGAATAGCGGCACCGCCTACAACGGCGGCGGCCAGGCCAGCTACAACAACGTCAATTACACGGCCAACTGGTGGACACAAGGCAATAACCCATCGACCAGCAGCGGCGGCGCCGGCAGCGGCCAGCCCTGGACGGCGGTGGGAGACTGCGGCACGCCGACGCCGACGCCGACTCCTACCCCAACGCCTACACCCACGCCTACCCCGACACCTACGCCGACTCCCACCCCAACACCAACGCCTACTCCAACACCGACGCCGACACCGACACCCACCGGCCTGGCCAAGCACGCGCTGATCGGCTACTGGCACAACTTCACCAACCCCAGCGGCGCCACGTATCCGATCAGCCAGGTCAGCGATGACTGGGACGTGATCGTCGTCTCGTTCGGCGACAACGCTGGTGGCGGCAATGTCAGCCTGACCATCGATCCGGGTGCGGGCACGGAAGCGCAATTCATTGCCGACGTGGCGGCCAAGCGGGCCAAGGGCAAGAAAGTCATCCTGTCGCTGGGCGGACAGAACGGTTCCGTTTCCGTCGGCAACACGGCCGAAGCGACGAATTTCACCAACAGCCTGTACGCCATCATCACGAAATATGGTTTCGACGGCATCGACCTGGACCTGGAAAACGGCGTGGCGCAAGGCGCGGCCATCCAGACGTATCTGCCGATCGCCGTGAAAAACCTGAAAACCAAGGTCGGCAGCAGCTTTTACCTGTCGATGGCGCCCGAGTGGGTGTATGTGGAAGGGGGATACACGAGCTATGGCAGCATCTGGGGCGCCTACATTCCCATCATCAACGCCTTGCGCAGCGAGCTGACGGTGCTGCACCCGCAGTACTACAACAATGGCGACATTTACACGCCGTACGCGACGGGCGCCATCAAGGCGGGTTCGGCCGACCAGCTGGTGGCCACGGCGCGCATGCTGATCGAGGGGTTCAATTATGGCGGCAATACCTTTGCCGGCCTGCGTCCGGACCAGGTGGGCTTTGGCGTGCCGTCGGGGCGCAGCTCGGCCGGTTCGGGCTTTACGACGAATGCCGACGTCAGCAATGCCCTGAATTGCCTGACGCGCCTGCTCAATTGCGGCACCATCAAGCCGCTGCAGGCGTATCCGGACTTCCGCGGCGTGATGACGTGGTCGATCAACTGGGACCGCCACGACAACTATAATTTCTCCGTGCCGACGAAGAATGTGCTGAAAACCCTGCCGTAACGGCCCAGGCCCGACTGCGCATGCGAGCTTGGCCGCTCACATGCGCAGCAGCGCCGCGCCCAGCAAGCGCATGTGCAGCGCCACGCCCTGGCGCAACGCCTCCCCTCCTCCTTGCGCATGCTTGATGCCATCCATGGTGGCCACCAGCAAACCGGCCACCTGCGCGGCGGTCGCGTCCACCCAGCGCAGCGCGATATCGCCCGCCGCCTCGGCCTGTTCCAGCGCGCCGGCCAGCGACGCCACCAGTGTTGCCCGCGCCGTCAAGGTAATGTCGGCGGCCAGGGTCATATTGGCGTCGAACAATTCCTGTCCATGGGCGCTGGCGGAAATTTCCGCCATCAAACCTTGCTGGAATGCCAGCAACGCCGTTTCGACGCGCGTGAAGACGGGGCCGGGTTCGGCCAGCGCCGCTGCCACTTGCGCCATGACAGTGGCATGGGCCCGTTCGGAACCGGCGCGGAACACGTCTTCCTTGTTCTTGAAGTGCAGGTACAGCGCGGCGCGCGACATATCGGCCGCCTGCGCGATGTCGAGCATCGATGTCTTGCGGTAGCCATAGCGGCAAAACACGGCCAGGGCCGCGTCGAGTATGCGCTGGGTCTTGAGGGTGTGGGGTGACATGCTGGCATATTGACATTTTATATATATAGTGTCAATATGGCTTTTGGACAAATTACGTCAAAGTGTCAATCTCCACAGCGAAGGATGGAATCATGCAAGAACAGCACCCTGGCTCCGAGGCGGCTATGCAGGAACAATTGCGCGACATCGAACGCGGCCGCCTGCGTGCGCTGGTCGACGGCGACGTGGCGCTGGCGCGCACCCTGCACGCCGACGATTTTCAGCTGGTCACGCCCATCGGCAGCCTGCTGTCGCGGGAGGAATACCTGGGCGCCATCGCGGCTGGCCACATGCGCTATCTGAGCTGGGAACCGGGCGAGATCGCCGTGCGCGTGCATGGCGATGCTGCCGTGCTGCGCTACCAGGCCCAGCTTGAAATCCATTTCGCCGGCCAGGCCGTGCCCCGCGCGCGCTACTGGCATATCGATAGCTATGAGCGGCGCGCTGGGCGCTGGCAAGCCGTGTGGTCGCAGGCGACGGCGATACGCTGACGGCCATGGCGGCTGCGGGAGGTGTGCGCAGCAGGGGCAATTGATATTTCTCAAACCATAGCCTCAATCTATGGGTTCGGTTGAAATATTTTACTTCCTTTTGTAAATGAGAATCGTTACTATCTAAATCAAGGATAAGCGAATTCAACAGAAAGGAGCATCCCTTGTTCACAGCCATCAAAACATTCAGCCAGGTCTGCACGCACATGTCGATCGCCTTCGGCCTCGCCTACTTGCTGACGGGGTCCCTGGCGCTCGGTGGCTTGGCCGCGATCATCGAACCGATCATCAACGTAGCCCTGTTGCCGTGGCATGAAAAAGCCTGGCACGCGATTCGCCGCCGCTACGCCGTCAGCGGCCTGGGCATTGCCGCCCTGGCCGGCGAAAAGCTCAGCCAGACGACCCTGCACATGGGCGTGGCCTTCGGCGTCATGTACTGGGCCACGGGTTCCATGGCCTTCGGCGGCTTGCTGGCCGTGGTCGAGCCGATCTGCAACGTGATCGTCCTGCCCTTCCACGACCGGCTGTGGGAAAAAGCCCGCTTTCGCCTGGAAAACCGCGGCGCGGCCCGCCTCGCCGCCCTGTAGTCTTCCTCTTCTCCCCCTTCCTAATTGCCTGCCCACACGGGCGGCCGCCGCTGCACCCACGGCGCCGCCCGCTCCAGCTGGCCCGCCAGGCGCAGCAGCACGCCATCCTTGGCGTAGCCGGCCATGAATTGCATGCCGATCGGCACGCCCTCACTTGACATGCCCAGCGGCACGGACATGGCCGGCAAGCCCGCCACGTTCGCCAGCGGCGTGTACGGCGAATGTTCGAACAGGCGCGCCGTCCAGCCAACACCGTCAAGCTGTTCCTCCTTTTCGCCATAACGGCCCAGTTGCCACGGCACATCCGGCAAGGTGGGCGTCAGCAGCACGTCGTACTGGCCGAACAAGGCGCCCGCGTGGCGCGTGACCGTGTTGCGCACGTCGAGGGCCGCCACGAAATCGACCGCCGAGACCGTTTTGCCATGGCGGTAACAGGCCAGGGTCGCCGCTTCCAGGGTCTCCAGCGACACGGTGCGCCCGCTCTCCTGCGCCAGGCCATCGATCCACGGCACCAGGTTGGCGCACCAGATGCCGGCATTCGCGTGCACGAACGCTTCCCACGACACGCCCAGCGCGGGCGACACTTCTTCCACGTGGTGGCCCAGGCTTACCAGCAGGCGCACGGTGGCGTCCAGCACGGCTTCGATGGCGGGCACGGGCCGGGCGCCATTGCTGGCGGCGCGCTGCACGCCGATGCGCAGCTTGCCCGGCACCACGCCCACCTGCGACAGCCAGCTGTGGCCGGGCGGACTCGTCACATACGGCTCGCCTGCCATCACGCCCTGCACGCAATCGAGCAAGGCGGCGCTGTCGCGCACCGTGCGGCTCACGCCCAGCTGCACGCCCAGGCCGCTGAAGATCTCGTCCATGGCGGGGCCGTTCGAGACCCGGCCACGGCTCGGTTTCAGGCCGAACAGGCCCGTCGAGGCGGCCGGCACGCGGATGGAACCGGCCGCATCCGTCGCATGGGCCAGGGGCACGATGCCGGCCGCCACGGCCGCCGCCGCGCCGCCGCTGGAGCCGCCCGCGCTCAAGGCCAGGTTCCAGGGATTGCGCGTGGCGCCGTACAGTACGGGTTCCGTGGTGGTGGCAAACGCCATTTCCGGCGTGCTCGTGCGGCCGAACGTCGCCAGGCCGGCTGTGCGGAACTGCGTCATCAGGTGGGAGTCAAATGCGGCGACATGGCCGGCGCCCAGGCGGCTGCCCGCTTCGCTGCGGCGGCCCGCCATCGTGACGGCCACATCCTTGATCAGGAAGGGCACGCCGGCGAACGCCGCAGTGTTGACTGTGCTGTCGATGGCAGTCAAATCCGCCGGCCACAGCTCGACCACGGCATTGATCAGCGGGTTGACGGCGGCGCAGGCACGCGCGGCCGCGTCCTGCAATTCGGCGGCCGAGATGTCGCCGTCGCGCAGCAGCTGGGCCAGTCCCAGACCATCAAAGCTAGTATATTCATGGAGTTGCATCAGTTTATTCCTGTAATGGATGAAGAGTGGATATCACAGGAACTACTCTAGGGCTTGCGCTATCATAGTGGAAATGAATAGTTGATATACGAGGTATAGTCATGAACAATTTGCACAAGCTGGACTTGAACCTGCTGCTGACCCTGAACGCCCTGTTGATTGAACGCAACGTCACGCGGGCGGCGGCGCGGCTGCACCTGAGCCAGCCGTCCGTCAGCGTGCAGCTGGGCAAGCTGCGCGCCGCCTTCGACGATCCGCTGCTGTTGCCCGGCCCGCGCGGCATGCTGCCCACGGCGCGCGCGCTGGCCCTGTTCGCGCCGCTGCAAGCCGTGCTGGCCCAGCTGGAGCAAGTCTTGCAGCCGGAACAGGCGTTCGACCCGGCCACGGCCGAGGTGCGCTGGAATCTGGCGGCGGCCGACGCCACCGAGTATGCGATTTTGTTGCCCATGCTGCCGTCCCTGCGCGCGCAGGCGCCCCTGTCGCGCATGGCCGTCTTCGAAGCCGTGCCGGCGCGCATGGCGCATGCGCTGGAAAACGGCCAGGTCGACCTGGGCTTTTTGGCGCAGGAAGAAGCGCCGCCCGGCTTGCGCCACCGCACCCTGTTCACCGAACATTATGTGCTGGCGGGCCGCCGCGACCACCCGCTGCTGCAGGCGCCGCCCGACCTCGAGCGGTTTTGCGCGCTGGAATTCATCGTCGTCTCGCCCAACGGCGGCGGTTTCCGCAGCAACGTCGATACGGCGTTGGAAACGCTGGGCCGGACGCGCAAGGTGGTGCTGTCCGTGCCGCATTTCCTCATCGTCCCTCCCCTGCTCGCCGCGTCCGACATGGTGGCCCTGCTGCCGTCGCGCCTGCTGAAAAACGCCCTGGGCGACCTGCGCACGTGGGAGCCGCCCGTCACCCTGCCCGATTACGAGATGGCGATGGTGTGGCACGAGCGCATGCACCTGGACCCGGCGCACCGCTGGCTGCGCGAACGCATCATGACGTGGAATGAAAAGCCCGCTTGAGCCATTGACAAAGAGCGCCAGGCCGTATACTGTCTCGTTTTATTACTAACTAAGTTAGCTATTTATTTGTATGAAGACTGCTGCACTGCCTCGCTGGCCCATTTTACTGGTCATGATCGTTTCCGAGATCATGGACCTTGCCGCATCCACCATCGTCAACGTCGGCGGACCTGCCCTGATCGAGTCGCTGGGCGCCAGTTCCGCCCAGATGCAATGGGTCATCGGCGGCTATGCGCTGGCACTGGGCGCCGGCCTGGTGCTCGGCGGCAGGCTGGGCGACCGCTACGGGCGGCGCGCCATGTTTCTATACGGCTTGGCCGCCTTTACCATCGCTTCGCTGTTGTGCGCCGTGGCGCCGACCATCGCATTGTTGATCGTCTTTCGCCTGCTGCAAGGGCTGGCCGGCGCGATGCTGTTGCCGCAAGGCTTGGGCTTGCTGCGTGAAAACTACCAGGGACCGGCCCTGGCCAAGGTGTTTGGCATCTTCGGCCCCATCCTGGGCCTGGCGGGCATACTCGGCCCCGTGCTGGGCGGGATGTTGCTCGAAGCGAACGTGTTCGGCCTGGGCTGGAGAGCCATGTTCCTGATCAATATTCCGATCGGCATCGCCTGCTTCCTGGTGGCGCGCCGTTACCTGCCCCACCGTCCGGGAGACCGCTCCGTCCACATCGATGTCCCCGGCGCCAGCCTGCTGGTGCTGTCATCCGTATTCCTCGTCTTGCCGCTGGGCGAGGCGGGAGCGTGGCCGGCGTGGGGATGGCCGATGCTGGCGATGGCCGTGCTGGGTTTCGGCCTGTTCGGCCTGCGCCAGTCCGCGATGGTGCGCGCCGGGCAGACGCCGCTCATCATGACGTCGATCTTCCAGCGCTCCGCCTACACGGCCGGGCTGGCCGGCATTGCCCTGTTCTTTTGCTCGCTCGTCGGCATGCAGCTGGTGCTGACGCTTTTCTTGCAAATTGGACATGGATTGACGGCGGGCGAAGCAAGTATTGCCAATCTGCCATTCGCTGTGGGCACGGCATTCGGCGCCACCCTGAGCGGCGCCTTCCTGGCGGCCCGTTTCGGGCGCAAGGTGCTGCAACTGGGCGCCGGTGTCCAGCTTGCCGGCGTGGCGCTGCTGCAATTTGAACTGGGCAATACGGCGGCATTTTCTGCATGGCATGTCGTGCCCGGCATGCTGGTCTGCGGCATCGGGGCCGGCCTCGTGATCGCAGCCTTGTTCAGCATCATTCTGGCTTCGCTGGACAACAAGCAGATCGGCTCCGGTTCCGGCGTGCTGTCTGCCGTGCAATCGATCGCCGCATCGATCGGCGTGGCCCTGTTCAGCGGCGCATTTTTTGCCGCGCATCCCGCCCTGACGCCGGACCGGGCGCTCAGCGCCGCATTGACGATCCAAACTGGCATACTCATCGCCTTCATGGGCGTGACGTTCTTCTTTCCCACTGCTGCAAAATCTGAACTTGAGGTAAATCATGCATGACCAGCCAACACACAATCAAGCATTCGCGGCCGACGATCCCCGTGGCATGCACATCGCCGGCGATGTCATCGGCCGCCAGTTGCAGGATATCGCGATCCTGACGCGCGAAACGGCGTTGCACCTGAGCAACGCGATGGGCATCAACCAGACCGATTTGGCCCTGATGGAGCAATTGATCACGCACGGTCCGCTGTCTCCGAATGAGCTGGCCGCGCGCCTTGCCGTCACCACCGCAGGCGTCACGCTCGTCATCGACCGCCTGGAACGGGCCGGCCACGTGACGCGCGTGCGTCAGCAAGACGACAAGCGCCGCGTGCTCGTCCATCCCGTGCCAGCCTCGGTGGCGCAAACCTACACGCATATCGCGCCGATGCTCAACGGACTGGACGCGGTGCTGAGCGGCTTGTCCGCCGGCGAACGGACGACGATAGAACACTTTCTCCAGCAAGTGATTACGGTTTACCAGACCACTTTGCCAACCACAGCAGAAAAGAAAATCAAATGACGATCAAACGAAAAATCCTGATCACGGGGGCCAGCGTTGCCGGCCCGACCCTGGCTTACTGGCTGTCGCGCCTGGGCATGGACGTCACCGTTGTCGAGCGGGCGCCCGAGTTTCGCGATGGCGGACAAACGATCGACGTGCGCGGCGCAGGCAAGCTGGTGGCGCAGCGCATGGGGCTCGAGAGCGCCATCCGCGCCAAGACCACGCATGAGGATGGACTCCGGTTTGTCGACGCGCAAGACCGCACGCAGGCGGAATTCGGCATCGGGGCCTTTGGCGGCAACGGTCCCGTGGCCGAGCTGGAAATTTTGCGGGGGGAACTGGCCAAGCTGCTGATCGGGCATGGCCGCGACGCGGTCGACTACCGCTTTGGCGACAGCATCGCCGCGCTGGAAGAATTGCCGCATGGCGTCAAGGTGCGCTTCGAACAGGGCGGCGAAGCAGTGTTCGATCTCGTCATCGGCGCCGAAGGCGTCGGTTCGCATACGCGCAAACTCGTGTTCGGCGATGAAGTCCAACGCCGCTCGTTCAAGCTCTACACGGCCTATTTCACCATCCCGCGCGCGCCGGGCGACGAACGCCAGATGCGCTGGTTCAACGCCCCGGGCGGCTTGAGCGTGTGCCTGCGTCCCGATAACCTGGGCACCACGCGCGCCCTGCTGTCATTCCAGGAAGCGCCCAGCGCCTATGAAAAACTGCCGATTGCCGAACAAAAGGCCCTGCTGAAGGAGAAATTCGGCGCCCTGAAGTGGGAAACGCCGCGCATCCTGGCGGCCCTGGATGACGCCACCGACCTGTATTTCGACCAGATTTCCCAGGTCAAAATGCCGCGCTGGTCGAAGGGACGGATTGCCCTCGTCGGCGACGCCGCCTATTGCGCCTCGCCCATCAGCGGCATGGGCACGAGCCTGGGCATGTGCGGCGCCTACGTGCTGGCGGGAGAACTGGGACGCCACGACGATCATGCGCAAGCCTTTGCCGCGTATGAAGCGATCATGCGCCCGTATGTTGACCAGGCGCAAAGCGTGCCCACCTTCGCGCCGCGCCTGGCCTCGCCGCACTCGCGCGCCGGGATCGCCATCGGCCATGCGCTGTTGCGCATGTCAAACGTGCCAATTATCAAGACGATACTGGCCAGGTTCCTGACGCCCAAGGCGGATGCCATCGCGCTGCCCGAGTATGCGAACATGGCCTGAGGCGGGCAGGCAGAAGGCGTTGGCATACACGAATTGTTGCCGCAATGCACTAGGCAAAATTACCTAGTCGATCGAAAGAAACTCCCAATTTTCGCATTGGGAAGGAATGCGTAAGCTTGGCCCGAATAATAAAGGGTCACCATGAACGCCATTTCCATCCTGCATCGCGGCTCGCGCCGCCCTACTGCTTCCTCCCCCTCGCTGTTTGGCCGGCTTGCCATCATGCTCCTGGGCATGCTGGTCTTCTGCGCCAGCGCCTGGGCGGCACCTGCGCCCACGGCGTCGGCCGAGCTGATCAAGCGCGGCGAGTATGTCGCCCGCCTGGGCGACTGCGTGGCCTGCCACACGAGCCCGAACGGCGCCGCCATGGCCGGCGGCCTGGAATTGAAAACGCCGTTCGGCACCATCTACAGCACCAATATCACGCCGGATGCGAAGACGGGCCTGGGCACGTACACCTTCGCGCAATTCGACCGCGCCATGCGCAAGGGCGTGGCGGCGGACGGGCACAACCTGTATCCGGCCATGCCCTACCCTTCCTACGCGAAGATCACGCCCGACGACATGCAGGCCCTGTACGCGTATTTGCAACGGGGCGTGGCGCCCGTGGCGCAGCAAAACCGCGAAACGGACATGAAATGGCCGTTCAGCATGCGCTGGGGCTTGTCGCTGTGGAACGCCGTCTTCCTCGACGATGCGCCATTCAAGCCCGACAGCGCCAAGTCGGCCATGTGGAACCGGGGCAGCTATCTGGCCCAGGGGCTCGGCCATTGCGGCTCGTGCCACACGCCGCGCGGCGTGGCTTTCCAGGAAAAAACCATGGGCCAGGATGGCAGCAGCGGCAAGCATTATCTGTCCGGCTTCACCTTCGACGGCTGGCATGCCGTCAATTTGCGCAATCTGTGGACGCCGGCCGACATCGTGCAATTGCTGAAAACGGGCCGCAACAGCTTCGGCACGGCGGCCGGCAGCATGACGGAAGTCATCACGCACAGCACGCAATACTTTACGGACGGCGACCTCGATGCGCTGGCGCACTACCTGCACGGCTTGCCGGCCAAGCCGGGCGCGCCAGTGCAGCAGAGCAAACCGGCGCCGGCTGTCGCGGCCGGCAACGACGCGCTGTACAACACGCGCGGCGGCCTCGGCTACCTGCAGTTTTGCGCCACCTGCCACCGCCGCGACGGCCGCGGCGTGGAAAACATCTTCCCGCCGCTGGCGCAGAACGACTCGGTGCAATCGAAGGACGCCACTTCCGTCATCCATATCGCATTGACCGGCTGGCAGTCGGCCGTCACACAGCAGTCGCCCCGCTCCTTCGGCATGCCCGCGTATGACCGCCTGTCCGACACGGAACTGGCGGAAATCCTCACCTTTGTGCGCGGCAAGTGGGGCAACCACGGCGCACCGGTCACGCCCGGCCACATCGCCAAGGTGCGCAAGGAGCTCAAGCTCAAGGCGCCGGATGCGGGCGGCTTCGTCACGCCCCGCTTTGCAGCCCTGACGGCCGATCCGAACGCCAATCAATTAATCCACGGCATGCAGCTGATGACGGAAACCCGCGCCCGCCTGCCGAACAACGTGGGCAACGACCTCAATTGCAGCAGTTGCCACCTGAATGGCGGCACCGTGGCCAACGGTTCGCCCTTCCTCGGCATTTCCGCCTTCTTCCCGGCGGAAGCGCCGCGCGCCGGCAAGGTCATCAGCCTGGGCGAGCGCATCAACGGCTGCTTCCGCCGTTCCATGCACGGCAAGCCCCTGCCCGTGGACGGCCCCGACCTGCAGGCCATGGTCGCCTATATCGACTGGATGAAGGGCGCCACGCAGGCGAACGACAAGGTGCCGGGACGGGGCGTGGCGAAGATCGACCGCAACCTGCTGCCTGACCCCGTGCACGGCAAAAAAGTGTACGCCGAGCAATGCGCCGTCTGCCATGGCGCGAATGGCGAAGGCATCCGGGGCGCCAACGGCGCGGTGGCTTTCCCGCCGCTATGGGGCGACCGCTCCTTCAATATCGGCGCCGGCATGGCCCGCACCTACACGGCGGCCGGCTTCGTCAAGGCGAACATGGTGATGGGCCACGGCCAGAAATTCCCGCTGGGGCAAGGCAACCTGTCCGATCAGGACGCCGTCGACGTGGCCGAATATTTTACGCACATGCCGCGTCCGGACTTCCCCGACAAGGTCAAGGATTGGCCGAAGGGCGGCAAGCCCAAGGATGCGCGCTACTGACGCCCCATCGCGTTCGTAATCTGCTACGCTCATGCCACGACCACGCCAAGGAGTCTTGCATGAGCAGCAATATCCACCACGCGGCAGCCGGCGGTTATGCCACGGCGGCCGCCAGCTACGTCAAGGGCCGGCCCGATTATCCCCCCGCAGTGTCGGCCTGGTTGCAGGATAGCCTGGGCCTGGGGCCGGGCGCCACCGTGCTGGACCTGGGCGCCGGCACGGGCAAGTTCACGCCGCGCCTGCTGGACACGGGCGCCACGGTGATTGCCGTGGAACCCGTGCCTGCCATGCTGGCAAGACTGGCGGCGGCCTTGCCGCAAGTCCAGGCGCTGGCGGGTACGGCAACGGCCATTCCCCTGCCCGACGCCTCGGTCGACGCCGTGGTCTGCGCGCAAGCGTTTCACTGGTTTGCTACCCCTCAGGCGCTCGATGAAATCTGGCGCGTGCTCAAGCCGGGCGGCAGGCTGGGCCTGGTGTGGAATCTGCGCGACGCCAGCGTGCCCTGGGTGGCAAGACTGGACACCATCGTCAACCAGGCGGAAGGCGATACGCCCCGCTACTACACGGGCGCTTGGCGCCGGGCCTTCCCCCATGCGGGGTTTACTCCCTTGCAGGAAACACATTTTTCCCAGGAACACACGGGATCGCCCGAAGACGTGCTGTTCAACCGCGTGCGCTCCACCAGTTTTATCGCCGCCTTGCCGCCGCAGGCGCGCCAGCGCATCGATGACGAGATTGGCCAGCTGGTCGCGTCGGAGCCGGCCTTGCGCGGGCGGGACAGCATCAGCGTGCCCTACCGGACGGCCGCCTTCGTGGCACAAAAACAGGCCGTATAGATGTCTAGTGAACAAGACACAGAACCGCAGCAGGCCGCCCGCCAGGCGGCGGCCCCTTCCGACACCTGGCTGGGCAAGCTGGGCCCCGGCCTGATCACGGGCGCGGCCGACGACGACCCCAGCGGCATCGCCACGTATTCGCAGGCGGGCGCCCAGTTCGGCTTCGGCATGCTGTGGACCGTCTGCCTGACCTTCCCTTTGATGCTGGGCATCCAGGTGATCAGCGCCAAGATCGGCCGGGTCAGCGGGCATGGGCTGGCGACGAATATTCGCCGCCACTATCCGAAATCCTTGCTGTACGCCATCGTCGGCTTGCTGCTGCTGGCCAATGTCATCAATATCGCCGCCGACGTGGCCGCCATGGGCGATGCCTTGACCCTGATCATCGGCGGTCCCACCCACCTGTACACCATGGGCTTCGGCCTGCTATCCCTGCTGCTGCAAGTGTTTATTCCCTACCAACAATATGTGCGCATCCTGAAATGGCTGACCCTGGGCTTGCTGGCCTATGTGGCCACCGTGCTGACCGTGCACATTCCGTGGGGCGAAGTGGCGCTGCGCACCGTCTGGCCCCGGTTCGCCTGGTCGGCCGCCTCGGTGACCATGATCGTGGCCGTGTTCGGCACGACGATCAGCCCGTACTTGTTCTTTTGGCAGGCATCGCAGGAAGTGGAAGACTTGCAGGCGGATGCCGGCGCGCAAGCCCTGCGCCGGGCGCCGGAACAGGCGCCGCGGCAATTCCAGCGCATCAAGATGGACACGGCCATCGGCATGGGCTTTTCCAACCTGGTGGCCTTCTTCATCATGCTGACGACGGCCGTGACCCTGGGCGCGCAAGGCATCACGCATATCGACACGTCGGCGCAAGCGGCCTCCGCCCTGCGCCCCATCGCCGGCGAGTTCGCGTTTGCCCTGTTCAGCCTGGGCATCATCGGCACGGGCTTGCTGGCCATTCCCGTGCTGGCCGGCTCGGCCGCCTACGCCATGGCGGGCGCCTTCCACTGGAAAAACAGCCTGGAACTGGCGCCCCGGGCCGCCAAGAAGTTCTACGGCATCATCGTCACGGCCACCGTGATCGGCGCGGCCCTGTGCTTCACGCCGCTCGACCCCATCAAGGCCTTGTACTGGAGCGCCGTCATCAATGGTGTCATTTCCGTGCCTATCATGGCCCTGATGATGGTGATGGCCTCGCGCCCCGCCATCATGGGCACGCTCACCATTTCAAGACGCCTGCGGGTGCTGGGCTGGCTGTCGACCATCGTCATGGCAACGGCCGTGCTGGCCATGTTTGCCACCATGGTGTTTTGAAGCCTAGGCCGTCTTCGGCTTGAGCATGCCTTCCACGATGCCCAGCACGGTCTGGCGGGGCAGCAGCCGCGGCAGCCAGGCCAGCAGCCGGTTGGGCCGGCCCGCCACATGGCTGCTGCGGCCCCGGTCCAGCGCGCGCAGCGCTTCAGCGACGACGGCTTGCGGCGCCATGCGCTTGCCCACGGCCGCTTCGGGCGCGGCCACCACGTCGAAGAAGGCCGTGTCCGTGGCGCCAGGGCACAGGGCCAGCACGCGCACGCCGCTGCCGCGGTTTTCCGCCCACAGCGCTTCCGAGAACGACAGCACGAAAGCCTTGCTGGCGCCGTAGATCGCCATGTAGGGATCGGGCTGCAGGGCCGCCGTGGACGCCACGTTGATGACGGCGCCCCGCCCCTGAGCCAGCATGTGGGGCAAGGCGCAGTGCGTCAATTCCATGAGGGCCGTGCAATTGACGGTGACTTCGGCCGCCTGGCGCGCCAGGTCGATGCTCTCGAACCTGCCATGCGTGGCGAAGCCTGCGTTATTGATCAGCACGTCGGGCGGCATGCCCAGCGCGCACGCCTGTGCATGGGCGTCTTGCGCGGCGCCGGGCAAGCCCAGGTCGGCCACTAGCGCGTGCGCGCGGATGCCGTGGCGTTGGGAAAGTTCCCTGGCCAGCCCATCGAGCACGGCGCCGGAACGGGCCAGCAGCAGCAAGTGCGCGCCGCGCGCGGCCAGGGTTTGCGCAAAGACGCGGCCGATGCCGGACGAGGCGCCCGTGATCAGCACGGTTTGGTTGGTGTAGTCGTATGGGAGCATGGCAAACGTGTCGTAGTTGAGAGTGTTTCTAATGTAAACTGTAGACTTTAGTCCACGGTCAAGAGGAAACGATGCGCATCGGTGAAATCACCCGCCTGACGGGCGTCAGCAAGGATACGGTGCGCTTCTACGAGCGCCAGGGCTTGCTGGAGGAAGCGCCGCAGCCGGGCATGACGAATAACTACAAGGAATACTCGGCGCAAGCGTTGCGGCGCATCGAGCTGATCGGCCACGCCAAGGCGCTGGGCTTTACCTTGAAGGAAATCGCCGAAGTCATTGCCGTATGGCAAGAAAACGCGCTCGATGCGCAGACCAAACGGACCATGCTGGAAACGAAAATTGCCCAGATCGATGACAAGGCCCGTTCGATGGCCGTGCTGCGCGCCGGCCTCGTCGATGCACTGGCCAAGGTGGAGACGGGTTGCGACGATGCGGCGCCAGTACATATGAACAAGAATAACGACAAGGAGTATCAATGAGCAACCATTACACGCAGTACCGCCACCTGGCGTTCGAGGGCGCCAAGCCTGCCCCCACGGCGCAGCAGATTGCCGCCATCGAAACCTTGCTGGAAGCGCCCTTGCCGCAGGCCTTCCTGGCGTTCTTGCGGGTCGCCAACGGCGCCTGGTTCGATTACACGTGCGATGTGCCGGACGGTAATGGCGGCGTGGAAAAAATGGGCTTCAATACCTTTTTCAGCGCCGACGAAGGCGATTTCTGCGATGAAACCCTGGTCGGCGAAATCCGCGCCGCGCGCCAGCATGCGGGCATGCCGGTGCGCATCCTGCCGTTCGCCCGCGATGGCGGCAATTCCATGCTTTACCTGGACTTGACGGAAGAAGGCGGCGGCCGGGTACTGGCCTATGTGCAGGAATTGCCGGAGTGGACGGGCAAGCGCGCCCACGGCCTGATGGAGCTGGCGCCCTCGTTCGACGCCTGGCTGGACAGCCTGTATATCGACCGCGACACGGTGCTGGAGGAACTCGAACACAGCGTTTCGGAACCCTCGCACCTGGAAGCGATGGCGCAGTGGCTCGATATCGGTATGCCCGCCTGGCGCCGCGATGCGGGCATCGCCGCTTTATTTGCTATTAAACAAGTCGAACTGTGCGCTAACGAACAGGACTAGTCCTACGGGCATGGCCGCGCCTGTCCTATGGGTGTGCGCAGGCTGAGGGCTTAACATTGTCATCAGCTTGCATAAAACGCCATATTCGAAAGGATTTCCCATGCCTATCTCCACCACCAGTTCCCGTACCCCCTCCCTGAAAAGCGTGGCCATCGGCGCGGCCGTGGCGCTGTTGAGCGGGATCGCCATCAACAGCATCGCCGCCGCCGCGCCGGGCGCGTACGACAAGCAATTCCTCAGCAAGGCCGCCGATGCGGGCAGCACGGAAATCGTCGCCAGCAAGATAGCGCAAAGCAAGAGCAGCAATGCAGAAGTGAAGCAATTCGCCGACGCCATGGTCACCGCCCACACGACAGTGGCCGACGCGCTGAAACAGTTGGCCAGCAGCAAGCAGATCGAGGTCAGCGACCAGCCCGGCGCGAAACACAAGGCGCAGATCGACCGGCTGGGCCGCCTGGAAGGCCAGGCCTTCGACAGGGAATATGCGGCCACCATCGGCGTGGCGGCGCACAAGGAAGCCGTGAAGCTGTTCACGGATGCCAGCCAGAAGGCGAGTGATCCCGACATCAAGGCCTTTGCCGCCAAGGCCTTGCCAGCGTTGCAACATCACCTGGAAATGGCGCATGCGCTGCACGCGGCATTGGCGAAATAGAGCGCCATACGCGGGGAAATACTTGCAGTACGTGCTGTACAGCAAGTATTTCTGCTCTTGACATACAATGCGGCAACTTCGTTTTCGGCCATGCCATGACCTCATGCAGCTACTCAAGAAAACCGGCTTGATCGCCGCCGCCTTCCTGTTCCTCATCCTGCTGGCAGGCTGGCTCTTCATCAAGGTGAGCGCGGCGCGCAATGCCACCGTGTATGCCCAGCAGTGGAACGACCAGGGCACGTGCGTGATCAAGACCTATGTGCCGCACTACGGCAACGGCGTGCCGAACAACATCGTGCGCGCGTTCAGCACGTCCACCTTCTTCCGCGTGTACCACAAGGATGGCACCATGCTGGAAAGCACGGAATGGGTGCTGGACATGCATGAAGACGGCATTCTCGACCATGCCCACTGGGGCCAGAACCGCGCCATCTACCCGACCGACCTGGGCTATGAAGGCTGGACCTTGCCCGAGTGCGCGTGAAACGGGGACTTATCATGCCACAGCCAAAAGGATTGCGCGGCCCCTGGAGCGACGCCCCCTACCTTCCCACCTTGCACCATTTCCTCGGTCCCTTCGACGTGTATGACCGCGAAGAAACCCTGGGCGTGGAGCTGGATGCCTGGGACATGAACGATCCTGCCCAGCGCGCGGCGCTGATACGGCGCGACATCACGTCGCAATACAAGGAACTCAGCTACCGCCACCGCCATGCGCTGGTGGCCGTGCTGGCGCAAGCCTTGCAAGACCCTGCTTACGATTTCCAGGCCATCCTTGAACATGACCCCGAAAGCACGCATGCGCTGCCGGCCCTGTGGGACGAAATGCACGACCCGCGCGCCTTCTTTGCCGATATCTACCGCCTGGTGTGGCAAGACTGGCGCGACGACCTGGCGCGCGCGGCGGCGGAAGACCCGGCCAGCTGGTAGCGCGGCGCACGCGCCACACTATCGACATGATAGGCTGCGCCCTCCTTTTCCCTATGAAATATCCATTGCGGCAATGTGCACGCGCCGTTGCAAAAACGCCCGTCTGAAAAAATATCTGTTGCACCAGCGCATGCCCACTGGCATCGCGCTACCATGAGCCGTCGGCACTTCGATAGGCGCCGCCTTACCGCGCCGGTTCCCCCGCCGGCTTCCCCCAGCCGCAATGTGAAGGAGATTCTCATGCCCAAGTTCGCCCCTGCCATGTGCTTGTCGCTCATGCTTGCCGCCGCTACCTTGCCCGGTGTCGCCAGCGCTGCCGAAGGCGGCGCCACGCGCGCCGACGCCGAAGCCATGGTCAAGAAAGGCGTGGCCTACATCAAGAGCGCCGGCGACGCCAAGGCATATGGCGAGATCACGGCCAAGTCCCCGCAATTCATCCTGCACGACCTGTACCTGGTCGTGTACAAGCTCGACGGCACGGTCGCCGCGCATGGCGCCAACCCGAAAATGGTGGGCAAGAACTTGATCGACTTGAAAGATATCGATGGCAAGGCCTTCGTCAAGGAGCGCGTCGACCTGGCCAAGAGCAAGGGCACGTTCTGGCAGGAATACAAATTCACGAATCCGGAAACCAAGAAGATCGAGCCGAAGGTGATGTATTGCGAAAAGCTGGCCGAGACCGTCGTCTGCGGCGGCATCTACCTGTAGCCAGCCGCCGCGCCGCCGGCGCCGGGATGGTTGTCCGCTCTCTTGACGATAGGGGCTCCGATGAAAATCGCACAGAAGATGTTGATCGTCCCGGTGGTCGCGCTGGCTTGCCTGCTGGCCATGGGGGCCTTGTCCTACTTCGCCATGCAGCAGAACGAGCAGCGCATGCGCGAACTGAAAGACGTCACCCTGACGGCCGAGCGGCTTGCGAACCAGCAAGCTATTGCCCTGGGCCAGGTGCACGCCGACGTGTATGCGAAGATCGCCATCGCGGCCAGCCTGTCGGATGAGCAGTTCAAGCAATTCGGCGCGCAAACGGATGGCCAGCTGAACGCCATCGCGCAAGGCTTGAAGCAATTGCAGACATTCTCGGGCGCTGCCACGGAAGCGGGCCAGGCGCTGCCGGGTGTCGAACGCTACCGTGCCAGCGTGGCGCAGGCGCTGGACCTGGCGTCCACGGACCCGAATACGGGCGTGGCGGCGATGCAAAATGCCGCCACGCATTACCAGCAAGTGCGCGGGCAGTTGCGCCAGGTGTTGCTCAATCTCGACCACCGCACTGTCGATGCCTTGCAGGATACCAAGAATGCGGGCCAGCGCGCCGGCTGGCTGTCGCTGGGCACCATGGCCATCGGCTTTGCCCTGCTGGCCCTGATCGCCACCTGGGTGGCGCGCTCCGTGGTGGGCCCCATCGACGAAGCTTGCCGCGCCGCCGAATCGCTGGCCGCCGGCGACTTGACCACGCGCATCGACGCCCAGGGCGACGACGAGGTGGGCAAGCTGGCGCGGGCCCTGGCCACGGTGCTGAAAAACTGGAATACTTTATTGGGCGACATCCGCCAGGCAGGCTCCACCATCACGGTGGAAGCGAGTGAAATCGCGCTGGGCAATGCGGACTTGTCGGCCCGCACGGAATCGCAAGCCCATTCCTTGCAGGAAACGGCGTCGTCCATGCATGCCTTGACGGATACCGTGCGCGAAAACGCCAGCCATGCGCACCAGGCCAACCAGATGGTATTGTCGACATCGAACGTGGCGCTGGAAGGCGGCCGCGTGGTGGGCCAGGTGGTCGAGACGATGGGCTCGATCAAGGCCAGTTCCGGGCGCATCGTCGACATCATCGCCGTCATCGACGGCATTGCCTTCCAGACCAATATCCTCGCCTTGAACGCGGCAGTGGAGGCGGCGCGCGCGGGCGAACAGGGACGCGGCTTTGCCGTCGTCGCCACGGAAGTGCGGGGCCTGGCGCAGCGCTCGGCCACGGCGGCGCGCGAAATCAAGCAATTGATCGAGGATTCCGTGGCCAGGATAGAAACGGGCAGCGAGCTGGCCGACAGCGCCGGGCGCACCATGGGCGATATCGTCGCCTCCGTCCAGCAAGTGACGGAAATCATGAACGACATCACGGCGGCCAGCCAGCGCCAGAGCAAGGGCATCGAGGAAGTCAACAACGCCATTACGGAAATGGACGAATTGACCCAGCGCAATGCCGCCCTCGTTGAACAGTCGGCCGCCGCCGCGCAAAGCATGCAGGACCAGGCGCATGATCTATTGCGCGTGGTCGACGCCTTCCGCCTGGGCGAAGGCGGCGCGCCGTTGCTGGCGCCTTAGCGCCGGTGCGGCATGGCGGTCCGGGCGCAGGCTTGCATGGCCTTGCCTGCCTCGACCAGCGCGGGTTTCGCGTCCCGCAGCAAGACATTGCCCATGCGGTATTGTTGATGGTAATCACCCAGCAGGGCTGAATACAGGAAAACCTGGTCTTGCCTGCGCCAGGCGGCGTGGTAGTTGCTGCCTGGCGTAACCGGGATGGCGGCGCTGAAGTAACTGTACAGGCCGCCCACCTTCTTCTTGTGCAGCCATTCCATCAATTGCACGATGCGGTACTGTTCCAGCAAGCTCAATTCGCTGACATTGACGCTGGACAAGGCGTAATACAGTTCCAGGCGGGCCATCCAGTTGCCCTTCCCGCCTGCCGCCGCCAGCGCATCCCAGGCAGGGCCGGCACGCACCTTGCGTGCCTCATCCGGCAATGCCATCCACGCTTCCACAAAGGCTTGGTCCGGCACGGGGCCGTAGTCGGCGGGCGCGCGGCAGACGAACTGGCGCGCATCGGGCCCGTCTTGCGGGACTTCGTCGGCGATGTATCTGGCGATCTTGTCGCCGATGCCCAGCAGGCGCTTGCCATACCCTTCCAGGGTCCAGTTCGCAGGCAAACGCCCCAGCCAGGCCAGCGCATCGTCGTTGGCACGGGCCTCCACCGCGTAGGCGGCGATCCTGGCCTGCATCCTGGCTTCCTTCTGCTGCTCCGCCAGCTTGAGCGCCTCCTGCTCTTCGTCATAGCGGCTCGTGGTCTTGGCCAGTTGCACGCAGTCCAGGAAAGCCTCCGGCGCGCCCTGCCAGCACTTGGCCGGCACCTTCAGCTGCCAGCGCATGCTGACGGTTTTCAGCACATAGTTTTCCTCGCCCTCCTCGCCCTTGAGATAGGCGCGGCCGTCCGCCTTCGTCACGCCTTTCGCCAGCTGCTTGCCGCCGGCCGTGCTCCAGGTGTAGGGGTCATCGTCTTGCGGCACGCCCGGCACGGCGTACAGGGTCAGGTAGTGTCCGGCTGCGGGCGGCGCATCGGCGGCATGGCTCAGCGGCGACAGCAGGAATAAGGTCAATAAAGTTTTTTTAGGTAACAGTTTCAGCATGCAGCAATCGTCAATGAAGTTCGGTATGGCAGGCGCAGTCGTGGCCGCTGGCGGCCTCGGACAGGTTTTGCAGGATGGCGCAGTCTTGCGACGGCTGCGGCTGGTCGCACTGGTGGCGCAGGGTCACCAGTTGCTGCTGCAAGGTTTGCAGGTTCGCCATTTGTTCGGCAATGCGCAGAATATGGTGGTCGAGCAATTCATTGACGCTCTGACAACCTTCAGCCGGGTTGTTCTTAAATTCCAGCAAGGCGCGGATATCCGTCAAGCCGATCTGCAGCGAGCGGCAATGGCGGATGAATTGCAGCCGTTCCTGGTGTTCTTCCCGGTACTCGCGGTAGCCGGCGCTGTTGCGGCCCGGTTCCTGCAGCAAGCCCGCCTTTTCATAGTAACGTACGGTTTCCACGTCACAATCTGTCCGTTTGGCTAATTCTCCGATACGCATGGCATCCCCTTTTTCATTCCAACATGCAAATTCCGCTTGACCCTGTAGCCGCTACAGGGTTTCTAATGGAAGCATACACGAAACCGGAAGGACGATGCGATGCCGCACGATAGCCATAACCATACCCATGCGCACGACCACAAGCATGCGCACGAACCCAGCCCTGCGCCCAAGGCGGCCAGTTGCTGTTCCAGCCAGCATGCGTGCTCGTCCACGCCTGCCGCCGCGTCCGCTCCTGCGCTGCCCAGCGCCGCCATCGCCGGCGCCAACACGGCCAAATACCGCATCGCCAACATGGATTGCCCCACGGAAGAGCGCTTGATCCGCAACAAGCTGGCCACCATGGCCGGCGTCGTGGGCCTCGATTTCAACCTGATGAACCGCGTGCTCGACGTGCACCACACCCTGCCTACACTGGCCACGGTGGAAGCGGCCCTGCACGGCATCGGCATGCAAGCCATTCCCCTGGAGGCGGACGCCGCCGTTTCCCGTAACCCGGACGAAGGCAGTCTCAGCGGCATGCAAAAGGGCTTGCTGGTCGTCTCCGGCCTGGCGGCGGCGGGCGCCGAAGCGCTGGCGTGGACCACGCATGCGGACAGTTCCCCCCTCGTCATCGCCCTGGCCCTGCTGTCGATCGCCACGGGCGGCTGGCCGACCCTGAAAAAGGGTTGGATCGCCCTGAAAACGTTCACCCTGAACATCAATTTCCTGATGAGCCTAGCGGTTTTCGGCGCCATCGCCATCGGCCAGTGGCCGGAAGCGGCCATGGTCATCTTCCTGTTCGCCATTGCCGAGCTGATCGAAGGCTTGTCCTTGAACCGCGCGCGCAACGCCGTGCAAAGCCTGATGCAACTGGCGCCCGACACGGCGACCGTTGCCGACGCCAGCGGGGCCTGGAGCCAGGTGAACGTTGCCACGGTGGCCATCGGTACGTTGATGCGCGTCAAGCCGGGCGAGCGCATCGCGCTGGACGGCATCGTGCAAAGCGGCGTATCGTCCGTCAACCAGGCGTCGATCACGGGTGAAAGCATGCCGGTGGACAAGGCTGTGGGCGACGTCGTGTATGCGGGCACCATCAATGAACGGGGCTTGCTCGACGTCACCGTGACGGCCAACAGCGGCAACAGCACCCTGGCGAAGATCGTCAAGGTGATCGAGGAAACCCAGGGAAAACAGGCGCCCACGCAGCGCTTTGTCGACAATTTCGCCCGCTATTACACGCCGGCCGTCGTCGTCTTCGCCATCCTCGTGGCCGTGCTGCCGCCGCTGCTCTTCGGCGCGCCCTTCATGGCCTGGATCTACAAGGCGCTGGTGATGCTGGTGATCGCCTGCCCGTGTGCGCTCGTCATTTCCACTCCCGTCACCGTGGTCAGCGGCCTGACGGCGGCCGCGCGGCGCGGCATACTGGTGAAAGGCGGGCAATTCCTGGAAACGGGTTACCGCATCAAGGCCATCGCCGTCGACAAGACGGGCACCTTGACCATGGGCAAACCGGCCGTCACGGACGTGGTGGCCCTGGAAGGCAGCGACCGCGATACTATCCTGCTGCTGGCCGCCAGCCTGGACGCCAATTCCGCTCACCCGCTGGCCGCCGCCATCGTCAAGGCGGGGCCGCCCGCGAGCAGCCACTTGCCCGTCACCCAGTTTGCCGCCCTGCATGGGCGCGGCGTGCGCGGCAGCATCGATGGACAAACGTATTACCTGGGCAATGCCCGCCTGATGACGGAATTGAACGCCCTGACGCCGGAGTTGCAAGCCATCCTGGCGCGGCTGGAACAGCAAGCCTACACGGCCATGGTGCTGGCCACCTCGGCCGGTGCGCTGGGCGTGATCGCCGTGGCCGACGTGCTGCGCCCGACGGCGGCGTCCGCCATCGCCCGCCTGAATGCGCTGGGCGTGACCACCGTGATGCTGACGGGAGACAACTTGCTGACGGCCCAGCGCATCGGCGATGAAGTGGGTGTCAGCCTGGTCAAGGCGGAATTGCTGCCAGAGAATAAACTGGATGAAATCAAGGCCTTGCAGCAGCAATTCGGCGTGGTCGCCATGCTGGGCGACGGCGTGAACGACGCCCCCGCCCTGGCGCAGGCCGACATCGGCTTTGCCATGGGCGCGGCCGGCAGCGACACGGCCATCGAAACGGCGGACGTGGCCCTGATGGACGATGAACTGGGTAAATTGCCCGAATTCATCAGCCTGAGCCAGCGCACGCGCAGCATCCTCGTGCAAAACATCAGCTTTGCCATCGGCATCAAGGCCGTGTTCTTCGGCCTGGCGCTGGCCGGCATGGCGACCCTGTGGATGGCAGTGTTCGCCGACGTGGGCGCCAGCCTGCTGGTGGTGGCCAACGGACTCAGGTTGCTGCGTGGCAGCAAGCCTAATTAAGTTCCTATAGAAATATTTCCATCTGGACAATTGCTGTAAAAAACGCTACTTTGGCGCTTGATCTCCACCTTCGCCAAAGTAGCCGATGACCGTTCTGCCCCGCCTCCCCCTGCTGGCCACCTTGCTGGCTGCTGCCTCCCTGCATGCCGAACCGATGTACTTCACCCCCTGCTCCGATACGGTCGTGCCCGGCAGCCTGTGCTCGGGTTTGAACGTGCCCGGCAGCTACGATGCCCAGGGCCGCGCCGTGGGCGAGCCGGACGCCATGCACGTCTTCGTGCGCAAGATTGCCGCCGACGTGCCTGCCGGCAAGCCCGCCAAAGGCACCCTGTGGCTGGTGGCGGGCGGCCCCGGCGAATCGGGCGCCTCGTTCTACAGCTTGCTGCCCACCTTGCGCCGCAGCTTTCCCGGATTTGAATTCCTCATCCCCGACCACCGCGGCACGGGTCACTCATCGCGCCTGTGCAAGGTGGAAGAGTCGGAACAGAGTCCCGGCGGCCGCGCCCTGGCGGGTGCCGAATGGGGCAGCTGCTTTGCCGGCATCAACTTGATGCCGGAATACGCGGGCCAGTTTTCCATCACCATGGCGGCGCGCGACTTGCAAGCCTTGATCGCAGGCGAACAGGGCAAGAACAAACCACCGATGTATGTATACAGTGTGTCGTACGGCACGCAACTGGTCTTGCGCACCTTGCAACTGGGACCGCTGCCCGTCAAGGGCGTCATCCTCGACTCGCTGGTGCCGCCGCAGACGGATGCGCGCTGGGACTTGAGCCAGCGCTCGCACGTGGTCAACACGGTCGGCATGCAGGTGCTCGCCCGCTGCGATGCGGATGCCGCTTGCCACGCGGCACTGGGCGAGCCGGCAACAACCCTGTACCTCCGCGTGCTGGACAAGGCGCAAGCCGATCCCGCGCTGCTGGCGAAGATCCCCGGCAAGAACCTGAAGCACTTCCTGGGCGGCATGCTCGACGTCCCTGCCGCCCGCGCCCGCATCCCCTATCTGCTGCAGGAGCTGGACCAGGGCAAGGATGGGGAACTGGCGTCCGTGCGCGCCACGTTGACGCAGGCGGCGGCCGGCCTGGGCAGCTATCCCCAGTCGCCGCTGTCGATTCCGCTGGTCAATATCATCAGCAATTCGGAAAACAATCTGCAAGCGTCGCGGCGCCCCGGCTGGGCCGCTGCCGACATCGACCGCGACGAGGCGGAGCTGCTGTTTACCAGTCCCCTGCCCCGCATCCTGCTGGGCGGCGGCTTGCCCACTTACCCGCGCGACGCCTATTTCGGCGCATTGCCGGCGAAAGTGCCGCCCACTTTGGTACTGCAGGGTACCCTGGACCCGAAGACGCCCTACGCGGGTGCGCAGGCGCAAGTGCAGGCTTTGACGCAGAACAAGGCCGGCACGGTGGCCATGTCCACCGTGCACAACGCCCCGCATTTCCTCCTGTGGACGGCGCCCGCCTGTTTTGAACAGGCCAGCAGCCGCTTTATCGCCGGCAAGCCGGCGCAGGATTGCACGCTGCAATTCCCACCAACTAACTAAGAGGACGATATGCGCATCACAGGCCTGGCATTGCTGCTGTTATCTTGTTTCGGCGCGGCACAAGCGGCGCCGCCCGCTTCGCCGTCCATCTGCGCTTCGCCCGCACAGTCCGTCCGCGAACAAGGCTATGTGCCCATCAATGGCATCGAGCAATGGATCACAATCAAGGGCGCCGCCTGCGGCAATCCCGTGATCCTGTTCATCCACGGCGGCCCCGGCAATGCGCTGAGTCCCTACGCGGACGCCATCTATGCGGGCTGGGAACGCCACTACACGCTGGTGCAGTGGGACCAGCGCGGCGCGGGCATGACGTATGGCAAACAGCGCCCATCGGAAGAGCTGCCCTTGACGCTGGAACAGATGCGCGACGACGGCATCGCCGTGGCCCGCTATATCGGGCAGCATCTGGGCCAACGGAAAGTCATTTTGATGGGCAGTTCCTGGGGCTCGATCCTCGGTGTGCACATGGCCAAGGCGCAGCCAGAGCTGTTCCACGCGTATATCGGCACGGCGCAGGTGGTCAATGCGCGGGCCAACGAAACCGGCATGTACCGGGAAGTGCTTGCGCTGGCGCAAGCGGCCGGCGATACCGCCACGGTGGAGAAGCTGACGGCGCTCGGCGCACCGCCATGGCGCGATCCGCGCAACTTCGGCATCCTGCGCCGCTTCGACCGCAAATATGAGGGATTGGCAACGGATGCGCCGCCCAAGCACTGGTGGCAGCCGGCGCCGTTCTATGCCACGCCGCAAGCGCTGGCCGATGCCGAGGCGGCCGATGACTACTCGTACATCCAGTTCATCGGCCTGCGCGGTGACGGCATGTTCGCCAAGGTCGACCTGCCTGCGCTGGGCACGCGCTTTGACTTGCCCGTGTTTTTCATCATGGGCGAAGCGGACTTGCTGACCTCGCCCGCCATCGCGCGCAGCTACTTCGACAGCATCACGGCGCCGGCCAAGGATTTTACCGTGGTGAAACGGGCCGGACACGACCCCAACCAGGCCGTGCACGACGCCCAATGGACGGTCTTGCGCGACAAGGTGGCGCCGCTGCTGAAGTAAAGCGCACGGCGCATTCACGGCACACTTTCCTTGTCGATCTGTGCCGTGAAGCGCCGCTCGAAGTCCATCAGTTCCGCCACATTCAGGTCCGAGATGAGCTGATAATGCATGCCGGAGCGGCTCCAGCGTAGCAAATGATAGCCTTGCCTGACGGCCAGGCGCGGCGGCGCATCGCGCTGTGCCCCGTCGGGCCAGACATACAGGTTCAGCACATGCTGGTGCCGACGGTACGCGAGAGCGGCGACGGGACGCGCGTTGATATAGTCGAGGCGCCCGCCGATCAAGGGAAAACCTTCTTGCGCCAGATCAACCACGGGTGGAGAAAAGTCGAGCTTGCCGCTGAACCATGGCTTGACCGTGTGCTGGTCGGAGGACGCCACGTCGGCCAGATGATTGGGCATCAGCGAACGGAAATGACTGGCGACGATCTCCTGGTCGAGCCGTTCCGCGTCCGAGGGTACAGACAGATACAGCGCCAGGGTGACGGCCAGGGCCGCCGTGCTGGCGCTTGCCACGCCAAAATTGATCCATGCCCACGGCAATTGCGCCCATTTGCGGCCGCGCAGGGTTTTCCTTGCCTGCTTGCCCTCTTCCTGCAGCGCCTGGCGCAGGCGCTGCTGCAGGAAAGCGGGCGCGGCATGGCCGACGGCATGCTGTTTCACCGCCGCGCGCAGGGCAAACAGCTGTTCGCAGGCTTTGGCGCAGTCCTGGCACTGGGCCAGATGCTGCGCCAGTTGCGCCATGGCCGGGGCATCGAGCTCGCCATCGGCATAGGCGGACAGCCTGTCTTGTGATTCCTTGCACTCCATGTCAGCTCTCACCATCAGATTGTTTCAGGCGCGCCAGCAGCAGCTTGCGTCCGCGCGCCAGGCGCGACATCACCGTGCCGATCGGGATGCCGACGATGTCCGCAATCTCCTTGTAGGACAAATCGTCGATCTCCTTCAACACCAGCACTTCCCTGAATGGCTGCGGCAGCGTATCCAGGGCATGGTTGACCGCCTCCTTCGCGTCGGCGCGGGCCAGGATGTCTTCCGGGTTGCCGCATCCATGCTCGTCGTGGCCATGGAATTCCTCGTCAAAGCCGATGTCAGCGTGTTCTGCGCGACCATCGCGCAGCGACGTGTAATACGTGTTGCGCACGATCGTCAGCAGCCAGGCGCGCGCGCCGTCGCCATGGTAGCCGTCCATGTAGCGGTAAGCGCGCAGGAAAGCCGTCTGCACCAGGTCCTGGGCATCCTGGTCATTGCGCGTGAGCCAGCGTGCCAGCTTGTAGGCGGCGTCCAGGTGAGGCAAGGCCATTTTTTCAAAGAACCGGGTTTTATCGATGTCGTTCAAATCAACACCCATCCGCCTGTCTGGCGTCTCAACTCCCAAGACTCGCTTTGCCTGCCGTTTATTCCCGATATGGCGGTTTTTTTACGGCAGAAAATAAACCGGCACAGGCGGGAATATTTGCCGCGCCTTCGCAGTTATAGCATGTGCAGGCCCCGATTGCATCGGGGCCTGGCAACCGCAAAGCGAAAGGAGTTCAACATGCAACATCCCCGCTTCCTCCCTGGCCTGGCCGCGGCCACGCTGATGGCGTTCAGCGGGAGCGCCACCGCCGGCGACGCCATGCACGGCCAGGTGCTCTACAAAACCATGTGCATATCCTGCCACTCGATCGACTACAACGGCGTGGGACCCGCGCACAAGGGCGTGTTCGGCAGGAAAGCCGGCAGTGTCGCCGACTACAACTATTCGCCCGCCGTGAAGGCGTCCACCATCGTGTGGGGCGAGAAAACGCTGGACCAATGGCTGTCGGGTCCGGAAAAACTGATTCCCGGCCAAAAAATGGGCTACCTGGTGCCGTCCGCGCAGGACCGCGCCGACCTGATCGCTTATCTGAAGCAGGAGTCCGCTCGGGCCAGCGGGGCCCAGGCCAGCAAATAGAGACAGTTGTGCAACCGCCTGCCAGCCATTGCCAGGCATTTCAAGGAGAAACATCATGATGGACCGCAGAAGCTTCATGAAACTGGCCGCCGTCGGCGGCGGCGCCGTGTTCATGTCCGGACTCTACGGGCATGCGCCGGCGGCGGCGGCCGGAAAGACGGCAGCCGCTCCCTACGAGGATTTCTATTTCGTCCAGTTGTCCGACGTGCACTGGGGTTTCACGGGCGCCGCCAACCCCGATGCCCTCCACACCTTCAGGAAGGCCGTCGCCACCGTCAATGCGCTGGAAGTGCAGCCCGATTTCATCATCTTTACGGGCGACCTCACGCATACCACGGACGACCCGAAGGAGCGCCGCCAGCGCATGGCCGAATTCAAGGACATCGCGGCGGGCTTGACAGTGAAAAACGTGCGTTTCATCCCCGGCGAGCATGACGCGTCGCTCGACAACGGCGCCGCCTACAAGGAAAACTTCGGCCCGTCCAACTACACGTTCGAGCACAAGGGCGTGCATTTCATTGCCCTCGATAACGTCTCCGACCCCGGCGCGCGCATCGGCGACACGCAGCTGGCATGGCTGAAGGACGACCTGGACAAGCAGGCCAAGGATGCGCGCATCGTCGTCTTCACCCACCGCCCCCTGTTCGACCTCGTGCCCAAATGGGACTGGGCCACGCGCGACGGCGACAAGGCGATGGCGCTATTGATGCCGTACAGCAATGTGACCGTGTTCTATGGCCATATTCACCAGGAACATCACCACATGACGGGCCAGATCGCGCACCACGCCGCCAAGTCCATGATTTTTCCCTTGCCGGCGCCGGGATCGCAGGAAAAGCGCACACCCCTGCCCTGGGACCCGGCCGCGCCGAACAAGGGCCTGGGCTTGCGCGAGGTGGAGGCGGAAGCAAACAAGGACTACAAGCTCACGGAATTTCCCGTCACAAGGAGCTGAGCCATGGACCGTGCAAGAAGACAGTTTGGTATCCGTTGCGCCTGCGGTATCGGCGCGCTGCTGACGGTAGCCGCCATCGAGGCTCAGGGCGTGAAAAAAATTGCCGGAAAGGAAAGAGTCATCGCCATCCAGGCGAAGAAATTCGTCTACACGCCGAACGAAATCACCTTGAAGAAGGATGAACCGGTCGTGCTGGCGTTCACGGCCATCGATTTCATCCATGGTTTTTTCATCCCGGACATGAGCATCCGCGCCGACCTGCTGCCGGGCCAGGTCACCGAAGTGAGGCTGACGCCCGGCAAGGCCGGTGAATACGCCTTTCTATGCGACAACTTTTGCGGTACTGGCCATGAGGAGATGAATGGGAAAATCATCGTCACGGAGTAAGGTGGGCGAACCATAAAGTTCGACGCAAGCCCCCATGAAGCAAGCCGAGGCCATAATTGCAATATTTAACACAAGCTATAGCACCTTGGGCCTATACGAGTGGCTGCTTTCCTCTAAGGAGTCATGGGATTTTTTCCGAAGCGTACATTTACCTCCTCCGAGGCAAGCTGCGCCGGGCCAGGGGCACTGCGACTGAGGTGGGAGGAAACATAAGGTTGGCGTCAGCAGCTTGTCCAATCAGTTGGGTAGCAGGACGTTCATGCACTATCTACCACCAACCCAAAGCACCATATCGATCTTACGCGGCGTCCATTCCGTAGAGCCAAGTAAGTGATTTAATTCTTTAGCCTTTCGGGCATAGATATCGACTAACAGTACTCCATCAGGTAAGCGCAGTTGTTTCGGATTGCCCTTCTTGCTCTTTTGGTTCATTCTCGATATAGCGCCCGCCTCTGGTAGGCTCTCTATTTGCGCCAAGGCCTTAACAGCAAATTGATCGACAGTTCCGAAGTGCTCAGGGTACATCAATGAAAGTAGCCCCGATGCG
The DNA here is from genome assembly GCF_030587315.1 of Janthinobacterium sp. SUN211. Taxonomy (NCBI): domain Bacteria; kingdom Pseudomonadati; phylum Pseudomonadota; class Betaproteobacteria; order Burkholderiales; family Oxalobacteraceae; genus Janthinobacterium; species Janthinobacterium sp. SUN211. Next base: position 678,987 of record NZ_JAPWIC010000001.1, on the reverse strand, counting down.
CCGGCTATTCCAAGTCCCTTTATTTCTGTCGCGGTTCTGAGGCCCAAGTGAATATCGCTGGGGTCCAGATTCAGAAGTTTTTTCCGGACGCTGTCCAATGCGCTCAGTTCATTGGTTTCAGTGTACTTCCTGAGGTGGCTAGTGGTTGTGGCGTAGCGATTGTCCGCAGTGTATTTCCAGCGGAAGTACTCGTCACGTAGGAAGTCATACCATTCTTGTGGCGTGAACCGCTGAAGCCTATTTTTATCCAATGCGTTCAGCGCATGTTCCAATTCGACATTTTGTAACTTAACAAAATGCCAGTAGCGTTGCAATGCCTGCCCCCAAGCCGAGGAATTAGATGAGTGCCAAAGTTCAGAAATATCCATTGCAAAAGACTCCGATATGGACAGGACTCTGCGACCTGATTTTGCCCTCATATAACCAGACAAAGCCAATCGTTTAGTTTGCGCCGCTTTCGTGAACCTGGCGCGCCAGCTCCATCCTGAATATACGAGGCGATTTCCATTTCAGCGACAGAAAGCTTTTACCCTATGGCCTTCCTATCCTACTATTCTATTTACTAATCCCGCTTTCCAAAGCGAAGAAGTGACTTCCATTTGATGATTTGGAGCCTTGCTTTGACCAGCTAGCACCAGTTTCCAAAGGGTCGCTTCATCGTCGGCAAGGCTAGGCGTGGCGTGAAGCAATTCAAGCGCTTTCAGTCCATAGATTTTATTTTTCTGAGACCTAGTGTATTCGCCACTGGGAATCCCAATAATTTTTCCGCTCTCGCAAATCCCAAGAAATGTTCCCCTAGGACAACTCTTTGCCTGCGAGGATGGGCTGTTTGGAAAAATCTCCTGGACAGCAACGGCCCAAGCATCCTCTACCGTTGCCGCCTTTCCTTCGGTGTATGCACGAACCGCAGCGATTGCTGCCACTCCATATTTTCCCATGACTACCTCGGTAAATTGATTGCTGAGGCTTAGACTTCCGCTACGCACCAACGTCCGATGTTGGCCGTTATAGGACGGTGCCCGAATCCGCCGACACTGAGAATTTTCGCCATCCATCAGGAGGGTCCCACTCGCCCTCGCCGTCGAATTGTCTCGAGTCTGCGGCATGCAATAGCACTCCGTCAATGCCGAGATTTTTCCGTACCCAAAGCAAATCCCCCTTCCTTGAGAACGCTAGCGCCTCAGAGGCGGATGTAACGAGTACGGAATATTTTATGGGTAGATTTTCGAAATCGCCACTATCGTACATATGACCAAAATAGCCGTCGAGTCGATGGCCAACTACCGCACCGGCCTTCATATTTAAAAATAAATACATATTGACCAAAGCCTATAAAGACGAGGCTGCCTACACATCGAACGTCTTGGAAGCACGAGGCTCCCGCGCTGGATAGCACGTTCACTCGGGTTCGTAGACCTTCATTATCCAAAATGGCAACGCTTGTGGCAACGGCAGTATCAGCCCCATCACCGCCTACAGCAATGATGCGGTCGTATTGTTCTTCGTTAAATTTATTCTTGAAATGAATTTCCATATTTTAACTTGATAGGTCACGGTCCACTTCTGGCTGCGGCCGTTCCCAAAGCATGGCCGCCAGGCTCACTCGTGTCAAATCTATTAGTTTGTGTCTGACGCTACTGCTGTGCGTCTGACCGGTCGTCCAAAACTGAATCCTCTTGGCGCCGCCACTCATGGCGGCGCCAGCATTTTCCCTGCCCCCCAAGGGGGTAATCAGGCGGCGCGGCGCGCCCGCAGGTGCAGGTGGCGGATGGTGGCAGCGGCCGCCATCAGGATGGCGGAAGCCGTGGCCAGCACGACAATGAACGCCTTGTCGAAGGCCGAGCGGGCCAGTTCCGACACTTGCAAGCCCAGTTCGGCCGGCAATTGCTCGGCGGCCAGCAGCGCCGCGTCGAGCGTGTCATGGGCATTCGGCAGCAGGCCCGCGCTTTCCGGGATCACCAGCGTGGCGCTGTAGACGGCCGACAAGATGGTGCCCAGCACGGTCACGCCGATCACGGCGCCCAGTTCATACGACACTTCCTCGATCGAGGCGGCCATGCCGGCCTGTTGCGGGGCCACGTTCAGCATCACGGCGCTGGACGCGGCCGTCATGACGGCACCCAGGCCCAGGCCCAGGATCACCAGGCTGGCTACTTGGGCCGAGACGGCGGCGTCATGCAGCAGCAGATACGATGCCATGCCTATGCCGGACAGCAACAACGAACCCCACAAGACCTTGGCCTTGTCGGCGCGCGGCAGCATGAAACCCGTCAGCGGGCCGGCAAACACGGACGCCAGCGGCAGCGGCAACAGCAGCAAGCCCGCCTCCAGCGGCGACAATTCGCGCACCAGCTGCATGTGCTGGCTCAGCGCCAGTTCCATGCCGATCAGGGCGGCGGACGCCACCATGGCGGCGGCCACGGCGCTGGAAAACGGCAGTTCGCGGAACAGGGCGAAGTCGATCAGCGGCCGGGCTTGCCGCTTCTGGCGGCGCACGAACTTCAGCATGAAGAAGGCGCCCACGGCGAACGAGGCGGCGGCCAGCGCGTACGACGGCTGCGACTTGCCCAGTTCCTTGATCGCATACACGCCACCAAGCAGGCCCATCATGACTTGCAGCGAACCCTTCAAGTCCCACGGCTTGTCGCGGTTACCGGCCCGCTTCGGCAGGACGACGGCAGCCAGCACCAGGGTCAGCAGGACGATGGGTACGTTGATCAGGAAGACGGAACCCCACCAGTAGTGTTCCATCAGGAAACCGCCCAGCACGGGGCCGAATGCGGCGCCGCCCGAGGCGATGGCCGCCCACACGCCGATGGCGAACGAGCGCTCGCGGTTATCCGTAAAGGTCAGGCGGATGATGGACAAGGTGGCCGGCATCATCAGCGCGGCGCCGATGGCCAGCAGCACGCGGGCAAAGATCAGCCACTCCGGCGCGGGCGAAAACGCGGCGCACAGCGAGGCGACGCCGAACACGGCCAGGCCGGCGAGGAAAACGGGTTTGTGGCTCAAGCGGTCACCGAGGGTGCCGAGGCCGGGCAACAAGCCTGAGACGACCAGCGCGTACACGTTGATGATCCACAGTTTTTGCGAGGAAGTGGCCTGCAAGTCGCGCGTCAGCGCGGGCAAGGCGGTGTAGAGCACGGTCATATCGACCACGATGAGGAACAAGGCGCTGGAGACGATGGCCAGCGTCAGCCATTTTTTCATTGGATGCATAAACAACTCATGGATTTTAGTGTAACTTTTAACAACTATCGGTATGGATGAATTTGGTGCTGCGCAAATATTTACGTTCCAGGCTGCCACGGGCCTGGGCTGGTCGGGGGCGGCGGGCGTCAGCCACGGTCGCCATCCTTGTCATCCACGGCGGCCTTCACTTCCGGCGCGTCGAGTTCGCGCAGCATGACGACGGAGACTTGCTTGAAGCCGCGTCCCTGGAAGAAGGTCTGCGCCGTCAGGTTGTGCGCGCCGCATTCGAGGAACAGGCGGGCGATGCCGTGGTTGCGCAATTCGCTCGCTACCCACTCCACCAGTTGGCTGCCGATGCCGCTGCCGCGCACGGAAGGCAGCAGGACCAGGTCGTCCAGCGCGGCGAACGATTTCGAGGCGCGCTGGCGCGTGTCGATGGAAACCAAGGCCATGCCGACGATGGCCTCGCCAGACGTGGCGACGGCCAGCAGGGTCGAATCGCCATGCGCCCAGTCGTGCGACAGGGCGGCGCGGATTTCGCCGCGTATGACCTCAGGCAAGTCCGCGCGCCAGTTGCCGGGCGCATCGGCACGCTCGCCCTGCAGCTCCGAATGGGAGATGTAGTCGGCGCTGACGTTATCGAGGTAGAGCTGGCACAGCGCATCTTCGGCGGTGGCGTCGTGACACCAGCTGAAGCTGATGACGGGGGTATGGGCTTGAGCGTTTTTCATGGCGGATCTCGTGTTGTTGAAAATATAAATGCATTTTATGTCGCTCTTGAATGGCATTCAAGTTAAAATCCATCTGTAAAACAGATAGGTGGATGCCATGCAATGGACTTTGGAACAAATGCGCTACTTCGAGGCGGCCGTCGCGGCCGGCTCTTTTTCGGGTGCGGCGCGCCGGCTGGGCCGCGCGCAATCGGTGGTCAGCACCTCGATCGGCTTGCTGGAAGCGGAATTCGGCGTGGAACTGTTCGACCGTTCGCGCCGCAGCGCCGTGCTGACGGAAGCGGGCAAGGTGATGCACCTGGAAGCGTGCGAACTGCTGCGCCAGGCTGAGCGGCTGCAGTTGCGCGCCCAGTTGCTGAGCGAGGCGCCGGAAGCGCAGCTGACCCTGGCCCTGGACGAAGCCCTGCCCTACCTGGCCATCAGCACCCTGGTGAAGGAATTGGCGGCGCGCTACCCGGCGCTGGAACTGGTGATGCTCAACGCCACGGCGTCGGAAGTGGCGCAATACGTGGAGCAGCAGCAAGCGGATGTGGCCTTCCACTTCGACCGCGGCCCCATTTCCCCTGTGCTGGAACAGCAGCACATCGGCAGCGTGGCGCAAGGCGTGTTCGTGGCCAAGGGCCACGCGATGGCCCACGGCCAGGAAGTGAGCCGCAACGAGCTGACCCGCTACCGCCAGCTGATCATGGATTCAGAACTGAACCGCGAACACGCGTTCAGCCCCGCCGTCTGGTTTTCCGACAGTTTCTACAGCATCGCGGAAATGGTCGCGGACGAGCTGGGCTGGGCGATTCTGCCCCTGAATATTGCCAATTACGACAACTACAAGGGATATCTGCAGGAAGTGCCCTGCCCTGCGCTGGCCTTGTCGCGCTTGCCCGTGCGGCGCTTATCGATCCACGGCAAGAAACTCAGCGAGACGAGTTTGTGGCTGACGACGAGGCTGGCGGAGTTGCTGGCGGATGGGCCGCGGGGGTGAGGTCATGTAGTTAATACAGAACATTGGAAGCGCAAGCACCCGATAGACTTGCGTCCACATCGCCACTCGCCCCAAAACATCAAAGATGCTTTGGCTGGAAAGTTGCTACGAAGTTTTTAAGCAGTCACTGAGTTTATTTGTGCAACAAAGTCACTATTGATCGACAAATTCACTGGCCTTGGTCATGACAATATAATTTGAATTTATCCCGTTTATTGAAAGAACAGTGCGCATTACAATCATTGTTAATCACGATTATAATCCGCCATGATCTTTTTATCTTTCAATTAAAAATTCCATGAATCTACTCGATTTTTTCCGAACGCGTCCCTCACCAGATTCTTTTGCCTCCCTAGTCATGCGCCAAGCGCGCGCCGACGGCCAGGTACAGAAATTGATTTACGATGCGGAGCAGTTTCGCATTCTAATGGGTGAAAACAGTCAGCATATCTTCAATCTGGATAATGCCTATCACGATTATTGCGCCGCGCCGCGCAAGATGCGTGCGCAAGTGCTGCAAAACTATCTGGCCAGCATGGTCGTGCCCGGCCTGCCTGCCAGCTTTGCCGAAGCCAAACCCTGCCTGATGCCGGTGGTACGCAGCCGGGCACAAGGCGACTACTTGCGCCTGGTGGCGCTGGCCCAGCCAGAGCGCCAGCAAGTGAACGATGCCTACCGCTCACTGGACGACGATACGATCATCATGCTGGCCTACAACACAGACTCGCACATGGCAATCGTCGGCCAGGCCGTCTTGGCGCAATGGGGCGTGACGTTCGATGCAGCGCTGACGGCGGCCATGGACAATCTGCGCGAATGCACGCCGTACAGCTTTACGGATCTGGGCGATGGACTGCTGATGGGCGAATGGCAGGACGACTATGATTCATCGCGCCTGCTGCTGCCTGACTTGCTGAGTCGCGTCTGCAAAGACGCCGAACCGCTGGCGATGATTCCCTCGCGTGGACGTTTCCTGCTGGCATCGTCACATAATGTAGCGGGGCAATTGCGCATGATCTCCCTGGCCGACCAGCTGGTGCAGGACGAGGGACGCCTGGTCTCGGCCACCATGTATCGCATTGAACAGGGAAAAATCGTCGTGTTCCAGCCATCGGACGCGGCCGTGGCCGGAGCCTTGGCGCACTTTCAACAGTTAATGCGCGCACATCACTACGAGCTGCAGAAAGAGCAGTGGGATCGGGTCAACGACAGCATTGGAGAGGATATTTTCGTGGCCACTTGCATGTTGATAAAGTCAAAAGATGGCCAGCGCGTTACATCTGCGGCAAGCTGGACCCGCGGTGTCAACACGCTGCTGCCGCGCACTGATGTAGTGGCCATGGTGGAGCTTGACGATGCCGGCGGCGAAAGCACCACCAAGATGCTGGCATGGAATAATGCATTGGCCATCTGCGGTGAACTGATGCAGGAAGTCGATTGCTATCCAGTGCGCTATCGGGTACAGGCATTCCCTGCCGCGCAGCATCTTGAGTCGGCGCCAGCCTTTGAGTTGTAGCATTTTATTCAAGCCATTGATATTAACCAAAGTTATTTAAAATTAAATTTCCAGCAGGACATGAAATAATGAAAATAGACTGCGACCATGCAAGAAAAGTTGAAATAGCGGTGGAATTTCCAATTTCAATACTATGCAAATATAATGGTCCTGACAATTTGGATGTGACGCTGGACGATAATATAACATACCTGATTAATGAAGCATTGAGAAAAGCCGGAGCATATGTAAAAAACAAGGCAATGAAAACGTATTACTCCGCGGAGAATGCGGAAATCCTAAGTTATCAACTGACATTGATCGTTCAACCACCTGGTGTTAACTTGCACTGCATTGTGGATGATCTGACTCAGGAGAATTTCCATCAAGGATTATGCATTAAAATGCAATCTCAGCATCATGGTTTTAGAATGGTCTATCCGCAATCCGCAGTCGGGTGAAGCTGAGCTGAGCATTGATGTACTTCCCAGGCCTGAATTCAAGAATTACTTTTCGACGGAGTACGCTTTGCAGTCGCAGTCATCGCAAGCCCGATTCAGCCGAGAATTTTGCTGTGAATCAGCGGGAAGCCACAACTCAGGAAGTCCCCTGGCCTTGTCGCGCCTGCCCGTGCGGCGGCTATCGATACATGGAAAGAAACTCAGCGAGACGAGTTTCTGGCTGACGACCAGATTGGCGGAGTTGTTGCTGGATGGGCCGCGGGGGTGAGTGCATGCAAGTCCATGTAGAAATGTGGATGTTTTTAATGGCGAGTTCCTGGGTGCTGATCCGGTGCGACAAGGAAGCAGAGTTAAATGCCGAGGTGTGGCACAATCCTGAATGGTCTGAACTTGAATGATCAAAGATGGCAGCATAAAATGACGGGCGCTGGCATCTTTATTGACACTAGCGACATTTGCTAGCCAAGGGAAATGATGAGTATTGAAATAGTTGATGTGGAAAATGTATTGAAGGATTTTATTCTGGCCATGAATGGTTGGGAACTTCATTACTACCCCGAGGTGCGAGAGAAAGGGCTGATTACTCTCAAAGAAAAAATGAAGCAGGATCTTGATGCTATTTTTGATTGCTTTTGCACCAAAAAAGAAAGAAAACAAGGTCGCCAGATGTCATTGCTCTGCAGCGATCCTCCTGAATACTCACCCACCGAAATATTTTTAAATTCATGCATCTCAGGAAGTAAAGCTGTCATTTCCACGCAGCAGACTTCGGGATTCAAGAATAGATACAGATATACATTTGGTCTTAAAAACCAGCAATGGTTTATTGATAAAAAAGAATGGCATGATGAAGAGGAAGGCATGGAGCGTTGGCGACCGGCGTATCTTTAGTCGCGTTCGCTCAAGCTTGCGCCAATGCGGGCCACGCGACGACGATCAACGCAGTCCCCGCTTCCGAGAGACGCCAGCAATCACAACGAGCGCGGTATTGTCCGCACCAGGAAAATAATGAGTATTAACACCAAACTGAAAAAACTCGAAGATAAGGCCATGGCCAAAGGCGAGTATGCAGTCGCCGCAGCTGCAGCCCATCTGTTGCACGATATTGGCTGCGTGGACAAGCAGATTAACCTGGTCGGCGCGCTGCACGAAGTCGGCTACCTGCAGAATTCGTTTGCTCCATACTGGAAAGAATTCAGAACTGATGAATTGGCATGGATAGAACGCTGTTTGGCCAGGCTTGTCACTGCTGATCATGATTATTGGGCGCTTGCCGCGCTTCTGGGCTGCAATGGTCCAACGACCATCAGCATCGCCATTGGCCAGGGTTTTAAATCCGCTGCAACAAGGCTTTACGAACGTTTTGACAAACCCAAGGTCCATGTCGATACTTTATATTTGACAGCTAATGGAGAAGTGCTGCATCCCGTATTGGAAGTCGGCTATGACATCAAAGACATGAAAACTGTCGACATGGGAAGAGCACGGGCACTTAATCTGAAGAATAAACAATGGAAGCCAGGCGATCGTATGGGCGACGGCGGACTGTCACTTTCCATGCAGGCCAAACTTCCGCATGGCGCATGGCGCTCGGTATGGACGGCTTTTAAAACATGGGATGCATGACGACATGATGAATTGCAGGACAGTCAATGCATGGCTGGAAATGGCGCAAGACGATGAGGTGTTCATTGATGCCGACGACATCAACCGCGAAGCGATGGAGAACATGTGGAGCTTTTCGCCCACGGATGAGGAAACGCCGCAGATTCATGCGGCCGATATCGTTGCATTCATCGAGGAATTGATCGCGGCACGCAGCGACGCGCTCGCTGGCGAGGAAATGTTGTTCTATTGCTGGCACGATGTGCAGTGCCGCCAGTTGCGCTTCAGCCTGGTGTCGCGCTCGCATGGCCGGCTGCCGTTTCGCCGCGAGGTGCGCGAAACGCAGGATTTATCTCTGATCGCCGACCGCGTGGTGAACGGGGACTGGCGCAACGAGGATGTTATGCAGGCGCCGTCGGAGGAAGGCGATGCGCAAGAGGCGCCGCCGTTCATCCTGCCCGTATTTGTCGTGCCCGTGCCGTAGGAATCGGCGCGGCGCCGGGTCTTCACTCCATTTACGCCTGAAAACGTGCGGGCCGGCAAGCTTCCAGGGCTGACGCTGGCTGGCCGTCAACAATTTCCCCGCTGGCAAGCTGACCCACGATGCCTGCCAGCACGACGCCCGGATGCATGGCGCACACGTACGCGCCTTCGACCTGCGGCAAATAGCCGATGATGGGCACGCCATCGACGGGCATGGGGCGCAGGCCGATGCAGGCAAATTCCGGCGCGATGGCCTCGGCGCCCTCAAGTTCACTGCGGATCGCGCCGGCCACGCGCTGCGCCATGGCGGCCGGCTGGTTTTCCGGCGCGTCGTCCACGTAATCTTCCGCCGCCAGCATGGCGCCGTCTTCGTCTTGCCGCACTTCCATGGCATGGCTGGAAATAATGCCGCGCACCACGCCGGGCGGCGCCTGGTAGCGCAGGAAGATGGCGGGTGAGGCGTGGATGGGCAGGCTGGTGCCCAGCTGCTCCGCCAGCGCGGCAGTGGCGGTGCCTGCCGCCAACACGATCACGTCCGCATCGATGAGGCCAGCGGCCGTTTCCACGCCCCTCACCTTCCCGTCCTGGACGGCAAAGTCCAGCACGGGCGTGTGCGTGCGGACCGTCGCACCGAGGGCCCGGGCCGCTGCCAGCAAAGCGTGCGTCGCGGCGACGGCGTCGAGGGCGCCCTGCTCCGGCTCGTACAGCGCCTGTTCCGGCGGCTGCCGCAGCTGCGGTTCCAGCTGGGCGATGCGGGTGCGGTCGATCGCCATGCACGAGGGAGAAACGCGCCCATCCTGCGTGCCGTACGACAAGGCGCCATGCCAGCGCACCGCCAAGCCGGGTACCTGCGTTTCCAGCCGGCGCCAGGCGGCGATGGCGCCGCCGCGCAGGGCCGCGATGGGGTCCATCCCCGCGCAGGACGCGTTAATCCAGGCAAACGAGGTGCCCGTCACGCCGGAAGCGGTGCCGCCCGCCTCGACGACGGTAACTTTCGCCCCCTTGCTGGCCAGGTGGTAGGCGAGCGACGCGCCGACGATGCCGGCGCCGATGACGACGATGCGTTTTGAGGTTTCTTGATTCATATCTGGCAACTTTGCATATTTATCATAGGGCAGAGTCTACCCCAGCCGCCCGCAATTCCAGCGCAAACCGGTGGCCATCGACGACGTTGCCTTCCACGATGGCAATATCAGGCACAGCCATTCCCTGCGCGAAACCGCAGCGTTCCAGCACGCGGATCGACGCCCCGTTGCCATCGATGGCGTAAGCGCACAGGCTGGCCAGCCGCCATTCGTCTTGCGCCAGGGCAATCAGGTACTGCAGCGCGGCCGTGGCCAGCCCCTTGCCCGCCTGCTGTTCCCCGATGCGGTAGCCGACTTCGGCTATGCCTTGCTCCCGGTCAATGTCCTTGAGGTTGGCGCGCCCGATCAATTGTCCGTGTTCGTCCACGATGACGCAGGGGTGCATGCGCCCCTGTGCGTGCTCGTCCAGGAATTGCGCGACGTGCGCGTGGATGCCGTCGATGCTGTAAAAAGCGTCCGGACGCCGGTCGATATGGCGCTCGAACCATGCCCGGTTGGCTTGCTCGAAGGCCAGCAAGGGCGCGGCGTCCTCCGGGCGCAGGGTGCGTATGGCAAAGGTGCTCATGGAAACTCCTGGAAAGGCATGAGTCTAGTGACGCGTGGCCCGGCCCGTCAATCTTGATTCCATGAATCAATATAAAGTGACAAACGCTACAATGGCCGCCATGAACAACGATCTGTCCGCCCTTGACGCGGCGCGCCTGCTGGGCGTCAGCCTGCCCACCCTGTATTCCTATGTGAGCCGGGGCTTGCTCGCTTCCGTCAGCAACGGTGCGTCGCGCCGCAAGCGCTATCCGCAGGAAGACGTGCTGCGCCTGGCGGCCCGTAAAAATGACGCCAAGCGGGGCGGCCAGACGGCCGTGGCCGCCATGCACTGGGGCTTGCCCGTGCTGGAGACGCGCATTTCCCACATCCTCGATGGCCGCTTGCTGTACCGCGGCTGCGATGCGGCGGCGCTGGCGCGGCACGCGACGCTGGAAATGACCGCCAGCCTGCTGTGGGACGATGGTGCGAGTAACTATTTTCAGCAAGACGCGCCTGCCCAGCCGCCAAAGCTGGCCAGCGCGCCGGACGCGCCGCCGCTGGCACGCGCCATGCTTGCCATGGCCATGCTGACGACAGCGGACATGCCGCACTCGCTGCAATCCGGCCCCGCCGTGATGCGCATCCTGGCCGCCGCCCTGCTGCAAACGGCGCCGTCCGCCTTGCCGCTGCACCGGCAACTGGCCCAGGCGTGGCAAGCCGATGCGCAGCAGTCTGAATTGCTGCGCGCCGTCCTCGTGCTGCTGGCCGACCATGAATTGAATGCGTCGACGTTTGCCGTGCGTTGCGTCGCCTCGACGGGCGCCAGCCTGCCGGCCGCGCTGGGTGCGGGCTTGGCAGCCTTGTCCGGAAACAAGCATGGCGGCGGCAGCGCGGCAGCCAGGTGCATGTTGACGCAGGCGCTGGCCGCGCCCGATGCCAGGGCTGCCATCGCTACCTTTTACACAGCCATCGCGCCGGAATTCGCCGGTTTCGGCCACCCGCTGTACCCGCACGGCGACCCGCGCGCCGCGTATCTGCTGGAAATCCTGTCCGTGATGTCGCACGGGTCCCCGCAGCTGCACGCCATCCTGGCCGCGTGCGCCACGGCGGCCGAGTTGCTCGAAGTAAAACCGAATGCCGACCTGGCGCTGGCGGCCATGGAACTGGCGTTCGGCTGGCCCGAGGGCGCGGGCATGAGCGTGTTTGCGCTGGCCCGCTCGGCCGGCTGGATCGCCCATGCCATCGAGCAGGCAGACAGCGCGGTTCTGATACGGCCACGCGCACGCTATGTCGGGCGCCACCAGCGCGACTGAAAATTCACGCTTGATTTATTACGCATACGTAGTAGTATACTTCGCATGCGTACCAATACCTCCCCCACCCCAGACGTACCCGATGCCGCCGCCTGCCCGCTGGGCGAGCGTTCGCCGCGCCTGTTCAATCTGCTCAACCTGGCGCGCCAGAACCTGTTCCGCTCGGCCGATGCCGTGTTTACCAGCGAACTGGGGTTTTCCGGCACGCAAGTGGTCGCCTTGTTTGCCCTGAAGGGCGAGGAAGGCTGCCAATTGAAGGATCTGGGGCGGGCGCTGCAGCTGAAAAACTCGGCCGTCACGGGCCTCGTGACGCGCATGGAAGAAAACGGCCTCATCGTGCGCGGCCAGTCGGCGCTCGACGCGCGCGCCGGCACGCTGCACATGTCGCCCAAAGGCGGCGAGGTGCTGGCCGCCGCCCTGCCCCTGCTCGACAGCCTGAATGAACAACTGAAGCAAGGTTTCAGCGAGGAAGAACTGGCCGTCGTCGCCCGCTTCCTGCTGCATGCCTCGCGCCTGCGTTTCCAGCAAGACGTTTAATCGGCAAGACGTTTAACCCAACCCTCACCCCACAGGAGTTACCATGCACCCCAACGACATGACCGGCTTGCAACTGATGCAAGCTTTCGCGCAAGGCCTGTTTCCCCGGCCCGGCATTTCCAAGACCATGCCCATGGACGCCCACACGATCGAGCACGGCAGGGTCATCTTCACGGCGACGGCGAATGAAAACCACACCAATCCCATGGGCGGCGTGCACGGCGGTTTTGCCGCCACCGTGCTCGACACGGTCACGGGTTGCGCCACGCACACGGTCTTGCCGGCCGGCGAAAGCTACGGCACGACGGACCTGAACATCAAGATGTGCCGCCCCCTGCCCTTCAACGTGACGGTCTACGCGGAAGGAAAGGTCATCAATGCGGGACGCAACCTGGTCATTTCCGAAGGCACGATCCGCGACGAAGCCGGTAAGGTGTATGCGCACGCGACGGCCACCTGCATGATCATCCGCCCGGCCCAGCGGGAACAAGCGGCCGCATGATCCGTATTGGCAACATCGAGGAAGCCTGGCAGGTGCTGCAGGCCATCCCAGAGTTCGACCAGCGGCGCAGCCTGGCGCAGCTGCAGGAGCGCCTGCCTGCCTGCGCGCTGGTGCTGATCGCGCAAGCGGACGGCCAGCCCGTCGGCTGTAAGCTGGGCTATGCCGCCGAGGATGGCTCCTTGTATAGCTGGCTCGGCGGCGTGCTGCCCGCGCACCGCAAGACAGGCCTGGCGCAGCGGCTGCTGGAAACCCAGGAAGCCTGGGCCAGCGAGCACGGCTTTGCGGCCATCACCGTAAAATCGATGAACCGCTATCCCGCCATGCTGCGCTTGCTGATCCGCAATGGATACCAGATCCGGCTTGTGGAACACTTTGGCGATCCCGTCAGCGAGCGCATTCATTTCATCAAAGCATTGTCCAAGAACGCCTCGTAAAATCACTTTCCTGTCTTCTACTTTTTAAAAGAGCAACAATGCCATACACTGAGTCACTCTGGCCGTCCGCTATCGGCCAGGATTCAGCCAAAAGCAGCCGTTTTTCTCGCCTAAAAATGTTGAGATCCAAAGGTAACATGAAGAGTATTACTCAACTCGAAACCCTGTATTTCAAACTGCGTCATGGCTTTGTCAACGGTGCTGTGTGTGCCGCATGTGTCGATTGGGCAGTGGAGCGCCTGGACTTGGACGAAGAGGACGATGACTTAGAGATAATCTTGCTGGCAAGTGCAAGAGGACTTGATGAGGTGCTGCCGTTGGTAGAAGTGATCATTGAGCGATATCTAGGTTCTGAGCGGCTCGATGACCAGCTGGCGGCGGGAAAATATATTGTAGAGCTCAGGAATGCTTATCTCCAAGGCAAAGAAACGATCTGGACAATCGACATGAAGCTGACACCGCTCTATCCGAAATTGGGATACCCAAATTGGCTAGGAATGCTGAGTCGGAATTGCGAATACGCGACAGACGTAAGCGCTTTCGAAGAGCCGTTCGAACTTGAATTCCACTACATTTCGACGCTATGGGGGAGTGTCTCCAGCCGCGCGGAGTTTGAGCAACATTATTGCGCCGAAATCTCCCAGGGACATGATGTCAAATAAAGGTCCGCAATGGGGCGATAGTCGCCAGCGACCGCAGCCGACCTGAAGCGGCCCAGAGCAATCACCGAAACTTAATGCAAATGTTGAATAAGAGACTTTTTGATGCTATCGCATCTGCGGTGGACCTGGATGACCCTGCGGAACAATTTTTAGCTCAGCGATTCATGATTGAGGCGATAGGAAGAGTGACTTCACAATTGCCTGAGGCTGCTAAATCAGCCGCAGCTGTGGCGAATCGATACGTCACCGGCGCGGCAATGGCTGAGGAAGTCATTGCTGAGCGTGTACGCCTCTGGCGGGCAATTGAAGGGCGCGATCAATCGGACGAGCCCGACGTTTTGAAAATAAGAACTGCCATCTGCGTCTTGCATCCTATGGATATTGGCGCTTCTGCCGAAACATTGGAGTATTTTTTTGAGTTTTGGCGGCGAGGAGGCTTACCGCAGGCTGAGCTTAAGGCCGCTGTTCACAACAAGTATGGCATTTGAAGTGGCTTCAGCCGGCCAGGAGCGGGCGTCCATACGTGACATGACAATAGATCATCTATTTTAAATTTATACCAGAGGTTGCATGCGCAATTGTCAAAGTGGAAGCTACTTTACGGCTTGTCTGAACATTCGGCCAACGCTGCCCTTCGAAGCCACGGTTGTCGTTCTGGCTGCGGCACTGGGTATCAGATTTTCGCCTGACGAGGAAGGGAAATACGAGGAATATCCGGCGTATCGCGCCTTCGCGCTTGGACTGGAAATCGCTCTGTTGGCGCCTCCGCCGCCGGATCTGGACACGCGGGAGATGCGCGACAACTGTTTTCAGCTAATTATCGATACCTGCGCGGACGTATCCGATGGCGGTGCGGACGTGGATATGAGCTCTCTCATTGCGGCGCAATTAAGCTCCGCCACCGAGCTGGAAATTGAGCGTGTCGACGTAGCCCCTGCTTAATCCCCCAGGGCGCTGCGCCCGCATGGGCATCCGTTGACCGGCCGCTGCAAGATCTTGCCGGGCGCCCTCACCCCGCCGGCCTCTTCTTCGCCTTCAATAAACTTCCCGCCGCATTCTCTTCAAAACGTCCCGCTTCTTCTATATAGCCATGCACGGTACCGTCGTGGCGCCAGCCGCCCTGGCGCTTGATGGCCTGGAAATCGGCGCCTGCCCGGTGGGCGCTGGTGGCCATGCCGCGGCGCAGGCTATGGCTGGACAATTCCGGCACGTAATCGAGTTCGGCCAGCCTGGCGCAGCCTGCCAGGATCGTGTTGATGCTGCTCGCGTGCAGCGCTTTCGCGCTGACATGGCCCCATTGATTGACGGGGCGCAACAGCGGCCCCGTGCGGATGTGCGCTGCGGCCAGCCAGGCGCGCAAGGCCGTGGCCGGGCAGCAGACGCCGTCGCCGAACGGGATCGCCTTGACGATGCCCTCCCCCAGCTGATCCGTTTTTGAGCGGGACAAGGTGATCACCATGCCCTGCGGCTCCCAGCTCACGTCTTCGAAAGTCAATCCCGCCAGTTCGCTGCGCCGGAAACCGCCAAAAAATCCCAGCTGCAGCAAGGCGCTGTCGCGCAAGGCCTTGACGCTGCCCAGCGCGGCCAGCCTGGCGACGATCAGCTCCAGGTCTTCCAGCGGCAGGGCTTTGGCCTTTTTCTTCGGCTTGCCGTGCAGGCGGGCGATGCCGGCCAGGGTCTTGCGCACGGTGGGCGTGGATGCCGGGTCGGCAAAGCCCTGGTACACATGCCATTGCGACAGGGCCGTCAGGCGCAGGGCCAGGGTGCGGGCGTTCAGGCTGTCCGCATACGCCAGCAGGTAGCGGATGACGGTGGACTCGTCGGCGGGCAGCGCCCCGCCCCAGGCCTGGAAGTGGCGGATGGCGGAACGGTAGGTGCGGCGCGTGTTGTCGGACGTGGCGGCGGCAAGAAACGCCTGGTGGCGCGCGGCCAGCTCGGCATCGATCAGGGCGCCGCGTAACGACACAGGAGCCAGGGCGGCGCTTTTGGGCGCGGCGACACGGCGTTTCGAAAGGGGCAAATCGGGCATGGAATCGCTGAAATCGGGCTGGTGTACTGGGAAATACGCAGAATACCATGCAAACCACCCCCATAACCCGCGATAAGCGATCTTATCGCGATATATATTTTCTAAAAACGATCAAAATTTATATCGTAATATTATGAAATATTACGTATCATGTAATACGTTACTAAATTTCGCTCATAGGTGATTTCATGGCCCGCACCGGCATTCTGTACTCTGATGTTATGAAAGCAGCCCAAATCGTCGCTGCCGACGGGCGTAATCCCACGGTCGACAGCGTGCGCGAAGCGCTGGGCAGCACGGGCAGCAAGAGCACCATCGCTCCCCTGCTGAAACGCTGGAAGGAAGAGTTCCAGGGCGTGGGCGCCGTGAAAACGGAATCAGGCTTGCCGGCCGAACTGATGGAAGCGATGCGCGGCGTGTACGACAAGCAGCAGCGCGACGTGGCGCAGCAGCTGGAAACGAGCATGCGGGAAAACCGCGCCGAACTCGATGCGGCTTTGGCGCAACTGAAGAAGACGGAAACGGAACGCTTGAAACTGACGGAGGCGCGCGCCGCCCTCACCCAGGAATTGCGCGCCACGCAGCACGCGCTGGCGCAATTGAAGGAAGAACACCATTTCCGCGCCGTCACCCTGGCCACCTTGCACAGCGATAACGCGGGCTTGACGCAGCGCCTGGCCGACCGGGGCGAGGAAATCGCCGCCCTGAACCGCCAGCTGGCGCAGGTGCGTTCGCAGTTCGACCATTACCAGGAAGCGGCGGCCGCCCAACGCAGCGAGGAACGGGCCCAGGCGCAGCAACGGATCAGTCGGCTGGAACAGGACAACGCCCAGTTGCAGCAGCGCCTGCAAGGCCAGCAAGCCACGCTGGTGCAGCAAGACATGCGCCTGGCGCAGCTGCAGGCGGAGCAAGCGACGCTGGCGGCCCAGGCCGCGGCAGACCGCGAAGCCCTGGCTACCGTGCGCCCCGAGCGCGACCAGTTCGAATTTCAATATCTGCAGGCGGCCGCCTCCGCCGACGCCCTGCTGGCCAAGCTCGACACGGCCTTGCTGGCGCTGAACGACGCCAAGGTGGCGCTGGCCGCGCAAGACCGCCAGCTCGACATGCTGGCGGAAAACGGACAACTATCGCAGCAGAAAATGGAAGCATTGGCGCAGGAGCGCGACGGCTTGCTGCGCGACAATGCCGGCATGGCGGCCAGGCTGGCCCTGCTCACCGAGAGCAAGGAGCAACGTCGGGTTTGACCCCCTCCACATGTGGAACGGGATATCTACCACTGCCCCAGGAAGGGCATCGCCAGCTATCAAGGCTTGCCCCCATTATTTCGCCTGCCCGATGACGGCCGACGGAGGCGAGTATGCACTGCATTTCACCCTGACGCCGGTCGGCGCGCCGCTGCTGGCGCTGGCCAGCAAGCGATACCCTGAACGAGGGAAAACGGCGGTAAGACTAGGGGCGCTACGTTAACATCTGCAATTGCCTTTGCCAGATGCTCATGCGGCTGGGCAAGCGCATACGGTGAATAATTACTGACTATCGACAAGTATTTGCCGACTTGGGAACTGCTCGAGCGCCCGGGCCACGGCTGCGGCAAAGGCGTGGACGTCAAAGTTCTTCGGTTTGCGCTTCATCGCGGCAATACGCAGAATCGCCTCTTGCAGCGATTCCTGCAATCTTTTGAATTGCTCGCGCGGGGCAAGATCCTTGACCTCAGGCCAGTTGAACTGGACAACTGAAATAACCATTTTCATCTTTGGCCGGTAGCTTGCATACTCGTTCATCGAAGTAAAGAAATCTCCCCATTTCGCCAGATCGGCGATTTCAAAGCCGAGCACAAAGGTCTCGATGGAATCGCCGCAGTTGACCTCCTGCAACGCTGTATCGAGATATTCCTCCAGTCGATTCATGTCGATTTGCCATGCTCCAGTTTCGCCAGAGGCCCCGCCAAAATAGATCAGGCCACTCTCAGAAAAGCAGGCGCGCCTGACTTCTTTTCCCGAGGTAATTTTTATATCAAATCTCATCGCCTACCTTACTCATAATTTTTCACAACGCCAAAGCGGCGGGCCTTCTCATGTTGACCTCACCACCAGACCATGACATTAATCCAATACCCCATTTTCAACATGGTAGTGTTCTTGAGATGCCGAAGTAAATTTCTGAACAAAGCCTGGCGTACGCTGATGCTCGCTGGTCGGCGTGAAATGACCTTGCAGTACGGCCCAATCGTATACGCCGGCATTCAAGGGATAGGCACTCAGGACGCCAGATAACTGATGCCGTAAAATCCAATCCAGGGCCGCATCTTTATCCGTAAAGACTCCCGCAGGAAATCGCGATCCCGCTCCGCAAAATATCCAAACCTGCTCCAAACCATTCTCCCTTATCTATCTCAGTTCAACATTTCCACCATTCTCAGGCGGTGCGCTCACAGGTCATAAACGGCGGTTCAGCACGCTGTCGATATCGTGGGTTTTCAATTCCACTTCGAGCGTGCCGTCTTGCAGCCAGTAACCGTCGTCCCCCTGGCGTAGCGCATCCAGATCGAGCGTGCCCAGCGCTGGCGGGATGGCGCCGGCGAGAACAGCCGCTGCATCGTCCCAGGCCGCATACAACAGTTTCAGGTACCAGCCGTCGTCGTGGGCAAAGGCGAGGAAGCGGTTTTGCAAGGCGGCCAGCCCCGTGCGCCGCGACGCGGCGGCGTGATAGGCCAGCGCCGCGGCCACGTCCCCATCCTGGGGCGCCGGCGCCGCGCCCCGCCAGTCGGCCCAGGCATGGCTGCCGCAGGCGTGCAGGTCTTCCCCGGCCAGGGCCGGCAACTGTTGCCGCGCCAGGGTCTGGTAGCCGGCCGGCTTCCTGGCCGTCCCGGCGCTGCCCTTGCGCAGCACGATGCCGCCGGACTCGCCCAGGGTGGGAAGAAAATCCTTGAATTCGATGCCGGAAGCGACCAGCATGCGCTCGGCCGGATCGTGCCACAGATACAGATAATGTCTCAAGTCGGAGTCCGTTTGGGTTTCGGTGTCGTATTCAGCGCCACGGCGGCGCGTATCAGCGCCTTGAATGCTGCCGTATCGAGGTGCGCGCCTTCGTGCAGGTCGATGGCCCGGCGCGTGTTGCCGTCCAGACTGGCATTGAACAGGCCGGCCGGATCGGGCAAGGCGGCGCCCTTGGCGAAGGTGAGTTTCACGGCCAGTTTATAGGTTTCGCCCGTGCAAATCATGCCCGCGTGGGACCAGACGGGCACGCCGCGCCATTTGACTTCCTCGACCACGTCCGGGTCCGCCTGGCGTATCAGTGCGCGCACCGTGGCCAGCGTCTTGCCGCGCCAGTCGGCCAGCGCGGCGATTTTCGCGTCGATCAGGCGAGTAGCGGACTCGGCGCTCACCGCGCCATCCTGGGACTGCGTATTTGGCTCTGCTTTTTTCATGGCGGTGATCTCCTTTCCTGGCCTGCCTGTGCCTGTGTGCGCCTGCCTTACGGCGCGGGATCGGCCATGCAAGCGGCCAGCGAGCTGATGAACTGGTCGCGCAAGGCCTGGTACTGCGCATCCGTCGCGAATTCCCGTTTGTCCGCCGGCTGGTTGAGCAGATAGGCGGTGGCGACCGTCCCGCTGGCGGCATGCAGCAAGGTGTATAAACTGATGATGCCCGCCGATTGCGTGACATTGGGATTGTTCAATCCTAGCACTTCCACGCCCTGGCGCGTGTCCGTTTCCAGCGACACCAATTGGGGCGCCTTGCTGTTGGCGGCCATCTGCTGCATCTGCGCCACGATGGTGTCGCGGTCGGCGGCAAACCTGCCTGCGGCGCTGCGTTCGATTTTCAGGTTCACCAGGGGCAAGCTACCCTTGCGGAACAGCATCAGCCGATAGCCATCGGCCGTCGATACCTGCCCCTCTCCCGTCGCCAGCTTGACGCTGCGCGTCGTCACGTGCGCGGGCAAGCGGTCCTGCTGCCGGAACTGGAACTCGCTGCGGTTGATGCATTGCGCCAACGGCCCCAGGGGATCGGCCGTGCGGTCTTGCGCCTGGGCGGCCAGGGCGGCAACGAGCATGGGAATGGCAAGCAATGGGCGGTGATTCATGAGCGGCATCAGTCCAGGAGTGAAGGTGCCGCGAGCATAACCGTCCATATTGCCAGAAGGCAAATGTTTAGTTGCCATCCTCTAAAGCCCGCTTGCGTGGCTTCTTAATAGGAAATTCACCTGGCCCGCGTAGCATTCAGATTGGCAAGGCTCTCATTGTGCAGCGCCTGCCCTTTTCCGGCTGAATCATGAATGACATCGCTTTACCCCTGCACCACGGCGCCGCCGTGCCACACCCCGCCAGCGGCCACCGCTTGAAAGCGGCGCTGGGCGCCCTCTTCTTTCCCCGCCAGCGCACGCGCTGGCAAGCTTTCCTGGGCAGCATGCCCGGCCTGAATTCGCTGGCGCAGCTGCATCCTTGCTTGCGCTTCAAGATTTACCGCCCTTACGCGTCGCGCCGGCTCGGTTGCGCGGACAGACTGGCCTTGCTGGAAGGGCATTACCGTTTCCTGTGGCAAGCGGGGGCGCGCGCCCTGGTCGAGCGGGCCGCGCGCCAGCCCGTGGTGCTGGCCGCGTTCGAAGGCAAGGATGGGGCGCTGTACCGCTTGCAGCTGACGGCCATCCACGACAGCTACCGCGAAGGCGAACTGTGCCTGCGCCTGACGCGCGACGGCCAGCCGTTCTACCTGGCCAGCTTCCTGTTCCTGCCGCGCGCCGATGGCGTGTCCCTGCAACTGGGCGCGCTGCAAGGCTTGCGCTCGGAAGCGGGCGCGCAAGCCGTGAAGGCGGCCACGCGGGCGCTGCACGGTTGCCGCCCGAAAAACCTGATGGTGACGGCCCTGCGCGATTTCGGCGATTTTTTTGCCTGCAATAACCTGTTTTTGATAAGCAATGACAACCGCATCGCCCTGAATGCGCGGCGCCGGCGCCATATCGCCGCCGATTACGACCTGGCGTGGCAGGAATTGCATGCCTTGCGCATGCGCGACGGTAATTATCACTTGCCCTGCGCGCCCTACCGGGCGCCCGACCTGGCCGACGTGCCATCGAAGAAACGCGCCGATGCGCGCCGGCGCGGTGAATTGCTGCAATGCATGTCTGCCGACATGCGCGCGCAGCTGGCGTGCCTGCTGGAAGCGCCGATGGCTGAACATTGAGCAAACGCAAGCCTTGCCATACCGGCAAACATAAAACTCAGGCAACCTTCATGTTGGGCCCGTATCCTTCACCAGGCATGCCAGCCACCTTCCCCATGCGCCGGCGTGCCTTCGATCCACTCTGGACAAGGTTACCCATGACACCCACTTTCGCCCTCCTCCCCCTTTGCCTCGCCGGCAGCGCTGCACTGGCCGCCCCCGCGCTGGACGACGCCGTGCGCCAGCGCGCGGAAGAACTCACGCGCACGGGCTTGCACGCCAGCATCGTCATCGCCGTGATCGAAGGCAAGGACAGCGCCGTGTATGGTTTTGGCAGCAGCCAGACAGGCAAGAGCGCCAAGCCTGGCGCCGACACCGTTTACCAGATCGGTTCCGTCACCAAGACCATGACGGCCTTGCTGCTGGCCAACGCCGTCGTCGATGGCAAGGTCAAGCTCGACGAGCCCGTGGCGGCCTTGTTGCCGGGCTATACCGTGCCTGCCTTCGATGGAAAAACGATCAGCCTGCTCGACCTGGCCACGCATTATTCCTCGCTGCCGCGCCTGCCCGACAACTTCGCGCCCAAGGACCCGGCCAATCCGTATGCCGATTACACGGAAGCGAAGCAGCGGCAGTTTCTCGCCGCCTACCACCTGCCGCGCGCGCCAGGCACGGCCTTTGACTACTCGAACATCGGCTACGCCGTGCTGGGCACGGCCCTGGCGGCCCAGGCCGGCACCAGCTATGAAGCGCTGCTGCAAAAGCGCATCGCCGTGCCGCTCGGCATGCGTTCCACCTCGAACAAGCCCACGCACGGCATGCTGGCGCGCCTGGCGCCCGGCCATCTGCTGTCGGGCGAAGCCACGCCCGCCTGGGATTTGAATGTGGTGGCGCCGGCCGGCGGCGTGTATTCCAGCGCGCGCGACATGGTCGCCTACCTGCAGGCATATATGTTCAAGCCGCTGCGCCCGTATGCACTGGCGATCCAGCCGCAGCGTCCGGTGGCGTCCGGCGACGACACGAAAATCGGCCTGTCCTGGCTGCTGGAACAGCGACAGGGCCAGGCCTACGCCTGGCACAGCGGCCAGACGGGCGGCTACAGCAGCTATGCGGCGTTCACGACGGACGGCAAGCGGGGCGTGGTGGTGCTGACGAATACGGCGCGCGACGTCGATGCACTGGGCTTGTCCACCTTGCTGCCCGGCACGCCCCTGCCGCCGTTGAAAAAGCCGCAAGCGGCCATCGACGTGCCGCGCGCCGCACTCGCCGAGTATGTAGGCGAGTATCCATTGGACAAGGATTTCACCTTGACGGTGAGCCTGGGCAAGCAAGGTCTGGAAGCGGCCGGCACGGGCATGGGATCCGCCCCCTTGTTTGCCAGCGCGAAAGACCAATTCTTCTTCCGCGCCATCGATGCGGAACTGGCGTTTACGCGCGATGCGGCGGGCAAGATCGCCAGCGCCGTGCTCAAGCAAAGCGGACAGGACACCGTCTTGCCGCGCAAACCGTAGCGATCAAGCTGCCGGGTCTTGCATGAATTGCTCGACCCGCGCGACAAACGCCGCCTTGCTGCGCGTGCGAAACTCGCCCAGGAAGGCGTCGCTGCCCTGCACGATCTTGCCGTCCCGGTCGTATGCCACCTTGCCCATCTCCAGCACGAATTCGCCCTGCGGATCGTCTTCCGGCTCGAAGTGCGAATTGAAGCAGTAACCGCTGTCGCGGCAGCTGCCCCACAGCAGCAATGCGCTGCTGAACCATTCCATGGTGTCCGGGCCAGGCTCCACTTCGAACAGGGTGTTGACGGTGATGTGCCAGCCGCCCGGTACGCGCAGCGGCTGCAAGGGATAGGGAAAGCGTGGCGGTTTCATGGGGACGGCGGCGTGCGGCGCGTTTGATAAAAGGCAAGGAATTGCGCGGCCGGCAGCGCTTTGGCGAACAGCCAGCCCTGGCCGAATTCGACTTTGCGTTCCAGCAAATAATCGGCTTGCTGCTGCGTTTCGATGCCTTCTGCCACGATCAGCATGTTCAAGGTGCGGGCCATGGCGATGATGTGCGGCGTGACGCTGCTGGTGGCCGCGTCCGTGCCGATGGTGTCGACGAACGATTTGTCGATCTTCAAGGCGTCGAGCGGCAGGTTTTGCAGGCTCGACAGGCTGGAATAGCCGGTGCCGAAGTCGTCGATGGCCACGGCATGGCCGCGCGCCCGGGCCTTTTCGATGGTGGCGCGCGCCGCTTCCACGTTGATGAAGCCCCGTTCCGTCGCTTCCAGCCAGATCTGCTGCGCCTCGATGCCCGTGCCGGCCAATGCCCGCTCCAGCACGTCGAGCACGCGGCCCGTTTCGATATCGCTGGCGCACAGGTTGATGGCGATGTGCAATTCGCGGTCGGCCAGCAGCGCGGCGCGCATGTCGGCGATGACGCAATCGATCACCTGGTCGGTGATGGGCAAGATCAGATTGCCTTCCTCGGCCACGGGGATGAACAGGTCGGGCCGTATCATGCTGCCATCGGGACGGCGCCAGCGTATCAGCGCTTCGGCGCCCACGCACACGCCCGTGTCGAGGGCAATGATCGGTTGATAATGGACAAAGAATTCGCGCCGGTCGATGGCGATGCGCAACTCTCCCATCAGCGACAAACGGCGGCGCGACAGCCACACGACGATGCCGACGAGGAAGGCAGCCATCAGCAGGCCCAGCGGCAAGAGCAGCAGCTGCTCGCGCCGCAGCCTGTCGTTCAGCTTGCTGCGCGGTTCGATCATGACGGCCGTCAAGCCATCGCGGTACAGCATGGCATGGATGCTGCCGTCCGGCACGGCGCCGGCCGCCGCCGGCTGGCCGGCCAGCAAGGCTTGCACCAGCGCCGGGTCCGGATGGTGCAAGGTGTCGAGCACGCCCCGCTTGCCGATGGCCACGGCCATCTGGATGTCGCTGTCGACGATGACGTCGGAAAAGCGCACAGGATCGATCAGCACCTTGTAGGCGCGATACGACAGCCCCACCATGCGCTTGCCGCCGCTGACGACGGGGCGCAGGTCGAAATCGAGGCCCATGCCATTGTCCAGGGTAAAGTCGGCGGGCGTGACGGCGATGCGCTCTTCCTCGATGCCCGTGGACGTGCATTTGAGCAAGCCGTTTTCCACATAGCCGATATCGTCAATGCTGCGCGTGGTGATGGTGATGCGGCGCAATTGCTGGACATGGGCTTCCGAACACGGCGCCAGCTCCAGCGCATCGGCGCTGCGCAGGGCCATGCTGGCCGAGGCGATCGAACGGTGGGCGCGCTCGAGCGCGTAACCGGCCAGCAGGCGCAGGCGTTCCTGCTCGCCCTGCTCGGCCCGCACGGACGACAGGTAAAATGCCAGGCTCAGGGGAGCGGCCACGCCGATGACGGCCACCAGTACGCTGGTGATGATGATGCGTTTTCTGCGCATGTGATTACCTGCGGTAGTTATATGAATGCCATGTATTTCCTGATGGCATCATATTACAAGCAGAGGCCGCGCACGCAGAACTTGCTGAACAGTTACACTTTTTCCAGCGGCCTTGCCAGCACGAAGACCAGCGCCGCCACCACGGCCGCGAGGCCGCCAGCCAGGTACAGCACGCTGGCAAAGCCGTCGATGAAGGCGTGGCGCGCCGCTTCCTGCGCCACGGCTTGCAGGGCGGGCGGCAGCTGGCCGAAGGCGTCGGATGCGTTGCCGGCGACGATGCGCCCGATCATTTCCGGCGAAGCCTTCAAGCCGTGCAGCCACGCCAGTTGCTCGAACGAGGCGGCCGTGCGCATGGCCAGCACGGCGCCCAGCGCGCCCACGGCCAGCACGATGCCGACGAAGCGCGTGGTGGTGCTGATGCCGGAGCCCATGCCCGTGCGTTCGCGGGGGATGCAGGCGAGGATGGCCTTTTGCGTGGTGCCGTTGAGCAATCCCGCCCCCGCCCCCGTGACGACCATGCCGGCAGCCACCCAGCCATACTGCAGGCTGGCGGCGGCAAAGGCCGTGGCCACGTTGCCCGCGGCGACGACCAGCAGCCCCGTCACGAGGATGCCGCGGTCGTCCAGGTAATGCATGGCGCGCGGCGCCAGGCGCGACAGCACGACCATGGCGACGGCAAACGGCAGCATGGCGCAGCCGGCCAGCACGGCGGAAAAGCCGAAGGCGTTCTGCAGATACAGCGGTAAAAAGGTCATCATCACTTGCGCGGCGATGGCGTAGCCGAACATGCCCAGCACGGCGCCGACGAACACGCGCCGGCCAAACAGGGATAAATCGACCAAGGGCGCGCGCTGGCGCCGCTCCGCCAGCACGAACACCAGCAGCAGCGCCGCGCCCGCCAGGAAGCGCAGCAGGGTGGCGCGGCTGGACCAGCCCGCCACGCTGGCGTCGATCAAGCCCCAGATGATGCAGAACAGGCCGGCGGAAAACAGCAGCGCGCCAGCCGGGTCGAAGCTGGCGTTGGATGCATCCTTCGATTCATCCACGTGCCTGCTAACCAGCCACATCAAGATGGCCACGACGGGCAGGTTCAGGTAGAAAATCCAGCGCCAGTTGATGGCGCTCGTGATCAGGCCGCCCAGCAGCGGCGCCACCGTCATGGCCACGCCCATGGCTGCGCCCCACACGGACCAGGCGCGCGCCCGCTCCTTTTCCGCATGAAACGTGTGGCCGATGACGGCCAGCGCGGAGGTGAGCAGCAGCGCGGCGCCGAGTCCCTTGACGGCGCGCGCCACGTTGAGCACGAACGGCGTCCACGCCAGGCCGCACAGCAGGGACGCCAGCGCGAACACAGCCAGGCCAAACAGCATCACCCTGCGCCGTCCCAGACGGTCGGCGATGCTGCCGGCTGGCAACAGGAACGAGGCGAACGCCAGCATGTAGGCGCTGACCACCCATTCCACGTCGACGAAGTTGGCGTTGAGCGAGCGGGCGATCGACGGCAGGGAAACGGCCACCACGTTGGTGTCGAGCATGATCAGCGCGCACACGCCCGAGCACGTATATAAGGTCCAGTTGGTATTCTTCATGCCCCGATTGTAAGCACGCTTGTATTATTTCCTGTTATAAGATGATCGCCTTATAATTCACCCATGGTGAATACAGAAAAAGACATGGAATTGCGGCATTTCCGCTGCGTGCTGGCCGTCGCGCACAGCCTGCACTTCGCGCGTGCCGCCGCGGAACTCGGCATTTCGCCGCCCGCGCTGACCAAGCAGGTGCAGGAAACGGAAAGCTTGCTCGGCACGCGCCTGTTCCAGCGCAGCAAGCGCGCCGTGGCCCTGACGGCGGCCGGCGAATTGTTCGTCATCGAAGCCACCCGCGCGCTGGGGCAGCTGGCGCAGGCGCAGGAAGTGGCGCGGCGGGCGGGACGGGGCGAGCTGGGACGGCTGGAAGTCGGCTATGTGGCCTCGGCCGCCTACTCAGGCGTGCTGCAGGACCAGTTCGCCCGCTTTCGCGCCAGCCACCCCGGCATCCACATCGGTGCGCGCGAATACGCGATGGATGCCCTGCCCGGCTTGCTGGACCAGGGCCGGGTGGACCTGGCGTTCGTGCGCCCGCCCCTGCACTTGCCGGATGGACTCGACAGCGTGGTCTTGCTGCGCGACCGCTTCGTGCTGGCCGTGCAAGCGGACAGCCCGCTTGCCCGCCTCGGCGTGGCGGGGCCGGCCGCGCTGGCGCAACAGGCGTTCATCGTGCCGGAACAGGAATTGGGAACCCTGGAAGCGAGCCGGCGCGGCGGCTTTGCGGCCCAGGTGGTGTCGCGCCCGGGCAGCCTGGTGGCCGTGCTGACGGAAGTGTCGCTGGGCGTGGGCTGCGCCATCGTGCCCCACTCGGTGATGGCCAGCGTGCAATTGCCCGGCGTCGTATTCCGCGAGCTGGAAGGGCCGCAGATCAGCTCGGAAATCGCCGTGGCCTTCCGCCGCCACGAACAGGCGCCCGCCGCGCGCGCCTTCATCGCCCAGCTACGCGCGGCGGCGCTGACTTAAGGTCAAACGCCCTTCAATACGGCCACGGCGTAGGTGCAGGCCG
Source organism: Janthinobacterium sp. SUN211 (assembly GCF_030587315.1). Lineage (NCBI taxonomy): Bacteria > Pseudomonadati > Pseudomonadota > Betaproteobacteria > Burkholderiales > Oxalobacteraceae > Janthinobacterium > Janthinobacterium sp. SUN211. Next base: position 651,770 of record NZ_JAPWIC010000001.1, on the reverse strand, counting down.
TGGCCGTTTCATTCCTGAACACGCAGTCGGCCGGCGGGCCCAGTTCCAGGCAGTCGCCCTCGTCCAGCACGTGGCGGGTCTCCCCTTCGAGGAAGACGAGGCTGCCGCTGAGCGACCAGATGAGTTGCCGCCGCGACGCGTAGGCGGCGGCCGGCATGGCCACCACGGCGCCGGGCGGCAAGGTAATATGCACGAGGTCGAGCGGCATGTCGGACGCGGGCGACACGTGGCGCCGCACATAGCCGCTCTGCGGGTCGATCCACACGGGCTGGTCGACCTGGCGCAGCAAGCGCCCTGCGCGCATTTCGGCGCGGGCGATCAATTCGGACATGCTCAGGTCGAAGGCGCCCGACAGGCGCGCCAGCAAGGTGGCCGTGGGGCTGCAATCGCCACGCTCCACCTTGTGCACCATCGCGCGCGACACGCCAGAGCGGGCCGCCAGCTCCGTCAGCGACCAGCCCAGGCTTTCCCGCTCGAGACGCACCCTGGCGCCGATGCGCTGGTTCAATTCGTCTGGTTTAGTGGACATAATCAGGATTTATTGGACAAAAGCGTGGGCGGCAATCTATGATTTGTCCATTATAGTAGACGCCTAGCAAGGAGAGCAACATGCAGATACGCGATGCCCACGCGGGCGACATCGAGGCCATCACGGCCATCTACAACGATGCCATCAGCAATACCCTGGCCATCTGGAATGAACGGACGGTCGATGCGGCCAACCGTGCCGCCTGGCTGGCCGACCGCGAAAAGGCCGGCTATCCCGTGCTCGTCGCCATCGATGCGGAAGAAAATGTGGCCGGCTACGCCTCGTTCGGCGACTGGCGCCCGTTCGAAGGTTTTCGGCATACGGTCGAGCATTCCGTGTACGTGCGCGCCGATCGGCGCGGCGCCGGGGTCGGCAAGGCCTTGATGGGGGAATTGATCGCGCGGGCGCGCGGCTTGGGCAAGCACGTGATGGTGGCGGGCATCGAAGCGGGCAATGCCGGCTCGATCGCCTTGCACAAGCAGCTGGGTTTCGAAGAGGTGGGATTGATGCGCCAGGTGGGCACCAAGTTCGGCGCCTGGCTGGACCTGGCGTTCCTGCAGCTGCAACTCGATACGCGCAGCGATCCGGACGGCGTCGCGCCGCCCGGTTGAGGTCAAACAAATATCAAGGATCAATATCCGGCGGCGGGCGACGCAGCGCCATATGTTCCCACACGGCCACCAATACCAGCACGCAGCTGGTGATGCAGGCCAGGGTCAGGGGCGAATACAGCCGGCCATACGCCATCGGGATCAGCGCCAGGATGATCAAGATGCCCAGCAGGTGCGACAGCGGCGGCGTGGCGCGGTCGTTGCTGACCCATTTAAACAAGGCATTGCCCAGCAGATACAGGATCGGGCCGCCCAGCAAGGCGCTGATGCCGGCGAAGCTCGCTTCGTCCGGATGCACGAGGGCCAGTTCGTCGGCCACGGCGGAAACGATCACGCCGCCCACGATCAGCACGTGGATATACGTGTAAGCCTTGCGGGCGATGCGGCCCGGATCCTTCGAGTGGGCAATGCGGTGGTGGCCCGCCTCGGCGCCCGTGTCGAAATAGATCCACCACATGGCGATGCTGCCGACCAGGGCCGACAGGAATCCCAGCCAGTTGGCGGCCGTCCATTCCAGGCCGGCGAAGGTGGCGCCCGTCACCAGCAGCGATTCGCCCAGGGCGATGATGACGAACAGCGCGCAGCGCTCGGCCATGTGGCCGCCGTCGACATCCCAGTCGGCCGTCGAGGAACGGCCCAGGCCCGGCATGCCGAACTGCATCCAGGGACCGGCCAGGTCGATCAACAGGGCCGCGCCCCACCAGAAGATGCGCTGCTCGGGCGACGCGATGCCGCCGGCGATCCAGAATATGCCGGATAGCACGGCCCACAGGGCGATGCGCTGGAAATTGCGGCGGCGCGACAGTTCTTCATGGCGCACGGCCCACCAGGCGAACAGGGGCCGGCCCACCTGCATGGCGACGTAGGCGCCCGCAAAACCGAGGCCCCGCGTGCCGAACGCTTCGGGAATCGAGGCGGACATGAGCAAGCCGCCCAGCATCATGGCGAACAGGCTGATGCGTACGGGGATGCGTTCGGGATCGAGCCAGTTGGTGATCCACGAGGTAAAAATCCACACCCACCAGACGGCCATCAACAGCAGGCCCGTCTGCAGCCAGCCCATGGCGCTCAGGTGCGCCAGCAAGCCGTGCGACAGTTGCGTGACGGCAAATACGAACACGAGGTCGAAGAACAGCTCGATCATGCCCACCTTGCCGCTGTCCTGCACGCCGCGCTGGCGCAGCAGGGAAATGCGATTATTCATTTTTTTCCTTGCATAAATACCGGACCGGCGCCCGCGGCGCTGGCCAAAACGGCACGATGATAGCAGATGGGGCTGGCGGCCATGGCGACGCCCTGCGGTCGGCATGCGTTTGCTCTTCCGGCCGAATTTCGTTACGATGGGTCGCATGCGCGGGACACCACCTCCACCATGTATCAGCTGAACTGGCGCGGCCCCTGGCTCGCTGCCGTGCTGCTGCTATCGCTCGGTGGCGACGCCCCGGCGCTGGCGCGCCAGCTGGCCGAACCGGCCCCCGCGTGCCGGGCGCCGCAAACCATGGCGCTGACGGTCAACAGCGACGCCATCGCCACGGCCAGCAACGATATCAATGACAACACCCTGGTGGCGCTGCGCGCCAACGGCACCGCGTACTGGACGGTTTTATTGTCGACAGCGAATATCCTGCTGCAGCTGGGCGCCGACCGCGGCGATACCATCGTGACGTTCCAGAAAGGACTGACCCTGCGTTTCCAGGCGCTCGGTCCGCAGCAATATCAAATCCTCATCGATGGCCCCATCCTCGATGACGGCACGCAATACACGCTGACTGGCAAGGTGGTAGCCGTTTTTGAACGCTGTCCGGCCCCGCCCGCGCCGGCCGCGCAATAAAGCCGCACAGGCCATCTATTTAAATCAATAAACCGTTTATATTCAATTGCATTTCCTATCCCGCTTGCCTGCCGCCGCGCAAAATGGCCGGCGGCGCATTCCCGCACCGCGTCCGGAAGCCGCATTATTCTTGCCTTCGCGACAATTCGAGAGAATCGCGCAAAAAAATAGGCATAGAATCGCTACTCGTCATGCGCAAGAGCCGGCATGGTTATATTACGAATAGCCGGAAACTACTTTTTTGAATAAGCAAATAAGAAAAATATTAATCAATTCCGGATTGATTAATATCAAATGTCTTGTCTTTATTTGAAATTGCGTATTGTCCCGCCATATTTTTATGGCATGGTCGCAAAGCCGTCGCTATACCGTTTCTACCGACTTACCCAACTGCCCCGAACCTGTCGGCCACGGGGCGCCCACCGCAAGTGCAGGCCGATATCACCTCATGGAGAATGTCATGTCTAACTTACCTCGCGTCGAAGTCACCAACCATACGCTGGCCTCCGGCCAAAGCGTCACCACCAACACCACGCCGAACAGCATCGCGCTGTCCATCGCCAGCGGCGACAGCAACAACCAGACCGGCATCGCCTTCCAGTTCCAGGGCCGCACCACGTACTGGAATCCCAGCGTCACCACGGGTTTTACCACGGCCAAGCTGGCCAGCGACACGGGCAACGGCGTCGTCACGTGGAAAGCCGGCCTGACGGTCACCTACTCGCCGCAAAGCACGGGCCTGTATAACGTGCTGCTCTCCGGCGACATCGTCGACAGCGGCACCTTGTATAGCTACACGGGCTTCGTGCTGGCCACCTTTACCTCCAACTCGCAGTAAGCGGCGGTTCCGCGCCCGCCTGCGGGCGGGCGCTCCGGATGGCCGCCCGCCACCGCATCCAGGCAAGCCGCCTGGCCATCCGACGCCCTTCCGAGCCCACCCGTTGTAAACGATTGCGTTGCCGCGCGGCAGCCATGCCGCCGCATCGCAGCCCGAGTCGCGTCTTGAGTGGAGGTTGTCATGGGTTTCAGTTTCGTCGCCACCGATCCCGCCAGCAAGGTCAGCCTGTATGAATCGCCGCCGCAGGCGGAGCATGCGTGGGCCGGCTACCTGCTGCCGCCCGTCGCGCCGCCGGCCACGCCCCCGGACAGCATCAGCTATGCCGACAGCCTGTCGCCGCAGCGCATGGGCAGCTACGTGTTTGCCAGCGCCCGTCCGGCGGCGCTGGACGCGGCGCCCGGCCCCTTCATCGCCGCCCTCGTCGCGTATATCGACCGGCAGTCATCGGCGCCGGGACTGAACCTGAACGCGCTGCTGTGGCTGCGCGACACCGATGCAGCGCCGACTGATTCCTTCAAGAGCTACGGCTGCAGCTACACCTATAACCAGCTGACCAAGGGCTTTGCCACCAGCACCAACGTCAATTTCCGCCTGGGACAGGACCTGCTGTTCAACGTGCTGTCCGGCGTCGGCCTGTCCATCGACGCCGCCAGCGGCAGTCTGCGGCTGGCCGCGCCGCTGGCTACGCCGCCGGCGCTGGCCTTCCAGCGCAATGCCAGCGATATCGGCATACGCGTCACGGGCAGCGGCAGCACGATCCGCACGTTCGTGCCTTTGGCGGGCGCGAATGCGGGCTGCCTGACGTTTACGGCCACCGTCAACCCTCCCGTCACCTTCGGCCCAAGCGGCCTGGCCGTCGGCTTCCCCATGACCGCGCGCGACACGGCCAGCGGCCAGCTGCAGCAGCTGCTCTACCCGGCGCTGAGCGCGCCTGCCAAGCTGTCGGCCAGCCTGGCCTGGGTCGGCACGGTCGACCCGCTCGATCCCTACAATCAGAAGCTGTCCGCCAAGGCGAGGCTGGAAGGCGTATTGCGCTGCGGCTTGCTGCCGGCCGACCGGCCCGCCTTGCCGTCCACCTACCGCACGGCGCTGGGCCATGCGACGATCTTGCGGCCGCTGGGCGCCGCCAGCGGGCAGCCGCCCGTGATCGGCCTACAGTCGGGCGCCCTGGCCTTCGGCTGCGCCGCGCAGTCGCCTTCCCAGCCCGCCACCAGCAAGGCCCTGCTGACGCCGGCCGGGCGCTTCGCCCTGAGCGCCATCGGCCAGGCTGACGGGGCGCAGACAAACTTGTTATGCGGCATCTTCGGCTCTGAACAGCTGAGCATGACCACCTATGATGGCGCCGCGCCGGAGAATGACAGCCTGCTGTTCGTGCCCGCCTCGCCCGCCTACGCGTCCGTCTTTCCGTTCCAGGCAGCGACCCTGGACTTGCCCGATTCCGGTAACGTGGCCACGCCGCTGACGGCCGATTACCTCAGTTGCTGGGCCAGCGTGCTCAAGGGCGGCGCGGCCATGCCGCAATACCATGCGGAGCCGGCGGGCAGTCCAATGTACGGTCTGCCGCCGGCCGCCCGAGCCGCCGCCTTGCTGCGCGCCGTGGCCGCCGATACCGTGCTCGCCTCGACCCCGCCCTCGCTGCCCGTGCCGCAGGGCGCCGCGCACGCCTTTCCCCTGCTGCCGTATGGAGGCGCCGTCAGCGGCGGCCCGCTGGATGTCAGCGCCGCCCTGTTGTCGAGCTTTGAAAGCAGCATCGTGGCCGCCACCCGCAAGGCCGTCATTTCCAGCGGCGCCAGCGCCACCTGGCATGCGCGTGCGGCCGCCAGCCGCCGCGTGCGCGGACTGGCCGCCGGCGACGCGGTGGCGGAAGCGCCGCACTACCGCACCACGCCGCAGGGAGCGGTCGCCACCGTGTCCAGCCAGGCGCAGGACCAGGACGCCTTCCTGTCAGTGACCCTGGGTCAGACCCTGGGCGGCGGCCAGGTCTTGCCGTTCGGCTTCCGCTTCCCGGACGCGACCTTGCAGGATGCCTTGCAGACCAACCAGCTGTTCCTCGTGGCCGTCAACGCGGCCCACCTGTCGGACGGCGCCGCGCACTTCGACAATACCGTGGGCATCGCGGGCTGGACCATGCAAGCGCAGGTGGGCGTCGGCGTGACGCCCACGTCCTACCGCAACGTGATGCTGCTCAAGTATTGCAGCGGCAGCGTCAGGGAACGCGTCGCCAATCCGAACGCCTGGTCGGGCGCGCCCGATTTTTCGCTGGCCGCCGACGCCGGCCCCGACGTCCAGGGCATCGCCTACACGGGGCTGTCGCAATGGCTGCAGGATGTCATCGAAGCGGCCGAGGTGCTGGCGGCGGACAAGCCCGAATCGCCGTACCGGCATTTCCTGGAACTGGTCAGCGATCCCACCTGGACGGGCGTGCTGGTGCTGCAGGCGGACCTGGATCCGTCCAGTCTGCCGCCCGGCCTGCAAGGCATCGCGGCCGGCCTCGACCTGACGCGCTTCATCGCCCACCATTTCGGCTTCACGGCCAGCCGCGTGACGGTGCATGGCGACGGCAGCATCACCCTCAACGGCAATTCCAGCACCTTCGGCCTGGTCGACTACCAGGATCCGGCCTTCGCTGCCGGCCAGCGCAACGGCTTGCCGCCCGATACCCCCATCGCCCTGCCCGACACCGACAACTATGCATTCCGCGTGCTGCAATTGCAGGTGCTGTTCGACAATGCCGTCATCAAGACCTTCAAGAGCTACGTGCAGCTGGCCGTCAACGGCCTGCTCGGCTCGCGCGTGACGGCCACCACCTTCGGCGGCAATGCGATGCCGAACAACGGCGTGGTGCTCGACGGCAGCTATATCGACCAGAACGGCACCGGCATCTACATCTTCGAGCAAGCGACGCCGTCGATATTCAGCCTCGACAGCAACCTGCTGCGCCACGTGGCGTTCCAGCGCATCCAGTTCAACTGCCTGGGCACCACCGACGCGGGCGCGACCGTGCTGAACCGTTTTTCCGTCTGGGGCACGCTGGACTTCGCCAGCCTGGACGACCGCACGGGCGCCGTGCTGGACCTGCTGTCGTTCGGCGCGCTGGCGCCGGACCTGCCGCCGGACGGCGCAGGCCTGGCCTTTTCCAACCTGGTGATCGACATGCGCTATCCGCAGACGACGCCGTCGGCCGTGCGCTTCGACGAGGTGACGGCCAACCTGGCCTACGACCTCGACGCTAGCCAGGCCAGGCCGGACAGCCTGTTCAAGGGCTTCGGCCTGGAACTGTCGGGCTTTATCGCGGCCGCGGACGGGCAAAAGCCGGCCGATTTCGGCTTCCTGCCCGTCAGCACGGCGCTGAACCTGGGCACGCTCGACGGGCCATGGCACGGCATCGTGTACGACGTCACCATGGGCGGGCCGGGCGCGCTCGTCTCGGCCGCCGGCTTCCATTCGACCCTGCTGCTGGCCTGGTCGCCCGCCAGCACGGCCGACGACGACGAACAAGCCGTCTTCGTCGGCCTGTCGCTGCCCGGCGCGGCGCCGGGCGCCAGGCTGATCAGCCTGCAAGGCATCTTCAAGCTGGCCATCGACAATATCGGGCTGATGCGGCAAAAAGTGCCCGACGGCGACTCCTACTATTACTGCCTGCGGCTCGACAATATCGCCATCAAGTTCCTCGGCATTGCCAAGCTGCCGCCCGACGCGAACATCCAGTTCTTCCTGTTTGGCGACCCGAAGAATACGGGCAGCCTGGGCTGGTATGCCGCGTACATCGCCGATGCGGCCGCCCAGCAGGAGCAGGCACTGGCCGCGCTGCCATTGCCTGCCATTTCACTGGGGAGCGCAGCATGACCAACGTCGTGTACTGGAATATCGAGAACTTCGGCATCAACAAGGTCAACAATCCCAGCCGCAAGCGGCCCCGCTATGGCGAAGGCGGCCGCTGCGGCGGCAACCTGCCGGCCGTGGCCGCGCTGCAGCGCCGCAATCACATCCTGACCATCCTGCGCGCCACGCAGCCCGATATCTTCGTGTTGATCGAGGTGTCGGCCAGCGCGGCCGGCGCCGGCGACCTCGCGCCCGACACGGGCGGCTTGCAGGGCGCGATCTTCCTGCTGCAACAGTTGCGCACGGATCCCGCCGACCCCAACCGCGCTGCCTGGCGCATGGTGCCGCCGCTGAAAGTGGGCACGGGCGGGCGCACGGAATCGGTCGCCGTGCTGTACCGCGGCATATCGGGCACGGTTGGCACGCCCACGGAAGTGCGGCGCTATTTCACGGGGCCGAACGTGTGGACGGGCGGCGGCGTGTCGGCCGTGGCGGCCGGCGCCGTGCCCGCCGCCTACCCGGCCGGGGGCGCCGGCGCGCCCGACATCCAGGATTTGCTCAACCCGCAAGGCCAGCCGGCGCGCACCATCCCGGCCGGCGCGCAGTACAACGGCGGCCTGGCCGAGGGCATGGCGGCGGCGCGCATCGCCTTCGCCCCCGCGCCGGCGCCGGCCGTGCCGCCCGTCGTTGGCGGCCTGGTCAATTTCAACGGCTTGCGCCAGCCCTTCATGGTCACTTTCGTGGAAACCAACCGGACCGACGTCATCACGCGCAACCTGACCCTGTTTGCCGTGCATGCGCCGCCCAACCACGGCGGCGCCACCAATTTCATCAACATCTTGCTGCGCGGCGTGCTCGACGTGGCGGCGCCGCCCGCCGGCGCGCCGCACAATGAAGTCAAGCTGATCTGCGGCGACTTCAACCTGAACGCCATCTACGCGCAGCCGCCCGGCGCGGGCGGACGGACGACGGCTTACGACCAGTTGCGCGCGATCAACTACATACCGCTGCTGGACCCGCCGCCTGCCATGCCGGTGGCGCCGAACCTGACGCTGGACGCGTACCAGGGTTACCTGGCCACGCATATCCGCCCCAAGCGCACCAAGCAGCAGCTGACGCAGCAATCGCGCTTCCTGTGGTCCGACAATACGGCCGGCGGCGCGTTGGTGGCGGCGCCGTATCCCGGCTATAACTATATCGGCAGCGATATGGTGAGCAACTTTTTCTCGATCGACAATATGCTCGTCAACCCGCTGGTGGCGGCGAATAACTACCAGTTCACGGTGATGAACCCCGTGTCGGGCACGCCGTTCACGGTGGCGGGCGGCATGCCCCCGGGCGTACCCATCGGCACGCGCCCGCTGCCCGCGCAATTTCCGAACGTGCCTGCCGGCATGGCCTGGCCGCAATCGCCGGCGGCCGTGTATGCCGTAGGCCAGGCCCGCACCCTGAACGGCTGGGCCAATTACGGCTACCTGCGCAGCACCAGCGACCACCTGGCGCTGTTTGCCGTGCTGTAGACAGAGCGTCCGGGCGGGTGCGAGCGTCCGCCCCGGACATCATGACTGATTCAAGGAGCAAGTTCGTATGGCCACCACCGATACCGCGCTGGAAAACCTGCAGCAAGCCATCGTCAACGCCGCCAGTAGTGGCCCGTTCGCCCTCGATGCCGCCTTCCTGGAAGCGGGCCTGGCCGACCCGGACGTCGCGCCGCCCGAAAAATTCGACGCTATCATCGGCCAGGCATTCCAGATCGACGCGGCGCAGTTCCTGATCAGCTGCGCGGCAGCCGACGTGGGCGCCGTGAGCGACGGCGTGTTTACGGTCAGCAAGGCGAGCCTGCCCTTCATCGGCGGCCTGCTGCAAACCCCGGCCACGCTGGTGTTTTCCACGCAGCCTGCCGCCGCGCGCTCGTCGGCCGACGACGGGGATGACGGCGGGGATGACGCGGCCGTGCTGGTGGTGCAGGTGGCCGCCAGTCCCGCCGACTGGAACTGGGACAGCAGCTTTCCCTTCATGGGCGGCTGGCCGTTCAGCGAGTTGCCGCTGTCGGGCGCGCTGCTGGTGTTTTCCAGCGCCGACGGCGTCTATCCATGGGGCGGCGACAGCGCGCTGTCCGTCACGGGCGGCGCCAAGCAGAACCTCAGCGCCAGTGTGGCCATGCCCGCCTTCGTGACGCCGTTTCTGGAACTGTTTTCCGACCTGGCGGCGCCGCCGGGCAAGCTGCAGATCGGCGGCTACCTGGACATGGCGCTGTACGACGGCAAGACGTTCGAACTGGGCGGCCTGATGCCCAGCGGCGTGCTGTCGGCCACGCTCAGCGAGCTCGACTGCACGTTCGCCGGCTATTTGCGCGTGGCGGCGCCCAGCCTGACCGTGACGATCCCGCCGCCCGTCGATGCGCCGCCGCCCGACGCCCTGCTGCTCGACGGCGGCATGCAGCTGCTGCTGCGCGGCGCCGGCGAAGCGGACGACGAGGAAGCGGCCGACGGCGACCAGGCCGCCACGCTTGCCTTGACGGCCACGCTCAGCGTGGAAGGCGCCGGCGCCGCCGATTACACGCTGTCGCTGCTGCTGCAGCCATCGAACGCCGACGGCGACGGCAACTACGCGGTCAGCCTGGAAGCGGGCAGCGACGGGCCGCCCCTCAGTCCCGCCGCCGCCATCGGCCTGATCGGCGGGGGCGCCAGCTATTTCCGCGCCACCCCGGCCGTGCTGCAGGAGTTCCTGACGTCGTTCGGCCTCGGCGGCATGACCATCAGCGGCAGCATCCCGCCCAAGGCGGCGCCCACGGTGGACCAGGTCACGCTGCAGCTGCGCAGCGTGCGCGATCTCAGCTGGCAGCCCATCCCGGCGCCCACGCCCGCGCTGAGCTTTACCATCACCTCGTTCTTCCTCGACTGGACGGCTTACCAGCCGCTGGCGAGCAAGGCCAGCGGAAAGTCGCGCTATGAATACCTGTTCGGCACCACCTTCACCCTGTTGCCCACGGTATTTCGCAACCTCGACGGCACGCCGGGCGGCGAATTCGACGTGCAATTCAACTCGGCGCAGCTGTTCCAGGCCAGCTTTCCCGGCAAGGCCACGCTGTCGGACTTCCTGTCCGTCGTCTCGAACGGCCTCGTCAGCCTGCCCGACACCATCCAGGCCGAGGTGTCGAATATCGCGCTGAGCATAGACGGCGCGGCCCAGTCCTTCGCGTTTTCCAGCGACTACGCCATCAGCCTGTCCTTCCTGACGGTGGGCGGCGCGCCCATCCTGAGCATTTCGGATGGCCAGATCAGCCTGTCGGGCATCAGCGCCACGGTGGCCGCGGACAAGCAGGAAGGCGCGCTGGCCCTTGTCGAGGCCGGCAAGGCGGGCGCCGGTACGGCCTGGGCCGGTTCCATTTCCGGCTTGCTGGGCGTGGGCCCCAGCCTGCAGGCGGCCGTCAGCGTGGCATACAGCAGCCAGGAAACGCCGCCCCGCTGGACCCTCTCCGCCTCGCTCGCGCAGGAACTCGACGTGGGCGAGATGATCAAGCAATTCTTTGCCGCCGGCGGCATCTATGATTTCCCGGTCTTCTTGCCGGGCAACCTGAAGATTTCCGCGTTCGCCATCGACGCGGTCATTCCCAGCGGCAAGCCCAGCACGGACCTGGCCACCAGCTACACGGTCGACACCACCTTTACCTGGCTGTTCTTGCTTGGCCAGCAACAGATCGGCTTGCAGAAAGCCACGCTCTCGGTGCAGTATGACGGCGCCAAGCCGGCCGCGCAGCAATTCTCGGGCAAGGCCGATGCCGTATGGATCTATACCGCCATCAATCTGAAGCTGGGCTTCGGCTATGCGTTCCAGCCGACGGACAAGGGGCCGAACCACACGCTGTACGTGAGCTGGGAAGGCTTCACGGCAACCTATACCAGCGGCAACGAGATGCTCAGCTTCACCCTGGCGGGCTGGTCCCTGGGCAGCCTGATCCAGGCGCTCGTGCGCACGCTGGGCGATCCGTATTTCGTGCTGCCGTCGCCGTGGGACTTGCTGAACCAGGTCACGCTGGACGGCCTGTCCGTCAACGTGTCGCTGAAAACCGGCGAAAAGAACCGCCTCAGCGCCACCTACACGCTCAGTTCACCCCTCAACCTGGGCTTCATCGTCATCCGCAGCATCGTCTTCAAGCGCAATACGGACGGCAAGGTGACCCTGGCGCTGGACGCCACCGTGCCGCCATTGCTCAAAGGCAGCATGGGCGACTTGCTGGACCCGGACAAGGGACAGGACGTGGAAGAGATGCCCAGCGTGCCGGGCGCCGGTTCCAGCTATTTCAAGGTCTTCCTGCTGATGCTGGGCCAGCGCGTGGCCATCAACGGCGCGTCCGACTTCAGCTCGACCAAGGCCGTCATCGATGCGCTGGCGGGCGTGCCGCCCACCACGGGCAAGAACAATCCCGTCAACCCGGGCAGCGGCGTGCACGGCCAGCCGTATTACCAGCCGGACAGCAACTGGCTGATCGCCGCGCATTTCGGCGTGCTGCAGACGGCCGGCGTGTGGGCCGTCGACGTCCAGATCGTCTTCAACGATCCCAACCTGTACGGCTTGCGCCTGACCCTGGGCAGCCCCAAGATGGGCGGCCTGGCCGGCCTGGTGGTCGATATCCTGTACAAGAAAATCAGCGACGACGTGGGCCTGTTCCAGATCGACTTCACCTTCCCCGACAGCATCCGCAACCTGAACTTCGGCGCCGTCAGCGTGGTGCTGCCGATGATAGGCATCAAGATCTACACGAATGGCGACTTCCTGATCGACATCGGTTTTCCCTACAATATGGACTTTACGCGCTCGTTCAGCTTCAGCGCCATCGTCTACGGCGTGCCGGTGCTGGGCTCGGGCGGCGTGTATTTCGGCAAGCTGTCGGGCGCGACGGCGACGCAGGTGCCGAAAACCGATCTCGGGTATTTCAATCCCGTCATCGTCTTCGGCCTGGGCCTGCAGCTGGGCCTGGGCTACAACTTCGTCAAGGGGCCGCTGAAAGCCGGCTTCGCGCTGACCGTGTTCGGCATCATCGAAGGCGTGATCGCCACCTACCATCCGTACGACCGCAGCAACGCTGTCGCGCTGGCCAACGCGGGCGCGTCCGGCAGCGTCCAGGAAAGCAGCTATTTCAAGCTGACGGGCACGTTCGGCGTGATCGGCATGCTGTACGGCGAAGTGGACTTGAAGATCATCAGCGCTTCGCTGCTCGTCAATATCACCGTGTCGGTGCAGATCGGCTACGAATCCTACCGCGCCATCCCCCTGTCCGTGACGGCCTCGGTGCGCATCAGCCTGCGCGTCAAGATCGACCTGGGCATCTTCAGCTTCACCATTTCCGTGGGCTTTTCCGCCACCGTCAGCGCGCAATTCCGCATCGGCGACGACAGCCGCGCGCCGTGGGATGGCGGCGGCGCGCTGCGCCTGGACAGCCTGGCGCGCGGCCGTGCGCGCACCCTGCCGATGGAATTGCAGGCCGCCATGCTGCGTGCCGGACCGCGCCGCCAGCCGCGACGCGTGCTGCGCACCGATGCCAAGCCGGTGCTGCAACTGGTGACGGCGCCGCAATTCACGGTGCTGGCGCCGCAGGGCGCCACGGCCAGCAGCGCGCAGCAAGGCGCGTTCGTCTGCCTGTTCGCCATGGATGCGCCGGACCCGGCCGCCGGCGGCGCGCGCACCGGCACGACCTCGTTCGACCTGCTGTGCAAGGCGTATTTCCCGTGGCTGCTCGACGCCCTGCAGCCGGCGGTGCGGGCCGACGCCGAGGCGCTGGACCTGGCAGCCGCCGCGACCGCCAGCGTCACGCTGGCGCAGCTGGTGGCGGGCATCCAGGTGCTGGCCGACCCCGCCATGCAGCCATTCGGCATGGGCGACCTGCTGCACTTCCTCGCCGACAGCTTCATCGTGAACATCAGCGCGCCGGGAGCCAATATGGACGGCGCCACGCTCTTCCCGCTGTTCGACGGGCTGCGGCTGGACGTCCCCGACCCGCAAGGCGGCGCCGGCACCCAAGCTATCGACCTCGAGACCTACGCGACGGCGACGGAACAGTACCGCAGCACGGTGGCCGGCGTGCTGCGCCAGGTGGCCGCCAAGGTGGGCAAGGCGCCCGCCAAGCCCGCGCTGCTGGCGCAGGACGACGCCGAGCCCGAATCGATGGCGGCCTTCATCTTCGTCGACGTCTTCAGCCTGATCGGCCGCGCGCTGCTGCAATCGGCCATCGATGCCTTCGACAATTACAGCTATGCGCTGCAGCCGGGCGACAGCATCGCCGGCATCGTCGCCGCCTTCAACCGGGCCGGCAACGCCATCGACGCGGACGACGTGTCGCTGCCGAATGCCGCGTATCCGCTGAACGGCGCGTTGCCGCTGCAGGTCGGCGGCCTGTCCGCCGTGATCCAGGCCGGCGATACGCTGGCGGCCATCGCCGCCCGCTACACGGATCCGGCCGGCGCCGGCGGGCGCTGGCAAACCACCGCGGCCCAGCTCATCGGCGCGAATGCCGAACCGCGCGCGCTGCGCACGGGCGTGACGCTGGTCTTCGACTTCGGCGCCGGCGCCGTCAGCCACGTCACAGCGCCCGGCGACAGCTTCGGCGCCATCGCCGCCGCGCTGGGCGTGCCGCTGGCCACCCTGGCGCAGCAGGCATCGCTGTATGCGCGCGCCGACCTGCTGCTGCCGACGGCCATTCTCACCGTGCCGCCGCTGGCCTATACTTCCGTCGCCGGCGACACCCTGGCCGGCATCGCCAGCCGCTTCGCCGCCACGACGGCCGCGCTGGGGCGCGACAATGCCGGCGTCGCCAATCTGTTCGCCGCGGCTCCGGGCCGGCTGGCCATCGCCCACCTCGACGCCTTGCCGCTGGAGCAGCTGTGGAGCGGCGTGCAGGCGAGCGGCGCCGTGGCCCAGGCCGCCGGCCAGGTCGCGCGCTTCATCACCTATGGCTTGCGCCTGCCGGTGGCGGCGGGCCTGAGCCTGTCGCCATCCTTCCTGTATAGCAAGACGCAGACCGACTACGCGCTGTACCAGCTGACGGGCCAGCAATTCCCCACGCCCGCCAGCGCCGCCGGAGGCTACCGCATCGGCCTGGGACGCAATGCCGTTTCGCATGGCGTCGCCCTCGATTTCATCACCTTCGCCGGCGCGCCCGGCACCAGCCTGCCCATCGACCTGGGCGCCGCATACGGCTTGCTGTCGGGCGTGCTGGCGTATGCGCAGGCAGGCAACTTCGTGCCGTCGCCTGCGCTGCACATCCTGCCGCTGGCGTCCTTGCAGCCGCGCCAGTTCCCTGCGGCAGGCTACGCCGCCTGGATCACCGCCGACCTGACGCGCCTGACGGCCGTGACGTCCGGCGCCGCGCCAGGGGCGCGCGCCGCCGCCAGCCAGGCCACGCCCGCGCCGTATCTGTGGCAATTGCCCGACGCCATGCTGGCCAGCATCACCCAGCGCCAGGATACGCTGCAGACGCTGTACCCCCAGGCGCCATACGCGGACATACTGGCCCTGATGCCCGCCTATCGTCCCCGCATCGGCAACACGCCGCCCAACAGCAGCAGCACGGTGTTCCAGGACTTGAGCGGCTATGCCTATGCCACGCGCGTGGACTTCCAGATCACGCGCATGCCGGCCGCCACCGTGGCCACCAACGACGCCAGCGGCACCGCGCTGGCCAGCGCCGCCACCCTGGCCCACGTATACGAGCTGGTGGGACCGTCGGCCGCCGACGCCCAGCGCCTGGAATACTTGCTGAGCGGCATGGCCGCCGTGGGCGAAACCCTGGTGGCCGGCCTGTTCCTGCTGTATAGCGAAGGCGGAAGCGACCAGGTGGCGCTGACGGGCCAGGCCGATGCCGACTACCTGTGCTTCCTGACGCAAACCAATCTGTCCACGGAAAGCCATCCGCCGGCCAGCCGCATGCTGCTGGACGCGGCGGGGACGGTCCTGCCGCGCGGCATAGCCAACAGCCCCTCGCAATTCATCAAGCTGCTGTGGGAGCAATCGGTGGTGCGCGGCGGCGGCTACTATCTGTATTTCGAGGACATGGTGTCGGGCGCCGGCCTGCCCCCATCCGTCTTCGACGCCACGGGCACGGCCACGCTGACCCTGGTGGTGCCGCAGGCGCGCCAGGCGGCGGGCGCCGCCGACACCGTGCCGAACTTCGTCAACGCCCTGCTGACGACGCAAGCGATCGATCCGCAGCAAGACGTGCTGGTGTTCGAATCGCTGAGCAAGCCGGCCAAGAGCCAGCCTTTGGCCCTGGCCGCCACGCGCACCTTGAGCGCCGTGGCCGCCACGTACGGCATGGGCGTGGGACAGCTGGCGCGGCAAAACGCCGCGCGGCCGCTGCGCGCCGGCGCCAGCGTGCCCGTGGCCGGCATCCTGCACCAGCTGAACCAGCAAGACATGGCCGCGCCCGCGCAAGCGCTGGAGCAGCTGGCCGCGTACTACTCGGCCGGCGCCACCCCGCTGAGCGCGGCACAGATCGCCGCCTACAATCCCGGCGTGACGGTGGCGCTGGGCGCGACCATGCGCATTCCGCCGCTCGTCTACCGCGTGCCCGCCGCCTCTGGCGGTCCCGGCAATACCTTCGCCGCCCTGGCCGCCTACTACGGCTTGTCGGTGGACGCCCTGGCCCTGGGCGCGGCCGCCACCGAAGGCCTGTACGCCGATGGCGCCGTGCTCGACGTCGACAGCCTGGCCCTCGATGCGCAAGCGACCTTGGCGCCGGGCAACCTGTCGTTCCAGCTCAAGCGCACCAACGACGGCGTGCCCGTGCTGCCGCCCAATCCCACGCCGCAGCAACAGCAGCAATATGCGCAGGCGACCCTGTCCGCGCTGTACAACACGCTGTCGGCCGGCCTGGGCCGCAACCCGTTCTTCCTGCCCAGTCCCTACAGCCTGCCTTTCGGACCGCAAGACCATGCGAACGACAGCGATGGCGGCGACAATGGCGACGATGGCGAAACTCACCGCCGGCGCTATGCGGCCGCGGCCCTGGCCGATTACGACTACCGCCAGGCGCTGGGCTACCTGGGCAACAACAGCCAGGGACGGCCGTTCGCCACGCTCAATGCGGCGCCGGCCAATCCGCCGGCCGGCCTGCCGCCCGCCGCCGACAATCCCTACCTGGGCGTGGGCGGCCATGCGTCGCTGGCCCTGCGCTGGCAAGACCTGTTCGGCAACACCACCGTCACGCCGTTCGAAGCGCCGCCGGCCGGCTACACGGGAGCGCTGGACCAGGCCCCCGCCCCGCTGCGCTACACGGATCGCCTGCTGGGCCTGTCCGCCTGGCCGAAAGTCCAGGCCAGCTACCTGTATGGCACGGATGGTGGCGGCGCGCCCGCGCTGCTGCTGACCTTGCGCATGGATGGCCTGGCCTACGCCACGCCAGCCGACGCGGCGCAAGACTTGCCTTTCTATCAACGTCTGTACTTCCAGCTGCACCAGGACTATACGGGCCTGGGCGTGCCCGGACTGAGCGGAAATGCGGTGAGCATCTCCCTCAGCAACTCGCTCTTGGCCACGCCGCTGCAGCCGCTGGACGAGGCCCGGTCGCGCCAGGTGCGCGACTTCGCCGCCGCCTGCGTCATCTACCTGCAAGCCCTGGCCGGCGGCGGCAGTGCCACGGCGCCCGCCGCCACGCTGTCGGTGCCGGTGCCGCTGGCGCAACTGGCCAGCGCCAACCGCATCGCGCTCGACGTTGCGCTGGTGCTGACGCGCCAGGCCATCCTGCTCGATCCCGCGCTGGCGGCCCTGCCGGACGGCGCCAGCGTGGTCAGCGCCGTGCTGCCGCAGGCCGACACGAATGGCGGCGCGTCCAGCTTCACCACGTTTGCCAAGGCGCTCGAAGCGTGCCTGAAGACGCCGCAATGGTCGATGCGCGCGGGCGCGGGGCTGACGCGCATAGGCAGCGCCGGCCAGCAGACGCAGCAGTTGTTCGCCGTGCGTTTCAGCAACACGCCCGGCCAGGGCATCCATTTCCGCCTGGGCCAGCAAGCCAGCTACTACGCGCCGTTGCCCGTCGCCAATTCGCTGGAAAGCCGCACGGTCAGCATCGACGCCTATCCAACCAATACGCCGCATGCGCTGACGCTCAATAGCGTCGACCTGAACCTGTGGCTGCAAAGCTGTCTCGACGCCATCGACAAGTTCCTCTCGGCCACCTATGCGCCGCCCGCCTACATCCTCGATCGCCTCAACGGCGTCGCCGATCCGCTGCAGAGCGGCCAGCTGGGCCTCGTACTCAAGGCGAAACAGACGCTGGCCGACGTCATCAGCGCCACGGTCAGCCCCGTGCTCAGCAGCAGCGCCGGGGACGAAGCCACGCGCGTCAGCGCGGCCGCCACCATGCGGCAGCAGCTGCTGACCACCCTGGGGCCGGCCTTTGCCGCCGGCGCCGTGGTGGTGTACGGCGTGGACCAGGTCACGGGCGCGGACGACGAAGACGAGGGCGCGCCGCCAGCGCTGTACGGCCAGCCCGCCGGCGCAGGCACAGCCGACGGCGCGGCCGGCGACGGCAACCAGAACTACACCTTGTTCCCGACCCGGCTGCCTTTGCTAGGCACGGCCGCGCAGGACCAGAGCCGGCTGTCATTCAACTTCATCTCGAAGAACGTCGAAGGCCAGGCCTATGTGCCGCTGGA
Organism: Janthinobacterium sp. SUN211; assembly: GCF_030587315.1. Taxonomy (NCBI): domain Bacteria; kingdom Pseudomonadati; phylum Pseudomonadota; class Betaproteobacteria; order Burkholderiales; family Oxalobacteraceae; genus Janthinobacterium; species Janthinobacterium sp. SUN211. Next base: position 633,487 of record NZ_JAPWIC010000001.1, on the reverse strand, counting down.
CTTGCGCTATCAGATCACGCACATGGAATTCGACCAGCGCCCCGTGCCCGGCATCGAAAAATACCTGCAAAGCCAGTGGCTGCTGTTCATCACCGGTCCGTTCGAGGTACCGCTGGGCAATGGCACGCAATATATCCCCGTGCTGAACCGCGCCCTGCCCGTGCCGCCCACGGTCAACCGGCAGACCGCCACCGCGTCCGCCGCGCCGCAGGGCGGCCGCATGCGCCTGGCCGCCGGTGGCTTGCAGCCGGCCCAGCTGGCCCAGTGGGATTACGGCTTCAGCTATACCTACCGCCAGGCGGCGCAGGATGCCGTGCACGTCAGCGTCGTGCTCAACGTGCCGTCGCAGGTAGCCAGGCTGTCCGCGGCGACCGGTCCCGACCTGTTCACGGCGCTGGCCGCCTTCGTCAGCAACTATCCGCTGATCTCGGCTGACCTCGACGCCTTCCTCGCGCCCCTCGACGGCAAGCAGGATACGCCCGATAGTGTCGCCAAGGCAACACTGGCCACCACCGCCTTCCAGCAGCTGGTGACCCAGGTGGCGGCCAGCTATGGCCAGCATTTCGGCACGGCGCGGCTGGCGGCGGCGCAAGGCGAGGCCAGCGTGGCCGTGGAATTCGACGCGCGCCTGGAAGACCATGGCGGCGACGCCTGGTATGCGCTGCTCAATGTCACCGTCGGCGGCGCGCCCGCCACCTACGACCCGCTGTCCGGCACCCTGAGCAACGGCACCGTCAGCGTGCCCGTGCCCGTGCTCGACATCGATGCGCAGCAGTACCGGGCCACGCCGGCCACGCCCACGCCACCCGATGCGCTGCTGGCCTACCGCTACGCGGCCATCGCCGCCGACGCGCCCGACCTGTCGTTTGCCGCCGCGCTGGCCAATACCGGCCGCGAGGTGCGCATGCCGGGGCTGAACGTGATGGTGTACAAGAACGCCCAGGCTTCGCTGTACGTGCAGCGCAACCGCTACCTGTGCCCGCCCAGCCAGACGCAGGTGTCGACCATGCACGCCTTCCTGTACCAGACGCCGGTCGTCAAGTTCAGCGACCCCATCCTGCCACGCCTGAGCTGGCAAGGCTATGATTTGCGGCAAGTCGCACCGGTGGGCGGCAGCGATGTGGCGGCCTATATGCGAGGCTTCTTCAACGCCCTCTTCACGGGCGCCTCGGGCAGCGTGCGCATCGCCATGGATGGCAGCTATTCCTACAGCGTGATGCCGGCCGTGGCGGGCTTTCCCCGCACCTCGCTGCCGGTCAGCCTGCTGCCGGCCGTGCTCGCGCCCATCGATGCGGCCCAGCCTCCCGCCGCGCCCATGGCCCTGGTGGCCCAGGTGCAGCAATGGTATGACACGCAGCAGCCGACCACGGATGGCGGCGCCGCCATGGATTTCCGCCTGAACTTCTTTACGGACGGCGCGCCCGAGCAACTGCTGCTGGCGCTCGAAGACGTGCGCTGGGTGGTGCGGCCCTGACGCGGCGGCGCGGCGTCAGGGCACGGGCGTGAGCAGCGGCAAGCCGGCAAAGTGGGCTTGCAGATTGTCCAGCACCAGCTGGCCCATGGCGTGCCGCGTTTCCACGGTCAGGCTGCCCACGTGCGGCGTGAGCACCACGTTCGGCAAGGCGCGCAAGGCGGCTGGCACGCGCGGTTCGTCCGCGAACACATCGAGGCCGGCCGCGCCCAGGCGGCCATCCTGCAAGGCGGCGATCAGCGCATCTTCGTCGATCAGCGCGCCGCGGGCGATATTGATCAGCGTGCCTTGCGGGCCGAGCGCGTCGAGCACGCTGCGCTCGACGATCTTGCGCGTGGCCGGCGTGCCTGGCGCGCAGACGATCAGATAGTCGCTTTCCTGCGCCAGGGCCAGCAAGGATGCGGCGCGCGGCGCGCTCGCGCCGGCAATGGCGCGCGGCTGGAAGTAGCGCACCTTGACGCCAAAGGCGGCCAGGCGCAGGGCGATAGCTTGCCCGATCTGGCCGAAACCGAAGATGCCGGCCGTCTTGCCGCGCAGGCTGGATGCGGGGGCGATGGCCTCGCGGCGTTCCCAGCCGCCGTCGCGCACGAAACGGTCGAGCGCCACGATATGCCGCGCGCTGGCCAGCAGCAAGGCCAGCGCCACGTCGGCCACGTCATCGGTCAGCACGTTCGGCGTGGTGGTGACGGCGATGCCCCGTTCGCGCGCCACGTCCAGCGCCACGCCGTCGAGGCCCACGCCGTTGACGGCGACGATTTCCAGCTTCGGCAGCAAGGCCATGTCGGCGGCGTTCAAGCCCAGCGCGCCCGTCGTGACGACCCCGCGGATGGCCGAAGCGCGCTGGGCCAGCCAGGCGTGGCGCTCGTTCGCCGGCACTTGCCAGGCGTGGTGGCAGGTGTAGTGCTGTTCCAGCTGCGCGTTGACGGCGGCCGAAGGGCTGGGAGCGAGGATGAGGAGTTCGGGGAGCATGGGCGTCCAGGTTGGTGTCGACAGGATTAGCAGACGCAACTTAGCATATTTGGGAACCGGCCGGGGTTGAGCGCCCCGTATGCCGTGAAAACCGTGTACTGCGCGGAAACTTTAGCCCGGGCAAGGCACTCGTTTGACCTTGCCGCCCGTCCTGGCCGGATCGGCGCCCGAGCCCGGGTTCTCGGCCATGCCAAAGCACGTGGCGCCGCCGGCGCTGACGACGCGCGTGGCGGGCCGGCCGTCGGCCGTCAGGTAGTCCTCCACGCGGATGACGGGGCCGCCGCGCCAGGCGGAGGCGACCAGTTTCTGGAAGGTGTTTTCGCTTTTGAGGTCGACAGCGGCCAGCCACGGCTGGTCTTGCCTGCGTTCGCCGCGCAGGGCCTTGTCGGCGGCGCCCGCCGCCAGCCGGGCGCGCGTGCGCAAGTCGGCCGTGGAAGGCGCCGTGGCCGGCGCGGCGGGAAATTCCTCGGCCGGTACGGTGATCGCTTCGGCCGCCACGGGCGGCGGCGCGAAGAAGACGGGCGGCGCGGCGGGCGGCGCAACAGCCCGCGCGCGCGGCGAAAAAGCCGGCATGGGCATCGGCAAGGCCATCGGCGGCGTCTGCGGCAACGCGCGGGGCGGCAGCAAGGTCATGAACGCCACTTCCGTGTATTGCTTGAGCTGCCGCGCCGGCAAGAGCAGGAAATACAGGCCCAGCACGTGCATGGCCAGGATCAGCGCGACGGCCGCGCCTTTCAGGCTCAAGCCGTCCCGTATGCGCATGCGCATGGAAGCGGACGGTAAATGGCGAAGCAATGGCATGCGGTGTCCTGTGGGCGCGGGGCGCGATGACCTATTCTAGCGAAACTTGGATTTGTACATTAATAAATCCACAAGGTATCGCCTGGCGCGCCTTTTTCCGCCAGATTCCAGCACCCTGGCCTGCCCGGTGTTGTACGAATGGCGACTTTTTTGCTCGCTTTCTCACACTTTCCCACGCGCTGTGCCACGCTGGAATATAATGATAATCATTCTCATTAATATCCAGATAACTCCATGCGCAGCTTCCACCTCGTCCCTACCCCGTTCGCCCTGGCCGCCTTCCTGCTGGCCAGCGCCGCCGCCCACGCCCAAGCCACCGCGCCGGCCGGCGACGCGCAAACCATGCCCACGGTAGTCGTCAATGCCTCGGCCGATGCGTCGGCGGAAGGCCTGTCGAAGGCGTATGCGGGTGGCCAGGTGGCGCGCGGCGGGCGCATGGGCATCCTCGGTGCCGTGGACATGATGGACTCGCCATTCGGCAGCACCAGTTACACGCAGCAGTTCATTGCCGATCAGCAAGCGCGCAGCGTGGGCGACTTGCTGCAGAGCGATCCGGCCGTGCGCATGTCGCGCGGCTATGGCAATTTCCAGGAAGTGTATGTGATCCGCGGCTTCGCCCTCGATTCCGACGACGTGGCGTACAACGGCCTGTACGGCGTGCTGCCCCGTCAATATGTCTCGCCCGAATTGCTCGAGCGCGTGGAAGTGTTCCGTGGCGCCAGCGCCTTCCTGAATGGCGCGGCACCGGGCGGCAGCGGCATCGGCGGCGCCATCAACCTGATGCCCAAGCGCGCCGGCAATGCGCCGCTGACGGAATTGACGGTGGGCGTGGAATCGGGCGGCCACGCCTATGCAGCCATCGACGTGGCGCGCCGCTTTGGCGAGCGCCAGGAATTCGGCGTGCGCGTCAACGCCGCCAAGCGCCAGGGCGAGACCGGCATCAAGCGCGAAGACCACGACGTGGGCATGTTCTCGGTCGGCCTCGACTACCGCGGCAGCGGCTACCGCCTGTCGGCCGACGCCGGCTACCAGAATTTCGACCTGACATCGCCGCGCCCGTCCGTCGGCATTGGCAGCGTGGCCGTGCTGCCATCCGCACCCGATGCGTCGAAGAACTTTGCCCAGCCGTGGAGCTATTCCAAGGAACACGATGTGTTTGGCACGGCGCGCGCCGAAGTGGATCTGGCCAAGGATGTCGTGGCCTGGGCCGCATTTGGCTCCCGCTCGACCAAGGAAGCCAACAGCCTGGCCGAGCCGACGTTGACTTCGATCAATGGCGACGCCACGGTGTCGCGCTTCGACAATGCCCGCAAGCAGGAAATCCGCACGGGCGAACTGGGCATTCGCGGCAAGCTCGTTACGGGCGCCGTCAAGCACACCCTGGTGGCCAGCTGGTCCGGGCACTGGAATGAAGCGAAGAACGCGTATGCGATCGGCGACAAGTTTGCCACCAACATTTACGCACCGGTTGACGTGAGCCCGCCGCCGGCGCCCTACACGGGCGGCATCATGAGCGACCCGCGCATCACCCAGAAAACCATCCTCAACAGCTACGCCCTGGCCGACACCATGGCCTTCCACGACGACAAGCTGCTGCTGACCGTGGGTGTGCGCCGCCAGCAGATCAAGGATGCCGGTTACGACTACAACACCTCGGCGCCGCAAGGCAAGGCCTATGACGAGAGCGCCACGACGCCCGTGGCCGGCATCGTGTTCAAGGCCAGCAAGGACGTGTCGCTGTACGCCAACTACATCGAGGCGCTGGTCAAGGGACCGACGGCCACGGGAACGTATCTGGAAAACGGCCAGCAGGTCAATGTTGAGAACATGGGCGAGGTGTTTGCGCCGTATAAATCGAAGCAAAAGGAAATCGGCGTCAAGTATGACGGCGGCAAGCTGGGCATGAGCGCAGCCCTGTTCACGACAAGCAAGCCTTTGCTGGCCGTGCTCGGCAAGCGGGCCGAACTTGATGGCGAGCAACGCAACCGCGGCCTGGAATTGTCGATTTTCGGCACGCCGATGCAGGGCGTGCGCCTGCTGGGCGGCTTGACCTGGCTCGATGCAAAGCTCAGCAATACCGGCGTGGCCGCCAACAATGGCAAGAAACCCATCGGCGCACCGGAAACGCAGATGAGCGTGGGCGGCGAATGGGACGTGCCCGGCGCGCCAGGCCTGACCCTGAACGCCCGCACCATCTACACCTCGACGCAATACGCGGACCTGGCCAACACCCGGCAATTGCCATCGTGGACCCGCCTCGACATCGGCGCGCGCTACCTGACGCAAGTGGCGGGCCGTGACGTGACCTTGCGCGCCCGCGTGGATAACGCGACGGACCGCAATTACTGGTCGTCGGCCGTGTCGTCCTTCAATATCGGCTCGCTGGTGCTGGCCGCGCCGCGCACCGTCGTGGTGTCGGCCAGCGTGGCGTTTTAAAGACCGCGCGCCTGTCGCACGATGAAAAGCTGCCTTCGGGCAGCTTTTTTTTCGTGTGCGCGCCTGTGCCGCAAGGCGCGCTTCGGCGACAATGCCGACATGAAACGACTCCCTGCCCTGCTGCTGTTGCTTTGCCTGTCCCTGCCGGCCGCTGCCCAAAAACAAGCCGCCTGCCCGTACGCCGCCTGGAAAAGCGGCTTCAAGGGCGATGCGCTGGCGCAAGCCACGTGCCTGCTGCGTCCCGTCAAGCTGTATGCGCGCCTGGGCGACAGCGCGCCGCTGCCGGACTTCCTGGCCGCCCGCATCGGCCAGCGCGCGGGCATCGCGCCGGCCCGCCTGCGCGCCTGGCTGGCGGAACAGGGCATCGCCGAGGCGGACGTGGGCGGCGCCGTCGACGCGCCCCTGTCGCGCGCCGTGGGCCGGCTGGCCGCGCCGATGGCGCGCTATTTCGTCATCCACGACACCAGCTACCCGAATTTCTTGTTAGAAACCATTCCCGACCACATCAACGACGCCAGCTGGGATTTCAACGACTTCAGCCTGCGCAATCCGGCGCTGGGCGGCGGTCCGAAGGGCCATGTCTACGTGAACCGCCTGGGCGGCTCGCTGCAGGTGCGCGATTTCGGCACGGCCAGCTATGCCAGCAAGCTGGAAAAGGACAAGCCTTCGCTGACGGGCCTGTTCCTGCACGTGGAACTGGTGCAACCGCGCAACTCCGTGCCCGGCGGCAGCAAGGGCAACGATGGCCTGGCGCCCGATCCCGGCTTTACGCCCGCCCAATACGACCGCCTGGCCCTGCTGTATATCGCCGCCAGCGTGCGCAAGGGAACGTGGCTGATTCCCGCCTTCCACGCCGTGCTCGATACAGGGTTTGCGAATGGTCATGATGACCCACAGAACTTTTCGCTGACCGAGTGGTCAGCCTCGCTTTCCCGCCTGTATGCGGCCTTGCGCCAGGCCGAGACTGGACAATAAAGCGTTTCCCCGCCGGCTGATTAGGCGCATACTATTGCAAGCATAGTCACTGCGGTGAGGGAGGCCAGGTGAGCATCAGCACGGATCATCACGCGGGTCGCCAGGCCGGCGCGCACCAGCCATTGCAGCGCGCGCAGCGCATCTTTGCCATGCGCGACGCCGTCCTCGATGCCTGGGAACAGCGCGTGCGCGCCAGCGTGCGCGGCGCGGACCAGTTGCTCACGCCCATACTCATCAATACCTTGCCGGCCTTTTTCGACAATCTGGCCGAAGCCCTCACCCCCGGCCACCCGCGCGACAACGCCGCCAGCAACAGCAACGTGCCCGCCGTGCATGGCAACGAACGGGCGCGCATGACCAATTACGGCCCGGAACAGGTGATCCAGGAATACCAGATCTTCCGCGACTGCTTCGCCGCCACTGCGCATGAGTCCGGCATCACCCTGCGCAGCAAGGATTGGCAAGTGATCAACAAGTCGATCGACGTGGGCATCCGCGAGTCGATACGCGAATTTACCAGCATGCACGAAAGCTTCCGGCGCCGCGTCGCGGCCGGCCTGTCGCACGACATGCGCAATCCCCTGGCCGTCATCAGCACCAGCGCCCAGCTGCTGTTCAGGCCAGCCGACCCGGAACGGGTAGTATTGCTGGCGCACAAGATTGTCGAGCACAGCAAGCGGCTCGACAGCATGATCGAGGAATTGCTCGATGGCCTCAGCTACCACCAGGGCCAGCAGCTGCCGCTGGTGCTGAGCCAATTCGACGTGCTGCCGCTGGTACACGCCGTGGCCGGCCAGGTCAACTTGCAGCGGCCGGACAAATGCCGGGTCAGCGGGCAAGCCGTCACCGGCTGGTGGTGCGAGAACTCGCTGCGGCGCGCGCTGGAAAACCTGCTCGGCAATGCCCTCAAGTATGGCGACGACACGCCCATCAGCGTGCACGTGGAAGCGGTCCACGAACGCCTGATCGTCACCGTCCACAATGGCGGCCAGGCCATCGCGCCGGAGCAGGCCGCCCGCATCTTCGACTACTTGCGCCGCGAAAACGACAACCCCGCGCCAGGCTGGGGCATCGGCCTGCCCTTCGTGCAAAGTGTGGCGGAAAGCCACGGCGGCAGCATCGCCGTCGACAGCGCGTCCGAAACGGGCACCAGCTTCATCTTCGACGTGCCCGTCGATTGCCGCCCCTTCGTCCCGTCCGCCGACGTCCCCAAGAGTGGCGCCTAGCGCACCAAATTGGTGCAAGGAATGGCGCGACGCCACAAAAGTGGTCATATTTACACCTATTCACGTCCGCCCTGTTGGCACGCTTCCTGCTGAGCTATACCCAGACACGGCTCAAGGGAAATCACAACATGGCAAATTTTTTCAATGAAATGACTGCAAATGAAGTGGGTACGGACAGCAAGGTACGTGAACACTATCGTGAATTCAGCAATTGGCTGGAACAGCAATCGCCCGAGACCATCGCCCGCAAGCGGGCCGAAGCCGACCTCACGTTCCGCCGGGTCGGCATCACGTTCGCCGTCTACGGCGACGATGCCGGCACGGAACGCCTGATTCCGTTCGACACCATCCCCCGCATCATCCCCGCCGCCGAATGGGCGCAGATGCAGACGGGCCTGGTGCAGCGCGTGCAAGCCTTGAACATGTTCATCCATGATATTTATCATGAGCAAAACATCATCAAGGCGGGCATCATTCCCGCCGAGCAAATCTACAAGAATGCCCAGTACCGACCGGAAATGCAGGGTATTTCCGTCGCTTCCGACATCTACGCCCACATCGCGGGCGTCGACATCGTGCGCGCCGGCCAGGGCGAATTCTATGTACTGGAAGACAATTTGCGCGTGCCCTCCGGCGTGTCCTACATGCTGGAAGACCGCAAGATGATGATGCGGCTGTTCCCGGAACTGTTCGCGCGCAACCGCATCGCCCCCGTCGACCATTACCCGGACATGCTGCTCGACAACCTGCGTTCCGTCGCGCCCATGGGCGTGGACGACCCGACGGTCGTCGTCATGACGCCCGGCATGTACAACTCCGCCTACTTCGAGCACGCGTTCCTGGCCCAGCAAATGGGCGTGGAACTGGTGGAAGGCAAGGATTTGTTTGTCAACGACAATTCCGTGTACATGCGCACGACGCGCGGGCCGAAGAGGGTCGACGTCATCTACCGCCGGGTGGACGACGATTTCCTCGACCCGCTGGCCTTCCGTTCCGATTCCTCGCTGGGCGTGCCGGGCCTGCTGTCCGTCTACCGCGCGGGACGCGTAACCCTGGCGAACGCCATCGGCACGGGCGTGGCCGACGACAAGTCGATCTATCCTTTTGTGCCCGACATGATCAAGTTTTACTTGTCGCAGGAACCGATCCTCAACAACGTACCGACGTACCAGTGCCGCAAACCGGCCGATTTGTCCTACGTGCTGGCGAATTTGCCGACACTGGTGGTCAAGGAAGTGCATGGCGCGGGCGGCTACGGCATGCTGGTGGGGCCGGCGTCCAGCCTCGCGCAGATCGAGGATTTCCGCCAACGCCTGCTGGCCAATCCGGGCGGCTACATCGCCCAGCCGACACTTGCCCTGTCCGCCTGCCCCACGTATGTCGAGGCCGGCATTGCGCCGCGCCACATCGATTTGCGCCCGTTCGTGCTGTCCGGCAAGACAATTTCCATGGTGCCGGGCGGCCTGACCCGCGTGGCCCTCGGTGAAGGCTCGCTGGTGGTCAATTCCTCGCAAGGGGGCGGCACCAAGGATACCTGGGTACTGGAAGCCACATCCGCTTTTGCAGGAGAGAAAACATGCTGAGCCGCACTGCCGATCATTTGTTCTGGATGGCCCGCTACACGGAGCGGGCGGAAAACACGGCGCGCATGCTGGACGTCAACATGCAAACGTCCATGCTGCCCCAGTCCGAGCAGGACGCGGAACAAGGCTGGCGCGCCACCTTGGGCATTTCCGAGCTGCAAAGCGCGTACGACCACAAATATGGCCGCTTCCACACGCGCGACGTGCTCGATTTCATGGTGCGCGACCCGAACAACCCGTCTTCCATCCTCGCCTGCCTGACGGGCGCGCGCGAAAACGCCCGCGCCGTGCGGGGCACCCTGACGACGGAAGTGTGGGAAATCCAGAACGCCACCTGGCTCGACATGCAAAAGCGCCTGAAGAGCAATCTGCTGGAAACGGACCCCAGCCAGTTCTTCGAATGGGTGAAATACCGCTCGCATTTGTCGCGCGGGGTCACGTTGGGCACCATGCTCAAGGACGAGGCCATCCACTTCATCCGCCTGGGCACCTTCCTGGAGCGGGCCGACAACACGGCGCGCATCCTCGACGTGAAGTTCCACGGCGCGCGCGACACGTCGAAAGACATCACCCAGCGCGATTTCTACTACTGGGCGGCCCTGCTGCGCTCCGTGTCCGGCTTCGAAATCTACCGCAAGGTCTACCGCGACGTGATCACGCCGGCACGGGTGGCGGAATTGCTGATGCTGCGCGGCGACATGCCCAGGTCGCTCTTGGCCTGCATGGATGACGTGGTGGAAAACCTGAAACATATCCGCAACGACGTGTCGGCCGATACGGAGCGTTTCGCCGGCAAATTGCATGCGGAACTGAAATTCGGCCATATCGACGACATCATGAAGGCGGGCCTGCACCATACATTGACGGAATTTCTGGAAAACATCTATGACCTGGGCAACCGGGTCAGCCGCGACTTCCTCGTACCATTGGCGGCCTGATGCAGCTCACCATCCGCCACGAAACCCATTACGCCTATAGTGCGCCGCTGGCCTACACCATCCAGCAGCTGCACCTGACGCCGCGTATCGAGCCGCAGCAGCGCGCCCTGTCCTGGCATATTTCCACGCCGGGCCAGTGCCACGCCTACACGGATGCCTACGGCAATCTGTCGCACATGCTGACGATTAACGGCAGCCATCAGTCGCTGAGCCTGGTGGCGCACGGCGTGGTGGAAACCATCTACCCGCACAAGGGACGGCTGAACCTGGTCGATACCCTGTCGCCGCTATTGTTTACCATGCCGACGCCGCTGACCCAGGCCAATCCGGCCATCCTCGAGCTGACGGCCGCCAGCCTGCCGGACCGCCGCGTGACGGCCGGCACGGGCCATTTGCTGCGCCTGGCCGAGCACATCGTCGGCAAGGTCGCGTATGAAAGCGGCGCCACCATGGTCACCACCACGGCCGGCGACGCCCTGGCCCTGGGGCGCGGCGTGTGCCAGGACCACGCCCATCTGTTCCTCGCGTGCTGCCACGCCTGGGGTATCCCGGCCCGTTACGTGTCCGGCTATATCGATCCGGGCACGACGGGCCACGCGGCCAGCCATGCCTGGGTCGACGCCTGGGCGGAAGACACGGATTTCGCGGGCTGGGTCAGCATCGACGTCACGCATGCGCGCCTGATGACGGATGCGTATTGCCGCCTGGCCATCGGACGCGACTACGATTCGGCGGCCCCCGTGCGCGGCGTGCGCCAGGGTGGCGGCACGGAAACATTACGAGTCGATGTGCAGATCGTGCCCGTGTAAACGGCCAGGAATGAGGCTGGCCGGGCCTTGCAGGCGGCAGACCGGGCCCGGCTGGTGTAAAATGCTTCCCCTTTTGATTTGATTTACGACGATGACTTATTGCATAGGCATGCGCCTGAACGAAGGCCTGGTCTTCCTGTCCGACTCCCGCACCAACGCCGGCGTGGACCAGGTGGGCACCTTCCGCAAGATGAGCGTGTTCGAAAACCCGGGCGACCGCATGCTGGTCCTGATGACAGCCGGCAACTTGTCGATCTCGCAGGCGATCCGCCAGATCGTGTCCGAACACGTGGATGCGGACGGGCGCAGCATCTGGAACGTGGCCAGCATGTACGACGCGGCCCGCATCGTGGGCGAAGCCGTGCGCACCGTACACCTGCGCGAAGCGAAGGCGCTGGCCGACTGCGGCATCGATTTCAATGTCAGCATCATTCTCGGGGGCCAGATAGGCGCCGAGCGCTGCCGCTTGTTCCAGGTGTATTCGGCCGGCAATTTCATCGAATCGCACGATGAAAACACGTATTTCCAGATCGGCGAAGCGAAATACGGCAAGCCCATCATCGATCGGGTCATCAATCCATTCACGCGCCTGGACGAGGCTGCCAAGTGCGCGCTCATTTCCATGGATTCGACCCTGCGCTCGAACATTTCCGTCGGCTTGCCGCTCGACTTGCTCGTCTACGAGACGGGCAGCCTGGCCGTCACGCGCTTCGTCACCATCGATGAAAAGAACCAGTATTTCCGCATGATCCGCGATACGTGGGGCGAACAATTGAAGCATGTGTTCGAAGGCATCGTCGATCCCGTGTGGAATGCGGCGCCGGAAACGACGACGAACGTGCTGTCATCGACCAACATGCAAAGCAAGCCCGTGCGCGTGGCCATCCCCGAGCACGTGAGCCGCGGCGGCCTGACCGTGGCGCCCCTGCAATCCCTGGCGCAGCAGTTCAGCGACGACAAGCAGCATTGACCGTTGACAGGCCCGCTGCGCGGGACGCTGGACAAGTCGCTTTCCGCGTGCTTTTATGGCAATATGGGTTGAAATTCAATCCAGATTGACCTGAAAGGCAGGTGGCGCATGGACTTGATCACTTCCGCCGTCGTGGCAGCCATCGGGCATGGCGCGCCCGGCCATGCTCCCGAAGCCGTCGCCAGCCACTATGAACGGCTCAAGCAAGCCATCGCCAAGTTCGACGGCGCCGCCGCCATCCTGGCCGCCATCGCCGCGCTGGAAACCGAACCTGCCGATACCCGGCTGCAACTGGCCCTGGCGGCCGCCCTGTCCGCCGCGAAAGTGCCGGACGACATGGAAACCCTGTTTGCCGCGCAAGGCTTGCTCGATGCGGTGCAGCCCCCGCTGCGTCCATTCCCCCCGTCGCCCGCCCCTACCGACCAGGGCGCCGTCGTGTCGAACTATGCGGTGGTGAAAGTGTATTTCGCCACGGACCGCCAGCGCGACGTGGGCAAGCCGCCGGCCCAGCGCTTCAGCGGCGAACGCAACATCATGGGCGGCAATGGCCCCCTCAGCTATGGCAGCTGCGACGTCAGCATCCCCCGCGACCATCGCATGGGGCAGCTGGAATCGCCGTCGCTGTGGCGCCTGGAATTTCGCGACGACCCGGCCAAGCACGTGGTGCTGCTGTCGGCCGAGGTGCAAGACCGCGGCAACTTCTTTGCCGCATTAAAAACGCAGATCCGCGCCTCGGCTGGCAAGAGCGCCTTTATCTTCGTGCATGGCTATAACATGAGTTTCGAGGATGCGGCCCGGCGCACGGGACAGATGGCCTACGACCTGGGCTTTGACGGCGCGCCCGTGTTCTACAGCTGGCCGTCGCGCGGCGAAGTGGCCGGCTACACCATCGATGAAAACAATATCGAGTGGAGCACGCCCCACCTCGCCAGCTTCCTGGCCGACTTTCTTGCCAGCACGGAGGCGGCGCAAGTCTATCTGGTGGGACACAGCATGGGCAGCCGTGGCCTGGCGCGGGCCGTGGCCGACTTGCTGGCCGCGCAGCCGCAGCTGGCGCAAAAGATTACGGAAATCATCCTGTCTGCGCCCGATATCGACGCCGCCATCTTCAAGCACGATATCGCGCCGAAACTGGCCGCCGCGCGCAACCCCGTCACCTTGTATGCCTCGTCGCAAGATCTGGCCCTGGCCGCCTCGAAAGCCGTGCACGGCTACCCGCGCGCGGGCGACAGCGGCGCCGGCATGCTGATCGTGGCGGGCGTGGAAACCATCGACGCCACCGGGGTCGACACGAGCTTCATGAAGCACTCTTACTTTGCGGAAAAGCGCTCGGCCCTGTCCGACATGTTTTATCTGATACGCAACCAGGCGCGCGCCGACCAGCGTTTTCTCGACCCCGTCGATACGGTGGCCGGCCGCTATTGGACGTTCAAACCGTGACGCCGTTCCATCGAGTACGGCACGCATGCTAAGATACGGCCCAGAGGGTGGCAAAGGCACGGCGATGACGCCGCCAGCCGATCCCCCGCAAGCAGGCCTATCATGTTGACATCATCTTCTACACCGCAAGCCGAATCGCTGATCCGCAACACCAACGCCCGCGTCACCAAGACGCGCGTGAAGGTGCTCGACTTTTTAATGGCGCAAAGCCGTTCGCTGACCCACCATGAAATCCAGCAAGCGCTGTCGCAGGATAGCGACATCGATTCCGTCACCCTGTACCGGGTGCTGGAATGGCTGACGGAAAATGAACTGGTGCACCGCATCGCGGGCGCCGACCAGGTGTGGCGCTTCAGCGCGGGCGCCGGCCACCAGGCGCACGAACACGCGCACTTCCAGTGCACCAAATGCGCGAACGTCACCTGCTTCAATGAAGTCAAGCTGCCCCCGCCCGTGCTGTTGCCGGAAGGTTTCAGCGGCGGCGAAGTCGATTACCTGATCAAGGGCTTGTGCCCGCGCTGCAAGTAAACGGTACCGGCAGCGGTACCGGCGGCATTACCTGATCAATAAAGCCAGGTGATGCTCGTCATAGAATAGCTCGCCCACGCGCATCGAACGCGGTTCCGTGCCGTACGCGATAAATCCCAGCGATTCATACAGACCCAGGGCGGCATTGTTTTCCGCATTCACGCTCAAATGTACTTGCATGACGGCGGGGTCCGCTTCGGCCTGGGCGATGCAGGCGTTCACGAGACGCCGCGCCACGCCCTTGCCCCGCTGCGCCACATCGACGAACACGCCCCACAGCAAGGCCTTGTGCGATAGTTGCCGCATGGATTCGCGCCGCAAGCCGGCAAAGCCGACCAGGCGTTCGCCATCGAAGGCGCCAAACGCCCGGTGCAGCGGGCCGTCGGCGATGCGCTGCACGTGTTCTTCGGGCGTGCGCGCCAGCTCATCCTCGCGCGACGAGGAAAACGAGCTGGGCGAATCGAGGATGGCGCGCAGGCGCAGCGCGCAAAAGGCGGCGGTGTCGGCCGGCGTCAGCAGGCGAATGACGATTTCAGGTGCGGGCATGGTGGAATCCGGCAGTTTTTTTCCATTATACCCACGCCCCCGCCTCAGGCACGCACGCGGCGCAAACCCAGCAAGGTCCAGCCATACAGGGCCGCCATCAGCAGCACCATGGCCGCGCCGAGGGCCGCCGTCCAGCTTTCCGGCAACGACCAGGCCGGATCGAGCTTGCCGGCCGCCATGCAAGCGGCCATGGCCACGCAAATGGCGACGATGGGCCAGCCCAGGCGGCGCCGGAAGGCGCGCACGAGGTCAATCTGGCCAGTGCGCATGACTTTTGCCGTGACCCAGCCATCGAAGGTATCCGTCACGCCCATGCCGACGGCAAACACCAGGCCCGTGAGCAAGGCCGGCTGCATGCCGCCCAGCGCGACGGCCGCATAGCCCCAGGCGGCCGCTTGCAAGGCCGTGTCGAAGACCAGCGCGAACAGCATGCCGACGAGAATGGCGGCGAGCGGCCCGGATGCGCCCCGCAGCCAGCGCGGCAGCAGCCGGCCGCGCACCTCGGCCAGCTGGGCGCCGGCCAGCAAGCTGCGCGCATTCAGGGCCGCAATCAGCAGCAGCAAGCCGATGGGCAACCATTCCAGCCAGCCGAACACGGTTTCCGACGGTGAAAATTGCTGTGACGCCACGGCGGCCACGGCCACGATGGCCAGCACGGTGACGCCATGCCCCAGCGCAAACAGCGCGCCCATCCACGGCGTCCAGCGGGGCGCCGCGGCCTGGCTGCGCAGGGTCAGGCCGTCGACGGCGGCCAGGTGGTCCGGTTCCAGCCCATGCCGCATGCCCAGCAAAAAGATCAGCGCCAGGGCGGGCAAGCCCGCTTCCACGCTCACGCCGCCACCTCGGCGGGGCTGTCCGCCTTGGCCACGCAACGGTCCAGGCCACGGGTCAGCATATCCTGCGGCAAGTCGCGGCCGATGAAGATCATCTTGCTGGCGCGCGTTTCCCCGTCGTTCCACGCTGCGCCCAGTTCCGAGCCCATCAGCATGTGCACGCCCTGGAAGACGGCGCGGCACGGCACGTCGGCCACGTACAGGATGCCCTTGTAGCGCATCAGCTGGCTGCCGAACAGCTGCACCACGGCATCGAGAAAATTTTCCACCTGCAGCAAATCGAGGGGCCGGGACTGGTGATAGACGAACGATTGCACGCCGTCGCCATGGCGGTGGCCCAATTCTCCCAGGAAATCCGGCTCCAGCTCGACGATGGCGTTCAAATTGAAACCGCGGATGTTCAGGATATCGCGCAAGGGCACATTGCCAAAGCGCACTTTCTGGATGCTGGCGCGGCCATTGATGGCGACCAGGCGCTGGCGCAGCGCGGCCAGCTCGTCCTTGCCGACCAGATCCGTCTTCGACAGCAGGATGCGGTCGGCAAAGCCCACTTGCTCCTGCGCTTCCTTGTGCGCCGTCAATTGCTGCTGCGCATGACGCGCATCGACCACCGTCAAAATGGCGTCGAGCATGTAGTACTCGCTGACGGACGGTTCCGCAAAGAAGGTTTGCGCCACGGGACCGGGCGCGGCCAGCCCCGTCGTTTCGATGATCACGTGGTCGAAAACGATGGTGCCGGATTCGCGTTTGGCGTGCAGCTCGCCCAGGATGCGGATCAGGTCGCCGCGCACGCTGCAGCAGATGCAGCCATTGTTCATTTCCACGATCTGCTCGTCGCTGTCCTGCACCAGCAAGCCATGGTCGATGCTTTCGGCGGCGAATTCGTTTTCGATCACGGCGATGCGCACGCCGTGATCGCCCTGCAATATGCGCTTGAGCAAGGTGGTTTTCCCGCTGCCGAGAAAACCCGTGATGATGGTGACGGGGATCAATTCTGTCATATGTCTTTCCTATCGATGGTTAATCTTCCAGTTCTTCCATGCGCTGCCATTGGGGAAACGGGTCCGGCAGCTTGCGCCAGGCGGCCATGCCCTGGCGCGTTTCCGTGGTGTTGAGTTGGCATTTCTTCAAGTCCGCCTCGATGGCGGCCTGGTCCATGTCCTGGCCGATGAAGACGAGCTCCTGGTAGCGGTCGCCATACGGCTCGCTCCAGCCCGCCTTGACTTCCGCCAACGAGGCCGCATCCGTGGGCCAGCGCTCCTTCGGCACGGACGCCCACCACAGGCCCACGGGTTCGATATTCATCAGCTTGCCCGCGCCGGACAGGCTGGCCACCCATTCGGGCCGGCTGGCCAGCCAGAAATATCCCTTGCTGCGCACCACGCCCTTGATCGGCTGGGCGATGTAATCGTGCAGGCGCTGCGCGTGGAACGGCTCCTTCGCGCGGTAGACGAAGCTGCTGATGCCATACGTTTCCGTCTCCGGCGTGTGCACGCCGGCCAGCTCCTGGGCCCAGCCCGGCATGCCGGCTGCCTGTTCCAGGTCGAACAAGTTCGTGCCCAGGATGGCGTCCAGCGGCACGATGGACTGGTTCGTTTCGATGATGCGCGCGCCGGGATTCAAGGCTTTTAAAATGGCCAGCACGCGCAGGCGCTCGTCCGCCGCCACCATGTCGACCTTGTTGAGGACGATGACATTGGCAAATTCGATCTGTTCCGTGAGCAAATTGGCCAGCTGGCGGTCGTCGCCCTCGCCCGCGATTTCGCCGCGCTGCTCCAGGCTGTCTTCGCTGTGGAAATCGTTGAGCAGGTTGGCGCAGTCGACGACGGTGACCATGCAGTCGATGCGCGCCACGTCGTTTAGGCTGTCGCCGTGCTCATCCTCGAAGTCGAAGGTGGCGGCCACGGGCATCGGTTCGCCCACGCCCGTCGATTCGATCAGCAGATAGTCGAAGCGGTCTTCCGCGGCCAGGCGCCGCACTTCCAGCAACAGATCGTCGCGCAGGGTGCAGCAGATGCAGCCGTTCGACATTTCCACGAGTTTTTCTTCCGTGCGCGACAGGGCCGCGCCGGCCGCCGCCGCGCTGTCTTTCACCAGCGAAGCGTCGATATTGACTTCGCTCATGTCGTTGACGATGACGGCCACGCGCTTGCCTTCGCGGTTGCGCAGTATGTGGTTGAGCAAGGTGGTCTTGCCGGCGCCGAGAAAGCCGGACAGGACGGTGACAGGGAGTTTGCGCTGTGGCATGGGGATTCCTTAGGCTGGCTGAGTTGGCGAAGGTCGCACTAATGCAAATGAATTGCGTTTTCGAATTATAATGCAACCAACTTGCATTTGTCTGGCGATCTTTGCCTGCCACCGTGAAAAAGAGGAATCCATGCGCTACCAGCAGGATCAGTATCCCGGCCCTCGACGTGCTAGAGTGCGAACTCGTCGGCGATGCCATCGAAGTAAGCGCGTGGCGGCTGAACTGTTGTCGACAGCCCCTGGATGATGCGATGAAGACTGATTCTGCCCCCCGTGCAGACATACAGCCGTGCTTCTCAGCCGTGCGGCCGCGCGAGCATCACATCGGCTGGCTTCGATTTTATTAGCCCTTAGCAAGCCGCTCTTAAATATTTTATTCTCGCCTAGCCAATGAAAAAAATACTGATAATAAGCCTGCTCGCTCTCATCTCCATATATTCTTTTAAGAAAATGATTTACAACCCGTATATATGGAAACAAACCATTAACAGCCCTGAGCATAAATTGCAAATTGGAAGTTTTATTTTCAACAAAACAACAGGGGTTAATGGTGGAAGCCAAAGCATTCAAACGGATTATTACATTTTCAAAGTAATAGAGATCAATGGCGATCATGTTCGGCTTTCTGTGGTCAGGCAATTGTCGAAAAATAACACAATTTTACAATCCGACTTCTCGACCACAAAAGAGAATTTTGAATATTTAAAAAAACATATCAATAAAATTACAATTACAGGAATTTTGACAAAAGACTTATTCGTGGGAAATTATGAGCCATATACCGTGAATGATTATTTGCTAAAGAAGTATCCTTCATTGGAAAAATCAAGGTATTACTTCGAAGATATCCCTGAAGAGAAGAAAAATTTGCCGTTACCGACAGACAATAACAAACTACAGGATTATTTTAGTATAATCTATTCCAAAAAAGAAATTATTGAAAATGGCAAGCTTGCTCCCTGGGTTTTAAATAATAGCAATAATCCTGAATTGGCCAAAAGATCAGCAGAAGATATAGATTTGATACAAAATTAGATTTTGTCGCGCTTGATCAATTGTGCTTGCATGGCGCGTGAAGATACTCCATCTTGCCACAATTCAATTTTCACAATCACCAAGGAATCGATGTTCTTGCGCAACTCCATAAGGCTTCTTGCCGTACTTGTTTTGATGATGGGCAGCGCCATTGCCGCAGACATAAAAAAGCCGATCCAGCACTATCTTTACTTTAGTCACCGTGAACTGAACGGGGAAAACATCCGCTCGGATAAAGCGTTAAACGATGCCCGCTTCCGTGGCGCGCAAATCGTCTACACCTGGCGCAGCCTGGAGCCGCAACAGGACCGGTATGATTTTTCGGCGATCCGCCACGACATCGCCTTTCTCGATTCAATCGGCAAAAAACTGTGGATACAACTGCAGGAAAAATCCTTCACGCCGCGCCATAATGTGCCGGCCTATCTGCTCAGCGATCCTCGCTACCAGGGCGGCATCATCAAGCAAAGCATGCTCTCGGCGCCGGAGCGCGACCCGCACAAACCGGTGACGGATGATGAATACGGCTGGTCGCCAAAGATGTGGGAACAACCGGTGCGCGACCGTTACCAGCGCTTGATCCGGGCGCTGGGCCAGGAATTCGACGGAAAAATCGAGGGCATTAATTTCAGCGAAAGCTCGATCGACATCGGCGTCGAAGACGGTAAAGGAAATACGATTTTTCCCGATGATTTCAAGCCGCAACAGTATGTCGATGCCATCAAGGAAAACATGCGGGTGCTGGCCGGCGCCTTTCCTCACACCAATACCATGGTGTATTTGAATTTTTTGCCAGGTGAATGGCTTCCGTGGAGCGACAAGGGTTATATGCGCAGCGTGTTTGCGCAAGCGCAAACGCTGCAAATGGGCGTGGGCGGCCCCGACCTGATGCCGTATCGAAAAAGCCATATGGGCCAAAGCTACGGCTTCATCAAGGACTACCCGGCCGATCTGGTCAAAGGCATGGCCGTGCAAGACGGCAATCTGCGCCAGATCAATCCCCGCACCGGGAAAAAAAACTCGGTCGAGGATGTCCTCGACTTTGCCCGCAACTACCTGGGCCTGGACTATATTTTCTGGGTGGAGGATGAACCATACTTCAGCAATGAGGTGTTGATAAAGCTGCCGGCGCATTGATGCGCCGGCACGACGCCATGCGCCCTGCCACACTGTCATGGTGGCGTCATATGCCGGCGTTACAGTCGCGTCTTTTGAATCATTCTAAGGGCGGCAATGAAAACAAATTGGATCATGCTGGCGGCGCTGGCAAGTGCAGGTCTCGTCGGTTGCAACGGCAGTTCAAACACGGCGCCGGCCATTCCCGAAGGCACGACGGTCACCGTCGCCTTGCTGGAAACCACGGACATCCACTCGAATGTCCTCAGCTATAACTATTACGCGCTGGCCGAAGACACGAGCCTGGGCCTGGAACGCACGTCGACCCTGATCCAGGCGGCGCGCGCGGAAAATCCGAACAACGTCTTGCTCGACGATGGCGACGTCATCCAGGGCACCTTGCTGGCCGACCTGCAAGCCGTGGCCGCGCCCGTTCCTTGCAGCGGCACCTTGGCCGTGCACAAGGCCATGAACGCGCTGAAATACGATGCGGGCGGCATGGGCAACCACGAATTCAACTACGGCTTGCCTTACCTGAGCCAGATCACCAACACGGATTTCGGCATTCCCGGCGTGGCCAAGCCGACGGGCACGTGCGGCGCGCCCGCCTTCCCTTCCGTGCTGAGCAATGTCGTCGGCGTGTCCAGCGGCAAGCCGATTTTCCAGCCCTACACCCTGCTGCCCCGCGATTTCGCCGCCACGGCGCCCGATGGCAGCAAGCTGACCGTGAAAATCAATGTGGGCGTGCTGAGCTTTGTGCCGCCGCAAATCCTCGAATGGGATCAGAAAGTACTCGCTGGCAAAGTCAGCGTGACGGGTGTGCAGGAAGCGGCGAAACAATACGTGCCGGAATTGCGCAACAAGGGCGCCGACCTCGTCGTGGCCCTGTCGCATGGCGGCCTGGATACCAGCCCCTACAGCCCGAAGATGGAAAACGGCAGCTATCACCTGACCAGCACGGGCATCGACGCCTTGATGATCGGCCACTCGCACTTGATCTTCCCGAAAGGCAAGGAAACGGGCGCGGCCGCCCTGGACGCCTCGTTTGCCGCCTTCCCCGCCAGCGCCAAGATCGACGCCGTCAACGGCTTCGTCAATGGCGTGCCCACCGTCATGGCGCAAAGCTGGGGCCGCCGCCTGGGCATCATCAAGCTGACCATGGCCTACCAGGGCGGCAAGTGGGTGGTGCAGCCGGCCAAGACGACGGTGGAATCGCGCGGCTTCAAATACACCGATGGCAAGACCCTCGTGAACGCCGACCCGGCCATCGCCCCGCTGGTCGCCACGGAGCACGCCGCCACCATCGCCTACGCCAAGCAACCGCTGGGCATCAGCACGGATTTCGAGATGTCCGCCTATTTCGCGCTGGTGGGCGACGTCAGCGCCATCCAGCTGGTGAACCAGGCGCAGCTCGATTACGTGAAAAATTTCATCGCCACCAGCACGGATGCCACCTTGTCCAGCTACAAGAACATCCCCGTCATTTCCTGCAGCGCGCCATTCAAGGCGGGCCGCAACGGGCCATCGGACTTCACGGACGTGGCCGCTGGCGCTTCCCCTGCCGCGCCGGTCGGCTTGCAAGTGCGCAATCCGGGCGACCTGTATTTATATAGCAACAACAACCTGCAAGCCGTGAAGATCAAGGGCGCGGACTTGAAAGCGTGGCTGGAAACGTCGGCCAAACAATTCAACCAGATCGACCCGGCCAGCAGCGCCGAGCAAGACCTGGTGCCGTCGTATGGCACGATCTATAACTATGACGTGTTCTACGCGGAAAACAATGCGCTGACGTACCAGATCGACGTGACGAAAAAGCCGGGCAGCCGCATCGTCAACCTCACGTACAAGGGTGCGGCCGTCGCCGATGGCGATGACTTCATCGTCGCCACCAACGATTACCGCGCCGGTGGCGGCGGCGCCGTGCCTGGCATCGATGGCAGCAAGACCATCATCAAGTCGCCCGATGCGAACCAGGCCGTGGTGAGCAACTACCTGGCGTCGCTGAGCACCAAGGGCGGCAAGGTGACCCTGGCCAACAATGGCAGCGCGCGCAGCTGGAGCTTCGTCAAGACGGCCACGGCCGGTCCCGTGATCCTGCGCTCGGCGCCCGGCCATCTGGCGCTGGCGCAAGGCAGCGGCATCACCAACGTGGCGGCCGAAGGCGGACTCGAAGCCAGCGGCTTTGCCAAGTACCGCATCGACCTGAGCAAATAAGGTCCGAGGGCCGGAACAAGCGCAGTTCCGGCCCGTTTTGATGAAAGCTGATCACAATGAAACACGCACTCTCCCTGCCCGCCGTCGTGCTGGCCTCCGTCCTGGCCGCTTGCCAGGCGTCGCCACCGCCCACGGCGGCGGAAATCGAAGCCGTCGCCATGCTTGCGCGCCAGGCGGGCGACCACCAGGCCGAGCGCAAGGTGCGCAGCTGGGCCGGCAAGGACATGCCCGTCGCCGAGCGCGAACTGGCGCTGATTTACCAGCCCCGCGCCGAACGCCGTGCCGAGGCCTTGAGCCTGTTCGAACAGGCGGCCCGCGCGGGCGACACGGAAGCGGCCTTCGAGCTGGGCCAGATGCTGCGCGCGGCCACGCCGGCCCAGGCCTGGCTGTGGTACCGCCAGGCGGCGCAGCAAGGCCACGCGAAGGCGGCCCTGATGCTGGGCTTGCTGGCCGCGAATGGCGAAGGCGTGCCGAAAGACCCCGTGACCGCCGCGCACTGGCTGGACAAGTCCAGCGAACTGGGCAATCCACACGCCATGTTCCTGCTGTACAACGCCTACCGCGAAGGCCGCGGCGTGCCGCGCGATCTGGCGAAAGGCCGCGAATTGCTGGAAGAAGCGGCCCACCACGAATACCCACCCGCCATCCAGGAACTGGCCATGACGGTGCAAGCGGACGACGCCCTGCGCGCCGGCCACCTGATGAAGGAAGCGACGGAGCACCGGCACAATAACTGGAACAAGTTTTAAGCCAGGTCAAGGCCGGCCCATATTGCCAAATGGAATGCTTGCCGGTGGCATAAGCTTGCCTGGCACGGACAGGTGTTCGCGCACAACTTCATCGCGAGGCAGGCATGGCAGATCACCGGTTGGGCCCCATGACAAAGAGCGACTTGCAGTTCAGCTATCCGGATGGCCCGGCGGCCGGCGACGACCCGGCGCAGCGCGGCATCCCCGACAGCAGCCTGCTGAACCGCCACGAATGGTATGAAGTGCTGTACAGCTGCAACAGCTGGTCCGGCGGCAGCCTGGCGACGGCCTTGAAATGCGAACGCCTGATCCAGCGCCACTTGCCCGCCGACATACGCGGCCATGCCGCCGTGCTGACGTGGCTGCGGGCGAACTGGGCCCAATATCGCTGATACGGCCAATACATATCGCCAATACGTCGGAAATCACGCTGCGCTTTGCGCCAGGTCAATCGTGTTGGGCTGGACAAGGCCGAGCGGCTATGATGGGCAAGCCGCTTCCCCGGACGCGGCGGGGCTGTTGCCGGCTCCGAAATGGATTACACTGAATTTGCTTTTTAGAAATTTGTTACTCTGGACCAGCCTCGGTGAGCACGTCGTACACGCTCAGCCCAGCCAGTGTTTGGGTAGGCCCTGGCTCGTCCGTTGACCTCCCCTATAAAGAAAGAGTCCAATGAAAAAGCTGACCACCGCCTTTGGCGCGCCCGTAGTCGACAACCAGAACATCCAGACGGCCGGCCCGCGCGGCCCCGCCCTGCTGCAAGATGTGTGGTTCCTGGAAAAGCTGGCCCACTTCGACCGCGAAGTCATTCCCGAGCGCCGCATGCATGCCAAGGGTTCCGGCGCGCACGGCACATTTACCGTCACGCACGACATCACGCGCTACACGCGGGCGAAAATCTTTGGCGAAGTGGGCAAGAAAACGCCGATGTTCGCGCGCTTTTCCACGGTGGCGGGCGAACGGGGGGCGGCGGACGCGGAACGCGATATCCGCGGCTTCGCCCTGAAGTTTTATACGGAAGAAGGCAACTGGGACCTGGTCGGCAACAACACGCCCGTGTTTTTCATGCGCGACCCCTTGAAATTTCCCGATTTGAATCACGCCATCAAGCGCGACCCACGCACGGGCTTGCGCAGCGCCAACAGCAACTGGGATTTCTGGACCTCGCTGCCGGAAGCCCTGCACCAAGTGACGGTGGTGATGAGCGACCGGGGCTTACCGCGCAGCTTCCGCCACATGCACGGCTTCGGCAGCCATACCTTCAGCTTCCTGAATGCGCAAAACGAGCGTTTCTGGGTCAAATTCACCTTTAAAACCCAGCAAGGGATACAAAACCTGACGGATGCTGAAGCGGAGGAACTGGTGGGCAAGGACCGCGAAAGCTCGCACCGCGACCTGTATGAAAGCATCGAAAACAAGGATTTCCCCCGCTGGACCCTGTACGTGCAGATCATGCCGGAAAAAGAGGCAGGCACGTATCACCTCAACCCGTTCGACCTGTCGAAAGTGTGGCCGCACGGCGACTATCCGCTGATCGAGGTGGGCGTGCTGGAACTGAACCGCAATGCCGACAACCATTTCGCGGAAGTGGAACAGGCGGCCTTCAATCCGGCCAACGTGGTGCCCGGCATCAGCTTTTCGCCGGACAAGATGCTGCAAGGCCGGCTGTTCTCGTATGGCGACGCGCAGCGCTACCGCCTCGGCGTCAACCACAGCCATATCCCCGTCAACGCGCCGAAATGCCCGTTCCACAGCTACCACCGCGATGGCCAGATGCGGGTCGACGGCAACCAGGGCGGGACCTTGGGCTATGAACCGAACAGCGAGCAGGAATGGGCCGAGCAGCCCGATTTCCGCGAGCCGCCGCTCAGCATCGAAGGCGCGGCCGACCACTGGAATCACCGCGTCGACGAAGATTACTATTCGCAGCCGCGCGCCCTGTTCCGCTTGATGACCGCGGCGCAGCAGCAAGCCTTGTTCGACAACACCGCACGCGCCATCTCGGGCGCCTCGGAACAAGTCAAGCAACGCCACATCGGCAACTGCACCCTGTGCGACCCCGCCTATGGCGCGGGCGTGGCCGCAGCGATCGGCCGCCTGAGTCCAGGCTGACAGTAAACACGGAAGGCCTGGCGACAGGCCTTCCGCCGCCATCTGCGGCCTGATGCCCCCACTGCCAGTCCCGCTGGTCTAGCGCTGCTGGATATCGATCTGGCCCGTGATGCTCGTTTCCACCGGATAGCCCTCGACCTGCAACGGCACGCGCCGCTTGACGGACGAGTCGCGCAGGTACACGACGAGCGCTTCCTTGCCCACGGCCGTCTGCCCCAGGCTGACGCCTTCCACGCCGTCGATGGCCATCAGCGCCCGCTCGTTGCGCCGCCGGGCCGCTTCCAGGCGGCCCTGAGGTGCGGCCTGGGCATGCTGCCCCGGGCCCTGTCCAGGAGGGGCATCCGGCAAATACGGCATGGCGGCGTCCTCGAAGACGGCATATGGCGATTGTGCGAACTTACTGTTTGACATGACACACCCTCCTGATATGACAAACCCTCCCGATGCCTTGCATGATACACCCGGCCAACCGGCGCTGCAGCACGCTTCGCCGGCCAAGACCATGCGCGACCGCCGCCCTTGAGCAAGATCGTCATCGTGCAAAAAACAGCGCCGGGCAAGGCGGCGCGGGGCCGCCCGGCCGGCTCCTAAGGCGTGCTCAGGTGTACAAATTGATGTCGAGCGCCACCACCACGCGCCGCATCTGGTTAGCAAACGTGATATTGCCGCCGCCGGCAAACAGCAGGCCGACGGGATTGCGCTGCTGGTTCCAGGTCCAGATGGACGAGCCGGAATCGCCGCCCGCGCTGAACGCCCCGCTCACGCCCGTGATGGCGATCTGGTCCTGGAACAGGGCGATCCGGCCGCCGCCGTAATTGACGTTGATGGTGGCGCCCAGGCCCGTGATGCGGCCCTGCGTCAATTGCGTCGTGCGGCCGGACTTGCCGACCATCATGCCCAGTGCGGGCGCCACGAGCGCATTGCTGATACGGAAGTACGCGGGCACGCCGCCGCTCAGGTAGACCAGTTCGGGACGCACCCTGTCTGGCCAGGCCCAGCCGGTGGCGCAATCGACAAAATTGACGCCGCCGCTGAAATTGATGGGCACGAAACGCTCGAGCACGGCCACCTGGTCTTGCGGGCAGCGGCCGCCGTCGATGGGGCCAGGCTGCACGATGCAATCGTTGAACACGCCCCCGTTGGAATTGGCCAGCACGTGATTATTGCTAAGAATCATCAGACGGCTGTTGCGCGGCGCGTTGCGCCCCACGGCCAGGCAGCCGATGGTGCCGGCGGTGATGCGGAAATGCCCGACCGACACGCCGCCCGGCGCGGGGCGCAAGCGGAAACGGTGGGGCTGCGCATCGATCACGCCCGTGACGACGATGTTGACGGGCACCTTGTCGCTGGCCACGGCGCGCACGCCCATGGCCCCCACGATGGCGGCCTTGGCGCGGTCGACGGAAGTGGGCTCGGCCACGTACAGGGTCAGGGCCGGCAAGCCCGGCTCGCCGG
The DNA here is from genome assembly GCF_030587315.1 of Janthinobacterium sp. SUN211. Lineage (NCBI taxonomy): Bacteria > Pseudomonadati > Pseudomonadota > Betaproteobacteria > Burkholderiales > Oxalobacteraceae > Janthinobacterium > Janthinobacterium sp. SUN211. The sequence goes on along the minus strand of NZ_JAPWIC010000001.1, from coordinate 607,034 downwards.
ACGAGCTGTCGCTGGCGCCATCGCCCAAGCCGATGGACACGCCCTGGATATTGCCGCTGTCGCTGAAGGCGTCGGCCGCGCGCGCGCCGCCCGCTTGCGCGATGCTTTGCCGCATGCCGTCCTCGATGCTGCGCTTGATTTCCAGCAATTCCATGCTGACGCCGCTCAGCGCGTCGGGCACATCCGCGACGGACGCGCTCTCGATTGTATTGTCGTCTTCGCCAGGGACGGAAAATTGGCCGACGGCCTCTTCATCGTCCGCGCTCTGTCCCCTGCCGCTGCTGCCGGGCGGGGCGCTGAAACCATTTTCGTTGCCTATCATCGTGTTCTCCTCTTGGGTCGCCGCAAGCTTCCAGTGTGGACGGGCTGCGCGGGCCGGTATTGATCTGGATTGAACCGCGCGGATGCCTGGCCGCCCTGCCCCATTGGGGGACAGCGAGTGCAAAAATAGTTCCCTCGTCAAGGTTGAGCGGGATCAGGCGTGCGGGCAGAGGCGCCGCCGTATACTTGGCCGACAGGCTGGAACCGGGCCTGCTCCACGGCAGCAACGCCAGCAACAGCAAGGATGGGGAAACAATGACGAGCCCTGCAATAACGAGCCCTGGTATGACACGCCAATCCGACGACGCCTCTGCGGCAGCGGCCTCAGCCGGCGCCAATACAGCCGCCGACAATACGACGGACGCCGGTGGCGCGGCCCAGCATGCGGGTTTCGTGCACGGCATGGCGGCCTGGGCGGAAAAACACCGCATCACGCCCTGGCGCGGCAGTTTTGCCGACTTCCTCGAGCAAATCCTGCCCGGCCGCGCCGCCCTGCTGACGCGCAGCGCGCACCAGTACCTGTGGGACATGATGCGCTGGAATGGCCAGACCGATGACAGCGGGCGCTTCCGCTGTCGCCTGTTCGACGACGAGCTGTTCGGCATCGACGAGGCGATCGACCGGGTCGCCGCCTACTTCAAGGCGGCCGCCGCCGGCTCCGAAGTGGGCCGCCGCATGTTGCTGTTGCTGGGCCCGCCATCGGGCGGCAAGTCGACCATGGTGATCTTGCTCAAGCGGGGCCTGGAAGAGTACAGCCACAGCAGCGAAGGCGCGCTGTACGGCATCGCCGGCTGTCCCGTGCACGAATCGCCGCTGCACCTGGTGCCGCACAGCATGCGCGCCGACTTTCGCGCCAGCTATGATGCCGAGCTGCAGGGCGAACTGTGTCCACATTGCCGCGCCCGCCTGGAAGAGCAGTATGCGGGCGACTTCCTGCGCATGCCCGTCGAGCGCATCCATTTGTCCGAGGCGGGCCGCTGCGGCATCGGCACGTATGCGCCGCACGATCCCACGACGGCCGACCTGGCCGACCTGGTCGGTTCCGTCGACCTGTCGAAAGTGGCGCAATACGGCGACGAAGGCGATCCGCGCGCCTGGTCGTGGTCCGGCGCCGTGTATGCGGCCAGCCGCGGCATGCTGGAAATGATCGAAATCCTCAAGGTCAAGCGGGAATTCCTCTACTTGCTGCTGACCTTGACGCAGGAAAAGAATGTCAAGGTGTCGCGCTTCCCCCTGATCTACCTCGACGAAACCATCCTCGCGCACACGAATCTGGCCGAATTCCGCAAATTCCTGCAAGAGAGCGAAAACGAGGCGCTGCTCGACCGCATGGTCATCGTGCAAGTGCCCTATACGCTCAATTACCGCGAAGAAGCGCGCATTTACCGCAAGCTGATCCTCGCGGCCGCGCCCGCCTTCCGCGACGTGCACCTCGATCCGCACGTGCTGCATGCGGCGGCCGTGTTTGCCATCCTCAGCCGCATGCCCGAGGGCGAGGACAAGGAGACCGAGCTGGTCAAGAAACTGCGCATCTACGCCAACGAAGATGTCGACGACTTGCAGCCTGCCGACCTGCGCCGCATGCGCGAGCGCGACAAGTCGCCCGACGAGGGCCTGTCGGGCGTGTCGCCCCGCTTCGTCATCAATGCCCTGTCGCATGCCATCATTTCCGCCCAGCGCAACAGCCTGTCCACCATGGACGTGCTGCTGGCCCTGAAAGACGGCATCGAAAACGATGCGCGCATCGAACCGCGGCGCAAGCGCAAATGGGTCGATTACCTGGTGCTCACGCGCAAGGATTTCTATAACCGCTGGGTCAAGGCCGACGTGCACAAGGCCTTGTTCGTATCATTTGAGCAAGAAGCGCAAGACTTGCTGAACAAATATCTCGATGAAGTCGAAGCCATGCTCGACAACCGCCAGATCCGCGATCCCATCACCAGCGAAGAGCGCCGTCCCGACGAGCGCTTCCTGCGCGCCGTGGAAGAGAAAATCCACATCAGCGACTCGGGCAAGCAATCCTTCCGGCAAGAAGTGGTGCGCAAGGCCATGAGCGCCTTCAAGCGGGGCGAAGCGTTTGGCCTGGCCAGCCATGCGCCATTGCACGACGCCATCCAGCAATACCTGTTCGAGCAGCGGCGCGACGTGCTGCGTCTCGTCGGCTCGGCCAAGCGGCCCGACGACGACGTGCGGGCCAGGATCTCCGCCGTCGAGCAGCGCCTGGTCGACGAATACGGCTATGACGCCCATAGCGCGCGCGAAGCGCTCAACTACGTGACCACCTTGCTGGCGCAGGAATAGCCATGGCCGCCACCACGACGCCAGGCAGCTGCACACCGGATGGCCATCCGGCCTGGGGGGATTCCACGGACCCCGCAGGCACCGCAGCCCCCGCCGCCACGGCCGGCTCCGCCGGTTCCGCCGGCGCGGCGGCGGCGGGCGCCGCGCCAGCCCTGGCCCGGCCCTGGTACGCGCTGTTCTCGCGCGGCGCGCGCGACTGGCTGCGCCACAACCAGAAAGTGCGTGAAGCCGTGCAGGCGCACTTGCCCGAACTGGTCGCCACGCCCGACTTGATCGGCGGGCCGCAGCAGCGCACGGTGCAAGTGCCCATGCGCCTGCTCGAACATGCGCGTTTCCGCCTGGCGCCCGCGCGCAGCAGCTTGGGCGCGGGCCAGGGTGACGGCCAGCCCGGCGATATCCTGCGCCCGGCCCGGCCCGCCGCCACGGGCGGGGCCGGCACGCAAGGTGACGGCGGCGATGGCGAGGGGGCCGTGCGCCTGCTGCTGGAGTTTCCCATCGACGACATACTCGACTGGCTGTGGGACACCTTCGAGCTGCCGCACCTGACGCCACGCCACCTGGGCGCCATCGACGACGTGCGGCTCGTGCGTAGCGGCCTGGACCGGCATGGCGCCCGTTCGCGGCTGGACCGGCGGCGCACCGTCAAGGAAGCCATCAAGCGGCGCGCCCTGCAAGCGCAGCCAGTGCCCTTCACCAATGACGACTTGCGCTACCGCCAGGTGCTGCCGCAACCCCGGCCCAGCACGAACGCCGTCGTGTTTTTCGTGCTGGACGTGTCGGCCAGCATGGCGCAGCCCGAGCGCAAGCTGGCCAAATCGTTCTTTTTCTTTGCCTTGCAAGGCTTGCGCCGCAGGTATGCGCGCGTGGAAACGCGCTTTATCGCCCATACGACGCGGGCCTGGGAATTTTCCGAAGCCGAGTTCTTCCAGGTCAATGGCATGGGCGGCACCATGGCGTCCACCGCGTTTCGCCTGAGCCGCGAATTGCTGCAGGAACACTACGCGCCGGGCCGCTACAACGCCTATCTGTTCTATGCCTCCGATGGCGAAAATTTCAGCGAAGACCGGGGGCCGGCTAGCGCGGCCCTGGGCGAACTGGCCGGTTTGCTCAACTATATGGGCTATGTGGAAACCGTGCCCGGCGTGCCGCGCAGCCTGGAAACCGAAATGCACAGCTTGTTCGCCGAGCAGGAACGGCGCGGCTTGCCCTTGCACAGCAGCATCCTCGGCAAGAGCGACGACGTGTGGGAAGCCATCCGCACCTTTTTCCGGCACGAGGCGGCCGATACGGAGGACGCGGCATGACGCGGCATGATGCCCCGCGCCACGCCAATATGGCCAATATGGCCGATACGGCGGACATGGCGAATACAACTGGCCTGGACGGCTACGCGGCGCGCATCGAAGCGCTCGCGCGGCAACTGGGGCTGGCGTTCGCCCCCGTCGAGTTCGAGCTCGTGCCGGACAGTTTTATGGCCGAAATCGCCATCTATGGCTTGCCCGTGCGCATGCGCCACTGGTCGTTCGGCGTGCGCTACATCCACCAGCTCGTGCATCAAAAGATGGGCAACTCGCATATGTTCGAAGTCATGTTTCCCGGCGACCCTTGCCATGCCTACATGGCCGAACACAATTCCGTGGCGGAAAACACCCTCGTCACGGCCCACGTGCTGGGGCACGCCGATTTCGCCAGCCGCAATGCCCTGTTCCTGCGTTTCGGCGCCATGGCGGGCCAGCACATCCTGGAACAGAGCGCGTCGCGGGCGCAACGTCTTGAAATGGCGCTGCAACGGCACGGGCAGGAACAGGTGGAAGCCGTGCTCGACGCGGCACTGGCGCTGGAGCAGCACGTGGACATCCACGCCGAGCTGCACCGCCCGCCCTATGCCGCGCTGTCCGGACCGGCCGATGTCGCCGGCAGGCGTGGCGGCGCCGGGGGAGACGATCCGTTTGCACGACGCTACCGGCGCCTGCCCGGCGAAGCGGCCGCGCTGGCGGCGCGCGAGACGGCACGGGCCCGCGTGACGCAGCGCCCGCTCCTGCCGCCGCAGCCCGAGTACGATTTACTATGGTTCATCGCGCAACATGGGCCGGACCTGGCCGATTGGGAACGCGATATTTTCCTGGCCGTGCGCGAAGAGTCGTTTTACTTCTATCCCGTGTACGCCTGCCAGATCATGAACGAGGGCTGGGCCTCGTACTGGCATGCGCGGCTGCTGCGCGAAGCGGATTTCCTGCCGCCGGCCCTGTACTTGGCCGCCCTCAAGTCGCACTCGGACGTGGTGCGTCCATACGCGGGCGAGCACCAGCAGGCGCTGGCCGTCAATCCCTATCACCTGGGCTTTTGCATGTGGGAACACATCATCGAACGCGAAGGACTGGCGCGGGCGCGCCAGATTTGCCGCGACGACGATGACTGCAGTTTTATTCGCAACTATCTGGACGCCGAACTGGCTGACCGCCTGGGCCTGTTTGTGCATGAAAGCCGCCGCGACGGCGAAACGCGGCTGGCCAGCCGCGACTTGCGGGTCATCCGCGAAGCCATCCTGGCGCCCAAATACAACTATGGCGCACCGTGCATCGCCGTCACCCTGCTCAACGACGACGGCAGCCTGGTGCTGCGCCACGACCACCTGCGCGATGGGCGCGGCCTCGACCTGGAGCGGGCGGAACAGGTGCTGGCGTATATCGCCCGCGTCTGGCGCCGTCCCGTCACCCTGCATACGGCCGACTTCCGGGGCTCGCCCCGGGTATTGCGCAGCAAGAACGACGGCGTACCCGAGCCGCCCGCGCCGACAGCGTCTGCAGCAACGCCGACAGCGCCGCCCACGCAACGCTGAACGCCAGGCACCATGCACCAATCGGTCTAGCGGTCTCGCGGCCGGGATGCCGGGCGGCAGGCGGACGGATAGCGAGCCTGCGCATCTGATATGTGCATCCGGCATGTACATCTGGCATGGGTATCGGGTATGTGTATCTGGCATGTGCATCTGATAGGCATATCTGGTATGTGTATGTGTATCTGATATGCATGTCGGCATGCATATCTGGCAATGAAAACATGCGAATGGCCAGTGCCGGACACGCACGCCGCCGGCCGCCTGCGTGCGCACCACAGGTGCGGCCGGCACCTGCCTGCCTGGCCGGCGTGTTTTTCAAGCCCCGTCCGCCTGCGCCACATACCAGGCGATGGTGTGCCGCAAGCCTTGCGCCAGGTCGTGCGTGGGCGCATAGCCGAGCAAGCGGGCCGCCTTGGCGATGTCCGCCTGCGAATGGCGCACGTCGCCGGCGCGAAACTCGCCGTACTGCGGCGCCTGCGGCACGTGCTGCGGGCGGGCGGCAAGCAGCATCTGCTGCATGGTGGCGTGCAGCTGCGTCAGGCTGGTGCGGGCGTTGACGGCCACGTTGTAGACCTGGTTGACGGCCGCCGGGTCCGAGCCGGTGGCGGCGAGGATATTCGCTTGCACGGCATTGTGCACGAAGCAAAAGTCGCGGCTGGTGGCGCCGTCGCCATGGATGTGCACGGCCTCGTCGTCCAGCATGGCGGCGATCCAGCGGGGAATGACGGCCGCGTAGGCGCCCAGCGGGTCCTGGCGCGGACCGAAGACATTGAAGTAGCGTAGCCCCACCGTCTGCATGGCGTAGCAGCGCGCATACACTTGCGCATACAGTTCATTGACATATTTGCTCAGGGCGTACGGCGACAGGGGCGCGCCGATGTGTTGTTCCACTTTCGGCAAGTCCGGATGGTCGCCGTACGTGGCGCTGGAAGCGGCATACACGAAGCGCCGCACGCCCGCCTCGCGCGCGGCGGCCAGCATGTTCAGGAAGCCGCTGACATTGACGGCGTGGCAAAGCAGCGGGTCTTCCAGCGAACGGGAGACGGAACCGAGCGCCGCCTGGTGCAGCACATAGTCGACGGCAACGCCGTCACCGGCGACGGGACCGTCCGGATCGTCCGGACCTGCACGGCCGTCCGGAGGTTCGCTGCCGCCGTCGCTTGCACCGGCGGCATGACCCGCATGGCGCCCGGCATGACCGGCATGAGCGGCGCCGATACTGGCGATGTCGGCACCTGCACCTGCACCTGCGACGCCGCCTGCGCCTGCCATGCCGGCCATGCTGGCAAAACCGGCCATGCCGTCGCTTGCTCCGCACGCGCGCGCGCACGCTTGCGGGTCGCGGATGTCGCCTTCGATGAAGGTGAAGCGCCGCCACGCCTGCTCGCCCACGCTGGCGCGCACCTGCTCCAGGTTGTGGCGGTGGCCCGTCATGAAATTGTCGAGGCCGCGCACTTCCTGCCCCAGGTTCAGCAGGGTTTCCAGCAAGTGCGAACCTATGAAGCCGGCCACGCCCGTCACCAGCCAGCGGCGCGGCGCTTGCGCCAGCCGTTCGCAGGCCAGCGCGTACGCGCCGGCAGCCGGGCCGCCAGAGGGGGCGCCTTGCGCAGCGCCCGCCGCCCGATCGAAGGCACCGGCCGCCATCACAGCCGCCACACGTGCAAGCCGCCGTCTTCCAGCGGACGGGGGTCGAAATGCGATTTGATGTCGATGAAGCAACCGTTTTCCAGCACCTTGGCCTGGAAGTCCGCCAGCGGCCGGGCCAGCAGGGCCTGATGCGAGACGGCGCTGATGATGGCCTCGGCACGCGGCAACTGCTCCCAGCTTTCCAGGGGCAGGCCGTATTCTTCCAGCGCTTCGCGGCCATCGGCCACGGGGTCGTGCACGTGCACCTGCACGCCGTACGATTGCAGTTCGTGGATCATGTCGACCACTTTCGAGTTGCGCAAGTCCGGGCAATTTTCCTTGAAGGTCAGGCCCAGCACGTTCACGTGCGCGCCCTTCAGCTTGAAACCGGCCCGCACCATTTCCTTGATGGTCTTTTCCGCCACGAACTTGGCCATGCCGTCGTTGATGCGGCGCCCCGCCAGGATCACGTGCGGGTGGTAGCCCAGCATTTCCGCCTTGTGCGTCAAATAATAGGGGTCGACGCCGATGCAGTGGCCGCCCACCAGGCCGGGACGGAACGGCAGGAAATTCCATTTCGTGCCCGCCGCCTGCAGCACTTCCAGCGTGTCGATGCCGATGCGGTCGAAGATGATGGCCAGCTCGTTCATCAGCGCGATATTCAGGTCGCGCTGCGTGTTTTCGATCACCTTGGCCGCCTCGGCCACGCGGATGCTGGACGCCCGGTGCACGCCCGCCTCGACCACGCCTTCGTACAGGGCGGCCACCTTGTCGAGCGTGGCGGCATCGTCGCCCGAGACCACCTTGCGGATGCTGTGCAGGGTATGGTCGCGGTCGCCGGGGTTGATGCGCTCGGGCGAAAAGCCCACATGAAAGTCTTCCTTCCAGCGCAGGCCCGAATGCTGTTCCAGGAGGGGGATGCAGATTTCCTCGGTGGCGCCCGGATACACGGTGGACTCGTAGATGACGATGGCGCCGCGCCGCATGTGGCGGCCGACGGCCGCGCTGGCGCCGGCCAGGGCCGAAAAATCGGGATTGTGCGCGCTGTCGACGGGCGTGGGCACGGCCACGACGATGAAATCGGCCAGTTGCAGCTCGGCCGGATCGCAGCCGACGCTCAGCCCTTGCGCCGCCAGCAACTGTTCATGGCTGACTTCGCCCGTCGGGTCGATGTGGCGCCGGTAGCTTTCCACCTTGCGTGCCGACAAGTCGAAGCCTATCGTGCGCTGGCGCATGCCGAACGCCACGGCCAGCTGCAAGCCCACATAACCGAGCCCCACCACCGCCACCACGCCCGCCTTGCCATCCACCTTGCTATCCGCCTTGCTGTCCATATGCATGTGCTCCGTAGGGTTGCGGCCTGAGCATCGCCGTCCGGGAAATTCTACGGTTGCCGGTCCGGCCATTCTTGAGCGGGAACAAGGAACGCGGGGCGGCGGCCGGCAGGCGCGCGGAGAATCGGCGGCTTGTTGAGCGCAATCAAGGAGAGCGGCGGCCATCTTTTTAAGCTAGGCCATGCCGATCACTCATGCACGCCGCTACCGGAGACTTCCATGGCCCGTTCCCTGCCCCGCCCTTTCCCCGGCCTGCCGGCCGCCGCGCTGTGCTGCACCCTGCTGCTGCCCCTGCTGACGGCTTGCCACGGCACGCAGAGCAGCGAGACCCTGCTGGCCGACGCGCAGCAATACCGCCAGAAAGGCGAAGCGCGCGCCGCCATCATCCAGTTGAAGAACTTGCTGCAAAAGGAGCCGGATAACAAGGCCGCGCGCTTGCTGCTGGGCAGCATCTACATCGACACGGGCGAAGCGCTGTCGGCCGAGAAAGAATTGCGCAAGGCAAAATCACTGGGCCTGGCGACGCAGCAAGTGATGCCCTTGCTGGGCAAGGCCTGGCTGATGCTGGGCCAGTTCGACAAGGTACTGGCCGAGATCCCCGACGATGCGGCGCAGCCCGCCAGCGTGCTGGCCCTGCGCGGCGACGCCTTGCTGGCCCTGGGCCGCCAGGACGAGGCGCGCGCCGTGTACGCGCGCCTGCTGGAAGCCCATCCGGACCAGCTCGAATCCTTGCTGGGCCTGGCGCGCCTGGCCGCGCTGCAGCAGCAGGTGCCGGCGGCCGAGCTGCTGCTGGCGCAAGCGTTGAAAGGCGCGCCTGCCAACCTCGACGCCTTGCGCCTGCAGGGCGACCTGCTGCGCCTGCAAGGCAAGAATGGCGCGGCGCGGCTCGCCTACATGCAGATCCTCAAGATAAAGCCGGACAATACCCAGGCGCACATCGACCTGGCCAACCTCGACATCCTAGAAAACCGCTACCTGGAAGCGGCGGCCCAGCTGGCCACGGCGCGCAAGACGGCGCCAAACAGCCTGGGCTTGCTGCAAACCCAGGCGCTGCTCGATTTCCGCGAAGGCAAGCACAAGGCCGCCTTGCAAGGCTTGCAACTGGTGCTCAAGGCGGCGCCCGACCACATGCCGTCCATCCTGCTGGCCGGCGCCGTGCAACTGGCGCTCGGCTCGCCGTCCCAGGCGGAAAGCTACCTGCGGCGCTTCCTGGCCGTGTATCCGCGGCACCTGTATGCCGTCAAGATGATGGCGTCGATCGAATTGATGCGCAACAAGACCGACGCGGCGATCGACTTGCTGCAGCCGATGCTGGCCGCCTTCCCCGAAGACGTGGAACTGCTGTCGCTGGCCGGCGAAGCCCACTTGCGCGCGCGCCAGTACGACAAGGCAACAGCGTATTTCGAACAGGCCAGCATCCTGGCGCCGGACACGGCCAGGCTGCACGCGGCGCTGGGCATCAGCCGCCTGGGCCAGGGCGAGAACGGCCGCGCCATCAGTGAGCTGGAACGCGCCAGCATGCTCGACAAGAGCACGCCGCAGGCGGGCACCATGCTGGTGATGACCTTGCTGCGCAACAAGCAGAACGACAAGGCCCTGGCCAGCGTCAAGATGATGGAGCAACAGCAGAAAGGCACGAATCCCTTGCTGCTGAACCTGAAAGGCGGCGTCTACCTGGCCTTGCACGATTTGCCGGCCGCGCGCGCCAGCTTCGAGCAAGCGCTGGGCATGGACCCGGTCTACCTGCCCGCGCTGAACAATCTGGCGCAGATCGACCTGGTCGAGAAAAAGCCGGAGCAAGCCAGGCAGCGCTTCGAGCGGGCGCTGGCGAAGGCGCCGAAAAATGCCGACCTGTGCGCGGCGCTGGCCAAGCTGGCCGCGTCGCAGGGCAAGACGGACGAGGCGCGGCGCTGGCTCGAACGGGCCAACCGCGACAATCCCGACGCCGTCGCGCCGGCCCTGCTGCTGAGTAACTTTTACCTGAAGACGGGCGCGCCCGACAAGGCGCTGGAACTGGCGCGCACCCTGCAGACGGGTCATCCGGGCGACGCCGATGCGCTGGCCCTGCGCGCCCAGGTGGAATACAGCGCCGGCCTGGCGCCGGCCGCGCTCGACAGCTACATCAAGCTGGCCAGCATACAGACCACGTCGGCGCCCTTGCAGATGCGCATCGCCAGCCTGCACATGGCGCTGGGCGACCATCACAATGCGCTGCAAGCCGTCAAGCGGGCGCAGGCGCTCGATCCGGCCCTGCTGGAAGCGCGCGTGGTGGAAGTGGCCATGCTGCTGACCCTGAACCGCCAGCGCGAGGCGCTGGCGGTGGCGCGCCAAGTGCAGGAACAGCAGCCGAAGCTGGCGGCCGGCTACAAGCTCGAGGGCGACGTGCTGATGGAACAAAAACTGCCGCAGCAAGCCGTCAAGCTGTACCAGCACGCCTTCGGCATCAGTCCCATCGGCCCCTTGCAGGTGCAGCTGTACCGCGCCTTGCAGGCGTCAGGACAGGAGCGCGAAGCCGATGCGCGCATGGCCGCGTGGCTGAAAGAACATCCGGAAGACTTGCCGACGCGCACCTACCTGGCGGGCACCCGGCTGGCCGCCAAGCAATACCGCGCCGCCATCGAACAGTTCCAGTATGTCGTCGCCAAGGATGCGGGCAACGTGGTGGCCTTGAACGACCTGGCCTGGGCGTATCAGCAGGAAAAGGATCCGCGCGCGCTGGCCACGGCCGAGCAAGCGCTGAAGCTGGCGCCCGAGAATGCCGCCGTGCTCGACACCCTGGGCTGGATCGCGCTGGAGCAAGGCGACGTCAAGCGCGCCACGACGCTGCTGCGCAAGGCCGCGGGCCTGGCGCCCGCATCGCCCGAAGTGCAATACCACCTGGGCGCGGCCCTGGCGAAATCGGGCGACAAGGGCGGCGCGCGCAAGCAACTGGAACAATTGCTGGCCGCCAACAAGGACTTTCCGCAGCGGGCCGCGGCGCAGGCCTTGCTGACCCAGTTGTAGGCCATGGCTGTGCAAGCGGCCATGCCCGGCGTGGCGGCGCGGCCGCTGGCCCTGCTGGCGGGCGCGGCCTGCGTGCTGGCCCTGCGCCATTATCCGCTGGGCCATGGCTGGCCCGGCCTGCTGTTTGCCATCCTGCTGCCCGCGTATTTCCTGCTGCTGTGCTGGCGTCCCGCCTGCTGGCTGTTCTGCGTGCCCGCCCTGCTGCCCGTGCTGGACCTGGCGCCGTGGACGGGCTGGTTCTTCCTCGAAGAAATCGACGTGCTGCTGTTGCTGACGGTAGCCTGCGGCTATTGGCGCCTTGGCGGACCCAGCCAGCCGGCAGCGGCGCGGCTGTCGCCCGCCGCCCGCCTATGTTTGCTGCTGTGCAGCCTGGCCTGGCTGGCGGCGCTGCTGCGCGGCGTCCTGCCGCTGGCGCCGCTCGACCCGAATGCCTGGGACAATTATCTGAGTCCCTACAACAGTTTGCGGTTGGGCAAGGCCTGGGCCTGGAGCATGCTGCTGCTGCCGCTGCTGCTGCGCGACGCGCATCCGCACGCCCTGCGCCGCTACGCGCTGCCGGGCATGCTGGCGGGACTGGCCACGGTGTCCCTGTTCGCCCTGTGGGAGCGGGCCGTGTTTCCCGGCCTGCTGAACCTGTCGAGCGACTACCGCATCACGGCGCCGTTTTCCGCCATGCACACGGGCGGCGCCGCGCTGGACGGTTACCTGGCCCTGGGCTTGCCCTTTGCTGGCCTGTGGCTGGCGCGCGCGCGCAGTCGCTGGCAGGCGGCGCTGGCCTTGCTGCTGCTGGCCCTGGCCCTGCACGCGGCGTTCACCACCTTTTCACGGGGCTTGTACGCGGCCCTGGCTGCGGCCATGCTGCTGGCCTTGTGGCAAGCCCTGCGGACGGCGCCCGGCGCAGGGCGACCACCGCAAGGCCGGCCGCCCGTGCGGGGCATCTTGCTCAAGCTGCTGCTGGCCGGCCTGGGCACCGCCCTGCTGCTGTACATGTTCAGCCTGGCCGGCTACCGGGGCTTGCTGGCCGCCGCCGTCCTGCTCGCGGCCAGCTTCGTGCTGGCGGCGCGGCCCTTGCCGTGGCGCCTGGCGCCGGCCAGCCTGCTGTGCGCGCTGTGCCTGCAGGGTCTGCTGGCCGCCTGGTGGCCGGAGCCGGCCTTGCAGCCAACGGCCGGCTGGCTGAAAGGCCCGTATTTCCTGTTCCTGCTGGCCGCCATGCTGCTGACGGGCACCTTGTGGCCGGGCGGCGCCGGCGGCAAGGGTCCAGCCAGGCTGGGCCTGGCGATGATGGCGTGGACCATGCTGGCATGCAATCTCGCCTGGATAGGCTGGCACTGGGCCGGTCCGCTAGCCCTGCTGCCGGCCGGCCTGGTCGTGCTGCTGGCCATGCTGATGCTGTGCAACGGACGCTTGCACCCGCCGCTGTGGCGGCTGGACCGGGCCAGCCTGAGCATCGCGGGCGCGGCCGGCATCCTGCTGTTGCTGGCCATCCCCGTGTCGGCCAGCTATTACGCCACCGAACGTTTCGCCACCACGGCCTTCGACATGCAGGGCCGCTTGCGCCATTGGCGGCAAGTGCTGGCCATGCAGCCGCCCGACTGGGGCAACCGCCTGTTCGGCATGGGCAGCGGCAGCTTTCCCGCCACCTATTATTGGCACAATCCGGGGCGCGAGGTGCCGGCCAGCATCGCGTATGCAGAAGACAGGGACGCGCCCGGCAATTATTATGTGCGCCTGGCCAGTCCCGGCTACAGCGCCGGCTATGGCGAACTGCTGCGGCTGCTGCAACGCCTGCGCGTGCAGCCTGCCACGCGCTACACCCTGGCGCTCGACGTGCGCAAAAGCGGCCCCATGCCCGTGCTGCAGGTGCGGCTGTGCCAGCGGCAATTGTTGTATGCACAAAATTGCGTGGAAATCCCCCTGCGCCTGCGCCCGCCCCCGCCCGGCAATCCGCCGGCGGCCTGGCAACACTATGACGTGCCGTTCGACAGCGCCTGGCTGGGCACGGGCGCCTGGCTGCTGCGCCCGCCCGTGCAGCTGGAACTGGCGGCCAGCGGTACGGCCGTCTCATCCGTGCTCGACGTCGACAACCTGAGCCTGCGCGCGCCCGGCGGCGAGGAACTGATCGCCAACGGCCGTTTTACGCAGGCCAACAATTACTGGTTTTTCAGCAGCGACCACCATCACTTGCCGTGGCATATCAAGAGCATGGCGCTGCATCTGCTGGTGGAAACGGGCTGGTGCGGCGCACTGACCATGCTGGCCCTGCTGGCCGTGGCCGGCTTGCGCCTGCTGCGCCGCGCCGCGCGGGGCGAGCCGGGCGCGCTGGCCTGCGCCGCCGCCCTGCTGGGTTTTCTCGTCGTCGGCCTGTTCGACAGCCTGCTCGACGTGCCGCGCCTCGCCCTGCTGTGCCATCTGATGCTGCTGTGCGCGCTGCTGCAGCCCGCGCCTTCCCCGCCACCTCCCCACCTTGAAAGCGCGCCGCCATGACACCCCTGTTTTCCGCCCTCCTATTCTGCCTGGCCCTGGCCAGCGCGCCGTGCCGCGCCGATGCGCCGCTGGCGCAAACCATCGCGCGCATCAAACCGTCCATCGTCGGCGTGGGCAGCCTGCAAAAGACGCGCACGCCGCCGATGAATTTCATCGGCACGGGTTTCGTGACGGGCGACGGCTTGAGCGTGCTGACCTGCGCCCACGTGATCCAGAAACTGCTCGACGCCAATCCGAATGAAGTCATCGGCATCCTCACGGGCCAGGGCGAGGCGGCGCAATTTCGTCCCGCCAGGGTCCAGGCGCTGGACACGGAACACGACCTGGCCTTGCTGCGCCTGGCGGGCGCGCCCCTGCCCGCCCTAGCGCTGGGCGACGCGGCCACGGTGCGCGAAGGCCAGGCCATGGCATTTACAGGGTTTCCGCTGGGCACCTTGCTCGGGCTGCACCACGTGACGCACCGCGCCACCGTGTCATCGCTGACGCCGGTGGTCATGCCCAGCGAAAACGCGCAGCGCCTCGACATCCGGCGCCTGGCGCAGCTGCAAAAGGCGCCGTACACCGTGTTCCAGCTGGACGCGACGGCGTATCCGGGCAGCAGCGGCAGCCCCCTGTTCGATCCCGAGACCGGTCTCGTCTACGGCATCGTCAACATGGTGTACGTCAAGGGCCTCAAGGAAGCGGCCATCAGCGCCCCGAGCGGCATCACTTACGCGATTCCGGGCAGCTACATGCAGACGCTCTTGCTGAAAAACAAATGAGTGATCAGTTGCGCCCCTGCCTCAGCCGGTCCGTAATGCCAGGCTCATCCCATGTCGGAAAAAAAAAGGGGTAAAACGACCGTTCACCCCCATGCTGTTCCATCAGGCCACCGTATTTACGGATCTGGGCCCCCATGTAATCGAGGTCCAGCCGTAGCAGCACGGCCGGCGCCCCCACACGCGTGCACTCGCGCTCGCCGCCAAAGTCCTGGAAACCCAGCATGCGCTTGTAAAACACCACGTGGCGCGGGTTGACTTCGATCACGTAATCCGTAAAGCCGTGAATATTGTGGGCATAGATATAAGAAATATGAATCAGCGCCGCGAACACGCGCTTGCTCACCCCCTTGTCGATGGCCAGGCGCGACGGTTCGCACAGGCGCCGGCCTTCCTCGCGCAGGACGTCGAGCTTGTCGCGGAAGTTTTCATCGGCCGGCAAGCCGGTCTCGTCATTGTCGAGGCACAGGGTCATGGTGCCGACCGTGGTGCCGGCCGTTTCCGCAAACAGCGTGATTTTATTCAGGGCATGCGCGATGCCGGGATCGACGGCATAGCCGCGCCAGCCGTACATCTTGCGGATCAGCAAACTGGCCGCCTCGCGCCGGCCGCGCGAATTGGCCATGCGGATATGAAAGCGCTGCAGGTCGAGCTCATGCTCCATGGCCGGATCGATCTGCCCCTCGCCCACCACCAGGTCATTGAAAGTACCGGGCGTGTCGAAGGAAATAATGGGTTCATCTTCAAAGCTCATCTTGTCCTCACGTTCATCGGCCGCCGTCGAGACGGACTGAAGCCAATGCCTTGTGACAAGAGAAAAACTGGAGAAGTTCCCGCGCCAGGCAAAAAAAACAGAAGAAATATGCTATTTAATAGCAAAATTGCATGCTGAAATTTGCCTGCAAGTACAAAATGACAAATATAAGTGCTGTTTTGATATTGCCGAGTCCGCTATTAAAAGAAGCTCTCCGGTATCAGCAGCACGTCGCCCGGGCGCATCATGACGTTGGCGGAAATATCGCCACGCTTCAGGAGGTCGTCGAGCCGCACGCCCAGCTGCTGCTGGTTGCCTTCGCGCATGCGGATGATGCTGGCCTTGTTGCCGGCCGCGAAATCGGTGATGCCGCCCACGGCGATGAGCACATCCATCAGCGACATGCCCAGCCGGTACGGCAGCGCCTGCGGCTTGGCCGCTTCGCCGATGACGCGGATCTGCTCGCCATACGGGCCCGAGAAATTGGTGACGATGACCGTCACCACGGGCTGCTGGATGAACTTGCCCAACGCTTGCTCGATGTCGCGCGCCAGCTGGGTCGACGTCTTGCCGCTGGCGGGCAAATCCTCGACCAGCGGCGTGGTGATCTTGCCGTCCGGCCGCACGGCCACCGTCAGCGACACTTCCGGATTGCGCCAGACGATGATGTTGACGGAGTCTCCCGGTCCGATCAGGTAGTCGTGCATGGGCGCGCTGTCGTCGGAGGGCGCCAGCGGATGGGACGTGCGGCAGGCGCCCAGCAAGCCGGCGGCCAAGCCCAGGCCCAGCGTGTTGCAGACAAATGCACGGCGAAACGGATTCATGCGGAGCCTCTTCGAGTCGATGGCGCGTCCATGGCCGGCCGCGCAGAACCAGCCTGGGCCGCGAACTTCCTATGATTATTAAAACCCGGCAAGTCAACCTTGAGGCGTATCAAGAAGCAATCATCTTGGGAAATTTTGCCTCCCAGCCGCCCTATACTTTGCTTACTCAACAGGCAAGCATTTCTTGCAATACGCCGTCGCCAGCCCATCGACCGTGCAGCACCGTCACCTGAAGGAAGCGACATGGAAGAATTGATACAGCAATTGCTTTCCAGCCTGAAAGGCATCTGGAAGTACCGCTGGCATGCGGTGCTGGTGGCGTGGCTGGTGGCCATCGTCGGCTTCATCAAGGTGATCACCCTGCCCGACGACTTCCAGACGTCGGCGCGCGTGTTTGTCGATACGCAAACCATCCTCAAGCCGCTGATGGCCGGCATGACCAGCGTGCCGAACACGGAACAGCAGGTGGCCATCATGAGCCGCACCCTGCTCAGCCGCCCGAACGTGGAGCGCGTCATGCGCATGGTCGACCTCGACCTCGATTCGAAGACCGTGCGCGAACACGAGGCCCAGCTCGACGACCTGATGAGCCGCATCAAGATCACCGGCACCAACGCGTATGACATCTACACGATCAGCTACAGCGGGCGCGACCCGAAGCTGGTGCGCGACGTGGTGCAAAGCCTGCTCACCATCTTTGTCGAAGGCAGTTTCCAGGGAAAAAAAGGCGATTCGCAAAAGGCGGTGCAATTCATCGACGAGCAGATCAAGAATTACGAGGACAAGCTGAGCGCGGCGGAAAACCTCGTGAAGGAATTCAAGATCCGCAACAACCTGCTGCTGCCGCGCCAGGGCATCGACTATGGCAGCCAGCTGCTGATGTCGTCCGATAGCCTGAACAATGCCAAGCTGGAACTGGTCGAGGCGGAGCAGGCCCGCAAGGCCATCCAGAGCCAGATCGAAGGCGACGAGCCCGTGCTCGACCTGGAGCCGAACGCATCGGCCATCGCGAATCCCGAACTCGACGAGCGCATCGCCACGCTCAACAAGAACCTTGACAGCCTGCGCATGCAATTTACGGAACTGCACCCCGACATCATTTCCTCGAAGCGCCTCATTGCCCAGCTGGAAGAACGCAAGATCGAAGAAAGCAAGCTGAAGACGGCGGCCGGCGACCCGGGCAAGAACTACAGCCCCATGCTGCAGCAGCTGAAGGTGGCGCTGACGGATGCGGACGCCAAGGTGGCCGCCATCCGCGCCCGCGTGCAGGAATACAACGCGCGCAATGAACGCCTGCTGGCGCAGAGCAATGCCGTGCCCGAGGTGGAATCGCAGCTGGCGCAGCTGAACCGCGATTACATCATCAACAAGGAAAACTATGAAAAGCTGATCGGCCGGCGCGAAGCGGCCAAGCTGTCGGGTGAGCTCAGTTCCACCACGGAAATGATGGCCTTCAAGATCATCGACCCGCCCACGGTGCAATATGCGCCCGTCGGCCCGAACCGCCCGCTGCTGTTCAGCGCGGCGCTGGGCGCGGCCCTGGTGGCCGGCGTCGCCACGGCCTTGCTCATCAGCCAGGTGCGTCCCACCTTCCTCAGCCCCGCCGAACTGCGCGACGCCACGGGCTTGAACGTGCTGGGCACGGTATCGATGAACTGGACGGCGCTGCAGCAAGTGCGCCGCCGTCGCGCCCGCTACGGCTTTGGCGCCTGCCTGGGCAGCCTGTTCGTGCTGTACGGCGGGGTCATGACGGCCGCGCTGCTGAAATTCTAGATCCCGGGGAGCGACGATGAGCAGCAAGGACAGCGGCAAGCAGGAACCCACCATCCTGGGCGTGGCCGAGGCCGGCGTGCCGTATGGCGCAGCGGGCGCGGCGGGGGCGGATGGCGCGGACGCGGCCCGGTCGCCCCAGTACCGCCCTCTGAACCTGGCCCGGCTGGCGGAGCAAGGCATGCTCACGCAGGAAGGCGGACGCAGCTCGGTGGCCGAGGATTTCCGCATCATCAAGCGCCCGCTGCTGCGCCAGGCGCGCGCCAGCGGCACCGAGGCCATCCGCCACGGCAACCTGATCGTCGTCACCAGCGCCATGCCCGGCGAAGGCAAGACCTACTGCGCCGTCAACCTGGCCATGAGCATCGCCATGGAAATGGATATCACGGTGCTGCTGGTCGATGCCGACGTGGCGCGCCCGTCCGTGCTGAAAGTGCTGGGCCTGCCGCCGGAGCCGGGGCTGATGGACGTGCTGCTCGACCCGCAACTGGCCATGGGCGACGTGATCCTGAAAACCAATGTGGCCAACCTGAGCATCCTGCCCGCCGGGCGCAGCAACAAGCATGCGACGGAATTGCTGGCCAGCCGCGCCATGAGCCGCCTGCTGGCGGAAATTGCCAGCCGCTACAGCGACCGCGTCGTCATCTTCGATTCGCCGCCCCTCTTGATCACCAGCGAGGCGCACGCGCTGGTCGGGCAGATGGGACAAGTGGTGATGGTGGTCGAGGCGGAAACGACGACGCAGCACGCCGTCAAGGAAGCGCTGCGGCAGATCGAGTCGTGCGAACACATTCATTTGATCTACAACAAGACCAAATCGTTCCCCGGCAACGACTACTACGGCTATGGCTATTACGACTAGCGGCCGGGTTCCGCTGCCGCTGCTGCCGTTCCTGTCCCTGCTGCTGCCCCTGCCGGCCGGCGCCGTCGACTGGCTGGTGAAACCGTCGCTGCGCCTGCGCGAAAGCTATACGGACAATGCCTTGCGCGCGCCGTCCGGCCAGGCGCAATCGGACTTCATCACGGAAATCGCCCCCGCCATCGCCCTCATCGGCACGGGCCCGCG
Source organism: Janthinobacterium sp. SUN211 (assembly GCF_030587315.1). Lineage (NCBI taxonomy): Bacteria > Pseudomonadati > Pseudomonadota > Betaproteobacteria > Burkholderiales > Oxalobacteraceae > Janthinobacterium > Janthinobacterium sp. SUN211. Next base: position 587,954 of record NZ_JAPWIC010000001.1, on the reverse strand, counting down.
CCTGCGCGTGCACCTCGATTACAGCTGGCGCAAATACCTGTCGGGGCAGCGCGCCGATACGGATACCCACGAACTGCGCGCCTCGGCCGACGCCGAGCTGGTGCAGGACTGGTTCTTCATCGATGCGGACGCCAGCGTGAGCCGGCGCAACATCTCGCCATTCGGCCCGCAACTGATCGACGGCCTGCCCGACACGGACAATGCCAGCACCGTGCGCACGACGGGCATCAGCCCCTACCTGCGCCACCGTTTCCGCGGCCTGGCCTCGGCCGAGCTGCGCTACACGCGCAACACGGTCGACAGCGGCGGCGACCTGCTCTCCGTGCACAGCGATGAGCTGGAATTGCTGCTCAATGGCGAGCCGCGCGGCAACGGCTGGACCTGGAACGCCAGCCACGACGTGCGCCGCACGCAGGACAGCAAGCTGGCGCCCGTGCGCATGCAGCGCAGCAGCGCGGGCTTGCGCTATCCCATCAACAGCAAGTGGGCGGCCACGGCCAGCGGCGGCATGGAAAAGGAAGGCTATCTGTCGACCAGCGGCAAGGCGCCGGCGGGCCGCTTCTGGTCGCTGGGCGGCGTGTGGACGCCGTCGCCGCGCACCAGCGTGGCCTTCAGCACGGGCAAGCGCTTCTTCGGCACCACCTACAGCCTGGACGCCACCTTCCTGCAGCGCCATACCAACTGGCAGCTGAGCTACGGCGAAAACATCACCACCATGCCGACGCAGTTTTCGCGCCTGGGCGACCGCGATGCGGGCCGACTGCTCGATCAATTGTGGCGCGGCATCTTTCCCAATGCGCGCGACCGGCGCTTGCGCATCGACGCCTTCCTGCGCTACGCCAACAGCCTGGGGCCGGAACGGGGCGCCATCAATTACTTCAGCCACCGCTATTTCCTGCAAAAGCAGCTGAAGCTGACGATGGCGCGCGCCACGGCGAAAAGCACGATGATCGTCGGCGTCACGGCCGTCGACCGCACGGCGCAAACGGCCAGCGGCATCGACAGCGGCTTGCTGCCTGGCGTGGAGTTCGGCAGCGAAGACCGCACGCGCCAGGTCGGCGGCAACCTGGGCTGGGGCTGGCAAGCCAATTCGCGCACCACCGTCAATGTCAATGCCGGCTACGCCGGCGTGCGTTCGCTGAGCGCGCCCCGGCGCGACAACAACATCACCTTGACGGCCGGCTACACGCGCATCCTGCAGCCGGACATGACGGCCAGCATCGACGTGCGGCACACGCGGCACGCCAGCAACCGCGGCGGCGATTACCGCGAAAACGGCGTCAGCGCCACGCTCACCATGCGATTCTAAGGAGGCTGCAGCATGTCCGACCCTTCGCTGTCATCCGCCGCACCGGCGCACCTGCTGTGCGTGGTGGCCGCGCGCCCCAACCTGATGAAGATGGCGCCCATCCTGGCCGCCCTGGCGCGCCATGCGCCCGCCGTGCGCGTGACCTTGCTGCATACGGGCCAGCATTACGACACGGCCATGAACGAACAGCTGTTCATCGACCTGGACATGCGCCCGCCCGACATCGCCCTCGACGTCGGCTCCGGCAACCACGCGCAGCAGACGGCCGAGATCATGCGCCGCTTCGACGCCGTGCTCGACGCCCATCCGCCGCTGGCGCCCGACGCTGTGCTGGTCGTCGGCGACGTCAATTCCACGCTGGCGTGCGCGCTGGTGGCGGCCAAGCGCGGCACGCCCGTGATCCACGTCGAGGCGGGCTTGCGCAGCGGCGACCGGCGCATGCCCGAGGAAATCAACCGCGTGCTGACGGATCAATTGTCCGACCTGCTGCTGACCAGCGAGGAAGGCGCGCGCGCCAACCTGCTGCGCGAAGGCATCGCCGCCGAACGCATCCACTTCACGGGCAACGTCATGATCGACAGCCTGCGGCAGCAGCTGCCGCGCGCCATGCCGCCCGCCGCCACCCTGCGCGCCCACGGCCACGCCTGCCCGCCCGCGTATGGCCTGTTGACCCTGCACCGACCGTCGAACGTGGATGACCCGGCGCAACTCGAAGCGCTGCTGCAGGCGCTGGGACAGCTGTCCCGCCGGCTGCCGCTGCTGTTTCCCATCCACCCGCGCACCCTGGCCGGCCTGCGCCTGGCGGGCCTGGAAGCGCATCTGGCGCGGCATGCCATCGTCAGCCTGCCGCCGCTGGGCTACCTGGAAATGCTGGGCCTGATGCAAGGGGCGCGCCTGGTGCTGACGGATTCGGGCGGCGTGCAGGAAGAAAGCACGGCTCTGGGCGTGCCCTGCCTGACCCTGCGCGACACGACGGAGCGCCCCGTCACCGTCAGCGACGGCACGAATACCCTGGCCGGCACGCAGCCGGCCGCCCTGTTGTCGCTGGCGCGGGGCATCCTGGACACGGGCGGCAAGCGCGGTCGCCTACCGCCCCTGTGGGATGGCCACGCGGCCGAACGCATCGCCGCCGTCGTCGCGCCCTGGCTGGCGGCACGCCGGGGGCCGCCATGACGCCGCCGGCGATGCTGCGCAATGCGCTGACCATCGACGTGGAAGACTATTTCCAGGTGTCCGCCTTCGCGCCGCACATCGCGCGCGCCGACTGGCCCCGCCTGGAATGCCGGGTCGAGGCGAATATCGAGCGCATCCTGCTGCTGCTGGAAGGCCGGCGCATCCACGCCACCTTTTTTACCCTGGGCTGGATCGCCGAGCGCTATCCGGCCATGCTGCGCCGCGTGGCGGACGCCGGACACGAAGTGGCCAGCCACGGCTATGCGCACCTGCGCGCCTGCGACCAGTCGGCCGCGCAGTTCGCCCACGACGTGCGCCACAGCAAGACCATCCTGGAGCAAATAACGGGGCTGGCCGTGCACGGCTACCGGGCGCCCAGCTTTTCCATCGGCGCGGCCAACCTGTGGGCCTTCGACGTGCTGCAGGAAGCGGGCTACCGCTACAGTTCCAGCATCTACCCGATCCGCCACGACCACTACGGCATGCCGGACGCACCCCGCTTCGCCTGGCGCCCGCGGGGACCGCTGGGCGTGCTGGAATTGCCCGTCAGCACCGTGCGCCTGCGCGGGCGCAACGTGCCGGCCGGCGGCGGCGGTTATTTCAGGCTGATGCCGTATGCACTGTCGCGCTGGCTTTTGCGACGCATCAATTCGCGCGACGGGCAAGCTGGCATATTCTATTTTCATCCTTGGGAACTCGATCCCGGCCAGCCGCGCCCGACGGGCCTCGACGCCAGGACGCGCTTTCGCCACTACCTGAACCTGGGGCGCATGGAAGCGCGGCTGGCGCGCCTGACGGGCGATTTCTCCTGGGACCGCATGGACCGTATTTTTCTGGAAAGCACATGATGCACGAGGCCAGCCTTCCTCCCGACCCGCTGCATGGCAGCGCCGCCATCGCCGTGCGCTCGCTGCAGGGGCACGAACATGCGCGCTGGGACGCCTTCGTCGATACCTGCCCGGACGCGACCTTCTTTCACCGCGCCGGCTGGCACACCGTCATGCAGCAGGGTTTCCGGCACGACAGCCATTTCCTGTACGCGGAACAGCATGGGCGCATCGCCGGCGTGCTGCCGCTGGCCCATTTGCGCAGCCGCCTGTTCGGTTCGTCCCTCGTGTCGCTGCCCTTTTGCGTGTACGGCGGCATCGCCGGCGGCGGCGCGGCCGTGCGCCAGGCCCTCGACGGCGCGGCGCTGGCGCTGGCCCGGCGCCTCGGCGTGGGCCACCTGGAATACCGCTGGCGCGAGGTGGAACAACAGCCGGACGCGGCCTGGCTGCACAAGCCCCTGTACGCCACCTTCCGCCGCGCCTTGTTCCCCGAGGCGGAACAGAATCTGCTGGCGATCCCCCGCAAGCAGCGCGCCGTCGTGCGCAAGGCCATGGCGGGCGGCCTGCACAGCGCCATCGACTATGACCTCGAGCGTTTCTACCCGCTCTACGCATCCAGCGTGCACCGGCTGGGCACGCCCGTCTTCGCGCGCCGCCACTTTGCCCTGCTGCGCACGGTGTTTGGCGGCGATTGCGAGATCCTCACCGTGTATCACGGCCAGCAGGCGCAAGCGAGCGTGCTGCTGTTCTATTTCCGCGATGAAGTGCTGCCGTACTATGGCGGCGGCAGCGTGCTGGCGCGCCGCACGGGCGCCAACGATTTCATGTACTGGGAAGCGATGCGCCGCGCCAGCGCGCGCGGCTGCCGCCTGTTCGATTTCGGCCGCAGCAAGCTCGGCACCGGGGCATACGATTTCAAGAAGAACTGGGGTTTTGCGCCGCAGCCGCTGCCGTATGCCTGCCGGCTCGTGCGCGCCAAGGCGTTGCCGGAAGTCAATCCCCTGAATCCGAAATACGCGCTGTTCATCCGCGCCTGGCGCCGCCTGCCGCTGCCGCTGGCCAACCTGCTGGGGCCGCACATCGTGCGGCAACTGGGCTAAGCAAGGGAACATACCATGCGCGAACTGCTCTTCCTCGCCCACCGCCTGCCGTATCCGCCCAACAAGGGCGACAAGATACGTTCGTGGCACATGCTGCAATACCTGAGCCGGCATTTCCGCGTGCACCTGGGCTGCTTCATCGACGATGACGACGACTGGCGGCACGCGAAAAGCGTGGCCGCCCTGTGCGCCAGCACACGCTTCATCGGCTTGCAGCGCGGCACGGCCCGCTGGCGCGCCATGCAGGCGCTGCTGTCGCGGCAAGCCATGAGCGTGCACTATTACCGCGATGCGCGGCTGCTGCAATGGGTCGACGGCTTGCTGTCCGGCGGCAAGGTGCGCCATGCGCTGGCCTTTTCCGGGCCCATGGCGCAATACATCGACGGCAGCGCTGGCCGCGCCCTGCACCGCGTGATCGATTTCGTCGACGTCGATTCCGACAAGTGGCGCCAGTACGGCGACAGCAAACCCTGGCCCATGTCGCTGCTGTACCGGCGCGAAGCGCAACTGCTGCTGCAGTACGAACGCCACATCGCCCAGCAGTTCACGGCCGCCAGCTTCGTCTCGCCGGCCGAAGCGGCCCTGTTCCGCCAGTGCGCGCCGATGGCGCGGCGCAAGACGGGATACTTCAACAACGGCGTCGACACGGCGTATTTCACGCCCCAGCCGGCCCCGCCCGGCGTGTATCCGGCCGGCGTGCAGGCGCTGGTGTTTACGGGCGCCATGGATTACTGGCCGAACGTCGACGCCGTGCAATGGTTCGTGCGCCACGTCTGGCCCGCCCTGCGGCGCGAGTTTCCCCGGTTGCAGTTCTATATCGTCGGCAGCGCGCCCGTGCCCGCCGTGACGGCGCTGGTCAGGATTCCTGGCGTGGTGGTGACGGGCAAGGTGCCCGACATCCGCCCCTACCTGGCGGGCGCGGCCCTGGCCGTGGCGCCCTTGCGCATCGCCCGCGGCGTGCAAAACAAGGTGCTGGAAGCGATGGCGATGGGCAAGATCGTGCTGGCCACGCCGCAAGCGCTGGAAGGCATCGCCGCCCAGCCGGGCCTGGAACTGCTGCTGGCGCGCGACGAGGCCGAATTCATCCACCATGCCGCGCGCGTGCTGCGCCATGCCCAGGACGGCGCGGCCGAAGCGAGCGGCGCGGCCATGGGCGCGGCGGCGCGCCAGCTGGTCTTGCAGGATTACGACTGGGAGCGCAACCTGCGCGGCCTGGGCGCCATGCTGGGCATATCGGCCGAGGTTGAGGCCGGGTCGAATACGCCTGCCGGCGGCGCCGCCGCGCCGGTGCAGCCCGTGCGGGAACCCTCCACATGAGCGTGCAACTCGACCCGGTGGTCTGCTTGCCCGATGCGGCCGTCCGGCCGGACGGGCATGGCCAGCGGCATGCCCTGCCGCTCCTGCTGCTGGCCCTGGCCGCCGTCGTGCTGCTGTACCACGCCACCTTCTGGTCGATGCTGGAACTGTGGTCCCGCTCGCAAACCTTCGCGCACGGTTTCTTGATCGTGCCCATCAGTTGCTGGCTGGCCTGGCGCCAGCGCGCGCGCCTGGCCGCGCTGGCGCCCCAGCCGTCGCGGCCGGGCTTGCTGCTGCTGGGCGCGCTGGGCCTGGCCTGGCTGCTGGCCGACGCCGCCAACGTGCCCGTGGTGGAACAATATGCGGCCACGGCCATGCTGCCCGCCTGCGTGCTGGCCATCCTCGGCTGGCCGGCCGTGCGCCTGCTGGCCTTTCCCCTCGCGTACCTGTTCCTCGCCGTGCCGTTTGGCGAAGTCTTCCTCGAACCGCTGATCGACTTCACGGCCGCCTTCACCGTCACCGCGCTGCAATGGACGGGCGTGCCCGTGTTTCGCGATGGCAGCAATTTTTCCCTGCCCACGGGCAACTGGTCGGTGGTGGAAGCGTGCAGCGGCTTGCGCTACCTGATCGCCGCGCTGGCCCTGGGCGCCCTGTTCGCCCACGTCAACTTCCACAGCACGCGGCGGCGCCTGGCCGTCATGGCCGCCGCGCTGCTCGTGCCCATCCTCGCCAATGGCGTGCGCGCCTATATGATCGTGATGCTGGGCCACCTGAGCAACATGCGCCTGGCCGTGGGCGTCGACCACCTGATCTACGGCTGGCTGTTCTTCGGCCTGGTGGCGCTGCTGCTGTTCTGGCTGGCCGCGCGCTGGCGCGAACTGCCGCCGGCGCCGACTTTGCCGCCCACTTTGTCACCCACCTTGCCAACCCCGCCCGCGCGCCCCGGCACCAGCCTGCGCGCCGTCGTGCGCGCCAGCGCCGCCTGCCTGCTGCTGGCGGCCCTGTGGCCCGCCTTGGCGCTGGCCAGCCACCGCGACGACGGCGCCGCGCTGCCCGCCGTGGCGCTGGCCTTGCCCGATCCGCCCGCCTGGCGCCGCCTGCACGATGCGGCACCGGGGAGTATCGACTGGCAAGCGCCGTATGCGGGCAAGCCCGCGCTGTTTGCCGCCACGTATGCGCGCCAGGACGGCGACGGCGCACCGGTGGGACTGCAACTGCGCTGGTATGCGCGCCAGGTGCGCGATGCCGAATTGCTGACGCATCTATCGTCGCCCTACGGCGCGCGCTGGACGGCCCTGGCGCAGCGCGTGCGGCAGGTCGGCTTGCCCGGCGGCGCCCTGGACGTGCGCGAAAGCGTGCTGGCCCACGGCGGCGAACGCCTGCTGGTGTGGCGCGTCTACCGCCAGGGCGGCGTCGTCACGGCCCGGCCCGTGCTGGTGAAACTGCTGCTGGCGCAAGCCAAGTTGCTGGGCAGGCGCCAGGATGGCGCCGACCTCATCGTCTTTGCCGCCTACGACGAGCTGGCGCCGCCGCCGCGCGCGCACCTGCAAGCCTTCCTGCGGGCGGCGCTGCCCGTCATCGAACAACGCTTGCAGGAGTTGCCGCATGGCCCTTGACACCGAGACGGGCCGCGCGCCGGCGGCCAGCACGGCGCCGCTGATCGTGCATGTGATCCACCAGCTCGACGTGGGCGGGCTGGAAAACGGCCTGGTGAACCTGATCAACCATTTGCCGCCGGAACGCTACCGGCACGCCATTGTCTGCCTGAAGAACGCCACCGCGTTTCGCCAGCGCCTGACCACGCCCGGTGTCGACATCATCAGCCTGGACAAGCGCGAGGGCAAGGACTGGCGCCACTACCTGCACCTGTACCGCGTGCTGAAACAGCTGCGCCCGACGCTGGTGCACACGCGCAACCTGGGCTGCCTCGAAGCGCAACTGCTGGCCTGCCTGGCCGGCGTGCGCCTGCGCGTGCATGGCGAACACGGGCGCGACATGAGCGACTTGCACGGCACCCGCCGCAAGTACCGGCTGCTGCGCAAATGCATGCTGCCGCTGGTGCAGCACTTCATCGCCGTCAGCGCCGACCTGGGGCAATGGCTGGTGGACGCCATCGGCGCGGCGCCCGCGCAAGTGTCGCACATCGGCAATGGCGTCGACAGCGTGCAATTCCATCCGCGCCTGGGCCCGCCGGCCGCCGTGGGCCCGCCCGGCTTCCTGTGCAACGGCGCCTTCGTCATCGGCAGCGTGGGCCGCATGGCGGCCGTCAAGGACCACGCCTCGCTGGTGCACGCCTTTTTGCTGTTGCTGGCGCAGCCGGGCGCCCGCGCGCGCCTGCGCCTGATCATCGTCGGCGACGGGCCGTGCCGCCAGGCGTGCCTGGACTTGCTGCGCCAGTCCGGCGTGGCGCACCTGGCCTGGCTGCCCGGCGCGCGCGACGACGTGGCGCAGCTGCTGCGCGCCATGGACCTGTTCGTGCTGCCGTCGCTGGCCGAAGGCAGCTCGAACACCATCCTCGAAGCGATGGCGACGGGACTGCCCATCGTCGCCACGCAAGTGGGCGGCAATGCGGAACTGGTGCAGTCGGGCTGGAGCGGCACCCTGGTGCCGCCCGGATCGCCCGAGGTGCTGGCCGACGCCATGCTCGACTATTACAGCATGCCCGAACTGGGGCCGCGCCACGGCGCGCGCGGGCGGCGCCAGGTGCTGGCCGAGCACAGCCTGCCCGCCATGGCCGGCGCCTACCTGGCCGTGTACGACCGCCTGACGGGCGCGCGCCAGCCCTCCCCCCTGTCCACCACTCCCTGAAAGGCCTCCCATGTGCGGCATCAGCGGCATCTTTGATTTGCAGGGCCAGCGCGACATCGACGTGCTGCTGCTGGCGCGCATGAACCACAGCCTGCGCCACCGGGGGCCGGACGAAGGGGGATTGCACCGCGAGCCGGGACTGGGCCTGGCGCACCGGCGCCTGTCCGTGATCGACCTGGCCAGCGGCCAGCAGCCGCTGTTCAACGCCGACAGCAGCATCGCCATCGTCTTCAATGGCGAAATCTATAACTATCGCAGCCTGATGGCGGAACTGCGCCAGTTCGGCCACCCGTTCCGCACCAGCAGCGACACGGAAGTCATCGTCCACGCCTGGGAACAATGGGGAGAGCAATGCGTGCAGCGCCTGCGCGGCATGTTCGCCTTCGCCCTGTGGGACCGCCGGCGCCACCTGCTGTTCCTGGCGCGCGACCGCCTGGGCGTCAAACCCCTGTACTACGGCGAGGCGGACGACGGCACCCTGCTGTTCGGCTCCGAACTCAAGGCCCTGCTCGCGCATCCGGCCATGCCGCGCGCGCTCGACCCGCTGGCCGTGGAGGAGTATTTCGCCTACGGCTACGTGCCCGAACCGCGCAGCATCTTCCAGCACGCGCGCAAGCTGCCGCCCGGGCATACCCTGTCGATTCGCGCCGGCCAGCCGCTGCCCGCGCCGCAGCCGTACTGGGACGTCCCGTTCACGCCGAACCCGCCCGCCAGCGAAGCGCAGGCGGCCGACGAGCTGCTGGCGCGCCTGCGCGAAGCCGTGCGCATCCGCATGGTGGCCGAAGTGCCGCTGGGCGCCTTCCTGTCGGGCGGCGTCGATTCCAGCGCCGTGGTGGCGCTGATGGCGGGGGCCAGCAGCACGCCCGTCAACACCTGCTCCATCTCGTTCGGCGACCCGGCCTACAACGAGGCGCGCTACGCCGACCTGGTGGCGCGCCGCTACGCCACGGCGCACCACGCGCGCCAGGTCGAGCAGGACGACTTCGAACTGATCGACCTGCTGGCCAACCTGTACGACGAACCGTTCGCCGACAGTTCCGCCATGCCCACCTACCGCGTCTGTCAGTTGGCGCGCCAGCGCGTCACGGTGGCCCTGTCGGGCGACGGCGGCGATGAAAGCCTGGCCGGCTACCGGCGCTACCGCCTGCACACGCGCGAGGAAAAGGTGCGCAAGGCCATGGACCCGCTGCTGCCCGCCGGCTTGCGCCAGTCGCTGTTCGGCACCCTGGGGCGGCTGTACCCGAAGGCCGACTGGGCGCCCCGTTTCCTGCGCGCCAAGACCACGTTCGAAGGCCTGGCGCGCGACACGACAGACGCGTATTTTCACGGCGTCAGCCTGCTGGGCGACGCCATGCGCGCGCGCCTGTTCAGTCCCGAGCTGCGGCGCAGCCTGCACGGCTACCGCGCCGTGGAAGTGCTGCGCCGCCACGCGCTGGCCAGTCCCGCGCAAGACCCGCTGTCGCAGGTGCAGTACCTGGACTTGAAGACCTACCTGCCCGGCGACATCCTCACCAAAGTCGACCGGGCCAGCATGGCGCATGCGCTGGAAGTGCGCTCGCCCCTGCTCGACCATGAACTGGTGGCGTGGATGTCCGGCCTGCCGCCGCAATTCAAGCTGCGGCGCGGCGTAGGCAAGTACCTGCTGAAAAAAGCCTTGCGCCCGCTGCTGCCCGACGCCCTGCTGTACCGCCAGAAGATGGGTTTTTCCGTGCCGCTGGCCGACTGGCTGCGCGGCCCGCTGCGCCAGCGCCTGCAACAGCGGCTGCTCGGCCCCACTCTGGCGCAGTGCGGCCTGTTCGACATGGATTACGTGCGCCTGCTGCTGGAACAGCATGCGAGCGGGCGGCGCGACTACAGCGCGCCCCTGTGGGCGCTGCTGATGTTCGAGTCCTTCCTGCGCCAGGTGCTGCCGGCAGGTGCGCCCAAGACGCCGGCGCCCGCGCCGGCCATGGCAATGGAGTAGATCCATGCGCATCCTGCACATCCTCGACCACTCGCTGCCCCTGCACAGCGGCTACACCTTCCGCACCCTGGCCATCCTGCGGCAGCAGCGCGCGCTGGGCTGGCACACGATGCAGCTCACCAGTGCCAAGCAGGGGCCGACGGATGGCGCGCAGCAGCTGGTCGACGGCTGGCATTTTTACCGCACGGCGCCCGATGCGCGCTGGTGGGCGCGCCTGCCCGTGCTGCGGCAGGTGGCCGTCATCACCGGCCTGGCCGTGCGCCTGCGCCGGCTGGCGCGGCGGCTCAAGCCCGACATCCTGCACGCGCATTCGCCCGCCCTGAACGCCATCGCCGCCCTCAACGCGGGCCGCGCGCTGGGCATCCCCGTCGTGTATGAAGTGCGCGCCTTCTGGGAAGACGCGGCCGCCGACCATGGCAGCAGCCGGCCCGGGGGCCTGCGCTACCGGCTCACGCGGGCGCTGGAAACCTACGCGCTGCGCCGCGCCGACGCCGTCACCACCATCTGCGACGGCTTGCGGCGCGAGCTGTGCGCGCGCGGCGTGCCCGCGCATAAAATCACCGTCATCCCGAACGCCGTCGATGCGGCCGCCTTCAGCGCCACCGCCGCCGAAGACCACTGGCTGGCGCACAAGCTGGGCCTGCATGGCCACCTGACAATCGGCTTCATCGGCTCGTTTTACGCCTACGAAGGACTGGCCCTGCTGCTGCGCGCCATGCCGCGCCTGCTGGCGGCGCAGCCGGCGTTGCGGCTGCTGCTGGCCGGCGGCGGCCCGCAGGAAGCGGCGCTGCACGCGCTGGCGGCCCAATTGGGCATCGCCCACGCCGTGGTCTTCGCGGGCAGGGTGCCGCATGCGCAGGTGGCCACGTATTATCAGCTGATCGACATCTGCGTGTATCCGCGCCTGCCGATGCGCCTGACGGAGCTGGTGACGCCCTTGAAACCGCTCGAGGCGATGGCCCAGGGCCGCCTCGTGGTGGCGTCCGACGTGGGCGGCCACCGCGAACTGCTCCAGCACGGCAAGACGGGCATGCTGTTTCGCGCCGGCGACGCCGACGCGCTGGCGCACGCCATACTGGCCCTGCTGCTGGCGCCCGCCAGCTGGCCGGCGCTGCGGCGCCAGGCGCGCGCCTTCGTCGAGACGGAGCGCAGCTGGGACGCCAGCGTGGGCCGCTACGCGCCCGTGTATGCGCGCGCGGCGGCGGCACGCGTGGCGGCGGGAGCGATGCCATGATCTTCACGGGCCTGCGCATCGCGCTGGTCGGCCCGCTGCCGCCGCCGGCCGGCGGCATGGCGAATCAGACGGCGCAACTGGCGCGCAAGCTGCGCGACGATGGCGCGCAAGTGCAGCTGCTGGCCGTCAACGGCCCCCTGCTGCCGTCCTGGCTGGCGCGCATCCGCTACCTGCGCGCCGCGCTGCGCCTGCCCGTGCACCTGTGGCGCCTGTGGCGCGCCGCCAATACGGTCGACCTGTTCCACATCATGGCCAATTCCGGCTGGTCCTGGCATTTGCAGGCCGCGCCCGCGTTGTGGATCGCCAGCCTGAAAGGCAAGCCGGCCCTGCTCAACTACCGCGGTGGCGAAGCGGCCGCTTTCTTCGCCCGCTCGCCGCGCCTGGTGGCCTTCAGCCTGCGCCGCGCCAGCGCCATCATCGTGCCCTCGGCCTACCTGGCCGGCGTCTTCGAGCGCCATGGCCATACGGCCCACATCGTGCCGAACGTGGTGGACTTGCAGCGCTTTACCCACGCCGCACGTGCCGCACCGGCATCGGCCGATGGCCCGTGCATCCTCGTGGCGCGCCACCTGGAAAGCCTGTACGACAACGCCAGCGCCGTGCGCGCCTTCGCCCTCGTGCGACGGAGCTATCCCACGGCGCGCCTGGTGCTGGCCGGCGGCGGGCCGCAGCGCGCGGCGCTGGCGCGCCTGGCCAGGTCGCTCGGCGTTCTCGATGCCGTGCGCTTCGCCGGCCCCGTCGACAACGCCGCCATGCCGGCCCTGTACCAGGCCAGCGACATCGTCCTCAATCCCAGCCTGGCCGACAACATGCCCAATTCCGTGCTTGAAGCGCTGGCTTGCGGCGTGCCCGTCGTCAGCACCAACGTGGGCGGCATCCCCGCCCTGCTGCACGATGGCGTGACGGCGCTGCTGGTGCCGCCCGGCGAGCCGGCCGCCATGGCGCAAGCCATCGTGGCGCTGCTGCGCGACCCGCCCCGCGCGCGGGCCATGGCAGACGCGGGCCTGGCGCACGCCGCCACCTTCGGCTGGCCCGGCGTCGCGCCCCGGCTGGCCGCCCATTACCGCCGCATCCGCGCCGCGCCGCGCCCCGGCGCCTACACGCGCTGCGTCGCCCGCTGGCTGTTTCCCCTGCACGAATGGTTGAAGGGCCACCACAGCGCGCGCCTGCTGCGCCGCCTGGAACGCTCGCAGTGGTGGAGCGCGCAGCAGCTGGAAGCGTGGCAGCTGGCGCGCCTGCGCGCGCTGCTGCGCCACGCGGGCGCGCACGTGCCGCATTACCGCGCCCTGTTCGCCCGCAGCGGCTTCGACCCGGAACAGGTGCGGCAGCTGGCCGATCTGGCGCGCCTGCCGCTGCTGCGCAAGCGCGACATCGCGGCTGCGCGCGACAGTTTCAAGTCCGCCCGCGCCGTGGGCTTGCGCCCGTTCGCCACGGGCGGCTCCAGCGGCGAGCCGCTGCAGTTTTTCCTGGGACGGCGCAGGGTCAGCCACGACATCGCCGCCAAGTGGCGCGCCACGCGCTGGTGGGGCGTCGATATCGGCGACCGCGAAGCCGTGTTGTGGGGTTCGCCCATCGAACTGCATGCGCAAGATCGCGTGCGCCGCCTGCGCGACGCGCTGCTGCGCACCACCCTGCTGCCCGCGTTTGCCATGTCGCCCGACCGCCTCGACGGCTACGTGCGGCAGTTGCGCCGCTGGCGGCCGCGCATGCTGTTCGGCTACCCATCGGCCCTGTGCCGCATCGCCAACCACGCCGGCGCGCGCGACCTGCCGCTCGACGGCCTGGGCGTGAAAGTGGCTTTCGTCACGGCCGAGCGCCTGTACGACGAACAGCGCGCGCAGATCGCCGCCGCCTTCGGCTGCCCCGTGGCCAACGGCTACGGCGGGCGCGACGCGGGCTTCATCGCCCACGAATGCCCGGACGGCGGCATGCACATCACGGCCGAAGACGTGATCGTGGAAATCCTTGATGGCCAGGGCCAGCCGCTGCCGCCGGGAGTCACGGGCGAAATCGTCGTCACCCACCTGGCCACACAAGATTACCCGTTCATCCGCTACGCCACGGGCGACGTGGGCGCGCTGGGCACGCAGCCGTGCGCCTGCGGCCGCGGCCTGCCCCTGCTGCAGAAAATCGAGGGGCGCAGCACGGATTTCCTCACCGCCGTGGACGGCACCGTCATGCACGGCCTGGCCCTCGTCTACATCGTGCGCGAACTGCCGCAGGTGCGCAACTTCAAGATCATCCAGGAAACCCTGCTGCGCACGCGCGTTCTGCTGGTCTGCCAGCCGCGCCTGGACGACGCCACCCGCGCCGTCATCGTCACCGGCTTCCAGGCCAGGCTGGGCGCACAAGTGGACGTCGTTATCGAGGAAGTCGACGAAATCGCGGCGGAGGCGTCGGGCAAGTACCGCTATGTGCTCAGCAAAGTCGCCTAGCCAGGCGGCCTACGACGACATCAGATAATTCTTCCCCACCACGCGACCATGCCGGTCCAGTTCTAAGGACCATACCTCCAGTTCCGTGTTCAAGCGGTTCTCGAACCACAGCCGCTCGACGCAAGGCGCGGCGCATGGCGTGGTGGAATACTGTTTGAAAGAGACTCCCGCACGCTCGACATGCGTCGGCGCGCCGAAGCGGTCAAGCACCGCTTGCCGCGTATCGCCCGTCTGGATTTGATAGAACGCCGCCTTGCGGCTGTTGGAAAACACGCAGCATGCGGCGACATACCAGGCCGGGCTGAGGATGAGCAGGCACAGCAGGATTTTTTTAGGCGATATCTTGATTGGCATGCCATATTGTCGATGACTTCATCCGGCGCGACAAGCGGGCCATGCTGGCGAAAGCGAGGCCACAGCTGGCGCAAACAGTGACGCTGGAGGAACCACATAAACTGCAAATCGCGCAGATGCGGTGTTCTTCCATATATTTCTGAAGCAAATCGGGTCTTCTATCTTAAAAGTTTTCTATTCATTACTATTTCCCTTATTTTTATTTCAAAATAGTAATGAAGGCCGCTATCCTCGCTATATTGATTTTCCAACACGACCACATCGACGTCTTTTTCAGGAAAATACACTTTAATCGATGCAAAGCCCAGGCCTTTTCCCGAGTGGCCTATATATTTGACGGGCGTTGTATCGCTTACATAAACGCCGTAGCCATAACCGTTCTTCCCATCGCCGAAAGCGACATGCTGGCTGGATATGTCGTAACTCGTCATCAGTTGATAGGTTTCCGGCTTTAACATTCTGCCCCGATGCAGATTTTCATCCCAGATCGTCAAATCTTTTGCATTTGAAACAATACCGCCGGCCGGGATGAAGCCGATCCAGTCTTTTCCCTGCACGGGATGCGCCTTCAGCGCGAAGACATTTTCCGTATTTACATAGCCATTGATGACCTTATTATTCTTATCTTCCTCATAGCAAAAACTGTTTTTCATTCCCAGTTCCTTGAACAAGTCATTTGCTGCCTCGATATACGTTTTGCCGCTGACTTTTTCAAAAATTTGACCCAGCATGGTATACGTTGTCACGCCATACAGAAAATCCGTTCCCGGCTTGAAGCTCAGCGGCTGGTCAATTTCAGTGATTCCCGCCGAAAAGTTGAGCAATTGATGCACCGTCACTTGATCGGCCCAGGCTTGCGGCAAATCGGGCAAGTATCGTCTCACGGGACTGTGCAAGTCTATCTTGCCTTTTTCAACTTCCCTTAAAATCAGCACGGCCGTCATTTGCTTGCTGTTCGACATAATCCTGAAATTATCGTCCAGCCTTAACGGTATCCTGTTTTCAAAATCCGCATAGCCATAGGCTTTCGAGTATTTTGTTTTTCCATTTTTCGTGATGAGAATGACGCCATTAAAACGTCGTGGACTGGTTGCCTGTATCAGCTTGTCAATCCTGGCGGAGTAATCATCGGCCTTTTCCGCATGGGCATGATCGCCAGCCTGGGCATGCACGAAGGCGGATGCCATCAGCAAGAAAGAAAACGCCACTGCTTTTAATGGCAGCAGCGTCTTGTTGTCCGTATCGGGATTTTTCATGGGAAATTGTCGGTTCGTTGTTTATTTCCAGGGAAACGCCGTGCTCGACCGCAGCGTTCAGTCGTCCACCAGATCGAAGTCGGCAAACAAGCCGTCCGCCGTCAGGTAAGCCAGCAGCGTGCGCTCCGGCTGGATGCCGCTGACGTGGAAGGCAAGGACGCTGTCCACCTTGCTGCCATGCCGTTCGATCGCGCGGCCTGCAACAGCTTGCTCATGCAAAAAAGTGAGCGACTTAACATTGGCGAGTTCGCCAATCGCCTGCGTGCCAAAGTTGCTCTTGATGCCAGATGTCGCAAAATCCGAATTGGCCAGGGCGCTGCCGCCACGCGCAATGTCGGCCAGCAATGCCTGCACACTCCGGGTACGCGCAGGTTTGGGGTCGGTGCGCGTCTTCAAGGTGTGCATCAGCGGGCCGATGCGCGGCGCCGTGCTGGCTTTGTCCTTGGTCGTCACGACGACGCCTGTCACCTCGCCCTGTGCATCGACGGCGAACGCCAGTTCGCAATTGCGCGACGTCGAATGGAAACGGTGCGCGCCGACAGGCACGAAAGTTTCGTCCGGCAAGCCATCGTAAATGCTGCGCAGCTGGCCCCCCTGCATATCGAAAGTGCCTATCGTATTGTTCCCCAACTCGTAGCGGCCCGTGTAGCGGCCGAGCGCCCTGGCATCGATCTTGATGGCGGGGTACTTGCGCAACACGGCGTAATCGGCATCCGGCCAGCGATAGGCGCGGCCGATGGCGTCGGTCAGGCGGTCCATCATGCGGGAATTGTCATTCGCGTTAATCATGATCACGGCGCCCTGGCCCGTGCGGGAAAATGCCGTCAACAAGGTATCGAAGCCTTCGTCACGCCCGCCGTGCGAGAAGCGTTGCGCGCTGCCGCTGCCGTGCAGGAAGACGCCCAGGCCCGCGTTCTCTATTTGCGGGGTCAGCATCTGTTGCGTCAAGGCTGCCGAAATGACCGGGTTGGATGTGCCCGCCAGGGATTGCTGCACGCCGATGGCGAAGCGCGCCAGGTCCGACGCGTTGGTCCATAAGCCGGCCGCCGCCATTTCCGGATACACATGCCAGCGTCCCGCCACCAGGCTGCGGTCGGCAAGGTGGCCGCTGGCATTCAGGCGCGCGCGCTCGGCTGGCGGCGGCTGCACATAGGAGCTCTCCTGCATGCCCAAGGGCGTGAGGACCGCGTCGCGCATGTAGTCGGGATACGCCTGGCCGCTCACGTCGGCCACCATTTGTTGCATGACGGTATAGCCGCCACCGGAGTAACGCACCTTGCTGCCTGGAACCATGTCAACGCGGATGGGCGCGGTATTCGCCGGTTGCTCGCCGTTCAGCACCTGGACCACGGTGGGCAGCGGCGCATTGCTGGCGTAGCCGGGGAAGCCGTGCACGGTCAGCCCCGCGTTGTGGCTGAGCAGCCTGCGCAAGGTCACCTTCTGTTCGGCCGTCAGGGCGCTGTCCGGCACCTTCCACGTGAGCAGCCGGGTGTTGACGTCTTCGTCAAGGCCAAGCTTGCCTTGCTCTACCAGGTGCAGCGCCCCCAGCGCGGCCACCGGCTTGCTGACGGAACCGGCCTGGAACAGTGTGTGCGGGCTAACCGGCGTCTTGCCGCCTTTTTCCGTGACACCGTACCCTTGCGCCCTGACAATCTTGCCGTTCTCGATGATGGCCAGCGACAGTCCGGGGATTTGCCGCATCTTCATTTCGGCCTTGACGATGTCGTCCAATGCGTCCGCCCGGGCGCCACTCGCGAACAACAGGGGAAGGACCAGTGCCAGGGGATGAACTCGCATGAACGATTCTTTCAACGGTGATGGACGGATGCCAGGAAGGAAACGTTGACGATACGTCAGCGCACCCTGCCGCCATGCGGGATTGCGACAGGCCGTCAAATATCAGTCATGGACGGTCATTTTCCCGGATGAGTTGCGGCCCGCGTTTGCTGGCGTGCCGCAATTCCGGCTGCTTGCCGCCGTTGGCAGGTTTTGCGCCGTTGTGGGCCTTCACGCATCGCTGGCACTTGAAATATTCTGCACCATACTTAGCTCCCAGTCCTTTTGCCATTTTTCTGAATCGTCCTGATCGAACCAGCCAGCTACGTAAGAGGATATTTCATCCGCATCCTGCAAGTTCGATTCTGCCAAATATGAAACTGTCGCTTGAAATCCCGCCCCAATAAAAAATTCCACGCCCATTGATGTTCCGACATCCATATTTATATGCTTTGCTACCCAAAGGCTATGGATATCGCTTGTGCTGCCGAGACGATAAAGCAAGAAGGCACAACGATAAATTCCTTCGTAAGAATCACCATCATCCTTTATTGTCCCATCCCAAAGCGCAATTCTATACTGCACTTCCTTCTCGAAGACTTGTCGAATTAGCGTGGAGTATGGCGCGAGTGGCCGCTCCAGCAGAATTTTGTAGAGTTGTTGGCGTACCCGCGGCGAGTCGAGTTCACTCTCGCTGTCAGGTGTAAGAAGTCCCTGGGAATTTTCACAACACTCAAGAATTTTTTCAGCGCACGAGAAGGATATTTTATTTTTTTCTGCAGACCTATTTTGACTTATCTCAACGTCAACCTGCGCCACAATCTGAGGCGTGATAGGCAATTCTGGCGTATTTTTACGCTTAAAAAAATTCCACATTAAACTTGGCCTTTTAGATCCTGTCCGCCCCCACTTGAGAGCACTTAACTGTCCTGCTTGCGCCTTGTGAAAACCGCCCAGGCAAGGACCACAATGCCCGCAACGACACATCCGGCCAGACTGACGGCGGCACCAAAAATGTACCACGCCACATCGAATCCGTGACTGTAGAATGTTCCGACAAATAGCCCGCTCACCAGCCAGATTAATACCGCTAATTTCAGCAGGAAGTTTTTTACTTTACGAAGGGGGCGACCAAGGCGCATCTGTTGAATGGCGGCCATGCCCATGGCTAAACAAGCCAAGCCAGCCGCAATTATCAAGCGTGAAAACGAATACTCCATGTCGCAACCTGACTTATAGCTGAGCCGGCGGGCCCAGAGATTAAAAGACCGGGGGGCTTCAGTGCCGCAGCCCATTCTCGCTTGCAACGACACCGCCGGCCTGAATCCGCATTATGGAACTTGTGTGGCCAGACGAATTGGCAAGCGTCCAGGCGTCCGTTTCTGGCCGGTTGCCGTTATTGGGAATTTCCGCGCCACATGAGACATACGATTTGCTCCGCAACTGTCATTCAGCGATGGTTTGAACGACTAGTCAGGTGGCTGCATTGAATTGCATGCCAGGCGAATCTTCCGGCCGTGAGGAAAATCCAAGTTTTTCGTAGAATATCGACTTGCCTTTGGCACTGAAAAGCTGGACATCTGAAATGCCAGCATCGCGACAATCGTCAAGAATTGCACTAAGCAACGCGGCCCCGATTCCTTGATGTTGAAATTCGGGGTGAACAATCATCTCGGTGACAAACGCATGCAAGCGGCCATCCGAAATGACACGCACAAAACCAACCAACTGGCCGCCAAAATAGGCGGATCGCGCACACCAGGAGCCGTCAAGTGAATCTTGATAGAAAGCAGTCCCGCGCGATATTGGCCCCCAGCCAGTCGTGTCGTACAGGGCCTTAAACGCCTCGGCGCATGGCTGATCGGATGTGTAGTTAATATTCATAGGCTGGATTGCACAATACGGTTCCGTTGGAAGTTATCACGGCGTCATTGAATTTCGCCTGTGCTCGACTGACTGAAGGTGGCAGGAGGAAGTCGCCGTCCTTTTCAGGACCCAGTCCACCCGACCTCCTCTGGCCGCGGCTTAAGGCCAAGGCAGGCAAAGCGATAATAGATTGCACTTGGCGAATTTGCGGCAGGTATACGCCCACTGGCAAGCCGATCCAGCTCCGCAAAGGTAAGGGTAGTTTCGTGCATCGGCATGCGTCCTTCCACATCGTGAAAGCCGGCTATATAAGGGTGGCCGAACTTGACCCGTTCGCAGGCAATAGCCAAGGTGCTCAGTATCAGCTTGCCATGGTACTCCGTGGAAGGTCCATCACGAATGGTCTTTATATGCACCAGTACCCACTCCCCTTTGACTTCCACATGATCTAAATTCAGATATTCGTCATATAGGCCTTTATCGGCTGGAACGATCATTGGCGATACATCCCGATAGATATGCAGCCAGCTTTCGGCCCCAGACGACTCTTTTGCAACCTGGGCCATTCGCCCCGGCTCCTGCGCGAATACGGATGTCGCACATGAGGTCAATATCACACAGACAATAATGAATTCTTTGATTCGTGGATTTAAAAACTGCATTCGAATGGTCAACTCTCTGTCACTCATGAAGTCAACGGCTGCTTCTGGCCGCCAGCGGACGATGACAATACCTCAATAAAGATTTTATTACCATCCTGATAAAAAGAGATTTCTCAAGCCCTTATATCACAGCGGCAAGGTGCAGATAAATTCTAAGGTGAACGGAAACAATCACGGCCCGAGCAGCTTTGCCAGCCCTGGCTGATCTTCCGCCGCCACAAACCACCCTGCTAGCGTTGCGTGCGCTGTGCCTGGGCGGAGATTGCGCCACAGCCGAGGTGGTGGCAGCCATCAAGAAATTTCAGCGCTATCTGCCCCTATCGGCGCATTTCTGGCGATCTCGTCCAGATTTTCAAGCACCGTGTTCGTCAGGGGGGCGCTAACCCCGCGTACGAGCAGGTCAAGCAATCCGATTTCCCGCATCATCGCTTTGCGCTCATCGTAATCGGGATTTTCTGAGTAGTGGAGTACATCCACAGTCTCAAGCACTCTTTCAATCGAAGCGCAAAAATCGGCAAGCTTGCCATATTGCATGTACTGAATCGCATAACTGGCTGAAATAAGCGCATTTTGTGCAAGATCGCCCTCGATATCGCCAAACTCCTCGCTGTCAGGAATTTCCGAATCAAGGGTCGCCAGCATATCCCCCAATACCTGTTCATCTTGAAAGCAGGCCTCCCCATTCAATGACAGTTCGACCATGTTCAAAAAATACCGGGACCTGTTTTCACCATAGCGGACATCGAATTGCGCCATCAATGGCGCCTGGCGCCTGATGAAATTGATCAATACTGCAACATTTTCACGCTGCGAGAGCCTGGCCGCCGCATCAATGATGTGCTGACCATATTTATTTATAAGCAATTGCATTTCACTCTCTTTTTTCTTTGAATTTCCTGTCCAGGCAGGCAGGGCAACGCTGCCATTCCGACGCGATCGCGCACCGGATACTGGAGCCGCCCCAAAGCGCTAGTAACTCGACGATGGGGCCGGCGCCGCGCACGCCCTGACGGTCTTCGCGCTATAGTCGAAATTGATGCTATTCGTGCCCTGGCCACGATACATGCTCTCACCTTCCCCGATGGTCGCCTGCGCGCCCATCTTGCACAGCACGGCCGGTGCACGCTGCGTCCAGTCCAACCTGCGCAAGGTGGCGATATTCCTGTCGCGCAGCGCAGCGCTCCAGCCCTCGTCCTTGAAACGCACCGAATAGACCACAGCATGCAGCTGCACCCGGCTCGCCCGGTCGATCACATTGCCGCCGTTCTTCAGCACCTCGGCCAGGTCGCTCTCGATGAACTGCATGACGTCGGGACCGCGCTTGGGCGTGTCACTGCGCCCCAGCTGGGAAAGAACGAAGATCGCGAACACGACAAAAAGCGTCAGATAAATTTTTCCATCAAAAAAGGACTTCATTCCCGCTTTCCCATGCTGTTCAGTATGTCTATCTGCCCCTGGGCCGGAAACGTCAGGCGATGTCCAGCAGCTTTGCCAGCCCAGGCTGATCCCCCGCCGTCACAAACCACGCCGCCTGCCAGCGCTGCGTGCGCTGTGCCTGGATGGATTCCGGCGCGCACCACGGCGGATACACGCGCAGCGCGCGCTTGCCGCCCTGGGCGGCGCGCGACATTACGCCGCGCTCGATCAGCACGCTGCGCGGGAAAATGAAAAAACCGTGCCGCGCGCCAACGTCGTCGGCCACGGCGATGATGACGATGTCGACGGGGTCCGCTTCATCCAGCGGGGCGATGTCGGCGTCGGGATGGGGCCGCTTCCAGACGGTGACGAACTGGCCGATCTTCGTCGGCGTGGTTTTGGCCACGCGCAAGACCAGGCGCTTGCCGTGCAGCTCGGCGCGGCAGGCGCCGTAATCCGCGCTTTCCGCTTCCGGCACGGGCGCTTGCGGCAAGCCCAGGAAAGCCCAGGGACTGGCCTTCATTGCGCGCTGAACTCGGCTGCGGCCTTGGCCGCCCACAGCGCTTCGGCGTGGCTGGCGAACGGGCTGTCATAACCGTCGACCTTGCCATCCTCGTCGACAAAGTACAGCCACCAGCCGTCGCCCTGCTCGCGGATGGCCGTCTGGCCCGGTGCGCAATGGGATTCGATGGCATCGCCGGCGGCCAGGGTGGCGATGCGGATGCCGCGGTGAACAAGATGCTGGGGTGTCATGGCAAAATAGCTAATGCAAAATAAATAATGGCGATAGTGTAGCCGCCGCGGCCCATCCTGGCCAGTGCGCTACACTGTTCTTTCACACGGAGGACGACATGGCATCACAGCAAGGCACGGTGGATTTTTTGCTCGACCAACTGGCGGGCGCGGGCAGCATCAGCGCGAAAAAAATGTTTGGCGAGTATGGCCTGTATTGCGACGGCAAGATGTTCGCCATCGTCGCCGACGACCAGCTGTTCATCAAGCCGACGGACGCGGGACGCGCCTGGATCAGCGCACAAGGCACGCTGCAGGAAGCGCCGCCCTATCCGCAAGCCAAGCCGTATTTTCTCATCGATGGCGGGCTGTGGGACGAGCGCGACTGGCTGAGCCAGCTGGCGCGGCGCACGGCGGACGCCTTGCCGCTGCCGAAACCCAAGCCGCCGCCCAAGCCTAAAAAACAGACTTCAGCTGGCTAAGACGCTGTTTTCGCACGCCTTGCCTTCACGGAAGCACGCCAGGTTGTGATACGTGATGGCGGCGATCTCGCGCAGCGCTTCCATGGTGAAGAAGCCCTGGTGGCCCGTCACCAGCACGTTCGGGAAGGTCATCAATCGCTGGAAGATGTCGTCGTCGATGATGTCGGACGAGCGGTCCTGGAAGAACAGATTGCTTTCCTGCTCGTACACGTCGATGGCCAGGGAGCCCAGCTGGCGCGATTTGAGCGCCTCGATGACGGCGCCCGTGTCGATCAAGCCGCCGCGCGACGTATTCACCAGCATGGCGCCCTTCTTCATCAGCGGCAAGGTTGCTTCGCTGATCATGTGGCGCGTGCTCTCCATCAGCGGGCAATGCAGCGAGACGATGTCGGACTCGGCCAGCAGCCGCGGCAACTCCACCATCGTGCCCAGGTCCGCGAACGCGGGCGCCGGATACGGGTCGTGGCCCAGCACCGTGCAGCCAAAACCCTTGAAAATGCGCGCCGTGGCCAGGCCGATCTTGCCCGTGCCGACAATGCCGACCGTTTTACCGTGCAGGGTGGCGCCCAGCAAGCCGTCCAGCGAGAAATTGCCTTCGCGCACGCGGGCGTAGGCGCGGTGCGTGTGGCGGTTCAGGGTTTGCACGAGGGCCAAGGTGTATTCGGCCACGGCTTCCGGCGAGTAGGCCGGCACGCGGGCGACGAACAGGCCCAGGCGCCTGGCCGCTTCCAGGTCGAGGTTGTTATAGCCGGCGCAGCGCAGCAGGATGGCGCGCACGCCGTAGCCGTGCAAGGCTTCCAGCACGGGCGCGTCGAGCACGTCATTGACGAAGACGCACACGGCGTCGGCCCCTTGCGCCAGGACCACGGTTTCCTGGCTCAGCAAGGCGCTGTGGTAGACCAGTTCGATGCCGGCGGAATCGGGCTGGGCCGGCAAGGCTTCGTCGAAGAAACGGCGGTCGTAGGGCTGGCTGGCAAAGAAGGCGATTTTCATGGGGAGTCCTGGAACTTGCTGGATGGCAAAACATTATCATAGCGCAAGCGCCCTGCCCCACGCCGTACGGCTGGCGCCGTCGGTCGCCTATTTGGGTTCGCGGGGCAAGGTCAGCGCGTGGCGCAGGTAGGCCGTTTCCTCGGCGTGCTGCGCGTGGTAGCGCTCGCGCGCGGCGCGCATGGCCGCCTGGTGGGCGTCGATGCTGGCCTGCGTCAGCTCCACGCCGAAGTCCGCCGGCGGCGGCTCCGGGCCGCCGAACAGGCGCGCCAGGATCATGCGCCCCACATTGTCCCGGTAGTGCGACGCTTCCCAGTAATAGCGCATCTCGCGCGCGCCCGTCACTTGGGGGATCGGCTCGCTGGTGATGCTGTTAAAGCCGGAAAAATCAAGCAGGCGCACGTCGCAGCCCTGGCGCCGGTAGCGTCCGGCCATGTTCGTCAGGTCGCGCTGCCACGCTTCCATGGCAGTCCACTTGCCGCGCCAGTACAGGGCGTCGAGCGTGAGCGCATGCGTGGGATTGATGTACAGGCGCAAGCGCGTGCCGCCGCGGCACAGTTTCCCCACGCTCGCATCGAAGGCTTGCAGCGCGGGCGCCGTGGGACCCAGGCCGTCGCTGAATTCCTGCAGGCGCGGCGTGAACGCGCGCGCCGTGCCGGTCCAGGTACGGTTGCGGCTGGTGAGGCAGGATTCGTCGCGCTGGCCGTGCAGTGCCAGGCTGGACAGGCACACGCCGTCATAGCTGCCGCTGAGGATGCGCCAGGTGTCGCGCGTCATGTCGACAGTCAGGCCGCGCTTGATGTTGAGCAAGGCGCGCCGCGCGAAAAACGCGGGGCCGGGGTCTGTCAGGCCCGGTTCCACGCCGGCCGAGCCCAGTTCCAGCGAGAACGAAGGCGCGTCGATGCCCCACACCATGGTGTCGACATGGCTGACCCTGGCCGCGTGCTCGGCCAGGCGCATGGCTTCGCCGATGGAGGCGCCCGACACGGCGCTGTTGAAGACGCTCTTGCCTTCGAACAAGGTGCGCACGCGATGCGTCGGCAAGCCCATTTCCGTGCGCGAATTGCCGATGTAGACGATGGCCGGCCGGTAGCGCGCCACGGCATACGTCTTGCCCCACACGCTGAGTTTTTCGGTCGTCGGCCGCAATCGCTGCAGCAGCGGGCTGTCCCACTGGTGCAGCAGATACGGATCGACGTGGTAATTGACGGCGGACACGAGGGCCAGCGCGGCCAGCACGCAGGCGAAGAAGATGGCGAGGTAGCGGCGGGCGGTGGTATCCATGGTCAGCACGGGAAGTAGCAAAATGAGTAGAGAAATGGCGTTCAGCGCCGGATCAGCGGCCCGTCCAGCACCCGCCGCGCATAGGCCGCCTCGCGCGCGTGTTCCACGCCATAGCGGTCGCGCGCCGCACGCATGGCCTCCTGGTGAGCGTCGACGTTGGCCTGCGTCAGTTCCACGCCGAAATCGGCCGGCGGCGTGTCGCCGCCGAACAGGCGCGCCAGGATCAAACGGCCCACATTGTCCCGGTAATGCGACACTTCCCAGTAATAATGCATGTCGGGCTTGCCGCTGACGAGCGGGGTCGCTTCCGTCGTGATGCTGTTAAAGCCGGAAAAATCATGCAGGCGCACGTCGCAGCCGTGCAGGCGGTGGCGCTCGACGAGCTGCACCAGGTCCCGCTGCCAGGCTTGCATGGCATCCCACTTGCCGCGCCAGTGCAGCGCGTACAAGGTCAGCGCGTGCGTGGGGTTGATGTACAGGCGCAGGCGTAGGCTGCTGCGGCACAGCTTGCCGATGCTGGCGTCGAGCGCCAGTGTCGAGGGCGGCGTCGGCCCCAGTCCGTCGCCGAATTCCTGCAGCCGCACGGGAATGGCGTCCTTCGTTCCCAGCCAGTGCCGCATGCCCTTGCGGGTGCATGTCTCGTCGCGCTGGCCGTACAGGGCCAGGTTGGAGCGGCAGACGTCGCCAGCCTTGCCCGTGAGGATGCGCACGCTGTCTTCCGTCATGTCCAGGGTCAGGCCGCGCTTCAGGTTGACCAGGGCGCGCCGGGCGAAAAAGCCGTGCTCGGCGCCCGTCAGGCTGTCTTCCACCCGCGCCGCGCCCATATCCAGGGAAAAAGTGGGCGCGTCGACGCCCCACACCATGGTCTCGACGCGGCTGACCCTGGCCGCATGCTCGGCCAGGCGGATGGCGTCGCCGATCGAGGCGCCCGACACGGCGCTGTTGAAGACGCTCTTGCCGTCGAACAAGGCGCGCACGCCCGTCGGCAAGCCCAGTTCCGTGCGCGAATTGCCGATGTAGATGACGGCTGGCCGGTAGCGCGCCACGGCGTAAGTCTTGGCCCAGGCGCCGAGCTTTTCATTGAGCTGGCGCGGGCGCTGCAGCAAGGGACTGTCCCACTGGTGCAGCAGATAGGGATCGACCTGGTAATTGAGCAAGGAGACGGCGCCCAGCACCAGGCCGACGCAGGCGAAAAAGCCGGTGAGGTAATGGCGGGCGGCGGTGTCCATGCTCAGAACTGGAAGTAGAGAAATTCTGTGACCCGGTTCATGCCGAAGATGCAGGCGATGAACAGCGCGGCAAAGCCCACGCTCCAGCGGCGCGTAGGGCGCCAACTGAAGGCCCAGCGCCCTGCAGGCTGAAAGATTCTTTCAATGGCAGGCTCGTAGAGAAAGAATATTTCTTGCGTATTCGGCGCCTTGAAGGCCAGCAGCATCGCCGCCAGCAGCACGGGCAAGCCCGGTCCCGCCAGTTCGATCCAGCGGATGCCGTCGAACGCGGGATGCATGCCCCACTGCGCCAGGCTGGCCCCATGGCTGGCCAGGCCGCGCGGCAGGCTCACGCCGTTCGCGCCCACCAGCGCGCCCGCGATATCCCAGGCCGTGGCCACGTCGGGCGCGCGGAAAAAGATCCAGGCCAGCATGACGGCAAGAAAGGTCAACAAGCCCGGCCACCAGCGCAGCCAGCGGTACGCCCGCGCTGCGCCGAAGACCCGCTGCCACGCCTGCTGCAGCACCAGGTACAGGCCGTGCAAGCCGCCCCAGATGACGAAGGTCCAGCCGGCGCCGTGCCACAGGCCGCCCAGCAGCATGGTCAGCATCAGGTTGCGGTAGCGCATGACTACACCACGGCGGCTGCCGCCCAGGGGAATATACAGATAGTCGCGCAGGAAACGCGACAAGGTCATGTGCCAGCGGCGCCAGAAGTCGGCGATATTGGCCGCCTTGTACGGCGAGTTGAAGTTCAGCGGCAATTTCACGCCGAACAGGCGCGACAGGCCGATGGCCATGTCGGAATAGCCGGAAAAGTCAAAATACAGCTGGAAAGTATAGGCCAGCACGCCGATCCACGCTTCGATCAGGGTGGGCGTGGCGCCGGCCGCGAAGACGGGAATGGCCAGCGGCGACAGGTTATCGGCGATCAGCACTTTTTTTGCCAGGCCGATGGTAAAGATCGACAGGCCGATGGCGAAATTGGCCGCGCGCGGGTGGGCGTTGGCCGGGTCGGCGAATTGCGGCATCATGTCGCGGTGGTGCAGCACGGGCCCGGCGATCAGGTGCGGAAAGTAACTGACGAACAGCACGTAATGGATGAAACGGTATTCGCGCACCTCGCCCCGGTAGCAATCGACGAGGAAGGCGATCTGCGTGAAGGTAAAGAACGAGATGCCGATCGGCAGGATGATGTCGAGACCGGACCACGGCAGGCTGCCAGCGCCAGCACCGGCAAGCCCGGCGACGGCATTCACGCTGTCGATGAAGAAATTCGCATATTTATAGTAGGCGAGTAAACCCAGGTTCAGCGCCAGCGCCGCCAGCAGCACGCGCTTGCGGGCCGCGCCTGCGCGCGCGCCGATCAGGCGCCCGGCGGCGTAATTGACGCAGATGGATGCCAGCAGCAGCGGCAGGTAGCGCACATCCCACCAGGCATAGAAGAACAACGATGCGCCGGCCAGCCAAGTGGCCGGTGCCAGGCGGCGCCAGCTGGCGGAGGCGCCGGCGGTGGCCCAGCGGTCCAGCAGAAAATAGCCGGCCAGCACGATGGGCAGATAGCCGAACAGGAAGGCGAAGGAATTAAACAGCATGTTGCCTCCTGGCAGGCAGCGATTGCGCCTGGTAGTAGCACTCGGCGATCTGCGCCGCCACCCGTTCCCACGTAAAACGTTCCACCAGGGCTTGCACGCTGGCGCGTCCGGGCGGCAGCGCCAGCAATGCGAGGATGGCCTGGCGCTGCGCGGCGCCATCGTCCCAGCGCACCTTGCGCAGCGCAAACGCGGAATCGGGCAAGTCCAGCGCGCTTTGCGCCGTCATGACGACGGGCGTGCCGGCCGCCAGCGCTTCGAGCACGCTCAAGGGAAACACTTCGCCCTGGCTGGGCAAGGCCGCCACGGCCGCCGCATGGTAGGCGCTGGCCAGCAGCGGGTCGGCGTGGTCGAGTGCGCCCAGCCAGCTGACGTGCGGCAAGTCCAGCAATTGCTGCAGATACGCTTGCTGCTCGCGCGGCGCGGCGCCGATCAGCACCAGCGGCAAGCCGGCGCCCGCCAGCGCCTGGGCCAGCCCCAGCTGGTTTTTATACGGCGAGATGCTGCCCACCATCAGCACGAACGGCCCCGCGATGCCCGTCTCGCGCAGGAACAGGTCGCCATTGGCCGTGAAGAAATGCGGGTTGATCCCGTTCGGCAAGACGCGGATGGCTTGCGCCGGCATGCCGAAACCGTGCACGATGGCGTCGCGCTCGGCCTCGCCCAGGGCGATCACCACGTCGGCCAGCTGCAGGGCGCGCCGCGTCTGCGCATAGCTCGTCTGCACCATCCACTCCGTCAGGCGCCCCGCCAGCCGGTCGGCCAGCCGCGCGCGCCAGGCATTGGCCCGGCCCCAGCCCGGCGACAGCAGCGGCGACAGGACCACGGGCACGCCTTGCTCGCTGGCCATTTCCATGATGCGGTAGGTGCCATTGCTCGCCGAAAACACGTGCAGCACGTCGAAATCGGCCAGCCGCTGATGGTTGGCGTCGACCAGCTGCACGGCCAGGGGACGCGCCGGCAACTGGGGCAGCCGGTTCAGCGCGGCAATGGTTTCGCGTACCTGGATCTGCAAGCCGCCGTCGCGCTGGAACAGCATCGGGTAGGACAAGATACCGACACGCATGGTCATCCTTTCGTCCATTTGACTGCCAGCCAGCGCCCCGCCAGCTTGCGTTGCAATAACAAAAATTCTCCGGCCAGTTCATGCTGCAACAGGAAAATCCCCGCCAGCCAGCACAGCAAGGTGACGAGCGCCGTGCCCGCCAGCGCCAGCAGCGCCGGCGTGTCCATGGGCAGCCACAGCAGCGCAGCGACGGGCGCGACACTACTGACGCCGCACAGCAGCAGGCTCTTGCGCAAGGCCCGGGCCAGGATGCGCCAGTCCAGGGCGCTCAAGCGCCGCAGACAGCCGTAGTTCAGCCAGCTGCGCAGCACGTTGCTGAGCACCACGGCCCAGGCCACGGCCACCAGGCCGAACGGCGCCGCCGCCAGCAGCAGCGCCACCTTGATGCCGCCGGCGCAGGCATCGAGCCGCACTTGCGCCTGCAACTGGCCCGTCGCCACGAACAGGTAGCGGGCCATGCTGAACATGCTATACACGGCCGAGGACAGGCACATGATGCGGATCAAGGGCACACAGCCTAGCCATTGCGAGCCATACAACACCTTGACCAGGGGCAAAGCCATGCAGGCGAGAAAGAGAAAAAACGGCCAGGCCAGCGCCGTCATGTAGCTGATCGTGCGCAGATACACGAGTTCCGCCCCGCCCTGCCCCCCTTCCCCGCGAGCACGCGCCGCGAACAGGGGAAACACGACGGGAGAAATGGCGCTGGTAATGGCCTGGTTAAAGATATTGAGCACGCTTTGCGCCTTGCCGAACAGGGCCAGGCTTTCAATGCCGATCAGCTTGCCGATGATCAGATCCGGCGCCGCCACGCCCGCCTCGTCGACGAGGCCGCCCCCCGTCGCATACGCGCCAAAACGGCCGATGGCGCCCATGCCCCGCCGTCCCGGCAGCCACGGCAGTTCCTTGGGACGCACCAGCAGGCTCACCAGCAGCGACGCGCAGGAACCGGCCAGCGCCGCCCACACCATGCTCATGTAACTGCAACCCTGCAGCGCCAGCAGCACGGCCACCAGCAGGTTGACCACGCTATTGGCTGCGTTGATGGCGTAGATGGCGCGAAAGCGCAGTTGCCGGCGCAGCATCGGCAAGGTCAGCGCGCTGAACGGGATCAGGACAAAATTGATGGCCAGCAGGCGCAGCACGAGGGTCAGCCGGGGTTCGCCATAGAATTGCGCGAGCGGCGCGCTGGCCAGCAGCACCACCCCCGCCAGCAGCCAGGCGACGAGCAGGCTGGTGGCCAGCGCGGCCCGCAATTTCACCATGTCGAGCTGCTTTTCCTGGATCAGGTATTGCCCCACGCCAAAGTCACGCACCACTTGCGCCAGGGCCACCAGCACGGCGCCCAGCGAATACAC
Organism: Janthinobacterium sp. SUN211; assembly: GCF_030587315.1. NCBI lineage: Bacteria > Pseudomonadati > Pseudomonadota > Betaproteobacteria > Burkholderiales > Oxalobacteraceae > Janthinobacterium > Janthinobacterium sp. SUN211. Next base: position 557,767 of record NZ_JAPWIC010000001.1, on the reverse strand, counting down.
GCCCACCTCGGCCGGCGTCAGCAGGCGCGACAGCACCATGGTGGCGACGATGCCCAGCAACAGCACCGTGTATTTTTCGGCGAACGAGAAGAAAAACGAATGGCGGGTGGCGTTCATGCCCGTGACCGGTGCCTACACGAGGCCGGCATAGAACTGGCGCAGCTGGCGCTCCAGGCGCGGCATCGAATAGCGCTGCACGGTTTCTTCGCGGGCCAGCCGTCCCATGCGGGCGCGCCGTGGCGCATCCATCAGCAGCTGCGCCACGGCCGCGCAGGCCGCGTGCTCATCGTCCAGCGGCAGCAGCAAGCCGCCGACGCTGTCGTGCAGGATATCGTGGGTGCCCGGCACATCCGTCCCCACGGCCGGCACGCCGCACGCCATCGCTTCGATGGTGGCGATGCCGAAACCTTCGTTCTTGCTCAGCAGCACATGCAGGTCGAAGGCCGGCATCAGCCATTCGACACGCTGCTGGAAACCGGCAAACACGACTCTGTCCTGCAAGCCAGTCTGTTGCGCCTGCAGCCGCAGCATGGCGTCCAGCGGCCCCGTGCCCACGAGTACTACATATAAATGGGGAAACCGGGGCGCCAGGCGGGCGAACAGGGCCAGCAGCGCTTGCGGGCGCTTCTGTGCGGACAGCCGCGCCACGCAGCCGAGCACGAGGGCGTCCGGCGGCAGCCCCAGCTGCTTGCGCGCCAGCATTCTCCGCTCCGGCGAGACGATGAACGTCTCCGTATCGACGCCGTTGGGAATCACGGCCAGCCGCGTGTCCGGCGCCAGCATGTCGCGGTACAGGTCGAGGAAATGCTGCATGGACGAGGCCGACACGGCATACACGCCCTTGACGGTGCGAAACGCTTCCTGCAGCCGGGGCCGCTGCCAATCGCTGAACGGCTCCAAGGGAAACGCATTGTGCACGCTGATCACGGCCGGCAAGCGGCATTGCCGGGCCAGCCACAGGATGGAAGCGCCATAGCTGGTCCAGCAAAACGCCACGTGGACGATGTCGGGCCGCAGCCGCCGCAGCCACCACGCGCCCGTGACCCTGGCGCGCAGCCAGTTCCAGCGCCGCCAAGCCCAGTGTTCGAGAAACAAGGGCGGCTCGTACACGCGCACCTGCAGCTGCTGCGCGCGCAAGCCTTGCGCCCACTGGCTGAAACCGGGAAAGCGCCGCAGGGCCAGCACGCTGTCATAACCGTTCGCGCCCAGCATCTTCGCCTCTTGCGCCATACGCAGTTCCATGCCGCCCAGCTCGCCCGAATAACTGCTGATGACGATGCGCGGCAAGCGTTTGCGCCGTCCCCGCCACGCTTCGTGGAAGAAACCGCGCAGCCAGGCCCGTTCCCACTGGCGCAGGAACAGGTCGGCGTGGTCGCGCCGCAGCCAGGCCCGCACGGCGCCAAGGGTATCGCGCACGTATCTGCCCAGCATCCAGCGCGGCACGCCGAGCAACTCCACGCTGGGGGCGAAGGTCGCCAGCCGGCATTGGCCCCGGCCGAACAGCATGGCGCGGCGCAGTATCCAGGCGCGCCGCACTTGCGGGGCACGGATGATGTGCGCCACTTGCGCCCGCGGACAGAACCAGGAAGGGTTGCCGGCCGCATGCATCTCCAGGTTGAGCCGGGTTTCGCTGCCCATGGCGTAATTGGCGCCCTGCGGGCCGATGCTTTCGTCATAGCGGGCGCCCGCCTCGAAGATGCGGCGGCGTATCGCCATGTTGGCGCCCCAGATGAGGCCAGGATAGATGGGGGCGTCACGCAAGTCGGCGCTGGTGATGCCCCACGTCAAGCCGACGGGCGTCAGGCGCAGCAGCCATGCCTCCGGTTGCTCGCGCCAGGCGGGCACGATGGCGCCGCCGAACAGGGCGTAGCCGGGGTGGGCGCGCGCGCTGTCCTGCAGGCGGCACAGCCAGTCGGATGCGGGCATGGCGTCGTCGTCGCCAAACACGAACAGCTCGCCGCCGTCGCCGCCCTGGCGCAAGGCGTGTTCGACGGCGTCGTTCAGGGCGGGACTGCGTCCCCGCCGCGCCACGTAGATATAGCTCAAGGGCAAGCGGCCGCGAAAGGCGGCGATCACCGGGGCCGTGGCGTCGGTGCTGCCATTGTCGGCGATGACCAGGCGCCAGCCGCCCACGGGCGACTGCAAGCCCATGTAGGCGCGCAATACCTGGGGCAAGGTGCCGGCGCCATTGTAGGTCGCCATGAGAACGGTCAACAAGGACATGCCTCCTTGGTCTTACCATGACAAAACTGATTGGCAGTTTCAACAACGCCGGGCGGTATTGAACCAGTGTACTGAGCCTGCCCGCCGGCCCGTTGACAGGCATCAAGACCTTGGCAAGCCGGGCAACACCAGGAGCGTCCCCCTTCATGCGCGACATATTGATCACCGTCATCATCCTGGGTTCGCTGCCCTTCATCCTGAAGGCGCCTGCCATCGGCGGCCTGATGTGGGTCTGGGTCAGCGTCATGAACCCGCACACGCAGGGCTGGGGTTTCGCCACCCACATGCCGTTTGCCTTCATCATCGCCATCGCCACCCTGCTCGGCCTGCTCATGACGCGCGAACCGAAGAACTTGCCGCTGACGCCCGTCAGCGTGCTGCTGCTGCTGTTCGTCGCGTGGATGAACGTGACGGCGCCGTTCGCCCTGCTGCCCCAGTCGTCGTGGGTGCAGTGGAACAAAGTCATGAAGATCATGCTGATGAGCTTTGTCGTGATGATGGTGATACGCTCACGGCGCGACATCGTGCGCCTGGTCTGGGTGCTGGTGGGCTCGATCGGCTATTACGGCGTGAAAGGCGGCATCTTCACCATCCGCAGCGGCGGCACGGAAAGGGTGTGGGGGCCGGAAGACACGTTTATCGGCGATAACAACGCGCTGGCCCTGGCCCTGATCATCACCATCCCCCTCATGTATTATCTGCAGCAAAACACGGACCGGCGCTGGCTGCGCCACGGCTTGTCCGGGGCCATGCTGCTGTCGGCCCTCGCCGCGCTGGGCTCGTATTCGCGCGGCGGCTTGCTGGCCATCGCCGCCATGGGCCTGTTCATGTGGCTGAAAAGCGACCGCAAGCTGGTGCTGGGCGCGCTGCTCGCCGCAGTCACGCCGCTGTTGCTGGCCTTCATGCCCGAGCGCTGGGCCGAACGCATGGACACCATCAATACCTACCAGGACGACGAATCCGCCATGGGCCGCCTGAATGCGTGGCGCATGGCCTGGAACCTGGCGCGCGACCGCTTTTCCGGCGGCGGCTTCGACGTCTCCGACGCCGCCGTCTTCGCCCGCTATGCGCCGAACCCCATGGATGTGCACGCGGCGCACAGCATCTACTTCCAGGCGCTGGGCGAACACGGCTTTATCGGCTTGCTCATCTATCTGGCGCTGGGCATCGCCACCTGGCGCACGGCGGCCGCCATCATCCGCCGCACGCGGGGCAAGCCGGAATTGCGCTGGGCGCACGGCCTGGCCACCATGAGCCAGGCCAGCCTGATCGGCTTTGCCGTGGGCGGCGCCTTCCTCAGCCTGCTGTATTTCGACATGCCGTACTACCTGATGGCCGCCCTGATCGCCACGCGCATCGTCGTCGAACAGCAGGCGCCCGCCCCGACATTGCGCCAGGCCAAGCCCCGCACCGCCATCGCGGAGCAGCCATGACGGCCGCCTTGTCCATCCTGATCTACCACCGCGTGCTGGCGCGGCCCGACCCGCTGTTTCCCGGCGAAGTCGATGCGGCCCTGTTCCAGCGCCAGTTGCGCCTGTTAAAGCGTTTCTATACGCCGCTGCCGCTGGGCGACGCCGTGCGGCGCCTGCAGGATGGCAGCCTGCCACCGCGCGCCGCCTGCATCACCTTCGACGACGGCTATGCGGACAATGCGCAAGTCGCCCTGCCGCTGCTGCAGCGCCACGGCTTGCATGCCACGTTCTTTATCGCCACGGGCTACCTGGACGGGGGACAGATGTGGAACGACACGGTGATCGACGCCGTGCGCCAGGCGCCAGGCGCCGTGCTGGACTTGCGCGCACAGGAATTGGGGGCTTTCCCCGTCGCCACCCTGGCGCAGCGGCAGGCGGCCATCGCCACCTTGCTGGGCCGGCTCAAATACCTGCCCTTTGCGCAGCGCCAGCGGCTGGCCATGCAGATCCGCCGCCAGGCGGGCGCCCGGGCAAGCGCGCCAGCCATGCTGAGCACGGCGCAACTGCGCCAGCTGCACGGGGCAGGTATGACGATGGGCGGGCACACGGCCAGCCATCCGATTCTATCGACCCTGGCGGAGCGGGCCGCGCAGCTGGACATCGCGAATGGCAAGCAGCAGCTGGAAAGCCTGATCCAGGCGCCCGTCACCCTGTTTGCCTATCCGAACGGCAAGGCCGGGCGCGATTATGGCGCGCCGCACGTGGCGATGGTCAAGCGCCTCGGTTTCCAGGCGGCCGTCGCGACGGACTGGGGCGTGGCGCGCCCCGGCGCGGATCTCGACTTGCTGCAGCTGCCCCGCTTTACGCCGTGGGATCGAGGACGGCTGGCGTTTCTGTGGCGCATGCGGCAAAACCGCCGGCAAGCGCACCCAGCGCGCCCGGATGCTGGCTGAGCCACTGTTCCAGCATCAGCAGCAGCCACACCATGGTGCCGTGATAGGCCGGGTGTTCCGCCAGCAAGCGCCCTTGCAGATCGTCGATGAAGGCGGGCCGCACGATGCCGCGCCCGCGCAGCTGGGTCAAGTTGTCGAAGGCAAACTCGCGCAGCGGCACGTGGCTGTGCAGCCACTGGCCGAAAGGCAAGCCGAAGCCGTGCTTTTTCTTGCGCACGATGGCCGGCGGCAAGATCTCGGCCAGCGCCCGCTTGAAGAACGGCCGCAAATTTTGTCCGTCGAGCTTGTCCCGCGGCGCCAGGCGCGCGGCAAACGCCACCATCGCATCGTGCAGGAAGGGAAACGCCGCTTCCACGCCGGCCAGCTCGCACGCCTTGCGCACCTTGAACAAGTCGTTGTCGGCCAGGGTGAAGCGCATGTCCAGGGCCAGCAGTTCATTGATCTGGCTCAAGCCCTGGCCTTGCCGCTCCCAATACGCGCCATTCATGCAGCCAGGCGCCATGCCGGGGTCGATGGTATCGATGAAGCCCGCTTCCAGCACCGTGCGGTAGCCATGGCGCAGCAGCAAGTTATAGCCGTCGAGGCGGGCCGGCAGCGGCAAGCTGGCTTGCTCGATGTAGCGGCGCGCCTTGTCGCCCAGCTTCCACGGTTTTCCCTTCTGTTCACGGAACAGCAGCGGTTCGATGATGGCTTGGCGCAAGATGACTGGCAAGCGCTCGTACTGCGACAGCAAGGCCTGGTGCGCATAGCGCTCGTTGCCGCCAAACAGTTCATCGCCGCCGTCGCCGCCCAGCAAGCGCGTCACGCCATCCTCGCGCGCCATCTGCGCGCAATAGTAAGCGGGAATGGCCGAGGCATTGCCGAAAGGCTGGTCGAAAATGGCCGCCATGGCGGGGATGGCGGCCAGCACGTCGCCTGGCGTCACATAGCGTTCGTGGTGCAGGCTGCCCGCATGGCTGGCGGCCAGGCGCGCATACGCCATTTCATCATAGCCGGGATAGTCGAAGCCGATGGAATACGTGCGCGCGGGCCGGCCCGTCACTTGCCCCATGATGGCGGCCAAGGTGGAACTGTCCGTGCCGCCGCTGAGAAACGCGCCCGTATCCGCCCCATCCGCGCCCAGGCTGCTTTCCACGGCCTGTCGCAGCAGGCGCAGGAATTCCTGCTTGTTGCTGGCGAAGGTGGCCCGCGTGCGCGCCGCCGGCTCCTGGAAGGCCAGCTGCCAATAGCTGCCCTTGCATTGCTTGCCGCCCCGCATATGCAGGTATTCGCCGGGCAGCAGGCGCTGCTGGCCCAGGTAAGCCGTGGCGGGGCCCGGCACCATGTGGAAGTACAGGTAGTGATACAGGGCCTGCGGATCGAGCGCGCCCCGCACGGACGGATGGGCCAGCAAGGCGTCCGCCGAGGAGGCAAAGAACAGGCCTTGCGCATTGCTCGCATAGCTGAGCGGATGCATGCCGGCGCGGTCCACGGCCAGCAGGGCCGAGCCGGAAAAGGCGTCGAGGATGGCCAGCGCGAAGGGTCCGGACAGGCTGGCGCAAGCCGCCACGCCCCGGCTCAGCCACAGGGAAGCGAGGCGGCACGCCACGTCGTCGGCCGAACCGTCGAGCTCGGGCCGGCCCCACAGGGCCACTTGCAAGCCATCTTGCTGATACACATGGCGGCTGCCGTCGATGGCGGCCACGGCCACGCCGCCCACTTCGCTCAAGCTGCTGGCCAGCGGCGCGCCATCGAAACGCGACAGGGGCGCCGCCATGCCTGCCAGCGCTATGGACGCGGCGCAATCGGACGCCGTGCCACCTTGCGCGCCGACAAGGCTGGCAGCGCCGTGCGCCACCCCGCCAGGCGCGGCCAGCCAACCGCACAGGCCGCTCATACGAGCACCTCGGCCGGCAGCGGATGGCCGAGAAAGGCCGTCGGGCTGGCCGTCAAGCCGTAGGCGCCCGACTGGAACACCACCACCAGGTCGCCCTCCTCGGCGCGCGCCATGTCCATCTGATCGGCCAGCAAATCCAGCGGCGTGCACAGCGGTCCCACGACGGACGCCACTTCGCGCGGCCCGCCCAGCAGCCGGTTGCCGATGGCGACCGGGTAATTCTTGCGGATCAGCTGGCCAAAGTTGCCGGACGCGGCCAGGTGATGGTGCAAGCCGCCATCCGTCACGAGAAATACCTGCCCGTGCGACACCTTGCGTTCAAGCACCTTGCACACATACACGCCCGCCTCGGCCACCAGATAGCGTCCCAGTTCCAGGTTCAGGCGCGCGCCGGGCGCTTCCTGGGCCAGGATGGCGAGCTGCCGCTGCAAGCCTTCGGCCACGGGCGCCAGGTCCAGCGCCTGGTCGCCGGGAAAATACGGCACGCCGAAGCCGCCGCCGATATTCAGGGTGCGCAAGGGCGACGGCGCGCTGTCGGCCAGTTGCAGGGCCAGTTGCACGCTGAGCGCCTGCGCTTCGGCCAAGGCTGACGCCGACAGGCTTTGCGAACCCGCATACAGGTGGAAGCCGTGAAAATCCAGTCCCAGCTGGCCGATGCGGCCCAGCAGCGCCGGCACCAGGGCAGCATCGACGCCGAACGGCTGCGCCCCGCCGCCCATGCGCATGCCCGTGCGGCGCAAGGCGAAATCGGGATTCACGCGCACGGCCACCCTGGCCGTCAGGCCCAGCCGTTCGCTGGCCAGCGCCAGGCGTTCCAGCTGGGCGCCCGATTCCACGTTGACCAGCACGCCCGCGGCCACGGCCCGCGCCAGTTCCCCATCGCTCTTGCCCGGCCCCGCAAAACTGATGCGTTCGGCCGGCATGGGCGTATCGAGCGCGGTGGCCAGTTCGCCACCCGAGGCCACGTCGATACCGTCGACCAGGCCCGCCAGCGACTGCACCACGGCCGGCATGGGGTTGGCCTTCATGGCGTAATGCACGTGCACGCCGGCGGGCAAGGCGGCGCGCAAATCCGCCACGCGCTGCGCGATGTGCGCCCGTTCATAGGCATAGAACGGCGTGCTGCCCACCCGCTGGGCCAGCCGGCGCAGGGAAACACCGCCGATCTGCAGCATGTCGTTTTCCACTGCGAACTGGCGCAGCGGTTGGTGCGACGGCAATTCCGTATTGTTCGAGCGTATCAAGTCCTTCATGCCGCATCTCCTGATTGGACCGCATATGCATGCGCCAGTTCCCTGGCCAGCAAGGGGCGGTCGATCTTGCCGTTCGGATTGCGCGGCAACACGCCGTCGCGGATATCCACCCACAGCGGCACCATATAGCTGGGCAGGCGCGCGCGGCAGGCGGCCAGCACGCTGTCGCGCAGCAAGACGACGCCCGGCGCGGGCGTGACGAGCAAGGCGATGGCCTGGCCCAGCACGGCATGGGGCAAACCCAGCGCGGCCGCCTCGCCCACCAGCCCGCTCGCATACACGACTTCCTCGATCTCGGCCGGGCTGACCCGGTAGCCGGACGTCTTGATCATGTCATCGCTGCGGCCCACGAAATACAGGTAGCCGTCCGCATCGCGGCGCACCGTGTCGCCCGACCAGACGGCCAGTTCCGGCAGCACCAGGCCGCTCGCCTGGGGCGGCAGCGGCTTGAAGCGCTCGGCCGTGCGCGCCGCATCGTTCCAGTAGCCGAGCGCCACCAGCGCGCCACGGTGCACGAGTTCGCCCGGCTCGTCCGTGTCGCACGTGCTGCCGTCCGGGCGCAGCACCAGCACTTCCGCGTTGGGGATCGCTTGCCCGATGGAATCGGGACGCCGCTCCAGCTGTTCCGGCGCCAGATACGTGGAGCGGAACGCTTCCGTCAAGCCATACATCAGGTACACCTGCACGCGCGGCAGCGACTGGCGCAACCGGTCGAGCGTGGCGCGCTGCATCACGCCGCCCGAATTGGTGATGTAGCGCAAGGGCGTGGACAAGGGCCAGCTCAGCTGCGACAGCTGCACCCACAGGGGCGGCACGGCGGCCAGTCCCGTGATGGCTTCCTGCTCGACGGCTTCGACGATATCGCGCAGCAGCAGGTAATTCATCAGCACGGCGCAGGCGCCGCTGGCAAACGCCGTCGTCAGCTGGCTCAGGCCGTAATCAAAACTGAGCGGCAGGACGCACAAAATGCGGTCTTGCGGCGTATTGCGCAAATAGCCCGACACGCTGAGCGCGCCCGCCAGCATGTTGCGGTGCGACAGCACCACGCCTTTCGGCCGCCCCGTGCTGCCCGAGGTATATAGAATGGCGGCCATGTCCGCGTCGATCGCCGCATGCGGCCGGGGCGCGGGCACGTTGACGGGAACGGCGGTCCACGCCAGCACGCGCACCTTGCCCAGGCGCGATTCCGGCAGCGCTTCGCCCGTCAGCAGCACCGTGCGCAAGTCCGGGCAGGCGGCCAGCGCGGGGCCCAGCTGCGCCAGGCGTTCGCGCGAGGTGACGAGGATGTCCACGTTGCAATCGGCCAGGATATACGCCACCTGCTCCGGCCTGAGCAGCGGATTGACGGGCACGAACACGCCGCCGGCCGCCGCCGTGCCGAACATGGCGCTGACGTTTTCCGGGCGTTTTTCCAGGTATACGGCCACGCGCGCGCCACGCTGCAAGCCCAGGGTCAGCAGGGTGCAGGCCGCCTCGCGCACGGATTGCGCCAGCGCGGCATAGTGCATTTCCTCTCCCTGCCACGACAGGGCCGGCGCCTGGGGCGCACGCTGCGCCGTTTCAAAGATCAGATCGTGTATCAGTGTCGCCATCGTGTCATCCCCGGGTTGCCATGATTGCCATGCATTCCCCTATGATTCAGACAAACGGCCACAGCGGTCTTGATTTTGATCAATTAACAGTTTCAGCAACACAGCTTGAGCCGGCGCAAGACCGCCGCTGGCCGCTGCGCTCTAATGGACAGCGTTGGCTGCATAGCCGCCCCATCCGTTACCGCCATGGCCCTGTCCCTGCAATTTCCCCTGCTGCAACGACTGGCCGCCAGCCTCGATCAACTGGGCTGGCGCGACAGCGCCTGGCTGGCCGTGGCGCGCTTGCTGGCGATGGCGCCGGGCGGACGCTGCGCGCTGTACCGCTACCAGTTCGTCGCGCAGGCCGTGGCGCCCGGTTCGCTGTGCTGCGGGCGCGGCCAGTCGATCAAGGTGACGCCCTGCCTGGCGGAAGCGGACTTGCCGCCCGGTCCCGAGCGCCGGCCCGGCGCCCTGCGCGAGCGCTACCGGCAAGGCGCGCAATGCCTGGTGGCGCGCGACGCGTCGGGCATGCTGGGCTGGATCTGGCTGCTGCGCCACGGCTGCCAGGAAGACGAGGTGCGCGCCCGCTATGCGCTGGCGTCGCAGCAGTCGTCGTGGGACCTGGACGTATGGGTGCATCCCGGACGGCGCGGCGGCCTCGTCTTCGCGCGCCTGTGGGAGGAAGCCAACGCCGTGCTGCACGCGCAGGGCGTGCGCTGGACGTGCAGCCGCATCTCGCGCTTCAACCGCGCCTCGCTGGGCGCCCATGCGCGCCTGGGCACGCACGCGCTGGGCACGGCCACCTTTCTTCGCTGCGGGCGCTGGCAAGCGATGGCCGCCAGCCTGCCGCCGTATCTGCACCTGTCGCGCCGCGCCGACGATATGCCCTGCCTGGCCTTCGATACGTCTTCCCTGCCGCACTACCCTTCCCTGGAGCTGACATGCCGCATCTTGAAGCAGTAAAGCACATCCTCGACACGACGCTGGGCTTGAACGGGCGCGTGCTGGAAGCCCACACGCCGCTGCTGGGCAGCGTGCCGGAACTCGACTCGATGGCAGTGATCGGCGTGATCGCCGCGCTGGAAGACCATTTCGGCATCGCGGTCGCCGACGACGACATCCATGCGCGCCACTTCGCCACCGTGGGTACCCTGCACGATTTCGTGTTTGCAAAGCTGCGGGCATGAACCGCGCCGCCCTCGACGCCCTGCCGCTGCTGCCCTTCTTCCTGCCCGCCAGCGGCGGCCAGCGCTACTGCCTGCTGCACCTGCCGCCGCCGGGCCAGGCCGCGCGCGGCGGCATCCTCTACGTGCATCCGTTCGCGGAAGAGCTGAACAAGAGCCGCCACGTGGCCGCCGCGCAGGCGCGCGCCTTTGCCGCGGCCGGCTACAGCGTGCTGCAGATCGACCTGTTCGGCTGCGGCGACAGCAGCGGCGACTTTGGCGAAGCGCGCTGGGACATCTGGCACAACGACCTGCACCTGGCATGCGCGTGGCTGGCGCAGCGCGTCGACGGCCCGTTGAGCGTATGGGGCTTGCGCCTGGGCGCCCTGCTGGCTCTCGATTTCGCCAGCCGCGCGCCGCTGCCCCTGGCGCGCTTGCTGCTGTGGCAACCGGAACTCGACGGGCGGCGCAGCATCGACCGCTTCCTGCGCCTGCGCCTGGCATCCCACATGCTGGCCGGGGCTACACAGGAAGCGCCCGGCCAGGCGCGCGCCGCGCTGGCGGAAAGTGCACCTGTGGAAGTGGCCGGCTACCTGCTGGCGCCCGAACTGGCGCAGGCCATCGACGGTGTCAACGCGTCGACGCTGCTGCCTTGCGTGCCCGTCTACTGGCTCGATTACCGCGCGGCGGAGCAAAAGGACGCCTGGTCGCCGCCGCTGCTGGCGCGGCAATGGCGCAAACGCGGCGCCGCCGTGCACGTGGCCAGCTTCGACGACGGCCCGTTCTGGCACAGCGGCGAGCTGCTCGCGTGTCCGCAACTGCTGTACGCCACGCGGGAACTGTGCCGCGACTGGCTCGACGAGGAAAGGTTCCCGCCATGAAGCGCGACGACAGCCGGCAGCACCCCGCGGCGCACGCCGTGCGCGAACTGGCCCTGCGCTTTCGCAGCGCAGCCGAAGACGAGGAGACGCAGGCGCGCCTGGCCGGCATCCTCAGCCTGCCCGACGCGCCTGGCCCGCGCGGCGTCCTGATCGTCACGGGCGGACCGCAGTACCGGGTCGGCAGCCACCGCCAGTTCGTCCTGCTGGCGCGCGCGCTGGCCGCGCAAGGCTGGCCCGTGCTGCGCTTCGACCTGCGCGGCATGGGCGACAGCGAGGGCGGCGCGCGCGACTACCGCGCCGCCGGTCCCGACATCGCCGGGGCGCTGGCACAATTCTTCGACGCCGTGCCGGCCTTGCGCGAAGTGGCGCTGTGGGGCTTGTGCGACGGCGCCACGGCCGCCGCCTGCCATGCGCCGCGCGACGCGCGCGTCAAGGCGCTGGTCCTGCTCAACCCGTGGGTGCGCAGCAGCGCCGGCCTGGCGCGCGCCACCTTGCGCCATTACTATTTGGGGCGCCTGCTGCAAGGCGACTTCTGGCGCAAGCTGGCCAAAGGCGGACTGCGGCTGGGCGCCAGCCTGGCGTCGCTGCGCCAGGTGGCGGCCGCCACGCGAGCAGCGCCAACGGGGGAAGACGACGCGCCCGCGCCGGCTCTGCTGCGGGCGCTGGCACAATTCCAGGGCAAGGTCTTGCTGATCCTCAGCGGCGACGACCTGGGCGCGCGCGAGTGGCAAGCGCTGCTCGAAGGCGACGCGGCGTGGCGCGCCGTGGCCGCCCGCACGCAATGGACGCAGGCGCAGGTCGACGGCGCCAACCACACATTTGCCAGCGCCGCCTGGCGCGGCGCGGTCGAACAGCTGTGCGCACGGTGGCTGCAGTCATGGTAGCGAACGTGCCGAACGCGGCCCGACCAAAACGGGTGCTGATGGTCGCCTACCATTTTCCGCCGCTGGCCGGCGGCAGCGGCATCCTGCGCACCCTGGGCTTTGCGCGCCATTTGCCCGACTGCGGCTGGCAGCCGCTCGTGCTCAGCCCCAGCGCCAGCGCATATGCGCAGCGGGGCGATACGCAGCTGGCGCAGGCCGGCGCGCAAGCCACCGTGCGGCGCACCCTGGCGCTGGATGCGGCGCGCCATTTCGCCGTCGGCGGGCGCTATCCACGCTGCCTGGCGCTGCCCGACCGCTGGAGTTCCTGGTGGCTGAGCGCCGTGCCGGCCGGCCTGCGCATGATCCGCGCCTACCGTCCCGACGCCATCTGGTCGACATACCCGATCGCCACGGCGCATTTGATCGCGCTGACCCTGCAAAAACTCAGCGGCCTGCCGTGGATCGCCGACCAGCGCGACCCGATGCTGGACGACAGCGACCCGCAGGCGCCATATCCACCCGAGCCGCGCCTGCACCGCATGCATGCGTGGATAGAACAGCGCATCGCGGCACGCAGCGCGGCCATCGTCTGCACCACGCCGGGCGCCATCGCGGCGCACCAGCGGCGCCTGGCGCAGGTGGCGCGCGAGCGTTTCCACCTGATCGAGAACGGTTACGATGAAGACGGCTATGCGGACACCCAAGAACGGACGGACCAGCGCGGCCGCTTCCTGCTGCTGCACAGCGGCGTGATCTACCCGTCCGAGCGCGATCCGCAAGCGCTGTTCGAGGCCCTGGCCCGGCTGCGCCGCGACGGCGTGCTCCACGCGCGCAATTTCCAGCTGGTGCTGCGCGCCACTGGCCACGATGCGTGGCTGGCGGGCCTGCTGGTGAAATACGCCATCCTCGACCTGGTGCGCCTGGAACCCTTGCAGCCGCACGGCGCGGCGCTGCAGGAAATGCAGGCAGCGGACGGTTTGCTGCTGCTGCAGGCGGCCAATTGCAACGGGCAGATTCCCGCCAAGCTGTATGAATACCTGCGCTGCCGCCGGCCCATCCTCGCGCTGACCGACGCGGCGGGCGACAGCGCGGCCAAACTGCGCCACTGCGGCATCGACACCATCGGCCAGCTGGCCTCCAGCGGCGATTGCGCGCGCGCCCTGCTGCGCTTCCTGGACCTGACGCGCCAGGGCCAGGCGCCGCTGGCCAGCCCCGCCGCCATCGCCATGCAATCGCGGCAAGCCCGCAGCAACGCCCTGGCCGCCTTGCTGGACCAGGTCAGTCACAGGAGCCCGACATGAAGCATCGCCTGCTTGCCTGCACCCTCGCCGCCTGCTGCGCCCATGCCGGCGCGGCCGAATGCCCGCCCTACGTCAAGCACACGCCGGGCGGCGACTACACGAGCGAGGAAGACCGTTCCGGCCTGTCCGTGGTCGAGAAATTCCATTTTTCGCGCGCCGTGGAAACGCTCACGCAAGGCATGACGACCAGCCTGGGCGGCGATATCAGCTACACGCTCGAGCACTTCCCGAATCACCACCGGGCGCTGGCGTCGATGGCAAAACTCGGCTTGCGGCTGAAAAGCGCGCAGCCCGTCGGTGCCCGCTACACGGTCAACTGCTACTTCGAACGGGCGATCGCCTTCGCGCCGCACGACGTGACGGCGCGCATGGTGTATGGCAGCTACCTGCTGGCCACGGGCCAGGACGCGGCGGCGCTGGAACAGCTGGACTCCGCCAGCCGCCTGGCGCCCCACCAGGCCACCATCCAGTACAACCTGGGCTTGATGTACGTGAAAAAGAAGGAATACGACAAGGCCAGCGCGCACGCGCAAAAAGCCTACGCGCTGGGCTTTCCCTTGCCGGGCCTGAAGAACAAGCTGAAGGCGGCGGGCAAGTGGAAAGAACCGCCGCCGGCCGCCGTGGAAGCCAAGGAAGCACCGAAGGCAGCGACAGAACCGGCCGTGCCGCCGGTCGAACAGCCTAGCGGGGAATGACGGCGGGCCGCCCGGCCACGCTCAGGTGCGCCGTCGGCGACGCGGCCAGCGCGGCGGCCAGGTCGCGGCGCGACTGCGCCTTGTCGGCGGCATTGCCGATGTGCGCCAGTTCCGCCGGCTGCAGCACGGTGGCGGTGAGCAGCATCACTTCGCCGTACGGCGTGTCGAAGGATGGGGGAATCGTCGCCACGCCCTGCGCCAGCAGCACGCCCACCTGTTCGTTTTCGTCTTCCAGTCCTGCCGGCGCCTGCTGCACGTCCAGCACCATCGACACGCTGCCGTGGCGCTGCACCAGCAAATCGATGGAACCGTGGTCGGCCACGTTCTGGCTGACCTGGTAAATCACGTCGAAGAGCCACGATTGCACCACTGCCTGACCATCGAAGGCGGACAGCGGCGCTTCGATGCACACTTCCAGCAGGTGGCCGCGCGGGACGAACACGTCGTCGTCATCCTCGAACGGATCGCTCAAGCCATCGCTGGCGAGAATGATCGACTCGGCGCGGCGGATCACGCGCCACGCCTGGCGCAACGATGGCCAGCGCGGCCCTCCCATGAAGGAGGGATTGACGAGGGGCGCCAGCACGTCGGCATCTACAGTGCCCAGGGTGGCGTAGAAGGCGTCGCGCGCGGCGCAGGCCGCAGCCAGCATCCGCGCGCCCGCTTCCTTGCCGACGACGGCGTCGTCCGGTTGCGCTACCTGGGGAATATCGTGTTCGTTTTGAGACATGGGAATACTCTTGAATTAGTCGGCAGGTGGAAAGTCATGATAGGAACGGGGCAGATAGCCCCAGATGCGCGCCACCCGGTCGCGCACCTCGAAATCGAAGCCGATGCGTGCCAGTTCCGGCACGATCCACACGCCATGGTCGATGATTTTCTTGGGCAGCAGCATGCCCACGTGTTCTTCCGAATACAGGCTGATGTCGAACCATTCCACGCCCAGGAAGGGGAACGGCGGGTGGTAATCCCATTCCGTATCCCAGCGCGAGACATAGCCGGTGACGGAGCCGTAGCGGTAGGACGGCGCCCAATCGGGCTGCCCGCGCATGAAGGCCAGCAACGCGTTCCACTTGCAGTCGTTGGCGGCGCCGGCCAGGTTGCGCCGCGCGATGTGGCCGCGCAGCTTGCGCTTGACATCGTCGCCGCCCGCATCGGCCTGCGGCAGGCTGTGCGTCGCTGATGCCGTCATGCGGGCGTCTCCTGCGCGTCGCTCACGCGGAGGTTCGCCCGCAGATCCTCGACCAGGCGCTTGCGGCTGCTCAAGGCGTACTCGATGGGCGAAAAAGGCATGGCGGCCGCCGCATAGGCATCGATCAGCGCATGCATCTGCTGCGCCTGCGCTTGCGAGAACAGCGCCTGCGCTTGCGAGAACAACGTCTTGCTGCCATTCCCGCTTTGCTGCGCGAGCTTTTCCTGCAACACTTCCTTCCAGGCGATGTGCGCCTCGGACATGGGATTGGCCACGCACAGGGAAAACGTGCCGTTCAAGAAATACGTCCAGGCGCTGTCGGTGCGGGCGCGCAAGCCCTCCGCGATCGGCGCGCCCCTGTCGTCGAAACTGTCGCGCAGGCGCCAGGTCGTCAGGTTCAGGGTCGCCAGCGCGGCCCCGTAACGCGACGCAAATTGCGCCTGCAGGCGCGCTGGCGCCGTTTCCGGCCCCTCGGCGAGTGCGTGCAGCGCCACGGCGATCCAGGCCAGCTGGGACGGCGGAAAATAGCGGCCGGCCCTGGACCCGGGCGCCGCCATGACGCCAAAGACGAACGAGCACAGATTGCCACTGGCATCGACCACGTATGCCGGCGCGGGAACCAGGCGGGCCTGGATCAGGGCGTCGATTTCTTCCATGGTCATGGCGGCGGCGGCCGCCAGCTGCGTCTCGTCCAGATAGTGGTGCGCGAGATAATGATCGAGTTCCGTCATGCGCCGGCTTCCATGTTGATGACTGTTGTATCGGCCAACACGCTTACGGCGCGACCGGCTTGACCTTGGACGCGGCCAGCACGGCGCGCGCGCGGGCCGTGTCGATGTCGTCGGCCGTGGCCAGCGCCACGCCCATGCGGCGGCGGGCGAACGATTCCGGCTTGCCGAACAGGCGCAAGTCCGCGCCCGGCACGCTCAAGGCGTCGGCCACGCCTTCGAAGGCGATGCCTTTCGCTTCCAGCTGGCCGTAGATGACGGCCGAGGCGCCGGGCGAACGCAGCGCCACGTTGACGGGCAAGCCGAGGATGGCTTTCGCGTGCAGCTCGAATTCGCTCTGCACCTGGCTGGCCATGGTGACCATGCCCGTGTCGTGCGGACGGGGGCTCACTTCCGAAAACCACACCATGTCGTCCTTGACGAACAGCTCCACGCCGAACAGGCCCAGGCCGCCCAGGTTGTCCGTCACCTTGCGCGCGATCTCGCGCGCACGTTCGAGGGCCAGCGGCGCCATGCGGGCCGGCTGCCACGATTCCACGTAGTCGCCGTGCACCTGCAGGTGGCCGATCGGCTCGCAAAACTGCGTCTCGACCTGTCCCGCAGCACCCACGGCGCGCACCGTCAGCAGGGTGATTTCGTAATCGAAGTCGATGAAACCTTCGACGATGACCCGGCCCGTATCGACCCGGCTGCCGCTGGCCGCATATGCCCACGCCGCGTCCACCTCGGCGGCGCCATCGAGCTTGGACTGGCCCTTGCCCGACGACGACATCACGGGTTTCACCACGCACGGGAAGCCGATTTCCCGGCAAGCGTCCTGCAACTCCTGCAGGCTGCTGGCGAAGCGGTACGGCGACGTGGCCACGCCCAGGGTTTCGGCCGCCAGGGTGCGGATGCCTTCGCGGTTCATCGTCAGCACGGCCGCGCGCGCGTTCGGAATGCACGTGATTTGCCCGGCCGCTTCCAGCGCCGCCAGGGTATCGGTGGCGATGGCTTCGATTTCCGGCACGATCAGATCGGGCTTTTCCAGGGCTATCAAGGCGGCCAGCGCCACGCCGTCGCTCATGTCGATCACGTGCGAGCGGTGCGCCACCGGATGGCCCGGCGCGTTCGGATAGCGGTCGACGGCGATCACTTCCACGCCCAGGCGCTGCAGCGAGATGATCACTTCCTTGCCCAGCTCACCGGAACCGAGCAGCATGACTTTGATGGCGGTGGGCGACAGCGGTGTGCCGAAGGTGCGGGGCGCGATGGTGCTGCTGGTGGTGCTAGTGGTCATGGCAGGGTCTGTAGGCGGATGGAAAGATGGCTGGGACTATAACAAATGCCGGCCCGCTTGGACAGGGTGCGCCAATGGTGCAGGCGCTGGCGGCGGCACTTGCCAGCGCCCGCAGTCAATGCAATAATTGAGAATGATTCTCAATTAACCATCGCCGACCATCGTCCCAGCCGCCATGAACCCTGCCGCACCGCCCGACCTTGCCACCCTGTACCGCGCCCACCACGGCTGGCTGCAGGGCTGGCTGCGGCATAAGCTGGGCTGCGGCGCCGATGCGGCCGACGTGGCGCACGACACCTTCCTGCGCCTGCTGCAGCGGCGCGAACGGCCGCAGCCGGCCCTGCGCGAACCGCGCGCCTACCTGACGCGCATCGCGCAAGGCCTGGTGATCGACCATTACCGGCGCCGCGACGTGGAATACGCCTACCTGCAGGCGCTGGCCGCCCTGCCCGAGCAGACGGCGCCGTCGCCCGAAACGCGGCTGCTGATCATCGACACCCTGGTGCGCCTCGATACGGCGCTCGACGCCCTCAAGCCGCGCGCCAGGCTGGCCTTTTTGCTGGCCCAGCTGGACGGCTTGACGGGTCCCGCCATCGCCGCCAGGCTCGACGTCTCGCTGGCCACCGTCGAGCGCGACCTGGCCAGCGCGTGGCGCGCCTGCTACCGCGTGTATTTCCAGTGACGGCCGCCTTGCAGGATGACCCCGTCGAGCAAGCGATCGCCTGGGCGGTGCGCCTGCAGATGCACGGCGCCACGCCGGACGCCCTGCAGTCGCTGCAGCGCTGGCGCGATGCCGATCCCGGCCACGAACAGGCGTGGCAGCGCCTGGCCGCCATCGGCGATCAATTCTCGGGCTTGCCGCCGGAAGCGAGCCGCGCCACCCTCGACGCCAGCCTGGCGCGCCGCCGCCAGCGCCGCCAGGCCTTGAAAGTGCTGGCCGGCATCGGCTTTGCCGGCACGGCCGCCTGGTTCGCCATCGATACGCAGGCCGACTACCGCACGGGCACGGGGCAGCGCCTGGCCGTGCGCCTGCCGGACGGCAGCTTGCTGCACCTGAATGCGGGAACGGCCGTCAGGCTGCGCTTTGACGGCAAGCAACGGCTGCTGACCTTGCTGCATGGCGAGCTGGCCGTCACCACGCAAGCCGACCCGCAGCGCCGGCCGTTTCTCGTCGACACGGGCGAAGCGCGCATGCTGGCGCTGGGCACGCGCTTCACGGTGCGCCGTCTCGCCGGCGCCGACGGCATGCTGACGCGCCTGGCCGTGCAGGAGCATGCGGTGCAGCTGCAGGCAGGTACAGGCGTGGCCAGTCCCGTGCTGGTGCGGGCCGGCGACAGCGTCGTGACGGATGGCGCGCGCACCTGGCGCGAGCCGGTCCATGACGATCCGGCCGCCTGGCTCGACGGCGTGATTGCCGCGCGCGACATGCCCCTGGGCCAGCTGGTGGCCGAACTGGCGCGCCACCGGCACGGCTTGCTGCTGTGCGACGCCGATATCGCCAGCTTGCCCGTCTCCGGCGTCTTCCAGCTGGACGACCCCGAGCGTGCCCTGCGCGTGCTGCTGCAGACGCAGCCCATCGTGGCCGTGTACCGCACGCGCTTCTGGGTCACGCTGAAAAAAGCGTAAAAAAGATGAGGGGATCGGGCTGGCCGCACGGCATACAGCTTGATACCCCCCAACTTGATAGCGATTATGAACCACTCTTTCCTGCCCTGCCCCCAGCCATTTCCCCCACTTCCCGCCCGCTTTCCTGCCCGGTCTCCCGCCCGCTCCCGCCTGGCCGGCGCCGTCGCCGGCGCCCTGCTGCTGCTCGGCGCGGCGCCCGTCCTGGCCCAGCACAAGCCGCCGCAGGCCAGCAGCGCCAGCGCCACGTACACCCTGCAGATCGCCGCCGGCCCGCTCGATGCGGCGCTGGAACAGCTGGCGCGCAAGGCGGGCCTGACGCTCACCTACCAGGCGGCCGAGGTGCGCGGCTTGCGCACGGCCGGCCTGGCCGGCAACTACAGCGCGGCGGCCGGCCTCGATGCGCTGCTGGCCGGCAGCGGCCTGGCGGCGCTGCGGCTGGCGCCCAACGATTTCGTCCTGCGCCCCCTGCCCAGGTCGGCGAACGCGGCGGCCGATGGCGCGCAGAAACTGGCCGAAATCACGGTCACGGCCGGCGGCGAGCCGGCGCTGGAAACGGAAGGCAGCGGCGCCTATGCGGCGGCGCTGGCCGGCACGGCCACGCGTTTTACCCTGTCGCCGCGCGAAACGCCGCAATCGCTGACCGTCATCACGCGCCAGCAGATGGATGATCAGGGCGTCCTGAGCCTGGCCGACGTGCTGCAGCAGACGCCGGGCGTGACCGTCTCGCACGACGATACGGAGCGCTACAACTACTATGCGCGCGGCTTCAGCCTGAACAGTTTCCAGTATGACGGCGTGCCCACCTTCGATTTCAGCACCAATTCGAACGGCCTGGGCATCCGCGACATGGCCATCTACGACCGGGTGGAAGTGGTGCGCGGCGCGAATGGACTGATGAGCGGCGCCGGCAGCCCGGCCGGCGCCGTCAACCTGGTGCGCAAGAAACCCACGCGCCAGTTCCAGGCGTATGCGCAGGCGGGCATCGGCAGCTGGGACCGCTACCGCGCGGAAGCCGATGTCTCCGGCCCCTTGAATGCGGACGGTTCCGTGCGCGCGCGCCTGGTGGCCGCGCACCAGGAGCACGGCTCCTACATCGACTATTACCAGCAGGACAAGAGTGTGGTGTACGGCGTCATCGAGGCCGATGTGACGCCGCGCACGCGCGTGCTGGCCGGCATCGATTACCAGAAAATCGATTCGAAGGGGTCGTCGTTCGGCCAGAATCCCCTGTTTTACGCCGATGGCAGCCGCACGCGGTTCGCGCGCGCCTTCAACCCCGCCGCGCGCTGGACGGACGCGGGCAGCACCAGCACGCGCGTGTTCGCCGCCGCCGAGCACCTGTTCGACAACGGCTGGCAAGTGAAGGCGGAAGCGAGCCACTGGAAAGGCGATACGGACCAGTTGCAGGCGAACATCATCAGCTGGGGGCCGTATCCAAACCCGGCCACGGGCCTGGCCACCGTGCAGCGGGGAGCGAAAACCTATGTCATCGACAGCAATTCGCTCGATGCGTACGCGACGGGACCATTCCAGTGGCTGGGCCGCCAGCATGAACTGGTGCTGGGCGTCAACGCCAGTCACCGCACGTCCGACTACCTGGCGTATGGCGGCGGCAATGTGGAAACCGATTACCGCCACTGGAACAACGATGTGCCATTGCCGGCGAGCATGGCCGTCAGCCTGACGCAAAAATACAGCTTCAAGGAGTACGCGGCGTACGGCGCGGCCCGCTTCAAGCCGGCCGATGGTCTGTCGCTGATCGTCGGCAGCCGCCTGAACAGCTACGAGCGCACGGGCGACCTGATCTACGGATGGGGCGGCACGGGCCGCGACGACGCGAAGGAAAAACACCGGCTGGTGCCGTATGCGGGCGCCGTCTACGACTTGAACGGCACGTATTCCGCGTATCTCAGCTATGCAAGCATCTTCGAGCCGCAATCGGTCAGCGACGCGAATGCCAGGGCGCTGCCGCCCACCACGGGCAAATCCTGGGAAAGCGGCATCAAGGGCGAGTTTTTCGAGCGCAAGCTGAACGCCAGCGTGGCCATCTTTCACATCCAGCAAGACAACCTGGCCGATTACGTGGGCACGGACGCCAACGAGCGGGAAGTCTACCGCCCCATCGACGGCACCACCACGCGCGGCGTGGAGCTGGAAGTGGCGGGCCAGTTGTTGCCGGGCTGGCAAGTGCAGGCGGGCGCGACGTTCAGCCGCCCGCGCGACAAGGATGGCCGGCGCATCGATACGACGCGCCCCGAACGCAGCGTCAAGCTGGCGACCAGCTACCGCCTTGGCGGCGACTGGCGCCGCTTGAGCGTGGGCGGCAATATCAACTGGCAAGGTCGGACGTATTACCACACCGTCCTGACGGGCGACGTGCCGGCGCGCGCCGACGAAGGCAGCTTTGGCGTGGCGGGACTGATGGCGCGCTACGAGTTCAGCAAGGGGCTCAGCGCCGTGCTGAATATCAATAATGTCTTCGACAAGCGTTACTACAGTGGCTACGGCCTGTACGGCAGCGGCTACTATGGCGATCCGCGCAACGCGCAGCTGACCTTGCGGGCCAGCTTCTAACCGGCGTACGCCCGCTTGATCTCGTCAATGTCGATCTTTTTCATGCCCATCATGGCCTTCATCACCCGTCCGGCCTTGACGGGATCGGGATCGGTCAGCAGCTTGATCATGAGGGTGGGCACGATTTGCCAGGACACGCCGAACTGGTCCTTGAGCCAGCTGCATTGCTGCGCTTCCGGCGGCCCCCCTTCGGACAGCAGGCGCCAGTAATGGTCGACCTCGTCCTGGGTTTCGCAATTGACCTGGAACGAGATCGCCTCGGAAAACTGGAACAGGGGGCCGCCATTCAAGCCCGTGAACGTCTGGCCATCCAGCTCGAAGGCCACCGTCAGCACGCTGCCCGGCTCCTGGCCGTGGATTTCCCTGCCCTCTTCGCCATAGCGCAGGATCTGGCCGATCTTTGAATTGGGAAATATTTCAGTGTAAAACCGGGCCGCCGCCTCGGCGTTGCCGTTGAACCATAAACATGGGGTAATCTTTTGTACGCTGTGCATGATGTCTCCCTTGGCCGAAGTAGAAACACCTTCCCTGTGCGGGAAGGCCAGTGCTCCATCATAGTCACTATCGCGCCGTCGAGGCGCGCAATTTGCCGCCGCCTGTGCCGCCGCTTGCGCCCCCCTTTTGCGCGATATCGGCGCGTCCCAGCATGCCGGCGCTGGCCAGCAGCCGCAGCCGGGCCGAGCGCCATTCAGCCTGGCAACGAATGCGCTCCTGCTGCGCTTCCAGCAGCGCCGACTGCGTATTGAGCATTTCCAGGATGTCCGCCGCGCCCAGGCCGAACTTGCGCTGCACGCTGGCCAGCGCGTCCTGCGCCGCGTCCAGCCATGTCTGCGCCGCGGCCAGGTTGGCCAGGGCCGTGCTCGCCTCCGCATGCGTCCTGACCAGGTCCATCAGGGTCTGCTGCTGCACCTCCTGCGCCTCCGCCTCCCTTTGCTCGGCCTGCGCCTGCGCGCCGCGCACCTTGTAGTGGCGCGCAAAACCGTCGAACAGGGGGATGTTGAGCGAGATGCCCACCAGCGTTTCGCGCGTGGAAGCGGGCGACAGGCCCTGGTTGGGGCGGCCGTTCTGGTACAGATTCGCCGTCAGGTCGATACTGGGCCGGCCTTCCGAGCGGGCCACGGCCACCCGTTCGCGTGCGGCCGCCAGCTGCGCCTGCGCCGCCACGATGGCCGGATGCCGTTCCCTGGCCAGCGCCAGCCAGGCGCTCAAGTCGTCGCGCAAGCCCGCGTTCAAGCCCGCCCCGGCGCCATCCCCGTCGTCGTCCACGAGCACCGCCGTGCCGGCCGGCAAGCCCAGGGTGTACACCAGCACGGCGCGGGCCTTGCGCTCGTCGCCGTCGGCGCGGCTGGCGCCCAGGGCCGCCTTGGCCAGCGCGCTCGTCGCCTGCAGGGTATCGCTGTGCGAGCCCAGGCCCCGCTGCGCGCGCCGCTGCGTCGCCTGCACCGTTTCCTGGGCCAGCGCCTCGTATGCCTGCCGCATCTGCACGCTGGCGCGCGCCGTCTGCGCGTCGAAATACGCGCTGACCGTCGCCGCCAGGGTCTTTTGCAGCACGGCGTCGCGGTTGGCCAGGGCCGCATCGAGCAAGGCCTGGGCCGACCGCCGGCCCGCCGCGCGCCCGCCAAAGTCGAACAGACGCCAGGACAGGCTGAGCGAACCCGTATTGCTGTCCAGGCTGCTGGAAGCCGTTCTGGCGCCGGGATAGGCCGTGCGGTCATGCACGCGGCTCAGGCTGCCGTTCAGGGTGGGCAGATAGGCGGCCCTCGCTTCGCCCACGCCGGCTGCCTGCAGCCGGATGCCGGCCCAGGCGCCGTGCACCTGCGCGTTGCGGCACAAGGCCAGGTCGACGGCCGCCGGCAAGCTCAGTGGCACGCTCAATGGTACTTCGGCCTCCCAGCTAGACGGACATGGCGCGGCGGCGGGCTCCACCGGCGCCTGCGCCCGCACGGGCAAGGTCCCCAGCAAGGCGGCGGCCAGCAAGGCGGCGCGGCATCTAGCGTTCATGCAGCGCCTCCTTCTGGTGCTGCACCAGCGGCGAGAGCACGTATTCGATCACGCGCCGCGTGCCCGTGCGGATTTCCGCGCGCACGGCCATGCCGGCCGACAGCGGCACCAATCTGCCGTCGACGGCGATGGCCGGCTGCTGCAGCGTGATCCTGACGGCGTAGACGAGGCCCTTCTTCTCGTCCTCGATGGCGTCGCGCGACACGCTGCTGACGACGGCGGGCACGGTGCCATACTTTGTGTAGTCGAAGGCGTCGACCTTGACGGCGACCGCCTGCCCTTCCTGCACGAAGCCGGCGTCGCGGTTTTCCAGCATGGCGTCGATTTCCAGCCTGCCCTGGCGCGGCACGATCTGCATCAGCGCCTGCGCGGCCGGCACCACGCCGCCCACCGTATGCAGCTTGAGCTGCTGCACCGTGCCGTCGACGGGGGCCGTCAAGCGCAGCAGGCTGCCGCGGGCGCCGGCGCGGCGCGCATCCTGGCCGCTGGCGGCCGCCACCCTGGCCCCTTCCGCCAGCGCGTCGTACGCATCCTTGCGCGTCTGCGCGACCAGCGCCGCCCGTTCGCTGCGGGCCGACCCCAGCTGGCCGGCCAGGTCGATGCGCGCCTGCTCCTTTTCCAGCCACGCGTGTTCGGCCACGTCGCGCGTGGCCGCCAGCGCCTTGTAGTCGCCAGCGCGCTGCACCGCCAGCGGCAGCGCCTGCGCATAGCGGGCGATTTCGCCCTCGAGATGGGCCAGCCTGGCGCGGAAACTCGCGTACTGGCCATCCACATGCGCCTGCGCGGCGGCGACGTCGGCGGCGGAAGCCTCCGCGGGCGGCGCCAACTTCGGCGCGCGCACGGCGTCGACGGCGGCGATCAGCGCGCGCGAGCGGGCCATCTGCAGCGCGGCCGCCACGGCGTCGCCGGCGGCCTTGTCGCGCTCCGCGTCGGGGCCGCGGCTGTCGAGCTCCACCAGCAGCTCGCCCGCTGTGACGGCTTGCCCTTCCCGCACGTGCAGGGCGCGCACGGCGGCCACGTCGACGGAAGCGATGGTCTTGGTATTGCCGGAGGGAATGATCTTGCCCGCCGCATTGACGATGATGTCGACCTTGCCGAAGACGGCCCACAGCACCACGCAGCCGACGAGCAGCATCAGCACGCGCGCCGTGAAGCGCAGCGACGGCGACACGGGCCGCTCCTGCAGCGCCAGCGCGGCCGGCAGGAAGGCTGCCTCATCCTCGCTCAGCACGGGTCCGCCCAGGGTGGCGCGGATGCGCCAGCTGTGCCGCAGCATCTGGCCGTAGCGGGCCAGCAGTTCGCCGTACGCGGCCAGGCGGTGGCCGGCGCTCATGCGGCGCTCCCGGTCGTTCCCTGCTGCAAGCCGTACAGGTGGGCATAGATGCCGTTCGGCCTGGCCAACAGCTCCTTATGCGTGCCCAGTTCGGCCACCTGGCCCCGCTCCATGACGACGATGCGGTGCGCCTCGCGCACGGCCGACAGGCGGTGGGCGATGATCAGCACGGTGCGCCCCGCGCAAATGCCGCGCATATTGTCCTGGATGATTTTTTCCGACTCGTAGTCGAGCGCGCTCGTCGCCTCGTCGAAAATCAGGATGCGGGGATTGCCGACGAGGGCGCGGGCGATGGCGATGCGCTGGCGCTGGCCGCCCGACAGGCCCGTGCCGTGCTCGCCCACCATGGTGTCGTAGCCTTCTGGCAACTCGCAGATAAAATCGTGGGCGCCTGCCAGTTTCGCCACGGCAATGACGGCGTCGATGGGCAGCGCCGGGTCGCTCAGCGCGATATTGTCGCGCACGGAACGGTTGAACAGAATGTTTTCCTGCAGCACCACGCCGATCTGGCGCCGCAGCGAGGCCGTGTCGATGACGGCGATATCCTGCCCGTCGATCAGCACCCTGCCCCGTTCGGGGATGTACAGGCGCTGCGCCAGCCGCGTCAGGGTGCTCTTGCCGGAGCCGGAACGCCCGACGATGCCGATCACTTCGCCGGGCGCGATGGCGATCGACACGTCGCGCAGCACCTCGGCCGCGTCGGGCCGGTAGCGGAAACCCACCTGCTGGAATTCGATGGCGCCCGCGATGCGCGGCATGCGCGCCTTCTGGCTGCCCCCGTTCAAGCCGCCGGATTCCGTGCGGGCATTCAGGATATCGCCCAGCCGGCTCATGGAAATGCCCACTTGCTGGAAATCGTTCCACAGCTGCGCCAGGCGCAGGATGGGCGAGGCCACCTGCCCCGCCAGCATATTGAAGGCCACCAGCTCGCCCACCGTCATTTTCCCGTCGATGACGAGGGTGGCGCCCCACCACATGATGGCGGCCGTCACCAGTTTGCTGACGAGGGTGACGCCGCCGCTGGCCAGCATGCCGATGTTGTTCGCCGACAAGCCCGCCGACACGTAGCCGGCCAGCTGCTTTTCCCACTGCTGCTGCCAGCGGGGCTCGACGGCCATGGCCTTGACCGTGTCGACGCCGCTGATCGTTTCGACCAGGAAAGACTGGTTTTCCGCGCTGCGGTTGAATTTGTCGTTCAAGCGCCCCCGCAGCACGGGCGTGAGCAGCATCGACAGGGCCGCATACACGGGAATCGAGGCCAGCACGATCACGCTCAGCGCGGCGCTGTACCACAACATGGCGGCGATGAAGATGAAGGAAAACAGCACGTCGAGCACCAGGGTCATGGCGTTGCCGGTGAGAAACGAGCGTATGCTTTCCAATTCATGGATGCGGGCCACGGAATCGCCCACGCGGCGCGCCTGGAAATACGCGATCGGCAAGGCCAGCAGGTGGCGGAACAGGCGCGCGCCCAGTTCCACGTCGATCTTGCTGCTGGTGCGCGCAAAGACATAGGTGCGTATCTGGCCCAGCACGGCCTCGAAGACGATGGCGCACACGAGGCCGATGGCCACCACGTTCAGGGTCTGCATGGCGTGGTTGACCAGCACCTTGTCCATCACCACCTGGAAAAACAGGGGCGTGGCCAGGCCGATCAGCTGCAGCACGAAGGAAATCAGCAATACTTCGCCCAGCAGCCGGCGGTATTTGACGATGGCGGGAATGAACCAGCTGAAGTCGAAACGGGCCGTCTCGCCCGCGTAGCTGGCCTTGCTGGTGAAAAAGATCAGTTCGCCCGACCAGATGGCGAGGAAATCGTCGCGGCCCAGGATTTGCGGCGGCTGGCCCGGATGCTGGACGAGCACCTTGCTCACGCCGCCGTCGCCCGTGTCGACCTTGCCGAGGATAAAGAAACGGCCGTCGTGGCCGATGGCGATGGCCGGCAGCGGCGCCTGCGCCAGCCGTTCAGGCGCCTGGCGCACCAGCTTGGCCGTCAAGCCCAGCTGTTTTGCGGCCAGCAAGACGGTTTGCCGCGTGAACACGGACTGGCCGAATGCGTGCTTGAGCTGGGCGCCGTCGGCAGCGATGCCATGCAGGCTGGCCATCAGCAGCAGCGACAGCAAGCCCGTGTCGGGCGCGGCAGGTTCCAGGGGGGACGTATCGTGGCGATATGAAAATGCGGTCATCGGATCATGTCAGAAATTCAATGGCGCAGCCTGGCCGGCACGTGCAAAGCCGGCCTGGCTGCGTAAGTGGCACTACGGCTAGCTAGCCGTTAGTGGGCCGCCGCCAGCTGGATCTGCGACGCCGGGCCGCCATGGGCCGACCACGGCGCCGATGCGGCCGCAGGCACGGCAAAGCCGGCCATCGCTTGCACCAGCTGCGCGGCATCCGCTTGCCAGCCGGCAAAGCCGCCCGAGCTGGCGGCCTGGGTTTGTTGCGCAGCGCGCCAGTTCTGCGCCAGTACGGGCGCCAGGGTCGCGGCCGTGCCGGCAGGCAAGGTGAGCTGGCCAGCCGGCGGCGGCGTCAGGCCCGCCATCGCCTGCACGAGTTTTTGCACGTCGCTGCCCAGCAAGACGCGGCCATCGGCCATGCGGAATTCCTCGATGCGCCGCTCCGCGCTCTCGTACCAGCCGGTGACGGTGATCTTGTCGCTGGTGCCGATGGTGCTCACTTCCAGAGCCGTGCCCACCTGGCGGAACCACAGCTGCTCGGCGCTGACCCCGGCCAGGAAGGACACGACATCGCGGCTGCCCGCCTCGTTGGCCTCGTTGATCATGTCGGCGCCGTCGCCGCGGGCGAAGATATAGGTATCGTTGCCCAGCGTGCCGGCCAGGACGTCGTCGCCCTTGCCGCCCTGCAAGATATCGTTGCCCAGGGCGCCCAGCAGGGTGTTCTTCAGTTCATTGCCGATCAGCACGTCATCGAACTTGCTGCCGACGACCGCGTTGAAATTGGCCACCACATCCACGCCCGGACGCGCGGCCAGTGCCGTGCCTACGGCTGCGAAGGCAACCGTCGCGCCAGCGCTTGCGTTGACGTAATTGAGCGCGTTGCCCGCACCGCCGCCGTCGAGCACGTTGCCGCCGGGGGTAGTGACGAAAAAGATATTGTTGGTGAAGGAGCTGCCCGTCACGGTCAGGCCAGAGCCCCCGAGGCGCACATTCTCGACGTTGTCGGCCACCGTGTAGTTGACCGTGGTAAACACGGTATCGTTGCCGCCGTTGTCCCGTTCGTCGATGAAATCGCCGCCGTGGTTGACGTAATACGTGTCGTCGCCGCCCAGGCCTTGCAGCAGGTCGGCGCCGGCCGTGCCATACATGACGTCGGCATTTGCCGTGCCTATGAAGGTTTGCCCCGTCGGCTGCGTGGGGCCGTTGAAGTGCCAGGCCTGGGCCAGCGCGGGCGCCAGGGCGGCGGCCGTGGCGGCAGGCAAGGTCAGCTGGCCCAGCGCCGGCGGCGCCAGGTACGCCATCGCCTGCACCAGCGATTGCACGTCGGCGCCACGCAGGACGTGGCCGGCGGCCGTGCGGAATTCCTCGATGTTCGGCGCGGCCGCGTTCCAGGCGCGGATGGTGATCTTGTCCGTCGTGCCGATGGTGCTCACTTCCAGGTCCGCGCCCACCTGGCGGAACCACAGCTGGTCGATGTTGACGCCGGCCAGGAAGGCGATGGCGTCGTAGCCGGCGTCGGCGGAAAGCTCGGTGATGACGTCGGCGCCGTCGCCGCGGGCAAAGACGTAGGTATCGTCGCCCAGGCCGCCGGCCAGCGTGTCGGCACCCTGGCCGCCTTGCAAGGTGTCGTTGCCGAGGCCGCCGGACAGGCTGTTGGCCAGTTCGTTGCCGATCAGCACATCGTCATAGGCGCTGCCTGTCACGCTGGAAATATTGACCAGCACATCGCTGCCTGGCAGGAATGCGGTACTGCCGCCGGCGGGAGCGATGGTCGCCGTGGCGCCCGCCCTGGAACCGGCATAGGTGGCGGAATTATTGTTGCCGATGCCATACAACAAGTTTCCGCCGGCTACGTCGACGTGAAAGACGTTACCGCTGCCGTTACCTGTCACACCCAGGCCCGCTGCGGCCAGGTGCAGTTCTTCGATGTTGGCGGCCATGGTGTAGTTGACGGTCGTGTAGACAGTGTCGCGGCCGCCACCAGGCTGTTCAGTTACCACGTCGTTGCCATGGTTGACGTAATAAATGTCGTCGCCGGCCAGGCCCGCCATCACGTCGGCGCCCGCCGTGCCCTTGATGATGTCGGGATTCGCCGTGCCGGTAAAAACGCCATTGGCGGGCTGGCTTGGTCCCTCGGTGCGCCAGTTCTGCGCCAGCACGGGCGCCAGGACGGTGGCTTCGTAGACATGCAAAGTCAGCTGGCCCAGCGGCGGCGGCGTCAGTCCCGCCATCGCCTGCACCATGTTTTGCACGTCGCTGCCCAGCAGCACGCGGCCGTCGGCCGTGCGGAATTCCTGGATGCGGGGCACGATGCCCTCGCTGTACCAGCCGCCGATGGTGATCTTGTCGCCGGTGCCGATGGTGCTCACTTCCAGGTTCGAACCGACCTTGCGGAACCACAGCTGGTCGGCGCTGACGCCGGCCAGGAAGGAGACGACGTTGTGCGCCCCCGCTTCGGCCATTTCGGTGATGAAATCTGCACCATCGCCACGGGCAAAAATATAGGTGTCGTCACCGCCCAAGCCAATCAGGTGATCATCGCCCTGGCCACCGCGCAAGGTATCGTTGCCAATACCGCCCAGGAGACTGTTTTTAAGTTCATTGCCGGTCAGCACATCATCGAATTTGCTGCCGATGAGGTTGGCGAAGTTGAGCAGCACGTCGCTGCCCGCTGGCGCCGTCAGAGGGTCATTCGCACCCAGCAGCGTTGCCGTCACGCCCGTGCGGGAACCGATATACACGACCGAGTTGCCCGTGCCGCCGCCATCGATCCTGTTGCCGCCGGCCGTATCGACGTAAAAGATATTATTGGTATTGGCAGTGCCCGTGACGGTCAGCCCGGCGGCGGTCAGGTAGACTTTCTCCACGTTCTCGGCCACCGTGTAATTGACGCTGGTGTACACGCTATCGTTGCCGCCGTTGGCCAGTTCGACGATCACGTCGCCGCTGTCGTTGACGTAATACGTGTCGTCGCCGGCCAGGCCTTCGAGCACGTCCGCGCCCGTGGTGCCGGTCAGCACATCCGCGTTCGCCGTGCCGATGAAGCGCTGCGGGGCGGCCGCGACACTGTTCAGGTATGCCTCGATGGCGGACATGCCGTCGGCAGCGGTGGAAGTTTGCGATGCAAATTTTTCAGTCATGTTGCAGTTTCCTGTCATTAAACGTCAAAACCAAGAGTGAATATGTCGGCGCAAGCTGACATGCAAGGCAAAAGTTCCGGCCGCCTCCACTTGCAGTTCAGCGTGCACCTTCAACGGTCCGGCACTTTCGGCGCAGGGACGGCGCGCGATTGAACGCCGCCTCGCATGCACGCCGTATTGACGTTCAAACGTGTGTAGCACTGTTATTTGTCATGCAAATGTCACACTGCATGCTGGAAGGGAGGCGGGGAAGGAAGCGCGCGGGCGCGCCCGCTGCGATGGCGTCTGGTTTCAGGCGGCTGGGAGAGAGCTCTCGCTTGACGGCCGGGCGCCAAACGTCTGGTCCTGCAGCTGCGCCACCAGGAAATCGATGAACACGCGCAAGCGCGGCGGCAGATGGCTGCTGGCCGGCCACAGCAGCCAGAATGCCGTGCGCGCCTGCGTATGCGCGTCCAGCAACGAAACCAGTTGCCCCGCCGCCAGTTCGCGCTGCACGGCGAACGCGGGCAGGTAGGCGATGCCCTGCCCTTGCAAGGCCAGGAAGACGCGCATTTCCACGCTGTTGCACACCATGCCGGACGCCGGCTGGGCCAGCGCATCCATCAGCGGCCACGGCTCCAGGCGGCCCGTGGCGGGAAAACGGTAGTCCAGGCGGGTGTGCCGCAGCAGCGCGGCGCCATCGGCGGGCTGGCCATGGCGCGCCAGGTAGGCGGGCGACGCCACCAGCAAGCGGCGGAACGTGCATAGCTTGCGCCGCATCAGGCTTGAATCGGCCAGCTCGCCCGTGCGCACGGCCGCGTCGAAGCCGTCGCTGACGAGGTTGACCATGGCGTCGGAAAAATCGAGATCGAGTTCGATGGCGGGATAGGCTTGCATGAAAGCGCCGATGGCCGGCTCGAACAAGCCGCTGTAGCGTGGCAGGCTGATGCGCAGGCGGCCGCTGGGGCCGCTGCTGGCCTCGCTCAATTCCCGCTCGGCAGCTTCCACCTCGGCCAGGATGCGCTTGCAGCGCTGCAGGAATTTTTCCCCTTCCGCCGTCAGCGCCAGGTGCCGCGTGCTGCGCTGGAACAGGCGCGCGCCCAGCCGCGCTTCCATGCGCGCCACGCTCTTGCCCACGGCCGACGAAGACAGGCCCAGCAGTCGGCCCGTGGCCGAGAAACTGCCGCTGTCGGCCACCTGTACGAACATGGCGATGCCGCCGAGACTATCCATGCGCTCCCCATTAAAGACAAATGTGTCCGATATGTTGATCAGTTTAGCCCATTTTTCTTCAGTGACGGGCGCGCCATACTTGCCGCTCCTTCTCTCCGAGCCCACTTCCATGCCCTCTTCCCCACGTTTGACGCTTGCCCTGCAAGTGCTGGCCGCCTGCCTGACAGGCTTGCTGATTCCTTTGTGCTTCACGGGCCCGGCCGTGGCGCTGCCCGCCCTCGGCGCCGAATTGCGCGGCAGCGCCGCCGCCCTGAACTGGGTCATCAATGCATACATCCTCAGCTATGGCAGCGCCATGATGGTGGCCGGCAGCCTGACGGACGTGCTGGGCCGGCGCCGCGTCTGGCTGGCGGGCCTGGCCCTGTTTTGCGCGGCCACCCTGGCCATCGCCATGGCCCCGTCCGTCGCGCTGGTCGCCGCGCTGCGCTTCGTGCAGGGCCTGGGCGGCGCGGCCGCGTTCGCCGCCGCCATGTCGTCGCTGGCGCCCCTGTTCCACGGCGCGGCGCGCAGCCGGGTGATGAGCGTGCTGGGCACGACGTTCGGCCTGGGCCTGGCCTTCGGCCCGCTGGCAGCCGGCGCCATGCTGGAACTGGCCCGCTGGCCCGCCATCTTTTACGCCACGGCCGCGCTGGGCGCCATCGGCGCGCTGCTGGTGCTGGCCAGCGTGCCGGCCGATGCGCCCCGTGCCCAAGGGCGGCTGGACTGGCCCGGCGCCCTCAGCTTCAGCGGCGCGCTGTCCCTGTTGACCCTGGGCATGTTGCTGGCACCCGAACATGGCTGGCGCAACGGCGCCGTGCAACTCTCCATCGCCTCGTCCGCGCTGCTGTTTTGCGTGTTTGTCGCGGTCGAACGCAGGACGGCGCGGCCCATGCTGGACTTGACCCTGTTCCGCCAGCGCCGCTTTGTCGCCGTGCAAGTGCTGGCCGCCTCGCCCGCCTTTTTGTTCATCGTGCTGATCGTCATGCTGCCGGGGCGCTTCATCGGCATCGACGGCGTGTCGCCGCTGGCGGCGGGACGCCTGATGATCGCCCTGGCCGCGCCCCTGCTGGTCGTGCCCATGCTGGCGGCGCTGCTATTGCGCTGGGTCAAGGCCGGCACCGTGTGCGCGGCGGGATTGCTGCTGGCGGCCGCCGGACTGGCCTGGCTGGCGCAAGTGCTGGGCAACGGCGGCACCGCCGCGCTGGCGGGACCGCTGCTGCTGGTAGGCGCCGGCATCGGCTTGCCTTGGGGCTTGATGGATGGCATGGCCCTGAACGTGGTGGACACGCCGCGGGCCGGCATGGCGACGGGCATCTTCAATACCGTGCGCATCAGCGCCGATGGCGTGGCGCTGGCCGTGGCGGGCGCCGTGCTGGCCAGCCTGATCGGCGCCGCGCTGCAGCACCAGCTGCCCGCCGGCCTGCCCGTGCTGGCCGCCGCCAGCCGCGCCGCGCTCGGTGATATCCAACAGGCAACACAACTGCTGGGCGGCCAGGAAGCGCTGCTGCGCGCCAGCTATGACGCCGCCTTCCGCCATTTGCTCAATGGCCTGGCCGTGCTGGCCGTGGCGCTGGCGGCGCTGGTGCCGTATTTACTCAAGAAAAGAGAACTTCACGACGCTTGACAAAACCGTCGCGAGCGGAAGGTAGAGGTGGTCGAGAAGCGCAACCGTACTCAGGTACGGTGAGCATCGCAGGCCATCTATACCGACGCGCAGCAGGTTTGGGCAGGCGTCCTAGGCGTCCAGGCCGTAAAACACGGCGACGAGGATGGCGATGTTATTGCAGGCGCGCGAGAATGTCGTTGTGGCGTAGGCCACGGCCACACTCGGGCCGCGGTAGCGCAGGTAGACAAAGCTGAACATGGCGCCCGACCCCAGCGCGACGATGGCGTGCAGCAAGCCGCCGCTGATGAAATGCACGATGGCCCACAGGATGGCGCCGATAAAAATGCTCAGCTGGCGGCTGGCGCCCAGGCGCCGGAGGATTTCCAGCGGCAGCAGCTGGCCGAGGAAGGTTTCCAGGATGGGGGAATAGATGACGACCCAGAACACCAGCAGGGGCAGCGACATTTCGCGCTTGAACTTGGACAAGCCCGTGTGCGCGCCCCAGTATTCAGGCGGCAACAGCCATTTGGTGAGGAACAGGATGGCAAAGCACAGCATGCAGGTGAGTAACCCCCAGCCGAGGCCGGCAAGGGCCAGCTGCAGCACGGGCGGCGCCGGGCCGTCGTCGTCCGGGCTGGAGAGATCATGGCTGCTGCGCACTTGCATGAGTAGTCCTGGCGGTGATCCAGCGCTCATTGTAGCGCGGAATACGACTGTTCGCGCATGGCTGTGGAGCGCGGCGCATGGCGCGCCGCGCTGCCGCGCTATCGGCGTCAGGCCGCCAGGCGCAGCGGACCGTTGGCCGGCTTGGCCAGTTTGAAGATGCCCACTTCCTGTTCCAGCTGCGCCGCCTGCTGCTGCAATTCATGCGCGGCGGCCGCCGCCTGCTCGACCAGGGCCGCGTTTTGCTGGGTCACGCGGTCCATGTCGACGATGGCGCGGTTGACTTGCTCGATGCCGGCGCCCTGCTCCTGCGTGGCGTGGCTGATCTCGGCCATGATGCCCGTCACCCGGCCGATGCCGGCCACCACGTCATGCATGGTGACGCCGGCCTGCTCGACGAGCAAGGTTCCCGTACCCACCTTGCTGACGGAATCGTCGATCAGCAGCTTGATTTCGCGCGCGGCGGCGCTTGACCTCTGCGCCAGGTTGCGCACTTCCGTGGCGACGACGGCAAAGCCGCGTCCCTGCTCGCCCGCGCGCGCCGCTTCCACGGCCGCGTTCAAGGCGAGGATATTCGTCTGGAAGGCGATGCTGTCGATCACGCCGATGATGTCGACGATCTTGTTCGACGAGGCATTGATCAGGCTCATGGTGTGCACCACTTCGGCCACCGCCTTGCCGCCCTGCTCCGACACCTTCGACGCTTCGCGCGCCAGGTGGTTCGCCTGCTGCGCATTGTCCGCATTCTGGCGCACGGTGGAAATCAGTTCTTCCATCGATGAGGCGACCTCTTCCAGCGAGCCGGCCTGCTGCTCCGTGCGCTGCGACAGGTCGCGGTTGCCCGAGGCGATCTCGGTCGAGGCCGTGGCGATGCTTTCCGTGCCGTGGCGCACCTTGCCGACGATGGCGGCCAGGTTGTCGCGCATGGTCTTGATGGCAAACAGCAGGCTGCTGTCGTCGCCGTGGCGCGTGTGCACGTCGATGGCCAGCTCGCCGAGCGCGATGCGCCCCGCGATCGAGGCCGCATACCCCGGTTCGCCGCCCAGCTGGCGCAGCAATCCCCGCGTGATGACGGTGGCAACAAAGATGCAAATGAGCACGCTGAGGGCGGCCAGCACGCCGATCCAGCGCAGCGACTGGCCATAGATGGCGCGCGCGGCCACGCTGGCCTGCTCCGACTCGCGCTGCACATTTTTCAGCACGGTATCGATGTCGGCGACGATCTGGCGCCGCAGGGGGCTGCACTCCTCGACGAGGAAGGTGCCGTACTGTTCCATCTGCCCCGTGGCGCGGAACTGGCGCGGACGCTGCAATTGCTGCGCCATGGTGTTCAAGCCCGCGCTGACTTTCTCGAATTGCGGATCGCCGGCGAACCGCGGCGCCAGCTTGGCCAGAGCTTCCAGGTACAGCGCCTTCTGGCTGTCGAGGATGGCCAGCTCTTTTTCGGCGGCGGCCTGGTCATGGAAGATATACGCGTTGCGGGCGGCCAGGCCCGTCTGGTCGAGCGCTTCGCGCGCCACGTACAGCGGGTCCAGTTTTTCCAGCTGTACTTTGTCTTGCGCGTCCATGGCGCCGGAGATGGCGCCGATGCGCAGCAGCGCGAAAGCCGCCAGCACCAGCATGAATACCACCAGCAGCCCGAAGCCTGCGCTCAGGCGCGCGCCTATCGTCAAACGATTGAATGACATCATTGTTGTTATTGCCCTGTAAATAAAGTTGATTGTTGCTGGTTATTTAAAAACCAGCGATCTGCTCGCCGTCGCGTTGCCTTTCCTGCATAGTGCAGGATGGTCCTCTAACTGGCGTTTTTTGGGCAGTCAGCTTCTAAATTCGGGCAATGCAGGCGCGCGGGACATACCCTGCGCCATACAACAGCACACTGAATTATAAGCGAACAGCGTTACGGATGATTCCACGCGCTCACTTTTAATGCCTTGATGCATATCAAAAAAGACAATTAACGCTGACCTTGCGTATCGATGACGGCCATGGTGATGCGCGAGATGCAGCACAGCTTGCCATCGTCGTCGGTGATGCGGATTTCCCAGACCTGGCTGGTGCGGCCCCGGTGGATCGGCGTGGCGCGTCCCGTCACCTGGCCGCCGCGCACGCCGCGCACGTGGTTGGCATTGATTTCCTGGCCCACGCTCACTTGCCGGCTGGAATCGAGGCAGGCATTCGCGGCCATGCTGCCCAGGGTTTCGGCCAGCAGCACGGAAGCGCCGCCATGCAGCAGTTTAAAAGGCTGCATGGTGCGGTGGTCGACGGGCATGGTCGCTTCGATCCAGTCGGGGCCGAAGGCGCTAAATTCGATGCCCAGGTGGCGCATGGCCGTGCCTACACTGGCGGCGTTGAGGGTGGCCAGGTCGAGCGGTGCGTGCCAGATTTCCATCGTTACCTCATATCAGTGGGGAGAACAGCCATTGTAGGACAGAGCGCTGCCGCGCGCCGCTTCATCTTTCCTTCACCGTGGCACGGGGTGGCGCCGGCATTAACTGGTTATAATTGCCCCATTCTTTAAAAACGAGGTTGTGTATGAAGTGGGCCTTGCTGGGCATTTTTGTGTTTTCTGTTTTACATATTCATTTTCGTGGCAAGGTGCGCCTGCCGTTCCGCCGCCAGATCTTCGATCACTCCTCGTTCATGGCGCCGCTGAACCTGTTCATGCACACCTTTTCCAAGGTGCCGGCCACGCCCTATTTAGCCGTCGAGCAATTCCCGGAACTGGCGCCGCTGCAGCAGAACTGGCAGATCATCCGCGATGAAGCGCTGCGCATGCAGGAAATGAAAAAGATCAAGGCAGCCGAAAAGAACAATGACGTGGGCTTCAATTCCTTCTTCAAGTATGGCTGGAAGCGTTTCTACCTGAAATGGTATGACGCGAACCACCCGTCGGCGCAACAGATGTGCCCGCAAACCTATGCGCTGCTGCAATCGATTCCCTCGATCAAGGCCGCCATGTTCGCGGAACTGCCGCAGGGCGGCAAGCTCAACCCGCACCGCGACCCGTTCGCCGGCTCCCTGCGCTACCACCTGGGCTTGCAGACGCCGAACGACGACCGCTGCTTCATCGACGTCGATGGCGAGCGCCACAGCTGGCGCGACGGCCAGGCCGTGATGTTCGATGAAACGTATATCCACTGGGCCCGCAACGACGCCGACAGCGACCGCATCATCCTGTTCTGCGACATCGAGCGCCCGATGCGCTACCGCTGGGCGCAAGCGCTGAACCGCTGGCTGGGCCGCACCCTGATGACGGCCGCCGCCTCGCCGAACGAGCTGGGCGACCAGGTGGGCGGCGTGAGCAAGCTGTTCCAGATTTCCTGGACCATGGGCCAGTACCGCCGCCGCTTCAAGGCGTGGAACAAGACGGCGTACCAGGTCACCCGCGTGGCCCTCGTCGTGGGCGTGATCGCGCTGATCTACTTTATCTAGACGCCGGCATCGCCTCTTTGACAAAAACCGCCTTCGGGCGGTTTTTTTTATAATACGATGCCACTCACCAGGAGAATCTGCAAATGACCGACCGCGACCGCCAGTACGATATCCAGATCGGCGACGATGCATGGATCGAGTTCATCAGCCTTGACGGCCGCTATGACCAGGCCATCGACATCGATGCCCTGCTGGACGGCCTGTGGCCGCTGATCTGCCGCCTGGAAACCTATTGCGTGGCCGGTTGTTGCGGCATGGATGCCTTCGATTTCACGCCCGAAGGCATCGCTGCGGCGCTGGTAGACCTTGACCGCGCGCAACTGCACGCCGCCTGCGCGCAAGCCCGCAACGCCGTGGCAGCAGCCGCCAGCGACGTCTTCACGAGCAACACGCTGAACCACATGGCCGACAAACGCGTGTTCCTGCAATTGCTCGAGCATGTCGAGCGCTGCACGGCGGCCCCTGAAACGAGGCAGCCGGCAAGCCAGCCGCGCTGACATCGGCGATAATACGGGTTCACACCACTCTCTTCTTTTATTTATGCGCGACATCATTGCCGGATTTCTACGTTTCCAGAAGGAAGTCTTTCCTGAACGCCGAGAGCTGTTCAAGACATTGGCCACGGGACAGACGCCCAAGGCCTTGTTCATTTCCTGCTCCGACAGCCGGATGGTGCCGGAACTGGTGACGCAGCGCGAGCCTGGCGAACTGTTTGTGATCCGCAACGCGGGCAATATCGTGCCCTCGTTCGGCCCGGAACCGGGCGGCGTGAGCGCGTCCGTCGAATTTGCCGTGGCGGCCCTGAATGTGACGGACATCGTCATTTGCGGCCACTCCGATTGCGGCGCGATGAAAGCCATCGCCACCTGCACCTGCCTCGATCACATGCCGGCGGTCAAGAACTGGCTGCGGCACGCGGATGCGGCGCGCATGATCAATGAATCGATCGAGCATGCGACGGAACAGGACCGCATCGACGGCATGGTGCGCGCCAATGTCGTGGCGCAACTCAACAACATCCGCACCCACCCCTCGGTGGCGCTGGGCATCACGCAAAAACGCCTGACTCTGCATGGCTGGGTGTATGACATCGAAAATGGCGCGCTCGATGCGCTCGACGAGTCCACCGGCCAGTTTGTCCCGCTGGCGGAACATCCGGCCTCGAAGCTGTAAGCGCAAGCCATCCCCGTCAGGCGCAACATTGCGCTTGACCTTGTCCAGACGGGAAGGTGCAAGGTAGCGATACTCAAGGAGATTATCGTATGCCAACCATCACCGTATTACCCCATCCCGAGCTGGCCCCCGAAGGCGCCGTGTTTGACGCGCCGCAAAACATGAGCATTTGCGACGCCTTGCTGCTCAACAAGATCGACATGGAGCACGCGTGCGGCCAGGTGGGCGCCTGCTCCACCTGCCACGTGGTCGTGGTGCAGGGTTTCGACTCGCTCAACGAACTTGGCGACAATGAAGAAGACATGCTCGACCAGGCCTGGGGCTTGCAGCCCCACTCGCGTCTGTCTTGCCAGGCGCGCATGGCGCAGGAAGACCTGACGCTCGAACTGCCCAGGTACACGCTCAACCACGCCAAGGAATAGTCCCCGGCGCGCTTGCCCGGCTACCCTAGCTGATTACCACATGATCACGCGCTGCTCGGGCGGCAGATACATCGGGTCGCCCGGCTTGATGCCGAACGCTTCGTAAAAGCCGGGCTGATTCTTGACCGTGCCCTTGGCGCGGAATTCGCCCGGCGAATGGGGGTCGCTCTTGATCTGCGCGA
This sequence comes from Janthinobacterium sp. SUN211, assembly GCF_030587315.1. Taxonomy (NCBI): domain Bacteria; kingdom Pseudomonadati; phylum Pseudomonadota; class Betaproteobacteria; order Burkholderiales; family Oxalobacteraceae; genus Janthinobacterium; species Janthinobacterium sp. SUN211. Next base: position 518,857 of record NZ_JAPWIC010000001.1, on the reverse strand, counting down.
TGGCCGCTTCCGGACGCAATTTCGCGCGCCATTTCTGCGCAAAGCCGATATACAGGCGCTGTTCGCCCGTCAAGCCATCGAGCACGGGCGACGGCTTACCGCCGAGCGAACGCTGGTACGCCTTGTAGGTGATCGACAGGCCGGAATTGTCGCCGATGTTTTCGCCCAGGGTGAGTTCGCCATTGATATGGTAGCCAGGCACGGGGCTGTAGGCGCCGTATTGCTTGACGAGCCCGGCCGCCAGCGCCTTGAAGGCCGCGCGGTCCTCTGCCGTCCACCAGTTGCGCAGACGGCCCTTGGCGTCGTATTGGCTGCCCGAATCGTCGAAGGCATGGCTGATTTCATGGCCGAAGGTGATGCCGAGCAAGCCGTAATTGACGGCGTCTTCCGCCTTCACGTTGAAGAATGGCGGCTGCAAAATGGCGGCCGGGATCGTGATGGCGTTGAGTGCCGGGCTGTAGCTGGCGTTGACGGTTTGCGGCGTCATCGACCATTCGTCGCGGTCCACCGGCTTGCCCAGCTTGGCCAGGTTTTGCTGGCGGCTCCACGCGCGCGCGGCGCGCACGTTGGCGATCAGGTCGTTCGGCTGCGTCTTCATGCTGCCGTAGTCGCGCCAGGTAGCGGGATACGCGATCTTCGGCTTCAGGGCGGCCAGCTTGAGCTGGGCTTCCTTCTTGGTTTCCGGGCCCATCCAGTCCAGCTGCTCGATGCCATCCTTGAACGAGGCGACGAAATTGTCGAACATGGCCATCACGCGGGGCCGGGTTTCCGGCGGCAAATACATTTCTACATAGCGCTTGCCGACGGCGTCGCTGATGGCGTTATCCGTGAAGCGCAGCGCCAGTTGCCACTGCGGTTCGCTTTGCGGCACGCCGCGCAGCACCGTGCCGTCGAAGGCGAAGCGCTCCTTGACGGCGGCGCTATCCAGGTAGGAGGCATAGCTTTCGATGATGCGCCAGTTCAGGTAGCTTTTCCACGCTTCCAGCGGCACGGCGGCCACCGTCTCGGCAAAACCGGTCATGAAGCTGGGCTGGCGCACCACGGCCGAGGCGACTTTCGGCGCCAGGCCGGCAGCCGTAAAGTAGGCGTTCCAGTCGAAGGCCGGCGCCAGCGCCGCGAATTTGTCGAAATCGACGCGGTTGTACGATTTGACGGGGTCGCGCATCTGCACGCGCGTCCACTGCACCGCCGCCAGGCGCGTTTCGAGGTCGAGGATTTGCGCCGCGTGCGCGCCGGCGGCCTTGTCGCCGCTCATGGCCAGCATGGTTTCGACGTGCTTGAGGTATTTGGCGCGCACGGCTTGCAGCTTGGCGTCGTCATCCTTCAGGTAATAGTCGCGGTCAGGCAAGCCCAGGCCGGACTGGCTGATGTTGACCGTGTAGCGCTCGGGGTCTTGCGCATCGGGCGCCACGTAGGCGGAAAACGGCGTGACAACGCCATTGCCTTGCAGGTAAGCCAGCAGTGCCGGCAAGTCCTTCTTGTCTTTCACGCCAGCCACGCGGGCCAGCTCGGCGCGCAGCGGCTTGAAGCCGGCCGCATTGCGCGCCTTGTCGTTCATGAAACTCGTGTACAGGTCGGCGATCTTGTGCGCCTCGCTGCCGGGCTTGCCGGGATTCTTGACGGTGGCATCGATCAGGCCGCGCAACTGGCCCTGCGCGATTTCGCGCAATTCGATATACGTGCCCCAGACGGATTTGTCGGCCGGAATCTCCGTATTGCGGGTCCAGACGCCGTTGACGTAGCCGTAGAAGTCGTCACGGGGGCTGACTGCCGGGTCCAGGGTTTTCAGGTCGATGCCGGAGACGGGTGCGGCGGCGGTAGCGCCTTGCTGGGCGTACAGCGACGGCGCAGACAAGGCGAACAAGGCGCAGCAGGCGGCGCTGATAAGCGAACGTTTCACGAAGATTCCTTTAATTGTTTTGACTTCATGTTGGGGAACATGCTGTATCCAGGCATGAGAGGTCGGATTATAGTCGCCATGCTTGCGGGGAAACAATGTCGGTTGAACAATTCCGGTGAGCCGATGTTCGCTGCAGCACGCCTCAAGCCCGCGCCGATGATCGGCAAATGTTACCATCTGGCAATAGCCATACCTGTCGCTCACCACCTTTTTTACCTGGCTCTTGGACTGGAGAAGTTTGATGCAGGAATGCAGATTCAATATTTTCGGCACGCTGATTGCCGTCCGGGGGCAACAAGGAGCATGGCGCGCCTTCTATCTCGGCGCGGAAGGCAAGCGCAGACCCGCCGATTTCATCATTCCCGACGATATTCAAGGCGATGCGTTATGCGAATACCTGGCGGACCTGTTCCATGAAGAGGCGACGCCGCGCAACAACACGGCCACGCAAATCACCACGCCCGCGTTCCAGGCCTAGCCTTTTATTTCACCGGTTCGAACGTCACCGTCAACCCGTTTCCCGTGGTCCGGATCTGCGTGGGCACGAATTGCACGCCCGCATAGCGCAATTCGTCGGGTTTGAACGTATAGATCGGCGTTTCATGCATGAGCTGGTCGGCCACCAGGCTGGCCACCTTGGCGAACTGGCGCTGCTGCGACTCGTCCATGCCGTCGATGGTCACCTTGTCCACGCTCGCTTCGCTCAGGTAGACGGCGTTGCGCTGGGCGTCAAGTACGAGGCGGCCCGACATGGCCAGGCTGCCGCGCCAGCTTTGGCGTATGAATGGCGGCAAGACGCTGGCATCCACGCTGAGGGCGACTCTTTCGCGCTCGGGTTGCAGCGACAATTGCGGATGCGTCAGCTTGACGTCCAGCACGGACAGCACGCGCTTGTCGATGGGAAAGCGGCGCTCCAGGCCTTGCTGCATCTTGCTCAGCGACACATTCACGTCGCGCGGGCCGATCAGGGTGGAGCACGCGGCCAGCACGCTGCAGGCCAAGGCGGCGATGGCGGCGGTTTTCAGCAAGGGACGGAAGGCGGTCACGTTCATGGATAGTCTCGGTGGAAAGATGGCGCCATATTACACATGCGCCCGCTTTCACGCAAAAACCGGCGCCCGCCTTGCAGCGGGCGCCGGTTTGCATGTGGGCCTTGTCAGCGTACGAACAGGGCGATCAGGATTACGATGGGCAATGGAATGCCCAGCAGCAGCAAGAGGATGGAACGCATGGCAGTCTCCTGGATTGAATTGGTGGATTAATCGGTAAATTAAATGGTCACATGGCGCAGCACGCGCTCATGGTCGCGCTGGCGACCACCAAACGTGGCGGCCAGGCTGGCCACGAAAGCGCCCAGCAGCAAGGCGACGAACATCCACAGCGCCGTATGGGCGCCGGCCTTGCGGGCCGTATCGGCCGCTTGCTGTGCCTGCGCCTTGGCATCGGCGGCAGCCTTGGCGGCGCGGCCGTAGACGGCGTCGACGCGCGCTTCCGCCTCCGCCTGCGTCAAGCCCGTGCGGCTGGCGACGACCTGGCCCAGGTAGGCGCGGTCATCGGCGGCCAGGCTGCCCGTGGACAGGCCGGTGGCGAAGATCTTGCCGATTTCGCCGCGCTGTCCGGCGGATACGCCGCCCGCTTCGCCCGCCCCGGCCGCCGGAGCGGCGCGCAGCAGCATGTCCGAGTAATAATCAAGCGGATTGGCACTGCTGCCCTCGCCCGCCTTGGCGCCGGCCGCCGCTGCGCCCGCCCCTACGGCCGGGCCAATGGCAGCCGCCACGCCGCTGCCCGTATCAATGGCACCGCTCAGCACGGCCCGCGTGCCGCCGGCCAGCACGGCCACGGTGATCAGGGTGGCCACGGCCCAGGCCAGCAAACCGTGCGCCGTATCGCGGAAATGCACTTCATCCGTGTGGATGGAGCTCCATTTCACGCGCAGACGGCCCGCCATGTAGCCGCCGATGCCGGACGCGGCCAGTTGCATGAAGGCCAGCCAGGCGATAGTCGACACGCCGATGGCCGTCGCATTGAACGACCACGGCGACACGGACGACAGACCCAGGCCCACGCCGAGGATCAGCAGGATGAAGGACAAGGCGGCCGCAGCGGCAGCGCCCGCCAGCACGGCGCCCCAGGAGACGCCCGGATTGTTCAAGTCCGAGACGGACAGTTGTGTAGCTTGCATGAAATACTCCCTTGGTTGTTGATTGTTTAAGCCGTTCAGGCGGCGACGCCCGTCAGCTGTTCCTTGCGCGCGGCCATTTCCTTGCCCAGCGCATCGAGGTCGACGGCCGTATGGCGCACCTTGGGAAACATGTCGCCCTCTTCTTCCTTGACGTGGTGCTCGATCTGCTCGGACAGCACCTTGACCTTGGCGTCGTACAGGTCGTCGGCCGGGTCCATCGCTTCGATCTGCGCGATGAGTTCCTTGGCGCTCGCGTGCTCGACGACGGCTTCATCCATCAGATCGCCATCGTGGATGGGGCGGCGCACGGCCGGGTAAAAGATTTCTTCTTCCAGCTGCGTGTGCACGGTCAATTCCTGACAGATCTGATCGGCCAGCTTTTTCTTGGTGGCAAATGAGCGGTCGCTCAAGCCTTCATATTGTGCAAACAAAGCCTTCACGGCCTTATGGTCCTGCATCAATAAACTGATCGCGTTCATGGCGCCTCCTCGTTGTGGATGAGGCAAGGATGCGCCACGGCGGCGCCAGCGTATGTGCGACGCCTTACACAATCTTGATTTTTAATACATTCGCCTACTTGATGCCGTGGTGGCCCATCAGGTCGTACAGGGTGGGCCGGCTCACGCCCAGCAGCTCGGCTGCCTTGGCGATATTGCCGTCGGCCCGCGCCAGCGCGCGCACCATCACCTTGTATTCGGCCCCTTCGCGGGCCTGGCGCAGGTTCAGCGGCTCGTCCGGGGGCGCCGCCCGGGCGCTGGCGGGCAAGCCCAGGTCGTCGGCGGCGATCTGCGGCCCGTCGCACATGATGACGGCCCGCTTGATGCAGTTTTCCACTTCGCGCACATTGCCGGGCCAGCCATAGCTTTCGATCAGCTGCAGCGCGCCCGCGCTGAAATGCAGGTTGCTGCGGCCCTCGCTGGCACAAAACTTGTTCTTGAAATGCTGCGCCAGCAAGGTGCAATCGCCGGCCCGCTCGCGCAAGGGCGGAATGCGCAAGACGATTTCGCTGAGGCGGTAAAACAAGTCCTCGCGGAAACGTCCCTGTTCCGCCAGCACTTTCAGGTCCTGGTGCGTGGCGCAGACGATGCGCACGTCGACGGCGATCTCGGCGCGCCCGCCTACCCTTTCGATGACCCTCTCCTGCAGGAAGCGCAGCAATTTCGCCTGCAGCGGCATCGGCATGTCGCCGATTTCATCGAGAAAGAAAGTGCCGCCGTGGGCCAGTTCGATCTTGCCCAGGGTTTGCCGCGCCGCGCCCGTGAACGCGCCCCGCTCATAGCCGAACAGCTCGCTTTCCAGCAGGTTTTCCGGAATGGCCGCGCAATTGATGGCAACGAAACGCTGCGCATGGCGGCTCGACAGCGCATGCAGTCCCCGCGCGATCAGCTCCTTGCCGCTGCCCGAATCGCCCAGCAGCATCACGCTGGCCGACGAGGGCGCCACTTTTTCCACGTTGCGGCACAGTTTCAGCATGCCGGGATCGCGGCTGACGATGCAGGCCAGGGGAGAATCGGCCTGCGTCTGCAGCATGCGGCGGTTTTCCTGCTGCATCGCGTGCAAGTAAAACGCGCGCGCGATGACCAGGCCCAGCATGTCCGCCTCGAACGGTTTCTGGTGGAAATCGTAGGCGCCCAGCGCGATGGCCTTCAAGGCATGTGCGCGCTCCTGGTTGCCCGAGAGGATGATGACTTTCGTGTCCGGCGCCAGCGCGAGGATTTGCTGCAGGGTAGCCAAGCCTTCCGTGGCGCCGTCCGGGTCGGGCGGCAAGCCCAGGTCCATCGTCACCACGGCCGGCTGGTGGCGCCGCACGAGCGCCAGCGCCGCCTCGCGCTCGCCCGCCAGCAAGACGTCGTAACCGTCAAAGCTCCAGTGCAACTGCTTTTGCAGACCGGGATCGTCTTCGATGACCAGCAGTTTCTGTTTGCCCATGGCACTCCTTTGCTATGCCGCATGCAGCGGCAGGATCACGCGAAACGTCGTGCCCACTTGCGGCTCGCTGCGCACTTCCAGGCTGCCGCCCACTTCGCGCAGGTATTCGCGGCTTTCGAACACGCCGATGCCCATGCCCGCCGTCTTGGTCGTGTCGAACGGTGTAAATAGACGTTCGCGGATGAATTGTTCGCTCATGCCCTGCCCCGTATCGTCGAGCTCGACGACGGCCGTATGCTGCACGCGCCGCAAGCGCACGGCCACCTTGCCATCGCTGGCCGTGGCCTCGATGGCGTTCTGGATCAAATGGCCCAGCACCCGCTCCAGCCGCGCGCGGTTGGCCAGCACCGTCAGTTCGCCATCGACGATTTCCAGGCACGGGGCCGGCGCCAGGCTGGCCTTGGCCGCCACAGCCTGGCGCAGCAAGCCGTCCAGCAGCAGCGGCGCCGGTGCTTCCGGCGCTTCGCCGCGCGCCAGTTTCTGCAGCAGGGTCTTCATTTTCTGCACGGAATGGTCCAAAGTGCCCAGCATGTCTTCCTGGAAGGCGGGATTGGCGCGGTGCTTTTCCGCATTGCTCAGTAGCAGCGACAGCTGGAACACCAAATTCTTGAGATCGTGCACGATGAAGGTGGACATGCGGTTGAACGAATCGAACTGGCGCGCCACCGTCAGGGTGGCGAGCGATTCGCGGTGCGCCAGGTAGCTGGCGGCTTGGCTGCCGGCAATTTTCAGCACGTCGCGGATTTCCCAGTTCAAGCCGATGCGCGTACGGGGCCGCGCCAGCGCGACAAAGGCGAACAGCTGGCCATGCAGCATCAAGGGCACCAGCAGCCACACGTCGGGCAGCGCCAGCAGCGCGGGCGGCAGCGGCAAGCCGCCGTACTGGTCCGGATTCTGCACCCAGTCGGGCACGTCGATCACCCATTGTCTTGCTTCCAGGAACTGGCACAGGGGGCCGGACGCTGGCTCGCTCCACGTGCCCGGCGGCCAGTTCCAGCTGGCGGCCGGCGCGAACCGGTCCTGCTCGCGCAAGATCCACAGCGCGCCGGCGCGGCTTTCCACCAACTGCGCCATGGCCTGTATCGTGCGTTCGCCCAGGTCAGGCCCGTCTTCGGACAGCGCGCGCGTAAATCGCAGCCACTCTTCGCGGTAATCGAAGATGGCATTGTAGAAATGCTTGTTGATCGTCACCTTCAGCTTGGCGCGCAAGCTGCCGGAAAACAGCACGCCCGCCAGCAGCAAGGCCGCGCCGCCCAGGTAGGCCATTTGCATCAAGGAACCCCAGGTGCCGCCGAAGTAGCGCAAATAGTAGGCGCTGGCCGCCATGGCCAGCAAATAGATAGCCGAGCCCAGCAAGGCAGCCGAGCGGTACAGCATCTGGCGCGACACGGACAAGCCCAGCGCCCAGCCGGGATTGCGTGCGGCCGAGATGGCCAGCAGGGGCGCGCACAGGGCGTCGACGATGCCGCGCGCGGCCCAGATATCATCGTTGACCGCGCGAAACAGCAAGGCGTCGCTGTACAGATAGAAATCGTAGGCGAACAGGCCACCGACACCGAGGCACGCAAACTTGATGCCCCAGCGCTTCAAGGGCGGCGTATTGCGGTACCACTGTTCCACCAGCAACATGCCCAGCACGGCCAGCAGCAATCGGCAGACACTGGCGATGAATCGCGCCGGCAAAGGCAGCGCCAGCCAGGACGAGGCCATGGAGAGCAGCCAGGGCGCCAGCGCCGTGAGGGCGATGCCGGCCAGCACCAGGCGCAAACGGGACCGCGCCGGTTCGATCAGCAGCAGCAAGAACACCAGCCAGGCCAGGGTGCGCAGCAGTTCCAGCGCATCGCCGGCCAGCGCCGCGCGCTGCCCCAGCAGCACCAGCACGACCGTACCCGTCGCCCAGCCGCCCGTCGCCAGGCAGGCGACCAGCAAGGCGCGCACGTTTTGCCGCGCGCGCCAGTTGCTGATGAGCAGCAGCGCCAGCACGAAGAAGGCCAGCGACGCCAGGCCGTGGCTGAGGGCCGCCGCATCGGCCGCCGCCAGCCAGTCCGACTGCGCCCGCATCATCGGCTGCCCTTGCCAAACAGCACCACCTGCACCGTGTCGAGCAAGATCAGCAAGTCGAGGAACAGGCTATTGTTTTTCACATAATACAGATCATATTGCAGTTTTTTGACGGCGTCGTCGACGGAGGCGCCATATTGATAACGCACCTGCGCCAGGCCCGTGATGCCCGGCTTGATGCTGTGACGAATGTTGTAGTACGGTACCTGCTGCTTCAATTGCTCGACAAAGTAGGCGCGCTCGGGGCGCGGTCCCACGAAACTCATCTCGCCGCGAAACACATTGAGCATCTGCGGCAGCTCGTCGATACGAAGCTTGCGGATCAGCTTGCCCACGCGCGTGATGCGCGCATCGTTGTCCAGCGCCCAGATGGGCTTGCCATCGCGCTCCGCATCGCAGCGCATGCTGCGAAACTTCAGCACATTGAAGGGCAAGCCGTCGCGCCCCACCCGCTCTTGCTGGTAAAACACGGGGCCGCCGTCTTCCAGGCGGATGCACACGGCCGTCGCCAGCATCACGGGCAGCGCCGCCAGGCAGATGACGCCGCTGGCGGCCAGGTCGAACAGCCGCTTTGAGGCGGCACGGAAAAAACTCTGGTCGAAGCCGCCGCCATAGATCAGATAGCTCGGTTGCAAGGAATCGATGCGGATCTGGCACGCTTCGCGCTCGAAAAACGTGGCCGCGTCGATCACTTTCACGCCGCCCAGCGCGCATTCCAGTAGTTGCTTGGCAGGAAATGCACCATTGCGCCGGTCGCTGACGGAAACGACGATCTCGTGCGCCGCATGGCGCTGGGCCATGGCCAGCAGCGACGGTTCCGCCGGCAACAAGGCCGAAGCCGGTACGCAGCATTGCTCGCCAGCCACGTCGATGCAGCCGACGACGGTAAACTGGTGGAAACCGATCTTGCTCGCCGCCAAGTCCATGCATTCGCGCGCCAACGCTCCGCCGCCCACCAGGATCAGCCGTCCTTCCATCAGCGCCGATTGCGAGGATTTGAACACCACCAGGCGCGCCAGCAGCACGCCGATGGCGCCCAGGCCGAAGATCAGCACGCTGCCGCGCCCGAAATGCAAGGAAGGAATAAAGCGGATCAAGACGCTGAGCACGGCAAAACCCAGCGCGAACGACGGCAGGATGCGCAACAGGGTGTTGCGGATGTCTTCGCGCGAGCGGTGCTGGTACATGCCCAGCGCGCTCATGCTGAAAACGATGACCAGGGCAAAGATCGAGGACGACAAATACACCTCGCTCGCCCGCACGAGGCGGCTGCCATCCGCCAGCCACAGCAGCGACGTCAGGGTGGCCGACAGCAGCAGGATCAGGATTTCCAGCAACAGCAAGATAAACGCTGTTTTCGAGACGTAATGGCTGAAGATGCGGATCATGGGGCCTCCTGCGGCAAAGGCAACACGCTGCGCTCATGGCGGCCTGCTGCTCTCCTGCCATCATGGCGAACTGTTCCACGAGGACATTGATACGCCACAAGCTACGGCCCCAGCTATCTTTCACCGGCAGAATTTATCTCAACACATTACCGATTGATGTGAAATGGACTATAGTATGCTTCCCCTGAAAAAAGATAAATGTCATGAAATTTGATGTAGCGATTGTCGGCAGTGGCCTGGCGGGTTTATCGGTTGCACTGCATTTAGCTGAGACGCGCACCGTCGCGATCATTTCCAAACGCGCGCTGCTCGATGGCGCCAGCAACTGGGCGCAAGGCGGGATCGCGGCCGTGCTGGACTCGGGCGACAGCCACCAGCAGCACATCGAAGACACCCTGATCGCGGGCGGCGGCCTGTGCGACGAGAGCGCCACGCGCTACATCGTCGAGCACGGCCGCGAAGCCATCGAATGGCTGATCGAGCAAGGCGTGCCGTTTACGCGCGACGCCACGGCCGAACTGGGTTTCCACCTGACCCGCGAAGGCGGCCACAGCCAGCGCCGCATCATCCACGCGGCCGATGCCACCGGGCACGCCGTGCAAGTGACCCTGGAAGAAAAGGTGCGCGCCCACCCGAACATCAGCCTGTTCGAACACCATTGCGCGATCGACCTGATCACCTCAGACAAGCTGGGCATGAAGCCGGCCCAGCGCAACGCGCAACCGCATTGCCACGGCCTGTACGTGCAGGATGAACAAACGGGGAAAGTCCTCACCTTTGCCGCCGAGCACACCGTGCTGGCCACGGGCGGCGCCGGCAAGGTGTATTTATATACAACGAATCCCGACACGGCCAGCGGCGACGGCATCGCCATGGCCTGGCGCGCCGGCTGCCGCGTGTCGAACATGGAGTTCATCCAGTTCCACCCCACGTGCCTGTACCACCCGTATGCGAAATCCTTCCTGATCACCGAAGCCATCCGTGGCGAAGGAGGATTGCTGAAACTGCCGCCTGAAGCGGGCGCGGCAGCAGGCACGCGCTTCATGCTGGCGCACGACGAGCGGGCCGAACTGGCGCCACGCGACGTGGTGGCGCGCGCCATCGACTTCGAAATCAAGAAACGGGGTCTCGATTACGTGCACCTGGACATCAGCCACAAGCCGGCCGAATTCCTCATCGAACACTTCCCCACCATCTACGCGCGCTGCCTGGAACTGGGCATCGACATCACCAAGCAGCCTATCCCCATCGTGCCCGCCGCCCACTACACGTGCGGCGGCGTCGTGACGGATCTGTCCGGCCGCGCCGACTTGCCGGGCCTGTATGCCGTGGGCGAGACGGCGTGCACGGGCTTGCATGGCGCGAACCGCCTGGCGTCGAATTCCTTGCTGGAATGCATCGTCATCGGCCGCGCCTGCGCGCAAGACATCGAAAGCAAGGAAAAGCTGGGCACGCCGTATCTGCCCGACTGGGATGAAAGCCGCGTCACGGATGCGGATGAGGAGGTGGTGATTTCGCACAACTGGGACGAGCTGCGCCGCTTCATGTGGAATTACGTGGGCATCGTGCGCACAACGAAGCGCCTGGAGCGGGCCCAGCACCGCATCGCCCTGCTGAAGGAAGAAATCGACGAGTACTACCGCAACTTCCGCATCACCCACGATTTGCTGGAATTGCGCAACCTGGTCGACGTGGCCTCGATGATCGTCAACAGCGCCCTGTCCCGCCGCGAAAGCCGAGGCCTGCACTTCAGCCGCGATTATCCGGAAACGTTACCGAAGGCCATCGCCAGCGTGCTGACGCCGCCGCACCGGTAAACTGTTCGTGATTGGGGAGATGCCTCACTGGCATACTCCCTGGCGGCTCATCAGACCGCTCTTTTATTTTTGCGTTCCCCACACAGACGGCTGTGGCAATGGCTGTGTTGGTTGAAACGATGGTAGAGGTTGCAGTGGCTGAATCTCCTGGCGTGGCGCTGGCTTTGCCTGAGGCTGATATCCGTAAGAGCTATCTGCTTGATTTGGAACAGTTCCAGCCTTCCCCGTGTAGGGATTGACATTGCCCTGTGTGCTGTAGTTATTCGAAATGGTGCTGTCAGGTGCGGTTCTTTGATGCGGTGCCACGTAAGTTCCATCTTTTTTCGTGTACCCATTTACATGCACTTGGGCATTGGCAATGCTGGTGAACAACACCATTGATATCGCTAAGTATTTGATCATTTACTTCTTTCAGGTTCCGGCATAGTGGCGTGTCGTTGCGCCCGCAAAAAAGATTGCCGTTTCCTTGAGGCTATATTTTTTGGTATGGTGACTATAGGCCAATTCTCATAGGTAAAGAATAAAGTATTTCTTTCCAATACAAATAGAGGAAATTGACTGATTTTCTGTAGTAAATATGCAACCATCTAGATAAATTCGGTATTTATCAAACTGCCGCAGCACCGTTGGAATACACGTCAAATATCAATCCTCCGGCATCTCAAACTCAATCCCATCTTCCGTGTACGACATCTTGGCCGACTCGCCCGTGCATGCGCCCTGCGGCTCGTCCGCCACATAGCGGCACTCGCTTTCCACGCTGCCATCTTCCCGCCAGTGCCGGGTCCAGCCCTGGCGCTCGCCATCCACGTACTCGATCAACTGCCTCGGCTTGCCATCGGCATACCAGGAACGCAAGGCGCCCTCCTCGCGGCCGCCAGCGTTCCATAGTTTGTGCACGATCAATACGCCGGTCCGGCTGAAGCGTTGTTCGCTGCGCAACACAAAGTGATCGACGTGCGTGCGCTTGCTGGCGACTTTGCCGTCCGGGTAATATTCGACGCTCTCGCCGACAGGCTTGCCGTCCACGTAGGTGGCAGTGCGCTGCACCTTGCCATCTGGAAAATATCGGATGCTCGGTCCCGTCATGATGCCGTTGTCATGCTGGCTGCGGCTTTCCACGGCGCCGTCCGGATAGAACCGCAGCAATTCGCCATCCGTCCTGCCCTTGACCTGGGTCGTGCGCGTTTTCAGCTTGCCGTCCTCGTCGAACGTTTCCATCACACCATCGGCGCGGGCGCCGTTGCGGTAGGTGCGCGACGCGATCTGCTTGCCATTCTGGTGATAAGTCTGTTCCTCCCCGTCCTGCACGCCATTGCGCCACGTAATACGCATGGAAACCTTGCCTTCCGGGTAATACAGAGTCTGCACACCCTCCTGCACGCCGCGCCCATCCCGCTCCATCTGCATCTCGACTTGTCCGTGCGGGTAATACATGCTGTAGTTGCCCACCAGCTTGCCGCGCAGGTAATCGGGAGCGTTGACGTGGCCAATCAACCGCTTCGGTTCGCCTTCGCGCACATGATAGATCTCGACTTGCCAGGTGCCGGGCGTCTTGCCGGGCGGCAGCGGCAGGACCAGCGCATAGCGCGCCTCTTCCATCACCTCGCCGCGCGACAGGTTGTGGTTCAGGTAGAGCCGCGCCTTGCCGTCGGCACAGTGCGCATCGCAGCCGCGCAGCATGTGGATGACGGGAATGGCCTCGGCCTTGGCCTGATCTGGCGCCGGGCAGGCGCGCAGGCGCACGAGCAAGGGATTCCTGTCGCGTATCATGTTGGCCAGCTCGGCCTTCATGACGCCATACTGTTCCTCGTTCAGTCCGACCGACGCCGCATCCATGCGCAGCTGCCTGCCGCCGCAGCCCGTGTCCTCGTCCACGGTCAGGATATCGCCGCCGCCGGGCGCGGCCGTGATCGCCGTGACCACTTGCCGCTGCACGATCTCGGCATGGGCCAGCGCCGGCAACAGCAGCATGGCGCCAAACAAATGTTTCAAAGTGCGCGCCATGCCTGCTCCTTGCGCTGCAGTTCCGGCGCTGGCGGCGCTTCCCCGCATGCGCCCTGGGCCTTGCCGGCCAGATACCGGCATTCATTCTTCAGGCTGCCATCCTCGTGCCAGCTGCGGCTCCAGCCGTCGCGCCGGTCGTTTACGTACTCGATGGCTTGCTCGGGCTTGCCATTTTCATACCACGAGCGCGACGTGCCCTGCTCGCGCAATTGCGCATCCCACCGTCTTTCCAGTACCAGCACGCCCTGGGGGCTGTAGCGCCGGACGCTCAGCAGCCCGCCTTCGTCGCCATATTGCTGGCGGGATTGCACCTTGCCGTCGGGATAGAACTCCAGCGCCTCCCCTACGGGCAAATCGTTGACCTGCGTCATGGTGGCGCGCACGGCGCCATCGGGATAGTATTCCGCGCTGCGGCCATTGAACTTGCCCTTGCTCACTTGCGTGCGGCCGGCTACTTTTCCATCCGGGAAATACGAGAGCAGTTCGCCTTCCATGCGGCCATCGCGCAGCACGTAACTGGTGCTCAGCTTGCCATTCGCGTCAAACGTCTGCACGGGGCCGTCCACGCGCTGTCCCTTGCGGTACACGCTGGCCTCGCGCAGCTGGCCCGTGGCGTGATATTGCTGGTGCGTGCCCTCTGGCAAACCATGGCGCCAGTTGCCACGCGATTCCAGGCTGCCATCCGCGCGATACAGGCTGGTGACGCCATCCTGCCGTCCCTGCCCATCCTGCGCCACCTGTTTCTCGATTTTTCCATCAGGGTAATACGTGACATAGCCGCCCACCAGCTCGCCCTGCGCATAGTCGGCGCGGTTGACCTGGCCCGACAGGCGCAGCTTGCCGCCTGCTACGCTGACAATCTCCACCTTCCACGTGCCCGGCAGCTTGCCTTTCGGCAAGGGCAACAGCAGCACGTTGGGCGCGTTTTCCTGCTCGATGGGGTAGAAACGCTCGTGCAGGTACAGTCGCGCCCGGCCATCGGCGCAGGCGGCTGGCGTGCAGGCGGCGATCTGGCGCACGATGGGCACGCTCGCATCCTCCGGGCATTTTTTCACGGTGACGAGCATGGGCGTCCTGGCGCGCATGCGTTCAGCCAGCTGGACTTTCAGCGCCTCGTACGGCGCCTCGTCGAGGTTCACCGAGCGCGCATCCATGCGTATCTGCTTGCCGCCGCAAGCCGTCGTGCCGGCAATAGTGAACACATCGCCGCCTTCGCTATCCGGCTCGCTGGCCATCGCCGTCACCACCAGGCGCTGCACGATTTCCGCCTGCGCCATGGCTGAATACAGCAAGGAAGCGCCCAGCACGGCGCATATCGTCTTGATTTTCATGCTATTCCTCTAATTTTCCGCCGTGACGGCGACACCGCCCGGCACGAAGCTGACCCGGCCATCGCGGTAACGCACCAGCACCACCACCTTGGCATCCATCAATTGACCGTGCTGCACGGCCGGCAGATAGGTCCAGCGCTGCACGCTATCGAGCAGCGCCTTGTTGAGCATGGGTTCCATCGGCAATTCCGCTGTCGCAAGCGTCAGGCTGCCGTCGGCGGCAATCGACAGGATCAAGCGGTTTTCGCCCGTCGCGTGCTTTGCATCGAGCACGCCGTAGTCGACCGTCGTCATCGTCTCGCGCTGCACGCCGCCGACCTGGTCCCGCAGCGGCGGCATGGCCTGGAGTTTTTGCGCCAGCAGCGCGCCATCGGCCAGCGTCTTGTCCCAGCGTTTCTGGTAGGCGCCCGGTTGCGCCAGGCGCAACACCCGGGCGGTCAGATCCATGCGCTGCATGGTGCGCGCAACGCCATTGTCGGCCGGCTCGCCCGGGTCGGCCGGCAAGGCGTTCTGCACGGCATAACGGTAAGCCGTCAGGCGCGCCAGCGCCACCAGATTGACGGCGTCGCGCTCGTCGCCGCCGCGCAGCTGTGCAGCAGCCGCGATGCCCAGCCAGGCCGTGCCATCGGTCGGGCGCGCCCACACGGCTTGCTCGAAGTACTGGCGCGCCGCCTGCGGTTCGTTCACGCTCAGGTGCATGCGGCCCATGGCCGCCGCCACCAGATGGTCGCGCGGGTTGGCTTGCAGCAGATCAAGATAGTTGGCGACCAGCGCCGGCTGATAGCCGGGCACCCAGCCCAGGCCTTCCAGCAACGAGGCGCGCAGCTGGGCCTGCGTGCGGTCGCCGCCGTAGCCGGACTGCTTTTCTTCGCCGGCCCGGTACAGCAGTTGCAAGCCGCGCGTGACGGCGTCATCGTCGCCCTTGGTGACGGCTTGCGACAGGCTGCGCACGGCCTTGCGCGCATCGGACGGCTGGAAACCTGTCGCCTTGCGCGGGCGCCAGCGAAATACTTCCAGGCCAGCCGCCTGGTCGGCTTGCGCCTGCAAGTTGGCCTTGTCCTTGACTTCATCGGACGACGAGGTCCAGGCCGTAAAGCCGATCAGGAACAGCACGATCAAGAGCACCACCACGGCCCAGCCCTTGCCCGTGATGCCGCCGCCCGCGTTGCCCGCCACATTGCCGGCCACATTGCCGGCCCAGTTCGCAGCGGGAATGGCGACGGGCGCCTGCCCCGGCGCCGTGCGGCGCGCGCTGCGCTGCAGCGGCGGCGGCTGTTGCAGTTGCATCTGCTGCGCCTGCACGGAGGCTTGCGCGGCCGCACCGATGACCTTGTCGCGCGCGCATGCAGCGCAGCCCAGGCCCGCAAAATGCTGGTGTTCGGGATGCGCGGCACACACGACGAGCTTGCCGCCGCTGCGCTGAGCATAGCCGCGCAGCAACTGCGCCCAGTCGGCCGCCGCGGGCCGCTGGGGTTTCGGCGACTGGGAAAACGCGCGGTCGAACATGGCGCGCAATTCGGGCGGCATCAGCGCATGGCCGCTGGTGGCGTTCGGCGCCAGCTGCTTGTGGCGCTTCACACCGTACGCGTAGCAGCCGTCGCGGATGCGGCCGGGAATGTCGGTCGCCACTTGCGCATTGCCGGGCCGCCCGCTGTACGGGTGAATGCCGAAGTTGAGCAACTGGAAGATGATGACGGCCAGGGCGAAGCGGTCTTGCGCCATTTCCGTGCCCGCCGGCATGCCCTTGCGCTGGAATTCCGGCGCCAGGTAGTCGGCCGTGAATTGCTCGGCAGGAAATCGCTCCGCATGGCCCTGGATGCTGAAACCGTCGCAATCGAGCATGGCGATGTACAGCGAATCGCGGTAAAAACGCAGGTTCACGGGTTTCAGATCGACCACGTAATGCTGCTGCTGGTGCAGCGCATCGATGACGGCGGCCAGGTTGGCGGCCAGGGTCAGCTTGGGACCGAGTCCCGTAGGCAATCCTGCCGCGCGCGCTTGCCGCTCCTGCATGATCTGTTCCAGCTCGGCCGTCTGCGCCATGTCCAGCAAGGGCATGACGAAACCGGCAAAGCCGTCCTGGCCATCGAACACGGCCGCTTGCGGCCAGGCGATCTGGACGTAGCGCTTGCCGTTTTCCACTTGATCGGGCAGCTCGGGCGACAGTTCCAGCATCGCCTCGAGCTTGCGCCGGTTGGCGGCCCGATCCAGGTGCGGGTGGTACAGCTTGGCAACCTGCGCGGGCGCGCCGGGCAACAGGTACACGCTGCCCGCGCCGCCGCTCTTGATGAGTTTGCCCAAGATCAAACTACGGACTTTATCCAGCCAAATTTTTCCACCCGGACTCAGGCCGGGTGTCACGCCTTGCTTCCGGCTCATGCGCGCAAGGCCAGCAGCAGGGTCTTGTCGTCGCCCGTGATCTGGTGCGTGCGCGGGTCGGCCAGAGTGGACGCCAGCGCCGTATTGCCCAGCTCGATACTTTCGACCGTCCGCAAATAGCCTTGCACGGCATCCATGAACGGCGCGTACAGGCCACCATTGTTCTTGCTCATGGCAAAGGGCATGCAGCCATCCGACATCAGCACCACGCCGCGCGCGGACTGGGGAATCGGCAACAGGCGCAGCTGTTCGCGCCAGCGCTCGCCCGACAGAAAATAGGTTTCGTTGGCGTATTCGCCGTTGGCGGGCAACGAGATGAGTTCGCCGCCATCGCCCAGTTGCGCCACGCCCAGGCCGTCGCCCAGGTGGAAGAAGAAGCCAGCATCTTGCCCCATGACCACGCCGACGACGGTGGCAGCGTAGTCGTCGAGGGTGGCGTTGGCGGCGCGGGCGATGTCGTCCAGCGCGGCGCGGATCTGCGCCAGGGTGCCCGCCAGCGCGCCGTC
This sequence comes from Janthinobacterium sp. SUN211, assembly GCF_030587315.1. NCBI lineage: Bacteria > Pseudomonadati > Pseudomonadota > Betaproteobacteria > Burkholderiales > Oxalobacteraceae > Janthinobacterium > Janthinobacterium sp. SUN211. The sequence continues at coordinate 501,357 of NZ_JAPWIC010000001.1, read as the reverse complement.
ATGCAAATCCTGCACGGTGGCGCCCTGCTCCAGCCGTCCGGCCAGCGCTTGCACGGTTTGCGTTGCAACAAACTGCGCGCCCTGCTCGCTGAGCCTGGCCGAACCGGCGCCATCGCAAACGATGGCGACCAGCACGCCATTCACGACGGCGTGCGCATGCGCATCCTGGCAAGCGATGTCTTTATCCAGGTGCGCCTTGCCCGTGACGGAGGCGCCGAACACGCGCCAGATATTCTGTACTGCAGTCATGGATCAACGGGCTTTCACGTATTCACGACCGACCAGCCGTCCGTCGAGGCCAGTTGCGCCTGCGCACCTGGACGCGATTGCGACACCACTTGCATGCTGGCGCTCAGCCACAGGAACAGTTCGCGGAACTGCAAGCCTTTCAACTGCTTCACGCCCCGTTCACCGCGGCTGGAGAATTCGCCCAGGGAATCGATATTTGCATGGTCGCCCACGGCGATGGGGAAGATCGCCACTTTATTCGCCTGCTCGGCCGCGCGCGCCTGTTCGGCGCCATGCTGCCAGCGGTCCGTCGGTTCGCCGTCCGACATCAAAAACAGCCACGGCCGCGTGTACGCCACGCCCGCCTGGCGGAAACGCTGCTTTTCCTGCTCGATTTCCGCCAGCGCCAGTTCCACGGCCGCGCCAGTCGGCGTGGTGCCGTTCGCTTCAAGACGAGGCGCCGTGAAATCCATGGCGTCGCACCAGTTGCTGGCGACGACCGCCTCATCGTGCGCGCCATACTGAATCACCAGGATGCGCACGCGCTTGGCGGCGATCACGTCGGATTTGAGTTCCTGTTCCAGCAAGGCCAGGCCTTCGTTCAGCAGCGAGACGGGTTCGCCATCCATGCTGCCGGAGCAGTCCAGCACAAGCACCAGCGGCGTGCGTTGTTCGGTATTGTCGACCAGGGCGACGTCGGGGATCATTATGGAAGTCATGTAATTTTGATAGAGTTGCGAAATAGCCTAGCCCCGAAGCTTACCCTATGGATATGTTTTCCATGCGTCCGATTGCTTGGGATTGCGCCATGCGCTATCAAAGTGCCAACTTTCAGGGATTTTTTCACCCCTTCCCCATCGCGCGCCCGGCAAGCTTGCTCTGAAAGCAACAACCTCGTACACTGCGCCATTCAGGTCGCCCGGCAACGGCCACATAAGCAAACTTGATGATGACACCGATCGCCAGCCTGGAAGCGCTGGAAGAATTCCTGGGAGAAAAACTGGACCCATACGATGCTGGGCCGCCAATCGCGCATCCGGGGCTGCGGCTGTCGCAGGTGTGCAGGCAGGTGGCGCTGGACATCCGCAACGGCAACGCCTCTGCCGTGCGCGTCGCCGTCCTGATACTGACAAAAGACCCTGGCATGCCCTTTGGCAAGCTCATCAAGAGCGGCTTCGCCAGGGCGTTAAGGCAACGTGCCGACCTGCTGTCCGAGAGGCAGCGGCGTGGCTTGACAGCAAAAACCGTTGCGTTGCTGGAACTTGAATTCTGTCCGCGCGAAACAGAAGATTATTGCAAATTAATTAAAAAATTTGATCCAGGCGAGTTGCTCGCGAGGATAGAGGATGCCCGCGTCACGGACGCGAAATCGCGCATGTTGCGGCAAAGCCTGATAGCCGACCGTGCGCGACGTACAGCCGCAAGTTAGCAGCACTATTCCCAGATGATTTCCAAGGGCACGCCCGGCTCCAGCTCCGCCTCCTTGCCGGAAAGCGGATATTTTCGATGCCCCAGCGAGTATTTGGTCACGAAGACCTTGTAGCTGCCATCGTGAAGAAAATGCACGACGAACCGGCCCGCATCGCCAGCCGCATACTTCGGCACCGGTACGGTTTGTTCCACGCGGATATCCTTGCCGTTTTTTACCGTATACATGACAACGGCCGCCTGCATCCCCGGCTTCCATGCCGCCGGTATCGAAAGGCAGCAAGTGTCTCCTCCGCCACCCTCGCCAGGAGCAAGATAACCGGCCTCCGCCGACGAACCATCGGCCAGTGTCACCATATAACTGCCGACGCCATGCTCGCCATGGTTGTAGGCCGTCAGGCTCACGGCGATTTGTCGTTCACTCCTCGCACAGCCGGCATTCAAAAGCGACAAGACCATGCACACGAAGCAGGCGGCATATTTACTTTGCGAGAAAAATATCATTTAGCCCTCAATCCAGCCAGTTATGACAGAGAATTTCATGTGCATGCAACCTCTGCCACGCAGCGTCTTCACTCCCAGATAATTTCAATGGGAACGCCCCGCTCCAATTGCGCCTCTTTCCCGGAAAGCGGGTATTTACGATGGCCGAGCAGGTATCGGGTGACAAACACCTTGTATTTGCCGTTGCGCAGAAAATGTACGACGAACCGGCCAGCATCGGCGGGAGCATACTTCGGCACCGGCACGGTTTGTTCCACGCGGATATCCTTGCCATTCTTGATGGTATGCATGACGATATTTGCCGTCATTCCCGCTTGCCACACGCGGGGAATGGACAGGCAGCACGTCAATCCGCCGCCGCCCTGGCCCGCGTCCAGATAGCCCGCCCCCGCAGTGGCGCCGTTCTGCAAGGTCACCTCATAGCTTCCCACCCCGTGATCGGTATGGTTGTAGCCGCTCAAATTCACCGTCAACTCCCGACTTTCCTTGCCCTGCGCGGCATGCGGCAAGGCCGTGAACAGCCACAGGAAGCCGATCAGCACCGTTTTCATCGAAAAAAGATTCTTGACCATGGGATACCCTCGGCAATCGCGTATGAATGACACGTCAATTCTGCATTGTTGTCACGCCTCGACGGTTGCCTATTTTGCCGCCTGCGCATCCCACAACGGCGTTCCGGCCTCCCAAACGGTACTCGGCAAGGCGTGCAGAGCGTCGTAAAAGGCGTCCAGCGAAGCGGGCGGATTTTTCATCAGGGCCACGAACTGCGGCTGTTCCATCGCCTTGCCCGACGTGTAGAGCGCCAGCAGGACATATTGCGTCTGCCGGTCGAGGTCATCGATTCCCGCATCGAGCGCGCGCTGCTGGTATTTGGCAACGAAGGCATTGAGCACGCGCGGCGGCGTGTCATTCGTTTCATCCGTGATCACGCGCCGCAGATGGCTGACCAGGTTGGCGGTATCGGCAGGCTTGACCTTGACCTGCCGCGCACCGCTGGAGGTGGGCGGCGCCGCCTTGTCGGCAGCCTGCGCCATGGGGTTGCCACCAATAAACGCCAGCGCCGCGCACAGGGCCAGCGCCGGGAACGTCTTCGGGTAAGGCTTGCTTGGTTGCATAAGAACTTTCGCCAAGTGAATTGCATGCGACTCCCGCCCCACGCCTGGTATTTATATTTTTGATAATTTTTTATTGTATCGGGGAATTTTTTATCCAGGAGCACGATTGCATCGCCAGCGCCGCATTGCGGTGGCGCCGCGCATGTACTATCTTGATAGTTGCCCAGGACAGAAGGCAGCGACCCGCCCCTCCTCACAAAGGTGGGGCGGATCGCTGCGCAACACCGCCCTTACCCAGTTCCGCACCTGCACGCCTGCGGCACACTGATGTAATCAGGATTGGGGGCAAGCATGCACACAGGGACAGTCACCGCGGATGTGGGCAAACTGATCGGCGCCATGTACGACTCGGCCTGCGGCACGGGCGACTGGCCGCAGCTCGACAACGCCGGACTGAACGGCCAGCAATGGCAGGAACTCCTGCCGCATCTGCAACGCGCGCTGTGCCTGCAGCAACGTCTGCGCGAGGCGCAACTGGCCAGCCACTGCGCGCTGGCGGCGCTCGACGCCATGGGCGCGGCCGTGCTGGTGCTCGATGGCAACCTCGCCTTGCGCTTCGCCACCCCCGCCGGACATGCCCTGCATGCGGCGCAACTGGAACACGCGGCCCCGCCCGCGCTGGTGCGCGCCGTGCGCCTGGTGATCGCCAGCGCCGGTGGCGCTACGCAATGCCAGTCGCTGCGCCTGCCGCGCAAGCAGCAAGCGCCGCTGGCCCTGACCGTCACCCCGCTTGCCGATTGCCAGCCCACCTGCGCCCTGCTGATCGCGCGCGACCCCACGAAAACGTGCACGTCTGTCCCTGCCTTGCGCCAACTGTTTGATTTGACGCAAGCCGAGGCGCAAGTGGGCAAGGCGCTGGCGCAGGGAGCCACCATCGAAGAAATCGCCGAACAGGGCGGCATCAGCGTCAACACCGTCAAGACACATCTGCATCACACCTATTTAAAGACGGATACGCGGCGCCAGGGCGAGCTGATCGCCCTGATCCACGGCGCCACGGCGCACCTGGCCTTACTCGATGCATGAGGCCGTGTCATCCGATCGGATGATGCGCGCTGCATATTGCCTGACTACACTGGCAAGACCGGCAGCCCGCGCCTTGCCAGTGTGACAGCAGCGCTTGCGGACCAGCCGGTTCGGTTTCCCTGTCACCCACATCAACATCGCCGCGCCGGCAGCGGAACGGCACCACAGTTCAAGGATGGGTAAAGAAATGAAAACATGGATCTTGGCCGGCACCCTGGGCGTCTGCGCCCTGCTGGCAAATGCACAAACGCTCCCCGACAACCAGACCGTCGTCGTTCCCGGCGGACGCCTGCAAACGATCGAATTGCCGGCACACAGACATTTCATGAGTGCGGAAAGGTTTGCCCCGTTCCGCGGCGGCTATGAGTTGTCGAACGGACAAGTGCTCTACCTGCGCAATGCGGGCAACATCGGCGCCATCATGTACGCGCGCATCAATGACCAGGAAGAACACCGCATCGTCGCCACCGGCAGCGACAGCTTCGTGGCGCTCGACCAGCAGCTGGCCATGCGCATCGACTTGCGCGACGACGGCAGCGTGGGCGGTGAAGTGCTGATGCGGGTACCGGCCGAAAAACTGGCCAGCGGCGAGATTGTGCCCGCCCATGTACAAAGCATGAGCCTGGCATCGCGTTAGGGCGGCAAGCCGCATGCCGCATGGGTGACAGCCATGAGCAAACAGTATTCTGTGCAACAGCAAAACGCGCTGACCCAGGCCGCCATCAAGCAGACGGCGGCTTGGTGGCGCGCCCGTCCCCTGCCCGACGCCTTGCGCCAATGCGCCGCCAGCCATGGCGTGGCGCTGGGCACGGCCCTCATGCTCGACCTGAAACTAGCCTGCCCCGGCATGCCCGCCGTGTACGGCAAGCTGCTGAGCGCCGATGGCCACTTCATTCATTTCGAGATGGACCTTGACGACGACTTGCGCCCCCTGCCCGGCAGCGTGGCGTGGGACGACATCAGCGCCGGCTACGACCTGGCCGCGCACAAACGGGGCACGGGCGTCGGCTATGGCGTGCTGTGCAAGAAGGTGTTGCAGGAATTGAATCGCGGCGCGCGCTAGCGGAACCGCCGCCGGCGCATGCTATGATCGGCGCCCCGTTCATGAGACAAATGGCAACGCTACATGCAGCATCCATCCGGCAACAACCCGATCCCGGCGCTGCTGCGCCGCGTCCTGCGCCTGCTGGCCTGGCCCTTGCTGGCCCTGGTCAGCGCCGCCTGCACCAGCACCACGCGCCATCCTGCCAGCGAGCCCACGCAAGTCATCCTGCGCTTTACCTTTGACGATGGCAAGCCGATGCGGCATGAAGATCACATGGTCATGGCGCGCCAGGAAACGTATACCAAGTACTGCAGCAAGATAGGCAGCACCAGTGTCTGCGATGTCGGCATCGATATACTGTATGCAAGCGCCGACGCGCCGCTCGATGCAACTGGCGAAGTGCGCGTCACCCTGCGTTCGACCGGCCCCATCGGCGACCTGCCGACCGAACGCTGCATCAATGGCAAGTCCTACCTCTTTAATTCCGGCGACTGGATACGCGGTCCGTTCCACCATGGGCAGGTGATCGAGATCCGCTACAAGATAAGTCCATTGAAGATGGCATGCCCGAGGTCGGAGAGCGCGCCGCCGTGGTGGGACAAGGATTAAGCTAGCCAGTCCCAGCCGGGGCCGGCTGGCTTGGCGCTTACTGCAGCTCGAACTCCGCCGGAGCCAAGCCCAGCTCGCGCGCGATCTTGCCGGCCACGCGCTGCTCGTTGGCATCGAAATTGCCGTCCGACGAAGCGACGGCGATAATCATGCGCACCAGCAGGCGCGACGCCTCCACATTCGACTTCATCTTGCCCAGCGCCTGATACGCCTTGGCTTCACCGATATCCTTGTCGAACTCCAGCTGGCCGACATATTCCTGGAAAGCCTTGATCACATCCGTGGTGGTAAACACGGACAGCGCGTCATTGCTTTCAATAAACTTCACCATCTTCTGCTTCTCTTCCGCACTGACCCTGCCGTCGGCCATGGCGATCAAGGCCGAGCCTGCCATCGCGGCGTTCAGGAAATCCTTGTTCTTGTACTTCAGGGCTTCGGTCTTCAGTTCGCTGGCTTTGGTCTTCAGTTTGGACAGAAAGGAATCGAAACTCATGGTGTACCTCCGGGGTGGTTGATGCATATCGAGCGGCAAGACATGCCGCCACCAGGGATAGTTGAGGGTGCAAGCTTGAAATACAAGCAAGGGACGAGCAACAAGCACGCAACTGCGCGCGCCGCGTTTGCCGATCGCCATGCCTTGCCCTGAAAAACAACTGCAATCCAACACCAATTGAGCCACACGCAACGTTAAATAATTTACAGTTGAAAAATAAGTAACTTCATGGCAGCATGGAATTACATTTTCTTCACTGCAAGGTTGTGATGGACAAGCAATTGCTGTTGATTTGCGCACTGACGTTCATCATCCACATCATCGGCACCCTCGCCTACTCCGTGCGCATCGCCGGCATCCGCACGCGGCGCATCGCCGTGTCCCTGGCCCTGTTCAGCATCCTGATGCTGCTGTCGCGCACTTCGAACTCCTTCCTGGGACCATTCCTCGCCAAGCGCGTGGAAACAGGCATAGACCAGCACGTGGCCGCCAGCACGCTATTGCTAGACTTCCGCTGGCTGCTGTTCTCCGCCAGTCTGGCGACCTTACTGGGCGCGATACTGATCCCCACCTTCCAGCGCGCCTTTTGCCGCGCCGTCGAACATTTCCAGGTACACAGGTCGGTACCGAAACTGCTGCTGCACGCCGTCTTCAAGGGCGGCTTGTCCTACCTCAAGACCTCCGCCAGCCTGCCCAAGCCCGCCAACGTCACCGGCCTGCGCGAAAAATCCGGCGTCTCCATCTCCATGACCGCCATGAACGTCATCGCCACGGCCCTGTGGACGGTGGGCGTCTTCGCGGCACTGTACGCAGGCGTGCTGGACCCCGGCGTGCGCGTCACCTCCAGCACCCTGTCATCGATCATCAACGGCGGCGCCACCATCATGATGGCCGTCTTCATCGACCCGCACATGTCGGGCATGACGGATGACGTCATCGAGGGCAAGATCGAAGAATCGCAATTCCGACGGGCGGTGGTGTGGCTGGTGGGGAGCCGGCTGGCGGGGACGCTGATTGCGCAGTTTTTATTGGTGCCGTCGGCGGTAGTGATTGTGGGGGTGACTAATAAGTTGTAAACGCAATTTTCAGAAATGAAATTTTATTAAAGAAATTTAAAGGCAAACATGAAGGTTTTTCTTAGCTGGTCAGGCATAACAAGCCATAAGACTGCCATAATTTTTAGAGATTGGTTACCATCAGTCATTCAGTCCATTGTCCCTTATGTTTCTTCTGAGGATATTGACAAGGGTGCGAGGTGGAGCACGGACATTGCTCAAGAATTAGAGGATTCCAGTTTTGGGATATTATGCGTAACAAAAGAAAATGTTCATGCTCCATGGCTAACATTTGAAGCAGGGGCGCTATCAAAAACAATGGAAAAGGCCTCTGTTAGCCCTTTCTTATTCGACATAAAACGGTCAGAAGTTAGCGGCCCAATTCTGCAATTCCAGTCGACAATTTTCGAAAAAGAAGATATCAGGAAGTTAATATCATCATTAAATAGAGCGTGTGCTACTGAAAATTTAAGCGAAGAACGGCTAGAAAAAGCATTCTCAGTATGGTACCCAACACTTGAAGAACAACTTAATTCGCTACACAAAATTAATATTGAATCGTCATTCAATGAAGAAAAAGAAGAAATCATTGATACGACAGGGAAAATACTAGAAGAAATATTGGATTTAACAAGAAGCAATCAAAAACTCTTAAGAAATCCCGATGGAGAATTCACTAAAGAAGTCGAGTCCATAAGAATTGCTGTAGAAAAAGTGGCAAAGCGAATGGATTTTGATGGAGAACCACGGAGAATGAGGAAAAATCGCAGATTTCATCCGATGTTCTTTGAGGAATTATTAAACAACAGCCATACGTTCCTGGACAAATTCACTGGATTTCAGATTGCAATAAGTTTATTAAAAGAAGATTTCCCCTGGCTTTACGATTCTGGAATGGAAACCTTAAAAAGTCTTCGTAGTTTAACTCTATCAAGAGAGAAAAAAGAAAGAACAATAGAAAAATTCTCTCAGTTAGTAAGTTTTACCCTTGAAAATCCAATGATGAGAGATATCTATTCCCCAGACAAGGATATATGGATGATGGGCCGAGAACTTCCATATTTTTTACGCGCATTAATTGAAAGAGATAATTTCTGAACGTGCAATACAATAAAATTATGTTGCTCAATAAAAATATTTAAATCATTGAATGATGGAAAATAAAAAACCGCTGTCTCCCGACAGCGGCTTTCTCCTTCTTACCCCAGCAGCAGCACCTTGAACTCCAGCGCTGCCCTGCAAGCGAACTAATTACCCCACAAACTTCCGCGCATTCCTGAACATGCGCATCCACGGCGAATCCTCGCCCCATGCTTCAGGGTGGTAGGACTGCTGCACGCTGCGGAACACGCGCTCCGCGTGCGGCATCAGCACGGTGAAGCGGCCGTCTGGCGTGGTGACGGAGGTGATGCCTTCCGGCGAGCCGTTCGGGTTGTACGGATACGCTTCGGTGGCGGCGCCCTTGTTGTCGACAAAGCGCATGGCTTTGGTGACCTGGGTGATGTCGCCCGTTTGCGAGAAGTCGGCGTAGCCTTCGCCGTGGGCGATGGCGATGCCGGCTTGGGTGCCGGCCATGCCGTTGAAGAAGATCGATGGGGAGTCCATCACTTCGACCATGGCAAAGCGGCCTTCGAATTTCTCCGACTTGTTGCGCGTGAACTTGGGCCAGGCGTGGGCGCCGGGGATGATGGATTTCAGGTTGCTCATCATCTGGCAGCCGTTGCAGATACCGAGGCCGAAGCTGTCCGTGCGGTTGAAGAAGCGCGCGAACTGTTCCGCCAGGCTGGCGTTGAACAGAATCGTCTTCGCCCAGCCTTCGCCCGCGCCCAGCACATCGCCGTACGAGAAGCCGCCCACGGCGATGACGCCCTGGAAGTCGTCCAGTTTCACGCGGCCCGCAATCAGGTCGCTCATGTGCACGTCGACAGCCGTGAAGCCCGCCTGGTGCATCACGTACGCCGTCTCGATGTGCGAGTTGACGCCCTGCTCGCGCAGGATGGCGACACGCGGACGCACGCCGGTGGCGATGAATGGCGCGGCGATGTTGTCGTTCTGGTCGAAGGTGACGATAGGCGACATGCCCGGATCTTGCACGTCCAGCAGGCGGTCGTACTCGGCGTCCGCGCAGGCCGGATTGTCGCGCAGGCGGGCGATGCGCCAGCTCGTTTCGCTCCACAGGCGGTGCAGGTCCGCGCGCGGCTGGGTGTAGATCAGCTTGGCGTCGCGTGTGAATTCGATCACGTCGCGGTCGTTCAATTTGCCGATGATATGGCTGCAGGCGCCCAGGTTGAAGGTGCGCAGCACGTCCATGACGAGCGATTTTTCTTCCGCGCGCACCTGGATCACGGCGCCCAGCTCTTCGCTGAACAGGGCGCGCAGGGTCAGTTCGTTGCGGCGTTCCGCCACCTGGCCCGTCCAGTTCTTGGCGTCGCCCCAGTCGCTCGAGTGCTCGCCTTCCATGGTCAGCATGTCCAGGTTGACGGACATGCCCGTATGGCCGGCGAAGGCCATTTCCGTCAGGGTGGCGTACAGGCCGCCGTCCGAACGGTCATGGTAGGCCAGCAGCTTGTCGTCGCTGTTGAGCTTTTGAATGGCGGCGAAGAAGCCTTTCAAGTCTTCCGCGCTGTCCACGTCCGGCGTTTCATTGCCCAGCTGGCCCATGACTTGCGCCAGCGCCGAGGCGCCCAGGCGGTTCTTGCCGCGGCCCAGGTCGATCAAGATCAAGGACGTGTCGCCCTTGTCCGTTTTCAGCTGCGGCGTGAGCGACTTGCGCACGTCCGTCACCGGCGCGAACGAGGAAACGATCAGGGACACCGGCGACGTGACGGATTTCGCCGCGCCCGTGCTCTCGTCTTTCCACGTCGTGCGCATCGACAGCGAATCCTTGCCGACGGGGATGCTGATGCCCAGCGCCGGGCACAGGTCCATGCCGACGGCTTTTACCGTGTCGTACAGGGCCGCGTCCTGGCCAGGCTGGCCGCAGGCGGCCATCCAGTTGGCGGACAATTTGATGTCGGAAATGTCGCCGATCGCCGCGGCGGCGATGTTGGTGACGGCTTCGCCCACGGCCATGCGGCCCGAGGCGGCGGCATCGATGACGGCCAGCGGCGTGCGTTCGCCCATGGCCATCGCTTCGCCCAGATAACCCTCGAAGCTCATGGTGGTGACGGCGCAATCGGCCACCGGCACTTGCCATGGTCCCACCATCTGGTCGCGCACGGTCATGCCGCCCACGCTGCGGTCGCCGATGGTGATCAGGAAGGATTTGTCGGCCACGGTCGGCAGCAGCAGCACTTTTTGCGCTACATCAACCAGGTCCATGCCCGTCAAGTCGATGGCAGGGAAATCGTTGGCCACGTGGACCACGTCGCGCTGCATCTTTGGCGGCTTGCCCAGCAAGACGTCCATCGGCATGTCGACCGGCTCGTTACCGAGTTCCGGGTCGATCAGCTTCAATTGACGCTCTTCGGTGGCCACGCCCACGGCGGCGAACAGGCAGCGTTCACGTTCGCACATGGCTTTGAACAGCGGCAGGCTTTCCGGCGCGATGGCGAGAACGTAGCGTTCCTGCGACTCATTGCTCCAGATTTCCTTCGGCGCCATGCCCGATTCTTCCAGCGGCACCTTGCGCAGGTCGAAAATCGCGCCGCGCTTGGCGTCGTTGGTGATTTCCGGGAAGGCGTTCGACAAGCCGCCCGCACCCACGTCGTGGATGGAGATGATCGGATTGTCCGCGCCCATTTGCCAGCAGGCGTTGATGACTTCCTGGGCGCGGCGTTCCATTTCCGGATTGCCGCGCTGGACGGAGTCGAAGTCCAGGTCGGCCGTGTTGCTGCCGGTGGTCATCGACGAAGCTGCGCTGCCGCCCATGCCGATGCGCATGCCCGGGCCACCCAGCTGCACCAGCAGGCTGCCGACGGGGATGTCGTTCTTGTGCGTGTGCTGCGCCGAGATATTGCCGATGCCGCCAGCGATCATGATCGGCTTGTGGTAGCCGAAGACGGCGTCCGGTGCGCCAGCTTCTTGCGCGCCGACGTTCTGCTCATACGTGCGGAAGTAGCCTCCCAGGACTGGACGGCCGAATTCGTTCGAGAACGCGGCGCCGCCCAATGGGCCTTCGATCATGATTTGCAGGGGCGAAGCGATGCGTTCCGGTTTGCCGTATTGATCTGCATGATCTGCATCAATACGCGCGGCCAATGGCACCGTCACGGAAGCGGCCGTTTCCCAGCTGCGCACGGCGTCCGGCAGCGACAAGTTCGATACGGTGAAACCCGTCAAACCGGCTTTCGGCTTGGCGCCTCGGCCCGTCGCGCCCTCGTCGCGGATCTCGCCGCCCGCGCCCGTGGAGGCGCCGGGGAATGGAGAAATCGCCGTCGGGTGGTTATGCGTTTCCACCTTCATCAGGGTGTGCGTCAGTTCCGTCGACGCCGCGTATTCGTGCTTGTCGCCGCGCGGGTAGAAGCGCGACACGGTCGCGCCTTCCATGATGGACGAGTTGTCGCTGTAGGCGACGACGGTGCCTTTCGGCTGCAGTTCATGCGTGTTCTTGATCATGCCGAACAGGGACTTGGGCTGCGCCACGCCGTCGATGGTCCAGTCGGCGTTGAAGATCTTGTGGCGGCAATGCTCGCTGTTCGCCTGCGCGAACATCATCAGTTCCACGTCCGTCGGGTTGCGGCCGGCCTTGGTGAAGGCGGCGTCCAGGTAGTCGATTTCGTCTTCCGACATCGCCAGGCCCAGTTCCGTGTTCGCCGTTTCCAAAGCAAGCTTGCCCTGCCCCAGCAAGTCGATCGATTCCAATGGACGTGCTTCCAGGGTGCGGAACAGGTCCTTGGCGTCGTCCGCGCTGCGCAGCACGGATTCCGTCATGCGGTCGTGCAGCAGGTCGGCCACAGCTTGCACTTGCTCGTCCGTCAATTTGCCGGCGCCAATGGCGCTGCCCAGGATGCCCGATTTCAGGTTGATGCGGAAAGCGATGCCGCGTTCGACGCGCTTGATGTGCGCCATGCCGCAGTTGTGCGCGATGTCCGTGGCTTTCGAAGCCCACGGCGAAATCGTGCCGAAACGGGGGATGACGAAGAATTCTTCGGCAGCGCCTTCCGTATTGTCAGCGTGGGCCGGCTCGCCGTACGTCAGCAAGGCGCCAAGGCGCGTGCTGTCGTCGTTGGTGAGAGGCGCGCTGGCATCGATGAAATGGACATAGCGTGCTTGCACGGCAACAATCGCAGGCGAAACGGCTTGCAGTTGGCTTAACAGACGGTGGCTACGGAAATGGGACAGGGCATTGGAACCCGGCAGTATCAACATGATTGGAAGGTGGTTGATGCAGCGTGGCTGCGGGTTAAAGGTAGGTATGACAATATCTTTCGTACGGCAAATTTCCTTTGCGCGCATTATACCCGTTTTACCCCTGCCTTATGACCGGAACTTGGGCCTTTGCCACCCTTTTGCCCCGCACAGCGGCCATTTATGACGCGACAACAACACCGTCAGCCGACGATCAGGCGATCACGTAGCGGTTCTTGCCCTGCCGCTTGGCCAGGTACAGCGCCTCGTCGGCCAGCCGGTAGCTGTGGCCCAGCTCCTTGCCCCGGTCCAGCTCGGCCACGCCCACGCTGATCGACACAAACTGTGCCGCATGGAAAGCCTGACTGACGGCCTCGACCAGGGCGCCGGCAAAGGCGCGCGCCGCGTCGCGGTCGCCCGCGTAGACGATGCCGAACTCCTCGCCGCCCAGGCGCCCGCACAGATGGCCTTGCGCCTTGTCGGCGATGATGGCGGCCGTGCGCACCAGCACCTCGTCGCCCGCATCGTGGCCCTGCTGGTCGTTGATGATCTTGAAATCGTCGATATCGATCATCAGGAAGTACAGCATGCCGCCGTGCGGCGCGCCATGCATCTGCTGGGCGCGCTGCGTGAACATGCGGCGGTTATTGAGGCCCGTCAAGCCGTCCTGGAAGGCCAGCCGCGTCAATTCCACCTTGGAGTGATAGTTGCGCAAACGCAATAAGCTGAAGCTGACATTCAGCGCCAGCCCGAACAGCACGCTGACGGCGATCATCAATGGCGCCCAGGATTCGTCGGGCAAGCCCGCGTTCACCGGATACAGGCCGTGGCCCACGTTCCACCACACGCCGGCCACGACGGCCAGGTAGCTGAGGCCGCCATTGAAGATGGAAGCGATGGCCAGGGTCATGAAGACGCCCACGGGCAAGACCCAGAAACTGGCGTGGTGGACGGCGTCGGCCATGGTGCGCAAGCCGAAGGTCAGGGTCAGCACGGCGCAGGCGCCCGTAATCGTCAGCACGGGCAAGGTGGTGCAGCGGTAGCGCACGATCAGGCTCGTCAACATGCCCAGCAGCGCCAGCACGGCGTGCGAGAAGTTCGGATGATAGGGATCGGGCATCAGCAGCCAGGTCAGGCTGTAGGCGATGATGCCTAGCAGTTGCGTCACCATGCCGACCCGGTGCAATTCCGCGAAATACGTGTGCTGCTGCTCGCTGTTGCCGCCAAAAGCGAGGGGGACGGCAATGCGCCGCAGGGTACTCATGGAAGGAAGGCGCATCACGAAGGCTGGATTTTCTCTGGTAAAGGTAAAACGCCAGCGGTCACGTCACGGTGAAACTCTGCGTCTGCGCCACATCGCGCCTGCTTGCGGCTGATATATTAATACAAACAGAATACCCGCTCCCTGGCGCCTCCGCAAGACTCATGTGCATGCCGTCAGGCAATGACATAGCGGTTCTTGCCCTGGTGCTTGGCCTGGTACAGCGAGGCATCGGCCAGCCGGTAGCTGTGCGCCAGCTCCGTGTCGCAGGCCAGCTCGGCAATGCCCACGCTGATCGACACGGCCTGCCCCGGATTGAAGGCCAGGTAGACGGCATCGACGAGGCTGGCGGCGAACTGGCAGACGGCGCGCCGGTCGCCCGCGTAGACGATGCCGAACTCCTCGCCGCCCAGGCGTCCGCACAGGTGGCCGCCGCAGGCATCGGCGATGATGCCCGCCGTCTTGACCAGCACCACGTCACCCGCGTCATGGCCCAGGGTATCGTTGATTTTCTTGAAATTGTCGATATCGATCATCAGGAAGTACATCGGTTGCGGCCGCTGCTGCAATTGCTGCGTCAATTCCGTAAAGCGGCGGCGGTTGTTCAAGCCCGTCAAGCCATCCTGGTAGGCCAGGCGGGTCAGCGCCTCCCTGGCGCGGAAGTCGCGCAAGCGCAACAGATTGAAGCTGATGCTGAGGACCAGGCCGAACAGCATGCTGTAGACGATCAGCAAGTTCGCCCAGGCTGCATGCGCCATGGCGGCATCGATCGGGAAATGCCCGTAGCCCAGTATCAGCCAGACTGCCGCGGCAACGATGAGATACACGACACAGCCATTGAAGATGGGCGCCGCCAGCAGCACCATGAACACGCCCACGGGCTGCATCCAGAATTCCGCCTGCCCCGCCGCCTCCGCCAGCAGGCGGAAGCAAAAGGCAATGGCGCACATGCCCACGGCACCCCCCAGTTTCAGCACCCAGATGGCGCGCGCGGCCACATTGATGCCGATCGCCAGCACGATGCCGGCCAGCGCATACAGCAGCGCCCCCCTGTCGAGCGTATTTACATGCGGAATAAAAGCCCACACGAATAAGATACTGGCCAGGCCAAAGGACTCGCTGACGACGGCCATGCGGCGCAATTCGGGAAAATACTTCTCGGCATGCGCCCGTCCTCCGCCGAAAAGCAGGTGGTGCAGGGTTTGCCTGCGAGTGTCGGTCAAGTACATGGCGGCTTTCCAGGCGTGGTGTCAGGCATGAGCGAACGCAAAAGGTTGCTTTTAGGATACCCCGCGCCTGCCCTGCCCGCAAGCGCGCGCGCCTGCCGTGTCGCGCCGCGGGCACTCGCCTGCATTTTGTTAGCGATTTGCACTGGCTTTGCAGTATGCTGACAAATAGTAATATTATTAGACCGTCGTACCATCGAGCCGCAGAGCCATACACAGATGAACGAGAGCTGAACAATGCCAGAAACTAGCGACTTATCTGTCCTGATCGTCGACCCGAACCCCAGCATGCGGGGCAATCTGCACAATATGCTGAACCAGGCGGCCATCACCAAGGTGGAATATGCCGTCAATTCCGGCACGGCCATCCGCTTGCTGACGAAGAAACCGTTCGACATCATCCTGTGCGAATACGATCTTGGTAGTGGCACGGATGGCCAGGATGGCCAGCAATTGCTGGAAGACTTGCGCCACCACAAGCTGATCGGCCTGTGGACGATCTTCATCATGCTGACTTCCGAAGCCATCCACAGCAAGGTGATCAGCGCGGCCGAACTGACCCCGTCCGACTACATATTAAAACCGTTCACCGTCGACGTGCTGAGCGGACGCATCGCGCGCGCCATCGAGCGGCGCGCCATGTTCCTGCCCACCTACCAGCTGATCGACAAGGGCGACTTGCGCGAAGCCGTGAAAAGCTGCCGCGCGGCCGAGCTGCAGCATCCGCGCCTGGCGGCCGATTTCACCCGCCTGCGCGCCGAGCTGCACCTCACCCTGAGCGAATGGAAGGAAGCGGAGCAGCTGTACGCCGACATGCTGGCCACGCGCCCCATGGCCTGGGCCCACCTGGGACTGGCGCGCACCCTGTTCGAGCAGCAGCGCCACGAAGAGGCGCAGGATGCGCTGCTGGAACTGGTGGAAATCTATCCCCGCTTCATGGCCGCCTACGACTTGCTGGCGAAAAACCACGAAGCCATGGGCCAGCAGCTGCAGGCGAAGAAAATCCTCGAAGACGCGGTGGCCATCTCGCCGCACATGGTGCGCCGCCTGCGCCACCTGGGCGGCATCGCGTATGACACGGGAGACATCGGCGCGGCCGAACGGGCGTATAAGCAGGTGGTGACGAAAGCGAAGTACTCCGAATTCCGCGATCCGGAAGACCACGTCAACCTGGTAAAGACGCTGGTAAAGAAAGGCGACGCGCCGCAGGCGAGCGGCGTGCTGCGCGACATGGAACGCTCGCTGCGCGGCGGCGCCAACGTGGAAGCGTGCCGCGCCATCTCGGCCGCCATGCTGCATGAATTGTCGGGCAACGACATCGCCGCCGCCAGCGAACTGCAGCTGGCCGCCGCCGCGCTGGACACGGCGCGGGGCCTGTCGACGCAGCTGAAGGTGGGCCTGGTGCAAAGCTGCCTGAAGAACAACCTGGAACAGGCGGCGTCCGACGTCATGATGAAGCTCGTCAACGAAGCGGACAGCGAAGTGACGATGGAAGCGGCCGTGGACGTGTTTGAAAAGGCGGGCCGGCATGATCTGGCGCAAGGCATGGGCCAGCAGATCACGAACCAGGTGCAGGAACTGATGCAGGATGCGGCCAGCAAGTCGGAAAGCGGAGAGCTCAAGGGCGCCGTCTTCGTGCTGCGCCAGGCCCTGCGCAAGACGCCGGGCAACCTGCCCGTGCTGTTCGCCTCCGTCGACGCCATCTTGCGCCAGCTCAATATGCTGGGCTGGGAAGCCCCGCTGGCCGAACAGGCGCAGCACCAGATGCAGGTGATCCGCAAGATCGACCCCAAGCATCCGAAGCTGGAGTCGCTCAAGCAGCAGTATGCGGCCACGCAGCACAAATATGGTATTGCGACCTGAGTTGAGGGACGCACTGCAAACCTGCTGCGCAGCCCACTCTCGGGTCGGCGTTGCTCGCCGTACTAAAGTACGGCTGCGCTACTCAACCCGAGAGTGGGCTTGCTCGCTACGGTTTTCAGAGGCGTCGTGACGTGCGTTGGCGTCAAAAACGCGCAAGTCGGATTAGCGAGCCGCGCGCTTCTTCGCGGGCATATCCGGCGGCTTGTATCAAGGCTCTCCCCTGAGCGTGTAGACCGGCTTCTCGGATTCGCCTTTTTCCGCCATCGCAAGCACGCGCTGCAGTTCCTTGCGCTCGCTGCCCTCCTTGGCCGATGACACCAGGTTGCGCAGGATGGCGACATGCGCCGCCTGCAGCGCCTGCGCCGCGGGCACGGCGATGTCCGGTTTCACGCCGACGAGCTCCCAGTTGGTTTTGGTGACGACATTGGTCGTGCGCGCGGTCGGGATCGAGACGATGATGTCCTGCCCCAGGTTGTACCAGCTCACGGGATTGGAGCCGCCGCCGGTGGTTTCTCCGACCACCGTGCCGCGCTTTTGCGCCTGGATGCCATAGGAGAAATCCTCCCCGGCGGAAAACGTGCGGGCCGAGGTCAGCACGTACACGGGCTTGTCGTAACGCTGTGCGACCGTCTTCACGGTCCAGAACTGCCGCGTCAGACCGGTCGGGCGATCGTACATGTCGATCAGGTGACGCTCGTCGCCGAGCGGGAAGAAATGACTCATCAGGTAAGCCACGCTGGCCGGGCTACCGCCGCCGTTGCGGCGCAGGTCGAGGATCAGCGCATCCGTCCCCGCCATGAGCGACATCGCCGCCGTGTACGCCGCGCTGACGTATTCCGGGCCGCCGAAGCCTCGCAGCTCGATATAGCCGACGTTGCCGGGAAGGCGTTCGATCTTCTCGATGTCATAGCCGCGCCGCGCGGTCTGGTCGCGCCACTCGTCCGTCTTGGCGCGGCTAGGCAGCTCGGGGGTGGCGCTGCGCTCGCGAAGGCCTTCGTACACCGCGGTGCCGAAATGCAAGTCGCCGCTCAATTCCCGCAAGTCCTTCGCCAGCGCCGTACTGAACGCCTGGGTGTTGGCGGCGCTCGCATAGCCTCCTTCGGCATTTTTCCTGGCGATCGCAGTGCCGACCCGTTCGGCCACGGCCGGTTCGATGTAATTCGCGTTCATTTTCGTGACCAATGTCTGCACGATCGCAGCGCGGCCGGACGCGTTCAACGCGGTGTCCGCCGCCGCAAAAACTTGAAACGACACCAGCGTACCCACTACGACAGCTGCGACAAATTTCTTGCTACCTGACATACATTCCTCCAAGTTGGACTGCGAAGCGATTGATCGTTGCATGAAAAAAATACGCGTGATGCCCCCCGGCGCGTCATCGAAGCGGCGCCTGGGCAGGCAAGCCTGCATCATTCGGGTTGATCGTCCAGGTGTGGCCGTGCCTGCGCCGGAGCGGTATCGAGCTGCGGCCCGCCGTCGCGCAGGCGCTGCAAGTTGGCGTCGCGGATGCGCGCGCCGAAGGAGCGTGTCTCGAGTACGGTGATCGCCTGTCCGAGGCAGGCGGACAAGGGAAACGCCAGTTCCGCATCGAGGCTGTCGGCCGCCGATTTGGTCGCCTGCCAGCACACGCGCAGGCGCGGCAGCAGCGTTTCGCCAGCGGCGCTGAGGCGCACCACGCGCTGCCTGCCGTCTGCGCCGCCGGCGGCCACCGTCAACAGGCCCTTTTTCACCATCAGGGCCACCGTCTGCGTCGCGGCAGGCTGCGTGAGGCCGGCCAGGGCCGCCAGCTCGCCGACGGTCGCGCTAGCCTGCTCGGCCAGCACCCGCATCACCGGTGTATAGCGCGGCCGGTAATCCAGCCCCGCTTCCACATAGGCTTGCTCGACCGCGCCGTCCAGCAGTTCGATGAGATGTCGTAATTGTGTGCCGAGTCCAGGTTTCATGGAACCATGGTAGCACCATTTACATAAGAGCTTATATAAATATTTTACATATTTGAAAACCTTTACGGCGAGCCGCCGCCGGAGGCTGCCGCGTGGAACCCAGGAAGATGAGAGACGAGATGAGGTGAAAAACGGATGGATGGCGTCTGGGGCCAACGGGGCATCCCCGCCCTGACGGATGGCTTAGGATGCCCTGCCCGACCGGGCTGGCATCAGCAGCGCGCCAGCTACTGCGCGCCACAGGTCATCGCCTGCATTTACGCCAGGTTATAGACTGTTTCCAGGACCGCGATTGTCAGCGGGGCAATTTGTACCGTATCAGCAGCGTAGGTCCCTTGCCGCCGGATGGCGTCAGCAGTATCTCGTCACCGGGCAGCATCTCTTCATACATCACCGTGCAACAGGTCGGCATCGAGTGGCCGCGCGCCGGATAGATGCCGACGTCGGTGTGCAGGGTTGCAGCGCGCACGTCCACGCTGGTCTTGCCGGCCTTTCCCTCTTCTTGCAGCAGTTTGCGCAATGCGGTGACGAAGTCCCCTTTGCTGAGCCTGACAGGCGTCTGGCTGGCTTGCGGGCGCGCGGTTGCGTCGTTTTTCATGGCAGTTTCTTTCAGTGTATACATTCCCGCCACTATATCATCCGCCCCCTGGCGGCATCACGCCAAAAATAGCGGCCAGAAGCTGCCCGACGCAATTGCGCAATGGACCCACTCCATATATCCGGCCAGTGTGCATTCTGTCCCTGTATTCGCGCGGCCCGTCGCATGCCTGTCTGGCGCTGAAAAATCACAGCGTATTGTTAAGTCTTTATCATGAGCGGCGGGTAGCACGCTGCCAAACAAGGGGAAACAATGCAAAAAACGATAGGTCTGATAGCTGCGGTCGTATTCGCCTTGAGCGCCGCTGTCAATGTCCAGGCAAGCACGCTTGACGAACTCGTGCGCGCTTACGCTGAACAGCGCGACTTTAGCGGCGTCGTGCTGGTCGCGCGCGATGGCCAGCCCATCTACCAGGCCGCGTTTGGCATCGCGCAGCCGGCCTGGAAGGTAGCCGTCACCGACGATAGCGTGTTTCGTATCGGTTCGCTCAGCAAGCCACTCACCGCGACCTTGGTCATGCGGCTCGCGGAGCTTGGCCGTATCGACCTCGATGAAACCGTCGGCACCTACCTCCCGGCGGCGTATGCAGGTACTGCCGCGGGGAAAATAACGGTGCGACAACTGCTGGCGCATACGTCCGGCCTGGCAGATCTGCCATCCCGCTACACCGATCCATTCTGGAGCAAGGACGCGCGCCGTCATTACACACCCAAAGAATTCGCAAGCGAATGGATTCCTGGCGCACTGGCAAGCGAACCCGGAACCTGGCGCTACAACAACAACGGCTATTACTTGCTCGGAATGATAGTTGAAGCGGCCACCGGAAAAAGCTATGCCGAGAATATGAAACAATATGTCTTTGCGCCGGCGGGCATGCAAGACAGCGGCGTATTCGATGGCCGCACAATTATCGCGAAACTTGCACAGGGAACCGTGCAGGCCGACGATGGCACGCGCGTCATGCCCCCCTATATCGATCCATCCGTATCCTATTCCGCCGCTGGCCTGTATGCGACGGCGCTCGACCTGGTGCGCTTTGACTCTGCGCTGGCCGGCGGCCGCCTGCTCAAGCAGACCTCCCAGCGCGAAATGTACACCAACAGGGGCAAGGGCTATGGTTACGGCTGGGAGGTCGCGGACTGGGCCGTAAGCACGGATGCGCCACTTCCCGTTGTCCTGCATACCGGAAGCATCCCTGGCTACCAGAGCATATTTGTGCGCTCCTTATCCGATCGTGTGGCGATCGTCATTCTTGACAATGCCTGGCAAGGGGCGACGGTGGTTGCGATGGCCAGGGACATTGCCGACCTTGTGCACGGCAAACCGGTGGCCTTGCCGCGACGCAGCCTGCAGGCTGCCCTCAGCCCCATCTTGTTTCGTGAAGGCCTGGACGCAATGCGTGCCGCCTACCTCCGCCTGGGTGTACGCGAGTCCGCAACGTACGATGTGAGCGAATCCGCGCTCAACGCTTTTGGCTATAGCCTGTTGCGCAAGGGCCAGCCGGAAGCGGCCATCCAGGTCTTTCGCTGGAATGCGGAAGCCCATCCCCTTAGCCATAACGTCCACGACAGCCTGGCTGAAGCCCTGCTTGCGTCGGGAGACCGCGAAGGCGCCCGCGCCGGCTATGCGAAGGTATTGGCCCTGGACCCAGGCAATCGCCACGCGACTGAAGAACTGGAAAAGCTCCGGCGCACGAATCCCTGAGGCCACCGGCCAACAGACTATTCTCGGATTACGGCCCTATCGGGCCGACTCCGCCTTGCGCGCCACCCTTGCCACCACCAGCTCGATCAGCTCCGCGATCAAGGGCCGGAACGTAGCCGCATTGCCGCCCTGCCCCAGCATGACGGTGCGCGTGGTCAGGTGCGAAAAGACGGCGTCGAACAGGATTTGCGGCAGGTTGGAAAACGATGTATCGGGCGCGATGCGGCCCTGGGCGCGCTGCTGTTCCAGCAGGCGCAAGATCAGCGCATGCCACACTTGCGGACCGTGTTCGTACCAGGTCAGGCCCACGGCCGGCACGGCGGCTGCGCCCGTGACGACGAGGCGGTAGAAATCCACGTGGCGGGGGCTGGTGACGACGGCCACCAGTTCATCGAGGATCAGCTGCAAGCCCTGTTCCAGGCCCGCTTGCGAGGTATCGAGGCGGCGCAGGTCGATGATGAAATCAGCGCACAGGTATTCGACCACCGCCACCAGCAGCTCCTGCTTGCTGCCGAAGTAGCGGTAGGCCGTGGCCTTCGAGCCGCCCGCCTCGGCCACGATGGCGTCCATGCTGACGCCGTCGTAGCCGGAGGCGAGGAAGAGGTCCGCCGCCGCCACCAGCAGCTTGCGCCGCCGCTCCTCGCTTCGGGTACTCGGGGAAGCTGGAACGGTGCGCAACTGGGGCATGAAGCAAACTCTTACTGTGTCTTGGGAAGCGCGTATGCTATCACGTAATCTCCCCGGTCCGGGCTCTGGCGGGCGCCGCCCGCCACCACCACGACGTACTGGCGCCCCGACCTGGGCGACACATACGTCATCGGCGTGCCTTGCGACCCCACGGGCATGCGCGCCTTCCACACTTCACGTCCCGTGGCGATATCCATGGCGCGCAGATAATAATCCTGCGTGCCCGCATAAAACACGAGGCCCGACGCCGTGCTCACGCCGCCGCCCAGGGTGGGCATGCCCAGCGGGATGGGCAGCCGCGCGCGCACGCCGTTGATGACGGCGTCCTGCACCGTGCCGGCCGGACGCTCCCACACTTTCGTGCGCGTCTTCAAATCGATGGCGGCAAACACGCCCCACGGCGGACTTTGGCAAGGTATGCCAAGCGGTGAATTGAAGGCCTTGTGGTCGATGACGAAGGGCGTGCCATCCATCGGATAGGTGCTGCCCACGCCGTGGCCCGACGTCAGCTTGGCCACGTCCACCGTTTCGCGCGGCACCAGCTTGACCACTTGCGGCATGCGGATATCGTTGACGAACATATAGCCATTGCTTTCATCGACGGCCGCGCCGCCCCAGTTGAAGCCGCCGTAGTAGCCTGGATAGATCAAGGTCTCTCGCGTGCTTGGCGCCGTGAACTCTCCTTGGTAATTGAGCTTGCGGAAGCTGATGCGGCACGCCAGCTGGTCGAAGAAGGTGGCACCCCACATGTCGCGCTCCGTCAGCGTCTCGGCGCCCAGGGCCGGCATGCCGGTGGAATATGGCTGCGTCTTTGCCACCCAGTCGCCGGCCGCATGCTCCTGCGGCACGGCTTTTTCGATGACTTCGGCAATCGGCTTGCCCGTGCGGCGGTCCAGCATGAAGATCTGGCCACGCTTGGTCAGCTGCACCAGTGAGGGAATCTTGCCGCCCTTGCCGTCCGGGACGTCGTACAGGGCCGGCTGCGCCGCCACGTCGTAATCCCAGATATCGTGGTGGACGGTTTGATACGTCCACCGTTCGCGGCCCGTGGCCATGTCGAGGGCAACGATGGCCGACGCGTATTTT
The DNA here is from genome assembly GCF_030587315.1 of Janthinobacterium sp. SUN211. Lineage (NCBI taxonomy): Bacteria > Pseudomonadati > Pseudomonadota > Betaproteobacteria > Burkholderiales > Oxalobacteraceae > Janthinobacterium > Janthinobacterium sp. SUN211. The sequence goes on along the minus strand of NZ_JAPWIC010000001.1, from coordinate 478,197 downwards.
TCCGTCAGCGGCGGGCGCTTGCCGCCCCAGAAGTCCGGCTGCTCGTTCCCCGTCGGCAGGTAGACGAGGCCCAATTCATCGTCGAAGGCCGGAGTCGACCACATGTTCGGCGTGCTGCGCGTGTAGGTCTGCCCTTCCGGCGGCAGCTTGGTGATGGCCGGATTGCCCAGGTCCCAGGCCCACACCAGTTCCCCCGTGTCGGCGCTGTACGCGCGCACGACGCCCGACGGTTCATCGGTGGAGCGGCCGTCGAAGACCCAGCCGCCGAGGATGATCAGGTTGCGCGCCACCGTGGGCGCCGATGTGTAGGCGTAGTACGGCACGTTCATCTTCACCTTGCCCAGGCCGACGGTGAGATCGACGGAACCCTTGTCGCCGAAGCCCTCGCACTGCTTGCCCGTCTGCGCGTCGATCTCGATCAGGCGCGCATCCATGGTCACTTGCACGATGCGCTTGGCGCACGCGCCCGCCGCCGGCGCGCCGGAAGCCTGCATGCCCTCGACACGGAACGGCTTTGTCACTTTGGCCGGCTCGTAATAGCCGACGCCGCGGCAGCGGTTCCACGTTTTGGTGTTGACCGGTTTCGGATCGAAGGTCCAGCGCTCCTTGCCCGTGTCCGCGTCCAGCGCGATGACCTTGCTGGTCGGCGTGCACGTATAGATGGTGTCGCCGATCTGCAGCGGCGTATTCTGCGATTCGGACGCGCCCTCGGCCAGCTCGCCCGTGCGGTAACTCCACGCCACTTGCAGCTGGCCGACATTCTGCTGGTCGATCTGCGTGTACGGCGCGAAGCGCGTGCCTTTCGGCCCATGGCCATAATGCGCCCAGTTGGCGCTGCCGTCATTGACGGGCGTCACAGTATCGTGCTGCGGCTGCGCGGTGGCTTCCAGCACGCCGTGCGGCTGGAACATGGAGGCAAAGCCGGCCACCAGCACGACGGCAAACAGGGCCGCGAAGCCGCGCGACTGGCCGCTGTGGCCTCGGCCTGCCAGCCACGGATGCAGCAAGGCGGCCGCCAGGCCGATGACGAGGAACGGCGCCAGGCGCGGCACCATGGGCCAGAAGGCGAAGCCGATTTCCCACACGGCCCACAGCAAGGTCGCCAGCACCAGCGCGGCGACAACGCCACTGGCCAGCGGCTTGCGGCGCCCATACAGCACGCCCGCCAATATTAAACCGAGACCGGCCAGCAGGTAATACCAGGAACCGCCGAGGCTAATCAGTTCGATGCCGCCCGCCGCCAGGGCCAGGCCGGAACATCCGAGAAAAACGCCAAAAACCGCCAGGGCAATGCGCTTGCCCCTGGAGACCGCCGGGATCGCCGCCGCTCCATTCTTTGTTGAAGTGTCCATTTTTTATCCATGACGCCTCCCCTGCCCAGGCCAACACGCCGGGGATGGCTGATTTTTTAAATCTACGTAGTGAAACTGTACTGTACGGTTTCATTTTATGCCGATTTTTGACGCAAGGAAAGAAAAATTGATGCAGGAGCTTGATTTTTGGCGGGGATGGGATGGTGATGCTGCGGCAGCATGCCGGTGTTGACCTGGAGCGTGCTCCGCCGGAACGCCCGAAAAACGCCCAGGGCTAGGCGCCCCGCCGAAGACAGTACGAATAGTACGGCGAGGCGGAGCAACAACGCCCTGGGCGTTTTCTCGGGTGTTACAAAGAGGCCATGTCGATGACGAAGCGGTATCGCACATCGCTCTTCACGACGCGCTCGAACGCCTCATTGATATCCTGGATGCGGATAATCTCGATGTCGGAGACGATATTGTGCTTGCCGCAGAAATCCAGCATTTCCTGGGTTTCCTTGATCGAGCCGATCATGGAGCCGGACAGGCTGCGGCGCGCGCCCACCAGGCCGAAGGCGCTGATCGGCGGCACGGCGCCGTCCGGGATGCCGACGATGACCATGCTGCCATCGACCTTCAGCAGGTTGATGTACTGGTTCCAGTCGATCGAAGCGCCCACGGTGCAGATGATCAGGTCGAAGGTGCCGGCCAGTTTGCTGAACGTTTCCGCGTCGTTGGTGGCGTAGTAATGATCGGCGCCCAGGCGCAGGCCGTCTTCGCGCTTCGACAGGGTCTGGCTCAGCACCGTCACTTCGGCGCCCATGGCGTGCGCGATCTTGACGCCCATGTGGCCCAGGCCACCCATGCCCAGGATGGCGACCTGCTTGCCGGGGCCGGCCTTCCAATGGTTCAGCGGCGAGTACAGGGTGATGCCGGCGCACAGCAGCGGCGCGGCCGCGTCCAGCGGCAGGTTGTCCGGAATCGACAGCACATAGCCTTCCTTGACGACGATGCTGTCCGAATAGCCGCCCTGCGTGGCCGTCTTGCCGTCCGCTTCGACGCCGTTGTAGGTCTGAATCAGGCCGGGCATGTACTGTTCCAGGTCCACGTTGCGGGTCTTGCAAGTGGTGCAGGAGTCAACGAAGCAGCCCACGCCTACGTGGTCGCCCACCTTGAACTTGCTGACGTTGGCGCCGACGGCCGTGACGACGCCGGCGATTTCATGGCCGGGCACCATCGGGAAGGCGGCGCCGCCCCATTCGTCGCGCGCCTGGTGGATGTCGGAATGGCACACGCCGCAGTATTTGATCGAGATGGCCACGTCGTCTTCGCGCGGGGCGCGGCGCTCGAACGTGAACGGTTGCAGTGCGGAAGTCGGGCCCAGTGCGGCGTAGCCTTTGGCGATGGTGGTCATGAAAACTCCTGTATCTATATGTGTGTAACGAGGGGGGACGCGTGCCATGCATGCGATTGCACAAGTGTGCCCGAGAAGCTGCCCCGCCGTTACCGCGATCCTGCAAGACCTTTGCACGATCCTCCAAATCTGCGTAAGATCAGCCCCTGCCCTCCCTCGCCTGACGCATACTGCCACCCATGCCTACCTTACTCCTGCCCCAAGATGAAATCGCCGCCCTGATCAGCCGCCACGCGCCGCGCACGGGCGACTACGCGACGGCCATCGGCAACCTCACCTTCCACCGCCAGTCGTCCGTCACGGAATCGCTGTTCCATGCGGCGCGCCCCAGCGTGGCCATCATCGCGCAAGGAGCGAAGGACGTCACCCTGGGCACGGAAACCTTCCATTACAGCCGCATGCAGTATCTGCTGACGTCCGTCGACTTGCCGGTGCAGGTGCGCGTGGTGGAAGCGAGCGTGGACAAGCCGCACCTGTGCGTGGTGCTGGGCATCGACATCGCCGACGTGGCCGCGCTGCTCGATAGCGAAAGCGGCGGCGACAGCGCCGCGCAGCAGAAAATCCTGCCCGCCGCGCGCGGCATTTCCGTCAGCGACGTGTCGCCCGAGCTGCTCGACGCCATGCTGCGCCTCGTGCGCCTGCTCGACAAGCCGGGGGAGATCGCCGCGCTGGCGCCCCTGATCCGCCGCGAGCTGACCTACCGCCTGCTCAATGGCCCTGTAGGTGCCCGCCTGCGCCACATGGCGCTGGCCAGCAGCCAGTCGCACCAGGTGGGGCAAGCCATCGACTGGATCAAGCACCATTACGCGCAGCCGCTGCGCATCGAGCACCTGGCCGGCATGGCGAACATGAGCATGTCGTCGCTGCACCACCACTTCAAGGCGATTACCGCCATGACGCCGATGCAGTACCAGAAGCTGCTGCGCCTGCAGGAAGCGCGGCGATTGATGCTGGTCGAGCAGATCGACGCGGGCACGGCCGGCTACCGCGTCGGCTACGCCAGCGAATCGCAGTTCAGCCGCGAATACAGCCGCCAGTTCGGCCGCGCGCCCATGCGCGACGTGGGTCAGGTGCGCGCGCAGCTGAGCGGCGCCGGGGCCGCCAGTGCCAGTGCCGACCTGGCCTATTCCGTCTTGCCGTAGCCGCCGCCGCCCGGCGTTTCGATGACGAACACGTCGCCCGCCCGCATGTCCGTCTTGCCGATATGCGCCAGGTGCTCCACCGTGCCATCGGCCCGCTCCACGTAATTGCGCCCCAGCGCGCCCGCCTCGCCGCCGGCCATGCCGAACGGCGGAATAATCCGGTTGTTCGACAGGATCGCCGCCGTCATCGCGTCCAGGAAGCGCACCCGCCGCACGCCGCCATTGCCGCCGTGCCAGCGCCCCGCCCCACCCGATCCGGCGCGGATGCTGTAGCTGTCCAGGCGCACGGGGAAGCGCCACTCGAGGATTTCCGGGTCCGTCAGGCGCGAATTGGTCATGTTCGTCTGCACCACGTCCGTGCCGTCGAAGCCGGGGCCGGCGCCCGAGCCGCCCGATATCGTCTCGTAATACTGGTATTTCTCGCTGCCGAACGTGAAATTGTTCATCGTCCCCTGCGAGGCGGCCATGGCGCCCAGCGCGCCATACAGGGCGTTGGTGATGCAGGTCGAGGTTTCCACGTTGCCCGAAACGACGGAAGCCGGATACCGCGGGTTGAGCATGGAGCCGGGCGGGATGATCACGGTCAAAGGCTTCAGACAGCCGGCATTCAGGGGAATCTCGTCGTCGACGAGGGTGCGGAACACGTACAGCACGGCCGCCATGCAGACGGCGGACGGTGCATTGAAGTTGTTCGGCAACTGGCTTGAGGTGCCCGTGAAATCGATGACGGCGCTGCGCCGCGCCACGTCGACCTTGATCGCCACCTGGATGCGCGCGCCGTTGTCCAGGTCCAGCGCGTAGCTGCCATCCTTCAGGGTCGTGATGACCCGGCGCACGGCTTCCTCGGCATTGTCCTGCACGTGGCCCATGTAGGCTTGCACGACAGCCAAGCCGAAATGCGCGACCATGTTATGCAGTTCTTCGGCCCCCTTCTGGTTGGCCGCCACCTGGGCGCGCAGGTCGGCCAGGTTTTGCCGGGGACTGCGGGCCGGCCAGCTGGCGCCCGCCAGCAAAGCCAGGGTTTCGTCCTCGCGCATCACGCCCGTGGCGCCGTCGACCAGCTTGAAATTGTCGATCAACACGCCCTCTTCCTCGATGCGCGTGGAGTCCGGCGGCATGGAACCGGGCGTCGTGCCGCCGATGTCCGCATGGTGGCCGCGCGAGCCGACGTAGAACAGGATGGAATCCCCCTCTGCATCGAAGACGGGCGAAATCACCGTCACGTCGGGCAGATGCGTGCCGCCGTGATACGGGTCGTTCAGCATGAAAACGTCGCCCGGCCGCATGGCGCCCGCATTGCGTGTCATGACGGTGCGGATGCTCTCGCCCATGGAACCCAGGTGCACGGGCATATGCGGCGCATTGGCGATCAGGTGGCCTTGCGCGTCGAAGATGGCGCAGCTGAAATCGAGCCGCTCCTTGATGTTGACGGAATGGGCCGTATTTTGCAGGCGCAGGCCCATCTGCTCGGCGATCGACATGAACAGGTTGTTGAAAATTTCCAGCATCACGGGGTCGGCATCAGTCCCGATGGCGCGCCGCTCCGGCAAGGCGGCGACCCTGCGCAAGATCAAATGGCCGTGCGCCGTCACTTGCGCGCGCCAGCCTGGCTCAATGACGGTGGTGGCGTTGGCGTCGCTGACGATGGCCGGGCCGTCGATGGCATCACCCGGGCGCAGGCTGTCCGCCGCGTACAGGCCGCTGTCGCGCCACGCACCGGCGCAGTAGATCTGCACCGTTTGCACGGGCGCCAGCGCGCCAGCGCGGGCCCCATACGCCGGCGTGGCCACTTGCGGCGCATCGGATGCGCCGAGGGCTTCCACGGAAATAGCTTCCACGATCAAGGCGCGCGCCGGCATCAGGAAGGAAAAGCGTTTTTTGTACGCCGCTTCGAACTGCGCCTGCATGCTGGCCACCGTATCGAACAGCACGACGAGGGCCGAATCCGTGCCTTCGTAGCGCAGGTGCACGCGATGCACGAGCGCGATGCGCTCGCCTGCCACGCCCTGGCGCAGCAAGTCGCCCCGCGCCTGCTCTCCCAGTGCGGCGAAATCGCGCGCCAGGTCGGCCCCCAGTGTCGCTTCGATGGCCCGCTCGCGCATGGCGCTCTGGTCGGCCAGGCCCATGCCGTAGGCCGACATCACGCCCGCCAGACTGTGGATGAACACCGTGCGCATGCCCAGCGCGTCGGCCACCAGGCAGGCATGCTGGCCGCCCGCGCCGCCAAAGCTGGTGAGCGTATATTCCGTGACGTCGTGGCCCCGCTGCACGGAAATCTGCTTGATAGCGTTGGCCATATTGCCCACGGCGATGGCGACATAGCCTTCGGCCACCTCCTCCGGCGTGGCATTGACCGTGCGCGCCAGCGCTTCGAACTGGGCGCGCACCGTGGCCGCGTCCAGCGCTTCATCGGCGTCGGGGCCGAAGACGCGGGGGAAGAACGCGGGCTGCAGCTTGCCCAGCATGACGTTGCAGTCGGTGACGGCCAGCGGGCCGCCGCGCCGGTAACTGGCGGGGCCCGGATTGGCGCCCGCGCTGTCCGGTCCCACCTTGTAGCGGGCGCCGTCGAAGTGCAGCAGGGAGCCGCCGCCCGCGGCCACGGTGTGGATGCTCATCATGGGCGCGCGCATGCGCACGCCGGCGATCTGCGTCTCGAACACGCGTTCGAACTCGCCCGCGTAATGCGACACGTCCGTCGAAGTGCCGCCCATGTCGAAGCCGATGACCTTGTCGAAACCGGCCAGCGCGCTGGCGCGCACCATGCCGACGATGCCGCCGGCGGGACCGGACAAGATGCTGTCCTTGCCCTGGAAGGCGCGCGCATCCGTCAAGCCGCCGTTCGACTGCATGAACTGCAGGTGCACGCCGGGCAGCTCCATCGCCAGCTGGTCGACATAGCGGCGCAGGATCGGCGACAGGTAGGCGTCGACCACGGTGGTGTCGCCGCGCGCCACCAGTTTCATCATGGGGCTGACCTCATGCGACACGGACACCTGCGTGAAACCGGCTTCGCGCGCCAGCTGCGCCACCCGCGCCTCGTGCGCATGATGGCGGTAGCCGTGCATCAGCACGATGGCGATGGCGCGCACGCCGCGCGCATGGGCTTGCGCCAGCGCGGCCTGCGCGGCCGCTTCGTCGAGCGGCGTCACGACGTCGCCGTGGGCGCCCACCCTTTCGTCGATCTCGATCACGTCACCATACAGCAGTTCGGGCAGGATGATCTTGCGCGCGAACAATTGCGGGCGATTCTGGTAGGCGATGCGCAAGGCGTCGCGAAAACCCCGCGTGATGGCCAGCACGGTGGGCTCGCCCTTGCGTTCGAGCAGCGCATTGGTGGCGACCGTCGTGCCCATCTTGATGGCGCCCACCTGCTCCACGGGCAGCGGCGCACCGGGCGCAAGGCCCATCAGCCGGCGCATGCCGGCCAGCGCCGCGTCGCGGTACTGGCCCGGATTTTCCGACAGCAGCTTGCAGGTGGCCAGGCTGCCATCGGGACGGCGCGCCACGATGTCCGTAAAGGTGCCGCCACGGTCGATCCAGAATTGCCAGTCCATCGCCTTGCCCCCGCGCTTATGTGAGATGGCTATTGTAGCCGTCAAACAGGCGCGCATTTCAGGCGTGCGCGCCTTGCCTTTCGCCCGCATCGGCCTTATGTTGAAGACATGCTGACTAACGGAACACGCTCCATGCCCCTGATCGACTCTGCAACACCGCTGTACTCCATCGCCGAACTGCGCGCCATCGAACAGGCGGCCATGCGCGACTTGCCGCAAGGGCTGCTGATGCAGCGCGCGGGCCAGGCGGCCGCCAGTGCCGCCCTGAAGCTGCTGCACGCCCAGGAAGAAGGCGGCGATGCGGGCCACCGGCGCGTACTGGTGCTGGCCGGCCCCGGCGACAACGGCGGCGACGCGCTGGAAGCGGCCGCGCACCTGGCCGGCAGCGGCACCGAGGTGCTCGTCTGGCTGGCGCCCGCGGCGCAAGCCACGTCGCCCGAGCGCGAACAGGCGCTGAGCCGCGCGCGCAACAGCGCCGCGCGCTGCATGGATGCGGCAACCAGCACGGCGTCGGCCGCCGTGGGCGCCGCGCCGTGGCACCTCGTCATCGATGGCCTGTTCGGCATCGGCACGTCGCGTCCCCTGGACGGCGAATGCCGCGACGTGGTCCATCTGGTGAACCAGCTCGATTGCCCCGTGCTGGCGCTCGACGTGCCCAGCGGCCTGCACGCGGACACGGGCGCCATCGACGGCGTCGCCATCCGCGCCACGCATACGCTCACCTTCATCGGCGACAAGCCTGGCCTGCACACGGCAAATGGCCGCGACCATGCGGGCGAAGTGGAAGTGGCCGCGCTGGCCATCGATCCCGCCCTGCTGCTGCCGGCGAAGGCGCAGCTGGGCGGCCTGCACCTGTTCGCCCGCCAGCTGCAGCCGCGCCGGCAAAACACGCACAAGGGCAGCTACGGCAGCGTGGCCATCATCGGCGGTGCGCAAGGCATGGCCGGCGCGCCCATCCTGGCGGCCCGCACGGCCCTGCATGCGGGCGCGGGACGGGTGTATCTCGCCTTTCCCGACGCGCCACCGGCGTTCGACAGCGGCCAGCCGGAACTCATGTGCCGGCACGCCCGGGACGTGGATTTCTCGGGCCTGCACTTCGCGGCGCTGGTGGCCGGTCCCGGCCTCGGCGACAAGGCCGGCACGGTGGAGCTGCTGCTGCGGGCGTTCGACAGCGACAGCCCCCTGCTGCTGGACGCCGATGCGCTGAACCTGATGGCGGCCGAGCCGGAACTGCAATCGGCGCTGGCCGTGCGCACGGGCGCGGGGGCGACGATATTGACCCCGCATCCGCTGGAAGCGGCGCGCCTGCTCGACATGACGGTAGCCGAGGTGCAAGCCGACCGCCTGGGCGCGGCGCGCCAGCTGGCCACGCAGCTGGGCGTCATCGTCGTCTTGAAAGGGTCGGGCACGGTGATCGCCGCGCCCGACGGCCAGGTCGTCGTCAACAACACGGGCGGCCCCGCGCTGGCGACGGCCGGCACGGGCGACGTCTTGGCGGGCCTGTGCGGCAGCCTGCTGGCGCAAGGCTGGCCGGAATGGGAAGCGGCGCTGGGCGCCGTGTGGCTGCACGGCGCGGCGGCCGATGCCTTGGTGGCGGCAGGCAGCGGCCCCATCGGATTGACGGCGGGGGAATTGATCCCGGCGATACGCAAGTTGATCAATGCCTTGTCGGTGTAATAACGACGTATTACAAGGAATGTCACGACGCCTGACAGCAAGTAGGTCGGATTAGCGCGTCAGCGCGTAATCCGACAATCAGCAGCACCAATCACACCAGCCTGCCCGCCGCAATCGTAATCGTGCGGCCGCAGCGCGCCGCAATCGAACTGTCATGCGTGACGAGCACGAGGGTCGAGCCCCGCTCGCGGTTCAACTCGAACATCAGCTGGATCACGGCTTCGCCCGTGGCAGCGTCCAGGCTGCCCGTCGGCTCGTCGGCGAACAGCAGCGGCGGCTCCGTGACGAAGGCGCGGGCCAGCGCCACGCGCTGCTGCTCGCCGCCGGACAGGTATTTCGGATAGTGTTTCAGGCGGCTGCCCAGGTTCACCCTTCCCAGCATGGCTTGCGCCTTTTCTTTCGCGTCCGGGTCGCCGCGCAATTCCAGCGGCAGCATGACGTTTTCCAGCGCCGTCAGGTGGGCCAGCAGCTGGAAGGACTGGAACACGAAACCGAGCTTTTCCTTGCGGAAACCGGCGCGGCCGTCTTCGTCGAGGGCGAAGATATCGGTGCCGTCGAGCATGACCTTGCCCTCGCTGGGGGTGTCCAGGCCTGCCAATAAACCGAGCAAGGTGGACTTGCCGGAACCGGAGGCGCCGACGATGGCCAGCGTCTCCGCCGTTTGCACGGTAAAATCGACTTGATGCAGGATGGTCAGCTCACCATCGGCATCGGGTACGCGCTTGGCCAGCTGGACCACTTCGATGGCCGGCCTGGCCTTTTGGCTGTCGGGAGCGGTGGGCCGCTGGGCCGCTGCTTCTGACGGGAGAAAACTGGTGGAAGTCGCTTTAGGGAATTCGGGCATGCTGATCTATCTTAAAAAATTTCGTGAACAAATAAGTGTCGAGGGCGGCAACCGCCTGCGGCGGCGCACCCTGTCCTTGCTTCCTGCGGCAGCCCTGCTCCTGGTGTCAGGCATGACGAACGCCTATTCTGCACCAAAAACGCTGCTGGTGCTCGGCGATAGCCTGTCGGCCGAGTACGGGCTGGCGCGGGGCACGGGCTGGGTGGCGCTGCTGGAACAGCGGCTGCAAGCGCAAAAGAACGACACGCGCATCGTCAACGCCAGCATCAGCGGCGAGACCACCAGCGGCGGCCGCGCGCGCCTGCCCGCCCTGCTGGCCAAGCACCAGCCCGACGTCGTGCTGATCGAACTGGGCGCCAACGACGGCTTGCGCGGCTTGCCCGTGGCGGCCGCCGAAGCGAATCTGCGCGCCATGGGCGAGGCGGCCAGGAAATCGGGCGCGCAGGTGGTGCTGGTGGGCATGCGCATGCCGCCCAACTATGGCCGCGCCTACGGCGAGCAATTCTATGGCGTGTACGGCAAGCTGGCAAAGGAATGGAAGGCGCCTTTGGTCCCCTTCATGTTCGAAGGCATCGCCGACCAGCCGCAGCTGTTCCAGGCCGACCGCATGCATCCGAATGCCAAGGCGCATCCGACGATTCTGAAAAATATCTGGCCGCAACTGGCGCCGTTGCTGAAAGCCAAGTAAGCCAGTTGTTGACGTTACCTCTAGCCCGAGGCAAAAATCCGGGGTCAGACCCGGCGGGTCTGACCCCAGCTCTACGCTGATGGTCATGCTCAGTTCATTGGCACGCACATTCCGCAGACAAAAAAATAGCCGCTCGAAAGCGGCTATTTTTATGCGTGGAAACTAAATCTTACGGTGCTTCCGGCGCTGCGGCGGCTGGGGCGGTGAGCGGTTTGACGATCTTCACCTTGGCCTTGGCTTTCAGGTACTCGACGTAATCGAACATTTCCTGTTGCGCCAGGATGCCGCCGATCTGGTCTTTCTCTTGCTGGCGGCGCGCCGCGTCCACTTGCGCCGGCTGCTGCACCTTGCCGATGCGGTAGATGCCGTAGCCCAGGGCTGGCAAGTCCACGCCCACATAGGCTGGCAGCTTGCTCGTGTCGGCCTTCATGACTTGCGCGATGGCGGCACGGTTGATGCCGTCCAGCTTGCTGCGCGATACCCATTGCGCCGCGCCGAAGCCCGTCGCATCGCCCGACGCCTTCAAGGCGGCCAGCTTGGTCTCGCCCGCCTTCTTGGCCAGCTTTTCCGCTTCTTCCAGGGTCACGCGCTGACGGATCATCGCTTCGACTTCGGCCAGCGGACGCTTCGTTGCCGGCTTGAATTCCACCACGCGGCCAGCGATCAGCACGTTAGGTGCGACGGTCACGGCTTCCGTGTTGCGCTTGTCTTTCAGCGAATCGTTCGAGAAGATGGCGGCCAGGAACTTGGCGTTGTTGAACGGCGCCTTGCCCAGTGCCGGCGACGGCGTGCGCGACAGGTTGGCAACGGATTCCACTTTCAGTTTCAGCTTGTCGGCCACCGGCTTCAGGCTGTCCGATTGCTCATAGACCGTGTTGGTGAACGTTTCCGCCATTTCCGAGTATTTCTTGGCAGCAAATTGCTTGCGCAGGTCGGCCGTGATTTCGCCGCGCACTTCATCGAGCGCACGCACGTGCTGTGGTTTGAGCGAGGTGACGGTCAGGATGTGGAAACCGAAATCGGAAGCGACGACATCGCTGATTTCGCCTTGCTTGAGTTTCGAAACAGCGCTCAGCAGCGGTGCCGGCAAGCCATCCTTGCCGATCACGCCCAGGTCGCCGCCCTGTTCCGCGGAGGCCGGGTCTTCCGACTTGGCTTTCGCCACGGCGGCAAAGCTGGCAGGCGCCTTGCGCACGTCAGCCAGGATCGCTTCGGCTTTGGCCTTGGCGGCTGCCTTGTCGGCTGCCGAGGCGTCTTTCTTGACGGCTACGAGGATGTGGCTGGCCTGACGCGCTTCTTCCGTCGTGTAGGCTTTCTGGTTCTTCGCGTAGTAGCCGGTCACGTCGGCGTCGCTGACGTCGACTTGCTCGCCGGCGGCGCTGTCGTCCAGCACGACGTATTCGATCTTGGCTTGTTCCGGGATTTCGAAGAACTTGCTGTTCTTGTCATAGAATGCCTTGATCATGGCGTCCGTCACTTTGACTTCCGACACGTACTGGGCGATCGGCAACAGCAGTTCCTGCACTTCACGCTCTTCCGAGGTGATGTCGGACAGGCGCTTGGACACGGTGTTCGGCGCGAAGGCGGTGCCTTGCACGGCGCCGGCCAGTTGCTGCAGGGCCAGGTCGCTGCGGCGGCGCGCATCGTACATCTGCGGCGTCATGCCTTGGGCTGCCAGCATGGCCTTGTAGCGTTCCAGGTCGAATTTACCGTCCGGCAAGGTCAAGCCTGGGATTTCCAGCACTTCCTTTTGCAGCACGGCATCGCTGATGACGAGGTGGCTACGGCCCACTTCGGCGGCCACGGCGCGCTCGGCGATCAGGTTGTCGAGGATGCTCTGGCGCGCTTCCGGCGTGTCAAACATTTTTTGGTCGAACTGCTCGCCCATCATCTGGCGGTAGCGGTCGATCTGCTGGCGTTGCGCTTCTTCATATTGCTGCTGCGTAACGACCTGGTCGCCGACCTTGGCGATGGTGTTCGCGCCATCGCCGAAGCTTTGGTAGCCGCTGATACCGACCAGTGCAAAAGACGGGACGATGACCAGCATCAGGAGAAACTGCATCAAGCGTCGATGGGTACGAATAAATTCAAACATGGTCAGCCAATTCGGGATGAGTGGATCACTATAAAAAAAGGCGAACATGCGTTCGCCTTGATTTCTTCGGCGGAATGGACGGGACAGATGTCCACTTCCCCTTTAGATTCAACAACTTGGCGCTGGAACTAAAGCAGGATTCTGACGCCCAAGCCATTATCTCCTGATTCTACAATGCCCATAGCGCTATAGCAAGAGTAAATCAGGGCGCGCGCCCTGCCCTGGCGCCGCCTGGATGGCAAGGCGCCGGACTCGGACATTTAACCCGATGCAGCTTAAAGGGGATTTAAACGCCGGTGTTTTTATTCAACACGGCAGGATGGAATTTTAAAAAGCAGGCGCGCCGAGATAATCTGGCGCTGGAAAAGAAAAACCCGCGCTACTTATTCAGCAGCGCGGGTTTCTATATTCTGGCGGAGCGGACGGGACTCGAACCCGCGACCCCCGACGTGACAGGCCGGTATTCTAACCAACTGAACTACCACTCCTTGAGAGCGTATTTTTTTGGCGGAGCGGACGGGACTCGAACCCGCGACCTCCGACGTGACAGGCCGGCATTCTAACCAACTGAACTACCACTCCGAAAAATACACAGTACTACTTGCATTTGTATCCAGGATCGCCATTCAAGAACGTCGATCCTGAAATCGCGGCACCCGGGGGCGCCGCCAAATGTTTCCGGTGATTGTCACCTCACCGAAGTCCGTTAGTTTACAGCATCCTTCAAAGCTTTACCAGCTTTAAATTTTGGAACTTTTGCTGCTTCGATCGTGATCGCTTCTTTGGTACGCGGATTGCGGCCGGTACGCTCAGCGCGTTCGCTGACCGAGAAAGTGCCAAAACCAACCAGCGTCACGCTGTCGTTGTTTTTCAAAGTTTCCGTCACGCCGCCGATAACAGCGTCGAGTGCGCGCGCAGCGGCGGCTTTGGAAATGTCAGCTTTTTCAGCAATGTGGTCGATCAATTCAGTCTTGTTCACTAGCATCCCCAATTACAAAGGTATAAAACGTTTACCGTATCGTTGCGGCACTTTTGGCACCACAGCTGTCCGGCGAAAAAAATGTGCAGGCGTATTAAACAAGCCACACTGTATATGTGTCAAGCGCTTTGGGGGCGCAATTCACGTTTCAATATAAAACAAGCGCTCTAAAAGCGCTTGTTTGGGGAAAACAGGGGTAAAACGTTAGTGTTTTACTACCTCACCGGCCGCGTCAGGCTTGGCCGCGGCAGCCGTAACAGCCTCCACCGCAGCGACGTCCGCCAACGCTTCAGGCATGCGTTCGAGGGCGATTTCCAGCACTTTGTCGATCCAGCGCACCGGCACGATCTCCAGTTTGTTCTTGACGTTGTCCGGAATATCGGCCAGGTCTTTCACGTTTTGCTCTGGAATCAGGACCGTCTTGATGCCGCCGCGATGGGCCGCCAGCAGCTTTTCCTTCAAGCCGCCGATCGGCAATACTTCGCCGCGCAAGGTGATCTCGCCCGTCATCGCCACGTCGGCGCGCACGGGAATGCCCGTGAAGACCGACACCATCGCCACCGTCATGGCCGCGCCAGCCGAAGGACCGTCCTTCGGTGTCGCGCCTTCCGGCACGTGGATGTGGATGTCGCTCTTCTCGAACACGTCCGCCTTGATGCCCAGGCGCTGTGCCCGGCTGCGCACCACCGTGCGGGCTGCCTCGATCGACTCTTTCATGACGTCGCCCAGGGTACCCGTGCGGATGATGCCGCCCTTGCCCGGCATCGACACGGCTTCGATGGTCAGCAGGTCGCCGCCCACTTCCGTCCATGCCAGACCGACCACCTGGCCTACCTGGTTTTCTTTCTCTGCGACACCGAAATCATAGCGGCGCACGCCGAGGAACTTATCCAAGTTCTTCGAGTTGACGATGACTTTCTTGTCGGATTTCTTCAGCAGCAGCATCTTGACCACCTTGCGGCAGATCTTCGACACTTCCCGCTCGAGCGAACGCACACCGGCTTCCCGCGTGTAGTAGCGGATGATGTCGCGCAGCGCCGACTCGGCCACCGAGATTTCCTCTTCCTTCAAGCCATTGTTCTTGATCTGCTTCGGCAGCAGGTAACGCTGCGCGATGCTGGTCTTTTCATCTTCCGTGTAACCGGACAGACGGATCACTTCCATGCGGTCGAGCAAGGCTGGCGGAATGTTGTACGAGTTCGACGTGGCCACGAACATCACGTCGGACAAGTCGAAATCGACTTCGATGTAATGGTCGGAGAACGTGTGGTTCTGTTCCGGGTCGAGCACTTCCAGCAGGGCCGACGACGGGTCGCCACGGAAATCGGCACCCATCTTGTCGACTTCATCGAGCAGGAACAAGGGATTGCGCACGCCGACTTTCGACAGCGATTGCAAGATCTTGCCCGGCATCGAGCCGATGTAGGTGCGGCGGTGACCGCGGATTTCCGCTTCGTCGCGCACGCCGCCCAGGGCCATGCGCACGAACTTGCGGTTCGTCGCGCGGGCGATGGACTGGCCCAGCGAGGTCTTGCCCACGCCCGGAGGACCGACGAAGCACAGGATAGGCGCCTTGAGCTTGTCGACGCGCTGTTGCACCGCGAGGTATTCCAGGATGCGTTCCTTGACCTTGTCGAGGCCGTAGTGGTCGCCCTCGAGCACTTTTTCAGCGTTCGCCAGGTCGTTATTGACCTTGGATTTCTTTTTCCAAGGCAAGTTGACCAGGGTGTCGATGTAATTGCGCACGACGGTGGCTTCGGCCGACATCGGCGACATCAGCTTGAGTTTTTTCAACTCGTTGGTAGCCTTGTCGAGCGCTTCCTTCGGCATTTTGGCCGAAGCGACTTTTTTCTCCAGCTCGTCGAGGTCGGCACCATCTTCGCCCTCGCCCAGTTCTTTCTGGATCGCCTTGACTTGCTCGTTCAGGTAGTACTCGCGCTGCGACTTTTCCATCTGGCGCTTCACGCGGCCGCGGATGCGCTTTTCCACCTGCAGGATGTCGAGTTCGCCTTCGAGCTGGCCCAGCAGGTGCTCGAGGCGCTTGGCCACGCTGAAAATTTCCAGGATGACTTGTTTTTGCTCAAGTTTCAGCGGCAGGTGCGCGGCCACCGTGTCGGCCAGGCGGCCGGCATCGTCGATGCCCGACAGGGAAGCGAGGATTTCCGGCGGGATTTTTTTGTTGAGTTTGACGTACTGGTCGAACTGCTGCACGATCGCGCGGCGCATGGCTTCGACTTCCGACTCGTCGCCCGGCTCGGACTCGAGCGGCGTCAGGTCGGCGATGAAGTGCGTCGGGGCATCGCTGATGTGGTTGATACGGGCACGCTGCGCGCCTTCGACCAGCACCTTGACGGTGCCATCGGGCAGCTTCAGCATTTGCAGAATATTGGCAACGCAGCCAATTTCATAGATATCCGAAGGAGACGGCTCGTCCTTCGCGGCTGCTTTTTGAGCGGCAAGCATGATGCTCTTGCCCTGCTCCATCGCAGCTTCCAGCGCCTTGATCGACTTTGGACGGCCAACGAACAGCGGTATCACCATATGCGGGAAAACGACGACATCCCGCAACGGCAATAACGGCAGTTGAGTTTGCTCAGTTAATTTGGAAGTTGTCATGGCGTACCTTATAGAAAGCGTGTTTACGATGTTGGCGCTCGCTGCCAAAACACAAGACCGGCGAGAATAAATAATTCTGTGAAACAAACATTTTTCTGTTTATTTCGCAAAACACACCCGCATGACGGTAATAAATGCAGTTTTCACAGTAAAAAAGCCACGCGCAGCTAAGCGCCGCGAGTGGCTTTCCGATTGAAGCCTGCACTCATTGATTTAAATTGTACTGCCATGCATTAAGGAATCAAAACCCTTTTTATGCATTTGTCTCGGCAGTTTTCAATTTTCTCCGGAGGCTTTGGCAGTCTCTTGATAAATCAACAAAGGTTTGGCGCCGCTGGTGATGGTATTTTCGTCGATGACGACCTTCACCACATTTTGTTCGCTCGGCAGTTCGTACATGACGTCCAGCAAAGCATGTTCCAGGATGGAACGCAGGCCACGGGCACCGGTCTTGCGCGCCAGCGCTTTCTTGGCGATCGCATGCAGGGCGGCGGGACGAATCTCCAGTTCCGCGCCTTCCATCTCGAGCAGCTTCGAATACTGCTTGATCAGCGCATTCTTCGGCTCGACGAGGATCTGGATCAGCGCCTCTTCCGTCAATTCCGCCAGGGTGGCGATGACGGGCAGACGGCCCACCAGTTCCGGGATCAGGCCGAATTTCACCAGGTCTTCCGGCTCCGCTTGCAGCATCAGTTCGCTAGCCGAGCTTTGCGACTTGCTGCGCACCGTGGCCGAGAAGCCGATGCCGCTCTTTTCGGAACGGTTGGCGATCACTTTCGACAGGCCGTCGAAGGCGCCGCCGCAGATGAACATGATGTTGGTCGTGTCGATCTGCACGAAATCCTGGTTCGGGTGCTTGCGGCCGCCTTGTGGCGGTACGGAAGCCATCGTGCCTTCGATGAGTTTCAGCAAGGCTTGCTGCACGCCCTCGCCCGACACGTCGCGCGTGATGGACGGATTGTCGGACTTGCGCGAGATCTTGTCGATTTCATCGATATAGACGATGCCGCGCTGGGCTTTCTCGACGTCATAGTTGCAGCTTTGCAGCAGCTTCTGGATGATGTTTTCCACGTCTTCACCCACGTAACCGGCTTCGGTCAGGGTGGTGGCGTCGGCGATCACGAACGGCACGTTGAGCATGCGCGCCAGGGTCTGCGCCAGCAGGGTCTTGCCCGAGCCGGTAGGACCGACCAGCAAGATGTTGCTCTTGGCCAGTTCGATGTCGTCTTTCTTGCCCAGGTGCTTGAGGCGCTTGTAATGGTTGTACACCGCCACCGACAGGATGCGCTTGGCAGTCTGCTGGCCGATCACGTACTGATCGAGCAAGGCGGCAATTTCTTGCGGCGTCGGCAGGTCGGATTTGGTACCGGTCACCGTCTCGATGCTCGACGTTTCATCACGGATGATGTCGTTGCACAGGTCGATGCACTCGTCGCAAATGAATACGGACGGGCCGGCGATGAGTTTCTTCACCTCGTGCTGGCTTTTGCCGCAGAACGAGCAATACAGTAATTTTTCGCCGCTAGAGGATTTTTTGTCTGACATAAGGCATTTTGGTTGGAACTGCATTAACAATATTGCAAAATCGCAAGCCGGATGATGGTTGCCGCCCGTTAAGGCAACTCCCCATGGCGCAAGTCAACAACGTGCACAAGCTCCATGCTACCCGAAATAAAAGCGAAACGCCCGAACGTTTGAGCGCCCGGGCGTTTACTTACGTACTTAGCAATACCGGTAGGGGCTCATCAAGCGCGGCTGGTCAACACTTTGTCGATCAAACCATACTCAACGGCCTCGTCGGCGGACATGAAACGGTCACGGTCGGTGTCCTTGGCGATCTGTTCGATCGTCTGGCCCGTGCGCTCGGCCATGATGCCGTTCAAGCGGGTGCGCAGGTAAAGGATTTCCTTCGCCTGGATCTCGATGTCGGACGCCATGCCTTGCGAACCACCGGACGGCTGGTGAATCATGATGCGCGAGTTCGGCAGCGAGAAACGCTTGCCCTTGGCACCAGCGGCCAGCAGGAAAGCGCCCATCGAAGCAGCCATGCCCGTGCACAGGGTCGAGACGTCCGGCTTGATGAACTGCATGGTGTCGTAGATGGCCATGCCGGCCGAGACCGAACCACCTGGCGAGTTGATGTAGAGCGAGATTTCCTTTTCCGGATTTTCGCTTTCCAGGAACAGCAGCTGGGCGACAACCAGGTTGGCCATCTGGTCATTGACCGGGCCGACCATGAAAATCAAGCGTTCCTTCAGCAGGCGCGAGTAAATATCATACGAGCGCTCGCCGCGACCGCTTTGTTCCACCACCATCGGCACCAGGCCGAGCATCTCTGTGTCCAGCGCTGGGTTACGGTTCATACCTGTCATTTCATTTCCTTGTGAAGCAGTTAGGGGAGACGCCCCTTCCCTTGCGGCAAAAGGCGGCATCCCAATACCAACTGGTTTACGCTTGTGCGTTGCTTCCCATCAGTTCGTCGAAAGCAACTGCTTTCGTCGTGACTTTCGACAGGCCCAACACGTAAGTGACGACGTTTTCTTCCAATACAAGGGCTTCGATCTCACCCAGACGACGACGGTCGCTGTAGTAGTACTTCAGCACTTCGCGTGGATCTTCGTAGCTTTGAGCGAAATCTTCGATTTGCGCCTTGACTTGCTCAGGCGTAGCTTGCAGCTTGTTGTCGCCCACCAGTTGCGACAGGATCAGGCCCAGGCGTACGCGACGCTCGGCTTTGTCTGCGAACAGTTCTGCTGGGAAAGGCACGTCCTTGACGTTCATGCCGCGCTGCGCCATGTCCTGGCGGGTCATTTCGGCCAGGCGCTCGGAATCCTGAGCGATCAGCGTTTTTGGCACTTCCAGCTCAGCAACTTTGATCAGCGCGTCCATGACGGCTTCCTTGTTGCGTGCTTTCACGCGGCCAGCGACTTCGCGCTGCAGGTTGACTTTGATGTCTTCGCGCATTTTGGCCAGGTCGCCATCGGCAACGCCCAGCGATTTGGCGAATTCGGCATCGACTTCCGGCAGGTGCGCCCATTCCAGCTTTTGCAGGGTGATGGTGAACGAAGCGGTTTTGCCGGCTACGTCCTTGCCGTGGTAGTCCTCAGGGAACGACAATGGGAAAGTCTTCGACTCGCCCACTTTCAGGCCCAGGGTCGCTGCTTCGAATTCTGGCAGCATGCGGCCTTCGCCCAGCACGAAAGCGTAGCCTTCAGCTTTGCCGCCTGGGAATTCAACGCCGTCGATCGAGCCGACGAAGTCGACGGTCACGCGGTCGCCGTTGGCAGCGATCGGCTCACCGCCGTCGCCGTGTTCGCCAGCTTCGCCCTTGGTGTGGAAGTGCACGCGCTGCTTGCGCAGGATGTCGATGGTCTTGTCGATTTCGGCTTCCGACACGTCGGCTTGCACGGTTTCGATTTCAACGGCCGTCAGGTCGCCGATGGCGACTTCCGGATACACTTCGAACGTTGCGTCGAAAGCCAGCTGGCCTTCGGCTGCTTCTTCTTTCGGCACGATGTTCGGGAAACCGGCCACGCGCAGATTGTTTTCGTTGGCGGCGTCGTTGAACGCGCGGCCGACTTTGTCATTCAGCACTTCGGATTCAATTTGGTAGCCGTATTGTGCTGCGACCATTTTCAACGGCACTTTGCCCGGACGGAAGCCCGGTGCCTTAGCCGTACGGGCTTGCACTTTCAGGCGCTTCTCAACTTCCGTGCGGACGTCCGTCAGCGGGAAGGAGATCGTGATACGACGTTCGAGTTTGCCCAAGGTTTCGACTGCAGTTGCCATGTAAAAAATCGTCCAAAAAATAAACACTGTTGGTGCGAGAAAAGAAGACCCGACCCCTTGCGCCATCACTGGCGGCAAGACATGGGTCCAGCTTCACTCGCTCGCATATATCATCTGTAAAAGTACTGCAAACAGGACAATGGACCTGGTCTACCCGGCAGTGGGAAAACCCGCACCAGGCACCAAACAATCCGCCGCTTCCAGTACTGCGACAGGGCTCCGAGCGTCCAGCCTTGCTTCTAAGTAAATGCAGGGCCGGCCATCATTCGGTAAAGCGTGGCATTATAACAAAGGACTTCGGGAAAGTGGCTGGCTTTGCAGCCCGGCCACAGAGGATACCAGCGGCGGCGAACGAGTCGCCACAGCCTGGGGGTGCCCTGTCTTTACTCTTGCCCCGGCATTCTTTGTTTCGCCAGAGACAGGCTTTCCAGCCTGCTTCGTTCATTAGTATATGCGAACTGGCGCCCCGTCCGAAACAAAGAAATGCGCTCATGGCGAAGATTTCGGGCAAAAAACCTTTGATTTATCTCAATTTGGCCATTTTTCAGGCAAATCGCCGCCCATACCCCGCCCTATCCTGCCGTGCCGGACGAAAAATAGCACGATGGAAGACGCATCCCATGACGAAAACACGGGAAGAACGGGAAGAAAAACCGGAAGATGCCTGAACGAGGCTGAAGAACAACTTGATGGTGCTGCACGTCCGGGCTGGAACAACCCGGATTGGTGCGGATGGGGAGACTCGAACTCCCAAGCCGAAGCACTGGCTTCTAAGACCAGCGTGTCTACCAATTCCACCACATCCGCATTTTTTCACTACCAGCAACAGACTGCCGCCGCGCAGACTGTCGTCTGCGCCTCCCTGATTTTAACAACTCGGGAGCGATCTGGCTACCGCAGACTCAACGAGCAAGCCCTCGGTAAAGCAAAGGCGGCATTCTACTGGATTTCCCAGAGGAATGCCGCCTTTTTTTGCCTATGCCCTGGCGCTGGCGGCTAGCCTTCTTTTGCGGTCGCCGGCGCCGGCTTCTTGACCCGGAACCAGGCCGCATACAGGGCCGGCAGGAACAGCAGAGTCAAGGCCGTCGCCAGGATCAGGCCGCCCATGATGGCGACCGCCATCGGCCCCCAGAACACGGAGCGCGACAATGGGATCATGGCCAGCGCGGCGGCGGCGGCCGTCAGTACGATGGGGCGGCAACGGCGCACGGCCGAGTCGATGATGGCGTCCCATGGGGCCGAACCATCGCGGATGTCTTGCTCGATCTGGTCGACAAGGATCACCGAGTTGCGGATGATCATGCCGAACAGCGCGATGACGCCCAGGTTGGCCACGAAGCCCAGCGGACGGTGCAGCAGCAGCAAGGCAAACGCGGCGCCCGCCACGCCCAGCGGCCCCGTCAGGAAGACCAGCAGGGAACGCGAGAAACTGTGCAGTTGCAGCATCAGCAAGGTGAAGATGATGAAGATAGCCAACGGCAAGTTCGCCGAAATCGACGCTTCCGCTTCGCCGCTATCGGCCGCCACGCCCTTCACATTGATGCGGTAGCCGTCTGGCAACTTGGCGCGCAAGGCGTCCAGCTGCGGCGCCAGCTGCGTCGATACGGTGGCGCCCTGGATGCCGTCGATCACGTCCGACTGCACCGTAATGGCCCATTCACGCTTGTCGCGCCAGACGACGCCCGGTTCCCACACGAAATGCGCGCGGGCCAGTTGCGAGATGGGCACGGACTTGCCTGTCGCCGTCGGAATATTCGTGTCATTCAACACGGAAATCGTCGCCCGCTCTTCCAGCGGCTGGCGCACCTGGATATCGATCAGCTTATTGTCTTCGCGGAACTGGCCGATGACCGTGCCCGACAAAATCGTATTGGCCGCCTGCATCACCGTTTTCGACGTGACGCCCAGCGCGCGCATCTTGTCCTGGTCCAGGTCCAGACGCAATACTTTCACCGATTCATTCCAGTTGTCGTTCACGCCCAAGGTGTTCGGATTGGCGCGCATGATGTCCTTGACCTGGTCGGCGATAGCGCGCACACCGGCCACTTCCGGTCCCGTGACGCGGAATTGCACGGGATACGGCACGGGCGGCCCGTTCGGCAACAGTTTGACGCGGCCCCGCACTTCCGGGAAATCTTTCTTGAAGACATCGACGATTTGCTGGCGCAAGCGTTCGCGATCGGCCAGGCTCTTCGGCAAGACCACCACTTGCGACACGTTGGTCTGCGGGAAGATCTGATCCAGCGGCAAGTAGAAACGGGGGCTGCCCGTGCCAACATAGCTGGTGACGCTTTCCACGCCGTCGAGCTTGCCCACGAAGGCTTCAAATTTCTTCACCTGCTTTTCATTCGCGGCAAATGTCGTGCCTTCGGGCGACCACAGCTCCACCATCAGTTCGGGACGGCTGGAATCGGGGAAGAATTGCTTTTCAATAAAGTTAAAGCCGTAGATGCCCAGCGCAAAGATGGCAAGGGTGGCGGCAATCGTCGTCTTGCGCCATTCCACGCACCAGGTGACGGCGCGGCGGAAGCGGCGGAAGTTCGGCGTATCGAACAATTCATGGTCGTTATGCGCGTGCGGTTTGACTTTCAGCAAGACATAGCCGATGTAGGGCGTGAAGACGACGGCCACCACCCACGAAATGATCAGGGCCAGCGCATTGACGGAGAACAAGGAGAACGTGTATTCACCGGCGGCCGACTTGGCCAGGCCGATGGGCAAGAAGCCCGCCACCGTGATCAGGGTGCCCGTCAGCATGGGCATGGCCGTCGACGTATAGGCGAACGTGGCCGCGTCGAAGCGCGACATGCCCTCTTCCATCTTGCGCACCATCATCTCGACGGCGATGATGGCGTCATCGACCAGCAAGCCCAGCGCGATGATCAGGGCGCCCAGCGAAATCTTGTGCAAGTCGATGTCGAGCAGGCGCATGAACAGGAAGGTGACGGCCAGCACCAGCGGGATGGTCAGCGCCACCACCAGGCCGGGACGCACGTCGATGCGCAGCGGTTTCGTGTGCAAGCCCAGCGCGACAAAGCTGACGGCCAGCACGATCAGAATCGCTTCGACCAGGGTATGCACGAACTCGCCCACGGAGGCGGACACGGCTTCCGGCTGGTTCGACACGCGCTGCAGTTCTATGCCGACCGGCAACTCGCTCTTCATGCGCGTGACCGTTGCCTGCAAGGCCTTGCCCATGTCGATGATATTGCCGCCCTTTTCCATCGACACGCCCAGGCCGATCACTTCCTTGCCGTTGAAACGCATCTTGTCCTTCGGCGGATCGATGAGTTCACGTTTCACGGTAGCAAAATCACCGAGGCGGAAGGTGGTGCCGTTGGCGCGCAATTCCAGGTTTTCCAGGTCCTTGACGGTCAGCATGGCGCCCGTCACGCGCACTTGCAGATTGTCCGTCGGCGTCACCAGCACGCCCGTGGCGTTGATGCTGTTTTGCGCGGACAGTTGCTGCACGATGGCGTCGAAAGGAATGCCCAGCTGGGCAAATTTCTTGTGCGAAAAGACGATATTGATCTTTTCATCTTGCACGCCGAACAGTTCCACCTTCGATACCTGTCCCACGGCCAGCAATTCCTGGCGCACCTTGTCCGCGTAATCCTTCATTTCCGCGTACGTAAAACCGTCGCCGGACAGGGCGAAGATGGAGCCATACGTATCGCCGAACTCGTCATTGAAGAACGGGCCCACGACGCCGGCCGGCAAGGTGCCCTGGATGTCGCCGATCTTCTTGCGCACCTGGTACCAGGCGGCGGCCGTTTCCTTGGGCGGCGCCGATTCGCGCAGTTCCAGCAGGATCAGGGTTTCGCCCGGCTTCGAATAGCTGGTGATTTCGTCGATGTACGGCGTTTCCTGCAGTTTCTTTTCCAGCTTGTCCGTCACCTGCTCGGCCATCTGCAAGGCCGTGGCGCCGGGCCAGTACGCTTGCAGCACCATGGCGCGGAAAGTAAACGGAGGATCTTCATCCTGGCCCAGGCTGGCGTAGCTGAGCATGCCGCCGATCAGCAGCACGGCCATCAGATAGCGCGTCAGCGGGATGTGTTCGAGCGCCCAGCGCGACAGATTGAAGCCGCCCTTCATTTGGCCGCACCCACGCTGACGGCGGCGGCACCGGCGGCAGGCTTGCTGGCCAGTTCGGCGCCGAGGATGGTCACTTTCTGGCCCGGCTTGAGCAGGTTGACGCCGGCCGTGACCACGGTCTGGCCCGCCTTCACGCCCGAAGTCAGCAGCAGCTCATTGCCCGCCACGCCGCCCACCGTCACCGGCACCAGCTTCACGGCGCCGTTTTCCACCACCCACACGGAACTTTGCGATTTCTCATTGAACAGGGCCGTCAGCGGCACCTTGATCTGCGGCGTGGCCGTCTGCGAGGCGAACTGCACCACGGCCGTCATGCCCAGGCGTGCCTGCGGCGCGTCCGGGATGCTGACCTTGGCGATATAGGTGCGCGTGGCGGCATCGGCCACGGGCGACACTTCGCGTATCTTGCCCGGCAAGCCCTGCTTCGGGTCGGCCCACAGGCGCACCACCACATCCTTGACGCCACGCAAGGTCTCGACCTTGTCTTCAGGAATGCCGATCACGACTTCCTTCTCGCCGCTCTTCGCCACTTGCACGACGGGCGCGCCGGGCGCCACCACCTGCCCCACTTCGGCCTCGATGCGCGTGACGACGCCATCGACGTCGGCCAGCAAGCTGGCATAGCCGGACTGGTTTGCCTGACCACGGTACAGGGCCTGGGCCGCTTCCACGTTCGCCTGCGCCGCCTTGTAGGCGGCGTCCTTGCCGTCAAGCACGGCCTGGCTGACGAAATTTTTCTCGCGCAAATCCTGGTAGCGCTTCAATTCCGCGCGCGCCAGGTCGCGGCTCGTTTCCGCGCTGACGAGCGAAGCCTTGGCCTGCGCCTGCGACAGCTGCAAGTCGGCAGGGTCGAGCTGCATCAGCACTTGCCCCTTCCTGACGCTGGCGCCCACGTCCACCTTGCGCGCGACGATCTTGCCGCCCACGCGGAAGCCCAGCTGCGATACGACACGGGGCACGACCTCGCCCGACAGCTCGGCACTCACGTCAACATTACTGCTAGACAACACGATCGCGCGCACGGGGCGCACGTCTTCCACTTTGACGGCAGGCTTGGAACAAGCCGCCAGGGTCAGCGCCAGGGCGGCGGCGGCAATCAGCCGCAGGGCGGGAAGTGCGGGAGCGCCGGTCTCGCGGCGCAGGGTTTTCAGGGCAAACAAGGTATTTTCCTTTACTATGCGGGCTGCAATATTTTTATGCGGAGAAACTTTTTGCTTGTCCTGTGGGCCAAGCCAAACTTTTTCGCACGCGATATCCTTAAATTTGTGACAATATCAGCTTGGTCATCGCGGGGAGCGATTTTCCCCTAATGACTTTCTGGTTATTAATTATAATCGTGCGTAAAAGTTTTTAGTGACTTTTGCGTCATTAATCTTGAGACGTACAACGTCCGGCCCCATTCCAGCGTGTGAGGGTGCCGGACAAACGCAAGACTAGAGAAGTGTGTTCATGCCTGTAGACCATTACGAAAATTTTCCTGTTGCATCATTTTTACTGCCGCGCCGCCTGGTGCCCGCCGTCGAAGCCATCTATGCCTTCGCCCGCAGCGCCGACGACCTGGCCGATGAGGGCGACGCCACGCCGGCCGAGCGCCTGGCCGCCCTGCACGCCTATGAAGAAGCGCTGGGCCGCATGGACCGCCACGAAGGCCATGCCGGCGAGAACGCCGCCATGTTCGAGCGCCTGGCCGCCGTCATCGCCAAACACCAGCTGCCGCTGAAGCCGTTCTACGATCTGTTGTCGGCATTTAAACAGGATGTGGAAACGACGCGCTACGCCAGCTATGACGATGTGCTCGATTACTGCGCCCGCTCGGCCAACCCCGTGGGGCTGCTGATGCTGCACCTGTATGGCGCGGCCGATGAACAGAATGTACGCGATTCCGATGCGATATGTTCAGCTTTGCAACTAATTAATTTCTTGCAAGACGTCGCCATCGACCAGCAAAAAGAGCGCATCTACCTGCCGATGGAAGACTTGAGCCGCTTTGCCGTCTCCGCCGCCGCCTTCGAGCGGCCCGAGGCGCACGGCAAGTGGAGCGCCCTGATGCGCTTCGAAGTGGCCCGCACGCGCGCCCTGATGCTGTCCGGCGCGCCGCTGGCCCTGCGCTTGCGCGGGCGCATCGGCTGGGAATTGCGCCTGGTGGTGCAAGGCGGCTTGCGCATCCTCGAATGCATCGAAGCCGTCAATTACGACGTGTTCCGGCGCCGTCCCAAGCTGGAGAAACGCGACTGGCTGATCATTTTCTGGCGCGCCCTGCGCATGTCGCGCAAAAGCTTGCATCAAGAGACACAAGTAAAAACGGCTTTTCCCCCGTCGCCCACTCTGTAAGACGATAGAATAGCGGCTTCGATCTGCAACCCTTGCTCTTTTGACTATGTCTCCCGACGAATACTGCCAACAAAAGGCCGCCCAGAGCGGCTCCAGCTTCTACTACAGCTTCCTGTTCCTGCCCGCCGAGCGCCGCAAGGCCATCACGGCCCTGTACGCCTTCTGCCGCGAAGTCGATGACACGGTCGATGAATGCACGGACGAAGCCGTGGCACGCACCAAGCTGGTCTGGTGGCGCAAGGAAGTCAAGGCCATGTACGAGGGCATCCCCACGCATCCCGTGATGCGCGCGCTGGAACCGCATCTGGCCGTGTATCAACTGGAAGAAAAGCATTTGCAGGCCATCATCGACGGCATGGAAATGGACTTGAACCAGACCCGCTACCTCGATTACCAGGCCATGAGCCGCTATTGCTGGCATGTGGCCAGCGTGGTGGGTATCTTGTCAGCCAGCATCTTTGGCGCGACCCGCCCGGAAACCCTGCTGTACGCGGAAAAACTGGGCCATGCCTTCCAGCTGACCAACATCATCCGCGACGTGGGCGAAGATGCGCGCAAGGGGCGCATCTATTTGCCGATCAGCGAATTGCAGCAATTCAATGTGACGGCGGCCGACTTGCTGAACGCGCGCCACAGCGAAAACTTTGAAAACCTCATGCGTTTCCAGGTGGCGCGCGCGCAAAAGGCGTATGACGAAGCTTTCGCGCTGTTGCCGGCCGAGGATCGCCGCGCCCAGCGTCCGGGCCTGATCATGGCCGCCATCTACCGCACCCTGCTTAACGAAGTCGAGCGCGACGGCTACCACGTGCTGAAACAGCGCATCTCGCTCACGCCGATCCGCAAACTGTGGCTGGCCTGGAAGACCTGGGTTCGTGGCTAAGCCTATCGTGAAGCAACGCTACGCCGTCATCGGCGCCGGCTGGGCTGGCTGCGCGGCGGCCATGGAGCTGGCGCGCGCCGGTCACCCGGTGACCGTCTTCGAGGCGGCGCGCACCCTGGGCGGGCGCGCGCGCCGCGTCGAGAGAGAAAACACGGTGCTCGACAACGGTCAGCATATCTTGCTGGGTGCCTACACGGAAACCTTGCGCCTGATCAAACTGGCGGGGCAAGACCCGGACGAACTGATCCTTACGCTGCCCCTGCAGATGCGCTATCCGGCCGGCTCCGGGGGCATGGATTTCATCGCCCCCCGCCTGCCCGCGCCGCTGCACCTGGTCTGGGCCCTGCTACGCGCCACGGGATTATTGCGCGCCGACAAAATGGCCCTGATGCGATTTTCCACCGCCATGCGGACGATGGGCTGGCAACTGTACAACGATTGCACGGTCAACGAATTGCTGCAGCGCTTCGACCAGACGGACCGCCTGAACCGGCTGATGTGGCACCCGCTGTGCCTGGCTGCATTAAATACCCCGCCCGAGCGCGCCTCGGCCCGCGTCTTCCTCAACGTGCTGCGCGACAGCCTGGGCGCCAGCCGCCGCCGCGCCTCCGACATGCTGGTCCCGAAGGCGGACCTGAGCAGCGTCTTGCCCGACGCGGCCGCCCGCTATGTGGCACAACATGGCGGCGCAGTGCGCACGGGCGCCAAGGTGGCCGCCCTGCAGGCGCTGCCCGACTGCCGCTGGCGGCTCGATGACGGCGTCGACGATGGAGATATCTTTGACGGCGTCATCGTCGCCACCTCGTCCGTGCAAGCGGCCGGCCTGCTGCAAGGCTTGCAGGACGCGCGCCTCGATAACGTTATTGCCAAAATGCAAGCCTTCACGCCGGAAGCGATCAGCACCTGCTACCTGCAATACGACGCCTCGGTGCGCCTGGACTTGCCGTTCTACGCCCTCGTCGATACGCCGGCGAACCGGCACTGGGGCCAGTTCGTCTTCGACCGGGGCCAGCTCGACAGCAAACAGGCCGGCTTGCTGGCCGTCGTCATCAGCGCTTCCGGCCCTGCCGCCGAGCAAGGCCACGGGCCGCTGGCGCAAGCCATCGCGGCCCAGCTGGCGCAGGTCTTGCAGCGCCCTGCCCTGGCCCAGCCCCTGTGGACCCAGCTGATCACGGAAAAGCGCGCCACGTTCGCCTGCACGCCGGACCTGGCGCGCCCCGGCAACGCCAGCGGCGTGCCGGGCCTGCTGCTGGCCGGCGACTACACAGCGAATGACGACCGGACACAAGACTATCCGGCCACCATCGAGGCGGCCGTGCGCAGCGGCGTGGCGGCCGCCAAGGTCGTCACCACGGGCAAAGCGGCAAAGTAGACTTGACGGTGCATCCTCCCCTGGCGTCGCTCGCCCCCGCGAAATTGCATTCTGTCGCACCGCGCTGGTGCGCTCGCGTGCGCTTGGGTACAGTCTGATCATCGACAACGGCCATGCCACGGGGAATACCATGCACACCACCTTGCACTTGAAAAACAGCTTGAAAGCCCTGGCGCTGCTGGCGGGTGTGGCGCTGGCCACCTTGATCGTCATGCAGGTACAGCAGGCGCCACAGGCACCGTTGCTGCTGAGCCAGGCAAGCATGTTGCTGCCGGCAGTGGGCTGAAGCGGCGGACAGGAAAAATATGATGAACAAGCAAGATTATCTCGACGCGCTGCGGCGCGCACTGGCAGGCTTGCCACCGGACTTGGTGGCCAAGACCCTCGATTATTACGAACAGACCTTCATCGAAGGCGCTGCGGCCGGCCGCAGCGAGCACGAAATCGCCGATGACCTGGGCGACCCGAAAAAAATCGCCCTCACCTTGCGCAGCAGCACCCATCGCCAGGCTTTCGAGCAAAAGAAAACGCCCGTCAACCTGCTGCGCCTGCTCGTCTCGCTGGTGGGACTGGCCATCTTCAACCTGTTCATGGTCGTGCCAGCCGCCGTCTACGCGGCCCTGCTGGCCACCCTGTACGCCGTCGGCCTGAGTTTTTACCTGGCCGGCATCGCCATCACGGCCAGCGGCTTGTCCGGCGCCAACGAACTGGTGCTCGACGGCCCCCTGCGCCACGTCTTCATCCATGACGATGACGGCGGCGAAGGCGGCGAACGGCGCGAAACGCGCATCACCATCGGCGACACGGGCATCGAAGTCGACCACGTGCCCGGCCCCGTCAAAGCCGAGTCCGCACCCGAGGCACCGGGCGCCTCGTCGCGCATGATGGAGCGGGCCGAAGCGCTGGCCGGCGGCGGCATCCGCATCTCCACCGACATGGACCGCGATGCGCGCACCACGCAAACCGTCTTTGGCGTGGGCATGCTGCTCGGCGGCATCGCCATCTTCCTGCTCAGTCTGGTCGTAACGCGCTATACCTTGATCGGCATCAAGCGCTACGTTGCCATGAATGTTTCCCTGCTCAAAGGTCACTAGAAAGGCTGCCATGAAACGCTTGCTCAAAGTTGGCCTGTCCATGCTCTTGCTGGCACTGGTCCTGATCGCCATGTCGTATGCGGCGCTGCGCGCCAAGGGAATCAGCAATCCCAGCAGCGCTGCCGGCCGCGCCGTGCGCAGCGAAACGCGCCCGATTTCCGCCGATATCACCAGCATCGACCTGGCCGGCCCCATCGACCTGGTGCTGCGCCGCGGCGCCACGCCATCGCTGAAGGTCAGCGGCGAACAGCGTTTGCTGTCGAACGTCGACACCACGCAGGATGGCACGACCGTGCATATCGGCCCGAAAGGCATGCTGTTCCACCATCGCCAGCCGCTGCAGGTGGAACTGGTGCTGCCAGCCCTCGTGCGCGTCGAAGTGCATGGCAATGGCGACAGCAAGATCACGGGCTTTTCCGGCGACAGTTTCATCCTGGAATTAACAGGATCGGGCGACGTCAGTTTCACGGGACGCTACAAGCAGGTACAAGCCACCGTCAACGGCAGCGGCGACCTCGACATCAATGCCGGCAACAGCGACAGCGTGGTGCTGGAAATGGTGGGCTCCGGGCGCATCGCCGCCAGCGGCAACACGAAATTCCTGCGCGCCGACCTCAGCGGTTCAGGCGACATCGATGCCGAGCACCTGGCCGCCGACAAGGCCAGCGTCAGCCTGCAAGGCTCGGGCACGAGCACCGTCTTCGTGCGCGACGCCGCCAACCTGACCGTGCGCGGCAGCGGCGACATCCACGTCCACGGCAACCCGCGCCAGCGCGAGACGCAGAAGAGCGGCTCGGGCGACATCATCTGGCACTGATGAGGACAACCGCTCACAATCGACTGCGCGGCGCGATTTGCAGCTGGCGCTGCTCGCTACGATGGTGAGCGGCGTCGTGGCGCCAACGATTCAATGCCGTTGTGATTTCAAGAATTCTCTTCCAGCCATGCCACGGCCTGCTCGCCGGCCGCCTTGCCTTGCGCCAGGCAGGCCGTCAGCAGGTAGCCGCCCGTCGGCGCTTCCCAGTCCAGCATTTCCCCCGCCAGGAACACGCCCGGCATGGCGCGCAGCATGCTGCCGTCGATGCCTTCGAAGTCCACGCCGCCGGCGCTGCTGATGGCTTCATCGATAGGGCGCGGACGCTGCAAGGTGACGGGCAGCAGCTTGATGGCGGCGGCCAGCTTGGCTTCG
The DNA here is from genome assembly GCF_030587315.1 of Janthinobacterium sp. SUN211. Classification (NCBI taxonomy): domain Bacteria; kingdom Pseudomonadati; phylum Pseudomonadota; class Betaproteobacteria; order Burkholderiales; family Oxalobacteraceae; genus Janthinobacterium; species Janthinobacterium sp. SUN211. The sequence continues at coordinate 447,143 of NZ_JAPWIC010000001.1, read as the reverse complement.
TCGGCAAAGTCTGCCGCGCTCAAGCATTCGCGCAGCAAGCCCGATTTCACGCCCTTGATGCCCAGGCGGCTGTTCAGGTGGCTGGACATGGAGCGGGCGCCGCGCGGGCGCGTCACTTCCGCGAACACGCGTTCATGACTGTGGTCGGGCGCCAGGTCGAGCCAGATGGTGGTGCTGCCCTCGGCGGCGATCTGCTCGCGCAGCGCGGCCGACAGCGCGTAGATCAGGCTGCCCTCGACGCCGCCCGCCGTGATGACGAACTGGCCCTGGCGCCTGATCGTCAAGCCATCGATATCGCGCGCCGTGATGGCCACGGTGGTCAGCGGCTCGCCCGCATGACGGCTGCGGAAATACTCGCTCCAGTCCACATCGAAGCCGCAATTGGCCGGCGCCAGGGGCGTCACGGCCACGCCGCGCCCTTGCAGCAGCGGCACCCAGGCGCCGTCCGATCCCAGCCGCGCCCAGCTGCCGCCGCCCAGCGCCAGGATCACGGCGTCGAAAGCGAATAGCCGTTCGCCGTCCGGCGTGGCGAAGGCCAGATGGCCGTCTTGCCAGCCCGTCCAGCGGTGGCGCATGTGAAATTGCACGCCCGCTTCGCGCAGGCGGTGCAGCCAGGCGCGCAGCAAGGGCGCCGCCTTCATGTCTGTCGGGAAGACGCGGTTCGAGGAGCCGACAAAGGTTTCCACGCCCAGACCGTGCACCCAGTCGCGCACCTTTTGCGGGCCGAACTGGTCCAGCGCCGGTTTCACCCGGTGCGCTTGCCTGGCGTAGCGCGAGACAAAGGCCTGGTAGCCTTCCGCATGCGTGATATTCATGCCGCCCCGCCCCGCCAGCAGGAATTTGCGGCCGACGGACGGCATGGCGTCGAACAGCTCCACCCTGGCTCCCTGGTCGGCGGCCGCCTGGGCGGCCATCAGGCCGGCGGGGCCGCCGCCGATGACGGCGATGTGAAACGGAGGGGAACTGGTTTGGGTCATGGCGAGCTGGAAAGACGGTGAAAACCCCGGCATTTTAGTCGAGATAAGGCCGGCGGATGGCAAGAAGGCCGAAAAATGATGCATACTGCGCGGACATGCTGCAGCGATCGGCACTTCGACTTCACGAGACAACGCGACGACAAGAGGAGAAACACATGGGCGCAGGATTCTGGATTTCCCGTTATTTGCTGGCCAGTTCGATTTTATTCATCATCCTGACGGTGGTCGAGTACAGCAAGGGCACCACCAGCCGCGCAGACATCCTCAGCGCGCTGGCCTGGTCGCTGGTGGCGTCAGCCATCTTCATCGGCTCGAAATACTGGCGCTACAAGAAAGCCATCGCCTGCGCCACCTGCGGCGATACCACGGCCAGCAAGCCGAAAACCAAGACGCCATGAAAAAACGGCCACTTCGATGAAGTGGCCGTTTCATTTGGCGCGCGGGATCAGCCGCCCGTCACGGGCGGGAAGAACGCCACTTCGTCGCCGTCGCCTGTTACGGTATCGGCATCGCACATCACCTGATTATGCGCCATGCGCAGCGCGCGTCCCTGCGCCAGCGCATGTTCCCAGTTGCCGCCACGGGCGATCAGCAGGGTTCGCACCTCGCCCACCGTCAGCGGCCCGGCCACTTCCAGCGCTTCCTGGCCCGTGCCCACCAGCTCGCGCACGCTGGCAAAAAATCGCAGATTGATCTTCATCAAGACTTCCTTAGTACAGCAATTCATTAAACGGGATAAACCGCAGCATGTCGCCGCGCGCGATCGACAGCCCCGGCGGGCAATCGATCAAGCCGTCGCCCCACACGGTGGACGTCAGCACGCCCGAACTCTGGTTGGCGAACAGTTCCAGCTCGCCCTCGTCATTGACCTTGGCGCGCAGGAATTCGTTGCGCTTGTCCGCCTTCAGGCGCTCAAACGCGGCCGGCAGCTTGTAGCTGCGCGGCGCAAGGCTCCCCGCCACGCCCTGCAGGCGCAGGATGAACGGACGCACGAACAGCAGAAAGGTGACGAAGCTGGAGACGGGATTGCCGGGCAAGCCGACAAAGAACGCGTCCTGCACTTCGCCAAACGCCAGCGGCTTGCCCGGCTTGACGGCGATCTGCCACATGTTCAGGCGCCCTTCCGCTTCCACGGCCGGCTTGATATGATCTTCCTCGCCCACGGACACGCCGCCCGAAGTGATGATCAAATCATTGCCCTGGGCCGCCTGGCGCAGCACGGCGCGCGTCGCGTCCAGGCTGTCGGGCACGATGCCCAGGTCCGTGATCTCGCAGCCCAAATTTTCCAGCAAGCCGCGCAAGGTAAAACGGTTCGAGTTGTAGACGGCACCCGGCGCCAAAGGTTCGCCGGGCATGGCCAGCTCGTCGCCAGTGAAGAACACGGCCACGCGCAGCTTGCGCAGCACGGGCACTTGCGCCAGCCCCACCGAGGCGGCCAGGCCCATTTCCTGGCTGCGCAGGCGCCGGCCGGCGCCGAGGATCTCGCCGCCGGCGCGGATATCCTCGCCCTGGCGCCGCACCCATTCGCCCGCGTGCGGCACGTGATTGACCGTCACCACGCCATCAAGCAAGGTGCACTGCTCCTGCATCACGACGCAATCGGCGCCGTCCGGGATCAGGGCGCCCGTGAAGATGCGCGCCGCCGTCCCCGGCTGCAAAGGCTGGCCCACGTGGCCGGCCGCGATGCGCTGCGACACGGGCAGGCTGGCCGCGCCGCTGGCGCAATCCTGCGCGCGCACGGCGTAGCCATCCATCTGCGTGTTATCTCGCTCGGGCACGTTCAGGGTCGACGTCTGCGCGCTGGCCAGCACGCGGCCGTTGGCGCGCATGGTGTCGACCAGCTCCACGTCGGTCACCGGGCGCGCCGCGCCCAGCATGAAGGCTTGCGCCTCGGCCACCGACAGCATGGGTTTACGTACAGTGCTCGCGTCTGTCATCACAGTCCCGTGTTCGAGGCGATGTACGCCTTCATTTTTTCCACGTCCGCATCCATCACGACGAACTTTTGCGGCAAGTCTTCGATGTTCTCGAAGCCGGCCGGGCGTTCCGCATCCACGCCCAGCGCTTCGAGGATGGTTTCGTTGAACTTGGCCGCCAGCGCCGTTTCCAGCACGATCATCGGCACGTTCGGCTCCAGGTGCTCGCGCGCCACCTTGATGCCGTCGGCCGTGTGCGTGTCGATGGTGATGCCATAGTCGTCGGCCACGTCGCGGATGGTGTCGAGGCGGTCCTGGTGCGTGGACTTGCCCGACTTGAAGCCATATTTGGCCACCAGCTTGAACTCGTCGCCATCGCTGCCCGGCTTGCCGGACAAGTCGAAGCCGCCGTGCGTTTCCACTTTCATGAACAGCGCGCGCACGCGCCCGCTGTCGCGGCCCACCAGGTCGTAGACGAAGCGCTCGAAGTTCGACGCTTTCGAGATATCCATCGACGGGCTGCTCGTGTGGTACGTTTCGGCGGACTTGCGCACGCGGTAGACGCCCGTGCGGAAGAATTCGTCGAGCACGTCGTTTTCATTCGTCGCGGCCACCAGTTTCGAGATGGGCAGCCCCATCATGCGGGCGATGTGGCCGGCGCAAATATTGCCGAAGTTGCCAGACGGCACCGTGAACGACACTTTCTGTTCGTTGCTGGTGGTGGCCGCCAGGTAGCCGCGGAAGTAATACACCACCTGCGCCACGACGCGCGCCCAGTTGATGGAGTTGACGGTGCCGATCTTCTGTTTCGCCTTGAACGGCAAATCGTTCGACACGGCCTTGACCATGTCCTGGCAATCGTCGAACACGCCTTCGACGGCGATATTGTAGATGTTCGGGTCTTGCAGGCTGAACATCTGCGCCGTCTGGAAGGCGCTCATTTTCTTGTGCGGCGACAACATGAAGACGCGGATGCCCTTCTTGCCGCGCATCGCGTACTCGGCCGCGCTGCCCGTGTCGCCCGAGGTGGCGCCGAAGATATTGAGTTCGGCGTCGTGCTTGGCCAGCGTGTATTCGAACAGGTTGCCCAGCAGCTGCATGGCCATGTCCTTGAAGGCCAGGGTCGGGCCGTTCGACAGCGCCTGCAGGATCAGGGTGGTCTGGTCGCCCTTGACGACGTTTTCTTCGAGCACGCGCAGCGGCGTGATGTCGGCCGCGTTTTCGCCGGCGCGGGCGTTCTTGTAGACTGCCTTGGTATAGGTTTTCGCCGTCAGCGCCTTCAAGTCCGCGGCCGGGATATCGGTGGCGAACTTCTTCAGGATTTCGTAGGCCAGGTCGGCATACGACAATGTGCGCCAGGCGTTCAGCTCGGCACCAGTGACTTGCGGGTAGTGTTCAGGGAGATACAGTCCGCCATCGGGGGCCAGGCCGCCCAGGAGGATGTCGGAGAATTGCTGCGGATTCATTGGCGCTTTATCAGCGCGGGTAGACACGTAGTGCATAGATTTGAAGAGTCCAGTTGAGCTGAGTGCGGTTGATCATGAATGGCAGCGGATATTATAGTGCCAGCCGCCGTCCAAGGCGAATCGCGTGGCATTTGCCCGGGCACCGCCGTCCCGATACGAGCGGCGACTGTTGCCAAACGACACACCTTGTCGCACGGCAACTGTATCATGGCCGCTTTCCAGACCAAGCGGGTGCCAACCCCGTCCATGACGACCATGCCACAGCTCATCGACCATATCGACGCCATCGCGCGCCAGCGCCAGCGTGACGTGCTGTACCTGGAGTTCCACCCGAAAAGCCACGAAGAGTCGCGCCGCTATCGCCATGACGAGGACCTTGTCCGCAGCAGCATGCTCGACTGGCTGGACGCGCATGCCATCGCCTGGCAGCCTTGCGGCCCCTACGCCGAGCTGTCGGGCTTTTCGTCGTGGCGCGGCCAGATCTGCTTCGAGCTGCCGCATGACGACACGCTGCCCGCATATTGCCAGCTGCGCGACTATCTCGAACATGCGGATGGCAGCATGCGCCACTCGGGCGTGCGCTTCTACCTGCTCACCCTTGATCTCGCCATGCAGAACGCGGCCCACGACGAACCCGGCTTCTGGGACCGCTGGGCGCAAGATTTGTAGCCCCGCATCCGTTTTGCCCCCACTTTCACAACTTAGCAATGAACAGGAATGCCACATGAAACGTGACGATTTTCTCAAGCAGGACGATGTACGCGGTTTTATCGACTGGCTGGCGGCCGAACTGCCGGTCAAGCGCTTTCAGCTGAAGATGGCGCGCAGCCGCTTCGTGCCGGGCGGCCTGGACGTGCAGGCGACGGGGCTGGAAGCGGTGCTGGGGCACTATGTGTGGAACACCCGCTGGACCGATGCGCGCGGCAAGGCGGTCGTCTCGGGCAACTGGCGCGAGACGCGCGCCTCGCTGGGCATGCTGCGCGGCTGGTTGAAGGACGCCATCGCGCGGCAGGATGAAGACCAGGCGCTGGCGGCCTGCCTGGCCATCCTCGAATGGGGCGGCGTGCGCGGCGCCATCGTCTTCCTGAAGCGCCTGCACGCGCAAGGCCGCCTGGCCGCCTACTTCACGCGCCTGGCGCCATTCATGTCGCTCGACTCGGACGCCGCGCTCGATGCGCTCGATACGGACAGCGTGGAGCGCTTCGACGCGGGTCTGACCAAGATCCACGCCCTGTTTGATGACAGCGGCTCGCCCATCTACGACAGCCGCGTGGGCGCGGCCATGGCCATGCTGTATGCGCAGTACCGCAGCCAGGCAGGCGCCAAACTGGCCAAGAAACACTGGCTGGCCTTCCCCTCGGGCGCCGCGCGCGGCAAGCAGATCCGCAATCCCAAGGGTATCGACAGCGGCTTTCCCGGCGCACCGCAATTCTTTGGCAAGGCCGTGTCGTGCCAGGACTGGGCACAATGGCAGGTCAAGCTGGGCTGGATCCTGCGCGCCGTGCTGGAAAAGTGCGACTGGTTCAAGGCGGACAGCGCCGACATGGCCGCCCGCTGCCATGCCTTCGAAGCGAGTTTGTTCATGCTGGGGTATGACTTGCGGTGTTTTGGTCCAGCAGATACGGTTGCAGCCACGATGCCGGCGGTAGCCAAATCAGGAACATTCGGAGCCGTACCTAGCGGCCACCCTTTTTCGACCGTACTCACTTACTATACCGCCTATCGTCGCCAGGGCGGCCAGCCAAGCTCTTCCGCGTTTTCCAAATGGCTTACGAACAACTATAAAACAAAGACGCTGAAGGAAAGTAGTGCAAACAGCTATTGTTTTCCCTTGGCAAAGGGCGAATTCGGCCTCCATGAACGATCAGTTGCTGACCTGGAGTGCATCAGCGCTGGTGGCGAAGCTGGCCTATACATGGCTGTCGGCAGTAAAGATGCGTACAAGGAAAGTGACGAACGCGAACACATTTGTCTTTTTGACGCACTGCTTGCAGGACGAGTTGCCCACCTAACGGATAATGCCCGCGAAGCATTATTGATGGAGCGAGGCTATGCCGGAACAGAAAACTCGGCCGACACTTTGTATCGTGTAGGCCTCAATGTCGGTAGACATTTTGGCTTGCTCGACAAGAATGGTGCACCCACAGCATTTTATAACGACTACTTCGGCAACTGCCTGAACGACCTGTAATATCAAAAAATCCGGCGCGCGTGCTGGCGCGTGCGCCGGATTTGCGCCACACTGGTACCCGTCGGCCCGCCTCCGGGTCATTCATGGAACCGGCCATGTCGCTGAGTAAAAAACCGTATTTGCAAAGCGCCGCGCTGCGCCCTGACGCCGTCGTCGACCTTGACCACTATCCATTCACCATTCCCGCCATCCGCGACTTCGTGCACATGGACTTTCATCGCGACGTGACGTTTTTCGTGGGCGAGAATGGCAGCGGCAAGTCGACCATGCTCGAAGCGCTGGCCGTGGCCCTCGGTTTTGGCAAGGATGGCGGCACGCGCAACGTGCGCATCGCCCTGCCGTCGGACGAGGAATCGGGCTTGCACGCGCACTTGCGCCTGAGCAAGAGTTATAAAAAACCCGAGGACAGCTATTTCCTGCGCGCCGAAAGCTTTTTCAACGTCGCCACCTACATGGACGACATGCCGGAATACCTGGCCAGCTATGGCGGCAAGTCGCTGCACGCGCAATCGCACGGCGAAGCGTTCATGGCCACCCTGATCAACAAGCTGCGGGGAAAAGGCTTGTACCTGCTGGACGAACCCGAGGCGGCCCTGTCGCCCAGCCGCCAGATGGCAGCATTATCCGTGATCCACCAGCTGGTGCAGGACGACTCGCAATTGATCATCGCCACCCATTCGCCCATCCTGCTGGCCTATCCGAATGCGAAAATCCTCAGTTTTACGGGCGGCGGCATCCACGAAGTGGCGTATGAAGACACGGAACACTACGCCGTGACGCGCGATTTCCTGAATAACTACCCGAGAAGGCTGGAGCAGCTGTTTGAGGAGGAGTAAGGCTGTCGGCTTGCGCACTGCGGCAAGCCGACATACACGATGTTAGGGAATCGTACGGGACGTCGCCGTCAGCAAGCGGCGTGGTTCACGGTAATCACGTGCACGGCCAGCCCGCCCAGCGACGTTTCCTTGTACTTGTCCTGCATGTCCGCGCCCGTCTGGCGCATGGTTTCGATGACTTCGTCGAGGCTGACGAAGTGCGTGCCGTCGCCCTTCAGCGCCAGCGAGGCGGCCGTGATGGCTTTCACGGCGCCCATGCCGTTGCGCTCGATGCAGGGAATCTGCACCAGGCCGCCGATCGGGTCGCACGTCATGCCCAGGTGGTGCTCGATGCCGATTTCGGCCGCATTCTCGATTTGCTCATTGGTGCCGCCCAGGGCCGCCACCAGGCCGGCCGCCGCCATGGCGCAGGCCACGCCCACTTCGCCCTGGCAACCCACTTCGGCGCCCGAGATCGAGGCATTGCGTTTGCACAACATGCCGATGGCGGCCGCCGTCAGCATGAAGCGGCGCACGCCGCCGACCGGGTCGCTGGGACGGCAATCCTGCGCGTAGTAGCGCAGCACGGCCGGGATGATGCCGGCGGCGCCGTTGGTCGGCGCCGTCACCACGCGGCCGCCCGCCGCGTTTTCCTCGTTGACGGCCATCGCGTACAGGCTGACCAGGTGCACGGCGTCGTGCGGCAAGTCGTTGGCGCGGTTATCGGATGCTTTCGCTTCCTGCGCCAGGCGCCACAATTTTGCGGCGCGGCGCTTCACGTTCAAGCCGCCCGGCAGGTTGCCCGTCGTTTCCAGGCCGTGCGCGATGCAGTCGCGCATGACGTGCCAGATACGGTCCAGGCCCTCGTTCAATTCATCGTCGCTGCGCTTGACGCATTCGTTCGCGCGCAGCATTTCCGGGATCGACAGGCCGCTTTCCACGCCGTGCGCCAGCAACTGCTCCATGGTATCGAAGGGGAAGACGACCCGCGCGCTGGCGGCCGACTCCACGGCCGCCTCGGCCTGGGCCTCGCCCGCTTCGCGGATAAAGCCGCCGCCGATCGAGTAATACACTTTGTCGACGCGGCTGCCATCCGCCAGTTTCAGGGTAAAGCGCATGCCGTTCGGATGTTCAGGCAGGGATTCGCTCTTGTGCCAGATCAAGCCCGTGGCGGCCGTGAATGGCACCACGTGCGTGCCCAGCAAGGCGATTTCACCGGCCGCCTCGATGGCGGTCAGCTTGCTGTCGACGGCATCGGGCGCCACGTCTTGCGGCGTCTCGCCCATCAGGCCCAGAATGACGGCCTTGTCCGTGGCATGGCCCACGCCCGTCAGCGCCAGCGAGCCATACAGGGCCGCCTCGACGCCCACCACCTGGTCCAGCGGACCGTATTCGACCAGAAAACGCCGCGCCGCCACCATCGGCCCCACAGTGTGGGAACTCGACGGCCCGATGCCGATCTTAAACAGGTCAAATACGCTCATGTCCATGTAGTGTCTCTTTATATTAGTATGTTTTTATGAATGCCGGTGCTGGATTCAGGCAGCCTTGGCCGCATGGCCCACGTCGACATTGGCCAGCATGTCCGTAACCATCTGCTCGACGCCGATCTGCGCCTTCCAGCCCCAGTCGGCGCTGGCCTTGCTGTCGTCCAGGCTTTGCGGCCAGCTGTCGGCGATGGCCTGGCGGCTGTCCGGCTTGTAGCTGATCTTGAAGTCCGGAACCATGCGCACGATGGCCTTGGCCAGCTGCTCGGGGTTGAACGACACGCCGGCCACGTTGTACGAGGAGCGGATCTTGATTTGGGCCACAGGCGCATCCATCAGTTCGATGGTGGCGCGGATGGCGTCGGGCATGTAAATCATCGGCAAGGTGGTGTTCGCATCGAGGAAGCAGTCATAACGCTCGCCGCGCAAGGCCGCATGGAAGATGGCGATGGCGTAATCGGTGGTGCCGCCGCCCGGAGGCGATTTGTAGCTGATGATGCCCGGGTAGCGGATGCTGCGCACGTCCACGCCGTACTTGTTGAAGTAGTACTCGCACAGGCGCTCGCCGGCCAGCTTGCTGATGCCGTACATCGAGGTCGGGTCCATCACCGTCATTTGCGGCGTGTTCACCTGCGGCGTGTTCGGGCCGAAGGCGGCGATCGACGACGGCCAGAAGATGCGCAGCGGCTTGCCCGCTTCGCCCCGCTCGCGCGCCAGTTCCAGGATATTGAGCAAGCCGTCCATGTTCAGGCTCCACGCCTTCAAAGGCGCCGCTTCGCCCGTGGCCGACAGCATGGCCGCCAGCTGGTACACCTGGGTGATGCCTTCGTCGGCGATGATCTTCGCCAGGCCGTCCTTGTCCAGCACATTCAATTGCGCATAGCGCTTGGCCTGGTACAGATTTTTCGTGCCGATGTCGCTGGCGATCACGTTGTCCGCGCCGTGCTGCTGCGCCAGTGCGCCCACCAGTTCACTACCGATTTGGCCGTTTGCGCCAATGACTAAGATGCGTTCCATGCTATTTTCCTGAATTCTTGTTAGTTGGTAGTGGTAGTCAGCAAACCGAGTTCCTTGCCAGCCTGCTCGAAGGCGGCCAGCACTTGCACCAGCTGTTCGCGGGTGTGGGCGGCCGACAGCTGCACGCGCACCCTGGCCTGGCCCATCGGCACGACCGGGTAGAAGAAGCCCGTCACCAGCACGCCCAGTTCATACAGGCGGGCAGCGAATTTCTGCGCCACGGGAGCGTCGAACAGCATCACGGGAACGACGGGATGGGTGCCCGGCTTGATGGTGAAGCCGATGCGTTCGATTTCGCTGCGGAAGAAAGCCGTGTTTTCATGCAGGCGGTCGCGCAGTTCCGTCGACTTGGCCAGGCGCTCCAGTACCGACAGCGAAGCGCCGGCGATCGATGGCGCCAGGGTGTTCGAGAACAGATAAGGACGCGATTTCTGGCGCAGGGTGTCGATGACTTCCTTGCGCGCCGACGTGAAACCGCCCATGGCGCCGCCCAGGGCCTTGCCCAGGGTGCCCGTGATGATGTCGATGCGGCCCATCACATTGTGGTGTTCGTGCGTGCCGCGGCCCGTCGCGCCCATGAAGCCGGAAGCGTGGCATTCGTCGATCATCACCAGCGCGCCGTATTGGTCGGCCAGGTCGCAGATCTTGTCGAGTTGCGCGATCGTGCCATCCATCGAGAATACGCCGTCCGTGACGATGACTTTATGGCGCTTCCCGGCGGCGACGGCCGCTTTCAGCTGCACTTCCAGGTCGGCCATGTCGTTGTGGGCGTAGCGGTAGCGACCAGCCTTGCACAGGCGGATGCCGTCAATGATGGAAGCGTGATTCAGCGCATCCGAGATGATGGCGTCATTTTCATCGAACAGGGGCTCGAACACGCCGCCGTTGGCGTCGAATGCGGCCGCGTACAAAATCGTGTCTTCCGTGCCGAGAAAAGCGGAAATCGCCTGTTCCAGTTCTTTATGCACGGTTTGCGTGCCGCAGATGAAGCGCACGGACGACAGGCCGTAGCCATACTTTTGCGTGGCGGCAATAGACGCTTCCTGCGTCTGCACGTCGCCGGACAGGCCCAGGTAGTTGTTCGCACACATATTGATCAGGGTACGGCCATCGTCGCACACCACTTCAGCGCCCTGGCGCGAGGCGATCACGCGCTCGGGCTTGTACAAGCCCTGTTGGCGCAGTTGATCGAGATTCTGTTGCAGACCGCTGAAAAAGGTGTTCTTCGCTTGCTCGCTCATGATGATCCTTGTGTGTCCCTGTTGTATGTGTGCTATCCGGGTGAGCTCAGTTGCCATAGGGAAAGGCGCCCGCTTGACCGGTGCGCGCACAATGCTGTACCGTGAAGCGCTGTTTGAAGTCTACACGTTTCCGTGTTTTTCCTCAAAATCCACTATTTCGAACTGAAATTCAATATAGTGGATATTACCCAAGCCTTTTGAACTTTGCAAGCCACCTGCCGATGAAAACCAGCGTTTCGACCAATTCTCCGCCCGAAGTGGGCGCCACCCTGCAACGGCTGCGCCTTGCGCGCGGCCTGACACTGGAGGATTTGTCGCGCATCGCGGGCGTCTCGAAGTCCATGCTGTCGCAGATCGAGCGCGAAAAGGCCAATCCCACCATCGCCATCACGTGGCGCCTGGCCAACGCCCTGGGCGTGCAGATTGGCGAATTGCTGTCCAGCGCGGAAAAAGCCGTGGAAACCATCCGCATCACGGACGCCCACGAAACCCCCACCCTGCCCGGCGACCACGCGGGCTACGTGCTGCGCATCCTGGGACCGATGGAACTGGCCGGCAAATATGAATGGTATGAGGTGACCCTGGCGCCGGGCGGCGAGCTGGCGTCGCAGCCGCACGATCCGGGCACCACCGAGCATTTGACGGTGATCCACGGCAACCTGGAACTGGAAGTGGGGACGGCGAAGAAAAAGGTCAAGAATGGCGGCACGGCCAGGTATCCGGCGGACTTGCCGCATACTATACGCAACCTGGGCAAGACGGAAGGAAAAGCGCTGCTGGTGGTGATCCACCGCTAGTGGCCACCAGCAACGCGGCGTACGGCTCCGGCGTCAGGCCTGGCGCTGCCGGCGCTTCCTGCTGACAAAGCCGAGCAATGCCAGGCCGCCCAGCAACATGCCATAGGTTTCAGGCTCCGGCACGGCGCTGAGCGGGTCGAGGCGGATCACTTCACAAAAGCGGTCGTTGCAGCGGCTGGCGGCGATCTGGCCAGCCTCGTTTATGCCATTGACTTGCAGATTGCGCCAGCCTTCCATGCCATCGACCAGGTCGGCCAGCATATAGGTGTTGCCATTCATATTGATAATGGATTCCGCACCTGAAAGGCTGATACCCACCACGTTCCCTTTGCCATCGATCCCGAGCGCTTCCGACATGGAGTTGATCCCGCTCCAGCTGCCGTCCACCATCTTGAAGGCGCGGTAGGGAACCGGCCAGGGGGCATTGGGGAAGTACTGGTTGAACACGATTTCCCCTGCATTGTTAATCCCTCGCATCTTCACCTCGGCGTCTCTGATCGTGGGCGTGATGTCTCTCATCACACCATTTTCATAGATATAACCGTGCTGCTTGCCGCTGGCCGTCGAGGAGTTGCCGACGATGACCCCATGATCATTGATTGCTGAAACACTACTCCAGGCGCCGCCCAGCGTACCGAGGGGAGTAATGCCCGATGCGGAATCGTACAGATAGGCGTTGGTGCTGCTGACCTTGGTCTGGCTGTCGACCACGGTGGCGCCAAACGCAACTTTCCCCGACGCATTAACTTGACCGGTCCACGACACCTGGCCGGGAATATCCAGCGACGTCAGGGTGTTGCCCGACTGCAGTTGCATGTGCAAGGTGCCATCGGCGGCGGTGGAGCGCAGCAGCAAATCTCCTGCAATATTGCCGCCACGCAGCATATTCGTTGCCTGAGCCGCAGGCACGGCCGTCACTGCCGAGCCTGAGGTGCCGTACCACATGTCCACGCCATTCAGCTGAACATAGCCATACAGTTCGCCCAGCGCCGTGATGCCGCCCCACTGCAAACGGCCAGTCGAGGGGAGCGCAAACGTTGTCGAAGAGAAAATCGGTGCAGGTGCAGGCAGGATTTGTGCAAACGCCGTCGTTGTCGCAGCGCTCAACAGCAAGAAACACAGGGTTTTATGCATCGGTTTCATTGTCAATTTTCCAATAAAATTAATAAGATAATCGACAATATGAAAAAGGTAAACCTTTTTGACAACTTTGATGCAAGATAAGCATTGATGGCTCCCATTGTAGGGGCCAGCAGTGTGCAATAAGCCCTTATGCCCATGCTAAGATTTCGGACTAGACAAGATTTCCACTGCCCTTCATGGAGCCTTACCGATGACGATTTCCGACAGCACCACCACCTTCCACAACAAGAAAGTCGTCCAGTACGACCCGGACCTGCCCTTCGACGCCTCGCCCGACATCGTCTACCGCCTGTCGCTCGAATACGACGACAAGCGCAAGATGGACGAGCTGATCGCCGACTTCCTCGCCAAGGCGGACCGGAACGCGCTCGCAGCGCTGATCATCGGCATGTGGGGCGATCCGTACGAATCGGGCGCCGACGAAGTGATCGCCGCGCTGATCGCCCACGCGCCGCAACTGCCCAATGTGCGCGCCCTGTTCATCGGCGACATGACGTACGAGGAATGCGAAATCTCGTGGATCGTGCAAGGCAGCTACAAGCCCCTGCTGGACGCCTTCCCGCAGCTGGAAGAATTGCGCATCCGCGGCGGCAATGAGCTCGTCATCGAGCCGTTCGCGCACCAGCACCTGCGCCGCTTCACCATCGAAACGGGCGGCCTCGATCAAAAGATCGCCGAAGCGCTGGCGCAATCGAGCATGCCGCAGCTGGAACACCTGGAACTGTGGCTGGGCACCGAGGAATACGGCTTCTCGGGCGACGTCGACCTGTACCGCAAGGTGCTGGCGCAGCTGACCGTGCCGACCCTGCGCTACCTGGGCTTGCGCGACGCGGAAATCGCCGATGACCTGGCCGTGTGGCTGGCGGAAGAGCCGCTGGTGGCGCAGCTCGACACGCTCGACCTGTCGCTGGGCACCATCGGCGACCTGGGCGCCGTGGCCGTACTCAATCACACGCAGCTGGGCAAGCTGAAACGCCTGGACCTGTCGCACCATTACATCTCGGAAGAAAACCAGGCCAAGCTGAAGGCGCTGCCCTTCGAGGTGGTGCTGGACGACCCGCAGGAAGCGGACGAAGACGACGGCGAAAGCTACCGCTACGTGGCCGTGGGCGAATAAGCGGAGTCTTTTCCTTTGGCTACACCCCTCACCCTGCTGGCCAGCGCCGGCAGCAAGCGCGTGCGCCTGATGCAGGCGGCGCGCGCGCAACTGCGCCTGTCGCCCGCGCAGGTGCTGGAATGGCGCGACTGGCTGGCGCAGCCGGCGCTGCTGGCAGACGCCCTGCGCCAGCCCGGCCTGTTGAAAATCGAACCGCCCGGCGACGATCCCGCCGCGCATTTTCTCTTGCTGCAGGCGGGCTGCCGTTTGCTGGACCGTCCCCTCGTCGAGGCGCCCGAACATGGCGAACTGCTGGCCATGGATGCGTGGTTTGCGGGCTTTGCCAGCGCCATGCAAGACCTGGCGGGGCAACTGGCGGCCTTGCCGCACATACGCGTCTTCAATGCGCCGACCGAGATTGTCCGCATGACGGACAAGCTGGCCTGCCAGCGCCACCTGGCCGCGCACGGCATCGCCATTCCCGCCCTGCTCGGCCCCGTGCATGGCTACGAGCATCTGCAAGCGCTGCTGCGCCAGCATGACCTCGACCGCGTGTATCTGAAGCCGCGCTACGGCTCGTCCGCGTCCGGCGTCGTCGCCTACCGCCGGAACAAGGCGGGACGCCAGCAAGCCACCACCTCGGCCGCTTTGCAGCATGGGGATGGCGCGGCGCGCCTGTTCAATGTCAAGCGCATGGCGCGCTATGACACGCAGCACGACATCGCCGCCCTCGTCGACGCGCTGGCCGCCCAGGAACTGTATGCGGAAACGTGGCTGAACAAGCCGCGCTGCGGCGACAGCCACTACGACCTGCGCGTCGTGACCCTGGCGGGCCAGCCCGCGCACCGGGTGGCGCGCATCGGACAGCACATGATGACCAATCTGCACCTCGACAACCGGCGCGGCGAGGCATCCGGCCTCTTGAACGCAGCCGACCTGGCGGCACTGGAAGCGGCTGCCGCCCAGGCCGCGCGCGCCTTCCCCGCCAGCCACGTGACGGGCTACGACCTCGTCGTGCGCCAGGGCCAGGCCCACGTGCTGGAAGCGAACGCCTTCGGCGACCTGCTGCCAGGCCTGCTGTGGCAAGGCGCGGACACCTATGCGGCGCAATTGACGCAACTGACACATGCTTAAAGATACACCGGACACACCGGCCATCCCCGACATGCACGCCATCGTCGGCAGCCACGATATCGTCTTCCTCACGCTCGACACCCTGCGCTTTGACGTAGCGCAAGCCCTGTACGAGGCGGGTGAATTGCCCGTGCTGGGGCGTTTTTTACCGCCGGGCGGCTGGGAACGGCGCCACTCGCCCGCCACGTTCACCTATGCGGCGCACCAGGCCTTCTTCGCGGGCTTTTTGCCCACGCCGGCCGCGCCGGGCCGCCATCCGCGCCTGTTCGCCAGCGCGTTTGCAGGCAGCGAAACGACGTCGCCCGACACGTTTACCTTCGCGGAAGCCGACCTTCCCGCCGCACTGGCCGCACGCGGCTACCGCACCATCTGCATCGGCGGCGTGGGCTTCTTCAACAAGCAAACGGCGCTGGGCACGGTGCTGCCGTCGCTGTTCCAGGAAAGCCACTGGAGCGCGGGCATGGGCGTGGCCAGCCGCCATTCGACGCAAAAGCAGGTGGCGCTGGCCCTAGCCCGCCTGGCGGATGGCGATCAGCGCACTTTTTTGTTCATCAACGTGGCCGCCCTGCACACGCCGAACCGCGCCTACCTGCCCGGCTGCCGCGCCGATTGCCTGGACAGCCATGCGGCGGCGCTGCGCTATGTGGACAGCGCGCTGGCGCCCCTGTTTGCCGCCTGCGCAGCGCGCGCGCCCACGTTTGCCATCGTCTGCTCGGATCACGGCAGCGCCTATGGCGAAGATGGCTACCGCGGCCACCGCATCGCCCACGACAGCGTGTGGAACGTGCCGTATGCGCACTTCCTCATCGCCCCCGATACACCTCCCAAGGAGTCCCCACCGTGAACCCAGCCGAACAACCTGGCACCCTGGCGCAACGCATGCGCCACACGCCCTACCAGGCGTATTCGTACTCGTATCCGCACAAGGCGGCCTACCGCGCCTTGCCGCAGGCGGCGCCGCTGGCGCCCCTGTGGGCGCGGCAAGACCGCTCCGCCCTGTTCGCGTACATCCATATTCCGTTTTGCGAGATGCGCTGCGGCTTTTGCAACCTGTTCGCCATGGCCCGCCCCAGCGCCGACATGGTCGAACGCTACGTGCGGCAAGTGCTGGTGCAGATGCGCGCACTGGCCGGCGCGCTGGGCGAACGGCGCTTCGCCCGCTTCGCGCTGGGCGGCGGCACGCCCACCTATCTGTCGCCGGCGCAGCTGGACACCTTGCTGTGCGGCGCGCGCGACATCCTCGGCATCGATTTGCAAGCCACGCCGGCCGGCATCGAAGCGTCGCCCGAAACCATCACGGCGGAACGCCTGGCCGTCTGCCGCGCGCACGGCATCGACCGCGTCAGCCTGGGCATCCAGAGCTTTGCCGCCGGCGAGATGCGCGCGCTGGCGCGTCCCCAGCAAAACGCCACCGTCCATCACGCCATCGGCCTGATACGCGCGGCCGGCTTTCCCACCCTGAACCTGGACCTGATCTACGGCATCGCGGGGCAAACCGTCGCCAGCCTGCTGGCGTCCATCGACAGCGCGCTGGCCTTCCGGCCCGAGGAAATCTATCTGTATCCGCTGTACGTGCGCGAGCAAACGGGCCTTGGCAAGATCGCGCGGCGCAAAGGCGCCGATACGCTGAACCCCATCATGCTGGCGCAGGACGGCGACAGCCGGCTGGCACTGTATGCGGCCGCGCGCGACCATTTGCGCGCGCAAGGCTATGAGCAGGTATCGATGCGCATGTTCCGCGCTCCCCATGCGCCGGAACAAAACGGTCCCTCGTACTGCTGCCAGAATGACGGCATGGTGGGCCTGGGCGCGGGCGCGCGCTCCTACACGGCCAGCCTGCATTATTCGAGCGAGTACGCGGTGGCACGGACAGAGACCATCGGCATCATCGACAACTACCTGGCGCTGGACGAGGAACGCTTCGCGCAGGCCGAACACGGCTACGTGCTGGGCGAGGAAGAACAGCGCCGGCGCTACGTGATCCAGTCGCTGCTGACGGAACCGGGCCTGGACCGCGACGCCTACACGGCGCGCTTCGGCACGCGCTGCGAGATGGATCTGCCGCAGCTGGCCGAACTGCACGCGCTGGAGCTGGTGCAGGACGATGGTCCGCTGCTGCGCCTCAATGACCGCGGCTACAGCTACGCCGACACCATCGGCCCGTGGCTGGCCTCCGAAACGGTGCGCGCGCTGATGGCGCAAGAGGGCCAGGCGTGCTGACAACGCCGCCTGGCACTTTGTCCCTGCTGTACCGGGGCACGCTGGCGAGCTGCAATTACGCCTGCGGCTACTGTCCGTTTGCCAAGAAGCGCGACAGCCGCGCCGCGCTGGCCCGCGATGCGCGCGAGCTTGTCCGCTTCACGGACTGGGTGGCGCGGCAAACGCGCCCCATCGGCGTGCTGTTCACCCCCTGGGGCGAAGCGCTGGTGCGGCGCCACTACCGTGCGGCCATGCAAACCCTGGCCGCACTGCCGCACGTGCGCCAGGTGGCGCTGCAAACGAATCTGTCCGGCCCCCTGAACTGGCTGCAGGGGATGGATGGGCTGGAAAAGATCGGCCTGTGGTGCACCTACCACCCGGATCAGACGACATTGGCCCGCTTTCTCGAACGCTGCGCGCGCCTGGACGCCATGGGCGTGCGCTATTCCGTCGGCGTCGTGGCGATGAACGAGCACCTGGATGCCATCCGCGCCCTGCGCGCGGCCCTGCCCGCGCACGTCTACCTGTGGCTGAACGCGTACGACCGGCGTGGTCCCGGCTACTACGCGGTGGAAGACCTGGCCTGGCTGGACGCCGTCGACCCGTGGTTCGCGCAAAACCGGCGCCCTTCGCCCTCGCGCGGCAAGCCCTGTCTGGCGGGCGAGGCGTCGCTGTCCGTCGATGGCGACGGCGAGCTGGCGCGCTGCCATTTCGTGCCCGAGCGCCTGGGCAACCTGTACACGGACGACCTGGCACACATGCTGCAAGAGAAATCCTGCCCCCGCTTCAAGTGCGATTGCTATATCGGCTATGCGCAGCGCAAGGATTTGCCGTTCCAGTCCACGTTTGGCAACGGCGTGCTGGCGCGCATCGCGCCTTTACAGCGGACGTAAAAAAGCGCGGGCCAACGGCACCCGCGCTGTTTACCTGAACACTACCTGATTACTGCGCCGCCACTTTCGCCGGCTCCGCCACTACCGGCGTCATCTTCAGCGAACGGCTGAGGAAGCCCCAGCGGTCGGCCACTTCTTCGATCTGCTTGGTCGTCGGCTTGCCGGCGCCATGGCCGGCCTTGCTGTCGATGCGGATCAGCACGGGCGCCGCACCGCCTTGCGCTGCCTGGGCAGCGGCGGCGAACTTGAAGCTGTGGGCAGGCACGACGCGGTCGTCGTGGTCGGCCGTCGTGATCATGGTGGCTGGATAGCAGCCGCCCGCCTTCAGGTTGTGCAGCGGCGAGTACTTCACCAGCGCCTTGAACTGTTCGGCATCGTCCGACGAACCGTAGTCAGGCACCCAGCCCCAGCCCACGGTGAACTTGTGGAAACGCAACATGTCAAGCACGCCCACTTGCGGGATCGCCGCGGCGAACAGGTCGGGACGCTGCGTCATGGCCGCGCCCACCAGCAGGCCGCCATTGCTGCCACCGCCGATGGCCAGCTTCGATGGCGAAGTGACCTTGTTGTCCACCAGCCATTGCGCCGCGCCAATAAAGTCGTCGAACACGTTTTGCTTGTTCAGCTTGGTGCCAGCCTGGTGCCAGGCTTCGCCGTATTCGCCGCCGCCGCGCAGGTTGGCCATCACGTAGACGCCGCCCATTTCCACCCAGGCAAGATTCGCCACGGAGAAGCTCGGTGTCAGGGAAATATTGAAGCCGCCATAGCCGTACAGATAGGTCGGGTTGGAACCGTCGAGCTTCATGCCTTTTTTCGAGACGATGAACATCGGCACCTTGGTACCGTCGCGGCTGGTGAAGAATTGCTGGCGCGTTTCAAAGGCGTTCGGGTCGAAATCGACCTTCGGCTGGCGGTACACGCTGCTCTTGCCCGATTTCATGTCGTAGCGGTAGATGGTCGCTGGCGTCGTGAAACTGGTAAACGAGTAGAACGTTTCCGTGTCGCCACGCTTGCCGGCAAAGCCGCCGGCCGAACCGATGCCCGGCAAGGCCACTTCGCGCACCAGCTTGCCGTTCAGGTCGACGATCTTGATTTGCGTTTGCGCATCTTTCAAGTAGTCGAGCACCAACTGGTTGTTGATCAGGTTGACGGCAACGAGGGTTTCCGCGCTTTGCGGCACGATCTCTTTCCAGTCGGCAGGCGCAGGCTTGCGCGTATCGATGGCGATCACGCGCGATTTCGGCGCCTTGTTATCCGTCTTGAAGAAGAACACGGGGCCGTCATTGTCGATGAACGAGTACGATGCATCGAACGCTTCCAGCAAGCCCACCACCTTGGCGTTCTTCTGGCGCAAGTCCTTGTAGAAAATGCGGTTCTTGCGTTCCGTGCCTTGCGTGGCCGTGATGATCAGGTAATTGCCGTCGTCGCTCACGGTGCTGCCGCCAAACGCCCATTCCTTCTGGTCGGGACGGTCGAAGACGAGCACGTCGTCGCTTTGCGGCGTGCCGATCTTATGGAAATACAATTTCTGGAAGTAATTGATATCGGCCAGCTTGGTCGCTTCGTTCGGCGCGTCATAGCGGCTGTAGAAGAAACCGGTGTTGTCCTTGGTCCACGAAGCGCCGGAGAACTTGGCCCACTTGATGTGGTCCGTCAAATCCTTGCCCGATTCGATGTCGCGCACCTTCCACTCGTTCCAGTCGGAACCGGAAGCGGACGTGGCATACGCCAGGTACTTGCCGTTCGGGCTGATCGAGGTGCCGGCCAGCGCCACCGTGCCATCCGTGGACAGGGTGTTCGGGTCCAGCAACAGACGCGGCTCGTCCGTCAGTTTTTTCACCGTGTACAGCACAGCCTGGTTCTGCAAGCCATCATTGCGGCTGTAGAAGTAACGGCCGCCCTGCTTCGTTGGCGTAGAGAAACGCTCATAGTTCCACAGCTTGGTCAGGCGCTGCTTGATCGCGGCGCGCTCCGGGATGGTGCCCAGGTACGATTGCGTCAGCTTGTTTTGCGCCGCAACCCACTCGCCTGTCTCGGCGCTGTTGGCATCTTCCAGCCAGCGGTACGGGTCGGCGATGGTGGTGCCGAAATAGCTGTCTTGCTGGTCGACTTTCTTGCTGACCGGATACGTCACGGGTGCGCCATCGCCGGCCGGGCACGATGGCATCGCGGCGCTTTGCGCCAGGGCATTGCCACCGAAGGCGGCCATCAAGCTGAATATGAGGGTTGCACTACGTAATTGCATGGGTTGTTGTCTCATTGTTGGATGTCGAGGAAAGCAGGCCGCCTGCATACGCGGCGGCTGCCCATGTTGACTTTCGCCAAGAGAAATCATAGCGCGGATTGCCACTTTTAAAGCACAGTTATCCAGTGGATTTACCGTCTTTTGTTTGGGGAATTTACATGAATGACCATGATAAATCTCGCTTTCGCCGGAATCGGCAAACTGACGTTCATGCAAGAAACATTATCAAAAACAAAGTCGTTTCATCAAGCCGTCATAAATCTTCTTTACTATCGGCAACATGTTCATGGCCCGTCCAGAGGCCGTGCCGCCACATCCGCCTATGCACACTCTCGCCCTCCCCACCGCCACCGCCGCGCCGCCCGGCGCGGTGCCATCGAATGTGGCTTACCTGAAGCCGCCATCGATATCCATGAGCATCGAAGGGACGGATGCCTTGCATGAGATCATTGCGGGCCGCAAGCTCAGCGCGCTGTTCCAGCCCATCATCCACATGCACAGCGGCGACATCATCGGCTACGAAGGCTTGATACGGGGGCCGTCCGACAGCCCCCTGCACGCGCCGATGAATCTGTTCAAGGTGGCGCGCGCGCATGACCTGACCCTGGAAGTGGAGCACCTGTGCCGGCAAGTGGTGCTCGAACGCTTCGCCGAACTGCAGCTGCCGGGCAAGCTGTTTCTCAATGTCAGCCCCGAATGCCTGCTGCTGCGCAATGCCCGCCATGGCGAAACCCTGGAATACATCGAGCACATCGGCATCAATCCGGACCGCGTCATCATCGAGCTGACGGAAAACCAGCCCACGTATGACTACGAGCTGATGCGCGAAGCGGTGCTGCATTACCGCAACATGGGTTTCCAGATCGCCATCGACGACCTGGGCGAGGGTTTTTCCAGCCTGCGCCTGTGGTCGGAACTGCGCCCGGAATACGTGAAAATCGACATGCATTTCATCCAGGGCATCAATAATGACCCTGTGAAACTGCAGTTCGTGCGCTCGATCCAGGAAATCGCGGAGAAATCGGGCACCCTGGTGATTGCCGAAGGCATCGAGGCGCAGACGGAATTGCTGGTCTTGCGCGACCTGGGCGTGGCGTTCGGACAAGGCTATCACCTGGGCCGGCCCAACGCGGTGCCGGCGCGCGCCCTGCCGGCCGAAGTGGTGCAGGCGCTGGGACGCAACGGCGTGGCCGTGTATCCGCAGCGCAGCAGCCTGGAAAAGAACGGCGCCAGCATCCGCAAGCTGCTGCACCGCGTGGCGGCCGTTTCGCCCAAGAAAAACAATAACGAGGTGTACGATATTTTCCTGAAAGACCCGAAACTGATGATCATTCCCGTCGTCGACGATGGCGTGCCGCTGGGCCTGATCAGCCGCTTCGAGATGATCGACCACTTCGCCCGCCCCTACCAGCGCGAACTGTATGGCAAGAAATCATGCAGCCTGTTCATGGATGCCACGCCCCTGATCGCCGACCACGAGACGAGCTTGCAGGAACTCAGCTACACCATGGTGCAATCGAGCGCCCACCATCTGTTCAACGGTTTCATCATTACCGAACACGGCCGCTACCTGGGCATGGGCACGGGACACGACCTGATGCGCGAAATCACGCAGATGCAGATCAACGCGGCCCGCTATGCCAACCCGCTCACGCAACTGCCCGGCAACGTGCCCATCAACGAGCATATCGACCGCCTGCTGCACAGCGGCAGCCGCTTCTGGGTCTGCTATTGCGACCTCGACCACTTCAAGCCCTTCAACGACGTGTACGGCTACCGCAAGGGCGACGACGTGATCCAGCTGACGGGAGAAATCCTCAGCAGCCACTGCGACCCGAACCGCGACTTCATCGGCCACATCGGCGGCGACGATTTCATGATCCTGTTCCAGAGCGAAGACTGGGAAGCGCGCTGCCAGGCCATGCTGGACGACTTCGCGGCCGCCATCCTCGCCTATTACAGCACCAGCGATTGCGAACGGGGCGGCTACATCAGCGAAGACCGGCAAGGCAAGAAAGTGTTTTATTCCCTGATCAGCCTATCCCTGGGCGTCATCAAGGTCGAGGCGCACCAGTATTACACGCACCACCAGATTGCCACGCAGGCGGCGGAAGCGAAGAAGCAGGCCAAGAAAATCCACGGCAACAGCCTGTTCCTGGACCGGCGGCAAGGCGTGGGCGTGGCGCGCATGGATGCGTAGCCAGGGGCACTAGTCAAAGCTGGACGGCGGCAGGCCAGGCACGCTCAAATACGCACGAGGTCGACAAACGCATTGCTGCTGCGGGCATCGGGCACGAATGCCAGGCTGATGCGTGCCTCATCGCGGCGCGCCTGCAAGCGGTAACTGCCCGCGGGCACGTCGACGAACAGGCCACCATATGCCGTGTCCGGTTCCAGGCCGCCGCCGGTGACGTCTTCCCCTGCGCCGATGAAGACCCGGCCTGAGACCACGGCCAGATGCACGACCACATGCGGCTCGGCAAGTTCGGCGTGCAAGGCGATGTCATACGCGCCGTCGCCGCCGACGTTGAAAAACGCTACCTGCCCCGCGTTCACGGCCGCCAGTTCCGCGCCGGGAATACTCCACCAATCGCAGTCATCTTCCAGCTTGTGGCGCAAGAGGGCCGGATCGAACACGCACAGGGTGGCCGTGCCGGTCACGATTCTCGTCATGCCGCCAGCGGCGCCGGTCCCAGCAGTGGCTGGCTTTCCACGTACTGCGCACTGGCTTGCGCCTGCCATGGAAAATGGCCATCGCGCGACGGCCAGACGATCTGGTACACGGTAAACTCGTCACCCTGGTAATACCAGCGCGCATAGCCGACATAGTTGCGGTATTGCTCGACGGGCACGCGCACGAAGGCACACTGATGGCCCTTCAGCAAGACGTCCGTGGTGGCCGTGAAATCCGTGATGGCGCCGCTGCGCGCGGCGTCCAGCGCCACGTCGAGTATCTGGTGGGCCACGGCCCGCGGCAAGCCCATGATGAGGAATTCAGGCTGGCCGAAACTGTGGCAAGCGCCTATCGTGAACGCATAGCCTGGACCTTCTTCATCGGCGCTGATATGCACGCCATGCCAGCCATGCGTGGCGATGTCGTCGATGACTTTTTGCTCGGATGCATCCTCGCCTGCCTGCCTTACCATATTCCGCCTTTCGCTGTGCCAAAAACCACGCCGCCTTCGCGACATTCCTGCCAGCAATTATCGCACGCAGCCCGCGTCCGCGCCCACGCTTCAGTCGCGCGATGGCCGTGGCGACCGTGGCGGGGAACGCACCTGGTGCCATTGCCGCATGCGCTGCTGCGCCTCTTGCAGCTGTGCCGGCTCCAGCCTGGCGGCAGCCGCTTCCCGCGCCCTGGCCGCCCCGCTATCGCCGCCCTCGGCCGCCAGCGCCAGCCACATATAGCCGCAAACGGGATCCTTCTCCACGCCGCGCCCGCTGTTGTACATGCCGCCCAGGTTGTACTGCGCCAGCGCATGGCCCTGGCCGGCCGCGCGCGCATACCATTGCACGGCCAGGCCATCGTCTTGCGGCACGCCGTGACCGCTCGCATACATGACGCCCAGGTTGTTTTGCGCACTGGCATCGCCCTGCTCGGCCGCCGTGCGGTACCAGCGCACGGCGCACACCTCGTCGCGCTCCACGCCCTGGCCATTCGCATACATCACGCCCAGGTTGAACTGCGCATTCGACGCGCCCTGGGCCGCCGCCCTGGCATACCAGTCCAGCGCCTGGCGCAGGTCGCGCGCGACGCCGCGCCCGCCTGCAAACATGCCGCCCAGATTGTATTGCGCCATGCAGTGACCTTGCAGGGCGGCACGCCGGTACCAGACGACGGCGCGCGCCTCGTCCTTGTCCACGCCCTGCCCCCGCGCCAGCATCAGGCCCAGGTTGAACTGGGCGTCGGCGTCATCCTGTTCGGCCGCCCGCTGCAGCCAGGCGTAGCCGCGC
This sequence comes from Janthinobacterium sp. SUN211, assembly GCF_030587315.1. Taxonomy (NCBI): domain Bacteria; kingdom Pseudomonadati; phylum Pseudomonadota; class Betaproteobacteria; order Burkholderiales; family Oxalobacteraceae; genus Janthinobacterium; species Janthinobacterium sp. SUN211. The sequence goes on along the minus strand of NZ_JAPWIC010000001.1, from coordinate 422,572 downwards.
AGCTGATCGGGCGCCACGCCCAGGCCTTCCGCATACGCCACGCCAAGTTGCCGCTGCGCCACGGCCAGGCCCTGGGCGGCGGCCTGGCGGAACCAGGCCAGCGCCTGCGTATCGCTTTGCGCCACGCCCTGGCCCCGCTTGTAGACGAGCCCCAGGTTCAGCTGTGCCTGCGCATCGCCCTGCAAGGCTGCCTTGCGGAACCACGCCAGGGCCAGCGCATCGTTCTTTTTCGCGCCCAGCCCTTGCGCATACGCCTCGCCCAGCAAGGATTGCGCGCTGGCCACGCCCTGTTCGGAGGCACGGTAAAACCACGCCAGGGCCAGTTCGTCGCTCTGCAGCACGCCCCGCCCCTTGCGGTACATCTGTCCCAGGTTTTGCTGGGCCGAGGCGTCGCCCTGCGCGGCCGCGCGGCGGAACCACAGCACGGCGTCCTCGTCGCTCTGCGCCACGCCGCGGCCGTGGTAATACAGGGCGCCCAGGTGGTTTTGCGCGAACGCCAGCCCTTGCAGCGCGGCCAGCCGTAGCCAGACAAAGGCGCGCGCATCGTCCTGCGCCACACCTTCGCCCTTCTTGTACATCAATCCCAGATTGAACTGGGCGTAGGCATTGCCCTGCTCGGCAGCCGTGCGGAACCAGATATACGCCTCGTGGCTATCTCTGGCAGTATGGTGCTTGTCCATGTGCGCCCCCATCCACATTGCGCTTGCTGGCAGCACGCGCAAAACGGCGGCCCAGGGCGGCGAAATCATGTGTTGCTTAAATTTTAAATTCGATGCGGGGGAAGGACTTGAGCAGGCTCAAACGAAATAACAAAATTATATCGTTTTGATGAGCCCGCTTAGGCAGGCATGGCGCTCAGCGGCGTGATGGGTGTTTTTGCAGGAATTGCGGCACCTTGGCGGCGGCCAGCTTGTTCAGCGACACGAGCAAGTCCGCGTCGACGTCGGCGATGCCATAGCTGCTGCGCAAATGGCGGCCGATATGGATCAGCACCTGCGCCGCCACTTCCGCATCGGACTCGGCCCTGTGGGCTGCGCTCTTGAAGGCGATGCCCAGCTGGCTGGACAGCAAGCCCAGCTTGTAGCTGGCCATGCCGGGAAACACGCGGCGCGACAGTTTCAATGAACACACGAGCGACTGGTGCGCAGGTGTCAGGTTCAGCCTGGCGCTTTCCGCGCGCAGGAATTTTTCATCGAAGCTGGCATTGTGCGCCGACAAGGCATCGCTGCCGATGAAGTCGAGCAGCTGCGGCACCACCTCGGCCACGGGCGGCGCCTTGTCCACCATCGCTTGCGTGATGCCCGTCAAGCCCGTGATGAACGAGGGGATGCGCGCATTGCAGTTGATCAGGGTCACATAACGGTCCGTGATCTGCCCGCCCTCGATGCGCAGCGCCGCCACTTCCGTGATGCGGTCGCCCATGTCGGGAGATAAACCGGTCGTCTCGAAGTCGATCATGACGATCGGTTTGTCAAACACATTCATGGGGCGCTCTTTCGTGGGTGCAACAGTGGGGGTATCGATAAAATGCGCAGGGCAAGGCGCCGCGTCGCAGACAGTACACCAGTACGGCAAGACGCGGCAACGCCGCCATGCACATTTTATCAACCAAATTTACGCACGGCGTCCAGCGCCAAACCCGCACCGATACTGCCGAACAGATCGCCTTCGACCTTGCGCGCGGCCGGCACCAGGGCTGCGATCTTTTCGCGCAGCAAGCGCACACCGCTCGAACCGCCCGTGAAGAACACGGTGTCGACGGCTTCCGGCGCCACGCCCGCGTCGCGCAGCAGACGCAGCACGGTTTCTTCCACGGAACCGCACAAGTGGCCGATGGCCTCGTCGAACTGCGTGCGTTTGAGCAACAGACTTTGCGCGGGCGACAAGCGGTCCAGTTCCAGCTGCACTTCGGCCGCATCGGACAGGGCAATCTTGCCTTCTTCAACTTTCATGGCCAGCCAGTGGCCGGCGCGCTCGTCGATCAGCTTTTGCAGGCGCCCCATCTTGTCTTGCTCACGTGCATCGCGGCACACGTCGGCCAGTTGCACCCAGATCTTCTTCGTGTAGGCCAGGTTGATCGTGTGCCAGGTCGCCAGGTTGAAATAATAGCTGGACGGCACTTCGCTATTGTTATGCAGGCGGCTGCCATAGCCCAGCAGAGGCATGACGGACGACAGGCTCAGGTATTTATCGAAATCCGTGCCGCCGATGTGCACGCCGCCGGTGGCGAGGATGTCGTCGCGCCGCTCGGTTTTCTTCGCCCGTTCCGGCGACAGGCGCACCAGCGAAAAGTCGGACGTACCGCCGCCGATATCGGCGATCAGTACCAGTTCTTCCTTGTCGATCTGCGACTCGTAGTCGAACGCGGCGGCAATCGGCTCGAACTGGAACGCGACGTCCTTGAAACCGACGGAGCGCGCCACTTCGGCCAGCGTGTCTTGCGCCAGCTGGTCGGCTTGTGCATTGTCATCGATAAAGAAGACGGGACGGCCGAACACGGCGGACGAGAATTCGCGGCCGGCGGACTGCTCGGCGCGACGTTTCACTTCGCCAATGAATTGTGCCAGCAACATGCGAAATGGCAAGGCGCGGCCACCCACTTCCGTCTGGCCATCGATGAGGCTCGTGCCCAGCAAGCTTTTCAGCGAGCGCATCAAGCGCCCCTCGTAACCGGCCAGATAGCCGGCCAGCGCCGCGCGGCCAAAACTGACTTCCTCGTCTTCCGCATTGAAGAAGACGACGGACGGTAAGGTCGTCTTGCCATCTTCCAGGCCGAGCATGGTGCTCTGCCCGGGACGTGCCCAGCCTACCGTGGAATTTGACGTGCCGAAATCGACGCCGCAAGCATTGGCCATGTCGACCCTTCCCTGAATAAAGGGGCGTTATGTTATCAGAAGGCAGGCTATTGCACCAGCAAAACCCTTTCGACGGGGTCAACAGCATAAACTTGCTTTGCATCAAGTAGCGGCCGCGCGCAAAAGCTACTCTTGGGAAATGAATGCCGAGCAACTCGGCCAGCTCCCGGAGACCCATCGTGCCCCTCGCCTGCCTGCGCCACCCACGCCACCTGCCCGCTGCTTTGCTGCCTGCTACCGTGCTGGCGACCTTCCTCGTTTCCCTGGCCGGCTGCGGCGGCGGTTCCGCCGATGCCCAGGCCGGCGCCGGCTGCTCGCTGCACAGCACGACAGGCTGCGGCGGCAGCCCGCCGCCCACCGTGCCGCCCGTGAAGCCGCCGGTCACCCCGCCCGTGACGCCCCCCGTGATTCCACCCGTCACGCCGCCCGAGCCGGCCAGCCTGGCCAGCGCCGTCAACCTGGTGTTTTCCAGCACGGAACTGGCCTCGGCGGGATTGGCCGGCAGCGAAGTGGCCGTCACGGCCCTCGTCAAGGATGGCGCCAACCTAGCCTTGCCAAACGCAAAGATTTCCTTTGCCGCCGATTCCGGCATCCTCGGCAGCGTCGACGCCGTGACGGACAAGAACGGCCAGGCGCGCGCCCTGCTGGGGACCGGCGGCGCCAACAGCAACCGCAGCATTACCGTGACGGCGACTGTCGGCGCGCGCAGCGGCAAGGGCACGGTGGCCGTGACGGGCAGCAGCGTGGAAGTGCTGGGGCCGGCCGCCCTGATGCTGGGCCAGGGCGCCGACCTCACCGTCACCGTGCGCGACTCGGCGCGCAAACCCGTGGCCGGTGCCGCCATCGCCTACAGCACGGGCGCGGGCAACGGCGTGCGCGTCAAGGATGGGGGCGCGGCGCTCAGCAATGCGCAAGGCCAGCTGGTGCTGCGCCTGACGGCTGGCAGCCTGGGCAAGGATGCCGTCTCCGTCAGCGCGCTGGGCGCCGCCGCCACGCAAGCGTATGCCGTGGCCGGCAGCGACCTGCGCCTGAGTCCGGCCGTGGGCCAGGACGCCAGCGGCGCGGACGTGCTGCCGGAAGTGGCGACCCTGGCGTGCCAGCCCATCGACGCGCGCTATGACAAGGCGGGCGTGCCGCAAGCGGGCAGCGCCACCCTGTCGACCTCGCGCGGCAGCCTGTTCAGCGACAGCGCCTGCAGCCAGCCCTTGCCTGCCATTTTGATTTTTAGCAATGGCAACTTGCCGCGCAGCTATGTGCAATCGGCCAACGCGGGCGTGGCCACCCTCACGGCTGCCGTGGCGGGCGGACCCACGGCCCAGACGCGGCTGGAATTCGTCGCGCCCCTGAGCGGCGCCAGCAAGCTGGCCGTACAAGCGGACCCGGCAGTGCTGCGCGCGAATACGACCACTTCGGCGGCATCGGCCGACAACGTCAGCACAAGTATCAGCACCATCAGCGCCGTGGTGCGCGATGGCGCGGCCAACAACCTGGTCAAGAACGCGCCCGTGCTGTTTTCCATCTTGAGCGACCCCAGCGGCGGCTACCTGCGGCAGGCGGGCCGGGTGCTGACGGGCAGCGATGGCCTGGCGCGCGCCGTGTATGTGGCGGGGCCGGCCGACAGCGGCCGCGACGGCGTGCTGATCCAGGCCCGCATCGAAGGCGCGCCGCAAGCGGCAGCCACGGCCCTCGTGCGCCTGACGGTGGCGCGGCAAGCGCTGTCGATCAAGCTGGGCACGGGCAGCCTGCTGCGCGAATATTCACCCGGCGTGCTGCAGAAGGACTTTGCCGTGTTCGTGTCCGACAGCGCCGGTAATGCCGTGCCGGGCGTCGCCATCACGGCCGCCGCCTGGCCCAGCCGCTATGCCAAGGGATCTTACGTATGGCAGGCGGACAAGCCCGAGTTCCCCGACACGGGCGTCTGGCGCCTGGCCCTGCCCTTCTACAGCTGCGCCAATGAAGACGTCTTGCGCAACGGCATCTTTGATGCCGCCTACGACCGCAACGGCAATGGCGTGCTCGATCCGGGCATCCCCCTGACCGTCAGCGCCAGCGGCCTGAGCGACGCGCTGGGCATGGCCACCGTCACCGTCAGCTATCCGCGCAATTATGGTTCCTGGGTGCACGTGGCCCTGACCGTACGCGGCACAGTCAGCGGCACGGAAGCGAGCGCCACGGCGGAATGGGCATTACCCACGCTGGCCAGCGATTTCAGCGCGCGCCGCGTGGACCCGCCGGGACGCCTCAGCCCCTATGGCAGCGGGCCCTGCGACAGCGCCGATTGAGGAGCAAGCATACCACTTGCCATTCAGTCATATTTTTTGCAACATGAACAAGAAAACAGTCTTGCCATGCGGCAATCTTTTACGCTATGCTCATTCTGCCCGCCCAGGCCGCCACAAGCGGCCGGGCCTGCAGGAATACTTTGAGACAGGTTGCTTGCCAGACCAATATGCGAAAAAAGAATACTGTAGCCCGGACACCCAACACCGCCAGCCGCGCCATACCCGGCGCCGGACGGCGCGTGACCTCGTATGACGTGGCCTTGCTGGCCGGCGTGTCGCAATCGGCCGTGTCGCGCTGCTTCAAGCCGGGCGCCAGCATCTCGCAAGCCACCCACGCCAAGGTCATGCAGGCGGCCATCAGCCTCGACTACATCCCCAACGCGGCCGCGCGCAGCCTGATCACGCGCCGCTCGAACCTGGTGGCCGTCATCATTTCCAACCTGGCCAATCTGTACTATCCGCAAGTATTGTCCGACCTAAGCCAACACATCGCCCGCCAGGGCAAGCGCCTGTTATTGTTTACCCTGGAGCGCGAAGCGGATATCGGCAAGGCCCTCAGCGATGTGTGGCAATACCAGGTCGACGGCGCCGTCGTGGCCGCCTGCCTTTCGGACGAGCAGATGGCCGAATTCGGCCGGCGCGACGTGCCCCTGGTGCTGTTCAACCGCAGCCCGCGCGAACACGCCGTGCATGCCGTGCTGTGCGACCAGGGCGAAGCGGCGCGCCTGCTCGTCTCGCGCCTGGCCGAAGCGGGCCACCGCCAGTTCGCCATCATCGACGGCCCCGGCGATTCGGCCGTCGCGCAGGAACGCAAGGCCGGCATGCTGGACCGGCTGCTGACCCTGGGCTTGCCCGCGCCCATCGTCGTCAGCGGCAACTACGACTACGCCAGCGGCGGACGGGGCTTGCGCAAGGTCATCGACCGCCTGGGCCGCGTGCCGGACGCCGTCATTTGCGGCAACGACATCATGGCCATCGGCTGCCTGGACACGGCGCGCCACCAGATGGGTATCCAGGTGCCGCTGCAAATGTCGGTGGCCGGCTTCGACGCGCTGGAAGCGTCCGGCTGGCTCAGCTACGACATCACCACCCTGCGCCAGCCCGTGCAAAAGATGGCCGCCGATGCCGTCGCCATGCTGGGCGAATTGATGGAACGGCGCGGCGGCAGCGCCGAGCGGAGACGGTATTGCTCGTATCTGGTGGAGGGGAGTACGGCGCGGCTGACCAGCGAACCGGCGTATATGGCGCAGCGCCTGGGAATAATGGCCGCCGCCTGAAAACAAAAAAACCTCGCATCGCTGCGAGGTTTTTCACTTGCAAGACCAGGGAATCAACCGAAGATCTTGCCCTTGAGCATATTCAAGCCCTGGCTGACGAGGTCGTTGCCTTCCGGCACCTGACCGTCCGGGGTCAGCTTGTCGATCAGCTGGGGCAGCAAGGCTGCCAGGCCGCCCGAGGCCGCGTCCGGGGCGACGCCCGCTTTTTCAGCGATCTGGGTGATCGTGTCGCTGCCCAGCGCATCCTTGATCTGTTCGCCGGAGACGGGCGCATTGGCGCCCGTGCCGATCCAGCTGGCCACCTGGTCGCCCAGGCCGCTTTCCTGGAATTTCTGCAGCAGGCCGGGCAAGCCGCCATGCTGGTTGACCAGGTCCATCACGCTGGCCATCAATCCCGATGGGGCTTCCCCGTCAGCACTTTTATTGCCCAAAGCGCTCATCGCCTGTCCTGCAAGTTGATCTAGCAAACTCATCGTATTCTCCTGAACGCTATCGATTGGTGCCGCGTGACCGCGGTGTCCGGCATGGCGCAGACCATTCTCCGCCATGGAAATCATTATACTATGAATAATAACAGTGACATAATTACAATCTCAAGGCGAACGCACAGACGGCCTCACTGTCGAGGCGCCCACCTCCATCATATTTAGTTCGGCACAACTTGCAAGCGTAAATTGACGGTTCTCAAAAACGTGTAGAATTAATTTTCCCACTTACTGAGGAGTATCAACACATGAACATCAATAAAGCGGTAGACAAGGCTTACGAAAAAAAGACGTTCAAGGAAATCGCTGATGCACCCGTCGATGCGTTGCAAGGCGTGAGCGAGAAGGATGCGGAGCTGCTCAAGCAGGCATTCAATATCAAGACCGTGCGCGACCTGGCAAACTTGAAATACTCGAAGTGGGCGCGCGCCATCGTCACCCTGGCCGATACGGAAGAATAGACCGGGCCATGCCTCAGGCATCCCCGTCAGCACAGCCCGCCCCAACCGGCGGGTTTTTTGCTTCAGGCCAGCGAGCGGCTGGCAAGCCGATAGCCGCGCGGAGGCGCCATTGGCCACGCCGCTGACCCTGCCGGGCATTTGCTGGCCCCTGCACGCGAGCACGGGCCGTCTTGCCGTCACCACGTCCCACATCACGGGCCACTTTCGCGCCGGTGCGGGACTGGACGCCGTCATCGTGTGCGATCTGCTGCCCGCTGGAAAATTTCGCAATGGCGCGGCGCGACACTGGTGCCGCACGCACCAGTGCTACTGGGGCACGCAAGCCGACCTGGCCGCCTGCCCATCCGCGCAACCCATGCAATGCCGCCAGCACGCCAGCCCCATGGGCTATGTGCTGTATCCGGAATTGTTCGACCCCACGCAATTCCACACCAGCACCCTGCGCCTGGGCAATGATGGCCTGCTGCAACTGCGCGCCCGGGCCAATGACGGCGGCGCCCTGTTCAGCCGCGACCTGCCAGCCCTGACCATCGACTGCCGCGCCCTGCCCGGCCTGTTTCCTCCCGACATAGTGCAACTGAATATCACACCGCCCGCCGCGCAGACGTTCGCCGCCGCCTTGCAGGCTGGCGCGCCGCTGGGCTGCAGCGACTGCGCCCGCTGCGGCCACCCGCACCTGGACCTGGGCGACTTCGCGCTGGCGCCGCACCGGCGCCACAGTTGCGGCCATTGCGGCCACGACGCCTCGCACAGCGCCACGGCCATCGTCTCGACGCCCTTGTGGCGGCTGCGCCAACGCTACCCGCACTGGTTCTGACGCAATGCTTCCGAAGGTGCGCCCGCCCACAGTCGGCCTGCCCGCCTGTGCGTAGACTGGCCCCATCGCCACCAACAGGAATAGCGCCATGCCGCACACCCCGCCACATGACGACAATAATCAAGCAGGCGAGGAAGGCGACTTGTCCGACCTGCTCAGCGAATTGCGCATCCTCTTGCCGGGCGCGCAGATGCTGACGGCCTTCCTCATCATCCTGCCCTTCAACGGCGGCTTCGCGAAGATCGTGCAGGCGGAAAAAATCGTCTTCCTGCTGACGTTTTTCCTGTCCATGACCAGCCTGGTGCTGCTCAGCGCGCCAGCCATCCAGCACCGCGTGATGCGCCCCCTGCAAGACCGCGAACGCTTCAAGCGCGTGGCCGACCGCATCATGATGTGCGGCGCCTTTTCGCTGGCGCTGGCGTTCATCCTCGGCACCAATCTGGTGATGTCGGAAGTGTTCGGCCACGTCGCCGGCATCGTCGCCTGCGTGCTGATGGGCTCGCTCATCGTCTGCATGTGGTGGTGGCTGCCCCTGCACTTGAAGCACGCCAGGAAAATCTAGAACACCTAACCAAACCTACTGCGCGTCGCGATTTGCGGCCTCCGATGCTCACTGTGCTCAAGCACAGCTCCGCTTCTCAGCCACAACTCATCCCGCTCGCTACGGTTTTGTTAGGTGTTGCTAAGCGGCTGCGCCCGCCTGCTGCAGCAAGGTTTCCCGGAAGATGCCCACCAGCGGACGCAGATTGACCTTGTGCCAGGCCAGCCACAGGGGCGTGCGGTAGCTGAACCACGGCAATTCCCTCACGACGACGCCGGCCGGCGCGTGCTGGCGCAGGCTGTGCTGGATCATGGCCATGCCCAGTCCGGCCGCCACCAGGCCCAGCGCCGTCAGCGGCTCTGTCGCTTCCATGCGGATGTCGGGCGTAAAACCGGCGCGCGCGCAGGTGGCGATGAAGTTATCGTGTTTCAGCACGCTTTCCTTGTGCAGCACGGCGATCCACTCCTGGCCCGCCAGGTCGTCCGGGGTCAGCTGGGCCTTGGCCGCCAGCGGATGCGTCGCGGGCAAGGCCAGCAGCATGGGGTCGCTCAGCACTTGCGCGCAATCGAGGTCGGGGTCGTTCGGCAGCGGCGGCTCGCACAGCAGCGCGATATCGAGGCTGCGCTGGCGCAAGCCTTCGATCTGCTCGGCCGAATGCAGGTTGTACAGGGCCACGTGCACTTGCGGCCGCGTGGCGCGCAAGGCGCGCAGCCCCTCCGGCAAGACGCCCGCATGCATGGCGTTTTCGATGTAGCCTATGCACAGGCCCCCCTCGTCGCCGCGCCCCAGCCGTTTCGCCAGCGCTTCCAGGCGATTCCCGTGGGTGATAAACGCGCGCGCTTCGGCCAGGAAGGTGTGGCCATCGCGCGTCAGGCGGATGCGCTGGGCGCTGCGCTCGAACAGCGTCAGGCCCAGCCTGTCTTCGAGCTGGGCGATTTGCCGGCTCAGCGGCGACTGGGAAATATGCAGGCGCTCGGCGGCCCGCCCCACGTGTTCTTCCTCGGCAACGGCGATGAAGTATTGCAATTGGCGTATGTCCAGCATGTCAGACCTTTCAGGACTCAAGTTGCGCCAATTATGTCTTGGACAGGCTTAACTTGTCCAGCTATTCTGTCTGCACTGACTCACTCATTGAAGGAAAACACCATGACAATCAAACACTTACTGACAGGCAAACTGGGTTTCGGCACGGCGCCGCTGGGCAATATGTTCCGCAACATTCCGGAACAGGAAGCGCTGGCGACCGTCGACGCGGCCTGGGAATCGGGCATCCGCTACTTCGACACGGCCCCGTTTTACGGCGCCGGCCTGGCCGAGCTGCGCCTGGGCGCCGCCCTGAAGCAGCGCCGCCGCGACGATTACGTGCTGAGCACCAAGGTGGGCCGGCTCATCCTCGACGAACTGGAAGACCCCGCCGCCCGCGAACTGGGCGAAAAAGGGGGCTTGTTCGAATTTGGCCGCAAGAACAAGATCGTCGATGACTACTCGGCCGACGCCACCCTGCGCTCGATCGAAGACAGTTTGAAACGCCTGGATACGGACCGCCTCGATATCGTCTGGGTGCACGACATCGCCCAGGATTTCCACGGCGACAACTGGCTGGCGCAATTCGAGATTGCCCGCACGGGCGCCTTCCGCGTGCTGACCCGCCTGCGCGAAGAAGGCGTGATCAAGGCCTGGGGCGTGGGCGTGAACAAGGTGGAACCGCTGGAACTGACCCTGGACCTGGCCGAAGCCCAGCCGGACGCCTTCCTGCTGGCCGGCCGCTACACCCTGCTCGACCATGAACGTGCGCTGCAGCGCCTGATGCCGGCCGCGGCAAAACAGAACGTCGACATCGTCGTGGGCGGCCCCTACAGTTCGGGCATCCTCGCCGGCGGCGCGCACTTCGAATACCAGAAGGCTTCGCCCGAAATCATTGCCAAAGTAGAACGCATCAAGGCGATTGCCGCGCGCCACGGCGTCAGCGTCAAGGCTGCCGCCCTACAATTTTCCTTGGCCAATCCGGCCGTGGCCGCCGTAATCCCCGGCGCCAGCCGTCCGGAACGCCTGGCCGAAGACCAGCAAGCGTTACACGCCGTCATCCCCGCCGCCTTCTGGCACGACATGCGCGCCGAGCAGCTGGTGTCGCCATTCGCCCCGCTGCCAACTGGCGCCAACTAATAGATAAGGAAAGCATATGGCACACACCACCACCTCGATCGACATCGCTGCCACGCCGGCGCAAGTATGGCAACTGATCGGCGGCTTCAATGCCCTGCCCGACTGGCTGCCCTATATTCCCAGCAGCACCTTGAGCGCAGGGGGCCGCATCCGCCACCTGGCCAACCCGGCCGGCGACGTCATCGTCGAGCAGCTGGAAGCGTACGACAACACGGCGCGCAGCTACAGCTATTCCATCCTGCAGGCGCCGTTTCCCGCCGCCGATTACCTGTCGACCCTGAAAGTGGAACCACTTGCCGGCAGCGACGGCGCGCGCGTCACCTGGTCGGGCCGCTTCACGCCCGTGGGCGTGAGCGAGCAGGAAGTGACGGACCTGTTCCACGGCATTTATGTGGCGGGACTGGAAGCGCTGCAGCAATCGTTAGCGAAGTAATACGCAAGGAAGACCATTTCCGCCACAGCCAGGCTTTCTTCGCTCACCCTGTGGCGGAATCGCGCAGATTCCGTGTTATCGTTAACAACAAGAGCAAACGCTGTTGTGTGCAGTGCAGCAGATTTTAGCCGGCGCCCTGCAGAGCTTGCCCGAATCTCTTACAATGTTGTCTTTGGGCAGCTCTTCTAGCCCGAAAATACCGGCCATCCGTCGACTCTGGTGGCGCATTGCCACCTCCGGCTGGGCCACTGCGCGCCCCTCCGCCCTGTCATTCTTTACCCAACTAACAAGAACATGCACGCCTCCGTAGATCCCCTGATTCCGCGCGTCACCGCGCCTTTTGGCGCTGGATACGCCGACCTGGCCCTGGCCATCGGCGGCCTCGCCATCGGCACGGGCGAGTTCGCCTCCATGAGCATCCTGCCCGTGGTGGCCGACGACCTGGGCACGACCTTGCCGCAGATGAGCCACATGATCAGCGCCTACGCGCTGGGCGTGGTCATCGGCGCGCCCCTGATCACCATCTTCCTGGCGCGCATGCCGCGCCGGCTGATGCTGATCTGTCTGATGCTGATGTTCGCTGGCGGCAACTTGCTCAGCGCCATCGCGCCCAACTACGGCTTGCTGGTGGTGGCCCGCTTCGTGGCCGGCATCCCGCACGGCGCCTACTTTGGCGTGGCGGCGCTGGTGGCGGCCGCGCTGGCCGAACCGGACCGGCGCGGCCAGGCCGTCGCCCGCGTCCTGATGGGCTTGACCGTGGCGAATATCTTCGGCGTGCCGCTGGCAACCTACATCGGCCAGACCCTGGGCTGGCGCTCGGCCTTCCTGCTGGTCGCCGCACTGGGCCTGCTGACCATGCTGATGGTGCGCATCTTCGTGCCCATGGTGGCCGCCGGCGATTCCAGCCCGCGCCGCGAACTGGGCGTGTTCCGCCGCCTGCAAGTGTGGCTGACCCTGCTGATGGTGGCGATCGGCTTCGGCGGCATGTTCGCCGTCTACACGTTTATTACGCCAACCCTGCTGGAAGTGACGAAAGTGTCGCCGCTTGTCATTTCCATCTTGCTGGCCATCATCGGTATCGGCATGACGGTGGGCAATCTGATCGGCGGCTGGCTGGCCGACCGCTCGCGCCTGTGGACCATCTTCGGCGTGCTGCTGTGGAACGTGGCCGCGCTGGCCGCCTTTACTTATACCAGCAGCAATGTCTGGTTGACGGCGATCAACCTGTTCGCCATCGGCGCCGGCATCGCCGTCGCCCCGGCCGTGCAGACGCGCTTGATGGACGTGGCCGGCGACGCGCAAACCGTGGCCGCCGCCCTCAACCATTCAGCCTTCAACATCGCCAACGCGCTGGGCGCCTGGGCCGGCGGCATCGCCATCGCCATGGGCATGGGTTTGCGCTCGACGGGCTGGGTGGGCGCCATGCTGGCCTGCGGCGGCATCGTCGTGCTCGGTATTTCCGTGCTGGTGGAAAACCGCAGCCGGAATGTGAGCGGCGCGCAGCCGGCTTGATGATAACGAGAGCGGCAGCCTGCTCAGGCAGCCGCTCTGTTGCCAGCGCTCAATCTTCGATGGCAAACGCCACCGCCGCCTCGCAATGAATGGCCGTGGTATTAAATAGCGGCAAGTCCACATCGCCCTGCTGGATCAGCAGCGGTATCTCCGTACATCCCAAAATCACGCCCTGCACGCCTTGCCGCCGCAATTTCTCGATGATGGCGAGAAAAATTTTCCGGCTGGCGTCGGTAAAGATATTCTGCACCAGTTCCGTATAGATGATGTCGTGCAGGATGTCCTGGTCGGCCGCCTCGGGCGTCACCGTGGCAATGTCCAGCTGCGCCAGCGCCTGGTGGTAAAAACTCCCTGCCATCGTCTGCTTGACGCCCAACAAACCCACCTTGCGTATGCCCGACTGCTGCACCCGCTTTGCCGTTTCCTCGACGATACTGATAAAAGGCAAGCCGATGCGCGGCACGACGGCTGGCGCGAAGCGGTGTGCGCCATTCGCGCACAGCAGGAAGAAGTCCGCGCCCATGCCTCGCAGGCGCTGCCCTTCCCCGACGAGAAATTGCTCGATGGCATGGGAATCGGGCTGCGCTGCGTGCGCGACGAAATCGGCCTGGTCCATGCTGACCAGCAGGATGCGCGCGCTGTGCGCGGACCCGATGCGCGCCACGAGCATTTCATTGAGAAGCCGGTAGTATTCCAGGGTCGAAGCCCAGCCGATGCCGCCAAGTAAACCTATAGTCTTGTTTTGCACATTATTCCCTGCGAAAAGAATTGCGCAAATTATACGATAGCGGCCGCCCGCCACGCGCATGCCGACCTTAGGCGTCGATCCACGCAAACAGCGCCTTGTCCGGCGTGGCGGATTGATGCCAGGTCGATTGCAACTCCATCAGAAATCCGGCCAGATCGAAGGGATTGACATCCAGCCCGGCCCATGGCGCCGTCTGCGCCCATGCCACCGCGATATCGGCCAAATCGTCGGCCGTCAGCCGCTCGATAGCCTGCCCCATGGCATGCGCAAACACGTAAAGCTCACGCCCCGGGATAGACACGGGCCTGATAGCAGGCGCTGCCGAGTGGGTCAGCAATTGCCCCAGCGACGCAAAATCTAGTTCGCCGGGCAAGGCAATGCCCGTGACGGGAAAGGAGTCGAAGGCATCCTGCCAGCTGGCACACGCGCGCATCTCGCCGTCGGAACAGACAAAAATATCGATTTTTTTCATATTGCAGCCATTTGGCACAGTCAAACGTCTGCCGCATCATGTTGGCTGGATGTCTCACGGCGGTATTCGCGCTCGAACGCGGCCATGCTCTCCGCCTGCGCCCACAGGCTGGCAATATAACGGAATTCATCCTCGAACGGCAGCTCGAAATCGGCTACGTCCATCGCATACTCGCAATTGCGGCTCAGCATGACCAGCCAGTTGGGATAATCGAGCGCCGGGTACAGGCGGGTAAAGATGGCATCGAGCGACGCCGCGCTTTCCCGGCCCGCCAGATAGGCGGCGCGCAGTTCGACGATGTATTTTCCGGCCAGGAATTGTTCACCGAGGCGCTGCATTCCCCGGTAGCGCGCGATGATCACCTCGGCCAGCGGCAGCACCTCGTCGCGGCCCCGGGCGCTGGCCAGCAGCACGGCTTCCAGGTCGTCGCCTTCCTCGTCTCGGCGCAGGCGTTCCACAGCCCAGTCCACGCAGCGGTCGGCATGGCCAAAGCCCATGCGCAGCTGGAAAACGGCGATTTCAAGTTCTGTCAGTTGTTCCATTACCTTCAATTCATTCTTACTATTCTGCACCCGCCTGCAACATCTTCTGTAACACCGCATCGAGCTCATAAAAATCCACGGGCTTGGTCAGATGCAAATCAAAGCCCGCGTCGGACGCCATCTGGCGGTCCTTGTCCTGGCCCCAACCCGTGACGGCCACGAGGATGGCGTCCTTGCCGCAGGGCTGGCTGCGCAACAGCCGCGCCACGTCGTAGCCATTCATGTGCGGCAAGCCGATGTCGAGCAAGATCACTTGCGGCATGAAGGTTTGCGCGGCCGCCATGCCGGCCGCGCCGTCGTAGGCCGTGCGCACGTCATAGCCGAGGATGTCGAGCGCCAGCGCCAGGCTTTCGGCCGCGTCGGCGCTGTCGTCGATCACCAGCACCTTGCCTTCGCGCGTGCCGGCCAGCAAGCGGCGGTTGGGTTCGGGCGGCGCCTGCAAGGGCACGGCGGGCAGCGGCAGGCGCAAGGCGAAGGTGCTGCCCTGCCCCACGCCATCGCTGTGCGCGCTGATGCTGCCGCCATGCAACTCGGCCAGGCCGCGCACGAGCGATAGGCCGATGCCCAGGCCGCCCTGGGCCCGCGACAGGGCCGGTTCCAGCTGCGAAAACAGGTCGAATACCGTGTCCAGGTGCTCGGGCGCGATGCCGATGCCCGAATCGCGCACGCTGATGTGCACGTCGTTGTCCGTGCATGCCACTTCCAGTCCGATGACGCCGTTGGCGGGCGTATACTTGATGGCGTTCGTCAGCAGGTTGGCGATCATCTGCCCCAGGCGCGTGGCATCGGCGTCGAGCCAGATGGCTTGCGGCCATTGCTCCACGAGCACCTTGTGGTCGGATTGCACCGCCAGCTCCGCCACGCTGTGCAGGGCCGCCTCCACCACGGGCGCCAGTTCCACGCTGGCGCGGCGCAGTTCCAAACGCCCCTGCGTGATGCGCGACACTTCCATCAAATCGTCGACCAGGTGCGTCATGTGCCCCACTTGCCGGCCCAGCACGTCGCGGGCCCAGCGCAGCTGCGGGTCGTCCAGTTGCGCCAGGCGCAACACTTCCAGCACGTTGCGCATGGGCGCCAGCGGATTGCGCAACTCGTGCGCCAGGGTCGCCAGGAATTCGTCCTTGCGCCGGTCGGCGGCCGCCAGCTGTTCATTGAGCTCGCCAGCCTCCTTGCGCGCCAGCTGCAACTGCTGTTCATACTTGCGCCGGTCGCTGGCGACAAAGACGGCGATCTCGTCATAACGCACGCCATCATGTTCGCGGCGCACGGCATTGAACAGCATGGGGATGGACTGCCCCTGGCGCTGGCGCATGTCGAGCAGGATTTCCGACACGCTGCCCTGCACCTGCATCAGCGGCAGCCAATGCGTCTGGTGGAATACGCGCCCGCCGATGGTCAGCAAGTCTTGCAGTTTCTTTTTCCCCAGCAGCTCCCCTGCGCCATAGCCGAGCCAGCCGCAAAAGGTGGCGTTCGCCTGCACGATGGTGCCGTCGGCCGTGCACAGCAGCAAGCCGCAAGCTGCGTGCTGGAACAGGGTGGCGGCGTCAGGCAAGGAAGGCATCGTGTCGCGCATTACAGGTGTTGGCCGTCGAGAAAGTGGCGGATGGCGCGGTAGCTGGCGTCGGGCACGCTCATGTGCGGACAATGGCCCACATTTTCGAGCACGTGCAGGCTGCTGTGCGGCAACATTTCGCGCAAGTACACACCCACGCAAGGTGGCGCGATGAAGTCGTCGCTGCATTGCACGATCAGGGCCGGAGTGCTGTTCTGCGGCAAGACGGCGCGGTGGTCGGACAAGAACGTGGCTTGCGCGAAATGCCGGGCAATGACGGGGTCGGTGCGGCAAAAGCTGTTCGCCAGGTCTTGCCCCAGCGCCGGCTGCCCTGGCGCGCCCATGATGGCAGGCGCCATGCCGGCGGACCAGCCCAGGTAATTGCTGTCCATGGCATCGAGCAAGTCGTCGATATCGGCACGGCTGAAGCCGCCCCGATAGCCGGCCGCCGCATCGTCGACATAGCACGGCGACGGCGCCAGCATGACTTGCGCGGCGAACAGCTCCGGCTCGGCGATGCTGGCCAGCAAAGCGCTCATGGCGCTGACGGAATGGCCGATGCAAATGACGGGGCCGCCGCCGACGGCATGGATGACCTGGCGCAAATCGGCGCCATGCGCGTCGAGCCGCGCGTAGCTATCGAAATCATAGGCACTGAGGTCGGAAGCGCCGCTGCCGACCAGGTCGAACAGCACGGTGCGGTAGCGCGCACGAAACAGCGGCTCCAGGTAACGCCACATGGTCTGGTCGCAGCCAAAGCCATGCATGAACACCATGGTGGCAGCCGCGCCCGCCTGCGGCGCACCGTTGCATTCGCGAATGCGGACATTGTTCCGGTCTTCTATGCGCATGCCGCCTCAGCCTTGAATATTTCCATGTGGAATGTAAATTAACTTCTTGCTAGCATCTTAGCATGCGCCATTTGACCCTGGGCAACACCATTGGCGCTGGACAAACGCCACGCCACGGCGGATAATGAGAACGATTCCCATTATCAAAATAGCAGGCGTGTGCCTGGCTTTTCCCTGTGCGCCCCCGTGGCGCCTGCTGGCGGCAACAAGCCGGTTTTATGTTGAAGGTTTGTACCGCATGCGCGCTTTCTGGACTGTCATACACCGCTGGGCTGGCCTGACCATCGCCCTCTTCCTCATCGTCGCGGGCCTCACGGGCGCCGTCACGTCGTGGGACCACGAACTGGACGAATGGCTCAACGCCGACATCATGGACACGCCGGGCCGCGGTCCCCTGCAGCCGCCGTTTGTGCTGGCGCAAAAAGTTGCCGCCGCCGACCCGCGCGTGGAAGTCAATTACATGACCCTGGGCCTGGAAGAAGGCCATGCGGCCGCCTTCATGGTGCGCCCGTTGACGGAGCCGGCCACGAACAAGCCGTTCGTGCTCGACTACAACACCGTCTACATCGACCCCGTCACGGCGCAGATCACGGGCACGCGCGATTCGACGGCCATTTCCCTGTCGCGCCGCAGCCTGATGCCGTTCCTGCGCCACCTGCATTACAGCCTGCACGTGCCCGCCTTCTGGGGTACGGACCGCTGGGGTTACTGGCTGATGGGGACGGTAGCCCTGGTGTGGCTGCTCGACAGCATGGTGGCGTTTTATCTGACCACGCCGCGCCGCTTGCGACCGCGCGCGCAGGACGAGGCACCGCGCCACCGCGACGCCGCCAGCTGGTGGCAGCGCTGGAAACCGTCGTGGGTGCTGCGCTGGGCGGCCGGCGGCTACAAGCTCAATTTCGATCTGCACCGCGCGGGCGGGCTGTGGGTATGGCCCGTCATCATCGTCGTCGCGTTTACCTCGTTTTCGCTGAACCTGTACCGCGAGGTGTTTTATCCCGTCATGTCGCTCGTGTCCACCACCACGCCGGGACCGTACGAAACGCAGGTGCCGGCGCCCTATGGCACGTATATCACGCCAGCAATCGGCTTCGAGCAGGCCGTGGAGATTGCCAAAAAGCAAGCCGCGCAGCGCGGCATCACGGCGCCCATCGGCGGCATTTATTATGGCGGCAATTATTCGTTCTACAACGTCTCGTTCTTCGACCCGGCCGACGAATTCGGCGCGGCCGGCATGGGCCTGTCGAACCTGTATGTCGACGGCATGGACGGCAGCATCATCGGCCAGCACAAGCCGTGGGAAGGCACGGCCGCCGACGTCTTCGTGCAACTGCAATTCCCCCTGCACTCGGGCCGCATCCTCGGCTTGCCGGGACGCATACTGATGTCCTGCATGGGCCTGATGGTGGCCATGCTGTCGGTGACGGGCATCGTCATCTGGGAAAGAAAACGGCGCGCGCGCCGACTGCAGGCGAAAAAGCCAGCGAACTTCACCTGAAGCAGCGACTCCATCACGGCGCAGGCGGACCAATGCAGTCTGCGCCGCACACCTTGCCAGCGGCCTGATCACGCGCAACGCGCAAGGCCAGCACACCTCCCCACTTTACAACCCAGTAGCCGGCACATGCCGGCTGCCTGCGCTGCGCAGCTTCCGTGCGCCAGTCCGCCGATGCCATCAAATGCAGTTTACTTGCAATAGCATTGGGCGCAAGCTATTATTGCAACTCAATTGCATTTATACCTTCACGCCGGACCCGCGTCCAGCACCACCTTCCGCCTTTTTAGAAAGTCCTATGCGCCATCACGTATTCGCAGCTGCCATGCTGTCCACTGCCCCGCTCGCTTACGCGGCGGACGACGTCACCCTGCAAACCATCAAGGTCCGGGCTGACCGGCCTTCCAGCATCGACAGCGTCGTCCTCGTCGAGAATATGCAAGCCCAGAACCGGACTCTGGGCGGCATGCTCGAGCATGTCTCGGGCGTGCAAAGCAGCGCCTTCGGGCCGAATGCGGGCGCGCCGGTGATCCGCAGCCTGAGCGGCAGCCGCGTGCAGATCCTCGAAGATGGCCAGTCCATCCTCGGCATGAATGCGCTCAGCGGCGACATCAACATCCCCTTCGATCCGCTTTTCGCGCGCAGCGTGACGGTGAACAAATCGTCCGATAGCGTGCGTTTCGGCGGCAATGCCATCGGCGGCAGCGTCGACGTCGATTCCGGCATCGTTTCCAGGAAGATGGAAACCAAAGAAAAGGACGTGGAACTGGTCCTGCGCAAGGGCTTCAATGATGCCGACGCGCAAGGCTTGCGCGCAAACTTCAACGATGGCAAGCGCTTCTCGACGAATCTGCAACTGTCCTTCCAGAAGATCGGGCATTACGATATTCCCGGCAACAGCAAGGCCGGCGTGTGCAACAGCCAGCTCTTCCCTGCAACCGGCGGTGTCAACACCTTTCTGGCAGACAGTTGCCAGAAGGAAGCGCGCATCCAGCAAATCTACAACAAGGCGTCGCAACCGTTTATCGACCAGTTCATGAAGGAAAATCCGGACTGGGCGGACGGTGATTTTTCCTTCTACACCAATAATCCCACCTCCGTCTGGCAGCGCAAGACCTACGTCAATCCCGCCAATCCCGCCTACGTGCCGGGTACGCCGTCGATGACCCAGAACAAGATCAACAAGGACGTCACCCCCGATTACCACGGCACCTTGGGCAACAGCCATGCCAGCAATGCCCACTTTGCCGTCGGCACCACCTACTTTTTCGACCAGGGCTACGTGGCCGTCAGTCTCGACTCCAAGGAAAGCGAGTATGGCGTGCCGGGCTTTTCCATGGAAAACAAGTCGTTCGGGGCGAATTATGACGAGGGCTTGCCCGTCGGCGTCGTGATCAAGCAGGATAAATATGCGCTGGAAGCCCGGCTGTCCAGCCCCGTTGCGTATCTTGAAAGCGTGCAATTGCGCATGTCACGCCTGGACAATGCGTCGGGAGAGCGCCTGGGTTCCATCAAGGCGAATGATTACCAATTCGACACGAATCAAGCCGAGCTTCTGCTGGCGCACCGGCGCGCGGGCCCCTTGAGCGGCATGCTGGGCTTGAGCCACAAGGCCAGGGATATCGCCGGCAGCGGGCCGCAGCTGTACCTGCCCGACGCGAACACGGTCAGCCGTGCGCTGTTCCTCAAGGAAAGCCTCGATCTCGACTGGGCCACCTTCGACGCGGGCTTGCGCCATGAAAAAGTCGAGCACGAGATCCGCAAGAGCGGCTTCAAGACGTCGAGGAATGCGAGCAACTCCCGACTCGAGGACAGGTCGTTCAGCCTGAACAGCTATAACCTGGGCGCCTCGGCCAAGCTGGGCCAGCTGTTCGGCGCGAAGCTGCGCTATTCATCGTCGGAAAGAGCGCCCGACGTCAATGAATTGTATGCAAGCAACCGCCACTATTCGATCATGACCCAGGAAGAAGGCAACCAGAACCTGAAGGCCGAGCGCGCAAAGAGTACCGAGCTCACCAGCCTGTTCGCCAACCGCGGCTTCCAGCTGTCGGCCACCGGCTACGTCATGAAGTACGAGAACTATCTCTACCTTGGCCACTCGGGCGCCCAGATGGCCAATCGCCTGCCCTTGAAATACTGGAAGCAGACGGATACGACGGTGAGGGGATTCGAAGTCGACGCCTCCCAGGCCGTGCAGCTTGGCGGCTACGGCAAGCTGAACCTCTCCGCCTTTGCCGACCTCGTCAAGAACAAGGCGGACAATCCGGACAAGCTGCGGGCACACAACGACGGCGCCTACCTGCCCAATATGCCCACCAACCGCTATGGCGCGAATGTGCTGTGGGAAAACAAGGGGTGGAAGGCCAAGCTGTCCGGCACCCGCTACGACAAGCAAAAGTACCTGGGCAAGAGTGTCAGCGAGGAAGTGCCGCTCGACGGCTACACCATGGTGAACTTCCAGCTGAGCCGCGCCCTACAGGTAGCCAATTCGCCGTTTGCAGGCATCGACGTGTTCATCAGCGGCAGCAACCTGCTCGATGCGGATGCCAGGCCGCACAATTCCCCACTGAAATACATCGCGCCCTTGCCGGGCCGCGGCTTTCAAGTTGGCCTGAGCGCCAGGCTTTAAGGCACGCTGCCGTTTCGCTCCCGCCGCACCAACGCCAGCACGCTGTCGCCCCGGTTGCCGTCGCAGCAGACGGCCACGCCGTCCGTGAAATCGGGCGCCGTCAGCCGCGTCAGGACGCTGCCGGGCGGCATTTCCAGCGCCAGCCGGGCGCCCCGCTCCCACGCCAGGCGCGACGTGGCGGTCCACTGCACGCGGCGCGCCATGTTGGCGGCCAGGCTGTCGCGGATGCGGGCCGGGTCGAACAACGCGCGCGCCGCGCTGCTGCTCAGGTAGACGAGCGAGGGGCGTCGCACGGTCACGCCCTCAAAAGCGGCGGCCATGCCGCCCGCCGCGCCTTCCAGCAGAGGGCAATGCGACGGCACGCTGACGGCCAGGCGTTTGGCCTTGCTGGCGCCGTGCGCCAGGGCCAGCGCCATCACGACTTGCAAGGCGGGCTCGCTGCCGGCAATGGCGATCTGGCGCGGCGCATTCAGGTTGGCGACATACACGGGATTCGCGGCGCCATGCACTTGTGCCAGCAACGATTCGAGTTGCGCCAGATCAAGTCCGATGATGGCCGCCATGCCGTAGCCGGCCGGATAGGCCTGTTCCATCAACTCTCCGCGCCGCACCACCAGGCGCACGGCATCCGCATAATCGAGCGCGCCGGCCACCACGGCCGCCGCATACTCGCCGATGGAAAAGCCGGCCACCATGTCGGGCAGCGCGCCGCGCGCCGCCAGCGAACGCGCCATGGCCACGCCCGCGATCAGCAAGCACAGTTGCACGGCCCGCGTCGAGGCCAGCGCTTCCGCCGTGTCCAGCGCCAAGGGATCGCAGCCCAGCACGGTCGCCGCTTCGGCCAGGGTTGCCGCCACGGCCGCATCGTCGGGCAGCGCATGCAGCATGCCGGGATATTGGGCGCCCTGGCCCGGAAAGGTAAACAATACGCTCATGCACACTCCCAGGGCGTGGCCGTCAGCACGGGACCGTGGTCCGTTTTCAGCAGCACCCTGCCCCGGCCCGCCACCCATTCCGCATACGCAAAGCCGCCATGGCCCGTGTCGATTTGCAGATCCAGCCGGCACGCCGTGACCGTGGCGGCGATGGCGCGCAGGGCGTCGGCTTGCGCGGGGTCCGGCGGCGCGGCGATGCGCAGCACGAGATCGAGGTCGCTGTCGGCGCGCAGCACGGGCAAGCCGCTCGCCAGGGCAAAGCCCACGCCGCCCGTCGGGCCCCAGGCCCAGCCCGTGGCGTCGAGCAGGGGCGCCACCAGCCGCAGCGCATCGAGCGCAGTACAGTCAAAACCGGACGGCGGGGTGTGCGCCAGCCGCGCCAACGCCTCCGGCGTCACGCGGCGCAGCACGGCGGAAGACTCCACTTCGCACGCATGCCGTTCGCTGCGCAGCCGGCCGCGCAAGCCCACGGGGATGCGTCCGGGCGCCGTGCTGGCGCGCCGCACCACCAGCGGCGCCGCCTGCAGCCAGGCCGCGTCGGCCCAGGCGGGCAAGGATGCGTCGTCCGGCAGGCCGGATACCCACAGCAAGTCATGCGCGCGCCAGGCGTCCATCAAGCCACCACCGCCTTGACGGCAAAGAACAGCAGCGATGGCCCCAGCAAGCAGCCCA
Source organism: Janthinobacterium sp. SUN211 (assembly GCF_030587315.1). Taxonomy (NCBI): domain Bacteria; kingdom Pseudomonadati; phylum Pseudomonadota; class Betaproteobacteria; order Burkholderiales; family Oxalobacteraceae; genus Janthinobacterium; species Janthinobacterium sp. SUN211. The sequence continues at coordinate 399,850 of NZ_JAPWIC010000001.1, read as the reverse complement.
GGCCCGTATGAAACGTGGCCACCAGCGCGCCATACGGCACCAGCTTGCGGTCGGTGGCGGCCAGGCCGGCCGACACGCCGCTGACGGTGCCGGCCAGGCCGCCGAAGACCATCGCCGAACGGGGCGTCTTCAGGCGCAAAAAGCGCGCCGCGGCGGGCGTGCCCACCATCACCAGGATGGCCTTGATGAGGCCCGCCGCGATGCTCAGGGCCATGACGTCCGAACTGGCGCCGATGGCCGCGCCCGTGACGGGACCGACGATGTACGTGACGGCGCCGGCGCCGATGGTGGTCATGCTGACGGCGTCCGAATAGCCAAACGCATAGGCCACGCCGGCGCCGACGAGGAACGGCAGCACCACGCCCAGCATCAGCGCCACGACGCCGATCAGGCCCGCCTTGCGCGCTTCCGTCGCCTGCACCTCGAAGGCCGTGGCGACGATGGCGAAGTCGCGCAGCATGGCGCCGCCCATCAAGCCGATGCCGCCGAACAGCGACAAATCGGCCAGGCCCTTGTGGCCGCCGCTATGCACGCCGCCCCAGTACGCGAGGCCCAGGCCGATGACGATGGCGATGGCCGAGCCGTGCACGCGGCCCAGGGTCAGGTATTTCGACAGCGCCACCGAGACAAGCATGATCAGGCCGACGAAGGCGAAGGCCGTCACCAGGCCATTGTGGATGGCGGCTTTTTCAAAGATTTCAAGCATGACGGTGCTCCTTCATCAACATCGAGTCGGACTGCACGCGGTCGGCTTCAGCGGCAGCGATGGCGGCAGGGTTTTCCGACCGGTTAATCAGCGAAATCACGGCGCCACAAACGAGCACGGAACCGACGGCGGCCAGCACGGCCACCGGGCCGCCGCGCAGGGCTGCGACCACGTCCTGCTGCGCCGCCATGGCCACCACCACGGGAATATACATGGCGCCCCAGTATTCGACGCCCCGCTCCGTCATCTGCGGCAGCCACGCGCGGCGCTGCATGTAGAGCCGGGCGCAGATCAAGAGCAGCATGGCGATGCCCACGCCGCCCACGTTGGTCTTGACGCCCATCAGCTGCCCAAGCAGGTCGCCCAGGAAGATGCCGAGCAAATGGCACAGGGCCAGCAATGCGGTTCCGTAAATGATCATGATTGTCTCCGTTATAGGAATAGGAATGACTTGATGTCTTCTCTGTTGTTGCACCTACCACTGCTGCCCCAGCACCTCCCTGACTCTTGCCGACGCCTGGCGGTGCGGCGCGCCCAGGCGGCTGGCCAGTCCCCGTTCCGGATCGGCGCGGATATCGCCCAGCGCCGCTTGCAGGCTGGCGCGCACTTGCGCCAGATCAAGCTCCGACGGCGCGTCCGGCTGCGCCACCTGCAAGGTTTGCCACAGCAGGCCCAGGGTGGCGTAGTTCCTGATGTCGTAGGCCATGGGCGCGATGGTGGCGGCCAGCGCTTCGAGCGCTTCCACGGTGCGCAGGGTGATGCGCGCGGCCGACGCCTTGCCCATCGCGTGCACCATCACTTGCGGATCGTCGAGCGCGATCAGCCGGTTGGCCTGGTAGCCGTGGGCGAGGAAGGCGCCCGACATGGCCTTGCCGACGATCAGGCCGATCACGGGATGGCCCGCCAGGCGCGCCTCGGCATACGCGCCCGCCGCGCCCGCCAGCGCCTGGTGGATGCCATACGCTTCTTCGCGCCGGCCATACGCCTGGCTGGCCACGTCGATGACGGCGACGATGGGCCGCTTCACGGCCAGGTCGCGGTCCTCGGCAAGCACCTGCTGCACGGCGCGCGCCAGCTGCCACGCCTCGGCCAGGCCGACCTCCCCCGTGCGGGCGCGCGTAAAACGGTTGCCGGGGTCGGGCAGCACGGCGAGGTAGCGCGCCGGCTCGCCCGCCAGCGGCGCGTCCACCACGCGCACGGAAGGCGGATAGCCGTCCAGCGGCGCAGCGTTGTTCGTGAGCGCCGCCAGCCAGACGGCGCCGCGGCTCGTGTCGGTGATGGCGTTCATGCTGCTGCTCCTTTGCTGTAGATCAAACGTACGGCTTCCGGCGTGGCTTGCGGGCCCGCGTCCACTTGCGCCAGGCGGGCCAGGTAGCCTTCCGCCTGGTCGCTGCGGTGCTGCGCCGGCACGCCGCGCGCGAACAATGCGGCCACGGTGGCGCGCATCTGCGCCGTGTCGTCTTCCACGTAGGCGTCGGCCAGGCCGCTGTGGAAGCGCTGTTCGCCGCCCGTCAGGCTCCAGATGAACGGCTTGTTGCGCGAGTCGAATTCGTCCACGCCCGCCTCCTGCTCGATCACGGCCGGCCCGTTGAGACCCAGGCGCGCTTCGCGCGTGACGACCAGATAACTGCACAGGCCCGCCGCGATCGACATGCCGCCGTAGCAGCCCACGGTGCCGGCCGTGATGCCGATCACGGGCTGGTAGCGGCGCAAGTCGACGATGGCCGCATGGATGTCGGCAATGGCAGCGAGACCCAGGTTGGCTTCCTGCAGGCGCACGCCGCCCGTTTCGAACAGGATCACTGCCCGCGTCGGCACGCCATTGCGGTTGTCGCGCGCCGCCAGTTCCAGCGCGCCGGCGATCTTCGCGCCGCCCACTTCACCCATGCTGCCGCCCTGGTAGGCGCCTTCGATGGCCAGCACCACGGCCGGCTGGCCGTCGAACAGGCCCTTGGCCACCACCACGCCGTCGTCCGCCTGCGCCGTCACGCCTTGCTTTGGCAGCCACGGCGAAGCGATGCCGCAGAACGGGTCGAGCAATTCGCGCATGCTGCCAGAGTCCAGCAAGGCCTTGGCCCGGCTGCGCGCGCCCCGTTCGATGAAGCTGTCGCGCTCCAGCAATTGCGTCAATGTGCTCATGCCGCCCTCCCCGCTTGCAATTCTTCGTACGCTTGCTCGATGCGCATGCGCACCACGCCCGGCGTGGCGCCGCAATCGTTGATGACGATGCTCGCCGCCGGCAGCGGCTCGCCGCCGAATACGCGCTGCAGGAGCGCATCCCACACGGCGCCCTTGCCATCGACGGAGGTGTTCACGACGATGCGGGTCACGCCGTCGTCGCCCGGCTGCAGCAGCACTTCCAGGTCGCCCGAGCCGACGACGCCGGCCAGAGCGCGCCCCGGCGCCGCTGGCCCGGCCGGGAACGTATAGTCACGCGTTTCCATGCGCTTCTCCTTCTGTCAATCGATCGAGGAACAGGGTGGCCGCCAGCAAGTCCGCCGCGCCGCCCGGCGACACGCCGCGCGCCAGGGCCACCGCTTCCAGCGCCAGCAGCGCCTGCGTGCCGGCAGCCGTGGCTGCGCCGCCGGCCGCCAGCACCCGCGCCGCGCCCGTTTGCAGTGCCAGCAAGGCCAACGCGCCGCCGCGCGACAGCACGCAGGTGTCGTCCAGGCAGCTGAGAATGGCCAGCAAGGCGTTCAGGCGCGCCGTCGTCTCGCTGTCGCCGCGCAAGCGCGAGGCGTGCAAAGCGGGCAAGCCCGCGCCCGTCACCAGGGGAAAGCCGGCACGGGCCTGGCCCCGCGCACCATCGACCTGATACTGGCGGCATGCCAGCTCGCCCTTGTTGCCAGTGGCGCCAGGCGCGCCGCGGTCGTGCAAGCGGGCCAGCGCGCCGGCCCGCGCCGCCACGGCTTGCGGCGCCAGCGACGCGCCGCGCGCACCCTGCTGCGCCGCCGCCGTCACCAGCAGGCCCAGCGCCCAGATGGCGCCCCGGTGCGTGTTCACGCCGCCCGTGGCTGCCAGCATCAGCGCTTCGCCATCGCGGCCGATGGCGCCGATGTGCTGGCGCAGCTCGTCGTCATCGCCGCTTTCCCAGCCTGCCTGCGCCATGGCGGCAAACACGGGCTCCAGCACGCAAGCCGAGTGGCACATCAGGGCCCAGTTCAAGTCCGCGTGGGCGCCACGGCTGCGCAAATCGACGAGGCCCGGTTTCGGCGTCAGGGTCACTTCATCGAGCAGCGCCTGCAGCACTTGCCGTCCCAGCGCTGCGGCGCGTTCCTGCACCGGCACTGTCATCGTCATTGTCGTCATCATTGTGCTCACTACCAGCTCCTGAATTTGGCGGGTGGTTGATACAGGCCGTCCGACCATTCGACCAGGTCGGCGATGCTTTTCGCGGCCAGCAGCGAGCGGTTCGCCGCTCCCCGCTGCACGCCGATATCCTCGGGCAGCGCGATCAGGCCGTCGGCGCGCAGTTTCGCCGTCGTCTTCGGGTCGTGGCGCAGGCCGATGGGCGTGACGCCAGCCACCGCCGCCAGCATGGCCTTGCGCTCGTCGAGCGAACGGGCCTTGTACAGGTAGGCGATGCCCTCTTCCGTCAGCACGTGGGTGACGTCGTCGCCGTAGATCATCACGGGCGCCAGCGGCATGCCGCTGGCCTGGCCCACGGCCACGGCGTCGAGCGATTCGACGATGGTCGGCTGGCCGCCGTCCTGGAACGTTTCGACCATCTGCACCACCAGCTTCTTGCCGCGCGCGAGCGGATCGTCCGTCTCGATCAGGTCCAGCCAGGCGGGCGTCGGGTGGCGCCGGCCGTGCGGATCGTGGCCCATGTTGGGCGCGCCGCCGAAACCGGCCAGGCGGCCGTTGGTGACGGTGGACGAATTGCCCAGGCCATCCATCTGCAGGGTGGCGCCGATGAACAGGTCGACCGCATACTGGCCCGCCAGCTGGCACAGGGCGCGGTTCGAGCGCATGGAACCGTCGCGGCCCGTGAAGAACACGTCGGGCCGCGCGGCCGCATAGCCTTCCATGCCCAGCTCCGCGCCGAAGCAGTGCACGCTCTCGACCCAGCCCGTCTCGATGGCGGGAATCAGGGTCGGATGGGGGTTGAGCACCCAGTTGCGGCAAATCTTGCCCTTCAAACCCAGCTGCTCGCCGTAGGTGGGCAAAATCAGTTCGATGGCGGCCGTATTGAAACCGATGCCGTGATTGAGCGACTGCACCTGGTGTTTTTCATACACGCCGCGGATCGCCATCATGGCCATCAGCACGTGCACGGGCTTGATGACGCGCGGGTCGCGGGTGAACAAGGGCTCGATGAAGAACGGCTTGTCGGACTGCACGACGAAATCGATCCACGAGCCGGGCACGTCGACGCGCGGCAAGTCGCTGACGTCGTCGACGATCTGATTGACCTGGGCGATGACGATGCCGTCGCGGAAGGCGGCCGATTCGACCAGGATGGGCGTGTCCTCGGTGCTGGGGCCCGTGTACAGATTGCCCTGGCGGTCGGCCATGTAGCCGGCCACCATGACGACGTTGGGCGTGAGGTCGACGAACAGGCGCGCATACAGCTCGATATACGTGTGGATGGCGCCCACTTCCAGCAAGCCATCCTGCAGGAATTGTGCGATGCGCAGGCTTTGCGTGCCGGCAAACGAGAAATCGAGCTTGCGGGCGATGCCCCGCTCGAACAGGTCCAGGTGCTCGGGCAGGCTGACGCTGGGCATGATCAGGTGCAGATGGTTGATCTTGTCGGGGTTGACCTTGGTCAACATGCGGGCGAGGAAATCGGCCTGCTTCTGGTTGTTGCCTTCGAGTACGACGCGGTCGCCCGGCGCAAGCAGCGCTTCGAGCACGGCGACCATGTCGCCCTGTTGCAGGACGGGGCCGCTCGCGTACTGGCGCACGGCGTCGAGGCGGCGGCGCTTCTCGGTGCGCCGCGTGTCCCATTGTTTTTGCCGCTGCGCTGGCGCTGCTGTGGCGGTTGACATCATGCCTCCGGAATGAGCTATCGAACCCCGACGATAGAACGAAAGCGTCACCGCGACAATCAACCTGCTAGCATATTCTTTACCTTGAAGTTAATGAACTCCCTTAAAAAGGTTTAGCCATGGCCATCAATGAAGAAATCACCTTGAAAAAGCTGGAAGTGTTTCTCAGCTTTATGGAATTGAACAACCTGGCGCGGGTGGCCGATGCGCTGGGCCAGAGCACCGTCAGCGTGCACCGCGCCCTGCATTCGCTGGAAGACGGCTTGCGCTGCCCCCTGTTCAAGCGCGAGGGCCGCAGCCTGATCCCCCTGCATGCGGCCTACACCTTTGCCGAATCGGCGCGGCGCGCGCTGGCCGAGTGCGAGGAAGGCGTGCGCAAGGTGCGCGAAATGTCGGGCATCAACCCCGTGCGCCTGAAGATCGGCTCGCTGTATTCCTTGACCCTGCACTGCATCCCGCAACTGGTGATCGCCCTGAAACTGCGCCGGCCGGGCCTGGACATCGACCTGACCCTGGGGTCGAACCGCGAACTGCTGCAAAGCCTGGCCGACGGCAGGCTGGACGCCATCATCGTCGGCGTGCAGGAAGACGAACACCATGCGGGCCTCGTGGCCGTGCCCCTGTTCCAGGACGACATCTTCCTGGCCGCGCCGCTGGCTTCGCCCTATGCGGGGGCCGCTTCCGTGGACTTGCAGGCGCTGCGCGACGACAAATTCGTCACGCTCAACGAGGGTTTCGTCACCTCGCAAAGCTTCAACCATGCATTCGAACTGGCGGGATTTGTGCCCGACACGGCCATGAGGGTGGGCGACATCTTCTCGCTGATCAACCTGGTGAGCGGCGGCATCGGCTACAGCCTGCTGCCCGGCCGCGTGCGCGCCTTCAGCTCGCGCATCGAACTGCTGCCCCTGCACGCCCGCTACGGCTCGCACCAGCAAATCACCCTGTTGATGCTGAGCAGCCGCGAGCGCGACCCGAATCTGCTGGCGCTGGCGGCGGAATGCAGGTTGTATGGGCGTGGCGAGCGCAGCGAATGATTCTGTTCAGCAGGCTCTCGAGTGCTTAATAGATTTCTGCTTTATGAACGCTTTTCAGAGTATCAGTAGCCATAAAAGTTGCCAGTAGCCCTTACGATCCGTGTTCGAGCCTACGAAGGAGAGTTCTCGTCGTTACCACGCCACCGTGCAGACGAAAAATGCTTATAGTCTAATCGAGCGCCAACTTCCGGTTTATCAACCTCATTCCGTGGTAAGATTATCGGAAGTAAATTTACCTGTGGAGGCTTCCTTGTTACAAGAACTGCCTGGTATTCCCCCGATGCCCAATCAATTTGTGTGCAAGGTAGTCTGGGAGCCCACATTGGTCTCTAGTCGCCTCTCTGAACTGAGCGCAAGCCTGAATGAAGCGTTGTTACGAGAAGTCAGCGAACATGGCTACCGAGCGCGAATTGAAGCGACAGAGTTACACTCGACCACAGCCGCTGGTTCATATCATTGGCACGCTGCTGTGTACGCTATTCGCTCTTTACTAGTTGAGCGCGGTTGGAAACCTGAGAACACGCGTAATTGTCCGTTTATTGTCGACCCCAATCGAAAAATTGCAATTGTAGTAATGACAGGTGATTCAGATACTGGCTCCATCGGCGGATATCCCACAAATCAAGCAGAAAAAGGGGCTGTTCTTAAACAAGCCGTAGCCAACAACTACAAACAATTGACTCTTTTTAACGCAGATTTGGCATCTACAAGGCTTGCCAATTCGAAAGAAGCTACACAACTGTGGGTTTTACTTTATCACGTCAGTACTGGCTCAAATGGGAAAGCTGAAATTAGAGCTGAACTCTCATTGCCTTCGGAATTTGAAAGAAAAAAAATTATAAATTGGAAAGAGAGAATTATTCTCTCTTCCATTCTACCTGACGGTGAAGCTTTTATTCAAAATGACAGTCCCACTGGACCGATTGATGTACCCATTGAACGACGCACTGGAACATAAATAATTTAGAGGTATAATGTTTTTTAACCCATCAAGGCTAACGTTCGCTCGTACACGACGCGGATTTACGAAGGCTCGCCTTGCCAAGGAATTAGGTCTGCAAGTGCGCTCGATACAAGGATATGAATTGAGCGAATACACACCAGAACCGGAGAAACTTGCAGCGATTAGTTCGCTTCTCCATTTCCCAGTAGAATTTTTTTCAGGAGACGACCTGCCCGTTATTGAACCGGACACAGTCAGTTTCCGGTCAATGTCAAAAATGTCCGCAGCACTAAGAAACACCGCTCTAGGTGCTGGTGTAATGGCATTTTTACTCAACGATTGGATAGAAGAACGATTTCGCCTTCCACAGGCCAACTTACCTGACCTAAGTGACCTATCCCCTGAAGACGCAGCAGCAACCTTACGTCGTGTTTGGGGCTTGGGAGAGACTCCGATCGGCAACCTTATTCATCTACTAGAAGCAAAAGGAATTCGGGTCTATTCATTAGCGATTGAAGCTAAAGAGGTAGATGCATTTAGCGTGTGGCACCGGGAACATCCTTTTGTCTTTCTCAACACGTTCAAGTCTGCCGAACATAGCCGATTTGATGCTGCTCATGAGCTAGGTCACTTAGTCCGCGACCGACATAGCATGTTGCACGGAGAGGATCATAACCCGGAGATGGAACGTGAGGCGAATGCATTTGCCTCGGCATTCCTAATGCCGAGAGCGAATGTACTCGCAAGAGGTTCTGGAGTTTTGACGCTAGACAAATTGATGCAGATAAAACATATATGGGGGGTCTCGTTAGCGGCTCTTGCATATCGAATGAATCATTTAGGCCTATTTACTGAGTGGTCATATCGCAATCTTTGCATTCAAATGGCAAAAAATGGCTATCGCACCTCAGAGCCAAGACCGATGCGTCATGAATCCTCTCAAGTTTTACGAAAAATTTTCGATGCACTTCGGGCAGAAAAGATCACACGCAGCATGCTGGCGAAAGATCTGTGCATCATGCAGGAAGATATTGATAATTTAACTTTTGGGCTTACCTTATCCACTGTATCTCCCAACACCGCAATGGCTGCTCCGGATAGTCGTCGCGTCTTACTCTAAGCCTACTCGAAGGTGACTTACCTCCACAGACACCTTCTCATATAACTGAAAAATTCAAAGTGGAATTTTATTTTAGATTACACCTTGCAATACAAAATCCGCGTGATAAAGGCATTAAAAATATCGATCAAACGCTGTATGAGAAAAGCCCGCTTTCAGCGGACTTCAAGGAAAAAATTAAATCAAACTCAATTAGAATAATTAAGCTGGAATAGCACAGTTAAATAGCGCTATCCCACGGCGCCGACAACCTCACCGCGCAGTTAATCAAGCCCACCATCGAGTAAGTCTGCGGGAAATTGCCCCACATTTCGCCCGTCACGGGATGCGTATCTTCCGACAGCAGGCCAAGGTGGTTGCGCGCCATCAACATTGTTTCGAAGATTTTGCGGGCCTCGTCTTTCCTGCCGATGCGCGCCAGGGCGTCGATGCGCCAGAAGGTGCAGATGTTGAAGGCCGTTTCCGGTTTGCCGAAGTCGTCGGGCGCTTCGTAGCGGCGCATGTAGGGGCCGTCGCACAGCGACGCTTCCAGCGCATCGACTGTCGCGATGAAACGGGGGTCCATGGGGTCGATGAAGTTGACTTCCGCCATCAAGAGCACGGACGCGTCCAGGTCGCGTCCGCCCAGGCTTTCCGCGAAGGCTAGGCGCTCTTCGCTCCACGCTTCGCGCAGTAATCTCTCGCGGATCAGCACGGCGCGGCTGTTCCAATGGTCGGCGCGGTCCGGCAAGCCCAGCTTGTGCGCGACCTTGGCCAGGCGGTCGCAGGCGGCCCAGCTCATCAGCATGGACGAGGTGTGGACCCTCGCCCGCGTGCGCAGTTCCCACATGCCCGCGTCCGGCTCCGCATGCAGACGGAAGGCCTGGTCGCCCACGGCTTCCAGCGCGGCAAACTCGGCCTTGCCGGCCCGGCGGAACAATCGGTGGTCGAGGAAGGCTTGCGCGGCGCCCAGCACGATGTTGCCGTAGACATCGTGCTGGAAGTGTTCCTGCGCCTGGTTGCCGACGCGCACGGGACCGTTGCCCCGGTAGCCGGGCAAGTGGTCGAGCATGGATTCTGGCAGTTGCTCTTCCAGGCCGATGCCGTACAGGGGCTGGATATGGCCGCCTTTCGAGCGGGCAACGATATTCGTCAGCCAGCGCAGGTATTCTTCCATGGTGCCCACTTCCGACAGGCTGTTCAATGCCCGTACGACGAAGAAGGCGTCGCGCAGCCAGCAATAGCGGTAATCCCAGTTGCGGCTGCTGCCCGGCGCTTCGGGAATGCTGGTGGTCATGGCGGCGATGATGGCGCCCGTGTCTTCATATAAAGACAGTTTTAATGTAATGGCGGCGCGGATGACCACGTCCTGCCACTCCAGCGGCACGGCTAGGCGGCGCGTGTAGGTGCGCCAATAGTTGATGGTTTCCTTTTCGAAGATGCGCGCCGTTTCGTCGATGCCGCCGGCCAGGGTCTCATCAGGGCCCAGCAGGAAGTTGGCCGTGCCGCCCAGCACGAAATATGTTTCGCTCAGTACATAGTTGAGCGACACATCGGTGTTCAGGCGCAAGGTCTGTTCCGGCCCCACGTAGCGGATGTGGTGGCTGCCCTGCGTGATCTGCGGCGCCAGTTTGCCCCAGTCGTAGCGGGGGCGCAGGCGCACCCGGATGCGCACGGCATGATCGAGCGGCCGCACCCGGCGGATCAGCATCAGCGGCCGGAACATGCGGTCGCGGCTGAGGAATCGGGGGGCGAAATCCGTGATTTCCACGCCGCGCCCCTGCGTATCGTACAGCCGCGTGCGCAGCACGGCCGTATTCGGCTCGTAGACTTGTTCGCTGCGCGCAAAGTTTTCGATGTCGATGGTCCACACGCTGCCGTTTTCAGTGTCGTCCAGCAAGCGGTTGAAGACGGGATCGCCGTCGAAACGGGGCAGGCACGACCAAACGACCTGCCCCGCCTGGTCGATCAGGGCGCTGAAGGCGCAATTGCCCACAACGCCGCAGTTGAGGGATGCTTGCGCGGACGCGCCGCCGGGGGTGTCATCAGCTTGTTCATGGGATATGGTCATCGGCTACTCCTTGAAAGGGGATACGGACGCGGCCAGCAGCGCGACGCGCAAGGCGCGCGGGCTGGCCAGGCGCAGGGTGGCGGCGCTGGGGCCGCTGCCCACTTTCACGCCCTGCCCGCCTGCTTGTTGAACAAAGACAAAGCCTGCCTCATCGGTGGTGTCGTCGCCCGCGAACACGGGCCGGCGGCCGGCGAACGGGGTTTCCTGCATGAAGGCGGCGATGGCGCCGCCCTTGTCCGTGGCGGACGGCTTGGCTTCCAGAACCATTTTGCCATGCAATAGCAATACCCCTGGGCACGCTTGCACGGCCGCCGTCATTTCCTGCAAGCACAATTGCTCGAGTTCGGGCGCCAGCCGGTAATGCAGGGCCACGGCGCCCCGCTTGCGCTCCACCAGCAAGCCGGGGTGCATCGCCGCCAGCGCCTGCGCGCGCGCCAGCACGGGCGACACGTCGGGCGTGGCCGCCACGCTGAACGTGCCATCGGCGCCGCGCCGCTCCACGCCATGCACGCCCGCCACCGGCAACACCAGGGGCGCCAGCATGGCGTCGATCTGCGCCACGGGACGCCCGGAAATGACGGCCAGCGCGCCGCCGTGGCGTTCGGCCAGCAGCGCCAGCGCCTCAATGACGCCCGCTTCCAGGCGCACGCCGTCGGGCGTGGGCGCCAGGTCGACCAGGGTGCCGTCGAAGTCGAGGAAAACGGCTGTGCCGGGCGTACCCAGCAGTTGCAGCAAGGCTGCGCTATCGTCAGGGGTATCGGCCATCAGATCATCCCCTTGCGCCGCTTGATGCGGCTGTGGGCGTCGATCTTGGTCATGACCTTGTCGCGCTGGCGCAAACGGGCCGCATCCAGCAGCATGCGCCCGGCCCAGCGGTACACATTGAAATGTTTCACGCGGGCCCGCATGCTCTTCATGCGCTCGCGCTGTTCCACCGGCGGCATCACGAGGGCGCGGTACAGGGCGTCCGCGCCCTGCTCGATGTGATACGGGTTGATGATCAGCGCTTCGTGCAGCTCGCGCGCGGCGCCCGTGAATTGACTTAAAACAAGTACGCCCAGCTCGTCTTCGCGCGCGGCGATGAATTCCTTGGCCACCAGATTCATGCCGTCATGCAAGCTTGTCACCATGCACACTTCCGAGGCGCGGAAATAGCGCTGCAAATCGTCCTGGCCGTGGTGCTCGGCTTTCAGCAGGATGGGCACGTAATCTCCGCTGCCGAAACGGCGGTTGATGCGTTCGACCATCTTGCGCACCCTGGCGTCAAAACTTTGATATTCATCGAGTGAAGCGCGGCTGGGGGCGGCGATTTGCACAAAGGTAAAATTGCCCACCATGCCAGGCTGCTGTTCCAGCATGCGCTCGACGGCCTGGAAGCGCTCGACGATGCCCTTCGTGTAATCGAGGCGGTCCACGCCGATGCCCAGCAAGTGGTCTTGGGCCACGCCCAGCTCGCTGCGGATCTGCGCGCGGCAGGTGGCCACGTCGGGCTGCGCCGGGTCGTCCTCGGGCCAGGCGATGGAAATCGGGTAATCCTCGACCTGCGTCATTTCGCCGCCGTAGGAAATGGTCGACGCTTCCGGCTCGATGCGGGTTTCCAGGTAGCGGTCCACCGTTTCGAGGAAATTCTTGCGGTGGAATGGCGTGTGGAAGCCGAGGATGGTGCTGCCCAGCAAGCCGTCGAGGATTTCTTCGCGCCATGGGCAAATGCCGAACGATTCCGAATTCGGCCAGGGGATATGCCAGAAAGTGATGATCGTCGCCTTCGGCAAGGCTTCGCGCACCATGCGCGGCAGCAAGGCAAAGTGGTAATCCTGCACCAGCACGACGGGATTGTCCGTCTTCGCTTCGGCGATCACGGCGTCGGCGAAGCGGCGGTTGACCTTCACATACTGCTCCCAGTCGGACGAGCGGAACACGGGGCGCACGTGGGCGATATGGCACAGCGGCCACATGCCCTCATTGGCGAAACCATAATAATAGCCCTGCTCTTCCTCTTCCGTCAGCCATACGCGGCGCAAGGTATAGCTGGGATTGTCGGGCGGTACGGGAACATGGTCGAGTTTATCCACCGTCTCGCGGTCGGCGGAACCGGCGCCATGCGCGATCCACGTGCCGGAACAGGCGCGCATCACGGCTTCCACGGCCGTCACCAGGCCGCTGGCGGGGCGCTGCACGCGTATGTCGCCGCTGCCATCGTCCGTTTTGGTGTGGATGTACGGCTCGCGGTTCGACACCACCAGCACTTGATCTCCCGCAAGATCCGCTTCCAGCAAGCCGCGCAGCTTGTCCGGCGTCCAGTCGGACGACCAGCCGTTATCGCCCTGGCGTTCCAGGTGGTATTCCTGCAGCAATTCGCGCAAATCGCCGATCAGCGGCTGCATTTCCGGCGGCGGCGCGGGCGCGGCGGCGGGTGCGGCGGCGGCCACGGCCCCATTACTTTTCGGCAACAATTCGCCCCGCAGAATATCTTTCACGGCCGACAGCCAGCCGCGCCAGCTCAGGTGGGCCACGAACACGGTCATCAGGGAAATCAGCACGGCCAGCACGGCCAGGAAGGCAAAGATGAAACGCTTGGTATCCGTATTGCGGCGCTCGACAAAGCTCATGTCCTGCACCAGCACCAGGCGGCCCAGCTGGGAGGCATCCTGCATGACGGGGGTTTCGCTGAGGTGGACTTGGCCCTGCGGCAATTGCGCGAGGGATTTGTACAGGCCGCCCGTGGGAGGCGTGCTCCAGCAGCCGATGGAAGTTGGGTATTGCGCGGACTGGTACAGCAAGTGGCCTGCATTGTCGCAAAAGCCGATGGCGATCAGGCGTTCGTCGCGCGTGGCGCCCTGGAACAGTTCTTTGACGCGCGTGGCGTCTTGCGCGGGCAGGTATTCGGTGAGCGAGGGCCGGAGGGTTCCAGCGAGCAATTCTGCCCGGCTGTCGAGGTCGCGCACATACCAGCGCAGGGTGATGTTGTCGAGCAGGGGTACCACGATATAAGCAAACAATCCCAGCACCAGAGCCAGTGGCAGGATGAAGCGCAAGGACATTCGGAGTGATCGTACTATCATCATTTTCCTTTGCAAAAACAAAAAGCATGGCAAGTATGACTATGTTTCCACTGCGGCGACGCCCGTTTGCTTTCCGTAGCGAAACGTCAACGTGGCATGGCGCAGCGCATCAATTTCTTCCAGTATCCACCTTGACGCAGGTCTTATCCGTACGGCAACGCACGCCCCCGTTACGCCATCTGCCCGTAAAATACCGCTTCCGACATCCATTTCACTAAAAACAAGGAGTTTTCACCTATGGATCTCAGCACGTTCCACTCGCTGATGGGAGGCCCGCTGCGCTCGGCGCTGACCGTGCTCGTTTCCGCCCTGCTCGTCACGGTGGTCGCCATCGGCGTGCACCGGGCCGGCATTGGTTTACTGAAAAGGCTGGCCAATGGCCGGCCGTTCACCACCAACGCCACGCGCGTGGCCTTCCGCGCCAGCCAGCTGTGCGTGATCGTCTTCGGCCTGCGCATGGTGCTGGCCGGCGCGCCCGACGACACGCCGGGCTTGCTGGCCATGTCGCATCTCGCCAGCGTGGCGCTGATCATCGCGCTGACCTGGCTGGCCATGCAATGCATCCAGGCCCTGTCCATCACGATTTCCGAAGTCAATCCCGTCGACGTGGCCGACAACCTGCGCGCGCGCCGCCTGATCACGCAAGCCCGCGTGCTCACGCGCAGCGCGCACGCCATCGTCGTCATCCTGGGCCTGGCCTTCGTGCTGCTGACCCTGCCCGGCGCGCGGCAGATCGGCGCCAGCCTGCTTGCGTCGGCCGGCGTGGCGGGCCTGGTGGCCGGTATCGCCGCCCGCCCAGTGCTCGGCAATTTCATTGCAGGACTGCAAATTGCGTTTTCGCAACCCATCCGCATCGACGACGTGCTGATCGTCAATGGCGAATGGGGCAAGGTCGAGGAAATCAAGGGCACGTATGTCGTCGTGCGCGTGTGGGACGAGCGCCGCCTGATCGTGCCGCTGCAATGGTTCATTGAAAATCCGTTCGAGAACTGGACGCACAGCTCGTCCACCCTGCTGGGCACGGTGTTCCTGTGGCTCGATTTCAGCATCCCGCTCGACCCGCTGCGCGCGGAACTGACGCGCATCTGCGAAGGGGCCGCGCAATGGGATGGCCGCGTCTGCACGGTGCAGGCGACGGATTCGAACGAGCGGGCCGTGCGCGTGCGCTTCCTCGTCAGTGCGGCAGATTCGGGCCTCGCTTTCGAGCTGCGCTGCATCGTGCGCGAGCAGATGCTGGCCTTTATCACGGCTAATTATCCGCATGGCTTGCCCCGCCTGCGCTCCACGCACGACCCCATCGAACTGCACGCCATGCAGGCGCAGAACGACAGCGTGTCGCTGTACAAGGCGCAGCACAAGGCTTGACAAAACCTGCGGCGCGCTGCCCTCGCCCGCGCGCCGCTAGAATAAGGCGCATGAGCACCACCGCCTGGTTCATCCTGATCGGCTGCCTGATGCTGGCGCGCGGCCTGGGCGCCGACGGCATCGCGCGCCTGCCCTTGACCTCGGCCATGGCTTACCTGGGCGTGGGCCTGCTGCTGGGCCCCATGTTCCTCGGCCTGTTTGCCTTCGACCTGGTGCGGCAGGCGCCCCTGCTGGAAACCCTGACGGAAATCGCCGTCCTCATCTCCCTGTTTTCCGCCGGCGTGAAGATGCCCGTGCCCTTCAGCCTGG
The DNA here is from genome assembly GCF_030587315.1 of Janthinobacterium sp. SUN211. NCBI lineage: Bacteria > Pseudomonadati > Pseudomonadota > Betaproteobacteria > Burkholderiales > Oxalobacteraceae > Janthinobacterium > Janthinobacterium sp. SUN211. The sequence continues at coordinate 384,264 of NZ_JAPWIC010000001.1, read as the reverse complement.
CGCGCTGGCTGCCGTCGCTGCGCCTGGCGTGGCTGTCGATGGCCATCTCCGTGGCCCTGGTGGCGGCCTTTGCATGCCTGGTGCTGGGCCTGCCCCTGGGCGCGGGCGTGCTGCTGGGCGCCATCCTCGCGCCCACCGACCCCGTGCTGGCCACGGACGTGCAGCTGCGCCATGCGGGCGACAGCGAGCAATTGCGCTTCATCCTGACCAGCGAAGCGGGCATGAACGATGGCAGCGGCTTTCCTTTCGTCATGCTGGGCCTGGGATTGCTGGGCTTGCATGAGCTGGGTCCCCATGGCGCCACCTGGCTGTGGCGTGATTTGCTCTGGGCCAGCGCGGGCGCCATCGCCCTGGGTGCGGCCGGCGGCGCGCTGCTGGCCTGGCTGGCCTGGCAGGTGCGCGCCAAGGAACCGAAACACGCGATGCTGGACGACCTGGTGGCCCTGGGTTTGATCGCCTGCGTGTACGGCGTGGCGACCTGGCTGCACGCGTGGGGCTTCTTGGCCGTGTTCTTTGCCGGCGTGGCCCTGCGCCAGACGGAACTCCGGCTGGCCGGCGCGCCGAAAGACCGGCAAGGCTTGCTGCAAGCGGGGGAAACCCACGCCGCGTCCGCCGCCAGGCCGCACGACGGCGAGGTGACGCTGACCGTCAGCGGCGAATCGCTCGTCTTTAAGGAACACCTGGAACGCCTGTCCGAACTGACCCTGGTACTGCTGCTGGGCGGCGCCGTCACGGCCGCCGCCTGGCGCTGGCAGGCGTGGAGCGTGGCGCTGTTCCTGCTGCTGGTGGCGCGCCCGGCCAGCGTGATGCTCGGCTTGCTCGCTTCGGGCACCAGCGTGCGCCTGCGCGGGCTGGCCGCCTGGTTCGGCGTGCGCGGCATCGGCTCGCTGTACTACCTCAGCTATGCCATCGCGCATGGCTTGCCGCGCGGCCTCGCGCGCGAACTGGCCGACATCACCCTGGTCGTCGTCATTCTGTCCATCGTCGCGCACGGCTTGACGGTCAAGCCCCTGCTGGAACGCTATTGGCGCAAATAGGCGCCGGCTATCCCGCTTTGTCATTGCTGCACAGCAATGTTTTGTCAATCGCCCCTATGTCGGGCGGAAATGTTGTTAAGATAATTAAAAATGGCAAAAGAGAGAATCAATGAAACGACGAAGCGTGCTGGGACTGGGCGTCTCACTGGCCCTGCTGCAAACGGGCTGCGCCACCGATCCGGCCAGGCTGGCGTGGGAAACGGAATTTGACGGCTTCATGCGCGATGGACTGGCCCGCACGGAAACGCCGGGCATGGGCGTGGCCGTGGTGCGCGGCGAGCAGACCATTTTCGCGCGCGGCTATGGCTGGGCCGACATCCAGGCCGGCAAGAAGGCCGATGCCAACACGGTGTTCCATGTCGCGTCCGTCAGCAAGCTCGTCACGGCCGCGGCCGTCATGATGCTGCTGGAACAGGGCGCCTTCCAGCTGGACGACAAGGTGGCGGCCTACCTGGACTTCCCGCTCATGCACCCGAAGTTTCCCGACGTACCCATCACCTTTCGCCATCTGCTCAACCACACCTCGGGCATTTCCGACGCCGTGTACGAAAAGACGACGGCGTTTGCCGTGCAGGGCGACCCGCGATTACCGCTGCGCGACTTCGTCAAGGGCTATCTGTCGCGCGGCGGCGCCTGGTACGACGCGGATGTGTCGTTTGCGGCACGGCCCGGCACGGAATGGCGCTACAGCAATGTCGGCATCGCCCTGCTCGGCTATCTGGTGGGCCGCGTGAACCCCGATGGCCTCGACGCCTTTACGCACGAGCACCTGTTCGAACCGCTGGGCATGGACCATACGGCGTGGAGCCTGGCCGGCTTGCCGCGGCGCGCCGTCGTCGCCCAGCCGTATGTGCACAAGGAGCCGGGCCTGCAAGTGCTGCCGCCCGTCGGCTATCCGGACTGGCCGGCCGGCCTGCTGCGCAGCTCGGCGCATGACTTCGCCCGTTTCCTGGCCATTTTCAGCAATGGCGGCCGGGTCGATGGCCACCGCTACCTGCAAGACGCCACCCTGCAACTGTTTTTCGCCCCGCAAGCGGCCCCCGTCGTGCCCGCCGATTCATCCGTGCGCCAGGCCCTGGTGTGGCTGCTGCGCGACGTCGACGGCAAGCCGCTGGCCACGCACAGCGGCGGCGACCCGGGCGCCGCGTCCGTCGTCTGCGTCGACCGCGCCAGCAAGACGGCCGTGCTGGCCTTCGCCAATGTCAGCGCGGACAAGGAGTTTCGTTCATTCCAGAAAGAAGTCGTGCTGCGCCTGCTGGCCCATGGCGGCAGCGGCGCGCCGGCGGCAAAGAAAGCCTAGGCGCCGAACCAGCCGCGCAGTTTCTCGGCGGCCCGTTCCTTGACGTCGGCCGTGATGTAGGTGGCGACCGTGGCGACGGCCGCCGCCAGCACGGCCAGGTCATCCGCATAGCCGACGACGGGCGTGATGTCGGGAATCGCATCGATGGGCGAAATGAAATAGCCGAGCGCGCCATAGATGGCCGTCTTGGCCCACAGCGGGGTGTTCGGCTGCTGCGCCGCGTAGTACAGCCACAGGGCTTTCTCGATGACTTCGCGCCCCGCCGTCTTGGCGAACTTGACGACCTTGTCCCAGAAGCTGTCATCCGTGTATTTCTTTTCATACTGCTTGTCGGCTTGGGGGGCGTGGTCTTCTTCCAGATTCTTTTTTCTGCCAAACATCTGCTGCTCCTGTCTGCCGCGCACGGCGTTACGAATGCGCACCTTAGCATAACGGCGCGCCGGGCGCGCGGCGAGCAAGGTAAGCTATCGTCATGGAAATATCCGCCACCACCACGGCCCGCGCCGCCGGCCTGCGCTACACGGGCGACCACCAGCGCGGCATCGCCCGCCTGGGCAAGCCCGGAAAATTCCGCTACCGCGACGGGGACGGCCAGTTCCTGCGCGATGCCGCAGCCTTGACGCGCATCAAGGCACTGGCCATACCGCCCGCCTGGACGGACGTGTGGATCTGCCCGCACGCGACGGGACACCTGCAGGCGACGGGGCGCGATGCGCGGGGCCGCAAGCAGTACCGCTACCATGCGCGCTGGCGCCAGGTGCGCGATGAAGTGAAATATGAGCGCATGCTCAGTTTTGGCCGCGCCCTGCCCGCCATCCGCGCCGCCGTCGCGCGCGGCATGCAGCTGCCCGGCCTGCCCCGTGAAAAAGTGCTGGCCACCATCGTCCACTTGCTGGAATTGACGATGATGCGCATCGGCAACGAAGAATATGCGCGCACCAATAAATCGTTCGGCCTGACGACCCTGCGCACGCGCCACGTGCAGCTCGACGGCAGCGCCGTGGCCTTCCGCTTCAAGGGCAAGAGCGGCGTGCGCCACGATATCCGCCTGAGCGACCGGCGCCTGGCCAGGGTGCTGCAGCGCATGCGCGAGCTGCCGGGGCAGGAACTGTTTCAATATGTCGATGAGGATGGCGCACGCCACGGCGTCGATTCGGGCGACGTCAACGATTACCTGCGCGAGGTCACGGGCGAAGACTACACGGCCAAGGATTTCCGCACCTGGTCCGGCACCCTGCTGGCCGCGCTGGCCCTGCAGGCGTTCGAGCAAGTCGATTCCGAGGCGCAAGTGAAGAAAAACATCGTGCAAGCGATCGAGTCGGTGGCAAAAAAACTGGGCAACACGCCGACGATCTGCCGCAAGTGCTATGTGCACCCGGCCGTGCTGGAATCGTATCTGGATGGCAGTTTATGGGAAGGCATGCGCGCGCGGGCGCGGCAGCAATTACAGGAAGACTTGCCGGCGCTGGCGCCGGAAGAAGCGGCCGTGCTGGCCTTGCTGCAGCAGCGCCTGCAGGCCTGACCCCATCAAGCCTGGCGGGCGGGCTGGGGCTGGCACTGGGCCGACAGTGTGAGGGCGTCGCTGCGGCAGACGGGCAAGGCGCCGTGGCCAACGTCGCGCGCCACGGGCGCCGGGGCGGCATCGTCCGCCTGCGCCTCGTCCGTATTCATCAAGGTGGCTGCCAGGGTCGAAAAAGTAAACAGGCAGATCAGCAGGAACGGCTTGTTCACGTGGATGGACTGGACTGGCTTTTGCATCGCATACTCCGTCGGACTGGTTGGCTGTTGCAGCATGAACATCATCATCGCGTGTTTCCGCAAGGCATACAATCAGACAGTTTCGACAAGATAAGTAGGACAGCGCTGACAGGCTCAGCCATAAAGACCCGTGTCGGCGGATTTGACACCGGCGCCGGCCCGTTTCAGCCAAGCCCTTGTTTTTACAGCACATTTTATACAGGAACGCTTCCTGCTTGACCTCTTGCCTGGGCACGCTTGGCGCCAGTCAACGGGGGAACGATCATGGGTTTCATCAAACAGGCGCTGCTGGTGCTGCTGCTGTGCGCCATGTCCGCCGCGCACGCCACCCGCATCGGCTACACGGCAACCGCGCTGGGTGGCACGCAGTGGCGCTACGACTATACCGTCAGCAATACCACCCTGGGCGTGCCCATCGGGGAATTCACCTTGTTCTTCAACGTGGGCCGGTACGCCAACCTGCACAACGTTTCCACGGCGCCCGGCTGGGACTTGCTGCTGGTGCAGCCCGATCCCGCCATCCCCGCCAGCGGTTACCTCGACGCGCTGGCGCTGGCCGGCGGCATCAATCCCCGCGCCACGGCCACGGGCTTTTCCGTCACCTTCGACTACCTGGGCGCGGGCAGCCCCGGCGCCCAGCGGTTTTCCATCCTCGACCCCGTTTCCTTCATCGAACTCGACTCCGGCAGCACGCAGCCGGCCGCCGTCGCCCTGCCCTCCACGCCCTGGCTGCTGCTGGCCGGCGTGCTGGCCATACTGCGCCTGCGGCGCCGGCAGCTGGCCGCCGCCGTGCTGGCCCCATTGCTGACCCTGAGCCTGTGCGCCTGCGGCGGTTCGAACGATCCGACGCAGCCGCCCATGCCGAAAGTCATGCTGGCGGCGGATGCGCAGACGCTGCCGGGGCCGGACACGGCCGTGCCCCTGGCGGCCAGCGCGGACGCCGGCCTGGCTGCCGGTCCCTTCACGGTCACGGCACTGCGCAAGGTGGGCGAGCAGCGCATCAACCGCCGCATCTACGAATACACGTTCCGCATCAGCATCCGCAACAATGGCAGCGAAGCGGCAAGCAACGTGCGCGCCGTCCTCGCCAGCGTGCCCGCCGGCGCCGGCATCGTGGACGACAGCGTCCTGGCCGGCGGCATCGACGCGGGCGCGACGGTCACCCCCGACGACACCATCACCCTGCGCATCGACCGCACGCGTCCATTCGAGCTTGGCGGCCTGGCGTGGAACATCACGTCCGGCGCCAGCGTGGCGCTCGACCCCGTGCGCCCGGCGCAGGTGGTCAGCCTGCCGCTGGCCGAACTGGGCTTTCCCGCCGGCGCCGACAAGGTCGCGGCCAGCGGCGCCGTGACGGACGTGCTGCTGAAAGATGGCAGCCTGCGCTTTTCCACCCCGGGCGACACGGGCGAAGACCAGCACGCGCAGTTTTTTGTCACCAAGGGCAACATCGTCACCACCCTCGACCTGCTGATCCAGAGCGAGCTGCCGACCGCCCTGCAAGTGTATGTCGAGCCGCTCGAGAACGGTTCGCTGCCGCCCGCGCCGCCGAAGCTGGCCATCGGCGGCCTGGGGCCGAACAATACGCTGCAGCCCGGCGGCCTCTCCTTCCGCCTCGAGGGCGTGGCGCCGATGAACCTGCGCAACGACAGCGGCGGCTTCCTGGCGGCGCAAGGCGGCGCGACGGTGGCCATCCATTCCTACTGGGTCTTTCATGCGGACACGGGCAGCTTCAGCATCAGCGCCACGGCCATGCAGCAACTGCTGAACGTACTGCCGGCCGGCGCGCTGCAGCTGCACCTGAATTTTGTCACGCAGGATGGCGAATTTGCCGTGTCATACGCGCTCACCGTCATCAAGGCCGCCACCGTGCTGCAGGGCCAGATGCGCACGCCGGCAGGCGGCAACGCCAGCGGCCTGGCCGGCAAGAAAATCTTGCTCACTGGCTATAACTTCCACCTGCGCCGCGTGGCCGTGATCGACGCGGCGGGCGCCTTCCATTTCGACGGCGTCATTCCCGACACCTACCAGCTGACCCTGAACGACCTCGACCATCCGAATGTCGTCGGTATCAGCACGGCCATCTTCCCCACCAGCACCATCGTCAACGTCAGCATCACCTACCCGTATGCCGCCGGCCCCGGCTTGCAGGCGGCGACGGCGCCATGGACCGCCGCACCTGTGACGCAGGATGGCGCCGCGCCGCCGGCGCGGCAAGCGGCGCAGGCCATGGCCGCGCCGGCGCCGGCCACGCCGCAGGATGAGGACAACACCCAGTCCTTCACCGCCACGGCCGGCCCGCAAAACCAGACCGTCGTGCGTCCTTTCAGCTACACGGTAGCGAAAGGCACGCAGGACGTGGGCGTGAAAATCACCGTCAGGACGGCGGAATATCCCACCTACACGACCCAGCAAAGCCAGTACAACGATACCTGGTCCTACGTCGTGGTCGGCTTGCCGGGCGTCGACCTGGCAAGCATGGGCGCCGTCAACCAGTCGCACTTCACGCAAGGCACCACCGTCAGGACGGAATGCGTGGATGTCAGCCAGGCAACCAGGACGGGGCCGCTCGTCATCACGGGCGCCGTCAGCGCCACGAATATCGGCGACAGCCTGCTGGCCACGCTCGCCACGGTGGAACTGAGCCTGGCCTGCAAGGGCTTGAAGATCACGCGGGCGCGCTTGTTCCCCATCAATGCGGAACTGCATCCCGTGCTGCAGCCGCGCAATCTCACGCACAACCTCCCCGGCCCCTACGTGTCCGTGCCGCAAAACACGCCCGACCGGCACACCATCTCACTGGAAGTGCGCTATTCGCCGGAGCGGGTCAATTTGACCGAGGTGAATATCGGCATGTCGGCCGACGGCGCCAACCCGGCCTTCAGCACGGTCAATCTGCTCGACCAGGCCAACATCCGCGGCAAGGACAGGATCACCTTCCCGCGCCTGAAGCTGCCCGACTTCCCGGGGCCGAAAATCGACAGGAAAGCCGTGCTCACCGTCCGCCTGAAGGGACGCGTCGGCAATGCCAACGCCGTGTCCGACCCCGCGGAAGGGGGGCAGGTGGCGCTCAAGGGCGACACGGCGTTCATCCCGCTGTATCTTGCCCACAACGAAGCGGCGCTGGCGAAGCGGCGCTACGGGCCGCGCGATGACGGCGGCGATTCGTGGGCCACGCGCCTGACCATCGCCTGGCTGGCGGGAAAACCCTACCGTTTCAACGATATCAGCGGCCAGCACGTGACGCAGGAGGCGTCAGGCCGTTCCATCCTCGACCACGACGGCCACAGCGATGGCCAACAGATCGACATGCGCTACGCGGATGGCGCGGGCGGCTATTCGGACGAGCTGGGCGGCCTGGGCAATGGCGCCGCCATTCTGCAGCTGATCAACGATGCGGAAGCGGAAGTGGCGGCCGGCTTGCCGAAAAAGCCGAAACTGGCCAGGCTGGGCGCGTGGATCACGGCCAACCGGGCCATGCTGACCCTGGAAGCGGGCGCCGCCAGCACGCGCGTCGTCTACATCGGCCACCGTTTCATCAAGCTGGCCCTCATCGACGGCTGTTTCGCCAGCCCGCCGCACGCGCGGATACCGGGCGTGCCGGTGTGGACCAAACCCCTCAAGGTGAGCATCGACCCGTCCCACTTGCACCACTGGCATCTGAGCATGACGGCCCATCCTTGAACAGCCGGGCGGCGGCCCGGACGTGTTCAGGCAGGCAAGTCGGACAGTTCCAGCTCCGAAAACCCCGCCCGGCGCCGCGCTTCCAGATTGAACGGGCCGCGCAGGGTGGGCGCTTCGTAGCGCAGCGCCAGCTCCGCATAGGTGGCGCGCAATTCCAGCCCCCGCTGATCGCACAGGTAGCCGTACCAGCGGTTGCCGATCTCGACGTGCCCCACTTCATCGCGCAGGATGATGTCGAGGATGCCGGCGGCGGCCAGGTCTCCCGCCTGCGCCAGCTTGGCGCGCAGCGGCGGAATCGCGTCCAGGCCCCGCGCTTCCAGGGTGCGCGGCACCAGCGCCATGCGCGCCAGCACGTCGCCGCGCGTCTTGTCGACCATTTCCCACAGGCTGTCGTGGCCGGGAAAGTCGCCATACGTGTGGCCCAGCACCTGCAGGTGCGCCTGCAGCATGGCGAAATGCGTCGCTTCCTCCTTCGCCACGCGCAACCAGTCCGTATAGTATTCAGCGGGCAGGTCCGGGAAGCGCCACAGGGCGTCGAGCGCCAGGTTCATCGCATTGAATTCGATATGCGCCAGCGCGTGGACGAGCATGGCGCGCCCTTCCGGCGTGATCATCGAGCGCCGTCCCACCAGGCGCGGCGGCACCAGCTCCGGACGCGCGGGCCGGCCCGGCACGGCGCCGGATGGCGCCAGCGGCGCCTTGACGTCCAGCGCCAGCCCGGCTGCGGCCATGGCTGCCACCATCGCCACCTTCGTTGCCGGGTCCGGTTCGAGCAGGCAAGCGAGCGCAGATGCGCGCAATTCCGCTGGCGCGGTGGAGGTCAAGGGAGATGGTTGCATGGGGCTGCTTTCTGGCGCGTTGCTTGGTAAGGCGCGCAGTGTATCAAATTGCCTGCCCCACGAGCCAGTCGGACAGCGCCTGCACTCGTGCCGGCAACGGTGTGCGCGCGGCGTGCACGAGGTAATACGCCTGCGGACTGGCCAAGTTGAATCCGCCGAACGGCAGGATCAGCTGGCCGCTGTCCAGCCACGGCTGCACCAGCTGGCGCCGGCCCATGGCCACGCCCGCGTGGTGGATGGCCGCCTGCGCGCACAGGTCGGCGCGGTCGAAGCGCAGGCTGCGCGCGGGCAAGTCCACGCCGGATGCCTGCGCGTCCAGCCACAACCGCCACTCGGCATCGGGCGCGGAGGCGGGCCAGGCCAGGGTATCGTGCAGCACCGTCGCGCCAGGCAAGTTGTGTGGCGCATCGAGCAAGCCGTGGTCGCGCGCATACTGCGGGCTGCAGACGGGCGCCAGCCATTCATCCATCAGCTTGCGCGATACGAGGCCGGGAAAGTGGCCGTCGCCATAGTGCAAGGCCAGGTCGACCTGGCCGGCGCGAAAGTCGACGGCGTCATTGCCCACACGCAAGTCGATCGACACGTCCGGATACTGCGCAGCGAAGCCCGCCAGGCGCGGCACCAGCCAGCATTGCGCGACCGACGGGCGCGCATGCACGGTGACGCTGCCCGTCAGCGCATCGCCGCCGGCAAGGGCCGCATGCAGGCTGTCCCAGCCCGTTTGCAGGGCCGCAAAGATGCGCTCGCCGTCCTGCGTCAGCCTGACCTGGCGCGTCAGGCGTTCGAACAAGCGCAGACCCAACCCCGCTTCCAGCCGCGCGATACGGTGGCTGACGGCGCTGGGCGTGAGCGCCAGTTCCTGCGCGGCCAGCGCGAAACTGGCATGGCGCGCCGCCACGAGAAAGGTGTGCAGGTTGGCGAACTGGCTGGCCGTGAGCGTGGCCCCAAGCGTGGCCCTGATCGGCGCGCCGGCCAGCATCAAGCGGCTCCGGCCGCCAGCAAGGCGCGGCCGCGCGCCACGTAGGCGGTCATCTCCTGCTCCGGCACCATGCTGCCGCCCGTGCCCCACACCAGATGCGTGGCCGTTTCCAGGTGCTGCTGGTATTGCGGCGCGGCCAGCACGGGCGGAATGCCGGCGAAACCGGCCACGGCGGACGGTTCCAAACGCAAGCCTTGCGTTTGCTCAAGCGTCGCCAGCAGGCGGTACAGTTCTTCATCCGTGACGGTGGCGTAGCCGTCGATCAGCCGCTGCATGGCGCGTCCGACGAAACCGGACGGGCGTCCCACGGCCAGGCCATCGGCGGCCGTGACATTGTCGATGCCGATTTCCTGCACGCTGATTCCCTCGTGCAAGCCCGTGTGCACGCCCAGCAGCATGCACGGCGAGTGGGTCGGCTCGACGAAGATGCAGTGAACGGCGTCGCCAAAGGCCAGCTTCAAGCCGAAGGCCACGCCGCCGGGGCCGCCGCCCACGCCGCACGGCAAGTACACGAACAGGGGGTGGGCCGCATCGACCGCGACGCCGCTTGCGGCGAACTGGGCTTTCAGGCGCTGGCCTGCCACCGCGTAGCCGAGAAACAGGTCATGCGAGTTTTCATCGTCGACGAAGTGGCAGGTCGGGTCGTTCTCCGCCTGCCTGCGCCCCGCTTCCACGGCCACGCTGTAGTCGGTCGCGTATTCGACGACGGTGACGCCGTGGCTGCGCAGCTTGTCCTTTTTCCATTGCCGTGCGTCGGCCGACATGTGCACGGTGGCGCGAAAGCCCAGTCGCGCGCTCATGATGCCGATCGACAAGCCCAGATTGCCCGTGGAGCCGACGGCGATCGCATACTGGCCAAAGAAGGCGCGCACGGCGTCGCTGGCCAGCACGCTGTAATCGTCGCCCTCCTTCAGCAAGCCGGCGTCGAGCGCCAGCGTTTCCGCGTGCTTCAGCACTTCATAGATGCCGCCGCGCGCCTTGATGGAACCGGAAATGGGCAAATGGCTATCCTGCTTGAGCCATAGCTGACCGCTCGTCATGCCAAGCGCCGCCTGCATGGCGGGCAGCGGCACGACGGGCGACTCGATGACGCCGCCGCTGGCCTGCGTTTCCGGAAACGCCTTGGCCAGATATGGCGCAAAGCGCGCCAGGCGCGCGCTGGCCTGCGCCACATCGTCCGCCGTCAAGCCCACGTCGTGCAAGGCCTCGGCCGCCGGCGCAATGCGGGGATTGAACCAGCTCAAGGGCTGCAAGGCCATCAGTTCTGTAATCAGGGGAAATTTTTCGCACAGCGCGGCGATGGCGGAAGTGGGCAGCATGGCAACCTCGTGAAGGAACAAGCCATGATTAGACCGCATCCGGGCGCTGCTGGCAAAGGATGGTTGATCAGGCAACAGGTGACGGGATATCACCTGTCATGCCGCAACAGAAAAAAAGACTATTTGCCAGGAGCAAGCGCCCTGGATTTTCTGCTGCTCAAGAACGATGCAATAAACACGGCTGGAAAACAGGCCAGCCACAGATAGCATCCGGCGCCGAATCCCAACACCGCGTAAGAACCATTATCACTAGGAATTTCTTTAATGCCAAAGGTGGTCAGTGCCAGCACAAAGCCAAAAAAAACGGCCAGCATCGCGGCACTGGGCTTCTCTTTCGAAAAATACATGGCAAAAATAAGCAGCGGATTGGCAAACCAGGCAAAACTGCCGGCCAGCGGCCCTAGCCAGCCGAGCAATAACACGCCCCCGCCCGGCAAGACTTCGTGGGAGTCCACGATTGCCGTTAAAAACAGGGATGCCACATATGCAACAACGCTCAGGGACAGCACGATGGCGGCGGCATCTTCGCCGAGTATTTTTTGATATTTCACAGGTTTCCGATGGCACTAATTGGTGAAACAGGATGACGATGAATTAACCAGGAAAAGTAATCCCCTTACGGCTTTAGCGGCACGGCGCCCACTTCATACCACACCCGCAAACCTCGCCATCGCCCGCCTGTGCGGCAAACGCCGAAAACCGGACGCTATGCAGCATAACAAATTACCAAGAAGAAACATGCGCACATTGTCACAAGCACCTGGCCAGCGCCGATGCGGTGCACTTGGCAGGCGCCTTCCCCTCCCGCGCCGGCAACGGGAAGGCGCCATTGCTGTTAGAACTTCAGCTGCAGCCCCAGATCAATCGACCGGCCCTCGGCTGGCAAGGCTTGCAGCGCCCCGCCGTTCGCCTTCAAGCCCGACAGGTACACGCCGCCCAGCGGGTCCGCATAGGCGCGGTTGAACAGGTTGCTCACGCCCGCGCTCAGGCTGGCCATCTTGTTCAATGCCACGCTGCTGCGCAGGTTGACGAGGGCATAGCCGCCCGTTTCCGGTTCGAAGCGGCGCGCATCGACCTTGTCCTTGCGGGCCACGATCTTCGTTTCGATGCGGTTGCTCCAGGCGCCCAGCTTGTGCTCGACGGCCAGCAAGGCGTTGAACGGCATCATACGGTACAGGTCGCCGCCATCGCTGCGCTTGCCTCGCGTATAAGCGGCATTGCCCGTCGCCATGAAACGGCCCCAGCGGGCACTGCTGGCCAGCGGCAGTTGCCACGCCACATTGGCGCCGTACAGCCTGGCGTCGTGGTTGGCAAAGCGCAGCAAGTTGCCATTGGCGCCCATTTTCATGTACGGATGGAAAGACGCCAGCACGTCGACATCGATGTAATTGTCGACCTTGCTGTAATAGGGGTTGACGCGGACGAACCAGCCTTCCTCGCCGCCGCCATGCCAGTCGGCCGTCAATGCTGCCGTGTAAGCCGTCTCCGGCTTGAGGTCGATATTGCCCACATAGCCGTTGCCATCGCCAAACCAGTTGGTCATGGTCATGGCCATCGAACCGCGGCCCCAGGAATAACGCTCGTACAGATTGGGCGAGCGCACCTTGCGCGCCAGCGCGAATTCGTAGCTGCTGGCCGCATCGGGCGTGAAAGTGGCTTGCGCCGAGGCATCGATATTCGTGTCGCGCCGGCTGCGGCTGCGCGCATTGAAAGCATTCGCGGCCATCAGGTCCGGCATGTTCATCATGTTGGTGCCGTACGATTGCACGTCGCCCGTGTCCATGCGCACGGATTCGCCGCGCACGCCCAGCACGCTGGTCCAGCGCGCATCGTGGCGCGTTTCCAGTTCGCCAAACAGCACGGTGCGGTCGCGCTTGCCGTCATTGATGTTCAGGTAGGTGCGCGGCCCCATCATCATGGAGCCGGGCACGGCCGGCCAGTAGTCGTCGAGGCGAAAGCCGTGCCACTCCTGGCCCAGGCGCAACTCGCCCGCCGCCGTCGGCAAGCTGGCCATCAGCGCATAGCCCGTGTTGCGTCCATGCGTGAGCATCGGCATCGAACCCTTGCGCTCGCTGCTGAAGAAGCCCATCTCATGGTCCGTCTGCTGCCAGTAGGCGCGCGCGTCCAGCACGCCCCAGCCGAATTCGCCCTTGTAAGCGAGATTGGCGAACTGGCCGTGGTTATCCGTCATGTCCATGTACTGGTTGGGGAAACCCTGGTACGGGATGTGCTGCACGCCGGCGCGCAGGATCAGCTGCTGGCCCTGGCCTTTCGCCGCCAGCACGATGGACTGGTTGATGCTTTCATACATGCTGGCCAGCACCGTGTTGCCATGCCCATCTTCATAGCTGTGGCCGCGCGTGTAAGCTCCGCTGTAGCCGACGCTCAAGGTGTCGCTGGCGGCCGACGCATTCACGCTGGTCGCCACGCTGCTGTTGACGCTGCGTCCCGAGACGGCAAAGCTGCCTTGCGTCAGCAAGCCCCCGCCAGGCTGGGCGAACACGGGCGCGTTCGACTGCACCTCGATGGTGCCGGCGATGCTGTCGCCGCCCGCGCTGACGGGCGTCACGCCCGCGATCAGGCGGATGCGCTGCACTTGTTGCGGATCAATGTAGGACAGCGGCGCATTCATATGATTGGCGCAGGCCGACGTCAGTTCCATGCCGTCGATGCGGATCTTGATACGGTCATCCGCGAAACCATTGACTACCGGCAAGCCGGACACGCCGCCTCCGGCCGCCACGCTGTAACCGGGGGTGCTAGACAGCATCAGCGCCGTGTCGGCGGCAGGACGGTAGCCGTCGCCTATGGCCGTGACGATGACTTTCATTTCGGGCAAGACGGTGGTGCCGGCTTCGGTGCGCGTTTGCGCCACAGCAGGCATGGCGATGGCGAGGGAAATCAATAACGGTAAATGTTTCATGGTGCTGCTTTCAGTTTCTGTATGGGCAAGACGAACAGGCGCCAGCGCACGAGGGGTGCGAGGCAAGGCCGTTCAGGGAAAGGACAGATCAGAAAGCGGCGGGCGGGCCACGGGGCTGGACGGGCGTCCAGGCGAACAATGGCGTGGCGGATTGGTAAAACAACTCGGGCAGCAAGCCCGTGATGAGTTCGCCGGAAGCGAGCACGAGGGAGGTGGGCGGTATCGCCAGGGTGTCGGCATGCATGCTGCAGCACGGGCAATCGCCCATGCGCATGCCGCCCTTGGCGGGATCGGGCGTGTCCGTGGACAATTTCACGGGCAGCATGTTCATGCCGCCCGCCACCGAGCAAATCTCGAAGCTGGGGACGGCCTGGCCGCTGGCGACCGTGAACGCGCGCGACAAGGTGGGGGCGAGCGCGGCCATGAGGATGGCGAGGCACGCGATCCACAGGACGACGACGGCGCGGCCTTGGCGAATAAACATGGCGGCATTATAGCGGCCGCCCTGCCCTGCAGCCAGCCATGCGGTCAAAGAAACTTTACAAGGCGTCCAGTTTCTTGAGCTCGGCCTGCAAATCCTGTTCGCTGAGCGGCAAGTAGCCCTCTTCGCTATCTTGCTGGGCCAGAATGATGGCTTGTCCCTGCGGCGACAGGGCCAGCTGCAAGTACGCTTTCACCAGCGGATCGAGCCCCTTCCCCGGCGCGCGGTTCACGTACAGCTGCACCGGCATGGTCAATGGATACTTGCCGGCGCGCACGCTGGCCTTGTCGGGACCGTAGTATGGCGCGCCCCGGGCCGCCGCCAGCGGCAGCACGCGCACCTGGTCCGAGATGGGCGCCGCATTGACCCAGCCCAGCACGGCGATGCCATAGCGGTCGGCGGCCACGGCGCGGATCACGGCTTCGCGCGAGGCCAGCGCCTCGTACCTGGCGGCAAACGGACGCTTGCCGAAACGCGCATGGCGCAAGCCCGTGGCGAAGCCGCCATCGTCGCGCAAGCCATAGGCGTGGATGCGGCGCGGCGCCCAGTCCCCTGTCGCGCCCATCTGCGACCACAGGTTGGCGTCGCCTCCCGGTGCGCCTGCCGTGAATACCTGGCCCAGCTGCTCCATCGTCAAGCCCGCCAGCGGGTTGTCGCGGTGCACGTACACGGCGGGCGGCGTCTTGGCCGGCGGGCGGGGACCGTGGCCGTTGTAGCCGATGCGCACGGGCGTGGCGTCGTAGCCAAAGACTTGCCGGAAGGCAGCCTGGTCGCCCGGCCACATGTCGCGCGTCAGCGGCGCAAACGCCGTGGCGCCCGCCGTCAGTGCGGGCATGCCGGCCGACGAGCCTTCCATGCGCAAGCTGAAGCGCACCTGCGGATGCTGGCGCGTAAACAGCGCGTTCAACTGCGTAATCACTTCTTCCAGGCCATCATTGCCGACGATGGCCACCGTGCCGTCACGGTTCACATAGGTTTGCGCGGGATCGACGGCCAGGGGCGCGGCCTGCACGGCGGCCGCCAGCACGCAGCAAACGGCCAGCGCGGTCTTGTTCAACGGCGTCATTCGAGTTTCTCCAGTTCAGCCCTGGCTTGCGCGGCTGTCAGGGGCAGATAGCCGCCCGGCTGCGCGGCGATGATGGCCTGTCCTTCGCGCGACAGCACCAGGTGCAGGTATTCCTTTGCCAGCGGATCGACGGCCTGGCCCGGCAAGCGGCGCACGTACAGGTACACGTAGCGGCCGTATGGGTAGCGGCCGGATACCACTTCCTCGTCCGTGCCCGTCGTCGCCCGGCCATCCGCACCCACGATGGCCAGCTGGCGCAACTGCGGGTGCTGCACACCGAGTGCGGCCACGCCGATGCCGGCCGGGTCTTGCGCGATGCGGCCCGTGATGGCGACCGTGTTGCCCAGCTCTTCGTGGCTGGCTGCCAGCGCGCGGCCCTGGAAATGTTCACGCTGCAAGTAGTCGCCAAAGCCCGTGTACGCGGCCGTGCCGTACGGGTGAATCGCGCGCTCGCGCCATTCGCCGCTCAAGCCCAGCTGTCCCCAGCGGCTGAAGTCGCCGCCTGGATTACCGATAGATAAAATTTGCGACACTTGCGCCGCCGTCAGCCGCGTCAAGGGATTGGCCCGGTTCACGTACACGGCCAGGGACGTGGCCAGGTGCTCGCCCGGCGTGGATGCCGTGTGCGCGATGCGGATTTCCAGCGCGTCGCGCCCCACGATCTTGCGGTATGGCACCAGCTCGATGGGATTGATGGCGCGGCCCATGGCGCCGAACAGCACCTTGTCGTGCATCAATAGCGGCACGGCGCTGCTGGTGCCCTTGCCGTCAAACCCCAGCACGATGCCCGGATGGCTGGCCGCAAACAGAGCATTCCACTGGCCAACGACGGAAGCCACATGTTCGGCGCCGCCTATCATGGCCGCGCCCGTCTTGCGGTCCAGGTAACCGGCCGTGGCCGGCACCTTGAAGGGCTGCGGCGCGTAGGCGGGCAAGGCGGGGTCGAGTGCGGCTGCGCCCGCTGCCGGTGCGGACATGGCCAGCATCAGTGCGGCCAGCGGCAAGGATGGGCTACTTGCCATCGCTGGCCCAGTCCACGGCCGCGTCGAACAGGCGCAAGCCGGCCGGCGACAGATTCGTAAACGTTTCATTATCGAGGAAGAAACTGACCCGGCGCGCGGGCGCCAGGCTGTCGTAATCCATGGTGGCGCCCTTTTCATAGCCAAAGATTGCGGCTTTTTCCGGCTCGCCATAGATGGTGGCGATGGTCGTCGCGCCCAGGCCAGGCTTGCCCCAGCTCATGGTCGCCTGCTTTTGATAAATATCTACCGTGCCGGCCGGCAAGCCGCCTGCCAGCGCGTGCGGCGCGTTGACCAGCCACACATAGCGCGACTTTTCCACCGTGCCATAGTCCACGCCGGCCCGCTTGCCCGTCATCGACATGTCGTCATACAAATCGTTTTCCCACGTCAGCACGGGTACCGTGACGTTGCGGTAGGCGCCCAGCAAGTCGCGGCCACGGATGGTGGACGACAGGATCACCAGGTCCTTGCCTTGCGCGCCGGACACGGGCGCGTACTGGCTGTGCAGCGTGACGGCATAGCCGCGCGATTCCAGGTGTTCCTTGATTTTCTGGTCGAAAGGCAGGCTCTTGCCTTCCAGGCGCACCACCAGCAACACCTGCTTGCCAGGTGCAATCTGCGCCGCCTGCACATGCAAGGTGCCTGCCAGCAGTGCCGCCGCCAGCGCGGTTTTGACGAGACGCATCACAGGTCCACCTTCATGCTCAGCTTGATGGCGCGCGGCGCACCGGACGCCAGACGCGTGCCTGCGCCAGCCCAGTAACGCTTGTCGGCCGCATTTTCCACGTTCAGCTGCCAGACGACGGCTTTGTGCATGACCGTGCTCGCATAGCGGGCGCCGGCGCTGAACAAGGTCACACCGCCCAGGAATGCCTGGTTCAGGTCGTTGACGGGACGGGCGCTGTAGTAATACGCGCCGCCATTGACGGACAGGCCCGGCACGGCGTCGAACGCGTAAGCGAGGAAGGTGCTGGCCGTGCGCTTGGACGCATTTTCCGGCGCCTTGCCGTTGTAGTCGGCGTTGATGTGCTCGAATTTCGGGTCGAGGAACTGGGCCGAGGTTTGCCACGACAGCTGGCGCGTCAGCTTGCCCTGGGTCGACAATTCCAGGCCGCGGTAGCGCTGTTCGCCATCCGAAGTGAACACGTTGCTGCTGTTGGTGTAGTAGCCGGGACGCGTGATGTCGAACAGCGCGGCCGACACCAGGGTACCGCCAGGCGTCAGCCAGCGTGCGCCCAGTTCCTTCTGTTTGCTCACGCCGGGCGCCATCTTGACGTTCTGGTTGACGGTGCCCGTCGGGCCCGTCTCGCCCTCTTCCAGGCCCCGCGCCGACGAGGCGTAGAACGAGATCGCCGGCGTCAGCTTGTAGACCAGCGACACCATGGGCGTGGTCTTGCTGACGTCATAGTGGCTGGCGCCCTGGTCGCTTTGATAGCTGGTGCGGCGCACGCCGATGACACTTTGCCACTGCGGGCTGAAGACCATGCGGTCGAGCGCATACAGGCCCGTGTCGCGCGTGTCCAGCGCGGCCGTCGTGGGCGCCGTCGGCTTGGGACCGAACACGACATTCGTCACGGGCACGGGGTTGTACAGGTTTTGCGAGGCGATCGTGTAATTGCTCTGGTAAATAGGGTCTTGCGACTTGTCCGTGCGCGAGGCACCCAGGGTCAGTTCATGGGCAATGAAACCCGTATTGAAAGTGCCGGCCAGTTCCGCGCGCAGCAAGTCCGACGCCGTCACGTGATGCTGCATATTGCCCGTGATGCGGCCCGCTCCCGTGGCCAGCGCCGCCACATTGTTCAGGCGGAAAATGGCCAGGCGGCGGTCGCGCGCCGTTTCCGAGTGACCCGCCTCGACCGTCAGGGCCCAGCCATCCGTGATGGCGTAGTCGGCGCGCAATTGCGCATTTTTCGTCTGCGCCTCGAAATTCGACCAGTCGGGGCCGATCAGCTTGCGCGGGTCGACGGCGCGCGGCAAGGTGATCACGCCTTTCACGGCCGTGGGCAAGGCCACGCCCGCCTGCTCCGTCACCCGGCGGCGGTCGTATTCCAGGTCCGCTTTCAGCAGCAGCTTGTTCGTCACGCGCCAGTCCAGCGCCGTGGAAATGAAGCTGCGGTTGCCGTTGCCGACATTGTCCAGCCAGGAACCCAGGGTGCCGCCGGCTGCATTCACGCGCACGCCGAATTCCTGCTCCGCGCCAAAGCGGCGGCCGATGTCCACGTTTGCCACGGCACTGCCCCGGTCGTCGAGACTCAAGCCCATGCTCGTGACGGGCTTGCTGCCGGCCCGCTTGGTGACGAAGTTGACCACGCCAGCCGGCGAGGTGAAGCCGTAATACAGGGCAGAAGCTCCCTTCAGCACTTCCACGCGCTCCTTGTTTTCCATGGGTACTTGCGAAAAATTCATGATGGGCAGCGAGCCATTGAGGCGGTAATTCGTGCGGTTTTCCACGGCGATGCCGCGCACCACCAGTTGATCCCAGGTATCGCCGCCGTTTTGCTGGCGCGTCACGCCCGCCGTATTGCGCACGGCGTCATACAGGCCGGACACGGCTTGCTGTTCCAGCAATTCGCGCGTGATCACGTTGACGGTCGATGGCACGTCCATGATGTTGGCGCCACGGAAGCTGCCCGCCTCGGTGGTGGTCGGCACTAGGCCTTGCGCGCGCGCACCCGTCACCTGCACCGCCTGCATGACTTTCTCATCGCCAGCCGTCAAGTCGTCCTGGCCATTGGCGCCATTGGCGGCGCAGGCCGTGTGGGAAGCGAAAGCCAGCGACAGGGCTGCGGCCACTGGAAGTAGTTGCAAGGAAGGAAAAGCTGCGCGCATATAAACGGGTCTTTCAACAGAGAACAGTGATAGAAGGAAACTTCAAGTTACCGCGCATAATATCCGTAACGAGAATCATTCGCAATAAATAAGTGACAATTTGTGAGAATCAGAGAATTTCATAAGATAAACAGTCCGCCAGGCCGCCTGTTATCACTTGAACACGTTTGGATTTTGCAGACACAGCCGCAAAGAGGCATACTGACAGTCACGGCGTGCAAGATGTGCCGCCCAACAAGATCAAAAGGTAAGTTCGTGAATACAATCGACAACAAAAGCGTGCAGACGAAAACATTTCGCTGGAAACGCTGGCAGCGCTGGGCCGTTGGCACAGGCTGCGCCCTGGCCGCCTACAGTGCCGCCGGCTTCTGGCTGGTGCCCTACGTCATCAAGCACCAGCTGCCCAAATTTGCCGAGAAAGAACTCGCGCGCCAGGCCAGCATCGCCGACGTGCGCTTCAACCCGTTTACCCTGCGCCTGGAAGCGGACCAGATCGCTTTCAAGGAAGCGGCCGGCGCGGATGGCAAGAGCGGCGCGCCGCTGCTGTCCATCGGCGCCCTGGCCGTGCAGCTGGAATGGAAATCCATCGTGCGCCGCGCCTGGAGCCTGGCGGAAATCCGCATCACGGCGCCGCAAGCCCAGCTGACGATCACGCCGGACGGCAAGTTCAACCTGGCCGAAGTGCTGGCCACCTGGCAACGCAACCATCCGGAAAAAAGCGAAGGCGGCATGCCGCGCCTCGTCATCGCCCACTTTGCGCTGGAACAAGGCAAAGTGGATTGGCACGACCAGAAGGCGGGCTATGCGGACAACTTCACGCCCATTAACTTTACGCTCGACAATATTTCGACCCTGCCCGACGCCAACGGCAGCTACAGCCTCAGCGCCGATGCGGCGCGCGGCGGCAAGCTGCACTGGCGCGGCACGGCCTCGCTCAGCCCGATCCGGGGCGAAGGCGAACTGATATTGAACGACGCTTCCCTGCCCGGCCTGGCCGCGTATCTGAAAGCCTATACGCGCGCCACGGTGACGAGCGGACAATTGTCGGCGCGCCTGCCCTACGCCTTTTCCTATGCGGACGGCAAGCTGGAAGCGAGCGTCAAAGGCGCGGGCCTGGCCTTGCGCGACCTGGCGCTGGTGCGCGACGGAAAAGGAGAAGCATTTACTTCGCTCAATACTTTGGGCGTCGCCGGCGTGAACGTGGATCTGGCGCGCCAGAGCGTGACCGTGGATAAAATCAACTTGTATGGCGGCAAGGTGGCCGTGCGGCGCGACAGCAAGGGCGAGATCGACGTGGCGAACCTGATGCTGCCGGGTAATCCCGCGCCCGCCGCCACCGCGCCAGCCGCACCAGCCAAGCCTGGTAAATGGAAGGTGGACTTGAAACAGCTGGCGCTGGCCAATGTGGACGTGTCCGCCATTGATGAAACCGTCTCGCCAGCCTTGCAGTTGAGCGCGAAACAATTACAACTGCAGCTGCAACTGGGCTTGCAGCAAGGTCCAGCGGGCATGGCTACCGTGATCGACGGCGCGAGCTTCAGCCTGGCCGACCTCGCCATGCAGCGAGGCGCGCAAACGCCGTTCAAGCTGGCCCAGTTGGGCTTTACAGAAGGCAAGATCGACCTGGCGGCGCATGCCGTGCACCTGGGTTCCGTGACGGCCAGCGGCGCGCAGATCGACCTGGCGCGCAACCGCCAGGGCGAATTTGCGATTACGCAAAAGCTGCCCGTGTTTGCCTCCGGCAAAACCGACCCGGCCAAGGATGCGCCATCCGCACCGTGGTCCACCAAGGTAGACAAGGTCGAACTGAGCAAGTTCGGCGCCCGCTTCGACGATGCGGGCACTGGCATCAAGGGCAATCTGCAGGATGCCAGATTGTCCCTGCAGAACGTCAGCAACGATATGCAGCGGGCGCTGCCGTTCGAGCTGGGCGTGGGCCTGCGCGAAGGCGGCTTGCTCACTGCCAACGGCAAGTTCGTGCCGGGCACGGGCGCCGTCGATGCGCAATTGAATTTGAAACAGCTGACCCTGGCCCCCGTGCAACCCTTGCTGGCGCAGCATCTGAAACTGAAGCTGGCGGGAGGCTCGCTCTCCGGCAGCGGCCGCCTGACGACGGGCGGCGGCGCGCCGAAGGCGCCGAAAGTACGCTATGTGGGGGGCGTGGACATCGCCGGCCTCGTGCTCAATGAAACGGATGGCAAGCGTTTTGCCTCGTGGAAAAGCGTGCGCGCCGACAAGCTGACGGCCAGCGTGGGCCCCGATTTTGTCGACATCCCCGAGCTGCGCGTGGTCGAACCGAACGCCCAGCTGATCATCGAAAACGACCGCAGCCTGAACGCGCAGCGCTTGCTGGTGAAAGCGCCGGAACCGGCCGCGCCAGCGCCCGCGGCGTCGGCCACCGCCACGCCGGCCGCCGATGCCGCCTTCCCCGTGCGCGTGCGCCGCGTGCGCCTGCAGAATGCCAAGCTGGACTTTGCCGACCTGAGCTTGCGGCCCCAGTTCGCCGCGAAGATCTATGAACTCAACGGCGTCGTCACGGGCCTGTCGACGAAGCGCGATGCGCGCAGCCAGATCGAACTGGACGGCCGCATCGACGAATTCGGCCTGGCCCGCGTGCGTGGTCAATTAAATCCGTTCGCGCCGACCGACAATACGGACTTGAACGTGGTGTTCAAGAACGTCGACATGGTGTCCGCCTCGCCGTATACGATGAAGTTCGCCGGCTACAAAGTGGCTGAAGGCAAGATTTCGCTGGACTTGCAATACAAGGTGCGCAACCACCAGCTGGACGGCACCAACCAGATCGTGCTCGACAAGCTGACCCTGGGCGAGCGCATCGACAGCCCGGACGCCTTGAAACTGCCGTTGGAACTGGCGCTGGCCATCCTCAAGGATAGCGACGGGCGCATCGACCTGGGCTTGCCCGTGTCGGGCGACATGAACGACCCGCAATTCAGCTATGGCGCCCTGATCTGGAAAGCCGTGGGCAATGTGCTGACGAAAATCGTCACGGCGCCGTTCCGCGCGCTGGGCAACTTGCTGGGCATCAGCGCCGACAAGCTCGAAGCCATCGACTTCGATGCGGGCAGCGCCGTGCTGCTGCCGCCGGAACGGGAAAAGCTCAAGCAGGTGGCGCAAATCCTCGCCAAGCGCGAACAGCTGAAGCTGGCCGTGCCGGGCCAGTACAGCGACACGGATGCGGCCGCCCTGCGCGCCCAGGCCGTGCGCCGCGCCGTCGCCGCCAAGGCCGGCATCAAGCTGGAAGCGGGCGAGGAACCGGGACCGTTGAACCTGGGCGAACGCAAGATACGGGGCGCCCTGCGCGACCTGTACGGCGAACGCTTCGGCAAGGCCGAGCTGGACAAGCAGAAAAAGGCGGCGGAATCGGCCGTACCAGCCACAGCGGCGGCAGCCTCCGCTCCGGCGGCGGCCAAGATTCCCGTCTTCCAACGCCTGGGCAAGCTGATCGAGGGCGAGCCGCAAGTAGCCGACACGGGCGCCTTCTATAACGGCTTGCGCGAGCAGCTGGAAGCCAAACAGCCCCTGCCTGCCGACGCCTTGAGCAAGCTGGGCGCCCAGCGCAGCGCGGCCATCCTGGCGGCCCTGCAGCAGGACGGCACGCCGGCGGCCAGGGTCAGCGCGGGCGCGCCGGAAAAAACGGATGCCGCGCCGGGCAAGCTGGTGGGATTGAAGCTGGGACTGGCCACGCAATAAGACACGGAGAGAATCTGACGCATGAAAAACCTCGACAAGGTAGCGCCCTATGCATCGTCTGTTACACAGGGCGACTTGTGCACCATGACAACGCTCGTCGCTGAGACACAGGTATCGGCAAAAGACAGCATTGCATTTGCTGAAAAGACGCTGCTGGCGAACTATGTATACGGGAAAAATGGCACGTACAAGCTGATTTATACGGTGGTCGGGATTGATGGCCATATCGACAACTACATCGAGGATGACGGCATCTTGCCGACACTGTTCCTGAGTCCGGATCAGGAAAACTATGTCTCCGTCATCCCCTATCGTCCTGACAAGGAACTGGAAATCAGCATTCCCATCTTTGACCGTGAAGACGTGGAAATACCGAAGGGCAGCCGTCCATTTACAGGAACCTTCATTGGAACAACGGAAACCTGTTCGATATTTCACGATGTGGATTTCTATGACAGCAAACCCGATAAGATCCTGGCCATCGAATTTATCAATGGAAAACTAAAAAAGAAAAACAATATCAAGATCCCATTGCCCGCAAATAACAGAATCAGCATTGCCAACAAGGCGATTCATTTGCTGGCCAATGAAGACAGCCTGCTGCTGCACCGGGAGCTTGATGAAAAAGGCAATGTGATTCGCCATCGCGAAATCGACTCGGATGGCGTCTATGTCTTGCAGATATTAAGCGCTTCCTTCGATGGGAATTCTTATCTGCTGGCGCAGGAAAAAGACAAGCTCGTTATCCAGAAAATAGATGAGAATGGTGCAAGTGCCGTCATTGAATTGGTGGATTTTGCTGACCCATTGTTCAATACATGGCAACCAGTCAACATCGCCGACAACACTTTCATCACACGCTTCAATAGCGAGTTTGGAAATGGCTGGCTGACCACGAAAAATGATGAGTTATTGGAAATCTTCTATAGCAAAGATGAGCAAGGCTACAGGAACTTGCTGACCAACGAGCTTTTGTCTATACCCCGTGACAACTTGATCATTTCAAGCATCAACAAGACGAGCGATCGTGCTTATGCGGTAGTGCTCTACCCCATGGCAGGCGATGGCGCGGAGAATGCCGAACTCATCGTCTTGAATCGCCGCTTGCAATAGCGGCTGGTGCCTCGATGGCGGCGCATCCGCGGCATGGCCAGACCATGCCGCGGATGCGCTTCAATTACCTCTCTTCTTACTTCCCTTTCCCCGCCTCCTTCACCGCCTCGTCCGGCAAGGCAAACGCCACCAGGCTGTCGCCCATCTTCGTGCCCAGCGAACCGTGGCCGCCGGCCATCACCACCACATATTGCTTGCCCGTCTTGTCGGAGACATAACTCATCGGCGTGGCCTGGCCGCCGGCCGGCAGGCGGGCTTTCCATACGGTCTTGCCGTTGCGCACGTCATAGCCGCGGATGTAGTAGTCGAGCGTGCTGCTGAGGAAAGCCACGCCGCCGCCCGTGGTGCTGATGCCGCCCAGGCTGGGCACGCCCAGCGGCAAGGCGATGGGCACGGGAGCGCTGTCGCGCGTGGTGCCGTTCTTGTGCATCCACACTTTTTTCATCGTGCGCAAGTCGACGGCGGCGATATAGCCCCAGGGCGGCGCCTGGCATGGGAAGCCCAGCGGCGACAGGAAGGGCTTGATTTCCACGGCGAATGGCACGCCCGTCTGCGGCTGCAAGCCCATTTCCGTGCCCGTGCCGCCCGGCGCATTGGCTTGCGCGCGCGGCACCAGGCGTTCCAGGAAGCCCATGTAGTCGGGGTTGACCAGCAGCAACTGACGCACGGGATCGACGGCCGCCCCGCCCCACTCGAAGATGCCGAGCGGACCGGGCGAAATGATGGCGCCCTTGATCTTGCCTTCGGCCACCGTTTGCGGCGTGAACGGCCCTTCATAGCGGTGCTGGCGGAAGATGATGCGGCACGCCAGCTGGTCGAACGGCGTCGTGCCCCACATATCCGTTTCACTGATGTTTTTCTCGGGCAAGAAAGTGAGGGCAGAGAATGGCTGCGTGGGCGACAGCTTGTCGCCGGGGGCCGCGTTGGCCGTCGGCACGGGTTTTTCCGGCGCCGGCACGACCAGGCTGCCGTCGCGCCGGTCGATCACATAGATATCGCCGCGTTTCGTCGTGGCCACCACGGACGGTACCTTGCCTTTCGGCGTGTCGATGTCGACCAGGGTGGGCTGGCCGCCGATATCCATGTCCCAGATGTCGTGGTGCACGGTCTGGTACACCCAGCGCACCTTGCCCGTCGCCAGGTCCAGCGCGACGATGGCGCTATTGTATTTCTCGCCATGGGGGTTGCGGTTGCCGCCCCACGTGTCGGGCGTTTCGTTGCCCATCGGGATGTACACCATGCCCAGCTTTTCATCCACGCTGGACACGCCCCAGGAATTCGGCGAATTGTTGGTGTACGTCTTGCCATCGGCAATCGGCGCCGTGTCGTCCGGGTTCGAGGCATCCCAGTTCCACATCAGCTTGCCCGTGACGGGGTCGTAGCCGCGGATCACGCCAGACGGCTCCTCGGTGGAAAAATTGTCGGTCACGCTGGCGGCCATCACCACCACGTTTTGCGCCACGGCCGGCGGCGACGTCGGCATCAGGAAGCCCCGCTTCTTCATGCCCATGCCGTGGTACAAGCCGATGACGCCATTTTCGCCAAAGCTCTTGCACGCTTCGCCCGTATCGGCGTTGACGGCGATCAAGGTCGCATCCATGGTGGGCGCGAAGATGCGGCGCGGACATTCCATGCTGGCCGCTTCCGGCGCCGGACTGTCCTTGGCGCGGCCCGCATTGACGTCCCAGTAGGCAACGCCGCGGCAGATCATGTGCTGGTAGCTGGACGCGTCGCGGTTGATCTTCGGATCGTGGCGCCAGAGCTCCTTGCCCGTGTCCGGGTCCAGCGCGATGACGATGTTATGCGGCGTGCACAGGTACAGCATGCCGTTCACTTTCAGCGGCGTGACTTCATTGGCGATCTCGCCCGGATCCGTCGGCCCCTTGAAGTCGCCCGTGTTGTAGACCCACGCCTGTTTCAGCTGCGCCGCGTTGGCCGGCGTGATCTGCGCGGCCGGCGCATAGCGGTCGCCATAGCCGGAGCGGCCATAGGCAGCCCAGTCGTTGGGCGCCACGCCGGGCGCGAAATCGCCTGCGGGCGCGGCGGCCATGTTCTCGGCCGGCACTTCGCCGTGCAAGGTGTAGTAATCCTGGAACAGCGAGAACACGCCCACCGCAGCCGTCACCACGACGGCCGCCAGCAGCGCGCTCTTGCCGGCATCGCGCGGCTTTGCGCCCGCGATCAGCGGCGGATCGAGGCGGCGGTCGATGAACGGCAGCAGCAGCCAGACGGCGGCGGCGAACCAGATATCGAGGCGCGGCAGCAATTGCCACCAGTCGAACTTCACTTCGATCACGGACCAGATCAGGGTGCCGAACAGCAGCAGCGCGAGGAAGAGCTGGGCGCTGCGCCGCCTTTTCCACACGAGCACACCGGCAACTATCATGCCGATACCCGCCACGACGTAATACCAGGAACCGCCGAGGCTGACGAGCCAGGCGCCGCCGCCAACGAGCGCCAGGCCCAGCAAGATAAAGATGACTGCGGTGATGACAAGCAAGGGTGCAGGCCGGGCAGAGGCAGTCATGATGCTCCTTTACAAGAGTCAGTCGGCGGCACGCGCCTGCGCACCGTATTTGATGGCAATCAATGAAATTGCATTTTTTCACTAATTGACAAAGCGTGCCACACGCCAGAACGCCCGCCGCGTGCCGTGTGGCTTTTTATACACGACATGCGCGTTCAGCCAGCTTCCACGATGCGATTTTGATGAAAAACATAAATTAAAATAGATAAACAACAAATTTCTCGAATAAAACAAATTTTTGGCGTAAAATGAAAAAACTCATCCAGGCAAAGTATTTTTCTTGAATTTCACTTCATTGGAGCGGCGCCCATCATGACCATCGCTAAACGGCTGTACGTCTTGATCCTTTCCGTCGTCCTGGGACTGGCCGCCCTGGCGGGCTTTGGCATCTACCAGATGGACCGCGTGTACACGGCGGCCAGCTATGCCACCGTCAACACCGTTCCCAGCCTGCTGACCCTGAACCGGGCGTTCGTGCCGTTCACGCAGATGCGCACGGCCGTCTGGCAGCACATGGCCAGCAAGGACGCCGCCAGGCGCGACAAACTGGAAGCGGGCATCAACGAGGCGCGCGCGGCGGTCGGCAAGGCGCTCGACCAGTATGAAAAGGAAAACATTTCAGACGAGCAAGACAAGGCGCTGCTGGCCACGGACCGTGCCGTGCTGCTGCGCTATGACGCCGTGCGCGACAAGGTGCTGGCGCTGTCGAAGGCGGGCGAACTCGACGCCGCACGCGACTTGCTGATGGAAAGCCAACCCCTGATCAAGGAACTGGTCGACGCCCTCGCCGCCCATCACCGCTACAACGAAACCCTGGCCGCCAAGGGGGCTGCCGACGGCGCCGCGGCCGCGGCCAGCGCGCGCTGGATTTCCAGCGGCCTGGCCCTGGCCGTGACGGCCCTGGTGGCCGGCATGGGCCTGCTGCTGGCGCGGCGCATCGCCGCCTCGCTGGCCGACGCCATCGGCGTGGCCCGCACCATTGCAAGCGGCGACCTCAGCGTGCAGGTCCGCGCCGCCTCGCACGACGAGGTGGGCCAGTTGATGACGGCCCTGGCGGAGATGAGCGGCAGCCTGGTGCGCATCGTGGCCGAAGTGCGTGCCGGCACGGACACCATCGGCACGGCGTCAAGCGAAATCGCGGCGGGCAACCTGGACCTGTCGGCGCGCACGGAGCAGCAGGCCGGCTCGCTGGAAGAAACCGCCTCGGCCATGGAAGAACTGACGGCCACCGTGCGGCAGAATGCGGACAACGCCCGCCAGGCCCGGCAAATGGCCGTCAGCGCCTCGGATCAGGCGCAGCGGGGCGGGCAAGTGATGGGCGACGTGATCCGCACCATGCAAGCGATCGACAGCTCGTCCACCAAGATCGCCGACATCATCGGCGTCATCGACGGCATCGCCTTCCAGACCAATATCCTGGCCCTGAACGCGGCGGTGGAAGCGGCGCGCGCCGGGGAACAGGGACGCGGCTTTGCCGTCGTGGCCACCGAAGTGCGCAACCTGGCGCACCGTTCGGCGGCCGCCGCCAAGGAAATCAAGGCACTCATCGGCGACTCCGTGCAACAGGTGCAACAAGGCGGCAAGCTGGTCCAGCAAGCCGGCGCGACCATGACGGAAGTGGTCGACACGGTACGCAGCGTCACCGGCATCGTCAGCGAAATCTCGGCCGCCAGCGTGGAGCAAAGCACGGGCATCGAGGAAATCAACCGCGCCATCGCGCAGATGGATGAAGTCACGCAGCAGAATGCGGCCCTGGTCGAAGAAGCGGCGGCGGCATCGCAATCGCTGCAGGAACAGGCGGCCAAGCTGGCCGGCGTGGTGGGCACCTTCAAGCTGGCGCAAGGGCAAGCCGGCGCGGCGCCCCGCGCGCCTGCCGCCCGGCGGCCCGCACAGCACAAGGCCACGCTCAGGCTGGTCGCCACGCGCCACGCGGGCCAGGCCGGGAACACGGCGTCGGCCGGCGCCGATGCCGGCGACTGGGAAGTATTTTAGGTCCGCCCTCACGTAGGATCACGCGCATCGTCCGCACCGGAGCACCGCCATGAATGCCTTTCTCTCCATCCACCCCTTCCTGCGCTGCGAAGAGCTGTCGCTGATGCGCCCGGCGCTGGCGCTGGCAGGCTTACTGTTGCTGCTGGCCGCCCTGCTCTGGCGCCGCACCCGCTGGCGCCAGGCCGGCCGCGCGCCAGCGGCCAGCGGCAGCGCGCCGTCCGACCTGCATCAACTGCTGCAGATGCGCAAAGCGGCCCCGCCGGCCAGGGGGACTGACAGCGCACCGCCGCCGCAAGCGCCCAGGGCGCCGGGCGCGCCGCCATTCGAACTGGCCCGCCTGGACGCCATGTTCGGCCACGACCGGCGCCTGCAGGGCGAGATTCTGGCCCTGTTCGTGGCCGAGACGCGCGACCGCCTCGCCGGCATCGCCCATGCGCTGCGCTGCGAGCGGACCGCCCCGGCGCGCGTGCTGGCGCAGGAAATTCTCGACGGCAGCCTGGCCATGGGCCTGCTCCCCCTGCAGGCGCTGGCGCGCCAGGCCGTGCATGCGGGCTTTGCCAACGATATCGGCGCGCTGCGCCGCCTGCATGCGGAACTGCTAATGGCGCTCGACACACTGTCGCAAGCCGTCACGGCCCTGCAAACGGGCGCGGTGCTGGCAGAGGAGCGCAGCGGCGCAGGCAGCCGGCCATGAGCGCGGGCATCGGCGTGGCGCGCCTGCCCGACCCTGAACCAGCCAGGTTTTTATTGAATTCATCTAATTCGTTAAAATTGATTTTTTGAGCGCGATTGCGTATCATCTCCTTCAACTTCATCCGCGACCAGACAGCCCATCATGCACACTGCAGACGTTTGCACTACCCAAAAGGCCGCCGAAATCCTCGGCATCTCGGTCACATCGGTGCAGCAACTGGTCGAGGCCGGCGTGATCGAAGCCTGGAAGACCAAGGGCGGCCACCGGCGCATTCCCCTCGCGGCCGTCGAAGCCTACAAGGGCAATCCCGGCCAGCCGGGCCAGGACCAGCGCGCCGCACGCGCCAACCGCCCCGCCCCGTCCGGCCGCCCGCCGTCCATCCTCGTCATCGAAGACAACCCGATCGAACGGGCGCTGTATGAAAAGCAGATCGGTTCCTGGGGCTTGCAGGCGGACTTGCGCTTTTGCGAAAACGGCTACCAGGCGCTGATGGAAATCGCCCGCGACCAGCCCGACATCCTGCTGGCCGACATCATCATGGAAGGCATCGACGGCTACGAGGTGATCCGCACCATCCTGGCCGACCCGCTGCTGGCGGACATGCACATCGCCATGCTGTCGAGCCTGACGCCGGAGGAACTGAAAGAACGGGGCGGCGTGCCGCCCGGCGTGGTATTTTTTGCCAAGCCCGTCAATTACGACGAACTGCGCGGCTATCTGCGCGCCTGCTGCGCCGGCCATGCGCGGCGCAACAGCCTGGCCGCCTAGCCGGCCACCGCCTTCCCCCCGCCACGGAGCCGCCATGCCAGCCTATCGCCACATCGATCCTGCCGTGCTGTTCCAGGCCACCGGCCGCGACCTGGAGATGTTCCGCGCCCTGTCGCAGACCTACCTCGATACGGCGCCGGCCATGTTTGCCCGCGTCGAGCAGGCCGTGCGCGGCGGCGCGGCGCAAGCCATCGTGCACAGTTGCCATACCTTGCGCGGCACCGTCGTCCTGCTGGGCGCCAGCGCCCTGGCGGCGCGCCTGGCGGCACTCGAGCAGCTGGTGCGCCACCAGGGTGTGCCGGCAGCGAACTGGCTCGATGAGACGGCGGCGCTGGTCGGCGCCGTGGAGCAGGAGGTACGCCGCAGCATGCTCGACTACACGGGCGCGCAGGCATGAACGCGCGCCAGGCCGCCCTGCGCCTGGTGCACCGCTATCGGCCGCGCACCACGGCGGCCGTCGTGGGCCTGGTGCTGGTGGGCCTGCTGGCGTTGCGCATCGTCGTCTCCGGCGTGCTGCTGCACCGCGAAGCCGTCGATGACTGGAAGCAGGACTTGTCCAAGCTGTCGCTGCTGCTGGCGGAAAACACGGCGCAGAGCATGACGGCGGCCAGGCTGGTGCTCGACGGCGTCAGCCGCGACATCGATGCCGCCGCCCCGGCGGATGCGCAAGCGCTGGCCGCCGCCGTCGGCACCCCGGCCATGCAGCAGATGCTGCGACACAAGATCGGCGGCGTGCCGCAAGTGGACGGGGTGTCCATCATCGGCGGCGATGCCAAGGTGCTGGCCTTCAGCCGCGCCTTTCCCGCGCCGCCCCTCCGCCTCGACGAGCGCGATTACTTCGAGTATCACCGGCGCCACCCGGACGGCGGCATGCATGTCAGCGCGCCCGTGCAAAACAAGGGCGATGGCGCCTGGACCTTCTATATCAGCCGGCGCATCAGCGGCACGGACGGCCGCTTCCTGGGCGTGGTGCTGGTGGGCCTGTCGTGCGACTTCTTCAGCAAATTCTTCCAGAACACCAGCATCGGCGAACACACGGCCTTTTCCCTGTACCGCAGCGACTACAGGCTGCTGGCCCGCTGGCCGGCCGTACCCGCCATGATGGGCAAGCGCAACCTGACGGGCAGCACCTACCGCCTGCTGGAACAGGGCAAGACCGATGGCGTGCTGCAGGTGGACTCGCCGCGCGCGGCCGACCAGGGGCGCGCGGTCGACCGCCTGGCCGCCATACGGCTGGTGCGCGACTATCCGCTGGCCATCAACGTGACCGTGACGGACGACGTCTACCTGGCGGGCTGGCGGCGCATGCTGCTCACCATGGGCGGCGCGGCCGTCGTCAGCCTGCTCGTGCTGGCCGCGGCCGTCGCGCTGATCCTGGCCCTGCTGCGGCGCCAGGAGCGCGACGCGGCCACGGTGCTGGCGCTGCAGGAGCGCGCGGCACCAGCGGATGCCGCCAAGCCGCCGGAGCAGGAGATAGCGCCGGGCGCGCGCATCCTGCTGGTCGAGGATACGGCGCTGAACCGCCAGCTGGTGTGCCTGCAGCTGGGTACCTGCGGCTACGCCATCGACACGGCGGAGAACGGCGCGCTGGGCCTGCAGGCGCTGGCCGGACAGCAGTACGACCTGGTCCTGATGGATTGCATGATGCCCGTCATGGACGGCTACCAGGCGTGCCAGGCCCTGCGCACCCGCGAAGCGGCCAGCGGCGCGCCGCGCCTGCCCGTCATCGCCCTCACGGCCGGCGTCACCGACGACGACCGGCAGCGCTGCGCGGCGGCCGGCATGGACGATTACCTGTCCAAGCCCTTCACGGCCGCCCAGTTGCGCGCCATGGTGGAACGCTGGCTGGCGCGCTAGCCCGCGGCGGCCGCCTGGCGGCAAATTGACCACACTATCACCTGCGTAGTCATGCGCAAAAGTTGTTCTCCGTGCATATCGGGTATAGCATCGCCACATGACCTACCACACAGACGCGGCGGCAGTGCACAGGCGATTGATCGAATGGCTGTTTTTGCTCCTCGGGCTGCTGATCGTGGCTGCCGCCCTCGCCTACGCGCACCTGGCCGAAGCGTCGCGGCACGATGCGGCCGAGCGCGAAAGGCTCAGCGTGCTGACGGCGCTGCTGGCAAAAAATATCGAAGTCGACCTGGCGTCGACCAACCTGGTGCTCGACGGCGTGATCCGCGACTATCTTGCCGCCGGCGCCGCGCCCGACGCCGGGCAAGCGCTGCCCCGGCGCCTGGCCGCGCTGGTCGACGCCATGCCGGGCGTGCGCACCATGCTGGTCATCGATGCCGGCGGCAAGCCGGTCGCCACCAACATCCCGGAACTGGCCGGCCAGGATTTTTCGCGCCGCGGCTACTTCCAGACGGCGCGCGACGCCCCCGATGCGCGCATGCTGTACATCTCGGCACCTTTCCTGTCCTTCAAGCGGGACCTGGTCATCACGGCGGCGCGCATGGTGCAGGACCGGCAAGGCCGCTTTGCCGGCGTCGTCGTGGCCACCTTCGACCCCGACTATTTCACGGCCAAGTTCCGCACCGCCATGTATGCGGCCGACGTCTGGGCCGTGGTCGTGCATGGCGACGGCCGGCAATTCCTGAACTATCCCCCCAGGAACGCCAATGGCGGCAATGTGGACGCGCCCGGCAGCTTCCTGCGGCGCTTTCGCGACAGCGGCTTTCAGGCGGGCGTGCTGAGCGGCGTCGAGATTGCCGGCGCCGGCGGGTCCGCCTCCCCCCGCGTCATGGCGATGGCAACCATCGCCCCCGCCGCGCTGCACATGGACCGCGCCCTGATCATCGGCCTGAGCCGCGAAGAAGCGGCCATCGCGGCCCCCCTGCGGCGCCAGGCGCTGGGCTACGTGCTCGGTTTTGCCATGCTGGCGCTGGCCGCGGCCAGCCTGCTGTTCTGGAGCCAGCGGCGGCGCCGGCAGCAGGCGGCCTGGCAGGTGGAACAGGAAAGGGAGCGCCAGGCCATGCAAGCCGTGTCCGACAGCGAAACGCGCTTTCGCACCCTGATCGAAGATGCGCCCGTGGCGATCGCCATCCTGCGCCATGGGCGCTTCGTGTATTCCAACCCGCGCTACCGCCACCTGCATGGCTATGCGCCCGAGGATGACCTGAGCGGCCTGGCCTGGCGCACCATGCTCACGGCCGACTCGCAAGTGGCGCTGGCAAGCAACGAGGCGCTGATCCAGGCCGATTCGGCCAGCGAACAGGTATTTGAAGCCGTCGGCCTCGACAAGCAGGGCCGGCCCGTGCCCACCCTCAAGACCAGCACGCGCGTGATGCTCAAGGATGGGCCGGCCACCTTGATCTTTGCCCAGGATATTTCCGCGCAAAAGCAGGCCGAGGCGGCCATGCTGCTGGCGCGCGACGGGGCCGAAGCGGCCAACCGCAGCAAGGCGGAATTCCTCGCCAACATGAGCCATGAAATCCGCTCGCCGCTGAACGCCATCCTCGGCATGGCCTGGCTGCTGGAAAGGGGCCGCCTGGATGAAGATGGACTGTTGATGACGCGCAAGATCCGCGCCGCCGGCCAATCCCTGCTGGGCATCATCAACGACGTGCTGGACGTCTCGAAAATCGAGGCCGGCCACATGCGCAT
Source organism: Janthinobacterium sp. SUN211 (assembly GCF_030587315.1). Classification (NCBI taxonomy): domain Bacteria; kingdom Pseudomonadati; phylum Pseudomonadota; class Betaproteobacteria; order Burkholderiales; family Oxalobacteraceae; genus Janthinobacterium; species Janthinobacterium sp. SUN211. The sequence goes on along the minus strand of NZ_JAPWIC010000001.1, from coordinate 350,610 downwards.
CGAGCAGGCGCCGTTCCGCCTGGCCGAGGTGATCGAAAAGATTGCCGCCAGCATGGGCGTTGCCGCGCACGACAAGCCGATTGAGGTGCGGATCGGGCCGTTGCCCGACGGTATCGACCACATGCTGGGCGACGCGCTGCGGCTGGAGCAGGTGCTGGTCAACCTGGGCAGCAATGCCATCAAGTTCACGCCGCAGGGCACGGTCGAGCTGCTGACCACGCTGGACAGCCGCGACGGCGACGCCGCGGTGCTGCGCTTTTGCGTGCGCGACACGGGCATCGGCATCGCCCCCGAGGTGCAGGAAGCGATTTTTTCCGCCTTCGCCCAGGCCGACAGTTCCACCACGCGCCGCTTCGGCGGCACGGGATTGGGCTTGACCATCTGCCGCCAGCTGGTCCACCTGATGGGCGGCACCCTGCAGCTGAAAAGCGGCCTGGGCCAGGGCAGCGAATTCAGTTTCACGGTGCCCCTGCAATTGATGCCCGCCGGCGCCCTGTCCTCGCCCGACATGCAGGGCCTGCATGTCTTGCTGGCCGATGACAACGCCGGCACGCGCGAGGCGGTGGACGCCGTGGCGCGCGGCCTGGGCTGGAGCGTGCATGCCGTGTCCGGCGGCCAGGCGGCACTCGATTATGCGCTGGCCTGCGCCGAGGGCGAGCGGCCCGGCGTCGTGGTGCTGGCCGCGCGCATGCCGGACCTGGACGGCGAAGCGACGGCGCGCGCGCTGCGCGAATACTTGCCGCCGCAGGACTGCCCCGTCGTCATCCTGGCCGCCAGCGGCGCGCCGGCAATGGCGCCGGCACGCCGGCGCACCGACCCGGTCTATGCCGCCGATGCCATCCTCAACGAGCCGGTGACCGCTTCCAGCCTGTACAACGCGGTGATGGCTGCGCGCCAGCAGCGCGCCAGGGACGCCGGCCTGGACGCCAGTCTGGCTCCGCTGGAAGAGCGCCAGCTGGCCGGCGTGCGCGTGCTGGTGGTCGACGACAGCGAAATCAACCGCGACGTGGTCAGGCATATCCTGTGCGACCAGGGCGCCGTGCCCTCGTTCGCCTGCGACGGCCAGCAGGCGCTGGACTGGCTGCTCGCCCACCCCGCCGACGTCGACATCGTGCTGATGGATGTGCAGATGCCCGTCATGGATGGCTTGCAGGCGACGCGCGCGCTGCGCCAGTTGCCGCAGTTCCAGGACTTGCCCGTGGTGGCGCTGACGGCCGGCGCCTTCCAGACGCAGCGCACGGCGGCACTGGAAGCGGGCGTGAACCATTTCATCAGCAAACCGTTCGACGTGCCGCAGACCATCGCCCTGGTGGCGCGCGCGCACCGGCGTCATGCGCAAGGACTGCCTGCCCTGCAGCCTGTCACGGCCGAAATGGCAATGACCGAGCCGCCGGCCGGCGCGGCGCCTGCGATCGACCTGGCGCAAGGGATGGCGCAGTGGCTCGACGAAGCGCCCTACCGCCAGCACCTGTCGCGTTTTAGCAACACCTACGGCGACACGGTCGGCGCCATGCGGGCGCTGCTGGCGGCCGATGCGCGCGGCGACGCGGCCGCGCTGGCGCACAAGCTGGCCGGCGAGGCGGGCAGCCTGGCCCTGCCCGCCACCCTGCATGCGGCCCGGCATGCCGAACAGCTGCTGCACGCCGGCGACGATGCGGCCGCCGCGCTCGACACACTGGAGCAGGCGCTGGCGCACGCCCTCGAGGCTGTCGCCGCCTTCACGGCACGGACGCCGCCGCCCGACCAGGCGCCCGTACCAAAAACGCAACATGGCCGGGCATGCCAATGATAAACTTGCCAATATGAAATTTTGGGAGACGCCATGATCTGGTGCAGGGATTTGCTGCTGAGAGCCTTGATGCTGGGGCTGCTGCTATTCGTCGTGGGCGAATCGCTGTCTTACTGGACGCCGGAAATCAGGAAACTGCTGGCCTGGCGCCCTTTCTGACGCTTAGCCTTCGCGGCCATCCACCCTGGCGCGCCACAGGTACGGCGCATACACGCACGCATACAGGCAAAAGGCCAGCGACCAGCAGGCGCCCGCTGCCAGCAGCAGCGGCATGGCCAGCGTTGCGGGACCGACGGCGGCCAGCAGGCGCGCCAGCGCGCCCAGCTGGATCAGCCAGTACATCGCCGCTTCCGCCCTGCCGCCTTTCAACGGCCGCCCCGTATGACCCAGGGTGGTGCGCGTCATCATGCCGATGATCAGGCCCGCCATCGAGCCCACCGTCAGCGCGTGAAACGCGGCGCTGGCCGGCAGCAGGCCCAGGCTGGCGGCCGCCAGCAGCGCGAAGCCGATGCCTATCCACGCATACGACAGGTGCAGTATCCACAGCAGCGGCACGCCCAGGGTGCGCTGCGGCTGCCAGGCCAGCAGGTTGGCCAGCGAGACGCCGGCAGCGCAGAAAGCCAGCGGCGCCGTCAGCCAGGCCGGCGCGCCGGCCAGCCACGCGATCGCGGCCGCCGCCATGCAGGCCACGGCGATCAAGGCCCGCCGCGGGCTGGCCACCGGCGTGCTGCCCGGAGCGCCATTGCGGGTAAACATGGGGATCACGCGCGCGCCGATCACCGATTCGATCAGCACGATGATGAAGATGGCCGCCTGCACGGGCAGGAACAGCGACAGCGGCAGCCAGCCCAGCACAGCCGCGTGGAACAGGCCGTTGGCCAGCGCCAGCAAGGCCAGCAGGCCGACGAGGAACAGGTTGCGCGTATTGCCCGAGCGGCGCAGCACCCGATACAGGGGCCAGGCGGCCAGCGGCAGGAACAGCCAGTCGACCAGCGCCGTCAGCAGGCTTGGCCCGCACAGCATGGCCACGCGCCCCGCCAGCCACAGCGCCGCCAGCGCCATCAGCGGCGCGCCATGCGGCGTGGGCAAGCCCGTCCAGTTGCGTCCCGCCGTGTACAGGAAGCCCACGACGACGGCCAGCGCGAAGCCGAACACCATTTCATGCATATGCCAGCCCAGCCCCACGTGCAAGCCGCCCGCCAGCACGCCGAAGTAGCTGGCCAGCCACAGGGGAATGCTGATGGCCGCAAACACGGCCGCCAGCAGGTAAAACGGGCGGAAACCCAGTTGCCAGACGGCGTGGCCGGCATGCCAGGGCGCAGCGCCGGGGGCGGCGGGAGAAGGAGATGGTTCGCTGATCGGGGTGATGGCCATGATGGACTCGCATTTAAAGATATATTCAATATACTACTTTAAAAGCACAGCTGCCGCCATCGGCAAAAGGATTAGACGGCTAGCCCGCAAGGACTAGCCGCCGGCGCAGGCTACTTGCCCTGGCGGTGCTCGACCGCGTACACGGCCGCCTGCACGCGGCTGGTGAGGTTGAGTTTTTTCAGCACGTTCTGCACGTGGATCTTGACCGTGCTTTCGGCCAGGTCCAGCGTGCGGGCGATGCCCTTGTTGCTCTCGCCGCGCGACAGGCAGTCGATGATTTCCTTTTCGCGCGGCGTGAGCTTGTCGAGTTCCGACACGGGCTCCTCGCGCCGCGTGCCCGCCTGCAGCTGCGCCACCAGCTTGCCCGTCATGGCTTCGGCGATGACGACTTCGCCGGCGGCCGCACGGCGGATGGCGCGCACCAGGTAATCGGCGTCGATATTCTTGATCAGATAGCCGCAGGCGCCCGCGCGCAAGGCCGTCGCCAGGTCTTCCGCGTCTTCGGACACGGTCAGCATGACGATGGCCGTGTCCGGGCAATCGTGCTGCATCAGCTGCAGCGCTTCCACGCCGGACATGCCGGCCATGTTCAGGTCCAGCAGCACCACGTCGGGCTGCAGCTGGATGGCGCGCTTGATGCCTTCCACGCCATCGGCCGCCTCGCCCACGACGGAAAAGTCCGTATGCCGCTGCAGCAGCGAGCGTATGCCGCTGCGGAACAGCGCGTGGTCGTCCACCAGCATGACGGTGATCGGTTTATCGGGAGTCTCCATTTTTTGTACTTTCAGGTGGTTACTTAGGCGGCGCGGCGCTGCTCGCGCGACAAATGCAGTTCGACGGTGGTGCCGCCGCCAGGACAGGCGTGCACGTCGAACGTGGCCTCGATGCGCTGCGCGCGCTCGCGCATGATGTGGATGCCGACATGGCTGTCGCCCTTTTCCAGCACGGCGCAAGCGTCGAAGCCGACGCCATTGTCGCTGATCGTCAAGGTAAAGTCCTGGTGGTCGGCGAGGCGCACCTCGACGTGGCTGGCCTGGGCGTGCTTGCGGATGTTCGACAGCGCTTCCTGCACGATGAATAATAACTGCAATTGCTGCTCGCGGGGGAATGGCGCGCCGTCGACATCGGCCAGCAGTTCGGCGTCGATGCCCGTCTGGCGGCGGAATTTGTCCACCGCGGCGCGCAGGGAGCCGATCAGGTCATCTTCCATCAGGCGGCTGCGGAAATTGGCCAGCAGTTCGCGCACGTCTTCATAGCTTTCCTTCACGCCCGCATGCAGGGCCGGCACGATGCCCGCTACCTCGTCGAAACGGGCGTTGCGCACGGAGTCGTCGAGCATCTGCACTTGCAGGTTGAGGAAATTGAGGCTTTGCGCGATGCTGTCGTGCAGCCCCTGCGCCACCAGGTTGCGCTCTTCGGAAATGGCCATTTCGCGTTCGCGCGCGGCCAGGCGCAGGTTTTCCAGCGCGATGCCCAGCAACTGGCCCAGCGTTTCCAGCAAGGCCAGCTCGCGCGCGGAAAACACGCGGGCATGGCGGAAATGCAGGTTGAAGAAGCCCAGGTGCTGTTCGTGCGCGTGGATATGGAAGACGGAGACGGTGGCAAAGCCCTCGCGGTGGCAGCGCAGCTCGTGCGCCTTGTCGATGCGGCGCATGTCGTGCACCTTCGCCACCTTCATCTCGACGGCCGTGCCACACAGGCAGTCGCCTACCTTCAGGCAATGCTCGGACGCCACCAGTTCTTCGGACAGGCCGTGGTGCACCACCATGTGCAGGTTGCCCCGCTCGGCGTCGAGCACGCGCACGGTGGAGCCGTCGGCCTCGAAATAGTCGACGATGCGCTGCATGAAACCGCCGCAGATGTCTTCCAGCGGCTGCGGGCGCTGCAGGAAGGCGGCGCTTTCGTACAGCAGCGCCAGTTCGCGGTTGCGGTATTCCAGCGTGGCCGTCTTGCTGCGCACACCCTCTTCCAGGTTGCCGTACAGCGCCTGCAGGCGGTCGGCCATCTGGTTGAAGCCACTGGCCAGCTGGCCGAATTCGTCATTGCTCTCGACGGCCAGGCGCACGCTGAAATCGCGTTCCTTCATGCGCTGCATGCCCAGCCGCAGGCGCGTAACCGGTTCGATGATCAGCATGAACATCAGGTAAATCATGCTGACCGTGCCGATGACGGCCATCCCGACGAGGATCAGTTGCGAGGCGCGCAGCCAGAAGGTGCGCTGTTCGCTATCGTGTTCGATCAGGCGCACCAGCTGGTCGACCTGGCCGACGAAGGTATCGGCGTCATGCTCGAACTGGCGCGCGCGCAGGCTGGAATCGGCGGCCAGGGCGGCCGGACGCAGGGCGCCGCGCCAGGCGGTGCCGATGCGTTCGAATTCGGATTTGATGGCGCTGCTGGGCGGCAGGAACAAGGGGCGCTGCGGGTCGCCATGGCCGATCTTGGCCAGGGTCTCGTCGATCAGCAGCACTTGCTGGCGCGCCTGCTCGCCCGCGTCGCTGGCAAGCAAAAGGGTCAGGCGGTAGGTCTGCATGCGCAGCCGGCCCGTCTCGTTGATGGCGGCCGAACTGCCTTCGAGCTGCCACGACAGGAACAGGGTACAGCCGATGGCACTCAGGGCCAGCACCAGCATGAGCAGCAGCGCGCCGACGATCTTGGTCGACAGCTTCTGCCAGGAGGAAAACATCGCTTTAAATTTCATACACCCTTTACTTGGCACCGCCCCGTTCAGCCTCCGGTTTGGGCCATAAAACGGATAATCTTGTCCGGCTGCGTATTGAAATCGTGCTGCTGCGGCTTGAGTTCGATGGCGGCACGGATCGCCGCCTCGATCTCCGCATCCGTGGCCCCGCCGCGCAGCATGGGGCCAAAGGCGAATTTTTCTTCCTGGCCCAGGCACAGGTACAGGGTACCATCGACGGACAGGCGCACGCGGTTGCAGGTGGCGCAAAAGTGCTGCGACATGGGCGTGATGAAACCGATGCTCGAGCGCCCGTCGGGGGTCGCCATGTAGCGCGCCGGCCCGCCACCGAGCTCCATCGCCTGCGGCACCAGGCCAAATCGGGCCGCCAGGCGTTCGCGCACGGGACCGAGCGGCATGTAGCGGGCATTGCGGCCCGTGCTGCCCATCGGCATGGCTTCGATCAGGCGCAGGATGAACTGCTGCTCGATGCAGAAGGCCGCCATGGCCTCGATCTGGCTATCATTGACGCCGCGCATGGCCACCATATTGATCTTGATCGGATCGAAACCGGCCCCCTTGCCCGCCATCAGGCCGTCCAGAATCGGCTGCAGGCTGTCGCGCCCCGTGATCTGCTGCATGCAGGCGCGGTCCAGCGAATCGAGACTGACATTGATGCGGTCCACGCCGGCCGCACGCAGGGCCACGGCATGCTTGCCCAGCTGCGTGGCATTGGTCGACAGCGACAAATCCTGCAAGCCGGGCAGCGCGGACAGCCGCTGCGCCAGCTCCGGCAGGTTGCGCCGCAACAGGGGCTCGCCGCCCGTCAGGCGCACGCGGCGCGTGCCGAGGCGAACGAAAATACCCAGCAGGCGCTCGATCTCGTCGAACGTCAGCCAGTCCTTCGGCTCTTCGAAACCGCGAAAGCCCTTGGGCATGCAATAACTGCAACGCAAATCGCAGCGGTCGGTGACGGACAGCCGCACATAATCGATCGAACGGCCAAAACGGTCCTGCAACTTGACGCTACCCATGACGCTACTCCTGTTTCTTCCTTGATTGTAAAGGCTGGGGCACGATCTGGCTGTGCCCCAGAAGGCCTAGCGGCCTACGCCTTCCGGTCTATTGCACTAACGGACTGGCTGTGCCTTCCAGCTCGATGCCGGCGATCTCCGCGCGCCCCACCAGCAAGTGCAGATACTGGTGCACGGCGCGCTGCCACGCGGCACGCGACAGGCGGTCGGCGATCTGCGCCTGCACCGCCTCGTAGGCGATGGCCTGGCCTTCGACCCGGCGCAGCACCTGCACGATGTGGTAGCCGAAGCGCGTTTCCAGCAAATGGCCAGCCAGCGCGCCCTCTTCCAGGCGGAAAAGCAGCGCGTCGAACTCCGGCACGCTCTGGCCCGGCGACAGCTGGCCCAGGTTGCCGCCCAGGGCGCCCGAGGGGCAGTTCGAATACTGCGCCGCCAGTTCGCCGAAGCGCTCGGGTGCCAGCTTCAGGGCATCGAGCACGGCTTGCGCCGTGGCCCGCAGCAGTTCCAAAGGCGCCTCCGGCGTCACCTGGAACAGGATGTGGCGCGCCTCGACCAGCGCCCCGCTGCTAAACAGCTGCGGGCGCTGCGCATAAAAGGTGCGGCAAGCCGCATCGTCGGCGGGCGGCACGCGCACTTCCTGCGCGAACAGCGCTTCGATGCGGTCGTCCAGGCTGCCGCCCTGCACGCCGAGGCGTTCGACCTCGTCTTGCAGCAGCCGGCGCAGCACCAGTTCATGCACGGCCTGTTTCAGCGGATTGCCGGCGCCGTCGTGATGCGGCAATTCCTGCGCGATGTCGGCATCGTCGATATCGATGCCATTGACGGAAATTCCCATGATGACTCCTTTCTTAGCGGCGGCGCACCAACTGATAGGCGCGACCCAGGTATCCGATGGCGCCAAAGCCGCTCCACACGTGCACCAGGCGGGTGAACGGGAAGATGACGAACAGCGACATACCCATGAACAGGTGCAGCTTGAACACCAGCGGCGCATCGACGATGAAACTGGCCGCGTCGCCGCGGAAAGTCACGATGTGCTGCGCCCAGTTCATCAGCAAGACCATCATGTGGCCATCCATGTGCGAAGCGGAGACGAAGATCGACGACAGTCCCAGCAGCAAGGTCAGCAGGATCCACACCATCACCAGCTTGTCGCCGGCCGTGGTGACGGCGCGCAAGCGCTCATTGGAAAAGCGGCGCACCAGCAGGATCAGGATGCCGGCCAGGCACAGGCCGCCCATCACGCCGCCGGCCGCCATGGCCACGCCCTGCTTCAGACCATGCGACACGCCCAGCGTATCCCACACCCAGACGGGGGTGAGCAAGCCGGCCGCATGGCCGAACAGCAGGCCGATGATGCCGATGTGGAACAGAATATTGCCCAGGCGCAGGCTGCCGCGGTGCAGCAGCTGGCTGGAATCGGACTTCCACGTGTATTGCTCGCGGTCGAAACGGATCAGGCTACCCAGGAAAAAGATGGCCAGCGCGATGTATGGATAAATGCCATACACAAATTGATGCAAATAATTACTCATGATGTACTCTCCTCATGCGGACGCAGGCGGCCAATTAAGCGGCGCGCCGCGGCTGCGGGTGAAAATGCACGGGATGGACACCGCCCGCGACCTGGCCCTGACCCTGGCGCAGCAACGGCTCGACGCCGTCCGCACCGGGACCGAAGGTTTCCAGCGCTTCATCCATGTCGCGCACCGGCGGTTCGGCCAGCATTTCGGCCGCCACGGGGCTCAGGCGTTCTAGCAAGGTGAAGACGGGCGCATACGGGCTGCCGTTGGCCGTCAGCTTGCGGCCGATGTGCGCCAGCACGTGGACGGCGTCGCCCAGCAACGGCGCCGAAGCCGCCTCGTCGAGCTGTGCCAGGAACTCCAGGAACAGGGGCACGAAGTCGGGCAAGTCGTCGCCCACCATTTGCAGGCCGTGGCGCTTGTATTCCTCCATCAGGTCGACCATGGCCTGGCCCCGGTCGCGCGATTCACCGTGGATATGCTCGAACAGGTGCAGCGAGTGCGACGGATTGCGGTCGAACGTGGCCACGTACTGCTGCTGCAGGTCGATCAGGCTGCTGCTTTCCAGGTGCGCCAGCAAGGGCCGCAGCAGCGCGTGCTGTTCCGGCACAGCCGCCAGCGCAGCGTCCAGTTGCGGCAGGTGCGCGATCAGCTCGGGCTCCGGATACAGCAGCAGGCGCGAGAGGATGTGATAATGGTTCATCGGGTTGTTCATATCGATTCCTTAGGCGCCAGGCGCCGTTTTGCGCGACTTCGGCATCTGCATGAAGATGGCCGAACCGTGCTTTTTCTTGCCGAACAAGGTCGGTTCGCTGGTGCCGTCCGAGCAGCCGTTGCCGAAGCTGAAACCGCAGGAACCCTTCTCGTTGAAGCTGTCCTCGGCCATTTCCTTGTGGCTGCTGGGGATGACGAAGCGGTCTTCGTAATTGGCGATGGCCATGATGTGGTACATGTCCTCCACCTGCGCCTTGGTCAAGCCCACCTGTTTCAGAACCGTGAGGTTCTCCACCTTCTCGACGGTCTTGCTGCGCATGTAGGCACGCATGGCCAGCATGCGGTCCAGCGCCGAGACGATGGGCGGCTGGTCGCCGGCCGTCAGCAGATTGGCCAGGTACTGCACGGGAATGCGCAGGCTTTGCGTATCCGGCAGCATGCCGTTCACGCCCAGCTTGCCCGATTCGGCGGCCGCCTGGATCGGCGACAGTGGCGGCACGTACCACACCATCGGCAAGGTGCGGTATTCCGGATGCAGCGGGAACGCCACCTTCCACTCGACGGCCATCTTGTAGACGGGCGACTTGACGGCAGCTTCCAGCCACAGGTCGGGAATGCCCTGGCGGCGCGCCTCGGCGATGATGGCCGGATCGTGCGGATCGAGGAACAGGTCGAGCTGCGCCTGGTACAGGTCCTGCTCCTGCGGCACGGAGGCGGCAGCCTCGATCTTGTCGGCGTCATACAGCAGCACGCCCAGGTAGCGGATGCGGCCCACGCACGTTTCCGAGCACACGGTCGGCTGGCCCGCTTCGATGCGGGGGAAGCAGAAGGTGCACTTCTCCGCCTTGCCGGAGGACCAATTGTAGTAAATCTTCTTGTACGGGCAACCGGAGATACACATGCGCCAGCCGCGGCACTTGTCCTGGTCGATCAGCACGATGCCGTCGTCTTCGCGCTTGTACACGGAGCCGGACGGGCAGGAGGCCATGCACGTCGGGTTCAGGCAATGCTCGCACAGGCGCGGCAAGTACATCATGAAGGTGTTTTCGAACGTGCCGTACATCTCCTTCTGCATGTTGTCGAACAGTTTATCTTTGCTGCGCTGAGCGAATTCCCCGCCCAGGTCATCTTCCCAATTCGGGCCCCACTCGATCTTCTCCATCTTTTTCCCCGTCAGCACGGAGATGGGACGGGCCGTCGGCGGCGTCTGCGACAGCGGCGCGCTTTGCAGGTGCTCGTAGTCGTAGGTGAACGGCTCGTAATACTCGTCGATGGCGGGCAGGTTTGGGTTGGCGAAGATATTCGCCAGGATTTTCAGACGGCTGCCCTGGCGCGGCTCGATCTTGCCCGCGTCCGTGCGGCGCCAGCCGCCATTCCACTTGTCCTGGTTTTCCCACTGCTTCGGATAGCCGATGCCTGGCTTGGTTTCCACGTTGTTGAACCATGCGTACTCGACGCCGTCACGGCTGGTCCACACGTTCTTGCAGGTGACGGAACAGGTGTGGCAGCCAATGCACTTGTCCAGGTTCAGCACCATGCCGATTTGCGCTCTGATTTTCATACTATGCTCCTTCTTCCTGCAACGGGCCTTCGAGCCAGTCGACCTTGTTCATCTTGCGCACCAATACGAATTCATCGCGGTTGGAGCCCACCGTGCCGTAGTAATTGAAGCCGTACGCCAGTTGTGCGTAGCCGCCGATCATGTGCGTCGGCTTGGGCACGGCGCGCGTCACCGAGTTATGGATGCCGCCCCGCTTGCCCGTCATCTCCGCGCCAGGCACGTTGATGATCTTTTCCTGGGCGTGGTACATCATCGTCATGCCGGCCGGGATGCGCTGGCTGACGATGGCGCGCGCCGTCAGGCTGCCATTCACGTTGAACACCTCGATCCAGTCGTTGTCGACGATGCCGGCCGTCTGCGCGTCGGTTTCCGACAGCCACACGTGCGGTCCGCCGCGCGACAGGGTCAGCATGCGCAGGTTGTCCGAATACGTGGAGTGGATGCCCCACTTCTGGTGCGGCGTCAGGAAGTTCAGCGCCAGTTCCTTGTTGCCGTTCGGCTTGGTGCCCAGCAGCGCTTCCGTCGTCTTCGTGTTGATGGCCGGCTTGTACACGCACAGCCCCTCGCCAAAATCGCGCATCCACAGGTGATCCTGGTAAAACTGCTGGCGGCCCGTCAGGGTGCGCCATGGGATCAGTTCATGCACGTTGGTATAGCCGGCCGTGTAGCTGACTTCTTCGCTTTCCAGGCCCGACCAGGTAGGCGAGGAAATGATCTTGCGCGGCTGCGCCTGCACATCGCGGAAGCGGATGCTGTCATGCTCGCGCGGCAGCGCCAGGTGAGTATGCTCGCGTCCCGTGATGGCGGACAGCGCGGCCCAGGCTTTCACGGCCACGTGGCCATTCGTTTCCGGCGCCAGCGACAGGATCATTTCGGCCGCATCGATGGCCGTATCGAGGCGCGGCTGGCCCTTCGACACGCCCTCGTCGAGCACCGTGCGGTTGATGCCGCGCAGGACCTCGACTTCATGCCCCGTTTTCCAGGAAATGCCCTTGCCGCCGTTGCCGATGGTTTCCAGCAGCGGACCGATCGAGGTAAATTTCTTGTAGACGTCGCGGTAATTGCGCTCGACCACCGTCATGTTCGGCATGGTCTTGCCGGGAATGGCGTCGCATTCGCCCGCGCGCCAATCCTTGGGATCGAAAGGCTGCCCCAGTTCACCCGGGGTGTCGTGCATCAGCGGCGTCAAAATGATGTCTTGCTGGGTGCCCAGCAGCTCGCCGCCGATTTCCGAGAATTTCTCGGCGATGCCCTTGTAGATTTCCCAGTCCGATTTCGATTGCCACAAGGGTTGCACGGCTTCCGACAAGGGGTGGATGAACGGATGCATGTCCGACGTGTTCAAGTCGTCCTTTTCATACCAGGTGGCCGTCGGCAGCACCACGTCGCCATACAGACACGTGGTCGACATACGGAAGTCCAGCACTACCAGCAGATCGAGCTTGCCTTCGGCGGCCGGGCGCACCTTCACCTGCTTCGGCGTGATGCAGTCGTCTTCGTCACTGAGCAAGCCGTTCTGCGTGCCGAGCAGGTATTTCAGGAAGTACTCGTGGCCCTTGCCCGAGCTGCCGAGGATGTTCGAGCGCCAGACGAACATATTGCGCGGGAAGTTGGCCGGGTTGTCCGGGTCGTCGCACGAAAATTGCAGCTGGCCCGCCTTGATCTGGTCGAGCGCATATGCGGCCGGCGCCTGCCCTGCCGCCTTCGCGGCCTTGGCCACTTCCAGCGGATTGGTTTGCAGTTGCGGCGCCGATGGCAGCCAGCCCATGCGCTCGGCCTTGGCGTTGTAGTCAAGCAGGGTCAGGTCGCCCGTGCCCCCGGCCGCCGATGGCGAGGCGATGTCGCCCGTTTCCAGCTTTTCATGGCGCCACTGGCTCGTGTGGGCATAGAAGAACGAGGTGCCGTTCATCTGACGCATCGGGCGCACCCAGTCCTGGGCGAAGGCCAAAGGCGTCCAGCCCGTTTGCGGACGCAGTTTTTCCTGGCCCACGTAATGGGCCCAGCCGCCGCCCGACTGGCCGATACAGCCGCACATCATCAGCATGTTGATGATGCCGCGGTACGTCATGTCCATGTGGTACCAGTGATTCAGGCCGGCGCCCACGATGACCATGCTCTTGCCGCGCGTCTGGTCCGCGTTTTCCGCGAACTGGCGTGCCACGGTGATGACGTCGGCGCGCTTCACGCCCGTGTGCTTCTCCTGCCATGCTGGCGTGTACGGCACGTCATCGTCATAGCTTTCGGCCACGTTTTCGCCGCCCAGGCCACGGTCGATGCCGTAGTTGGCCAGGGTCAGGTCGAACACGGTGGTCACCAGGCCCGTGCTGCCGTCGGCCAGGCGGATGGTTTTCACCGGCACCTTGCGCAGCAGCATGTCGGACGCATCCTTGCCGCCGAAGTAGGCGAAGCCCACTTCCGTGACGGCGTCGCTGTCGTTGATCATGGAGAGCATCGGCACGATAGGTTCGCCGCTGCCGCCCGCCTTCTGCTCCAGGTTCCACTTGCCCGATTCGCCCCAGCGGAAGCCGATGGAGCCTGCCGGCGCCGTGATGGCGCCCGTGGTTTCATCGATGACGAGGGTTTTCCATTCCGGATTGTTGGTTTCGTCGAGGTTGTTGTCCAGGTGCGAAGCGCGCAGGAAGTAGTCGGGCACCAGGGTGCCGTTATGCTCCTTGAGCAGGACCAGCATCGGGAAATCCGTGTACTGGCGCGCATAGTCGCGGAAGTAGGCGCTCTGCCCTTCCGAGTGGAATTCCTTGAGGATGACGTGGCCCATGGCCAGCGCCAGCGCGGCGTCCGTACCCTGCTTCGGCGCCAGCCAGATGTCGCCGAACTTCACCATTTCGCCGTAGTCGGGCGAGATGGCCACGGTTTTCGTGCCCTTGTAGCGCACTTCCGTGTAGAAGTGGGCGTCCGGCGTGCGCGTCATCGGCACGTTCGAGCCCCACACCATCAGATAGGTCGAGTTGTACCAGTCGGCCGATTCCGGCACGTCCGTCTGTTCGCCCCACACTTGCGGGCTGGCCGGCGGCAAGTCGCAGTACCAGTCATAGAAGCTCAGGGCCACGCCGCCGATCAGCGACAGGTAGCGCGTGCCGGAGGCATAGCTGACCATGGACATGGCGGGAATCGGCGAAAAGCCGACAACGCGGTCCGGGCCGTATTTCTTGATCGTCAGCGCATTCGCGGCGGCGATGATTTCATTCGATTCGTCCCACGTGGCGCGCACGAAGCCGCCCAGGCCGCGGATGGATTTGTACTGCTGCGAGCGCACGGGGTCCTGGCTGATCCAGTCCCAGGCCGTGACGGGGTCCATGGTCTTGCGCGCTTCGCGCCACATTTCCATCAGGCGGCCGCGCACCATCGGGTATTTCACGCGCTGCGCCGAATACACGTACCAGGAATAGCTGGCACCGCGCGGGCAGCCGCGCGGTTCGTGGTTGGGCAGGTCGGGCCGCGTGCGCGGGTAATCGGTTTGCTGGGTTTCCCAGGTGATCAGGCCATTCTTGACATACACCTTCCAGCTGCACGAGCCGGTACAGTTCACGCCATGCGTGGAGCGCACGATCTTGTCGTGCTGCCAGCGCTGGCGGTAGGCGTTTTCCCAGGTACGGTCTTCATCGACCACGGTGCCATGGCCGTTTGAAAACGGCTCGGCGGGCTTGCTAAAAAATTTCAGGCGGTCCAGAAAGTGACTCATGCTACCTCCACATTGCGCCGCAGGCAGCGGCGCCAGGTCTTAAAAAACGCTGCAAGCAGGATGGCTCAAGCGTCGATACAAACAGTCTATCGATGTGCCCTGCCCGGCGGTATTGGCAAGAAGTCGGTTTCCGGCACCAGGAATGCATAGGCGCGTAGTCACCCGGATAGTCACTATTGCCTATGGGCGGCAAGGCGGCGCTGCGGTATACCTGTCGTCATCGTTCAACACAGAGAAAGAGCACCATGTCGATTACCGATTACGCCAGCCTGCTGCGCAGCGCCCGCAACCAGGAACAGCCGCAACGCCTGCTGTTCACCTTTACCCAGGCGCAGGCCCAGCCTGGCGGCCAGGGCAAGTCCCTCACGCCCGTGATGTGCGCCGACAAGCTGCCCGAGGAACTGGACAGCTTTGAAACATTGAAGGAAGAGTCGAAACAGATGCAGACGCACTGGGACGTGGTCTTCGTGGCGGGGCTGGCGGGCCAGGATGGCCAGCCGCCGGCGGCGCAGGAATGCGAAGCGCCCCTGCGCGCCATGGTGACAGCCATCGAGCAAGGCCGCATCGACAGCCTGCTGGCGTTTGACCGCAGCGGGGTTTTGTTACGTTTTAGCTGAATCCGGCCAAGGGCGCTCGTGAAGGTGGCGCGCCCTTTCGATGGGACAGACCAGCGGCAAAAACTGCTGCTGGCGCGCCGAATACGCCATCAGCGCCCCGCTGTCGATATCGAAATACCATCCATGCAATTTCAATAATCCCTGCTCCACCCGCCGTTTCAGCCATGGGTAGGTGAGCAGGTTGTCCAGCGACTGCAGGATGCTGGCCAGTTCGCACGCATGGTGCTGTTCCGCCGACGAGCGGTGCGCCAGCTCGCGCCGTACGCGTTGCGCCACCGGTTCAGCAATGCGCATCCACTGTCCCACGAAGTCCGTTTCCTGGCCTTCCGCGCGCGGCTGCGGTTCCAGCAGCGCACGGATGCCGCCGCAGCGCGCATGCCCGAGCACGATGACCCTGGCCACTTCCAGCTTGCAGACGGCAAACTCGATGGCCGAACTGACGCCGGGCGGCGCGTCGGGCGTGCACGGCGGCACCAGGTTGGCGATATTGCGCACGACGAACATGTCGCCCGGATCGCTGCCCGTCAGCAGCATGGGATCGACCCGCGAATCGCAGCAGCCGATCAGCAAGGTCGAGGGCCGCTGCCCGTCGCGCAGGCTGTCATACAAGGTTTGCGGCTCGCTGAAATACTGCTGCTGAAACAGGCTGAAGCCGTTGACAAATTTTTCCAGTTCTTCCATGACTACCTCGAATACTTTATACAGCGCCCGGCAAGCAGGACTTGCCAGGCGTTCTGACGCCAACTAGCAAGGCATCGGCGCATTCTTACGCGCATAGCACCACCAGGTGATCGCGATGCAGCTCACATAAAAGCCGATGAAGCACCACAGGGCCGCGTCGGGGCTGCCCGTCAGCGCAATCGAGGTGCCATAGCTTTTCGGGATGAAGAAGGCGCCATACGCAGCCACAGCCGAGGTGAAACCCAGGACGGCAGCGCCTTCCTTGTTGGCGTCGACGATGGCTTGCTCCTGCTCCGCCTTGCCCTTGCCGGCGGCCGCGCGCTGGTGTTCCGTCAAGAAGATCACGGGGATCATGCGGAAGGTCGACGCATTGCCGATACCGGTGCCGGCGAACAGCAGCATGAACATCCAGAAGAAACCGGTGAAGCTTCCACCCACGCCGGCTTGCGGCATGAAGTACAGCACGCCCAGCACGGCGCCGATCATCAGCAGGAACGACCATAACGTGACGCGGGCGCCGCCCAATTTATCGGAAATCACGCCACCGGCCACGCGCGCCAGCGCACCGACCAGAGGGCCGAGGAAGGCGTAATCGAGCGGGTTCACGTCGGGGAACTGAATCTTGATCAACAGCGGAAAGGCGGCCGAATAACCGATGAAGGAGCCGAAGGTGCCCGTGTACAGCCAGCACATGAGCCAATTGTGCTTGCGCTTGAAGATCACGGCCTGTTCGGAAAACGAAGCCTTCGCCGACGCCAGGTCATTCATGCCGAACCAGGCCAGCAAGGTGCTCAAGGCGATGAACGGCACCCAGATGAAGCCCGCGTTTTGCAGCCACATTTCCTTGCTCACGCCATTCTTGACCCAGGTGAGCGAATCGCCGCCCCAGGCGCCGAAGACGGCAAACGTGATCACCAGCGGCACGACGAACTGCACCACCGACACGCCCAGGTTGCCCAGGCCCGCATTCATGCCCAGCGCGAAGCCCTTGCTCGCCTTCGGATAGAAAAAGCTGATGTTGGCCATCGACGAGGCGAAATTGCCGCCGCCGAAGCCGCACAGCAGGGCCAGGATCAGCATGGTCGGATAACCCGTGTTCACATCCTGCACGGCCAGGCCGATGCCGATGGCGGGAATCAGGAGCGAGCCTGTGGAAATGGCCGTCCAGCGGCGCCCGCCGAAGATCGGCACCATGAACGAGTAAAAGATGCGCAAGGTGGCGCCGGACAGGCCCGGCAAGGCCGTCAGCCAGAACAGCTGGTTGTTACTGTAGGTGAAACCGATGTTGGGCAGGTTGACCACCACCACGCTCCACACCATCCACACGGCGAACGCCAGCAACAGCGCGGGAATCGAGATCCACAGATTGCGCGCGGCCGTGGCCTTGCCCGTGTTTTGCCAGAAGCTCGGGGTTTCCGGCTCCCAGGTGTTAATCATATAGCGGCTCATGCTTTTGCTCCTGCAGGTTGAGGGATAGGTGCCGCGCGCAGCGGCTTGAACGAGAAATACATCCAGACGAGGGAAACGCAGACGGTGCCGTACAAGAGCATGAAGGAGCTCGAACGCACGCCGGTGAAGTCCACCAGGGCGCCGAACATCACGGGCAGGATGAAGCCACCGAGACCGCCGGCCAGGCCGACCACGCCCGAGACGGCGCCGATGTTGTCGGAAAAATCATCGCCGATGAACTTGAAGACGGATGCCTTGCCCACGGCCATGGCGATGCCGACGATGAACAGCAGCACGGTGAACCACAGCGGCGACAGGCCGATATGGAAGGCCAGCGGACCCGTGACGGTTTCCACCACCATCTGCGTTTGCGGATACGACAGCAGGAAGAAGCACACCCAGCACACCCACATCACGGCCCAGGTGACTTTCGCCGCACCGTATTTGTCGGAAATCCAGCCGCCCACGGCGCGCAGCACGCCGCCCGGCAGCGAGAAGCAGGCGGCCAGCAGCGCCGCGTGCTTCAGGTCGAAGCCGTATTCGGCCACGTAATACTTCGTCATCCACAGCGCCAGCGCCACGTAGCCGCCGAACACCACCGAGTAATACTGGCAGTAGCGCCACACGCGGGGATCCTTCAGCACCTTCATCTGCGCCGAAAAACTTTCGCCCGACGGCGCCAGATGCGATTTGTCCGAGTACGAAAACAGCCAGAAGATGATGGCAGTGGCCAGCATGGTGACCGCATACACCTTGGGCAGCATTTGCCAGCCGAAAGCGGCGACGATGCCGGGCGCGACGAACTTGGTCAGCGCGGAACCGGAGTTGCCGGCGCCGAAGATGCCCATCGCCAGGCCGCGGCGCTCCTTTTCATACCAGCGCGCCACGTAGGGCGTGCCGACGGAAAACGAACCGCCCGCCAGGCCCACGAACATGCCCAGCACGAGGAAATGCCAGTAGGCGGTGGCGTAGGAGATCAGGTAGATCGGCACCACGCTGGCCAGCATCAGCCAGAAGAAGACGCGGCGTCCGCCGTATTTGTCCGTCCAGATGCCCAGGGGCACGCGCACGAGAGAACCCGTCAGCACGGGCATGGCGGCCAGCAGGCCGAATTGTGTTTCAGTTAAGCCCAGGCTGGTCTTGATGGGAATGCCCAGTACGGCAAACATCATCCAGACTGCAAAGCAGATGGTAAATGCGAAGGTGCTGCTGACCAACACGGAAAACTGCTTGCGCCGCATGCCGGGTTCGACTGCCTTGTTACTACTGTTGTTCTTAGTGCCATCTAGGGTAGCCACGATGTTTCTCCATGAATGCACTGGCCGTCTGGCCAGCCGTCCCGACCAGCTTACGTGGCAGAGGGGAAAGGCACTATCGGTCACAGGGTGATTCTGGAAAGGCAATCTGGATAGCCGTATCGGCAAAAGTGACTAGATGGCGCGGCGTGGACCTAGCCTGGATGGGGGGCGTTTTACAAGCGGAGGGATTTTTGGCACACTCGGCGCCTGGAGAAAAAGGAGCGGCATGCAGAACAGGCACGAAACAGACCCCATCATCACCCGCGTGGCCCGGTCTGGCGACGTGGAAGCCATGCTGGCCTGCGATGCGTACGCGCAGGCGCACGCCAGCCGGGGCGATGCAGTACGCGCCGCCGTCTGCCAGGGACACTGTCTGGTGGCCATCCGGGCTGGCCAGGTGGCCGGCTATGCCCTCCTGCACGGCGACTTCTTCGGCTACGGCTTCGTCTCGCTGGTGGTGGTCGCCCCCGGGCAGCAGCGGCGCGGCGTGGGGCAGCGCCTGCTGACGGCGGCCGAAAGTGCCTGCCATACGGCCAAGCTGTTCACCTCGACGAACGAGAGCAACCTGGCCGCGCAACGGCTGTTCGCCAGCGCCGGTTTCGTGCGCAGCGGCCAGATCGAGCATCTCGACGAAAACGATCCTGAACTCGTGTTTGTCAAATTCCTGCGCTAGGGCCGCCTTATCCCGACGGCGTATGGCGCGGCGGGCCAAAGGCGGCTATGCTGGCGCCATCGTCAATCAACGCCCACCACCACCACCACCACACACATGGATTATCTGAGCCTCAAGCATTTCCACATGGGTTGCGCCGCCGCCAGCGGCTTTCTTTTCCTCTTGCGCGGCGCGTGGATGCTGCGCGCCTCGCCCGCCTTGCAGCAGCGCTGGGTGAAGATATTGCCGCACCTGGTCGACACGGCCTTGCTGGCCAGCGCCATCACCCTGGCCGTGTGGAGTGGCCAGTCGCCGGGCAGCCAGCCGTGGCTGGCCGCCAAGCTGTGCGCGCTGGTGGCTTACATCGTGCTGGGCACCATCGCGCTAAAACGCGGCAAGACGCCAGCCGTGCGCGGCGCCGCCTTAGCGCTTGCCGTGCTGGTATTCGCCTACATCATCGCCGTGGCCGTGACCAAACAGGCGTGGCCACTCTGATACATCAGAAGAGGTAGCGCAGCGTGACGCTGGCATTGCGCGGCGCGCCCCAGTAACCCTGGTTGTACATGCCAAGCTGGCTGTAGTAATGCTTGTCGAACAAGTTGTTGACGTTCGCCTGCAGGGACAGCTGGCGCGACAGCGCGTACTTCGCCA
Source organism: Janthinobacterium sp. SUN211 (assembly GCF_030587315.1). Taxonomy (NCBI): domain Bacteria; kingdom Pseudomonadati; phylum Pseudomonadota; class Betaproteobacteria; order Burkholderiales; family Oxalobacteraceae; genus Janthinobacterium; species Janthinobacterium sp. SUN211. Next base: position 330,890 of record NZ_JAPWIC010000001.1, on the reverse strand, counting down.
TCAGGCTGGCCACGGCATAGCCGCCCTGCTCCACGCGCTCCGTGCCCTTCGGCCCGGTGGCGTCACGGTAGGCGCCGCTCTGCCAGTTCACGCCACCGCCCACCGATAACGCGCGCCAGTCGCCAGGCATCTGGTAAGTGGAAAACACGCGCGCCAGCGTCTGCGGCACATAGCTGTTCAGGCGCGCGCCCGTGTTGTCCTCGGCCGCCGCGTGCGAGACGCTGGCCGACACATTCCAACCCTGCGCCAGCTCGCCCGAGACATCCAGTTCCACGCCATTGCTGGTGGTGCCGGCCGCCGCGTAATACGCCTGCGTCAGCGAATTGCCAACAAAATGCCCCGTGTCCTCCTGCGCCAGGCCATCTTGCGCGATGCGGAACACGGCCAGCGCCGCGTTCAATCGGCCGCCGAAATACTCGCCCTTCACGCCCGCTTCCACATTCTTGCCCTGCACGGGATCGAGATAGCGGCCAAACCGGTCCTGGTAGCCCTGCGGCTTGAAGATCTTGCTGTAGCTGGTGTACAGCGCATGCCGCGCGTCGATATCCCACACCAGGCCCGCGTACGGCGTGACGGCGTGCTTGGCATACGCATAGCTGCCGCCCCAGTCGTCGACGTGGTCCGCCTTGTAGCGGCTGTAGCGCGCGCCGACGATCAGTTTCAAGGGGTCGGCCAGCGAAAAGCGCGCCGTACCGTAGATGCCGCGCTGCTGCACCGTGTCGAGCAGCTGCCAGCGCGAGAAATTCGCGTCGTTCCAGTCCGGCTCCGGCGTCACGCCCTGCCATTGATGGAAATTGCCATAGTCGACGCTGCCACCCGAGATGCCCGGGTTGCTGGAGAACTGGTTGCTGCCGGAGACGCCGAACGCCAGGTCGTGCGTGCGCCCCAGCAGCTGCACGGGCCCCTGCACATAGGCGTCGAGGCTGTCCTGGCGCCGCGTGCCCGAGTAAAACCCGGTGTAGCCCGTCACGCCCTGGCCCGTGGCCTTGTCCGGCCAGGTATTGGCGAAAAGCTCGGCCGCCGAATAATTGCCCCAGCCGTGATTCAGCATGGCCGTCAGGTTCCAGCCTTTGCCCAGGTCCTGCTCCAGGCGCAAAAAAGCCGTCTGGCTGGTGCTGAACCAGCGGCTCCAGGTGGTTGCCGTGGTGGCGGAACGGGGCAAGGTCGCCCGTTCGCCATCCGCATACCACAGCGGCAAGCCGCCATACATGCCGCCACGCGGGCGATTATCCTGGTACTCATAGCCGGCAATCAGCACGCTGCCAGGCGCCAGGTCCGCTTCCACGGTGGCATACGCCATGGCTTTCTTGGCGTGATACAGGCTTACATACGATTCGCTGTCCTGGTAGCTGGCCACGACACGCCCGCGCACCTTGCCATCCGTGGTGAGCGGCGTGGAGACGTCCGCGCTGGCGCGCGCATTGTTCCAGGAGCCCAGGCTCAGGGATGCATTCCCGGCCAGCTGACTAGATGACGCGCGCTTGCGCACCAGGTTGATGGTGGCCGACGGCTCGCCCGCGCCCGTCAGCAGGCCCGTGGCGCCGCGCACGATCTCGACCCTGTCGTAGGCCGTCATGTCCAGGGTGCTGTCACCCACGCTGAACGCATTGTCGACCGTGGTGGGGATGCCGTCGTATTGATAGCTGGCGATGGAAAAGCCGCGCGCGAAGAACGAGGTGCGGTCGCTGTCGTAGCGGTTGATGGCCACGCCGGCCGCGTTTTGCAGCACCTCTTCCACCGTTTGCAGGTTCTGGTCATCCATCTGCTGGCGCGTGACCACGCTGACGGCTTGCGGCGTCTCGCGCACGGACAGGCCCAGGCGCGTGGCCGAGCGCATGGTCTGCGTCGTATAGGAACCGCTGCCTTCCGTCGCGCCGTTCGCATCAAAGCTGGCGCTGACCTTCATCTCGGGCATGGTCTGGCCGCCATCGGCCGCCGCCACGTCGAGCACATAACCGCCGTTCGCCTGCGGTACGGCGCGCAAGCCCGAGCCGGCGACGATGGCGCCCAGCGCTTGCGGCACGCTGTAGCGGCCCGCCAGGCCCGCGCTGCGCTTGCCCGCCACGGCGGCGGCCTGGTAGGAAATCATGGTGCCAGTCTCCTGGCCGAAGCGCACCAGCACCTGTTCCAGGGTGCCGGCGGGTATCGCCAGCTCGATGCGCGCTGCATTGGCTGCCTGAGCGAGGGGTGCGGCGGCCGAGACGCCGCCGGCGGCGAGCAGCCACAGGGCGTGGCTGACGGCCAGCACCGCCACGCTGCGGCGGCATGTGCTGGAAACGGAAGTGGCGTAAATAGGTGTTGTGCTGGGCATGCGGACTGTTTTCCTGAAAGTGAATGAAGGGTTCACTCGCTATGTCACGCGAAAATCGAAAACCCCTCACTTTTTCGAAAAATAATCATGGATGCTTCCGATGCGGCACCACGGTCACCCAGAAGCGCGTGCTCTGGCGCACGTCGACGGGCAAGGTGCGCGTCAGCATGTCGAGCACTTGCGTCGTGTCGGCCAGCGGATAGATGCCCGACACGCGCAGGTGGGCGATGGCCGGATCGCAGGCCAGGCGCCCATGGCGATAGCGGGCCAGTTCGCCGACAAAATCGGCCAGCGGCATGTCGTGCGCCACCAGCATGCCGGCCGTCCACGCATCCGCGCCGGCAGGCAAGGTTTGCACGCTACCGATCTGCGCCGCCGTGAAGCTGGCTTGCTGGCCGGCCTGCAGCCTGCGCGCGGCGGCGGGCGCCTGTTCCGGCAGAATATCGACGGCGCCCGCGAACACGCCCAGGTGCGTACGTCCCCTTTCCGCGCGCACGGCAAAACGCGTGCCCACGGGCTGCAAGCGGCCTTGCGGCGTGCGCACGAAAAAGGGACGGCCAGCCGCATCGCGCGCCGTGCTGACCATGATCTCGCCTTTTAACAAGGTCACCAGGCGCTGGCCTGCATCGTAGCGCACGTCGATGCTGGACGCCGTGTTGAGCGCGATGCGCGTGCCGTCTGCCAGCACGAGGTGGCGCAGCTCGCCCGTGCCGGTGCGGTAATCGGCCAGCCAGAAGGCCGCCTGTTCATCGCCGCCCGCCAGCCAGGCACCGCCGCCCACGGCCAGCAGCGCCAGCAGTTTGAGCGACTGCCGGCGCGCCGCGTTGGCCTGCGCATGCGCGGGCTTGCGCGCCAGGGTGCCGTGCGCCAGCGGCGCGGGCAAGGCTCGCATGCGCGCCATGCAGCCTTCCACATGCTGCCAGGCTTGCTCATTTTCCGGGTCGCTGCCGCGCCAGACGCGCCAGGCCTGCTCCACTTCAGGCGTGGCGTCTCCGGCCTGCAGGCGCACCAGCCATTCGACAGCCTGCAGACTGGCCGCTTCCGGCCTCAGGGCGCCCATCACGGCGCCGACGGGGAAAAGAAGCACTGGTGCATGGCTTTGACCAGGTGGCGCTGCACGGTGGCCAGCGAGATGTTCAGTTCCAGCGCGATGGCCGCCTGCGGCATGCCGTCGAGCTGCGACAGCAGAAAAGCGCGGCGCACGGCGGGCGCCAGGCCATCGAGGCGGCGGTCGATGTCGAACAGGGCTTCGAGCAGGATCGCCTGCGCCGCGGGATCGGGCGCGCACTGCGCGGGCAGGTTGGCCAGGGTTTCCAGGTAGGCCGCTTCCAGGTCGCGACGGCGGTACAGATTGCCCAGCACACCCTTCGCCACCGTCGTCAAAAAGGCGCGCGGCTCGCGCGCGGCGATGACCTCGTCACGGTTCAGCAGGCGCATGAAGGTGTCGTGCGCCACGTCGGCCGCGTCAAACGCGTTGCCCAGCTTGTGCCGCAGCCAGCCTTGCAGCCAGCGGTGGTGATCGTGGTACAGGCTGCCCACCTCCTGGTGAACGCCGGGTTGGGCTGCCGACACGTCGCATGCTCCCTGGGTCGCAAATAATAATGATTCGCATTCTATATCTATGCGGTGCTGCGGCGCAAGCGGCCTGCAAATGCCAGTTTGACGCGATTCTTTCCAAAACTTCCAGGCTGGCTGCGTCCGCCGGCGCAATGCACGGTGCAAGTTCTACCGGGCGCGCCCCGGTACGCGGCAATGATAGTATTGGCAACATGATCATCAAGCCCGCCATCCTGGCCTGGCGCCCCTCCATTGAAAGGCAAACATGCTGTTATCTGAACTGCTGACCAAGCTGACCTGCGGTGACCTGGAAGGCGAGCAGCTCGACGCGGCCGTCACCGCCATCACCAACGCGCCGTCCGCGCCGCGCGACGAATGGATCGACAGCGATGCGCATGCCTACGCGGTGGCGATCCTCTGGCACCTGGCTGGCTATACGGCGTCGGGCGACAAGCTCGATGAGCTGCACGAACAGATACAGGACATGTTCGACGAATTCCCCGACTTTCCGTACGCAATGCTCGAGGGAGGCGACGGTAGCGCACTGCCCTATTTCGAGTGGCTGGACGCGGAACTGGCGCAGCGCGCCGTGGACGAAGGCGGCTATGACCTGATCCAGATCGACGGCAACGGCACCGACCAGATGGATGCGCTGGTCGTGTACCGGCGCGATACAGGCGACATCATCCAGGCGGCGGCATTGATGGGAGTGACGATAGGCCGGCCGCTCACTTACTATCGCGGCATCGAAGCGATGGTGGGCAAGCGGCCAGGATAAGGATCAACGCCTATTGCATCGGCAAGGCCGCTACATCGACGGCTGGCGCCTGCCCCGTCGCTGGCCGCGTGAAGTTCTGGCTGGTCTTCACGTAATCGGCAAAAAAGCCGCCGTTATGCAGGTAGAACTTGCCGTTTTCCAGGCCGCCCGCGTAATCCATGCGCTGCGCATTGGTGGCCGTGGCGTCGCCCGTGAACCTCCCTGCGGTCACTTCGGACCAGGCGCCTGAAACGTTCCTCGCCCACTGGTTGCCGAACTGGACGCGGCGCTCCGTATAGCCCAGGGTATCGATGAAATTCTCGAGGAAGGAATGCACGCCCGTCAGATACGTGGAAATCGCCGGGCGCCTCCAGGTGGCGATGTAGCGCCACTTGCCCGTCTCGGGCGCGTAGAACCAGGCCGAGTAATCGCTGCCGCCATTGCCGTCCGGCCGCGCGCGCGTGATGAAACGGTACGTCGTGCCAGCCGCCCAGTTATATGCAAGGTAAGTCTGTCCGCCCGTGCCTTCGCCGCCAAAGGCATTGTCGACCACGCCGGCGCCCTTGCTGACCAGGGTGGTCTTCGCGCCATTGTCGGCGTCCCAGACGGAAAACAATATCCAGCGCTCGCTGGGCGACTTGACCTGGATGCCCATGTAGCCCTGGCCAAAGCCGTTGGCCATGAAGTAGGAGCCGATGGCGTCCTGCCCCTTGGGTATCGTCATCTCGTTATAGAAATACTCGGTATTGGCCGGCACCGTGTAACCCATGTGCACGGAAGGCCCGCGCCGCGACCAGTAGTAATTGGCCGGGTCGTTGGCATACGTGAGCGCCGCATTCGCAGTCACCTTCAACGCGGCGACGTCGCCAAACGTGGCTTTTGCGCGCGTCAACCCCTGCAAGTCCACCTTCACATAGCCGGCCGCCGGCACATCGACCGTGCCGACGGCGTAGGTCTTGCTGGCCTTGCCGGCCAGCTTGACGTCGAACGACGCGCCATTGATCTTCACGCGGATGGTGCTGTTGCCGCCATCGGCCAGGCTGGCATCGAGCGCTACCTGGACGGGGCCCGCCCCGGCCACGCGGAAATACGTGCTGGCGACGGCATCGGGATTGCTCCAGCCGGCCAGGCCATGTTCGCCGATGACGGCGCCCTTGTCTCCGCTGGTGATGAAGGCATTGCCGGCCAGCTCCACGGTGGCGGGCGTGACCGGTGCGGCCACACCCGTGGCCAGCAAGGCGGTGCCGCCCATGTCCGGGGTAGCGGTGGCAGTGGCGCCGCCGCAGGCTGCCAGCAGCAAGGGCATGGCGGGAAGGACTGCGCAGAGTAATGAACTTCTGTGTTTCATCAACGTCTCCTGGTAGTACGGCGTGCAACAGGCGCAAAAAGTCCTGCGGCGTGCGCCGCGGTTGAAAAACGGATCGGGACAGAAAAAACCCGCTACGGCGGCAGGCGCGGTAGCGGGCGGATGGGGCTTAGTACTTGCCGTCGAGGGCGAAGATCGGCTTGCGCGATTTCCACTGCCCGCCCGTGAAGTCCGGGAAGTCCAGGGTCTGGAAGTTGGCGGCGATCGATTGCTCGGACAGGGGCGTGATGGCGCTCCACGTCACGGCGTCGTAGATATCGATCGGCATCGGCGCATTGGCCTTCAGGGCTTCGACGAAGGCGTGGATGACGAAGAAGTCCATGCCGCCGTGGCCCGCGCCTTCCGCTTGCGCCGCATACTTGCGCCAGACCGGGTGCTCATACTTGTCCTGGTAGGCCTTGAAGTCGTCCCACTGGTGCGGCTTGCTGACGCCTTCGATGTGAATCGAGTTGTTCAGGTCCATCCACAGGCCGTCCGTGCCTTGCACGCGGAAGCCCAGCGAATACGGGCGCGGCAGGCTCGTATCGTGCTGCAGGATGATGGTTTCGCCGTTTTCGCACGCCAGGGTGGTGGTGACCACATCGCCCAGCTTGAATTTCACCTTGGCGTTCGCATGCTGCGCGCCGCCCGGCTGCTTGACGATGTAGTCGTGCAAGCCGCGCGCCTTGGTGGCAAAGGCATTAATGCGCGTAAAACGGTTACCGCGGTTGATGTTGGTATACATGGCGCACGGGCCGATGCCGTGGCTCGGATACAGCTCGCCATTGCGCTCGACCGAGTGCTGCGTGCGCCAATGGGCTTCCGACCAGCCTTTTTCGCCGAATTCCACGCCGCCGCCATACGGCTTGGCTGGATTGCCGCTGTTGAATTTGACGGCGCGCAAATCGTGCTGGTAGCCGCCCTGCAGGTGCAGCAGTTCGCCGAACAGGCCCGCGCGCACCATCTGCAGCGCAGCCATCACGTCGCGGCGGTAGCACACGTTCTCCAGCAACATGTACGGCGTGCCCGTTTTCAGCTGGGTGTTCAGGACATCCCAGTGGTCTTGCAGGGTGATGCCGGCCACCACTTCGCAACCGACGGGTATCTTCGCCTGCATGGCGGCGATCGCCATGGGCGCATGGAATTCCCACGGCGTGGCGATGATCACGCCATCGAGGCCACCCGCGTCCAGCATGCGCTTGTAGGCTTTCTGGTCGCGGTCTTCGCCATACGTGCGCGGACGGGGCTTGCCGGCTTTGGCCACTTGACCCAGCGCGTGTTTCAGCATGATCGGCTCGATATCGCACAGGGCGACCACTTCCACGTCGTCGCGGCGCACCAGTTCAGCCAGCAGCACTTGGCCGCGCATGCCCGTGCCGATCACGCCCAGGCGGACCTTGTCGCGGCCTGCCACGGGGGTGGCGTTGGCGTCGCCGGGCAGCAGTGCGCTGCCGGCCATGGCGCCACCGGCCAGCGCGGCGCTGGCGGAGAGGAAATTGCGTCGATTGATTTGTGTTGTCATTGGTCTCTACTCGCTTCCATTGGTAATGTTCGTCGCCGGCCCGCCATACAGCGGACCGGCTGCAGTTTAATAGGTGTATTCAGCCGTGAAGCGCACCGAACGCGGCGCCGTACGTCCATCGACCTGCAGGTAATTGCGGGAGATGGCGCCATGGTCTTCGCGCGTTTCGGTGTAGCGGGTCACGGTCTGGCTGTTGAACACATTGAAGACGTCCACTTTCAGGCTCAGGCCCTTGACGGCGCTGGGAGTATAGGCCACATTCATGTCCAGCTGGGCTTGCCACGGCAGGCGGCCCTGGCTGCCGCGCGGTGCCGGCTTGCCGTTGCAATAGAAGTAGGAATCGTCGTAATCTTTCTCGAACCTCAGGTTATCGGGCAGCGCGCCGATGCAGTTGCGCGGTGCGCCCGAGGTCAGCGACAGGTTGGCGCCCACCATCACGTCCGGGATGACCTGCATGAAACCGTAGGCCTTGAAGGCGTGGCGGTGGTCGCCCGGCAGGTAGCCATACGCGTTGTACATCAATTCCTTGTGGTCGTCGCTGACCGTCAGGCCCACGTCGCCGCCGCCGATGCTGTCCGTCTGGCCTTCCATATTGCCCTTCAGGCCGGACAAAGTGTAGGTCAGCTTGCCGTACCAGCCATTCGTGTACGGGTGCTCGATGAACATGTTCAAGGCGCGGTAGGTGCGCGATGGCAGCGGGTTGCCCCACTCCGCCGCCGAAATATCCACGCGGCGCAGGCCCTTGCCATCGTCAAAGTCCACCATCAGGCTGTTGTCGCGGCCCGGGTTGATGATGGCGCACTGGAAGCCGCTCCATTTGCCCGTGTTGACGCCGTTGCGCGTGGCCCAGGCTTGCAGCGGACGCTCGTCGCAGACGTCGTCGTTGGTGTCGTTCAGCTTGCGGTACAGGAAGCTGGCGCCCACCACCAGCTTCTTGCTCAGGGCGCGTTCGAAGCCCAGCGAGAATTCGTCCTGCGACAGCGGCTTCAGGCCGATCGCCGTCACTTCGCGCGCATCGCGGCTCTGGCCATACGCGTTGTTGGCCGAATACGGCTTGCTGATGGCGTGCAAGCCCGTCGGCGCGCCCGTGACGGGATCGACGCCCGTGTAGGTGTACATCTCGCTGGTGGCCAGGAAGGGACTGGCCATGTTGCTCGACAAATTCGATGGCACGGGCAAGTGGTAACGGCCGCCGTTGGCGAAGAATTTCAGGGTGCCGTCGCCCAGGTAATCCCAGGTGGCGCCCACGCGCGGGGCGATCATGTTGCGCTGAGAAATGAAGGCCACGCCGTCGGTGCTGTAGTTGGTGAACTGTTCGCGGCGCAGGCCCAGGTCCAGCAGCACCCGTTCCGTGACCTGGTAGTGATCCTGGATGTACTGCGCCGATTGCACGCTGGTAGGACGGGCCAGGTTGGCGTTCAGGTCCTTGCTGACGTAATAGCCGTCCTTGCCGTAGCCGCCGCCCTGGGCCGGCGTTTCAAAGGCGCCGTTGATCGGCAGATTCGGATCTGTCGCCCGCAGGTAGTTCCAGCGATAGCCGCCGGCCAGGCTCAGGCCCACTTTCGATTCCACGTCGATGCGGTCGATGCCGCCGCGCAGCGAATGCTTGCCCAGCTTGTATTCCAGGTCCAGGCGCTTGGCCTTCTGGCGATCCTCCGAGGAAGGGTCGGTCAGGGTGCCCGTGACCGATTGCGGGTTCATGTAGACCAGGCCAGGGACTTGCGTCGATTGGATGGACTTGGTTTGCGCCAGGCTGGGGTCATAGCCTTCGGGAGTGCGACGGTGGCTGGTGCGCGATTGCCCCATCATGGCCGTCACCGTCAGGTTGTCCGTCAGGTAGCCCGTGTACTTGAAGATGTCGACATTGGCACCCGGTGCAGCCGACGAGCCGCAGCAGTTGATGGTGGTCTCGCTCCCGCCGCCAGCCACGTTGTTGCGTTTCAAGGTGGCATAGTCGAAACCATAGCTCTGGCTGTCCGTAGTGGTGCGGTCATACAGCTTGGTATACTCAAAGTGATGGTCGTCCGTCAGGTTGTAGTCCAGCTTGGCCATCATGCGGTCAACCTTGCTCTTGCTCTCGCGCCAGCCGTTCGGCAGCACCTTGTCCGAGTCATCGCGCGCACCGGCGACGGCGCCGCCGTCCGTACGCGTCTGTTCCAGCGCCACGAAGGCGAACAGCTTGTTCTTGATCAGCGGTCCGCTGCCGTACAAGCCGACCACCTTGCTGGTGCTGCCGTTATCGCGGTTCCAGTACTTCAAGGTGCCATCCGTGTCCGGATTGGCGCCCGTGTTCGGGTAATACCGGTTTTCCGTCGTGCCCTTCAGCGAGCGGGGGATGATGGAGACCTTGCCGCCGAATTCGACCTTGTTGCCGCCGCTCTTGGTGGTGATGTTGATCACGCCGCCCGTGGAGCGGCCGAATTCCGAGCCGTAGCCGCCCGACAGCACCTGCAGGTTGGAGATCGCGCCAAACGGCAGCTCCGACGCGCCCACCTGGGTCAGGAGGTTGGTGATGGGGAAGCCGTTGACATAGAACGCGTTTTCGGACTGGCCCGAGCCGCCGATCGACGGTGCATTGCCATACACGCTGTTGGTGCCGCGCGCCACGCCCGGCGTCAGCTGCACGATGGAGGCGACGTCGTTGCCGACTGGCAGCGCCTTCAATTCCTTGGCGGTGAAAATCACGCCATTGTTGGTGTTCGACACGTCGATCGGATTGCGCGACGCCTTCACCACGACGGTCTGCTCCTGGCCCACGGGGCCAGCCGCGCTGGCCGGGCCGAAGTTCGCCTCGGCGCCGGCGCCGATCAGGGCTTCGACTTCCTGCGACGCTTCCACCGAACCGGCACGCAGCACGCGCACCGCATAGCGGCCTGGCGGCATGGAGTTGGCCACATAGCGGCCCGACGTATCCGGCGTCAGGCTGCGCTGCACGCCCGTCGCCAGGTTTTCCAGCACCACGGTGGCGCCGGCCGGCGCGCTCACTTCGCCGAAAATGGTACTCGTGGCGTTCGACTGTGCCCAGGCCTGGCCTGGCACGCCGGCCGCCAGTGCGATCACGATCGCGGCGGCGCGGCTGATGTCGCGCAATTTGAGTCGGGTGCTATGCATGATGTCTCTCCGTCTATATCGAGGGTTATGCGCGCCCTCCCCGCTCCAGGGCGGAGTCGGGGGAGCGCAATTTTTATGGTGGTCGTCGGCCGGTGCAGCCAGGCAGTTGCACCTTTCGGGAAATCAGTCCGTATCGGCTGATTTTCGTTTTCTTGGGATTACTTTAAAAAGAAAAATAAGTATCGTCAACAAAAAGAAAGTTAAAACGGTAATTTATCGCTCAATCGAGCAAATAAATGCAATTTATCTTTCGATTTAATCAATGTCGCGTCGAATAACTTTCGTTATCGTGGTGTGACAGATACACGTGTCTGCAGGAAGGTGGCAAACAGAGGACGATACGTGCGTGAATCAGGGGAGGAAAACACGAAAGAAGGCAGGCAAAACGTCTTTCACTTACGTTTATCTTTCGTATTGTGCATTTCGGAACATTGTCTTTTCTTTTCCATCACAAAACCCCGGCCCGCCACATGCAGGCTGACGGACCGGGGCAGTGTCACGCCTTAAAAGAACTTGTAGCTGGCCGACAGGGCAAACTGGCGGCCGAACAGGTCCTGACTATGGTTGTAGCCTTCCCAGCCGTTCGGGTCGTAGTACGGCTGCTTGTTGAACGCGTTTTTCACGTTCAGGCCCACGTCCAGGTGCTTGATCGGCTTCCAGCTGAACGCCAGGTTCACCGTCGTGTACGACGGCGCGCCCTTGCACTGGCCGGCCGGCAGCGCCACGGAGGCGGCGGTGCAGTTTTCCGGCGTGTTGTCCTTGTCCCAGGGGCCATACGCCCAGCGCGTCTTGCCCGAGTAGTTGATGAAGACGCTGCTGACGAAGTTGCGGTAGCTCCAGTCGGCGTTGACGGTGGCGCTGTAGCGCGGCGAATCGTAGTAGCCGACGGTGTTGCCCTTGATGTCGCTGCCGTCTTCGCTGTCGTGGGTGTCGCGCTTGCGGATGGTGGCCGCAATGCCCGTGCTCAGCTTGCCCATGTCTCCCAGCGAAAAGCGCGTGCGCGCATCGATGTCGACGCCGTCCATCAGGGTGCGGCCACGGTTCGAATACGAGTTGATCAAGCCGCCCAGGTTGCCCACCGAATAGCCGGGCACGCCGCCCGCGCACACGCCCGCGTTGGCGGGATTCGCGCACATGGCCGCCACCGCAGCCACATTGCCACGGTCCGCGTCGGTCAGGTCATTGCGGATGGCGCTGGGCGTGCCGGCCAGGGTCGGACCGTATTTGTCCACCAGTTCCGTAAACAGCTCGTTGAAGTCCTGGCGCACGATTTCGTCACGGCGGTTGATGAACCAGTAATCGATGGAGATGCTCACGTCCTTGGCCGGCTGCAGCACCAGACCGACGGTGGAAATCTTGGCCTTTTCCGGACGCAGGTTCTGGTTCGGCGGCGTCAGGCCGCCCACCGTCGTGGAGCAATTCGAATTGAGCAGGCTCTTGCCCAGGTCCGCATCCGTCGCCACCTTGGACTTCATCAGCGCGCGCGCCATGGCATTCGTTTCATCGCAGCGCACCGTGTCGCGGATGCCGCCCACCTGCGCAAAGACGCCGCCCGTGCCCGATTCGGCCAGGTTGGGCGCGCGGAAGCCTTCGGAATACGTCCCGCGCAGCATCAGGTCGGGCCGCGCGCGCCAGATCACGCCCAGCTTGGGCGCCAGGTTGGCGGCGAAATGCGGATATTTGTCCAGGCGCGCGGCCGCATTCACTTCCAGAGTGTCGCTGAGCGGCACCACCACCTCGCCAAACACGGCGGCGATGGTGCGCCGGCCATCGAACCAGGAACCGCCCTGCTGCGTGATCAGGCCATTGGCCGCATCCGTGTTGCCGGGCGTGAGAAAACTCTCGCGCATGACGTTGGTGCCCACGGCGGCGCGCACTTCGCGCTCGCCCAGCTTGAACAGGGTGCCTTCCAGCTTCGCATCCCAGGTCATCAGCTTGGTCCACGATTCGATGGCGAAGGTGGGGTAGGCGCTGCGCAGCAGCGCCGCATTGGCCTCGCTGATTTCGCCGAACTTGTAGGCGGGATTGTCCGAAATAAACGTGCGGCCGCTGACGGAGTCTTTCGTGAACGGGCCGAATGCCTGTTCAAAACCCTTGATGTTGATGTTCGCCGTCTGGAACAAGGTGGAATGGCTGCCCGCCACGCTGAGCGCCGTTTCAAAATCCCAGCCGCCGCCGATGCTGCCGCGCAGGCCGACGAGCGCGCGGTAGTTTTCATCGACGTTCTTCTGGCCGAAGTGGCCCGTCGCATCCTGCAGCAGGTAGTTCAAGCCGGCCGCACCGCCCATCTTGGCCACCATGTCGGCATCGAGCTTGCCTTTCAGGTAGACGTTGTTGGGACTCAGGAAAGGCGTGGCGAAGGTGTTCAGGGTATTGCCCGTGTTGCGGGCGAACCAGTTGTTCGTGCTGCCGCTGTTGAAGCTGGACGGACCGTTTTCGCCGCGCATCTTGATGTGGGTGAAGGCGCCCTCCGCGAACGCTTCCAGGTCGCCGCCCAGTTTCAGCCGGCCGCTCAGATACGCCGTGGCCCGCTCCGAGGTAGGCCCCGTGTCGAGCTGGTTGGGCAGCGCATTCCACACGCAGCGCGTGCCCGACGCTTCCGTGATGCTGGTGTTGCAGCCAGGCGCGGCGCGCTGGGTGCGGGCATTGTTGTTGGCCTTGTCGAAGACAAAGAAGGTTCCGGGGTTCATCGTGCCCGGTTCGCTGCCGACGCCCACGCGCATGTTCGGGATGAAGTTGGGATTATTCGCATAAAAATACGCGGGACGCTTCTGCCAGGTATCGGCCAGCGCGATGCGGTCGCGCTGGTAAACGTTCACGGAACCGTAGATGTTGTAGCCGTCGTTGGCCAGGTCGCCCAGGCCATACAGCACGCTGGCCTGGCGCTCGCCATAGGATTTCACGCTGGGCGAAAACTCGCCGTTGGCGCGCGCTTCCAGCCCCTGATACGACTTCTTGGTGATCACGTTGATGACACCGGCCACGGCATCGGAGCCATACACGGCCGACGCGCCGTCCGTCAAAATTTCCATGCGCTCGATGGCGGCGGCGGGAATGGCGTCGATATTGACGAACATGGTCTGGAAGCCGGCCGGCGCGCCATAGAACGACAGGCGGCGGCCATTCAACAGCACCAGCGTGCCCTGCGCACCGAGGCCGCGCAGGTTCGCCTGCGAACCGCCATCGGACCCCGTGAACATCGAACGGAAGTCCTGCTGCGCCGGACGGGCGGCCGGCAGGTTGTCGAGCACTTGCAGCAAGGTGAGCGCGCCCATGTTCTCGATCTGCTTGGCGTTGATCACCTGCACCGGCGACGCCGTTTCCGCGTTGATGCGCTTCAGGCTGGACCCCGTCACTTCGACGCGCGCCAGTTTTTCCTCGTCGGCTGCCAGCGCCGTCGATGCCAGCCCCACCGCCACCATGGCGGCCATCAGTTTTTTCAAGTGCATTCCCATCTCCCTTTTTATCAGTGATTTGTTTTCGTCAGGTTGCAAGAGCCCCTCCCCGGTCCGAAGAGGGGCTCGTTCTTAGTGAAATAATTGAAGGGTGCTTAGCGCGGCTTGACGGTCGCGCCCTCCGTGCCCGTGAGTACGGCATTGGCCCAGTTGCCGCAGACCTGGGCTGGCTGGGCGCCGCGCGCGCCCAGGGTGCGCAGACTGAGCTGGCTCAGGCCGCGCACGTCGATTTCGGGTTTGACCACCCCGGGAGCCGTGACCAGGCCGCTGTCATACAACAGCCGCTCGCCGCTCCAGACCTGGAATTGCAGGCCGCCCGCGCTGCGGCAGCTATCGTCCACGCCCAGGTCGGCGCGCAGCAGATTCCAGTTGCCCGCCAGCTGCAAGTCGATGCGGCTGGCAGGTCCCACGCCGAGGCCCTTGCGGAACCACAGCCCGTTCATGCGCATCTCGGCCGCCTTGCCGGCTGGCCTGTCTTTCGCGATATGCTTCGGCAGCGCCAGGTCCGACAGATAGCGCTGCACCTCCTCGCCTTCGGCCACGCGGTGCTCGAGCACGCGGAATTCGGACAGGGTGACGGGCGCCACGTCGGTCGCCAGCGCCGCATCGAACGCGCGCGCCACCGGTGCGCCTTGCGCCGCCGTGACCATCGGGTCGGTGGACGCCGCGCCATCGCCTTCCGGATTTTGCGTGCTCATCACGCGGAAGCGCAGCAGGCGCCCGGCCGTGGCAGGGAAACTGATCGTCTGCGTGCCCTGTTCCAGTTTCAGGGTGCCGCGCTGCAGGGGTGCGCCCCATTCGCCATTGTTGTCGCCGATGTAGATTTCATAGTCGCGCACCTGCCCATGCTTCCAGTGCTGGTCGTTGCGCGGCGCCAGTTCGATGCCGTCGACCAGGCGCCGTTCCGTAAAGCCGATCACCCATTCGTGCGGCCCGCTCTTCACGGACGGGCTGCGCACGGTGCGGAACCACGTCTCCGGCTTGCCGTCGAAGGCGTTTTCCAGCGGATAGCCATTTTCCTCAAAGGGACGTCCCACCACCTGCATGGCGTCGGCCGGCAAGGCGCGGCCCGGCACGGGTGCGGCCGGGAAATCGGCGTCGACTCTCGCCACGGCCAGCGCACCGGCCACTTGCAAGGTCAAGGCCTGGCGGATATCCTGCGCCGCCACCTTCACGTGCAGGGTGCCCTGGCGGTCGGCAGCGTCGAAATACCAGGCATCAAACGCCTTGTCGTAGGCAGCGTGGTCGACGAACGCCGCGATCAGCCGTTCGCCGGCCCGCACGGCGGCCGGTGCCTGGCCCGCCAGCATGCGCAGCGCATAGCCGCGGCGCGCTTCCTGGCCCTGGTACTGGCCATCGACGGCGCCGATGTCGACCTGCACATCGCCGCCCGTCTGGCGCATGCGGATGACTTGCTGGCTGAAGGCGCCGCCCTGGTACTGGCGCGTGTTGCCGTCGTCTTCATACAGGGTGTATTCAGAGTCGCCATGCGGGTAGATATCGAGGGTCAGCTGGTCCTTCGGCTTCTGGCCGTCATACAGCATTTCCGGATACATGGGCAGGATGGCGCCGGCCCGCACGAACACGGGCAGCTTGTCCAGCGTGACCTGCATGTCCAGGTCGCGCCCTTTCGCGTCCGCCGTGGCCTGGCTGCCGTCCCAGTAGTCGTACCACGTGCCCTGCGGCAGGTGGATGCCCTTGCGCCAGCCGCCGCTGACGGCCTGGCTGCGGTAGACGGGCGCCACCAGCACGTCGCGGCCCAGGAGGAACTGGTATTTATAGGCTTCCGTGTAGGCGGCCGGGTCTTGCGGATAGTCCCACATCAGGCCCCGCACCAGCGGCGCGCCCGATTGCTCCGCTTCGCGCACCAACGTGTACATATACGGCGTCAAACGCATCTTGAGTTTCAAGTAGCGTCGGTTGATGTCGCGGTACGGCTGCTCGAACCACCACGGATGCTTGCGCTCGGCCGCGGCCCAGCCGGACATGCCCATCAGGACGGGCGTAAAGCTTTTCCACTGCAAATCGCGCAGATAGGTTTCCGGGCTGCCGCCAAAGATGGCGTCCACGTCGCCGGACGCATACGCCTGGCCCGACAGGCCCGAGCCGATCAGGGTCGGGATGTGCCAGCGGATGTAGTCCCAGCTGGCGCTCTGGTCGCCCGTCCACGCCACGGCGTAGCGCTGGATGCCGGCCCAGCCCATCACCGTCCACAGGAACGGACGGCTGTCGGAGTTGTTCAGGATGCCGTCGTAGGCCGACTTGTTCGCATCCATGGCGAACTGGTAGCCCTTGCCCGTCCACGCCACGTCCAGCTTTTGCACGCGGCTGCCCGCCTGGCCCACTTCCCAGGCGATTTTGTCGACGCCGTTTTCCGTCCACAGGCCCGTGCGGAAGCCATACCCGGCCAGTCCCTTCACGGTTTCCGGCAAATTCGTGTAGCCGCAGCCATAGCCGTCGTTGGGCAAAATCCAGCCGCCCGGCATGTCGTGTTCGCGGTATTGGCGCGCCACGGTTTCGACCACGTCCGGCGTCTTGCCGGTCGGGCCATCCGTCCAGCCCTTCGGCACGGAACCGGGCTTTTTCACGTTGTCGCCATCGTTGTAGCAATCGGCGTCACCGTACTCCAGCGCCCAGCGGGGCAGCATGCGGGCGCGGCCCGTCAAGTCCGTGTAACGGGCGACGACGTCGCGCAAGTCCTTGCCGACGAAGAAATACGCGTCATAGCGGCCTTCCGCGTGCTGCAGCGAGATCTGTTCCTTGTCGCGCAAGTCGTAGTTCCCGTCGGACCAGGTATTGCGCAGCATGCCCCAGCCCCGTGAACTCATGAGAAATGGCGCGGGATTCGGCCGGTCGCCCTCTTCCCAGCCGCCCGAATACGACACGGGCACCTGCTTGCCCTTGAATTCGAAGCGGCCATTCTGCTGGCCGCCGCCAAAGTATCGTTCGCCGGGCAGGCTGGAAAGCACCTGCACGCCCTGCTTGTCGTCGAGCGACAGCGGCTGCACTTCGCGCCACAGGGGCACCGCATCGCCCTTGCGGAACAGGGTAAAGCGCAGCGGTTTGCGGTCGATGCGCAGGCTCAGGGCCTCGGTGCCGATCAGGATATGGCCGGGCTGTTCGTCGATCTGGTACGCCACCTGCGCGGCAGGCTGGCCGACGACGATGGGCGCGGCCTTGTCGCCGGGCCCCGTCAAGCCTCCCTTGCCGCCCGCCTGGATGCGCAGCACGTCCGCCTGCGGCAGGCTGATACGCAGCTGCATGCCCGTATCGCTGCGCACCTCCCAACCCACGGCCTCGCCCTTGGCCACGTCGACCGGGTGCACGGCGGAGAGCGACTGCAGATTGCCGATGGTCGCGGCCTGCAAGCCAGGCGCAGACAGAGTGGCAAGAGCGGCGAGGACACAGGCGGCAAGGAGGCGGCGGGGAAGCGGGAGAGGTTTCATCGGCTGGCTTTCAGAAGTAATTCAATTAAATTACTTTAAGAAGAAAAATAAATATCGTCAACCAAAAGAAAGTTTTGACACCAATTTATTAATAAAATACCTAAAATCAGCTCATTTATCTTACGTTTTACTAAAAAATTACGATACATACTTCCGTTATCGTCGCATTTCAGCGACAGGCCGCGCCGCCACACGCTTTCACGCTGCACTGCAGCACACTATCACACCGTTAAAACGACACAATTTCGCAAGTCTATTAAAAATTTACTTTCGTTTTACTTTCGTATTTGACTTTTCGAAATTTAGTATTTATGCTTTCTCCAACAAACACTTTACTGACACTCCATGACTACCCTTCTTCAGCGTGACATTCAAACCTGGCGCGACATCGGCGGCCTGCACACGGCCGAGGAAATCGCCCACCAGCCAGCCATCTGGCGCGCGCTGTCCGGCATTTTGCGCAACGAGCAAGCCATCCTGGCCGCCTTCCTGGGCGACGCGCTGTCCAATCCGCAGCAACGCGTCATCCTGACGGGCGCCGGCAGCTCGGCCTATGTGGGCGAAATCGTCGTCGATACCCTGAACGCGGCCTGGCCTGCGCAGATCCGCGCCATCGCCACCACCACCCTCCTGACGCATCACGAGCTGTACCTGGAAGCGGATGCGCCCACCCTGCTCGTCTCGTTTGCCCGCAGCGGCGACAGCCCGGAAAGCCTGGCGGCCGTGGAACTGCTGCGCCAAGTCGTGCCCGGCGCGCGCTTCCTGAACATCACCTGCAACGCCGACGGCAAGCTGGCGAGCCAGGGCGCCAACGACGGCAACACCTATAACCTGCTGATGCCGGAAGGCAGCTGCGACCGCGGCTTCGCCATGACCAGCAGCTTTACCAGCATGCTGCTGGCGGCCCTGTCGGTGCTGGGCAAGGACACGGATTTGCAGCGTCTGGACACCCTGGCGCAGCTGGGCGAGCAAGCCTTGCGCGACTGGTCGGCCCCCGTGGCGGACCTGGGCTCGACTCCCGTGCAGCGCGTCGTCTACCTGGGCAGCGGCCCGCTGGAAGCGCTGGCCAAGGAAGCGGCCCTGAAAATCCTGGAATTGACGGGCGGCCGCGTGATGGCGATGGCGAATACCGCGCTGGGCTTCCGCCACGGCCCGAAGTCGGCCGTCACCACGGAGTCGCTGGTGATCCTGCTGCGCAGCAGCAAGCCGCTGGCGCGCCAGTACGAAGACGATTTATTGAAGGAACTGCAGCGCGACAGCGTGGCGCAGCGCTGCCTGACGGTGGGCATCGGCGGCGACTTATCTGCCAACTTAGCGGCCGATGCGCTGGCCTGGCCAGACGCCTGGCTGGCGCCATTGTGGCTGCTGATGGCGCAGCAATATGCGCTGCACCAGTCCGCGCTGCTGCAACTGCGCCCCGACAATCCATTCGCCGGCGGCATCGTCAACCGTGTCGTGCAGGGCGTCACCATCTATGGCCATGACCAATTCTAATCGCACCGCCGGCTACCACGGCATCGACATCGGCGGCAGCAAGATGGAGCTGGTCGCCTTTGCCGACCGCGACGGCGCGCTGGCCGAGGTGTTCCGCGAACGGGTGGCCACGCCGGGCGACGATTTTGCCGCCTTCGTGCAAGCCATCGTCGACCTGGTGGCGCGCGGCGACGCCGCCCTGGGCACGACGGCGCCCGTCGGCATCGGCTTGCCCGGCGTGATCGACAGCGCCAGCGGACGCCAGCTCAGTTCCAACGTACCGGCGCTGAACGGCCGCCTGGTGGCGCAAACGCTGCAGCAAGCCTTGCAGCGCCCTGTCGCCATCGGCAACGATTGCCAGTGCTTCGCCCTGTCGGAAGCGCAGGGCGGCGCGGCCGACAATGCCGCCAGCATGTTCGGCGCCATCCTCGGCACGGGCGCCGGCGGCGGCTATTGCGTGGGCGGCCAGCTGCTGCGCGGCTTTAACGGCGTGGCCGGCGAATGGGGCCACTGGAGCCTGCCCGCCACCCTGCTGGCGCAGCACGGCCTGGCCGAATACCCCTGCCCGTGCGGCAAGGCGGGCTGCCTGGAACGCTATGTCTCCGGACCCGCCATGCGCAAGCTCCACGCGCATTTCGGCGGCGACGGCGCCGAACCGCTGGCCATCGTAGCGCGCGCCAACATGGGCGACGCCGTGGCCCAACGCACGGTCGCCGTGCACCTCGATGTGCTGGGCCACGCGCTGGCTGGCCTGGTGCTGGCCTACGACCCGCACGTCATCGTGCTCGGCGGCGGCTTGTCCAAGCTGCCGCACCTGTACGACAAGCTGCCGGCCGCGGTGAAACGCCACCTGTTCCCCGGCGTGCACGTGCCGCCTATCCTGCCGCCGCGCTTTGGCGACGCCGGCGGCGCGCGCGGCGCGGCCCTTTTGATACGACAACATACAAAGGCGTCAACATGATGAAGCAAGCGGAAAACCCGACTTTTACCCTGTCCCCGATCCAGCAAGTGATCAAGGCGCACCGCCGCGGCGAGCGCGTGGGGCTGTACGCCGTCTGCTGCAGCCATCCGAGCGTGCTGCGCGCCGCCATGCGCGTGGCCAGCGAATACGACACCGTGCTGCTGGTCGAGGCGACCTCGAACCAGGTCGACCAGTTCGGCGGCTACACGGGCATGACGCCGGCCGTTTTCCGCGACACCATGCTGGCACTGGCCCGCGAACAGGGCTTCCCCGCCAGCCGCCTGGTGCTGGGCGGCGACCATCTGGGTCCGAACGCATGGCAGCACCTCGATGCGGCCACCGCCATGGATCACGCCGAAACCCTGATCGCCGCGTATGCGTCGGCCGGTTTCCACAAGATCCACCTCGATTGCAGCATGCGCTGCGTGGATGACCCCTTGCAGCTCGACGATGAAACCGTGGCCGCCCGTTCCGCGCGCCTGTGCATCGTCGCCGAGGAAGCGGCCGCCGCCGCCGGCTTCGCGCCGCCCGTCTACGTGATCGGCACGGAAGTGCCGATTCCCGGCGGCGAAGCGTCGCTGGCGCAAGCCGGCGCCGTCACCAGCCCGCAAGCGGCGCGCCGCACCCTAGACGTGCACCGCCGCGCCTTCCTCGACAACGGCCTGCATGGCGCCTGGCGCCGCGTCATCGCCATGGTGGTGCAGCCGGGCGTCGATTTCGACCAGAGCAGCATCCAGCACTACGATGCGGATGCCGCCGCCGAGCTGTCGGCCTTTGTCGCCGAGCAGCCTGGCCTCGTGTTCGAAGCCCACTCCACCGACTACCAACGCGAAACGGCGCTGCACGCCATGGTGCGCGACCATTTCGCCATCCTGAAAGTGGGCCCGGCCGCCACCTTCGCCCTGCGCGAGGCGCTGTTCGCCCTGTGCCAGATCGAGGAAGAACTGCTGCCGGCGCACGCCACCTCGCAGCTGATGCAAGTGCTCGACGACGTGATGGTGGCCAAGCCGAAGAACTGGATCAAGCATTACCTGGGCACGCCGGAAGAACAGCGATTGATGCGCCGCTACGGCTTGAGCGACCGTTGCCGTTATTACTGGGGCGAGCCGGAAGTGGCGGCCGCCGTCGGCAAGCTGCTGGCCAACCTGGACGCCGTGGCCATTCCGCTGCCGCTGCTGAGCCAGCATTTGCCGGAACAGTACCTGGCCGTGGTGCAGGGCAGCCTGCAAGCGCAGGCACCGGCCTTGATCGAGCACAAGATCGGCAGCTTGCTGGGGCAATATGCGCGCGCCTGCAACCGCAATGCGGCAGTGGCCGTCATTGCCGAAGCGGCAATCTGTTAAGCTCGGTATTTTCATTTTTTACTGAGCCCGCCACCATGCGAAATACCAGCCAACGCCGTGAATCCATCCTCCAAATGCTTGCCCAGCAGGGCTCGGTGCAGGTGACCGATCTGGTGGAAAAGCTCGGCGTGTCCGCGGTCACCATCCGCAGCGACTTGAATGCGCTGGAAGCGCAAGGCATGGCCACGCGCAGCCACGGCGGCGCGACCCTGACGCGCACGCCGCCGCCCGAGCACACGATACGCCAGAAGGACGCCATCAACCACGAGCAGAAGGAGCGCATCGGCGCCTTTGCGGCGCGGCTGGTGGAACCGGGCGACAACATCATCATCGACTCGGGCACCACCACCATCTCGCTGGCGCGCCATCTGCGCGATGCGACGGGCGTGACGGTGGCCACGAATGGCCTGAACATCGCATGGGAACTGGCCGATGCGCCCGGCGTGGACCTGATCCTGACGGGCGGCCTGCTGCGCAAGCAGTCGCTGTCGATCCAGGGCAGCCAGGCCGAAACCTGCCTGCAGGCGTACAGCTTCGACAAGCTGTTCCTGGGCGTGGACGGCTTCGACCTGCAGTTTGGCGTGACCACCCACCACGAAGCGGAAGCAAGCCTGAACCACAAGATGGTGGAACGGGCCAAGAAAATCATCGTCCTCACGGACGCCTCGAAGTTCGGCCGCGTCAGCCTGCACCGCATCGTGCAGCTGGACCGCGTCGATACCGTCATCACCGATGCCAGCATCAGCCAGGAGTACCGCGAAGGGCTGCAAAAGCTGGGCATCGAACTTTTTATAGCGGAATAACACATGCTGAGCGGCAGAATCCTTACCCCATCTGGCTGGATCACGGGCACCATCACCTTTGACCAGCGCATCGTCCAGATACAAGAAGACCCTGCCGCCGACAGCGCGCTGACCATCCTGCCCGGCTTCATCGACCTGCACGTGCACGGCGCGGCCGGCGTCGACATCATGGAAGGCGGAGACGCGGGCGCCACCGTGGCGCAGGTGCATGCGCGCCACGGCACCACGGCCTTGCTGGGCACCACGCTGACGGCCAAGGAGCCGTCGATCCTGCGCGCCCTGCAAGGCCTGGCCGGCGTCATCGCCGAGCGCCCCGCCAACGGCGCGCGCATGCTGGGCGTGCACCTGGAGGGCCCGTTCCTGAATTTGCACCGCCTGGGCGCGCAGCCGCCCGACGTGGTACAGGCCAGCCTGGCGCTGGTGCAGCGCTTCCACGCCATCGCCCCCATCAAGGTGCTCACCATGGCGCCGGAAATCCCCGGCCATCTGGAACTGATCCCGCAGCTGGCGGCCATGGGCATCCGCGTGCAGATCGGCCACAGCGCCGGCACGTATGACGAAGGCGTGGCGGCGCTCAACGCCGGCGTTTCCGGCTTTACCCACCTGTACAACGGCATGACGGGCATGACGCATTACGACCCCGGCATGGTGGGCGCCGCGCTGGCGCATGCCGAGTACGCGGAAATCATCCCCGACCTGCAGCACGTGGCCAAGGGCGCCCTGCGCGCGGCCCTGCGCGCCATCCCCCGCCTGTACGGCGTGACGGACGCCACCTCGGCCACCGGCATGCCCGATGGCGAGTACGGCCTGGGCACGCAGCGCGTCTACAAATGCCTGGGCTGCGTGCGCCTGGCCACGGGTTCGCTGGCCGGCAGTGTGCTGACCATGGACCAGGCCCTGCGCAACTTCGTCGACCTGGGCCTGGACCTGGCCGACGCCTCGAACCGCTTGTCGCTGTACCCGGCCGACTACCTGGGCGAATCCGAACGGGGCCGCCTGGCGCCCGGCGCCTGGGCCGATATCGTCGTCCTCGATTCCACATTACAGCCAGTGTCCGTCTTCGTCGAAGGCGCGACCATCGATCTTTCCACCCGCTAGATTCAGTCTCTAGACCCAGCCCCCAACCTCAACCCCGTCCCGGAGTTTTCATGCACGACACGTCACACAAGGCCCCCGTGTGGGCCATGCGCTACCTGCTATTTATTGCCGGCATGGGGGGATTGCTGTACGGCATAGACATCGGCATCATCGCCGGCGCCCTGCCCTACCTGGAATCGACGGCCTCGGTGGCCTGGAAACTGACGGCCCAGCAGCTCAGTTTCATTGTCGCCGCCGTGCTCTTGGGCTCGGTGCTCTCGTCGCTGTTCGCCGGCGCCCTGGCCGATCTGCTGGGCCGGCGCTGGGTGATGTTCCTGGCCGGCGCCCTGTTCAGCGCCAGCATCCCGCTGATCGCGCTGGCCGACGGCTACATGCCGCTGTTGCTGGGCCGTCTGCTGCAAGGCATCAGCGGCGGCTTGATCGGCGTCGTCGTGCCCCTGTACCTGGCCGAATGCCTGCCCGCGCAACAGCGCGGACGGGGCGCGGCCCTGTTCCAGCTGCTGCTGACCATCGGCCTGGTGGCCGCCGCCCTGATCGGCCTGCTGCAAGCGCAGACGGTGGAAACGGCCACGCAGGCGGCGCAAGCCTTGCCGGAAGCGGGCCGCATCGCCGCCATCTTCGCGGCCAAGGACCACGCCTGGCGCAGCATCTTCTGGGTCTGTCTGACACCCGGCCTCGTGTTTACCGTCGGCGCCCTGCTGCTGGCCGAATCGCCACGCTGGCTGGCGCAACGGGGCCGCATCGAGCAGGCGCGCCAGTCGCTGCTGCGCACGCGCTTGCCCGCCGACGCCGACATCGAACTGCGCGAGATGCAGGATACGCCGGAAAATACGGCCAAGGCCGGCGGCAAGGCCAGGGATCCGCTGCTGAGCCGCCGCTACGTGCTGCCCTTCCTGCTCGCCTGCCTGATCCTCGCCTGCACCCAGGCGACGGGCATCAATTCCATCCTCGCCTACGTCGTCAATATCTTGAACCAGGCAGGCCTGTCGGGCGCCTCGGCCAACATGGCGGACGTGTTGTTGAAGGTGCTGAACGCCGTGATGACGGTGGTGGCCGTGCTGCTGGTCGACCGCAAGGGCCGCAAGTTCCTGCTGATGCTGGGCACGGGCGGCATCGTCGTCTCGCTGCTGGCGGCCGGCCTGCTGTTCCGCGGCGCCGAAGCGCACCTGGCCGACGTGCGCCCCGCCATCGCGGCGCAAGTGCAAGCGGACAGCCTGGCCTTGCACCTCGATGCGGCCACCTTGGCAGCCCTGGGCGCGGCAACCGACGGCACGCCGCAGCAGCTGACCATCGCCTACGCCTACGGCCCGTTCACCAATGTGAAAAGCCTGCGCAGCGACGATCCCGTGCTGCGCCAGGTGACGATCGCCCGCGCGGACGCCGTGCAGGCGGACAGCGTGATCGGCGTGTTCTTCCGCAAGCTGCACCTGAACCCCTTCGCCGACCCGGCCGCCGGGCGCGAGGCGCCGCTGCGCATCGAGAAGGCCAGCCTGGGCCCCGTGCCCTCGTCCACGCACGGCTGGCTGGTGGCGATCGCCATCTGCGTGTTCGTTTCCAGCTTTGCCGTGGGGCCGGGCGTGTGCGTGTGGCTGGCCCTGTCCGAGCTGATGCCGACGCGCATCCGCTCGAACGGCATGAGCATCGCCCTGCTGGTCAACCAGTTCGTCTCGACGGTGATCGCCGCCATCTTCCTGCCGACCGTGGGCTTGCACGGCTATTCGACGCTGTTCTTCTTCGGCGCCGGCTGCACCGTGCTGTACTTCCTGGCGGCGGCCTTCCTGCTGCCGGAGACCAAAGGCAAGACACTGGAAGAGATCGAGGCGCACTTTTCAAAGTAAGCCAAAGTAACCATTTGTAGCAGTCTCCTTTTCAGCCCCGGCCGCTTCCGGGGCTGTTTTTTTTGCCCGCAAGACAAGCTTCCGGGCTGGCGCGCACGCCAAAGTACGGTTTTCCTTCTGGAATCTTGGCCGCCTGGGCTAGAATCTGGCTGCGTCGTGCTACTCACGAGGCGGCAATGGCGCCATGACAAAAACCACCAGGAGACACAGTGAGCTTATTTAGAACCAAGAATTTGGATGACATGATTGCCCACAGCAAGAAGCCAGGAGGTCTGGCCAAGGTGCTGGGGCCCTTCGACCTTGTCCTCATGGGCATCGGCGCCATCGTCGGCACGGGCATTTTCGTGCTCACCGGCACGGGTGCGCTGACGGCCGGCCCCGCCCTGTCGCTGTCGTTTGTCGTGGCGGCCGTGGCCTGCTGCTTCGCCGCCCTGTGCTACGCGGAATTTGCCTCCACCGTGCCGGTGGCCGGCTCCATCTACACCTACAGCTACGCCACCCTGGGCGAGCTGGCCGCCTGGATGATAGGCTGGGACTTGCTGCTCGAATACGGCCTGGCCGCCGCCGCCGTCTCCGTCGGCTGGTCCGGCTACTTCCAGTCGCTGCTGTCGGGCTTTGGCATCACCCTGCCCGTCGCGCTCACCGCCGCGCCGGGCGCGCTGCCCGGCGTGACCACCTTCATCAACCTGCCCGCCCTCGTCATCATGCTGGCCCTGACGGCCATGCTGGGCTGGGGCGTGCGCGAATCGGCGCGCCTGAACAACATCATGGTGGCCATCAAGGTGGGCGTGGTGCTGCTGTTTATCATCTTCGGCGCGCGCCACGTGCAGCCAGCCAACTGGCAGCCCTACATGCCGTTCGGCTACCACGGCATGTTGAGCGCCGCCGCCCTCGTCTTCTTCGCCTTCATCGGCTTTGACGCCGTCACCTCGGCCGCCGAGGAAGTCAAGAAACCGTCGCGCGACCTGCCGATCGGCATCATCGGCTCGCTGGCCGTGTGCGCCGTGCTGTACGTGGTCGTCTCGGCCATCATGACGGGCATCGTGCCGTATCAAAAATTCCTCGGCGTCGACCATCCCGTCTCGCTGGCCCTGCAGTATGCGGGCGAAAACTGGATCGCCGGCTTCGTCGACTTGGGCGCCATCCTCGGCATGACCACCGTGATCCTCGTGATGGCGTTTGGCCAGACGCGCATCATCTTCGCCATGTCGCGCGACGGCTTGCTGCCCAAGCGCCTGTCCACCGTGCACCCGCGCTTCCACACGCCGTTCTTCGCCACCTGGCTGGTCGGCATCGTCTTCGGCCTGATCGCCGCCGTGATCCCGCTCAACATCCTGGCTGAGCTGATCAACATTGGCACCTTGGCCGCCTTCACCATGGTGTCGGTTGCCGTGGTGGTGCTGCGCAAGAAGCGTCCCGACCTGCCGCGCGCCTTCCGCTGCCCCGGCGTGCCGTACGTGCCGGCGCTGGCCGTGATCCTGTGCGTGGGCCTGATGAGCTTCCTCAGCTGGGTCACCTGGGTGGCCTTCACCATCTGGCTGGTGATCGGCCTGGTCATCTACTTCGGCTACGCGCGCCGCCGTTCGCTGCTGCACCCGCCGCAGTAAAAAATCCCCTGCAGCGACATATCCTGTCGCTGCCCCAGTTAAGATGGCGGTCTCGCAACCACCGCAGGCCGCCATCCATGCAACGTTCCCCCGACCTCATCGCACAGCTGGACCAGAGCACGGACCAGCTCAAACGCGCGCGCCTGCGCAACATGCAGTGGCTGGCCGTCGGCTTGCTGCTGCTGGCCGCGCTGGTATTCGCCGTGGCCCGCTCGCAGCGGGACGGCCATCCCGCCTGGGGCTACGTGGAAGCGTTTGCCGAAGCGGCCATGGTGGGCGCGATCGCCGACTGGTTCGCCGTCGTCGCCCTGTTCCGCCACCCGCTGGGCATCCCCCTGTGGCATACGGCCATCATCCCGAACAGCAAGGCGGACATCGGCCGCAGCCTGGGCGCCTTCGTGGAAAACCATTTCATTACCGAACAAGGCATCGCCGAGCGCATCGTGCAAGCCGACCCCGCCGCGCGGCTGGGCGCCTGGCTCGGTAACGAGACCCACGCGCGGCAGCTGGGCATGGCCGGCGCCGGTGTCGCCAGACAGCTGCTGGCGATGGCCGACCACGACAAACTGGGGCGTCTGCTGCGCGAGCAGGCCAGCAGCTACCTGGGCCAATTGAATTTGTCGGACGTGGCGGCCGACTGCATCGATGCGCTGATCGCCGACGGCAAGCCGCAGGAATTGCTGGACTTCCTGCTCGACCGCAGCGCCGCCTACCTGGACGAAGAGCACCACCACGCCGCCATCGGCGACTTCGTGCTGGGCGCCTTCCAGATCGAGAACGCGCTGGTGAAAAAAGCCGTGAAAGCGTATGAACCGCGCATGATCGCCTCGCTGCAGAAATTCGCCCTCGCCGTGCGCGTCGATCCGGCCCACCCGCTGCGCCAGCGCATCGCCGGCTGGATCGCCGACAGCGCGCTGCACCTGAAGGCCGACCCGCAGTGGCAAGAGACCGTGCGCCGCTACCAGCTGCAGCTGATCGCCAGCGATACGGTGCAAGCCATGCTGGGCGACGTCTGGAACCACCTCCGCGCGCGCCTGCTGGCCGATCTGCATGCCGACCAGCCCGTGCTGGCGCAAGCCATCGCCGGCCTGGCGCAGAACACGGGCAAGGTACTGGGCGCGGACCAGGCTGCGCGGACATGGCTGAACGACGCCATCGTCGCCGGCAGCGGCGCGCTGGTGCGCCGCTACCGGGGCGAGGTGGGCGCCTTCATCGCCGCCCGCCTGGGCCTGTGGAGCAAGGACGAAATGAGCGAGCGCATCGAACTGGCCATCGGACGCGACCTGCAATTCATCCGCATCAACGGCACCGTCGTGGGCGGCCTGGCCGGCTTGCTGATTTATACGGCTACCCAGCTGTTCTAGGCCGCCTTCACCAGCGCGGCACGGCCTTGGCCGGCGCCGCATGCGAGGGAAAATGCGGCAGCACTTCCTGCGCCAGTTCCTGCAGCACCTCCGCGGCCGGGCGCTGGCCATGCTGGATGCCCAGCGCCGCATGGTTGACGCCAGCGTCCCGCCATTCACCGAGCAAGTCGATCAAGCCCCTGCGTCCCGTGCGCAGCACATAGCCGCTGCGCACGGGCGTGCGCGGATAATCGGGGTCGTCCACCAGGTCCAGCCACTCGTTGCACATGTGCGGACGAAAGCCGCCATCCGGTATGCAGGCGCGCCAGGCGCGGATCTTGTCCGCCAAGCGGCGCGACCCCTCCGGCGTATCCGTCGCTTCCGGATACGTGAGCCAGCCGTCGGCGTGGCGCCCTATCCATTCCAGTGGCTGCCCCGAGGAACTGGTGACGACGAGGGGAATGGCGCCCGCCACGGGCTTGGGCAGCAGTTCCAGGCCAGCCAGGCTGCCCAGCGGGCCGTCGATGCTGGCGGGGCCTGCCTGCAGCAGCTGGCGGAACATGTGCACGGCCTGCGCATAGCGCGCGCCGCGCGTGGCGTATGGCACGCCATACGCGGGAAATTCGCTGGCCCGGTCGCCCGAGGCCGTGCCCAGCACCAGGCGTCCGCCCGACAGCTGGTCGATGCTGGCGGCCGCCTTGGCCAGGTCGATCGGATGGCGCAGGGTGAAAATGGCGCTGCCCGTGGCCAGGGCCA
Organism: Janthinobacterium sp. SUN211; assembly: GCF_030587315.1. Taxonomy (NCBI): domain Bacteria; kingdom Pseudomonadati; phylum Pseudomonadota; class Betaproteobacteria; order Burkholderiales; family Oxalobacteraceae; genus Janthinobacterium; species Janthinobacterium sp. SUN211. Next base: position 302,164 of record NZ_JAPWIC010000001.1, on the reverse strand, counting down.
GCGACTCCGTGCGCGCCGCCAGATACGCCAGATAGGTCCACGGGTCGAACAACTGGCCCGCATCGCCGAAGCGCGGGTCGAACAGGGGAATGTCGCGCACCCAGGCGGCGGCAAAGCCTTGCCGGTCCATGGCGGCGACCAGGTCGGCCTGGCCAGCCAGCGCCTGCATGTCGCCCTGGTAAAAACGCAGCGGCAGATAAATGCCGAGGGTGAGCGCGCCGGGCGCGAACATGCGGCGGTAGCCTGCATGGTGGGCAAACGCGTGCGAAGACGCGCCGCTGGTATCGATCGTCATATTGTTCCTTGATATAGGTCAAGCGCCCGTGGCGGGCGCGGGAAGCGTGATGCCCAGCTGCACGGCCGGGCGGGCCGCCACGCGGGCGTACCAGGCGGCCACGTGCGGCCAGTCATCGAGCTTGAAGCCGACCAGGTCGGCGATGTGCAGCCAGCCGAAGCTGGCGATGTCGGCCATGGAATAGTCGTCGCCGGCCAGGTAGGCGTGATCCGTCAGGCGGCCGTCCATGGTGGCCAGCGCCGCGTCGCACAAGTGGCGGAAGTGCGCCGTAGCGACGACATCCGCCCCGCCGTCGGCCAGTTCAAAATGCACGCGCTGGCCCAGCATCGGCCCCATGCTGGCCGCGTGAAATTGCAGCCAGGTGATGGCGGCCCAGCGCAGCTGCGGCTGCGCCGGCAGCAAACGCCCCGTCATTTCCGCCAGGTACAGCAGGATGGCGGCCGACTCGAACACGGTGATGCCCGTGTCGTGGTCGACCAGCACGGGAATGCGCCCGTGCGGATTGAGGGTCAGGAAGGCGGGCAAGCGGTGCTCGCCCTGTTCGATGCGCACATGGCGCAATCGATAGGGCAAGCCCAGTTCGGCCAGCGCGATGGTGGCCTTGAAACCGTTGGGCGAGCTGTCGGTATAGAGCTCCATCATGGCGCCGCCTCCTGGCGCGCGGCCTTGCCGGGCAGGATGACGATGGCGCAGGCCAGGCCCGCCGCCACCAGGCAGGCGGAAACGAGGATGGCGCCGCTGTAGCCTTGCGCGGCCGTGCCGCCGCCGGCCAGCACGGCGATGCTGACCGCCACGCCAACGGCCAGGCCGACGGCCGAGCCGACTTCCTGCGTGGTCGTCAGCATGCCGCCCGCCAGGCCATGGTCCGCTTCCGGCACGCCATCGATGCCGGCCACGGTCCAGGCGGGAAACGCCAGGCCATAACCGATGCCGGCCAGCACGGTGCCGGGCAGGATGGAGGCGGCCCAGGCAGACAGCGTGGCCAGCGACGCGCCCAGCATGGCCAGCCCGCCGATGAACAGCAGCATGCCGCCAACGATGACGGGCTTGGTGCCGCAGCGGGCGATCAATGCCGGTCCGGCCCACGCGCTGGCCAGCGTAAAGGCGACGGCCATCGGCAGCAAGCCCAGTCCCGTACGCGTGGCGGAAAAGCCCAGCACTTCCTGCATGGCCAGCGCCACGACGACAAAGGTGGGGCCGAGGGCCGTGTTGGCCAGCAGGGAGACGACATTCGCGCCGCCCGTCGAGCGGCGCAGGAAGACGGCCAGCGGCATCAGCGGCGCGGCCACGCGCCCTTCCACCCAGACGAACAGCGCCAGCAAGGCCAGTGCCAGCGCGACCAGGGCAAACGTGAGCGGATGCGCCAATCCCACATGTTCGCTATTGGCAAAGGCAAACACCAGCGTCGCCGCGCCCGACGCCACCAGCAGCGCGCCCCACACGTCGAGAGAGCCGCCAGCCGCGGCGGCATCGGGCCGGCCCTGGGGCAAGGCCGGCGACAGGGCCAGCACCAGCAAGCCGACAGGCACATTGATCCACAGCACCCAGCGCCAGCCCAGCAGGTCCGTGATGAAGCCGCCCAGTATCAGTCCCGCGACAAAGCCGCTGGCCGCCACGGCCGTCCAGGCGCCGAGCGCCCGGTTGCGCTGCGCCGGCTCGGGAAACACGGCCAGCAGCAGCGAGAACGCGGCCGGCGAAAACATGGCGGCGCCGAAGCCCTGCAGCGCGCGCGTGGCCACCAGCATGGCCGGGCTGTGCGAAAAGCCGCCCAGCAGGGAGGCGGCCGTGAACAGCAACAGCCCCGCGATGAAGACGCGGCGGCGGCCAAACAGGTCGGCCGCGCGCCCGCCCAGCAGCAGGAAGCCGGCGATGGCCACGCCATACGCATTGATCACCCATTGCAGCCCGCCGGGCGTGAAGCCCAGGCTGTGCTGGATTTGCGGCAAGGGGATCATGGTGATGGAAAAATCGAGCAAGGCAACGAATTGCGTGGTGCACAGCAAAAGCAGGCAAAGCTGCCGATGTGAAAGTAACATGGAGATCCTATCGATATAGTTTTACTCGACGTCAAAAGAACGCCGCATTCCCCTATAATGCGTTTTCCCAGAGCGAAACAGAAACGATGTTTTTTCGCGCTTGACTTTAGAAAAACTATATCGATGACGCATCCTTTACCGCTCCAGGCGCTGCGCGCCTTTGTCGAAGTGGGCCAGCGCGGCAGCATCAAGGCGGCCGCCGAAGCGCTGCACGTGACGTCCGGCGCCGTCAGCCAGCAAATCCGCCTGCTGGAAGAACGGGTCGGCATGCCCCTGTTTACGCGCGAACGCCAGGGCTTGCGCCTGACCGAGGCGGGCGCCAGGGTCCACCCCGCCCTGTTGGGCGCCTTCGCGCAGATCGCCGGCGCCAGCCAGGCGCTGGAAGACATGGGCGCGCGCCAGACGCTCACCGTCAGCACGGTCGCCACCTTTGCCGCCGCGTGGCTGGTGCCGCGCCTGGGCCGCTTCAACCAGCGCCATCCCCATATCGAAGTGCGCGTGGAAGCGACATCCGCGCTGGTCGACCTGCGCCGCGACCGGGTCGACGTGGCCTTGCGCCACGGCCTGGGCGACTATCCGGGCTTGCAGGTGACGCGTTTGATGGCGCCCGTGCTGGTGCCCGTCGCCAGCCCGGCCCTGATGGCGGGCCAGCCGCCCATCGCCACGCCGGCCGATTGCCTGCGCTACCCGCTGCTGCACGATACGGACCGCGCCGACTGGCCCCTGTGGCTGGCCGCGCATGGCGCGCCGGACGGCAGCGAGGATGCGGCGCGGGCGCTGCGCGGCTCGGCCTTCGAAGATGATTTTCTGTTGATACGCGCGGCCGAGGCGGGCCAGGGCCTGGCCCTGGTGCCGCAGCTGTACGCGCAGGAAGAAATCGCCGCCGGGCGCCTGGTGCAAGTGCTGGACTTGCCGTGGCCCGCGCGCTTTGCCTACTACCTGGTGACGCGGCCCGACGCAGCCACGCGCCCCGCCGTGCAGGCATTCATGGAGTGGATTTGCGAGGAAGCGCAGGCCACGCGCTAAGTAATCATCAGGAAATCATTGTCAATTTATGAGGAACAAGATCGGATGCCAGGCAAGGCGCTCGCTGCGACGCACAGCGCCGCTTATGGAAGCCAGAAATCGCAATCATTTATTGGGGCCTGCTTACAGCGCATGCCCCCCGGCCGCACACGACACCACGCCGCACGCGGTGCTGAACAGCACCGGCACGCCGGCGCGTCCCATGGCGATGCAGCTTGCGGCGGGCAGCACGGCCAACAGCAGCGCCAGGTAGGCGAGCACCTGCAGGCGGCCCAGGGCCGGTCGCACAGCGCCCGCGGTATCGCGCGCCATGCCGCGCCTGAACGCCGTATTGCCCCTGCAGGCATCTGCCCTGCCGCTTGTCATCCAGTTCGTAAGCATGTCCCTCTCCTCGATTCCGGTTACCGGCCTGTCCCGCCTGCTTGAACGGCCTGCACGCCTGCTGGTCAGGCTGTAATGGTATTTTGCTGCATAAATTTACCAAATACAATAAATAAATCCAAAAAGAAACAATTTTTTAGTTTGCCATAATGCATGGTTGCGCAAAGAAATCCGCCTTGACAGAGTGTAAAATGGGGAACTGGACACTGGCGCCGCCATCGAGTCCGGGTATTGCCGCATGGAAAATTCAATTTTAATCATTGCAATCAGTAAATTCGTTGGAATGCATTTCGTTTATGCAACAAACGGACTTGGCCATCCCGGCGGCAGGTTGCCGGCCGCAGGCATCCGGCCAAACTTGATGTAGATCATAATTTTTTGAACAAGCTCTTGCTATCCTGTAAAAAAATGACGGGAGCCCCGGATGAACAAGACGCAGTCGAGCAATGCGGAGCAAAAGTTTGCACATGAGCGCCTGGGCAGCGCCTGGCAAGGCGTGCCGGTTCCCGGCTATCCGGAAAGCGCGCCGGAAGGCGCCACGCTCGACCTGCTGCTGAACGCCTGGCTGGGCAAGTTCACGGGCGGCATTTCGCCGGCCGCGCTGGGCAACGCGTATGCCGACTGGCTCAGCCACCTGGCGCTGGCGCCGTCGAAGCAGCAAACGCTGCTGCAGGAAGCGTGGAAGAAGATCGGCCGCTGGCAGCAATATGCCTGGCAATCGGCCCTGACCGGCGGCGCCGCCGAGCCGCCGTGCATCGCGCCGCTGCCGCAGGACCGGCGCTTCGACGACCCGGCCTGGCAACGCTGGCCCTACAATCTCGTCTACCAGGGCTTCTTGCTGCAGCAGCAGTGGTGGCACCGCGCCACCACGGGCGTGCGCGGCGTCTCGCCGCACCACGAGGATGTCGTCACGTTCACCGTGCGCCAGTGGCTCGACATGCTGGCGCCGTCGAACTTCCTGCTGACCAATCCCGTGGTGCAGCAAGCCACCCTCGCGAGCGGCGGCGCCAGCCTGGCGCGCGGCATGGTCCACGCGGCCGACGACTGGCAGCGCGCCGCCATGGGCGCCGGCGCGGCCGGCGAAGCCACGTTCAAGGTGGGCGGAAACGTGGCCGTCACGCCGGGCAAGGTGGTCTACCGCAATGACTTGATCGAATTGATACAGTACGCGCCCGCGACAGAGAGCGTGCATGCCACGCCGCTGCTGTTCGTGCCCGCCTGGATCATGAAGTTCTATATTCTCGACCTGTCGCCGCACAATTCGCTGGTGCGCTACCTGGTGGGCCAAGGCCACACGGTGTTCATGATTTCCTGGAAAAACCCGCAGGAAGAAGACCGCGAGCTGTCGCTGGAAGACTACCGCCAGCTGGGCGTGATGGATGCGCTCGACGCCGTTGCCCGCATCACGGGCGCGCCGCAGGTGCACGCGGCCGGCTACTGCCTGGGCGGCACCCTGCTGGCGATCGCCGCCGCGACGATGGCGCGCGACGGCGATGCGCGCCTGGCCAGCCTCACCATGCTGGCCTCGCAGGTGGACTTCAAGGAGCCGGGCGAACTGTCGCTGTTCATCGACGACAGCCAGGTCAGCTTCCTGGAAGCGGCCATGTGGAAGCAGGGTTACCTCGATACGAAGCAGATGGCGGGCGCCTTCCAGTTGCTGCGCTCAAACGATCTGATCTGGTCGCGCCGCTTGAACCACTACCTGCTGGGACAAGATGAACAGGACAGCGACCTGATGGCCTGGAACGGGGACGCCACGCGCATGCCCTGCCGCATGCATTCGGAATACCTGCGCCGCCTGTTCCTGCACAACGACCTGGCCGAAGGCCGCTACCGCACGGCAGGCCGCCACATCGCCCTGCCCGACATCGATGCACCGATCTTTGCCGTCGGCACCCTGACGGATCACGTGGCGCCGTGGCGCTCCGTCTACAAACTGCAGCTGCTGACCGACACGGACGTCACCTTCCTGCTCACCTCGGGCGGCCACAACGCGGGCGTCGTCTCGCCGCCGGGACAGCCGCGCCGCAGCTACCAGCTGGCCACGCACCGCCACGACGCGCCGTATGTCGACGCGGACAGCTGGCAGCGCGACGTGCCGCACCATGACGGTTCCTGGTGGCCCGCCTGGCAATCCTGGCTGGCGCAGCAAGCGGGCGCGCAAGTGGCGCCGCCGGCCATGGGCCCCGATCTGGGCGACGCGCCGGGCAGCTACGTGCTGCAGACCTGACAACTGACAACCGAGGAAACGCCATGCCCTACACCACCCTGCTGGTCCACGTCGACAATTCCCGCCACTGCGCCCAGCGCATCCGCCTGGCCGTGCGCCTGGCCATCGCCGAAGGGGCGCACCTGATCGGTTCGGCCATGAGCGGCATCTCGCGCTACGCGTATGGCGGCGGCGTCAACGCGCTGCAGTTTGCGCCGGCGCAGATGCAGGCGCTGCGCACCCAGGCCAGCGAAGCCTTGCACGACTTCGAGCGCATCGCGCGCGAGGAAGGCCTGGGCGCCTACGAAACGCGCTTCGTCGACGACGACGCGCAAGGCGCGCTGCTGCTGCAGGCGCGCTATTGCGACTTGCTGATCCTGGGCCAGACGGATGCGCAGGATACGCCGTCGCGCGTCATCGCCGGCACGGCCGAATACCTGATGCTCCATTGCGGCCGGCCCGTGCTGATGGTGCCGCACGCGCCCTCCGCCGCGCCGGCGGGCGCCGCGCAGCATCCGCTGCTGGCCTGGAACGGCAGCGCCGAAGCGCTGCGCGCCATCACCGATGCGCTGCCGCTGCTGCAAAGGGCGCGGCAAGTCACCCTGGCCGTCGTCAATTCGCACGCCCAGCCGGCCGCGCACGGCGAGCAGCCGGGCGCCGACCTGGCCCTGTACCTGGCGCGCCACGGCGTCAACGTCGAGGTGCTGCAGCACGACACGCCGCCGGGCCAGGACGTGGGGACGGCGCTGCTGGCCATGGCCGCGCAGCGGCGCTGCGACCTGGTCGTGATGGGCTGCTACGGCCACATGCGCCTGCGCGAAGCGCTGCTGGGCGGCGTCACGCGCACGGTGCTGCAAGAGACGACGTTGCCGGTGCTCGTGTCGCACTAGCGCGGCCGGCGGGCCTTCAGCCTTCCTTCACCCGCCCCTCATCCGCGCTTCATGCGCGGCGGCGACACTGCTCATGCCCTCACCCACACCAGGAGTACAGCATGAGCATGACACCCGGCGCCCCCGCGCATTTCCACGCCCGCAGACACTTTCTGTCGGGGATGACGGCGCTGGCCGGCCTCGCCGCATGCGGCGGCAGTTCGCTGCCGCGCGCATCCGGCGTGACGGACCGGCAGATCGGCGTCGCCCCCGGCGTCAGCCTGCACGTGCGCGACTGGCCATCGGCACGGGGTGACAGCGACGACGTGATCGTGCTGCTGGCCGGCCTGGGCGCCAATGCGCATGCGTTCGACAGCCTGGCGCCCGCGCTGGCGCGCCGCCACCGCGTGCTGGCCATCACGCGGCGCGGCTACGGTTCGTCGAGCAAGCCAACGCCCGCCAGCGACGCCAGCTACTCTCCCGCCACCCTCGTGGCCGACCTGCTGGCCGTGCTGGACGCACTGAAGGTGCCGCGCATCATCCTGGCCGGGCACTCCATCGCCGGCAACGAGCTGACCCTGTTCGCCGGCAGCCACCCGCGGCGCGTGCGGGGCCTCGCCTACCTGGACACGACCTTCGATTACCTGGCCAGCGGCGGCTATGAAGAACCCGCACCGACGCCCTACGACGAACCGCCGCCCGGCCCGGCCGACCTGGCATCGCTGGACGCCTCGATCGCCTATGCCAGGCGCATCAACAAGCAATGGTGGCCCGCGCTGGAAGCGAACTGGCGCGATGCACTGGAAGTGCTGCCCGACGGTTCGGGGCGGCCGAACACGCCGCCCGCCATCGCCAGGGCCATGGACGTGGCCGCGCACAATTTTTCGCCCGACTACCGCCGCGTGCGCGCGCCGGCGCTGGTCGTCACCGTCGATCCCGGCACCTTGCGCAACCTGTTTCCATGGCTGCTGCAAGCCGATACCGCCACCCGGGCCGCCGCGCAGGAAGTACTCGACTTTATCCGGCCGCTGCGCCTGGCCGACGGCGAGCAACTGGCCGCCGCCCTGCCCGGCAGCAGCCACCTGGTGATGCGCAACGGCTTCCACAGCGATTTCTTCATCGAATACGAGAGCACGGTGGTCGACGCCATCGAGGCCATGCGCTGGGAAGGTCTACAATAGGCGTGCAGCCAGCCGCCGCGCAGTGCCGCCTCGCACACGGCGCGGTCTTCTCCGTTTCCCTTGTCCCAAGGAGTTCCGCATGAGCAAGCAAGCCACCATCGTCCTCGTCCACGGTTTCTGGGGCGGCGCCGCCCACTGGAGCCGCGTCATCCTCGAATTGCGGCGCCAGGGCCACACGGCCATCCGCGCCGTCGAACTGCCCTTGACGTCGCTGGCCGACGACGCCGAACGCACGCGCAAGATGGTGGCGCAGGTCGATGGCCCGGTGTTGCTGGTGGGACACTCCTACGGCGGCGCCGTCATCAGCGTGGCCGGCAATGCGCCGAATGTGGCGGGCCTCGTGTACATCGCCGCCTTTGCCCCCGACGCGGGCGAAAGCCCGGGCAGCATCACGCAGGAACACCCGCCGCTGGGCGCGGCCAGCCTGGAAGGCGACAGCGACGGCTATCTGTGGGTCAAGCCCGAACAATACCATGACAGCTTTTGCCAGGACCTCGACGCGGAAGAAGGCGCCGTGCTGGGCGTGGTGCAGAAGGCGCCGCTGGCCAGCACCTTCGGCGACACCGTCAGCGACCCGGCCTGGAAACATAAGCCCAGCTGGTACCAGGTGTCCAGTGCCGACCGCATGATTTCCCCCGTCAACCAGGAGCGCATGGCGGCGCGCCTGCAGGCGCGCAAAGTCATCACGCTGAACGCCAGCCACGCGTCGCTGGCCTCGCGCCCCGTGAAAGTGGCGGCGCTGATACTGGAGGCGGCAAGCGCGGTGGCCGCAGCGTAAGCCTGCCGGCTACAGCCAGCCTTCGCGCTTCAGGCGGCGGTGCAGCCACCAGCAGCCGGCGATGATGACGACGATCACGGCCGGATAGCTGCCGCGCCACTTCAGTTCCGGCATGAATTCGAAGTTCATGCCGTACAGGCTGAAGACCATGGTGGGCACGGCCAGGATGGCGGCCCAGGCGGCCAGGCGCTTGACGACCTCGTTCTGGCGGATCGAAATTTGCCCCAGCGCCACCTGCATGGCCGAGTTGACCAGTTCGCGCATCTGCCCCGCCGTATGCGTGACCCGTTTCACGTGGTCGAGAATGTCGCGGTAATAGATGCGGTTTTCCTTGGGCACGATATCGCCATGGAAACGGATCAGCTGGGTGCAGATGTCATGCAGGGGATTGACGGCCGCGTCGAGCTTCAGCAGCTCCGTCTTGAGCTGGTAGAAATCCTGCAGCTTGTCTTCGCTCAAGCTGGGCTTGAACAGCTGCAGCTCATGGTGCTGGAAGCGGGCCTGCAAATGGTCGATGCAGGGCTGATACTGGTCGACGATGAAATCGATGATGGAATACAGCACGTAGCCGGGACCGCTGGCCAGCTTCTCGGGCATGCTTTCCTTGCGTTCGCGCAACTTCGCATAGCCGGCCGAGGCGCCGTGGCGCACCGTGATGATGAAGCGGGGGCCGAGAAAGACGTGGGTTTCGCCGTAGACGATGGCCTCGCCATCCAGGGTGGCCGTGTGCATCACCATGAACAGGGTGTCGCCGTACTCTTCCAGCTTGGGGCGCTCGTGCGCGCCCTGCGCATCCTCGACGGCCAGTTCGTGCAGGCCGAAGGCCGCCTGCAGCGCGTGCATGGCCGTGACGTCGGGGCTGGCCAGGCCGATCCACACGAAACAATCGGGGTCGCCGAGGAAGTCGCCCACCTTGTCGATATCAAAGTGCGCGATCTTCTTGCCGTCGCGATACGCTTCGCAATTGACGACGGCGGCGTGGGTACTCAGGTCCATGGTGTTTTTCGGCCAGGGGCAGCAATATTGGGGGGGCCAGTATAGCGGAAAGCCCATGATTGCCATGCCAATCCGGCTGCCGCATTGACATTCGGGCACGTCAATGTAAAATGAGAACCATTCGCATTTAAGAAGAGCCTGCATGCGCCAGCGGCACGGGACTTCCGCGCCAACCTGGAGTGTGCCGTGACGTATGCCGTATCGCCTGCCGCCGATTCTCAAAGCCCCATGTCATTGAGTCAGCTGTATGGCCAGCACCATCCGTGGCTGTTGCGCTGGCTGCGCGGCAAATTGTCCTGTACGGATCACGCGGCCGACCTGGCGCAGGATACCTTCATCAAGCTGCTGGCCACGCCCGGCGAGCGCGCCGTCACCCTGCGCGAGCCGCGCGCCTACCTGACCACCGTGGCGCGCCGCCTGCTGATCGACCATTACCGCCGCCAGTCGCTGGAGCAGGCCTGGCTGGCCACCCTGGCGCAGCTGCCCGCCCCCGTCACGCCGTCGGCGGAAGACCGCTTGCTCATCCTGGAAACCCTGCACCAGATCGACGCCATGCTCGACGGCCTGGGGGCGAAAGTGCGCACGGCCTTCCTGCTGTCGCAGCTGGAAGGCATGGCGTATGCGGACATCGCCGCGCGCCTGAAAGTAAGCGAGCGCACCGTCAAGCGCTACATGGTGCAGGCGTTCGAACAATGCATCCTGCTGCTGGCCTGACATGAGCGCGGCCCTCGATGCACGCGCCGCGCGCGAAGCGGCGCACTGGATGATGCGCCTGCAAGGCGGCGAACTCGACGCTGCCGCGCAGCAGGGGCTGGCCCGCTGGCGCGCCGCCCACCCCGACCATGAAACGGCGTGGCAGCGGGCCGAGCAAGTATGCCGCACCTTCGGCATGCTGCCCCCGCCGCTGGCCATGCCCTTGTCCAGGCAAGTGCTGGACCGCCCGTCCGGCGCGCAGCGCCGCGCCATCCTGAAGACCCTGGCCGTGCTGATCGTCGCCGGGCCAGCCGGCTGGGCCATGCTGCGCGTGGCGCCATGGCAGGCATGGACGGCCGACCTGCGCACGGCCACGGGAGACATCCGCCATTTCCCCCTGCCCGACGGCAGCGGCTTGAGCCTGAATACGGCCAGCGCCGCCGATGTCGCCTTCGGCGCATCCCTGCGCCTGGTGCAGCTGCGCGGCGGAGAGATACACGTGGCGACCAGCCCCGATCCCCTCGGGCGTCCCTTCATCGTGCGCACCAGCAACGGCAGCATCCGCGCCCTCGGCACGCGCTTCACGGTGCGCCAGGACGACAGCCTGCTGGGCGCGCGCACCCACGTGGCCGTCTCGCAGGGCGCCGTGGAAGTGCGGCCCGCCGAAGGCCGGCCCGTCATCGTGCAGGCGGGCTGGCAAGCCAGTTTCGATGAAACGGCCGCCGGCGCGCCGCAGCCGCTGGCGCCGCACGCAGCCGCCTGGCTCAAGGGCTTGCTGTACGCGGACGACACGCCGCTGGAGCAGGTGCTGGCGCAGCTGGCCCGCTATCGCCACGGCGTGGTGCGCTGCGATCCGGCCGTGGCGCGGCTGCGCGTGTCGGGCGTGTACCAGCTGCGCGACACGGACGCCCTGCTGGCCCTGCTGCAAGCGTCGCTGCCCATCCGCGTGCGGCGCCACAGCCGTTGGTGGATTTCCGTCGAGCCCGCATAAAAATTTTTGAGAACAATGTCCCTTTCCGTCATGTGCCCCGTCAATCCACACAGGACCAACACATGAACGAAGGGAAACAAGCAATGAAGCACTACCGCCACACCAGCATCACCCTGGCCCTGCTGGGCAGCCTGGCCTTGACCGCGCCCGCATCCGCCCAGCAGCAACCGCAACAGGCGCCCACGCGCCACTACCAGGTAGCCGCCGGCCCCCTCGGCGCCGTCCTGTCCGCGTTTGCGGCCGACGCCGGGGTCAGCATTTCCGGCGCCGCCAGCCTGTATGCGGGCTTGAACAGCCGCGGCTTGAACGGCAACTACCAGGTGGCCGACGGTTTCGCCCGCCTGCTCGATGGCAGCGGCTTATACGCTGTCGACCAGGGTGGCGGCCACTACGCCGTGCGCAAGCTGCCCTCGGCGGCCGATGCGGCCACCCTGCCCGGCATCGCCGTGCGCGCCACGGCCGAGCGCAGCACGAGTACGGAAGGCACGGGCTCGTACACGACGCCGGCCACGGCCAGCGCCACGGGCCTGGTGCTGTCCTTGCGCGAGACGCCGCAATCGGTCAGCGTCATCACGCGCCAGCGCATGGACGACCAGGACTTGCTGACGGTGCGCGACGTGCTGCGCAACACGCCCGGCATCGCCGTCAACCAGTTCGACACGGAACGCAGCACCTTTTCCGCGCGCGGCTTCGACGTCGACAACTTCCAGTACGACGGCGTGCCCACCACGTATAAGGTGCAGTATTCGGGCGGCGAATCGGAAATGGATTCGCTGATCTACGACCGCGTGGAAGTGACGCGGGGCGCCACGGGCTTGCTGACGGGCGCCGGCTACCCGTCCGCCTCGATCAACCTGGTGCGCAAGCGGGCCAGCGCCAGGCAATTCGAAGGGCAATGGTCGCTGGCGGCCGGCTCGTGGAGCGATTACCGGGGCACGCTCGACCTGGCCGCGCCGTTGAACGGGGATGGCTCCGTGCGCAGCCGCGTGGCCGGCGCCTGGCAAGACCGCAAGTCGTTTACCAATGGCTATTCGAACCAGCGCCAGCTCGTCTACGCCACCGTCGAAGCGGACCTGGCGCCCGGCACCGTGGCCATGCTGGGCGCCAGCTACCAGAAGAACGACCCGAAAGGCAGCAACTGGGGCGGCTTCCCCCTGTGGTACAGCGACGGCACGCGCACCAATTTCGACCGCTCCGTCACGACTGCGCCCCGCTGGGCCGCCTGGGCCACGGAACAGACGAACGTGCACGCCACCGTGGAACATGCACTGGGCCAGGGCTGGAAAGCGCAGGCGCAAGCCATGTACAGCAAGCACACGGAAGACACGCCGCTGGTATTCCTGGCCGAACGGCCCGATAGAATCACGGGCCTCGGCATGCTCGGCTATCCGAACCGCTACATCGGCGCGCGCGACCAAAGCAGCGCCGACGTGAAGCTGTCGGGGCCATTTTCCCTGGGCGGACGCCAGCATGAAGTCATCGTCGGGGCCAACTACACGGTGCAGCACGCCGAGTTCAGCGTCAAGGAGGCGCTCGACCCTGAACCGATCGGCAATTTCCTCGCCTGGGATGGCAGCTACCCGCAGCCCGCCTGGGGCGAACTCGTGCTGTCGGAAAAATACACGACCAAACAATATGGCGCGTATGGCGCGGCGCGGCTGAACCTTGCCGACAACACCAAATTGATACTCGGCGGTCGCTTGAGCCGCTGGGACAAGGACCGCATCGGCTTTGACGGCAGCGCCCGCTTTGCCTTCGCCAAGAGCAAGTTCGTGCCCTACGCGGGCGTGGTGATCGATCTCAATGAGACATACTCGGCCTACGCCAGCTATACGGACATCTTCCGCCCGCAGGAAAACCAGGACCGCACGGGCGCCTGGCTGGACCCGCTGACGGGGCAAAGCATGGAAGTGGGCTTGAAGGGAGAACTGGCCGGGGGCCGGGCCAACGGTTCCATCGGCATCTTTGAAATCAAGCAGGACAAGCTGGCCCAGCCGGACGGCGCACACAGGATTCCCGGCACCACCACGCAAGCGTACTACGCGGCGCGCGGCGCCACCAGCCGCGGCATCGAGGGAGAATTGTCGGGCCGCTTGGCGCCGGGCTGGAACGTGACAGCCAGCGCCAGCCACTTCCGCGCCAAGGACCGCGAGCAACAGGACATCAACACCCTGTCTCCGCGCTCGACGGCGCGCCTGTTCACCACCTGGAAGGTAAAGCCAGACCTCACCGTGGGCGGCGGCATCAACTGGCAAAGCAAGTTCTACTTTGACGACGAAGGCCCGAACGGCAAGGAAAGAGTGACGCAGGAAGCCTACAGCACGGTGAGCCTGATGGCCACGTACCAGCTGTCGCGCCAGTTGACGGCCCAGCTGAACGTGGAAAACACGCTGGACAAGAAATACATCAACATCAACACCTACGCGCAAGGTACGTATGGCGTGCCGCGCAGCGTGCGGGGGACGTTGACGTACCGGTTCTGATATCGCATCCAACGGCATAACACGCCAGGCGAGTTGCGGAAACGGCTGCAAACGCCGCTGCCACCGCTCGCCTCACTGCGTTTGCGCGTACAGCACGCGCACCTCCACCCTGCGGTTCAAGGCATTGCACTGTTCCGTTTCATATGCGGTAGTGCTTGCCTCGACAGGGCATTTCACGCGCGGCTCCCGCGCACCCGCCCCTTCCGATCGCATTGTCAGATTCTTTCCATCCAGCGCAGTTCTGAGTACATTGACAATCGCCTCTGCGCGCAGCTCCGATAGACGTTGATTATCCACGGCTTTTCCAGCAATACTGCCCGCGAAAGGACGAGCGTCACTGTGGCCGCGCACCATAATGTCATGCGGCGTACCCGATGCCAGAATGGCTGAGGCAAGAGCCTGCAGACGCGGTTGTGCCGTTGGCAATAATTGCTCGCTGCCGGTTTTGAACAGCAAGTCGTTGGATAGGTCGAAACAGGGATTCAAGACAGGCCGGCTCTTGATGATGCGCATCGTTGCCGCATCCAGACGCAAGGTGGCAACCTTGAGGACGACCGGTTCAGGGCTGAAAATACTGGCCTCCGGCTTCGTGCGTACGCTGAACGTGACAAGCGACACGCCGCCAACGCCGGTCCACAATACATCGGCATGATGTACCAGCAATCGCCCCCCGGCGCTCCTGCGGCAGTCAAGGATGGGGCGGCCGACGACTTCCGTGACGCGCTCGATTTCACCGAGCTCGGTCTCGGGCACTTCGATGCTGACGTCAGGAATACGCACACCCAATAGCTGGAAAGCCATATGCACCATCTTCATGAACGGCCCGAAGAACAGCACGAGTACCAGCGGTGCGACGAACACTGCGGCAAGCTGCGCCAATCTGCGCTGCGGCTTCGGCTGCGCACCTGCGACCGTGATACCCGCTTGCGTACCAGCCGTGCCTAGAAAGAGGGTAAGAAAACCGGCACAGAAAAAGATCAATATCAGTAAAAACAAAGAAGGTCTAGCACCGGCGAATGCATACAGCAAGGACAGCAAAAAAAAGAAAAGCGATACCAGGCAATAGCCAACGCCACGCAGCCCGGCTGGAACGACAAACAGGGTCGCCTGACCACAGCCAGCGTACCTCCTGGAAACCCGCTTTTCCAGCCAGGAGCACAGCTGGAGCAGCCACACTGCGGACATGGCCCCGAACAACAGGAAGATACAGTACAGAAAACCGAACATCAGTGCCACAAAGATAAAGAATACCACTTCGCCTGGCGTCAAACTGCTGGGAAAAAACTGAATGTCAAACAGATAGGTCAGCGTGACGATGGCGCCCACTGCAACGGCCAGTTTATATGTCAAGGTCGTCACGAGATCGAGGATCGCTATTTTCTTGCTCAGCGAATCGCCGCTATACGTCGGGACAGGTGCTGCTTCTGGCGGGGGGCTCGGTATGATCACAGTATCGCCTTAATTAAAGACAAGACGTTTGACTCGCTTGGACAGACAACAGACATACTCATCACTCCTTTGGCAAAGGCTGGAATGACGGATCCATCTATACAAGTCTAGTGAGTCGTCACGCCGCTGTGCGGCGATCGCAGCGAAGCTTGATACAGATTAAACAAGGACGATCTGGCTCGAACGAGCTCGCCACCTACCCCGTCGAAATAACCATGTTCAAGGCGCGCCGCAATTCCTTCAGCCGCGGCGGCTTGCCCAGCACGCAGTTGACGTGTTCGGGGTAGTCGCTGTCGGCCGCCAGGCGCTGGCCCCAGCCCGTGAGCATGATGATGGGCGTGGCCGGCGAATGCTGGCGCACGGCGCTGGCCACCTTGCGCCCGTCCACGTGGGGCATGCCCAGGTCCGTGATGACCACCGCGAAATGCTCGCCCCTGTCGCAGGCGGCCAGGAAGCAGTCGATGCCGGCCTGGCCGCCATCGGCGGACACCACGTCGTGGCCGTCGATTTCCAGGATGTCGCGCAGGGACTTGAGCACCATCGGGTCGTCGTCCACCACGAGGATGCGCAGGCGCGGCGGCACAGCGTGGGCCGTGTCGGGCACTTCGACCCCCTCGCCTTCCGCGCAGGCGGGAAACGCCAGGCGCACCGCCGTGCCCTGCCCCGGCGCCGTGACGATGTCGATGCCGGCCCCATGGCGCTCCATCATGCCGTACACCATGGCCAGGCCCAGGCCCGTGCCCCGCTCGCCCTTGGTGGTAAAAAACGGCTCCAGGCAGCGGCGGCGGGTATTTTCGTCCATGCCGATGCCCGTATCGCCCACTTCGACCTGCACCTGCCGTACCCCGGCCTGGCCCGGCCCGGCGATGCAGGCCGTGCGCACGGTCAGGGTGCCGCCTTCCGGCATGGCGTCGACGGCGTTGAAGACCAGGTTCGTCAGCGCTTCGCGGATTTCACCCACGCTGCCGGGCAGCATGGGCAACCCGTCCGCCAGCTCCATGCGCAGGGCGATGACGATGCCGCGCTGCTGCGGCATGTCGCTCCAGCGCGCGCGCGTCAAGTCCAGCACCTGCTGCACCACCAGGTTGACATTGATGGGCGACAGCGCCAGTTGCGGTTCGCGCTGGCGGTAAAATTCGCGCATGCGCGCCACGGTGGCGGCCACGTCGTCGATGGCCCGTTCGATGACTTCCAGACAATGCCGGCCCTGCGGACTGAGATTGGTTTCCGTCTCCAGCAAGGACTCGGTGTACAGGGCCACGGGGGAAATGGCGTTATTGATATCGTGCGCGATGCCGCTGGCCATCTGCCCCAGCGCGCGCAGGCGCTCCTGCTGCATCACCGACTGCTGGGTCTGGCGCAAATCGTCATACGCGCGTTGCAGCGCGCCGTAGAGCTGCGCCTGGTTGGCGGCCAGCGCCACGTGCTCGCTCAGCTGGCTGAGGAATTCGCATTCGCCGCTGGTGAAACTGTGCGCGGCACGGCGCGCCACGATCAGGATGCCGAAGACCGTGTTTTCAGCCAGCAGCGGCGCCATGACGAGGGCGCGCAGCCCCCCTTGCGCCAGCCGCTGCGGAAACGGAAACGCCACATCGGCGATATCGGCTTCATACACGAGCTTGCCGCGCACGCAGCTCGACAGGCCATTTTCATCGATGGGAATGTGCGCGTGTTCGCTCATCATGAAGGACTGCGCCAGCGCCTCGCTGCGCACGCCCACGCACGTCACCTGCAGCGCGTGCTGCGACGGCTCATACAGGCAGATGCAGCTGAAATCGATGGGCAGCTGCTCTTCCAGGCTGCGCACCACCACCTGGAAGATGCTGCGCAAGTCCTGCCGCTCGCCGATCGAGCGCGTGATCTGCTGCAGCAGGTTCAGGCGCTCGAGCTGTTCATGCACCTTGCGCTCGGCCAGCTGGCGTTCGGCGATCTGCGTTTCCAGGGCGGCATTCGTGTGCGCCAGCTCGTCGCGCGAGACGGTGGTGCGGCGCAGCTTTTCCGTCATGCCGTCGAAGGCGCGCGCCAGGTCGCCGATTTCATTCTTGGTGTGCACGCCGAGCGCAAAATCGAGTTTGCCGGCGCCGACGATCAGGGTGCCCTGGCGCAACTTTTCCAGCGGTCCCGTGACGCTGGTCATGGTGAAGTAGATCAAGCCGGCCACCAGCGCGATGATCATGCCGCCAAACAGCACCACGGCCACGTTGGCTTGCTGCTGCGCCTCCAGCACGCCTTGCCGGCTCAATTCGGACAGCCGCATCGCATCCGAAATCATGCCCTGCACCTTGCCCATGATCTGGCCCGACAGGCGCGCTTCCAGCTCGCCCAGCACCTCGCGCCGCTGCGGGTCCTGCCCCAGCTCGCGGTGATTCGCGACAAACAGCTCGAACAGGCCGCCCACGCCGGCCAGGTCGCCCTGCAATTCGCGCAGCAGCTTGCGCTCTTCGTCGCCGTTGAAGGCGGGCGTGGCCAGCAGCCCCGTGGACAGCGACTCGCTGCGCAGCTGCCACTGGGCGCGCGTGCGCGCGCCATGGTGCAGCGCATACTCGATCGACAGGTAGCGCAGCGACGTGACAGCTTGCAGGATATCGGCCGCCGCCTTGTTCTTCGCCAGTTCGCGCTGCATCGCCATGGTGGTGGAGAACAGCACGGCGACGATGATGGCCACCAGCACCACGCAAAACAGTTGGGCCAGCTTGAAGCGCGTGACAATTTTCACGGTGGCCCTCTCAATGAATGACCGTCACGGCCGATGGCGCCACGGCTTCCAGGCCATCCAGGTAGACGGCGTCGAGGAAGTTCGGCATGTCGCCGCGCTCGCCCAGGCGGTTCTTGATGGCCCAGCGCGCCTCGTCTTCCAGCGCCAGCAGCAAGCCCTGGTCGAGCACGACGCCAAACTGATAGCCGTGCCAGGCCGCCTGCAGGCGCGCCGCTTCGCCGGGCGACGCCCTGGCAAACAGGGCGCGCGCGGCGTCGGGTTCGTCCTGGCAAAAGCGCGCGCCGGCGATCAGCGCGCGCAACACCTTGCGCATCGTCGCCGGGTGCGCGCGCACGTAATCGCCCGCGCCGGCCACGTTGAACAGGCCCGCATACACGTCCTCGCCATAGAAGATGGCCGCCTTGCCCGCGATGGCGTGCGTCATGGCCGTCAGGAACGGTTCCCAGCCGGCCGCCGCATCGACCTCGCCCCGCGCCAGCGCAGCGGCCAACTGGTCCGGCGCGTAGTTGTGCAGGGTGACTTCGCCGGGCAGCAGCTTCTGGCGGTTCAGGAAGGCGTCCAACGCGAACTGGCCGGAGGTGCCCAGGGTCACGCCGATGCGCTTGCCCTTCAGGCTGGCGGGCGTGGACACGCCGCGGTCCAGGCGCCCCACGATGCCGTGGTCGCGTTCGGCCTCGAAGATGCTGGCGATGATGACGACGGACTGGTTCTTCAGACTCGCCAGCACCACGGGAATATCGGACACGGTGCCCAGGTCGGCCTGGCCCTGCAACACGGCTTCCAGCGAAGCCTTGCCCGACGAGTAGGATTGCAGCCGCGCGTGGATGCCTTCGCGCGCGAAATAGCCCTGCCCGTGCGCGGCCAGCACGGGGCAGCTGCCCACGTATTCCGCGTTCACGGCCAGGCGCAGCTCTTCCACGGGGCCGGGCGGCGGCGCGGGACGGGCAAACAGCCGCCACAGGGCGATGGCGGCCAGCATCGCCAGCAGCAGTGCGGCCGCCAGCCAGACCGTCCGCCGCGCTGGCGTCGGGCCGCTCATGCGCTGCACTGCGCCGTGGCCAACTCCAGCGCGCTGTTGACGGCCTCGGAAAACGCCACCACGTCGACCGGCTTGGTGAGATAGCAGTAAAAGCCGGCCGCCAGCCCCTGGCGGACATCGCCGGGCCCCGCCACGGCCGTCAGGGCGATGACGGGAATATGCGCCGTGCGGGCATCGGCGCGCAGCAGCTGCATGACTTGCGTGCCGCTGATGTCGGGCAGGTCGATATCCATCAGTATCAGCTGCGGCAGGTGGCGGCGCGCCATCTCCAGGCCCGTTTGCCCGTCGCCGGCCGACAGCAGGTCGAGATCGGGGCGAAAATGGATCAGACCCGCCACCAGGGTCACGTTCAGGGGATTGTCTTCCACATACAGCAGCGTCTTGCGCTCCGGCAACGTTATCGGCTCGGCGGGCCGGGCGATGGCGGGCAGGCGCGGGCTTTCCTGCAGCGGCTGGCGCGCCGGGCAACTGGCGATATCGAGCCAGAAGGTGCTGCCGCGCCCGGGCGTGCTGGCCACGCCCAGCCTGCCCTGCATGGCTTCGGCCAGGCGCTTGCTAACCACCAGTCCCAGGCCCGTGCCCTCCTCGTCGCGCGCATCGCGTCCAAGGCGGTTGAAGGGCTGGAACAGCGCCTCGAGCTGCGCGGCGCTCAGCCCGGCGCCCGTGTCGCGCACGGACAGGCGCAGCCGCTGCGCATCGACGGGCTGGCAATCGACGTGGATCTCGCCCTGTTCGCGGTTGTACTTGACGGCGTTCGACAGCAGGTTGATCAGCACCTGCTTGAGGCGCGTGCGGTCGGCCAGCACATGCAGGCCGACCGCTTCCACGAACGTCAGGGTGATGCCGCGCTTGTGCGCCAGCGGTTCCATCATTTGCCAGCATTCGTGGTAGATGCCGGCCAGGTCCACTGGCTCCATCGACAGCGACATATTGCCCGACTCGATCCTGGCGATGTCGAGGATATCGTTGATCAAGGTCAACAAATGCCGGCCGGCGCCGAAGATGTGCGAGGCAAAGGTTTTCCTTTCCTGCGCCGTCGAGGGGATGGAATCGGATGTCAGCATCTGCGAAAAGCCCAGGATGGCGTTGAGCGGCGTGCGCAACTCGTGGCTCATGCTGGACAGGAAATTGGTCTTTTCCTGGTTCGCCCGCTCGGCCACTTCGCGGGCCAGCTGCAAATCCTTGTTCATGGCGTCGAGTTCGGCCGTGTGCTGGCGCAGCAGCAGTTCCAGGCGCGCATTGGCGATGCGCAACTGGCGCGTTTCCAGCGCCCGCGCCAGTATCAGCAGGATGCCCGACACCTTGAACGGCTTGACGACGTAATCGAGCGCGCCCGCCTGCATGGCCTGCACGGCCGAGGCAATCGTGCCTTCGCCCGTCATGATGATGCAGGCCAGGTCGGGATCGATCTGCCGCGCCGCTTCCACCACGGCGATGCCGTTCATGCCCGGCATCATCAGGTCGACCAGCAGCAGGTCGAACGATTCGACGGCCAGCAGGGACAGCGCCGCCTCGCCCGAGGCGAGCCCCGTCGTGTCGTAAGCCTGGCCGCGCAAGGTGTCGCACAGCGCGCGCACATGCGCCAGCTCGTCATCGACGATCAGTATCCGCGGCGGCATTGGTGAGCTGTTCATGCATTCTCCTGGCGGCATGGCCTTGCGGACCTGGAACCTGCCCCGCAAGATGCGTTCCGAGCATAGCACTTGAAAATTACCAAAAATACACGCTTTGTCACGCGCACGGCGGCGCCAGGACGCCAGGCCGAGGCTAGGTCATGACGGGCAGGCCCCGCAGCAGCTTGTCGAGGGTCAGCGGATAGTCGCGCACGCGTACCCCCGTCGCGTTGTAGACGGCATTCGCGATCGCGGCCGCCACGCCGCAGATGCCCAGTTCGCCCACGCCCTTGGCTTTCATGGGCGAGGACATAGGGTCCGTTTCATCGAGGAAGATGACGTCCTGTTGCGGGATGTCGGCGTGCACGGGCACTTCGTAGCCGGCCAGGTCGTGGTTGACGAAGTAGCCGCGCCGCTGGTCGACCACCAGTTCCTCCATCAGGGCCGCGCCCACGCCCATGGTCATGGCGCCGATCACCTGGCTGCGCGCCGCCTTCGGGTTCAAAATGCGGCCGGCCGCGCACACGGCCAGCATGCGGCGCACGCGCACTTCGCCCGTGTCGCTGTCCACGCCCACTTCGACGAAATGCGCGCCGAACGTCGATTGCTGGAATTTTTTATCGAGGTCGCCATATTCCATGCGGTCTTCCGCGACGACGTCGCCATGGTAGGCGGCGGCAGCGAGGGGCACGCTGCGCTCGCCCTGGCTCACCTGGCCGTCGGAAAAGCGCGCCTCTTTTTCATCGAAACCCAGCTTGGCGGCGATGGCCTGGCGCAGGCGCACGCAGGCCGCGTACACGCCGGCCGTGGAACTGTTGCCGCCCCACTGCCCGCCCGAACCGGCCGAGACGGGGAAATCCGAGTCGCCCAGGCGCACGACGACCCGCGTCAAGGTCACGCCCAGCATTTCCGCCGCCGTCTGCGCGATGATGGTGTAGCTGCCCGTGCCGATGTCCGTCATGTCCGTTTCCACCGTGATCATGCCATTGCCGTCCAGGCGCACGCGGGCGGCGGACGGCATGACGAGGTTGTTGCGGAAAGCGGCCGCCACGCCCATACCCACGAGCCAGCGGCCATCGTGCCGCATGCCCGGCTGCGTCGATCTATCCTTCCAGCCGAATTCCACGGCGCCCGTGCGCAGGCAATCGATCAGGCGGCGCTGAGAAAACGGCCTGCCCGGTTTTTCCGGGTCCACTTTCGTGTCGTTCAGGATGCGAAAGACGATGGGGTCCATTTTCAATTTATCGGCCATCTCGTCCATGGCGACTTCCAGCGCCATCAGCCCCGGCGCCTCGCCCGGCGCACGCATGGCGTTGCCTTCCGGCAAATCGAGCACGGCCAGGCGCATGGCCGTCATGCGGTTCGGCCCCGCGTACAGCAGCCGCGTCTGCATCACGGCCGTTTCCGGCTGGCCCCCTTTCAAGTCGCCCGACCACGATTCATGGCCGATGGCCGTGATCTTGCCATCGCGCGTGGCGCCGAGGCGCAGGCGCTGGATGGTGGCGGGCCGGTGCGTCGTGTTGTTGAACATCAAGGGCCGCGTCAGGGCCACCTTGACGGGACGCTGCGCCGCGCGCGCGCCCAGGGCTGCCAGCAAGGCTTCCGCGCGCACGAACAGCTTGCCGCCGAAACCGCCGCCGATGTAGGGCGAGACGATGCGCACCTTGTCTTTCGGCATGCCCAGGGTACGGGCCAGGTCGCCACGGCCCCAGTCCACCATCTGGTTCGCCGTCCACACCGTCAATTTATCCCCTTCCCAGGCGGCAATCGAAGCGTGCGGCTCCATCATGGCGTGCGACTGGTCGGGCGTCGTATAAGTGGCGTCCAGGCGCACGGGGGCCTGGGCATAGGCGCCGGCGAAGTTGCCCGTCTTGCTGTCGGGCTGGCCATCCTTCGGCTTGGTGGCCGTATTCTTCGCCTTGGCCAGGTCGAAAACGCCCGGCTGTTCGACATACTTAACGTCGAGCAACTGCGCGGCCGAGCGGGCTTGTTCGAAGGTTTCCGCCACCACCAGGGCGATGGCCTGGTGGTAATGCTCGACCTCGGGGCCGCCCAGCAGCCTGGCCGTGTTCATCTTGCCTTTGCCCAATTTCCCAGCCGATTCCGCCGTCACCACGGCCAGCACGCCGGGCGCGCGCCGCGCCGCGCTGCTGTCGATGGAGGCGATGCGGCCCCTGGCGATAGCCGCGCCTACGACCTGGCCGTAGGCGGCGTGCGGCGCGGCCTTGTTTTGTTCATAGGCGTACGGCGCCGTGCCCGTGGTTTTCAGGGGGCCGTCGATGCGGTCCGTGGGGCGGCCCACGACTTTCAGCTGGTCGATGGGATTGGTGGTCGCCGGTGTCGTAAATTTCATGGCCCTAGCCTTTCTGTGCGGATGCTTGCGCCATCACGGCGGCGATCGTGCGCTGCGCCAGGGTCACCTTGAAGGCGTTGTCGGCCGTCGGTGCGGCGCCGGCCAGCAGGCGTTCGCTCACGGCGGCGGCGCCTTGCGGCATCGATTGCTCCGCCGCGGCAATTCTCCACGGCTGCGGCGCGACGCCGCCCAGGGCCAGCCTGCCCGTGCCGTCCGGCAAGATAATCGCCGCCACGGACACCAGCGCGAACGCATACGAGGCGCGGTCGCGCACCTTGCGGTAGACGTGCATGCCGCCGACGGGCCGGGGCAAGGTCACGCTGGTGATCAGCTCGCCCGGCTGCAGCACGGTTTCCAGCTGCGGCGTGCTGCCCGGCAAGCGGTAGAAATCGGCGATGGGAATGGTGCGCACGGCGCCGTCGGCCCGCACCGTGTCGATGCCCGCATCGAGCACGCGCATGGCCACGGCCATGTCGCTGGGATGCGTGGCGATGCAGGCTTCGCTGCCGCCCAAAATCGCCAGCGGCCGGCTGAAGCCGGCGATGGCCGAACAACCGCTACCCGGCACGCGCTTGTTGCACGCCTGGTTCGTGTCATAGAAATACGGGCAGCGCGTACGCTGCAGCAAATTGCCGGCCGTCGTCGCCTTGTTGCGCAATTGCGCCGAAGCGCCGGCCAGCAAGGCGCGCGACAGCACGGCATAATCGCGCCGCACCGTGGCGTGCGCCGCCAGCGCCGTGTTGCGCACGAGGGCGCCGATGCGCAAGCCGCCGTCCTTTGTAGTTTCCACCTTGTCCAGGGCGAGGCCATTGACGTCGATCAAATGCGCGGGCGTTTCGATGTCCAGTTTCATCAGATCGAGCAGATTCGTGCCGCCGGCGATGAAGCGGGCGCCCGGCGTGTTCACGGCGGCGGCCGCCGCTTCGGCCGGCGTGGCGGGCTTCTGGTAGCTGAACACTCTCATGCCGGCCTCCCCGCCACTTCCGTGATGGCTTCGATGATGTTGGAATACGCGCCGCAGCGGCAGAGATTGCCGCTCATGCGTTCGCGCAATTCTTCCGGCGTCGCCTGCGGCGCCGCATTCAAGTCGGTGCTGACGTGGCTGGGGATGCCCTGGCGGATCTCACCCAGCGCGGCCACGGCCGAACAGATCTGCCCCGGAGTGCAATAGCCGCATTGATAGCCGTCATGCGCGATGAAGGCCGCCTGCATCGGATGCAGCTTGTCGGGCGTGCCCAGCCCCTCGATGGTGGTGACCTTCGCGCCGTCATGCATCACGGCCAGGGTCAGGCAGGCATTGATGCGCTGGCCGTCGAGCAGGACGGTGCAGGCGCCGCATTGCCCGTGGTCGCAGCCCTTCTTGGTGCCCGTCAGGTGCAGGTGTTCGCGCAAGGCGTCGAGCAAGGTGGTGCGCGTGTCGAGTTCCAGGCTGTGGCGCTGGCCGTTGACGTCCAGGCTCACTTGCATCAGGACGGGCGGCGCCTGGCCGGACGTGCTCACCGCTTGCGCCGCTCCCGCCACGCCGGGCACGGCCACCGCCGTGGCCGACAGCGCGCCGGCGATCAGCACGCCGCGCCTGCCGGCATTGATGTGATTACACTCGGTCATGTCGCGCTTCCTCCTGGCAGTGGGCTGGGTGGGCGCATGCAGGCCCGGAGTTCCAGTCTGTCAGCGGAATTTCTGCGCGTCTGTACGCGAACGAACGTAAAACATGGGGGAGCGCCTATCCTTGGCGCAAGCGCAGGCCGCGCCGGGTCGTGCCGACGCCCCCCTGCGCCGCGTAACCCGTGTGGCGCGCGCAATGGTCGAGCGCCTGGCGCAGGGCCGTATCGACGTTGCGCAGCGACATGTCGTGCCGCTCGGCCACTTCCTGGCGGGTCAGCTCATCCACGCGCAGCGCTTCGAGCACTTGCCGGTGGCGCCGCGGCAGCAAGTCGACGGCCTGCGCCAGGCGCCGCACGTCCGCCTGCAGCTCGGCCAGGCGTTCCGGCCCGGCCGCCGTATCGGCGAGTAAATCGACCAGGCCGGCGGCGCCATCGTCACCGCCCTCGTCCGCATACAGCCAGGCGCGGTTGCGGCGCAGGCTGTCCATGGCCGCATTGCACGCCACGCGGAAGACATAGGCGACGGGGCTGTGCGCCAGCGCCGCGCCGTCGCCGGCCGCCAGCGCGCCCAGCCGCAGCCAGGCGTCGTGCAGGCTGTCGCTGGCCAGCTCGGCGCAGCCCAGGTGGCGCGCCAGGCGCCGGTGCAGTCCCGCGTAATTGCCTTCCAGCACAGCCTGCAGCCGGGCGCCCTGCGCCGGCGCCGGTATCGGCAGGGGTGCCACGTCGTTGGCCGCCTGCAAGCGGGGCCGGATGGCGGGCCGGCACCAGGCCATGCCGGCATGCCCCGCCGCGCGCAGGGGCAAGACAGCAGCCACATTCGCCATGCCGGCCATCATGGCGACAACCTGCTGCGCTCTTGCGCCGTCAGCTGGCGCGTGGCCGATTCCGGCAAGGTGCCCAGTCCCAGCACGCGCACGGCGCTGCGCGGGTTGTAGTCGGCCGCCTCGATGCGCGCGCCCTCCTGCGGCGTCGCTTGCGCGCTGTCGGGCGGTGCTTCGCTGCCAAAGCCCAGCACGCGCACCGTGAACACGGATGGCTGCGCGGAACGGGTGGCGGCGCGTTCGCGCTGCACCACGTCCTGCGCCGCCGCCGTGGCCTGGGAAGCGGCCGCGCTGGCGTTCGTCATGGCCGCCACATTGACGGACGCCGCCGTCGGCATGCCCTTGGCCTCGCCCTTGACCTGGATATTCGCCGCATTCATCACCTTCAGCGCGGCCAGGTTGACGTTGCCCGAGACGCGGATGCCCGCCTCGCCCGCGTCGATGGTGCCCAGCGGGGCCAGCAAGTCCACGTCGCCGGCCGGCACTTCCGCGATCGGCGCCAGGGTGGCGATGCCGGCGCCCGTGCTCGGCACGTCGGACGATAGGGTCACGTTGCCCCAGTTGTCATACACGCGCTTGGGCGGCGTGTAGACGATGGTCGACTTCGAACCGCGCCCCGCGTTGATGTCGCCTTCCGACGACCAGCCGAGGATATCGCCGCCAAACGTCGTCATGATGCGGCTCTGGCCCAGCAGGATGCTGCCGTGCGAGAACAGCTCGATATTGCCGCCGCCCTTGGTGATGACGCCCGAGGTCGCCGGCGGCGCCTCGCCTTCGATGCCGAACACCTGCTTGCCGCCTGGCGTCAGCAGCTGGATGTCGCCGCCGAAGTTCGTGTGCACGTAGCCGCTGCGGGGGAAGTAATCCCAGCGCTGCTCGCCGTCATTGCGCACCGCGTACAGGCCGCGGTACATGACGATGTCGCCCGCATAGGCAAGCGCCTTGCCGTTGGCGTCCGTGGCCGGCGCCAGGGCCGCGATGGCGTTGCGGCTGCGCAGGAAACTGCCATAGCGCGAGCTGTCCCAGTCGTTGTACTCGCGCCCGCCCGCCTTCAGTTCGGCGAAATACACATTGCGGGCAAACACGCGCTGCTGCGGCTCGGGCAGGGCCAGGTAAAAGGCCAGAACCTCGGCGGCCGTGCCCTTGAAACCGTAGCGTTCACCCAGCCACGCCGCCAATTCGGCGTCGTACGCTTTCACTACCTTGCCGGCCTGGTCGGCCAGCGGCACGCCCTTCTGCGCCACGTTCGCCGGGTCGAGATACGGCTTGACGAAGCGCAGGTAGTCGAGTCCGGCCGCGCCCACGCCCGCCTGCATGGCGATGCCGGCGCCCGGACGCTTGTCGCCCGCCACCACGGGACCGAGGCTGACGACGCTGCCCTTGTCCTGCATCAATATGTTGCGCCCGGCGCTGATGTCCAGCGTGCCGGGACCGGCCACGTTGAAGGAACTGTTCAGGATGTCGCGCCCGGCCGACACCACCGATACGTCAAATGCATTATTGTGCACGAACAGGTTGCTGTAATTGCGGAACATCATGTCGCCGTCGCCCCTGGCACCCACGGCTTCCAGCTGGGCCGTGCCGCTGCCGACGATATCGCGGCCCGCCTTCATCCACACCGGCTGCGCCCCCTCGTACCAGGTGACGCCCGCCCGCGGGGCATCGTAAAACGCGACCATGCGGCCGCTGTTCACGCCCATCAGGTCGCCCGTGACGGCATAGATGCGCGCCGCCTGCGTGCCGCTGTTGGCCGGGCCGGCGGCGGAATCGGGGCCGAAGGCGAACAGGGGATAGTTCACTGTCGACGATGGCACGCCCGTGCTCGCGACATTGTCGGCCAAGGGCGTCAGGCTGCCAGGCCTGAGGTTCCACGCCGCGAAGGCGGGCTTGAACGGCGTCGCCATGCTGTCGGCGGCAGCGCCGGACTGGCTGATGGCATAGCCGCCCGCATAGATGGAGTCGCCGGCCAGCCATTGCAGCTGGGCGTTGGGCGACGGCGCCAGCAGCAAAGGCGCGGCATACAGCGATGCGGAGCTCCAGTCCGTGATGGCCTTGCCATAGTACAGGCTGCCATGCGGCGCCGCGACCCGCACGATGGACGGGTAGACGATGGCCAGGTCGGTGGCCGTGTCGATGCCCGCCGTCAGCGGCGTCATGTTGCCGCCGGCGGAGAGCAGGTCGAGCGCCGTGCGCGGCGTCCACAGGCTGAACCAGCTGTAGCCGGCGCCCTGCTCGCCCGACGCGCTGGTATAGGACGAGGTATTGAGCTGCAGGACGCGGCCGGGATCGGCCACTTCCTGCAGCACCTGGTCGCCCAGGGTTGCCACGCTGAAGGTGGCGTCGCCCGGTACCAGGGTCATGCCGCCCCGTGGCGTCGCGCGCGTGGCGCGGAAGGCGTCGAAGGCGCGCGTTTCCAGCGGCACATGGTCGGTCCCCCAGGTGCCGTACTGCAGCGCAACGGTGCCCAGCTGGCCCGCCGCCACGTCGGCATGGCCGCGCAGGTCGGCCAGCGCGCCATTCAAGTGTCCGTCGCCGGGCTTGCTGGCGGGATTGAGGGCGCCGCCCACGCGCAGGTCCAGGTCGCCGCCGCCCGTCAGTTGCAGGCTGCCATCGGCCAGCACGCGGCCGGTGCTGCCTACGGCCAGCAGCAAGCCTTGCGAGCGCACATTGATGTTGCTGTCGTAGATAGCGCCGACCTGCCGCGCCAGCATGCCGGCGTCGCCCGCCACGTCGGCGCGCACATTGCCGCCGCCCAGGGTGCCGAAGCCCGTAAAGCCCAGCACGGTGTCGGCCAGGCCGCTGCGGGCAGCATAGGTGCCGAAATTGATCCACCACGCCGTCGGCTGGGCCGGGCCGCCCGTGGCCACGCCACCGCTGCCCTGGCGCCACAGCCAGTTGCCCACCGCCACCGAACCGCCCAGGCCATCCTTGTTGACGGGACGCCCGTTGCTGGCCGCCGCCGCGCCCACCAGCGAACCGCTCAGGTCGCCAGCCACCTGCAGCAGCAGATTGCCGCCCTGGTCCGGATACCAGGCGCGGTAGAGGCTGTCGCTGCCGCCGTCGACGAGGCGCTCATGCGCGCCATCGGGGTTGGACAGCACCGTGCCGTCCAGCCCCCGCGCGCGCGGCAGGTTGTACGGGTCGCCGGCCGCCGTCGCCACCGACGACGTGCCGGCCGTGTACACGCCATACAGGCTGTCCATGCGCAAGTTGCCGCCGCTGACCAGGTCCAGGTCGCCCGTGCCCGTGCGCAGCACGCTGTAGCGCAGGCTGGACGCCTTGTAGTCGAACGTGGGTTGCGACGTGCCGCACCAGGTGGGATTCTCCTCGCACATGGTGGGCCAGCCCAGGCCGTCGAGGTCGACCACGTCGCCCGCCTTCACGCTGGGGTCAGCGAACTCTTCCGCGCCCGCCCTGGTCCACACGTATGCCACCTTCAGCACGCACAGGCTCGGGTCGTTGGCGCAAAATACCTCGACAGTCTGGCCGAACTGGCTGGTGAACTCCTCGGTGATGGGCTCGCCCGCCACGATGCCGGGAATGCCTTCGCGCTCGCCCAGCTCCTGCGCTTCCTTGGTCCAGTACTGCACGCCTTTCGGCGGTATCAACACGCCATACATGCCGTAATGGCTGTCGGCCAGGCGCAGGGTGCCGTGCGCGGGATGCGCCTGCACGGCGCGCGTGTCGGCCCCGTCCAGGTCGGCGCCGGCTACCAGGCGCATGCCCCACGCCAGCGAGCCGTCGGCCAGCATGGGCGCGATGGCCCACAACCGGCCCTGGCGGCCCGCCACTTCCGGGCGCAGTTCGATGGCGTCCACGCCCGGCAGCAGCTTGACGTTCGTGCCATTCGGGATCAGCGCGCCGACGGGCAACACCACCCTGCCGCTGAGGGTGACCACATTGAGCTCGCCCAGCAAGCCGGGCAAGGCGACGCCTTTCGGCCAGGTCATGGCGCGCACCTTGATCAGCTGCCCAATCACGCTGCCCGCGTCGAGGCGCGTGCCGGATGGCAAGGTTTGCGCCGTGGCCAGCAAGGTGCCCGCAGCGTGGAGGACCTTGCCGGTGCTGTCGCGCACGGCGGCCGCCAGCACCGTGCCGGCCGGCAAGGTGAGCACCTGGTTCAGGACCACGTCCACGGGCAGGCGCGTGTTGGCGCGGACATTGAAGGCCTTGACGGGCACGTCGTAATTGAGCGTGACGCCGCCCGGGAAGATGGTGCCGTCGGCCAGGGTCACGCCCTTGCCCGGCACGATGACGTCGCTGCCGTTGAAGTCGCGCCCCGGCAGCAGTTTCCAGCCGCTGTCGTCCTGGGTGGCCGGCGGCGGCGCGAAGCCGTCATTGATGCTGCCGTAGATGCTCAAATCGCCGCCGGCGCGCAGCAGCAGGCTGCCCACCTCGCCCGAACCGCGCACGGTCGTGCGCTGGAAGCGGGGATTGAGGCTGGCGTAGCGCATGCCCGACAAATCCAGGTCGCCCTGCACCACCAGGTCGCCGTCCGCCGTCTTGCTGACGATATCGACGCCGGGACGCAAGTGCAGCGCATCGGCATACGCGGCCGTGGTCAAGCCGGCCAGCTTGCCGTTGCGCAAGGCCGTATTCGCCAGCGCCGCATCGATGAAGGCCGTGCTGTCGCCGTGCTTGCTGTCAAGATACGCCTGGTTGATCACCTGATAGGGACGGCCGCTGGCCGCCAGGTCTGGCACGGGCTGCCCATCGGCGCCCGGCACAGTGGCGTAGGCCGCATCGTCATAGCGCTGCATGGCGTTGACGGCGATGGATTTCGCGCCGCGGATGGTCAAGCCGCCGCCGGCCGCGATGGCGATGTCGCCAAAGGTGGCGGCGTCCGCATCCGTGCGCGCGCCGTCGCTGCCCAGGCGCGGCGCGCTCAATTCCACCGTGCCGCGCGCGGCGCCGTCGTATTCGCCCTTGCCCTTGCCCGCCACGGCGGCCGTGCCATGGCGCACGTCGATCTGCGCGCCGCCGGCCAGGTTCAATGCGCCTTCGCCCGCATTCAGTTCCACCGTTGCCCGGTTCGGGCTGTCGATGATCTTGCCATAGCTGTCGACGCGCAGGACGGTGCCATGCGCGTCGAGCACGGCGTTGCCGGCCAAGGTGACGCCATGCTTGCCGGCCAGGCGGATGCTGCCCACGCGCTCGCCGCTGGCGTCGATCACGCCAGCGACGGTGAGACGGCCATTGTCGACGGCCACCTGCACTTCGCCCGCCTTGACCTCATTGCCGATCGTCAAGTCGCCCCGTTTCAGCTGGAAGCTGCGCGCGCCCGTCACGCCGCCGTCCGTCAGGCGCTTGTTCAGCGAGGCGAACTGGCTGTCCAGGGTGCCGCCGGCGCCCAGGGTCTGCGCGCGCACGTCCACGCTGCCCTGCTTGTAGGGCACCACGGTGCCGCCCGCGTCGTAGCTGCCGCTGGCGCCGCCCAGGATCTTACCCTGCAAGTCCACCATGCCGGCCCCGCCGTCGAGGGCCACGGCCTTCAGGCTGCCGGCGCGGTTATGCTCGGCCGACAGGTCGATCACGCTGCCCGCCCCCTGGCGGATGTCGCCGGCGCGGCTGTCCAGGATGACGTCGCCGCCCCAGCTGTATTTGTCCACGTCGAAGAAGGTGCTCTTGCGGCCCGCCATGTCGATGCGCGCCGCGTCGGCCACGCTGATGTCGTGCAGGGCGTTGATGGTGAGCTTGCCGCTTGGCAGCACCACGGCCGTCGCCACGCTGACGCTGTCGCCGTTCAAGCTCAGCTGAGCACCGAGCCCATCGTTGTTCTTGACGGGCGCGGCGGGAGCCACGCCGGCCGGCGCCGCCACCGTCAGGGCGCCGCCCGCCGTGTAGCTGTGCGCGGAACCGGCGTCGCCCGTCAGCAGCGGCGTGCTGATGTGCAGGTTGCCGCCACTGTACCGGAAGCCCTTGCCCGTCTCATATGCGCCCTGTGCCTGGTAGACGGACAGGCTGCCCTT
This sequence comes from Janthinobacterium sp. SUN211, assembly GCF_030587315.1. NCBI lineage: Bacteria > Pseudomonadati > Pseudomonadota > Betaproteobacteria > Burkholderiales > Oxalobacteraceae > Janthinobacterium > Janthinobacterium sp. SUN211. The sequence continues at coordinate 270,662 of NZ_JAPWIC010000001.1, read as the reverse complement.
GTGGTTGGCCGTGACTTGTCCCGACGCTTTCAGGTTGACCGTGCCAAAACCGAGCGCCAGGCGGTCGAACGAGGCGACACCGGCCGGCTGGGTGAACGGGCCGAAGCCGAAATCGATGCGTTCCGCTTCCAGGTTCAGGGTGCCGCTGCCCGTGCCGGCGCCGTGCGCGATCACGTTGCCGGCCGCCGACACGGCGCCGCCCCAGATCAGGTTGGCCGTGCGGATGGTGGCCGCCGTGCCGGCCCCGCCCTGGCCATACATGGCCGGCGTGGTCAGCACCAGGCGTTCCAGGTTCGATTTGCCGCTCGCCTTGTCGTAGGTGTCGAGCACCACGTCGCCATAGAAATTGACGCTGTCGGCCGCGCTCAGCATCAGCGCCTGCAGGGCGGGTGCGCCCGTGCTGGTATCGCCGCGCAGCAGGCGGTCCAGCACGCCCTGGTTCAGGGTCAGGCCGGAGGGACGCGTGCCGCTGGCCTGGGCTGCCGCCAGCGCCTCGTTCGAGCCGATATTGATGGCGCCCACGGCCAGGCTCAGGTTGCGCGTGCCGTAGCGGGCCGTGTCGTGCAGCTGGAAGCTGCCGCTGGTCGACAGCAGCAGGGTGCCTTCCGAGTACAGGCTGGCCGTGTCCGTGCACGCCAGCGCGCACATGCCGATGCGGATGCCGCCGCGCGCCGTGCCGCCCACGGGCGCCACGTTGAGCAAGCCGTTCGACGCTGCCAGCATGTGGATGTCCGCCTTGCTCTTGTAGATGAAGCCGTCGTTGGCGTCGTAGGCTGCCTTGCCCTTGCCCAAGGTGCTGATGCCGGCGCCGGCGGCGATATCGATCACGCCGATGCCCAGCTCGGTATTGCTGGGGTCCTGGGCGATCAGGAATACTTCAGGCGCGGACAGCACGGCGCCCGCGCGCAGGTAGATGGCGCGCGCAAAATTGTTGCCGAAATTCACATAATTGCCGCCCTGGCCAAATTCCGTGATCGGCGAGCTGCCCACCACGATGCGCGCCGCGCCGATATTGTTCAGGCTTGAAGCGCGCACGCTGACCTGCCCGGCGCCGCTGGTGCCCGGCGCGCCGTCGCCAAGGATCTCGATGTCGCCAGCGGAAGGAATGCTCGACATCAGCACCACGGTGCCGCCGTAGCCCCCCTCGGCGGCGGCGAACTTGCCCGTGCCGCGGAACTGGAGCGTGTCCGCCCCGCCGCCGGGCGCCATGGTCAGCTTGAGCGTTTTCGCATCGGACGGCAGCAGCGCGCGGGGAATGCCCCGCGTTTGCGCGTCGGCCAGCGCGAAGGCGGCATAGCCCGTTTCGTTGTACTGCGAATACGTGCGCAAGACCTTGGCCGGCGTGAGTATCAGCTGGCTGGCCAGCGGCGCGCGGATGTCCGTGCCCGCGATCGACAGGGTGCCGGGCGCGGCCCAGGAACCGTTGCGCAGCGGCTGCGCCACGCTGCCGGCGCCGCCCTGGCCCGCCAGGCCGTTCAGTTCCACGCGAAAGGCGCCCGGCAGCAAGGCATAGGTGGACGGCATCAGCGTGTAGGTGCCGGCCGCCAGGCCCGGCACGCCGCTGCCTATCGTCACCTGCCGGCCCACGGCCGGGTCGGACGCCGCCTTTTCGCCGCCCGAAGGCGCTTGCGGCGCCTGCACGCCCGGCACGATGGCGTACACGGGGTTGGTGGCCAGGCCCGGCAGCACAAAGCCGCCGTTCGCTCCCACCTGCAACAGCGGATGGTAGCGCGCATCGGTGGAGCCGCCGCGGCCGGCGATGAAGCCGGCGCCCGTCAGTTCACCGCCGCCGGACAGGTCGAGCAGCGCGCCCGGCTGCACATCCACGGCTACGCCCGCCATTTCCACGCCGATGTGCAAGCTGCCCTGCGAATTGACGCCGCCCACGCCGATGAAGGTGGCCGCCTTGCCATCCACGTTCCAGTTCTGCCCGTCGACGGTGCCGCCATACGGCATGACCATGCCGGCGCCGCTGACGGAGGTGATGCTGTTGGCCAGCAGATTGACCGTCAGGCTCTTGTCATTGTCATAGCGGGCCACGCCGATCTCCAGGCGGCCCAGCGGCGCGCGCACGACGCCGCCCTGCTCGATATGCGCGGCCGCCAGCTCCAGCGAGCCGAAAGCGGAAGACGGCATGGCCGGCACGTCCGCCGTGCTCCGGCCGATGGTCAGGCTGTGCGCCGGATCGTAGCCGAACTTGCCGCCAACGGAACCATAGCCCACGCGCACGGCGGCGCCGGCGCCCGTGGCCGGATACAGCTGGGCCACATTGAGGGTCATGTCGCCGGGCGATGACAATACCGTCGACGGCTGGTTGCCGTCCCAGCCCAAGGGCGACAGCAGGAAGCGCAGGTCGCCGCGGCTGCTCAGGCGCACGTCGTCAGCCAGCATGTTCACCATGCCGCGCACGTCGATCAGGTCGCCCGCAATACTGATCTGGCTGGCAACCGGCGACGCCCCCGCGCTGCCTGGCGTCGTATAGAAATCGCGGCCGGCCGGCTTGATGCTGGCCAGGCGCACATACGGCGCCGCGATGCTGATGCGCGCGCCGGGCTGGCTGCCGGGCGTGAGCACGGGCGCGCCGTACAGCTGGAAGCTTTGCTGCAGCCGCAGCGCCACGTCGCCGTCGAAGGAGGCGGCGCCCAGCAGCGCCAGGTTGGCGAAACCGCCCGCCTCCACCTGCTCCACGGAAAAACGGCCGTGGCCATACTGCAGCGTTGCCGCGGCGTCCTGCGCGCTCAGGTGCGCGGTCAGGTCGCTGGCGCCCTGGCGCTGCGTCATGGCCAGCTGGCGGCCCTGCAGCACCTTGGGCGTGGCCAGCACTTTCAGGTACTCGGGCGTGCCCGTGGCCAAGGACAGGGTGCCGCCCGCCGCGCCCGCGCCGCCGGCCCTGGCCCGCAGCTGGCCATCGAGGTACAAGCCATTGTTCGACGCCAGCGCGATGCTGCCGCCCGCGCTGGCCACGTCAATGGCGTCGCCATTGACGTCGAGCACGGCATGCGCGCCGGACGCATCGAGCACGGCGCCGTCGCGCACGACGACGAACAAGCTGGCCGCCGAAGTGCTGCCCTGTGCATGGTCGATCTCGCCGCCGACGACGATGCTGCCGCCATCGACCACCTTGCCGTAGCGCCGGCCCTGCGCATCCGTGGCGCTGACGGCGCGCGCGGCCACGTCCAGCACGGCATGCTCGCCGATCCAGATGGAACGGCCATGGCCGGCCGCTTCCACCGCCTCGGACACCGCCCCGTTGACGCCCACGCCGCCCAGGCTGATCTTGCCGCCCCACGCATTCAGGCGGCCTTCCACCGTCAGCTGGCCCACGCTGGACAGCTTGATGGACTGGCCCGCATCGACGCTCACCACGGCGTTCTTGCCCACCAGCAATTCGGCGATGGCCATGTCGGCCGCGCCGGACTGGATATCGCCCACCTGCACGGCCAGGCTGGCGCCCTTGCGCTGCGTCAAGGTACCCTTCAGCGGATTTTCCGTGACCTGTTCCGGCATCCACAGGGCCAGTTTTTCATTGTCCGCCACGCGCAATACCGGCATGCGCACGTCCACCTGCGTGCCGTCCGCTACCGTGACGCCCTGCTTGCCGACCAGGCTGTAGCTGGAAAACCCCTTGTCGAAGAAGCCGCCGTCCAGCTGCAGGCTGCCCGCGCCGGATTTTTCAACGTTGCCGATCATGATCTTGTTGGCCTGCAATTCCAGCTTGCCGCCGCCCGCCACGCCGTGGCCGCGCACTTGCGCACCCTTGCCCAGCACCAGGTCGGCCTTCGGTCCGTAGCTGGCCAGGGTCACGTTGCCGCCCTTGCCGCCCTGCTGTTTCGCCTGCGCCAGGATGGCCGCGCCGGAACTGACGTCGACCATGCTGCCATTGCCGATGCGCACGTCACCATACGTTCGCAACGATACGCTGCCGCCGTTCATATAAGGCAGGCCGGCGGCGGCCAGCGGATCGCGCAGCACGTTACTGAGCAGGCCGCTGGCATCGAGGCTGACGCCGTCGGCCAGCACCAGCGTGCCCGGAGGCACGCCAGGATTGACGAAGGTATCGAGCATGCCCAGCGAACCGATCTGGTTCAGCACGTTGCCTGCCGCGATGCTGCCGCCACGGCTGCGCAGGCTGGCATTGATGGCCACGTCCTTGCCGAACAGGGTGATATTGCCGCCATCGGCCACCTGCAGCGCGCTGTCGACGGTGATCGCGCCCTTGGCGGCGATGCGCAGGGCGCCCAATTGCTGATTGTTCAGCAAGGTGGTGTCGAGCAGCAGCTTGCCCTCGCGCTCGGTGGACAGCACGCCAGTCACGTCGAGGCCGGCGGCGATGCCGTCCTGCACGCGCGTCAGGCGCACCTCGTCCATGACGGCCGACAGCGCATGCTGCAGCACGCCCGTGCGCTTGTCGAACATCGGCACGTACTGGCCCACGATCAGCTGCCCCCGCTGCGCGGCCGCCAGCTGCGACTGCTGGTAGCCGTCAAGCAGCGCTTGCGGCGCCTGCGCCTGGCGCTCGCCCTGGAAGACTTCGCCCGCGATGCCCCCTTCCAGCACGGCCGACCCCGTCGCCACCACCAGCTTGCCCGCGTCGCGGCCCACCGTGTAGCCGTTTTCCAGGCGCTTTTGCGCGGCGATCAAAGGATTGGCGTAAAAAGCGCTGGCATCCTTGCCCCAGCGCACATGCTCTTCCTCGTAACCCTTGTACACGCCCGCATACGGCAAGTCGGCGGGCGCGCTGCCTGCCTCATACAGCTTGCCGTCCGCGCCTTTCAGCCAAGTCTGGCGCAGCGCGCCCGTCTGCACGTCCAGGGTGCCGCCCGACAGGTTGATGCTGGAGCCAAGCTGCGTGACGACATCCTTGCCGCCGAAGGTGACCGTGCCGCCCTGCGCCATCCATTCGCTGACGGAGTGGCCCTGCGTGCCCAGGTAGCCGGCCACTTCCAGCAAGCCGCCCGCCGTGTACCAGCGGTCGCTGTCGTAGCCGTTCGTGCCTTTTGGCACGAACACCAGCTTGCGGCGGTCCACCCAGATATTGTTATTGATCAAGGCCTTGCCGTCGCGGTTGACGGGCGCATCGCGCTGCTCGTTGCCCTGCACGTTGATTTCGACATTGTTCGCTTCCATCGCCACCTTCACGCCCACGGCGCCGGAAACGTCGAGCTGGGCGCCGTCGCGCAGCAGGCTGCGGCTGGCCGCGTTGACGGCGATCTGGCCGCCCGTGGCCAGGGTCAGCGAATCGCCGAGCAATTCCACCGTGCCGGCGCTGCCGATCTCGATGCGCGACTGGTCGCGGCGGTCGTTGACGGCGAGGATATTTTCCGTCGACGTCACGGCCGGGCCGCGCATGGCGTCGCGCTGGCTGTCGAGCGCCGTCGTCTTGCCGTCATCCTCGACGAGGATGGCCGTGGTGGCGCCGCGTCCCACGGTGACGGCCGCGTCGCTGCCCAGGGCGTTGAGGTGGATGGTGCCGCGCGTGGCCGTGGTGGTGGTCGCCAGCAGCACGCCGTCCTGCTGCACCGTGCGCCCGGCCAGGGTCACGTCGCCTTCGCGCGCCTGGATCAGGCCCGTGTTGACCACCTTGCCCGCCGTGCTGCCAGCCGCGAACTGCGGCGTGACTTCGCTGCCGCGCGTGGTCGACAGGGGATTGCCATCCGTGCCCACGCCTTTTTTAATGGTAAAGCTGTCGCCGGCGGCCAGCAGGGCCTGGCCTTTCGGCGTGCCGATCTCGCCCCCGTTGTGGACTTCCTTGCCCAGCAGCATCACATAGCCACCGCCTTCCGTGCTGCCCTTGGGCGCATTGCTGGCGATGCGCGCCCCCGCCTGCACCTGCACCTTGCCGGCCGCGTCCGTGAACGTCGTGGCGCCGGCCGTGCCGGGGCTGTAGATGCCGTTTTTCTGGAATTGCGCATCGCTGATGCGGGCCGCGGCCGCCACCAGGCTGCGCGTGTCGACCTGGCTCGCGCCGTTGAAGACGATGCCGTTGCGGTTGACGAGCAGCAGCGTGCCGTCGGCCTTGATCTGGCCCTGGATCTGGCTGGGACGGGCTTGCGGATCGTTGACCCGGTTCAGCACGGCCCAATCCTTTTGTTGCTGGAACGTCAAGGTCGTGTCCTTGCCGACGTTAAACGTTTCCCAGTTCAGGATGGCCTTGTCCGCCGTTTGCTGCACCACCACGGCCGTCTTGCCGTTCGCTACCGTCTGCACGGGCGCCTGGGCGTTGAGCCAGCCGGCCGTCAGGCTGTTGGTGTCGACCTGCAAGCCGCCTTTCACGAGGCCATCGGGTGCGCCGGGCACGCCAGCCGCCGCCTGGCGCGCCTGCGCCTGGGCCGCTTGCTGCGCGGCGATGGCGCGCGCGGCCAGGTTCAGGTTGTTGAGCGAGCGCTGCAACTGCTGATTTGCCTGCTGTTGCTGGCCCTCGGGCCGGCTGCCTAGCGGCAGCGGCTGGCCATTCGGCAGGCGGCCCGAAGTGGCCGCCGTATTCTGCGCCGCGCCCTTGGCCGCGAACCAGCCGCCGCTGAACGCCTGCTGCGCGCGGGCCGGCGTGGCAAAGGCGCCCGCCATCAGCATGGTGGTCAGTGCGTAGGCGAGCGGCGTGAGCCGCAAGCGGCTGCCCAGCGTGGAGGTACGCTGCGCGTCCATGTCGACGTTCGGGACTGGGCGCTGGGCAGTGTGAAGCTTGGTCATGGCAATGGTTTCCTGGCTAGAGAGAAGGGAACGGAGCCTGGCGGTAGCGCAAGCGTCCATGCCTCCATGACGTAGCCGGATGGCGGAAGGGATAATGTTTTTTGAAAAATATTTTCAGATATTTTCAAATAAGCCTGCCAAAGGGAAACCTGGAATCAGCGGAAATCAACTGAGCAGCACGATGCCGCCCGGCAAACTGGTCATTTGCGCGCCGTACAGGTCGCGTATCATCGCCAGCGCGCCATCGGTTTGCCCGATGGAAAAACGCATGCGCACGAGGCGGCGCCCCAGTTCGGCATTGCGCAGCAACACCCGGCCCGGCCGGTAGCGGTTGATTTCATCGACGACTTCGGCCAGCGGCTTGCCGACAAACGACAGCGCGCCCGTGCGCCACGCGCTGGCCTCCTCCGCTGGCGCGGCCGTGGCCGCCTGCACGCCCCGGTCATCGTAGACCAGTTGCTGCCCCGCATCGAGGGTCTGGCGCCGCTGCTGCCAGACCACGTCCACGGCACCCGCCAGGCAGGTGACGCACACGGCATCGTCCGTGTGGCGCACGTTGAAGCGGGCCGACTGCGCCAACAAGCGCCCCGCGCCTGCCACCACCGTGACGGGCTGGCGCGCGCCGCTGGCGAGGATTTCCGCTTCGCCGCCCAGCAGTTCGATGGCTTCCGGCGCCCGCACATCGATGCGCGTCTGCGTATTCATCTGCACCGTCATCTGCTGCGACACGGCCACCTGCCGCTGCTCGCCCGTGCCCGTGCGGTAATCGGCGCTCCATTCCTGCAGCGACGGCCAGGCGCCCAGCGGCGGGCGCAAGGCCAGCACGGCCACGCCGGCCGCCAGCGCGCCGCCCAGGAAAGCCCGGCGCCCGGGGCGCGGCGGGAACGCCAGCACGTTCGCCCGCTGCGGCGCGGCGGCGCGGCTCAAGGCGGGATCGAGCGCCTGCCACACTTGCTGGAGTTCGCGCCAGGCGCGCGCATGCGCGGGGCTGCGCGCGCACCAGGCGCGCAAGGCGTCGGCGTCCGCCTGCGTGAAATCGTCGCCGCGCAGCCGCGCCCACCAGGCAGCGGCTTGCCGGTCGATGTCAGCGTCGCTCTCGGCGGTATGGGAAGGGGCGCGTGGATCGCGGTCAGGAGCAGTCATGAGATTCATCAATATTTACGGCGGCCCGACACATCGCTGCGCTGGGCGGCGTCGGCGTCGGCCATGCACGTTTTACAGTGTTGCATGGCGGCCTGCAATTCTTTCTTCACCATCGCCACGGAAATGCCGAAGCGCTCGGCAATGTCCGCATTGAGCAAGCCATCGACCCTGGCGGCCGTCAGGATGGCGCGGCGGCGCGGCGACAGGCCCGCCAAGGCCGCGTCGAGCGCCTGCACGTCGAGGCGCGCCGAGACGATGCGCGCCGGGTCGCTGATGTCGTCGCCCGCCTCGTCGGCCATGTGCATCAGCTCTTCGCGCTCGCGCTCGGTGACGATGATGCGGTCGCGGCGGTAGGCATCGGTAGCGATATTGGCCGCCATGCGCAGCAGATAGGCGTCGGGATTGTGGACGGGCGCGGCGGCGGGACCTGGCGCCACCATCGCTTCGAGGCGCAGCCACGTTTCCTGCAGCGCATCGGCCGCATGGTGCTTGCAGCCGACCACGCGCTCCAGGCGCCAGCGCAGCACGGCGTAGCGCGAACTGAGGTGGCGTTTCAGCTTGGTGCGCAGGTCGGGCATGCTCATGGCGCGAGCCTTCCCATTGTTCCGGGGGCGCAATCGACTTCGCTGCCCGGCCCTTGCGGCAGCAGCAGGATGGAGACGGGCTGCGGCATCGACGGCTGCGGCGCCGCGCCCACGCGCATGCCCAGCACCAGGCGCGCGATGGCCGTGTCGCGCGCGCGCAAGCCCGTGCTGTCGAGCAGGTGCACGCGGTCCACCACGCCGGCGCGGTTCAGATACAGTTGCAGCGCCAGCCGATAGCCGCCGGGACGCGTCTGCGCCGCGCGGCACAGCAAGCCCAGCAGCACGTGCTGCAGGCGGCTGACATAGGCCGCATGGTCGCCGCCGCCCTGCATGGCGCCCGGGATGTCGGCGGCGGCCACGACGGCGGCCTGCGGCAGCTCCGCCGTGGCGGCAACGCCAGCGCCGGCCGGGGCGTACACGATGACGGCTTGCGCGTCGGACAGGCGCGATTGCAGGCCCGTGCCTTCCAGCAAGGCTTGCAGGGCCGCGCCGGCCGCATGGGCGCCGCGCACGGCCCCCGACCGGCGCTGCGCGTAGCGCTGGTCCATCAGCACGGCGATGCCCGTGCGGCGGCTGTACAGGTCGAGCGCGTCGCCCAGGTTTTGCGCGGCGATATCGAACTGCAGCACGGGGCCGTCGGCGGACTGCGCCCGCACGGGTCCCACCGCGGCCAGGAAACCCAGCAAAACCAGGTATCCTGCCAGCGCAAGCACATGGACGGATGCCGGGCTGCCTGTCATATCGCTATCGAGTCGCTATCGTGTGAGGGGGGAATTGCATGGAAACAAGGCATTGCCAAGTAACAACTCTTGCATCAACTGCAATAGCCTACACAGAAAAAATGACGGCTTCGTGACATCGCCAGCGTGCATAAATTTCGCCATGCGGGACGTCCGGCGCGCCACCTATTTCGGCTACACTGGCTGTCACTTTCCCTTTCAGACGCCTGATGATCGAAAAGAATCTGCCCGAGCTGGTCATGCTGAAGCGCCTCATCGACGAGGGCGGCAGCCACCTGGAAGTGGCCGCGCCCTGCAGCATCGCCATGGATGGGCGCGAGTTTCCCGTGTACTCCATCGCGCTGGGCAATCCGAGCCCCGACGTGCCCGTGCTGGGCTTTTTCGGCGGCATCCATGGTCTCGAGCGCATCGGCACGCAAGTCATCCTGTCATTCCTGGAAAGCCTGGTCGCACGCCTGCGCTGGGATGCCACCCTGCACCAGCAGCTGGAAAGCATGCGCCTCGTGTTCATGCCGCTGGTCAATCCGGGCGGCATGTGGCAAGCCACGCGCTGCAATCCGCGCGGCGTGGACCTGATGCGCAACGCGCCGCTGAGCGCGCGCGAAAAAGTGCCGTTCATGCTGGGCGGACAGCGCTACAGCGCCCGCCTGCCCTGGTACCGGGGCGCGGCCGGGGGGCCGATGGAGCTGGAAAGCGCCGCCGTGTGCGACCTCGTCGAGCGCGAACTGCTGTCGCGCCAGTTCAGCATCGCCCTCGATTGCCATTCCGGCTTCGGCTTGCGCGACCGTATCTGGTTTCCCCACGCGCACACCAAGGTGCCCATCGAACACCTGGCAGAAATCGGCGCGCTGGAAGAGCTGTTCAGCCAGAGCTACCCCAACCACAACTATGTATTCGAGCCGCAAAGCCGGCAATACCGCACGCATGGCGACCTGTGGGATTATCTGTACCTGAACGGCACCAGCTATACCGGGCGCGTGTTCCTGCCGCTGACCCTGGAAATGGGTTCCTGGCTGTGGGTCAAGAAAAACCCGCGCCAGCTGTTCAACCGGGTCAGCATCTTCAACCCCACGGCCGCGCACCGCCTGCAGCGCGTGCTGCGGCGGCACCTGGTGTGGTTCGATTTCCTCATGCGCGCTGCCAGCAGCCACGGTCGCTGGATGCCGGAAGGCTTGCTGCGCAAGGCACAGCGCCGGCGCGCCCTGGCGCAATGGTATGAATCATGACGCAGATCAACACGCACGATAACTGGGTCTTGCTGCGCGGCCTGATGCGCGAACAGCGCCACTGGGGCAGCTTCCCTGCCACCCTGGCGCGCGCCCTGCCCGGCGCCCGCATCGTCACGCCCGACCTGCCCGGCAACGGCACGCGCCATCTGCAAACGAGCGCCACCCGCGTGGCCGACATGGTGGAAGACTGCCGCCGGGAGTTGCTGGCGCGGGGCATCCCGGCGCCCTACCACTTGCTGGCCCTGTCCCTGGGCGGCATGGTGGCCGTCGAATGGGCCAGCCGCTACCCGCAGGAAATCGTCCGCTGCGTGCTGATCAACACCAGCATGCGGCCGTTCAATCCCTTCCATCAACGCCTGCGCTGGCAAAACTACGGCGCCCTGCTGCGCCAGCTGCTACTGGGCGATGCCGCCAGCCAGGAAGCATTGATCTTGCGCCTGACGAGCCGTCGGCATGCCGGCGGCACTCCCGCGCTGCTGGCCGACTGGCTCAGTTACCAGCGGGAATACCCGGTGAGCCGCCGCAACGCGCTGCGCCAGCTGCTGTCGGCCGCCCGCTACCGCGCGCCCCTCGTCCGCCCGGCCATGCCCGTGCTGGTGATGGCCGGCGCGCAAGACCAGCTGGTCGACCACCGCTGTTCGCAGCGCCTGGCCCGCGCCTGGCAAGCCGATTGCCTGATCCACGGCGACGCCGGGCACGACTTGCCGCTCGACGAGGGGGAATGGCTGGCGCAATCGGTGGCGCGCTGGCTGGGGGTGGCAGCGGCAGGCGATGAGCAGACCAACACGGCACAATCATCATGCCGATAAGCGAGCAAAGAGAGCAACTGGCGGAACTGGTGCAAGCCGGCGTGCGCGAACATATTTTCCCAGGCGCGGCCTGGGCCGTCGGCACCGTCGACCACGGCGTGGCGGGCGCGGCCGGGCGGCTCACGCCGGAGCCCGCCAGCGCCGTCATGCAGGTCGACACCCTGTTCGATATCGCTTCGCTGACCAAGATCGTCAGCGTCTGGTCGCTGATCGGCAGGCTGATTGGCCAGCAACGCCTGCGCCTGGACGACCGGCTGGCCTACCTGCTGCCCGGCACGGCGGGCTACGCGCTGGCGCCCATCACGATTTTCCAGCTGCTCACCCATACGGCCGGCTTGCCGCTGCGCGCCCGCCTGCGCGCCAGCTATGGCGAGGTGTACGACGATATCGTGCGCGGCGTGCTGCGCGAGCCGCTGGAAGGCACGCCGGGCCAGGCTGTCGAATACACGGACCGCGCCGCCCTGATCCTCGGCTTTGTCATCGAGCGCCTGCTGGGCCAGCCACTGGAACAGGCGCTTGCAGAGCATGTGCTGCAGCCGCTGGGCATGGCCGCCACGGGCTACGGCCCGCTCGCGCCACGCCACGGCCAGTTAATCGCGCCGACCGAGTATTGCGAACAGGCGGGCGCCCACCTTGCCGGCGTGGTGCATGATTTCTCGGCCCGCCTGCTGGGCGGCGTGTGCGGCATCTCCGGGCTGTTTTCCAATGTGCCCGACTTGCAGCGCTTCCTGCGGGCAATGCTGGCGTCAGGCCTGCATGGCGCAGGCCAGGTGTTTGACGCCGGCTGGGTGCACGCTTCACTGACGGTGCAGACGGGCGACTTGCGGCCGTCGCGCGGCCTGTTATGGCATCCGGCGGCAGGCACCGGGCCGCAAGACGATGTCTGGTGCCACCAGGGGTTCACGGGCACGGCCATGTGGCTCAGCCCACGGCGCGGCCGCTATGCCGTGCTGCTGACGAACAAGCTGTATTACACGCGCGATTCCTCCCGGGTCAACGCGCTGCGGGGCGACTTCATGCGCTGCGCCTTCGGCCTCTGAGGTTTACAGGCGCCAGCTCACCGCGATGGCCAGCAGCAGCGCGCCGGCCGCCGCCACCAATGCACCATTGAAATTGTGCGACTGCGCATACAGGCTGCCGGCCAGCACGGGGCCGATAATCTGTCCGATGCCATACACCACCGTCATGATGGCCATCATGCTGGCGCCCGCCTTGCCGGCTGCCCGCTGCGCAGCCGGCATGGCGATGGTCACCGTGCCGACGAACGTGCCGCCGACGAGGATGGCGCTGAGCAAATAGCCGGCGGCCGAGGGCGCCAGCACGGGCAGCGCCACGCCCAGCGCCTGCAGCAGCAAATTCAGCCGCAGCGCCTGGCGCGTGCCCAGGCGCTCGTGCAGCCGGTGCCACAGGAAACACGAAGGCGCCGCGCCCAGGCCGAACACGGCCCACACGTGGGCGGAATTGAGATTCGGCAAGGCCACGCCCACCAGCACGGGCAGATAGGTGGCCGTGACGATGTAGCCGAGTCCCGCCAGTCCATAGATCAGCACCAGCGGCCAAGGCGCCACGGGCGCCAGCGCCGGCGCGGCCGGTGCGGGCGGCGCATTGGGGGTCGCCTGGCCGCTCACGGCAAGCGCGGGCGCGGCCGCCAGCCCCGCCAGCACGGTGACCCCGGCCAGCAGCAGCCACATGCCGGCGCTGCGCCAGCCCAGGTGCGACGCCAGCACCAGCAATTCAGCCGAGACGGCAATGCCGGCGCCCACGCCCGCGTACAGCAACGGCGCGCCGCGCGCCTGCCCGCGCTGCACCAGCAGCCACAGCGACGCCGCCACCATGGCCAGGGCGCTGAAGACGCCCGCCACGCCGCGCACCGTCACGATGAGCCAGACGGGCATCGGCCAGGCCAGCACGCCCAGGCACAGGGCCGTGCCGGCCACCGACCATAAACACAGCCGGTGCGCATCTTGCGCCCGCGCGCGCATGGCCAGGATGGCGCCCAGCAAGTAACCGGCATAGTTGGCCGAGGCGGCCAGGCTGCCGTCGCGCAAGGTCAAGACGCCTTCCTCGAGCATGTGCGGGTAGATGGCCGTGAAGGCGAAGCGGCCGAAGCCCATGCCGATGGCGAGGATGACGGCCGCGGCGATGGCCGCGCGCAGCCTGGCCGCCCCGCTCACGCCGCCTCGCCGAGCTGCGCCAGCAAGTGCTGGAACGCGGGCACGTCGAATCCCGCGCGCCACACCAGCACGGTGTCAATTTGCCCTGCGGAAATAGTCGCCAGGGTGGCCGGCGCGCCGGACAGCGCCAGCACGCTGGCGGGCAGCAGGGTCACGCAGGCGCCGGCCGCCACGCAGGCGATCATGCAGTGATACGAGCTCATTTCCTGCACCCGCCACTGCGTGCTGCCGGCCACGCCCAGCACCTCTTCCGCGATGCCGCGGTAGGTGCAGCCCTGCGGAAACGCCGCCAGCGAACGCGTGCGCACATCCATGGCGCGGCGCACGAGCCCTTCGCTGGCCGGCAGCAGCAGGCACAGTTCCTCGCGCCACACGGCCTTCGACGCCAGGCCCAGCTCCGCCAGCGCGGCGGCGCCGCCGAACGCTGGCGGCAAGGCCACGAAAGCGCAGTCGAGCAAGCCCGTGCGCACTTGCTCGATCAGGGGCCGCGACGGCCCCGTGCCCAGCGCCAGGCGCGTCGCCGGATAGCGCGCGTGATACGCGGCCAGCAAGGCCGGCAAGCGGCTGGCCGCCGTGCTTTCCATGCTGCCGACGCGCAAGGTGCCCCCCTCGCGCCCGCCCGTGACGACATGCCGCGCTTCGTCCGCCAGCGCCAGCAGGCGCTGCGCATACTCGAGAAAGCGCTCGCCCGCCGCCGTCAGGGCCATGCGTTTATTGGTGCGCACGAACAGTTCCGCGCCGATATCGGCTTCCAGCTGCTGGATGCGCGTGGTGACGCTGGACGGCGCGCGGCCCAGCCGCGCGGCGGCCTGGGTGACGCTCAGTTCACTGGCGACCGAGCAAAAAATCCGCAATGATTCCGAATCCATCGTATTCTCTTTTTGAAAATGATTATGCTATTATATTCTTAAAATACGAATTAAATGCAGCATCCTCAACTTCATGAAGGAATCATCATGACGTCAATCCAGCGCTTCCTCGACCGTCTCGGCTTGCAATTGCCCATCATCCAGGCGCCGATGGCGGGCGTCTCCACACCGCGCCTGGCCGCCGCCGTGTCGAACGCGGGCGGCCTCGGTTCACTGGGCATCGGCGCCGGCACCGTGGCGCAGGCGCGCCAGATGATCGCCGACACGCGCGCGCTGACGGACAAGCCCTTCAATATCAATGTGTTCTGCCATGCGCCAGCCGTCAGGGATGCGCGGCGCGAAGCGGCTTGGCTGGCCCATCTGGCGCCCCTGTTTGCGGAGCTGGGTGCAACCGTACCAGAGGCGCTCGACGAGATCTATAAAACGTTCATCGGCGACGAAGCGGCGTTTGCCCTGTTGCTGGAACAGCGTCCCGCCGTCGTCAGCTTCCATTTCGGCTTGCCGACGCAGCAGCAGATCGCCGCCCTGCGCCAGGCCGGCATCTACACGATGGCCACGGCCACCAATGTGCGCGAGGCAGCACTGATCGAACAGGCGGGCGTCGACGCCATCGTGGCGCAAGGCGTGGAAGCGGGCGGGCATCGCGGCGTCTTCGACCCGCAAGCGCCGGACGAGCGCCACAGCACCACCGTGCTGCTGCGCCTGCTGGCGCGCCGCACCGCCCTACCCCTCATCGCCGCCGGCGGCATCATGGATGGACATGGCATCCGCGCCGCGCTGGACCTGGGCGCGGCTGCCGCCCAACTGGGCACGGCGTTCGTGCTGTGCCCGGAATCGTCGGCCAATGCAGGCTACCGGGCCAACCTGAAAAGCGGACGGGCGGCCAGCACCCGGCTGACCAGCGTGCTCTCGGGCCGCCTGGCGCGCGGCATGGTGAACCGCTTCATCGAATATGGCGAAGCGCCGGGCAGCCCGCCGCCGGCCGACTATCCCGTCGCCTACGATGCCGCCAAGCAATTGAACGCGCTAGCCAGCCAGCGCGGCGACAGCGAATTTGCCGCCCAGTGGGCCGGCCAGGGCGCCCCGCTGGCGCGGGAAATGGGGGCGGAGGAGTTGGTGGCCACCCTGGCGCGGGAAATGGCCCGCTGATTCCAGGATGGCGTTGAGGTGACGTACTACAAGGCCAGCCTGTGGGCTTGCCTCGCACGGCTGGCAGTGGACGGATGACTGCCACGTGTCTTATTTTTTATACCGCGTCGCCAGCAAATAAACGCCAGCAGCCAAGCAGACCATGCCGACCAGGCTCAATCCCGCTTGCGACAAGCCGGACCAGAATAATGAGCTGGCCAGGGCGGCAGTCATCACCGGCTGCAATTTAAAGGCACACATGCCGATACCCAAAAAAAGCAGTCCGCGGACGGTGCGAGGAGACCAACTATTCATTTTCTTCCCATTCTTGTAAGCGCATGCGCGCGGCTGGCAAATCTTACACGAGGCGCGCGTCAGGAAAGCAGCGAATTTCCCTCAGCTATCCGCGCCTCACGCCGGCTGCTGCTGCGTGGTGCAATGGATGCCGCCGCCACCGGCCGCGATGGCGTCGATGTTCAGCTGCACGATGTCGCGGCCGGGGAATTGCTCGCGCAGGATGGCCTTGGTGTTGCGGTCGGCTGCCGCATCGCCGAATTCCGGACACAGCACGGCGCCGTTGCAGACATAGAAATTGATGTAGCCGGCGGCGAAGTCCTTGTTTTCATAGCGCGGACGGACTGACCCAGGTCCGGGCAAGACCACCACCTGCAGCGCACGGCCGCGCGCATCCGTGGCCTTGCGCAGGATGTCGAGGTGGCGCTGGGTGATGGCCCGTTCGGGCGACGCCGGGTCGCTGTCGAAACCGGCCGCCACGACGCCGGGGGCGCAGAATCGGGCATAGAAATCCGTGTGGCCATCGGTAATGTCCTGGCCGGCGATGCCGGGCAGCCAGATGACTTTTTCGATGCCCAGCAGCCGGCGCAATTCACGTTCGCATGCTGCCTTGCCAACGCCGGGATTGCGGTTGGCGTTCAGCACACAGCTTTCCGTGATGATGGCCGTGCCCTGGCCATCGACTTCGATGCCGCCCCCTTCCAGCACCAGGCTGCTTTCCAGCACGGCCACGCCGGCGCGTCCGGCCACAAAAGGGGCCACCTGCGCATCGTCGTCGTAGTCCTGCTTTTCGCCCCATCCATTGAAATTGAAATTCACGCCGGCCAGCGCCCCGCCCGCCTTTTTCACGAAGACGGGCCCCGTGTCGCGCATCCACAGGTCGTCGATGGGCTGTACCAGCAGCTTGACCTTGTTGCCGCACAGGCGAGCCGCCACGTCGTAATCTTCCTCGTTGACGAGCATGTGCACGGGTTCGACGCTGGCGATCGCTTGCGCGATGCGCGCCAGATCCGCCTGCGCGCCCGCCTTCAGGCGCTTGCCCCAGACGTCGTCATTCGCGCCGAAGGCCATCCACGTCGCGGCGTGGCGCTCGCCTTCGTCGGGCATGCGCCAGCCGGCGCCGGCCGCCAGCGCGGACAAGGCCGGCAAACCGGCTGCGGCGCTGGCCGCCAGGCCCATGGCGCCGTTCAGAAAATGTCGTCGTTGCATACTATTCTCCTGTGCGGCGCGCTTACGCCGGTTCCTGTTGCGTGGTGCAATGGATGCCGCCGCCACCGGCCGCGATGGGGTCGATATTGATCTGGATCACGGCGCGTCCCGGATACAGCTGCGCATACTGCGCCTTGGCGCTGGCGTCCGCTTGCGCATCGCCGAATTCTGGCAGGAAAATGGCGTTGCTGGTGGCATAGTAATTGATGTAGCCGGCGGCGAAGGTGTTCGGGTTGTTTCCAGGCCGAATTTTCTCGGGGCCATCGATGACGACGATCTGCAGCGACTGGCCATCCGCATCGGTGGCGCCGCGCAGGATCTCCAGGTGGCGCCGGGTCAGCGCGTAATCGTACGATGCCGGGTCCATCTCGCGGTGCGCCGCCACCACGCCGGGGCGCACGAAGCGGGCGTAAAAGTCCGTGTGGGCATCCGTGATGTCCTGGTTCTTGATGCCTGGCAGCCAGATCACCTTGCGGATGCCGAGCAGCCGGCCCAATTCCGCTTCGCAATCGGCCTTGCTCCAGCCCGGATTGCGGTTGCTGTTCAGCACGCAGCTTTCCGTGATGATGGCCGTACCCTTGCCATCGACTTCCAGCGCGCCCCCTTCCAGCACCAGGCGCGTGGCCAGCAGCGGCACCTTGGCCTGGGCCGCGACCACGTCGGCCACCTGGCCATCCTTGCCGGACTGCTGCTTGTTGCCCCATCCATTGAAGTTGAACTTCACGCCGGCCCGCTCGCCATTCGGCTTGCGCACGAAGACGGGCCCCGTGTCGCGCATCCAGACATCATCCATCTCGGCGGGAATCAGGTTCACGCGGGCGTCCAGCAACTGCCGCGCACTGGCCAGCTCGGCAGGACGCACCAGCATGTTGACGGGTTCGTAGGCGGCGATCGCGTTGGCGATGCGCACCAGCGCCAGCTGCACTTGCGGCACTTGCGCGCGCGTCCAGACGGCGTTCGAGGCGCCATACGCCATCCACGTCGCCTTGTGGGCTTCGGCCTCGTCGGGCATGCGCCAGCCGTCGGCCTGTTGCACGCCACCGCCGCTATTGATCGGAGGCAATGGCGCGACGGGGCCCGTTTCCGGCGTGCCGCCGCCGCAGCCGGCCAGCATGCCGCCCATGGCCAGCGCGCTGCCGCCCAGCATGCAATGGCGCAAGAAATATCGACGTGTGTTCATATCCATCCTTGATTAGTTAGTCAGAGTGCCGCGCAGTCGATGCGCTGGCATGGACGGCATTGTGGAGCGATCAAGATATGAAAACAAATGATATGATTTACGCCAATTCATTAGGTTTTCTCATATGTCAGAACATCGCATTCCCTCGCTGAAGTTATTGATGGGCTTTGAAGCGGCCGCCCGCCACGGCAATTTCTCGCGCGCGGCCGACGAGCTGCACGTGACGCAGTCGGCCATCAGCCACCAGGTGCAATTGCTGGAAGAACAAGTCAAGCAGCCGCTGTTCCGCCGCGCGGGACGGGGCGTGGAACTGACGGTGGCGGGCGAAGTACTGCTGCGCAGCGTGCAGCGCTCGATGACCGTGCTGCGCAGCGGCCTGGGGCGCATCGCCACCTATCTCGATCCGGGATTGGTCGTGCTGGTGTGTCCGGCACCCCTGCTGCACGGCTGGCTGCAGCCCCGGCTGCGGGAACTGGAAACGCGGCTGCCCGAACTGTGCTTGCTGCTGTCGGTCGACGAGAGCGCCCGCTTCGTCGATGAAATCGACGTCGATATCGCCATCGGCGAGCGCCCCATCCTGCAGCCGGACTTGCAGGAAATCCCCCTGCTGCGCGATGAATGGGTGATGGTCGCCAACAGCGAGCTGGCGGCGCGGCTGGCCGGCGTGCCGCAGGATGCGCATCACCTGCACGCGGATCTGGTGTGTCTGGAAGAAAGCTTGACGGGCGACACTACGGCGCCATTGTTCCTGGGGCCGCTGGCGCGCTTTCGCAAGCGGGCCATCTATGACGATGCGCGCCTGTTGCTGGACGCCACCCTGGACGGGCGCGGCATCGCCTGCCTGCCGCGCCTGCTGGTCGATGCCAGCCTGGCGCGCGGCCTGCTGCACATCCTGCCCGCTTATCCGCGCGTGCCCGGCGCCACGTGGTGGCTGTCGGGCGTGGCGGAACACCCGCGTTCGCCCATCGTCGGGCAAGTATTCGACTGGCTGCGCGCGCAAGGCGCGGCGCAGGGGCAATGATCAGGGCCGCGGCACGCGCACATAGTCGACGCCGCTGGCCCAACGGTTTTCCCAGTGCGCCAGATACGACTGCGCCAGGCGCTCGCTGTGCCACACGACGAGCACGTTTTCGCTGTTGGCGGTGGCCGCATCGGCCGTGTAATTGAAGCTGCCGTTTTGCACGGTCACGCCATCGACAACGATGTACTTGTCGTGATGCAAGGCATAGCGGGAAATCAGGCGCGTGGGAATGCCCGCGCCGACGAGCCGGTCCAGCGCGGCCCGGCTGTTCTTGCGCGCGTTGCGCCGCGTATCGGCCAGCACCCGGACATCCACGCCCCGTTGCCGCGCCCGCAGCAAGGCCTCGACCACATGGGGCGAGCTGAACGAATAAGCGGCCAGCCGGATCGTCGACGCCGCGCTATCAATGACCTTGAGCACCAGCGCCTCCGCCCCGCCATCGGGGGAAAACGCGTTCTCGATGGTGACCACAGGCGCGGCGTCGGCGGCAAGCGCCGCTGGCGAAACGCCGTTAGCCAGGCACAGCGCAACGGCAAGTACGAGATTCTTCATCGCTGGCATTTCCCTGTTTCAATAATCGGGGGTGGACGAACAAAAAATGTGGACACAGTCTGCAGGCAGACTCGTCGCCTGGGCGACCGTCCGCTGTCGCCCCGAAGCGGACCTCCACGCGTTCGCAAATACCCTGCATCGGCACCTGCTGTAGCCAGGAGTTACGATAAGGTATGAGCTTCTACGCCTTCTGCTTCGCACCGCAGATTATGTAGTCTCTGAACAAGAGGATGTTCGGTAATTGGATTCAACATGGCCAGCCGACGCTTGCCGTAACGAGCGTCGATGATCGCTAAACCCCTAACGACTGGATTGTTGTGATCCAACATTTCCTCAACCGTCAGGCTAAGACTGCAGAACAAATCCTTGTTCATCTGCTCCAGAAGAAACAGCCCGCTAGCGTCCATGACAGGCCAAGCCAGCTCGTATGCCTGTGCGGGCGTTGACCCATCGGCGCGATTCTTCGCAGTCAAGGCTGCAAGCGATGACAAATAGCTTAGCGACCCAGTGCTAAAGATTCGGCTACCGTGAAAACTTATCCAGAACTCTCCTTCTTCGTCATGAGAATAGCGATATCGTGTCTGGTTGAGATCAATGCTCGCCACAACGCTCTTCGCGATGCGATCGTGTAGCTGCTTCTTAAGTTGCGACCATCGCATGCTGTCTCGATTCTTTCATTATTACACCGTGATTCATGTACTACGAATGTCCGCTCTTGGCCGATTTCAGCCAACCTCTCCACCTTCAAAACGAACCGGAACCCCACGACGTCGTGCATCACTGCTACGTCTCTCTACATACTCTGGGAGCCTGGCACACCGCATCAGTTCATTTTTTCGACTTCTGACCATTTGAATACACCAGCACACCTTGCTCGTTGAACTGCTGGGTACTCAGCAGCACGCCCTTATCACTGTAAACCTGACGAATGCTTACCTTACCGTTGAGATGGTAACTATTTTGCACACCCACGGGCTGGCCATCGCGCCATTGCCCTCGGAACTCCAGCTTGCCATCACTAAAATAGGTAGTTGCTACGCCGTGTTCGCGGCCATGCTCATCTAGCTCTACCTGCGATTTGATATTGCCATCTCGATCATAATAGCGGTAACCGCCAACCATCTTGCCAGAAACAAAATCGGCTGCATTGGTCTGTCCGGAGATTCGTACCAGATCGCTCTTGATGGTATCGAAAATCTCCACCTTCCAAGTGCCGGGCAACGCTGCTTTTGGTAAGGGCAGCACCAGCACATAAGGCGAGCGATGCTTGACCTGCGGCATCAGCTGTTCGTCCAGGTAGAGGCGCGCCTTGCCGTCGGGACAGGAGTCCGGGCCACAGTCGGTCATCATGCGCGCAAACGGAATGGCCTCATCGCCGGCTTTCCCGACAGGGCAGCCAAACAAGGTCACGACCATTGCTGTCTTGTCACGGATGCGCTCGGCGAGTGCGGGTCTGAGGCTCGCATACTCATCTTTGTTTTCCAGCATCCCCTCTTTTATGCGCAGGTGATTGCCGCCGCAGGCCGTAGATTCCGCCACGGTCAGCACATCGGCGCCTTTGCTATCTTTCTCGTTAGAAATAGCCGTAAACACGTGTCGCTGAATAATATCGGCCTGCGCCACTACTGGCCACAACAGCATCGCACCTAGCGCCACGCATATCATTTTCTGATGTTTTTTCAAGTACATCTCTAATCAAGTGCAACTGTAATATTGACTGGGTTAGCGGAAAAGTGCTTTCCCATGGCCGCTTGTGGCTGCTGTCATTGGCAGCTTACGCCCCATTGTGCCGCCCGAAATCACATTCAACGTCAAAGTGATCGCCGCGCTTCAGTCCGTCAAATGCAGCATGGTGTTATCCATTTGCTTCAACTTTGCTTCGATCTGATCCAACGCATGTAGCTTTTCTTCGCGATGAGACCAGTCACCCGCGGCCAGCGCCTGGGCTCTTTGCTGCCCGATAGCGTCCAATGCCAGTTGTCGCACCTGTTGGTTGCATGCCGCTCTTAACTTGATATCCGCAAATGCAAGAGCAATCGACGCTTCGCAGCGCACATCATCGTCCATGGCGTGTATGTCGGCGTATCCCCACTGCTTTGCCAGTTTCTCGAGGAATCGAATTGGCGTGACATCCTTGTGCGTCTTGTGCCAATCGCGATAGCTCTCCAGAAGATCAGCTCCAGTATCATTGCCGTTCGGCGAGAAATCATCCGCGCAATTCCAAAAAAATGGATCATCCAGCATCTCGCGTGCCTTGGGATGAAAGTCTTCCCAGTCGATTCCCAACTGCTCCCAGGCCGACATTCCATCACGCTTGGCTTGTGCCGCTGCCTTCAAGCCGGATGCCAGGAGTTGCAGAGCTTCCTCGGAATCCGGGACGCGTTTCCTGGCAGCTTCACAGTGGTTCAGAAATTTCTCCAGGCTAAAATCATCAGTGCGCTTCAATCGCTTGCTCAATAGCCCTAATGCATGGATGACTTCATCAACACCTGCTTTAAAAAGTGGCAAGGACAATGTTGAAGAATGCGTCCAGTCCCGGCCTTCCATCAATTCGCTGGCGATGGCGATCTCGACCTTGCCCTTTGCTCTTCGATAAGTGACCTTGGGCAGCGTCGAGCGGAAATTGTTGTGCGTCTCCAACAGAGATTCCAGCGTCTTCTTTGCCGGACCAGAGTCCCTGAAGTGAAGCGTGACCGCAATTTCCTGAATCGCGTCGCCAAAACTGCCGCTGCCCGCGAGAAGAAAATCCCCGATCGGAGACAACGTTGTGTGACCGCCGTAGCAATTATAGGAATTTGCGACTACATGGAAATCCATTGAATACTGCCTTTCATCCGAAATTTCAATTGTTCTGAATGTCGATATATATTGCTTGTTCACCTCAAGCCAGCCATGCCGTGGCTACGGCAGCCGGTGCCGGAACGTCGGTTCGATGTTGCGCGCATGCAGCCAGCGCACGATGTCTTCCAGGGTGGCGTCCTGCAACAGCAAGCCGGACGCGCTGACGGAAGATACAACAGGCGATGTGGCCACGGGAACAGGCGCTGGCGAAGACTCCGAAAGGCCCGCATGTCCCTGCAATTTCGCCAGCGCCTGCGCGAACTGGGCCGGATTGATGCTGCGCAAGCTTTCCAGGAAGCCCAGCTGGGCAGCGGGCGGCGGCGGCATGTCCAGGCCCGGCTCGTCGACGAAGGCGGCGCCCATGCTGGGGTGGATGAAGGCGGCCCACTTGCCCGACGGCTGCAGGCTTGGCGGCAGCGCCACCTGTTCCACGTCGGCGGGCGGCGCGGCGGCAAGAATGTCGGTCGAGGCAGGCAAAAAGGTCGAACGCAGCAGTTGCACGAACTGGCGCGCCTGGGCGACGGGCACGGGCGTGGCCAAGGATAACCACAGCTGGAACGCCGTGCCCGAGATGCTGACGGCGGGCGCCGGCAAGTCCAGCTCGTGTTGCACGGCATTGGCGATCGTACACAGCGCGCTCCAGTGCGCCTCGCCGCCGCCCTTGCCGCCAAACTCCAGCACCAGCGCGCGCGTCAGGCCGCTCCCGGTCACGAGTCGCACCGCTACCGTCTGCTCGCCCGACAGATGGCGCGCCAGCACGGCCGGCGTCAGCGGCTGCGCGCCGCCCTCGCCATCGACATAGTGCTGCTGTTCATCGAACAGGTACAGGCGGGTGAGTTCGGAAATCAGTTTATGCATGGACGGCCTCGTAATGACGTTGAGCAACACTTGTCAACGTGCCCAGATTATAGCCTCCCAAGCCTTGGCGCACCCGCACGTCCGACGCCAAACACGAGCCAGCTGGCCACGGCGAACAGGCAGGCGGCAACGCCGCCGTACAGCATCACGGCGCCAAAACCTTGTGCCAGCGCAAGCTTCGCCACGCCGGCCGGCAGCGCACCGCCCTTGCCTGCCGACACTCCCTCCGCCAACGCCCGCAATGCCGCCCCGTCAATCCCGGCAGGCACATGCCGGCGCAAGGCGGACTGGATGGCTGCAACGAGGATAAAACCCATCAGCGCGATATTGATGGACAGGCTGACCATGCGCGCGCTGATGTCGATGCTGGACGCCATGCCCGCCCGCTCGCCGGGCACGGCAGCCGTCGTCGTGTTGGTGACGGGCGTGTTGGTCAGCCCCAGGCCCGCGCCCGCCAGCAGGCAGCCGGGCAAAATCGTCAGCCAGCTGGCGGCATCCGCGCGGCTGCCCCAGCACATCAGCAGCAAGCCCGTGCCGATGGCCAGCAAGCCGGCGGGAATCACGGCATCGGCCCGGTAGCGCAGCGCCAGCCGCTCGGCCAGCGGCGGCACGAGCAAGGTGGGCAAGGTGTAGGCCAGCAAGGTCAGGCCCGTGTCCAGGCTGCTGTAGCCGAGGCCATGCTGCACGTACAGGGGCAGATAGATCATGAGCGGCCAGAAACTGCAGTTCATGCCCGCCGAACCGAGCAGCGCGCCCGAGAAGCGGCGGATGCGAAATACGGAAAAGTCGATCATCGGTTCCGCCTGACGCCGTTCGATGACGGCAAACGCGGCAAAACCGGCCAGCGCCACGGCCAGGCTGGCCAGCGCAAGGGGATCATCGAAACCCAGCGCCGGCCCCTGCGTGAGGCACCACGCCAGGCTGAACACGGCCAGCGACAGCATGACGATGCCCGCCACGTCCAGTTTGCGCCGCTGCGGGTCGCGCGATTCGCTCACGCCCAGCGCCACCAGCAGCAGGGCCGCCAGCGCCAGCGGCCCGTGCACGAGGAATACCCACTGCCAATTCGACAGCGCGACGATGGCCGCGCCAATGATGGGGCCGAAGCCCAGGCCCAGACCAAACACGATGCCCCAGGCGCCGAACGCCCTGCCGCGCGCGGCGCCGGCCGGGAACTGCTGCGACAGCACGGCTACCTGGCAAATCAGCATGGCGCCGCCAGCCATGCCCTGCAGCGCGCGCGCCGCGATCAGCACGCCCGTGCTGCCGGCCCAGCCGCAGGCCAGCGAACTGACGCCAAACAGCGCCAGGCTGGCGAACAGCAAGCGCTTGCGGCCATAGCGGTCGGCCAGGGTGCCCGTGGCCATCAGCACGGTGGTGCACGCCAGGGTGTAGGCATTCATGATCCACTGCAAGTCCTTGAAGTCGCCATGCAGCACGGTTTCCAGCGTGGGCAGAATGACGGGCACGCTGGAAATTTCCAGGCCAAACATGAGCGAGGCCAGGCAGACGGCGGCCAGGGTCAGTGCGTTTTGTTGCGAAGTAGTCGGTAGCATCGAAGCCTTGATGTCGGTAGTCATGGAGGGGCGCGTAGAGGCGGCGCACTGCGAGCCGCCATTCTAGAAAGCCTAAACTCATGAGGGAAATGATAAAATTTTGTACAATTCATTCATTTTCGTCATGAATCACGGGAACCCCATGGACTTCGATACCGCCCTGCTGCGCGCCTTTGTGGCCGTACAGGACACGGGCGGCTTTACGCGCGCCGCCGAACGGCTGCACCTGAGCCAGTCCGCCATCAGCCACCAGATCCGCCGCCTGGAAGAGCAAGCGGGCACGGCGCTGCTGGTGCGCACGACGCGCAGCCTGCGCCTGACGGAAGATGGCGAGGATTTCCTGCGCCACGCGCGGCAGGTGCTGGCGGCCCAGGAAGCGCTGTCGCGCCGCTTCCAGCGTTCCTCGCTTGCCGGCGCCGTGCGCTTTGGCGTGCCGGAAAATTTCATGGGCGCACGCCTGCCGGCCCTGCTGGCGCGGTTCGCCCACCTGTTTCCCGCCGTGCGCCTGGATGTGACGGTCGGCACGTATCTTGACTTGCAAAAACTGGTCGCCGCCGATGCGCTGGACCTGGCCGTCGTCATGACCATGGCGGACGGGCAAGATGAAGCGGCCGTGCTGCGCCGCACGCGCTTCGTCTGGGCCGCGGCGCAGGATTTCCGGCACGACGGCGCGCTGCCCCTGCCGCTGGCGTTTTCACCGGCGCCCTGCATGCACCGGCAAGTGGGCGTCGACGCCCTCGAGGGCGCCGGCCTCGACTGGCGCGTGGCGTTCACCTCGCCCAGCCAGCAGGGCTTGCGCGCCGCCGTGCTGGCGGGCCTGGCCGTCACGGCCTTGCCGCAAGGCGACCTGGAGCCCGGCATGGTGGTCATCGATGGCCAGCATGGCTTGCCCGCCTTGCCCGCCGCCCGCTTCCAGCTGCTGTGGCGCGCCGCCGGCAGCACGGCGGCGGCCGAAGCGTTCGGACAGTTGCTGCGCGAATGGTCAGCCGCCGCGGCGGCTTGACAGCACCAGCAGCAAGGCCAGCGCCAGCATGGCGCTCGCACCGCCCAGGGCCACCGTCACGCGGTGCGCCAGCAGCGCCGCGCCGACGCGCTGGTGTGCGCCAAAGGACGAGATCGCCACCAGCGCCGCCAGCCCCAGCGAATTGCCCAGCTGGTGCGCCACGTTGACGATGCCCGCGGCGGCGCCCGCATCCTGCGCGGGCACGCCCGCCACGCCAGCCGCCGTCAGCGGACTCAAGGCCATGCCCTGCCCCGCGCCGATCAGCACCATGGGCAAAGCCACGCCCAGCCAGTACGCCGTGCCCGCATCGATACGGCTCAGCCATGCCATGCCCAGCAGGGTTGTCGCCAATCCCATGGCCAGCAGGCGCGCATTGCCCAGGCGGCGCGTCAAACGCGGCACGCACAGGGCCATGCCGAAGTTGACCAGGGTCATGGGCAGGAAAGCCAGGCCCGTCAGCGATGGCGGATAGCGCAGCACCACTTGCAGAAATTGCGTGGTGAAAAAGAAGAAACCGATCATGGCGCCCAGGAACAGCACCCTGGCCCCGTACGCCGCATTGCGCTGCGCATCGGCGAACAGGCGCAGCGGCAGGATGGGCTGCGCGGCGCGCCGTTCGATACCAATGAAAGCGGCCAGCAGCAGCACGCCCGCCGCCAGCGCACCTTGCGTCAAGGAATCGCCCCAGCCGGCGCCGGCCGAGCGGATCAAGCCATACACGAGGGCCGACATGCCGAGGGTGGAACTGGCCGCGCCGGCCACGTCGAAGCGGCCCTGGATGGTTTCACTGTCGGCGATATAGCGGCGCGCGGCCAGCAGCATGGCGGCGCCGATGGGCAGGTTGATGAAGAAGCCCACGCGCCACGACAGCCACTCGGCCAGCACGCCGCCCAGCACCAGGCTCACGCTGGCGGCGATGCCTGCCACCGCGCTGTACAGGGCGATGGCCCGCGTGCGTTCGCGTCCCTCCAAAAACGTGGTTTGCAGCAAGGCCAGGGTGGATGGCGCCAAAATGGCCGCGCCCACGCCCTGGATGGCGCGCGCGGCGATCAGCATGGCCGGCGAGCGCGCCAGGCCGATGGCCAGCGACGCCAGCGTGAACAGCGCCAGGCCCAGTTGCAGCAGGCGGCGCCGGCCAAGCACGTCGCCGGCGCGCGCGGCCAGCAGCAAGCCGCCAAACGTCAGCGTATACGCGCTTTGCACCCAGGCCAGGCCCGTATCCGTAAAGCCCAGTTCCTGGTGGATGTTCGGCAAGCCCGTCAGCACGATGGACGTGTCGAGCACGATCATCACGTAACTGACAAGAATGATGGCGAGAATGGCCGCCTTGTGCGGCGCGGCAGAGGGAGTAGCAACTGGCGGATTGTTCATGCCATCACTGTAAGCCGTATGCATTACCATGAATAGATGCTAAAGTCTGCATGAACTTATTAGCGCAACTAATGAATTGGAAAGACATCCGCCATGGCACAAACCAACTTCAACGACATACTCGCCTTCGTGGCTGTGGCCCGCGAAGGCAGTTTCACCCGGGCGGCGGCCAAGCTGGGCGTGTCGCAGTCGGCGCTGAGCCAGACCGTGCGCGCGCTGGAGGAACGGCTCGACTTGCGCCTGCTGGTGCGCACCACGCGCAGCGTCTCGCCCACGGAGGCGGGCGAACAGCTGCTGCGCACGGTGGCGCCCCGCTTCGACGAGATCGAGGCGGAACTGGCCCTGCTCAGCGCACGACGCGACAAGCCGGCCGGCAACATCCGCATCAGCGCGGGCGAGCATTCGGCACTGACGGTGCTGCAGCCGGCCATCGCCCGCCTGCTGCCCCACTACCCGGACATCCACATCGAAGTCATCGTCGACAATGGCATGACCGACATCGTGGCCGCGCGCTGCGACGCGGGCGTGCGCCTGGGCGAGCAAGTGGCCAAGGACATGATCGCCATGCCCATCGGTCCCGATTTCCGCATGGCCATCGTTGCCTCGCCAGCGTATTTCAGCCGGAATCCGCCGCCCGTCACGCCGCAGGACTTGATGGCGCACAACTGCATCAACATGCGCCTGCCCACCCTGGGTGGCCTGTTTGCCTGGGAATTTGCCAAGGATGGGCAGGAACTGAAGGTACGCGTGGAAGGTCAGATGATCTACAACAACATGGCCATGCGCCTGCATTCGGCGCTCGATGGCCTGGGCCTGGCCTGCATGGCGGAAGACGTGGTCCTGCCCTACGTGGCCGATGGCCGCCTGATGCGCGTGCTGGACGACTGGTGCCCCGCGTACGCGGGCTACAAGCTGTATTACCCGAGCCGGCGCCACCCTTCTCCCGCGTTTACCTTGCTGCTCGACACCTTGCGCTATCCCCGCGTTTGAGCCAGCGCAATCGTCCACCGGGCGTGGACAGTCGCCAAACGAACATGCGTTTACCGTGCGGCGGCGCAGGGCTATAGTGGCTACTTTCCCACCTGTTCAAGGATCGCCATGAAACTCTTTTATTCGCCGGGCGCCTGCTCGCAGGCGCCGCACATCATCCTGCGCGAAACGGGCACTCCGTTTACCCTGGTCAAGGTCGACCTGGGCCAGCACCGGACGCAGGAAGGCGGCAATTACTACGAACTCAACCCGAAAGGCCAGGTGCCGCTGCTGGCGCTCGCCGATGGAACGACCTTGAGCGAAGGCCCCGTCATCGCCCAGTACATCGCCGAACAGGCTGGCCGGCAGGACTTGCTGCCGTCCGTGGGCAGTTTTGCCCGCTACAAGGTGCTGGAATGGCAGAACTACATCACGTCCGAGCTGCATAAATCGTTCAGCCCCCTGTTCGATCCGCGCATCGACGCGGCCGCCAAGGCCTTGTTCGTCCAGCAACTGGCCAAGAAATACAAATGGGTGGACAGCCGCCTGGAAGGCCAGGCCTACCTGACGGGCGACACGTTCACGGTCGCCGACGCCTATTTGTTCGTCATCACGGGCTGGGCGCCAGGCGTGGGCGTGGACTTGTCCGCGCTGGCGCATGTGCAAGCCTTCCTGGCCAGAGTGGCACGGCGCGACAGCGTCAAGGCGGCTTTGGAAGCGGAAGGACTGGCCAAGGCGGCTTGAGCGCCATCGCCCGGTGCACGGCTCACGTCTTTTCCGACTTGCCGTGCATCACCATGATGGTTTGCTGCATCAGCGCGCACAGGGTTTCCTTGCCATCGCGCACGGCGAACACTTCGGCTTGCGTGACGATCAGGGTGCGCCCCGGGCGCACCACCTTGCCGCGCGCAATCAATTTCTCGCCATCGGCGGGCGCCAGCAGGTTCATCTTGTATTCCACCGTCAGCACGGACGCGCCGTCGGCCACCATGGTCATGGCCGCGTAGCCGGCGGCCGAGTCCGCGATCATGCCCACCACGCCGCCGTGCACGAAACCGTGCTGCTGCTCGATGCCGCGCCAGTGCGGCACGTGGATTTCCGTGCTGCCATGCGCCACCACGGGCAGGCTGGCCTGGATCAGGGTCATGGCGTTTTGCAGATCGAAACTGGCGCGGACTTTTTCGGCGAAGTGCGGGTCGGGCAGACGGGACGTGCTCATGGGCTGTGCGCTTTCAAGGGGAGAACGCCTTACTGTACCCGCTTATGCCCGTTCGCACCATGTCGCGGCGCCCGCCAGCTTACACGGCGGATGCGGTAGTATCGCCATGTCGACACATGATCCCTCCTCCTGCCCCCGCGAAAGGTCCGCCATGGAAGAAGAATACGAAGTACCCAGCCCCCATGAGCACGCCGTGGAAGAGGCGACGGAGAGGGAGCGCGATGGCCTGACGCAGAAAATCGCCCTGATGACGGCCATCCTCGCCACCATCGGCGCCCTGATCAGCTACCAGAGCGGCAATGCACAGAACGAGGCCATGTTTCTGAAGAACGAGAGCATCCTGAAACAGGCGCAGGCGAGCGACCAGTGGGCCTTGTACCAGGCGAAGTCGACGAAGGGACATATCGCCGAAGCGACGGCCGCGCTGGCCAGCGTACCCGAGGTGCGGGCCCGCTTCCTGGCGGAACAGGCGCGGCAGGAACGGGAAAAGCCCCTGGTGCAGGCGCAGGCGCGCCAGCTGGAAGAGCAGTCGAGAAAGCTGGGCGAGGCGTCGGAAGCCAAGCTGCGCCCGCACGAACGGCTGGCCATGGCCCTGACCTTCATCCAGATCGCCGTGGCGCTGGCCGCCATCACCGTGCTGACGCGGCGGCGCTGGCTGCTGTGGGGCTCCGTGGGTGCGGCGGCGGCCGGCATACTGGCGGCCGGCAGCGCCTTCCTGCTGTAGCGACAGGCGGGGTCAGGCGGGCGGCACGATGCCGCTCCAGCCCGGCAAATAGCGCGCCTGCTGGCTGCGCGCCAGCTTCATGGCCTGCGCCAGCGCCTTGGGGAAATTTTTCTGCAGGCTGGCGGGCGCGATGCGGCTGCGCAAGAAATCGGCCCACAGGAATTCGCTGAACGGCGTCACGTCCTTGGCGTAGCCGCCCGCGCTGCGCAATTCGCCGGCCAGGCTGCGGTAGGGATCGTCGTGCAAGCCGCTCAGGTGCCGGGGGATGGCGGAAAAATCGCGGCGCAAGCCTTCGCTGTCGTACGGGTGCACCCACTGGTGGTGGTCCATCACATGCCAGAAGTGCAGCGGCTCCAGCCAGGACAAATCCTTGAGTATCATCAAACTGACGCTTTTCACGCCTTCCTGGTGCAGCGCCAGGCCGAAATGGTGGTGGTCTACGATGTAATGGCGCCCTTCCGGACCGATGATGCTGGGAAACCAGTGGTCGGCCAGCGCCGCCGCCCGCGCCTTCCGGCCCAGGCTGGCCCAATGCGCGCGCTTGAGCGCCACCTCGGCCATGCCCACCGTGATTTGCGTGGGCAGCAGCTTGTTCAGCCGTCCCTTGACCAGTTGCGGTTTCGCGCTTGTCATACCGTCTCCCAGATGCATGGCCTGGCCGCCAGCGTAGCATAGTCGCCGCTACTTTTCAGGCGTGGCGCAGCCCAGCAGGCGCACGGCCTCGGCCACGCTCAATTCACTGAGCAGCAGCGCCGGCGCCGCCTCGGCGGCCAGCATGTCGCGCAGCGCCAGTTGCAGCACGGCGCACGCCGGCTCCTTCAGCCGCGCCAGCGCCAGGGCCAGCCCCCGCTGACGCGCAAACGCGGCAAAGTCGCGCAAGGCTTCGACGCTGCTGCCATCGAGGTCGGGCGACTCTTCCAGGCTGAGGATCACCTTGCGCAGCGGACCGGCCCGCTCCTCCAGCAGGGTGCGTGCCAGGTGCAGGCTGCGCTCGGCATTGACGAAGAACAAGGGTTCATCGAGGCGCAGGATCAACGTGTCGGGCTGCGCGCGGGCCGCCGGGTACAACGCCAGTTTCACGTAGTCGTGGCTGTCGCCCAGCCGGCCCAGCACGGACAGGCCCGGCCGCGACAGGCGGCGCAGCATCAGCAGCAGGCTCATGGCGATGGCTGCCAGCAAGCCGTCGAGCACGCCGAACAGCAGCACGCCGGCAATGGCCGCCAGCACCAACAGGCGGTCGCGGCGCCAGGTGAAATAAGGCCGCAAGGAAACAGGGTTCAGCGTATGGCTGACGGCATGGATGACCACGGCAGCCAGCACGGGCACGGGAATCAGGGCCACCAGCGGCAGCAGGGTCAGCACGATGACGCCCACGACGGCGGCAGCCACCAGCCCCGCCAGGCGCGAGGTGGCGCCGGCCGCCTCGTTGGCGGAAGTGGCCGAATAGCCGGCGCCCACCGGCATGGCCTGGAACAGGCCCGCCACCACGTTCGCCGCGCCCAGCGCCAGCAAGTCGCGCTCGGGCGCCACGGCGTCGCCATGCTTCAAGGCAAAACTGCGGATGGCGCCATACGATTCCGCATACAGGATCAGCGCCAGCGCAAACGCCAGCTCGGCCAGGCGCGTCCATTCCTCCTGCGTCAGGCGCGGCAGGACAGGCATGGCCAGGCGCACATCGATGGCGCCCACCAGAGCCACGCCATGGCGCGGCAAGTCCAGCCATTGCCCGGCGGCGATGCCCAGCCCGATGACGATCAGGCCGGCAGGCCAACGCTGCAGCCGCCGCAGCAGGAACAGCGACAGCAGCGCCGCCGCGCACAGGCCGGCGCCGCTGCCGTTCCACTGTCCTGCACCTGCCAGCAAGCCCGCCAGCAGATGCGGCACATCGCCGTGCGCCGGCTGCACGCCCAGCACGCCGGGCAACTGTTTCACGATGATCACGATGGCCAGGCCGAAGGAAAAGCCCCGCAGCACGGGCTTGGCGATGAATTCCGTGATGCTGCCCAGCCTGGCCAGCCAGGCCAGCAGGAAAAATGCCCCCGTCAATATCACCAGTCCCGCCATCAGCATCAGCCGGTGCCCCGCCGTGCCGCCCGGCATGGATGCCATGGCGGCGGCCAGCACGGCGGCCGAGGACGACGTGGCCGAGACGATGGCAAAGCGGCTCGTGCCCAGCACGCCGTAGCACAGCAAGCCCGCAAACAGGGCCAGGATGCCCGCCTGCGGCGCCAGGTTGCCGATGCTGGCATACGCCACCGCTTCCGGCAGCAGCAGGCCGGCGATCGACAGGCCAGCGCTGGCATCTTGCCAGCGGTTCATTTGCGTCGCAGCCGATGCGCTCATGGAGGCTCCTGGTGGGTGGCGCCGGTCCGCGCCATGATGCGGCAAAACGGCGGCATGCAGGCTTACGGCGCTGCGGCGCCCACTTCCGACACTTTCCTGCCGGCGCGGAAGATGGAATAGATCACGGCACCGACGCGCTCATACGGCACGTCCGGCTGCGTGCGCAAGGCAACGCTGGCAATGTGCTCCTCGGACAGGACGGCCAGCATCTCGTCCACCGTGTGGACGCGCCGGCCCGCCACGGTGATGTCTTCCTTGCCCAGCATGACCACGGGCGGCGGTGGCGGCACGCTGGCGCAAGCCGCCAGGCACAGCAGCAATGCCGCCGCGCTTCCCGCATGGACGAATCTGCACATGTTTTTCCCCTTTTCCTGCAGCTTACAGGCGCGGGACTGGCGCCGCAACAGGCGCCGGCTATCGCTGGCCCCCCGCGCCGTGCGAAAATGCCCGCCTTCGCCATTGCCGGATTCTGCCCATGCCGCACGCTGCCCTCGCTACCCCTGCTACCCTTTCCGGGCGCGACGCGCGCCGCATCGCGCGTCATGCGCCGGCCGCCGACGCCGCCCGCTTCCTGCATCCGGCCCAGCAAGCCCTGCTGCACCGGCGCGGCTGGCTGACGATGCTGGCGCCGCGCGGCGCGGGCGGCGCCGAGCTGCCCTTGCCGCAGGTGGTGCGCCTGGAAGAAGCCGTGGCCGCCGTCGACGGCAGCATGGGCTGGGTGCTGACCCTGTGCGCGGGCGCGGGATGGTTTGCGGGCTTCCTGGCGCCCGACATGGCGCGGACCATCATCGGCACGCCCCGCGTCTGCCTGGGCGGCAGCGGCGCGGCCACCGGTGATGCGGAAGAGGAAGGCGACGGCTACCGCATCACGGGCAGCTGGGACTACGCCAGCGGCGCGCCGATGGCGACCCATTTCACGCTGAACGCCCGGCTGCGGCGCGATGGCCAGCCCCTGCTCGATGCGGATGGCAAGCCGCGCATCCGCGCCTTCCTCGTCCCCGCCGCCCTGGTGCAGCTGGTGCCCTCGTGGAACAGCATTGGCATGCGCGCCAGCGCCTCGCACAGCTACCGCATCGACGGTCAATGGGTTGCCAAGGAGCACGGTTTCACCATCGATCCTTCGGCCGCGACGGCCGGCGGCCCCCTGTACCGCTATCCGTTCTATTCGCTGGCCTACGTGACCCTGGCCGCCAACGTGGCCGGCATGGCCAGCCATTTCATGCAACTGGCCGAAGAAGGCATACGCCACCGCCGCCATGCGCGCGCCGGCTTGCCGCTGCTGGACGTGCCGGAAGTGGCCGCCATGCTGCAAGCCAGGAAACAAGCGTTCGCGGCCGCCCGCACCCGCTTCTATGCCGTGCTGGACGACAGCTGGGCGCAGGTGGCGGGCGGTGCGGCGCTCGGCGCGGACGCCATGCAAGCCGTGCAGGACCGTTCGCTGGACCTGGTCGCCGCATGCCGCGCGGCCGTCGGTGATGTGTATCCGTATTGCGGCCTGTACGCGGCCCGCGAAGACAGCGCCATCAACCGCGTGTGGCGCGATTTCCATACGGCCAGCCAGCATGCGCTGCTGCTGCCGTAATCTGCCTGAACGCCCGGCGCGGCATCGTCATTGAGCGCCTTGGCGGGGATAGCTGTCGTCCGCCACCTGTTCCAGCCAGCTGACGGCCGTGCCATCTTGCGCCTCGGCAATCGCGACGTGCTGCATGGCGGACGTGGCCGTCGCACCATGCCAGTGCTTGACGCCGGGCGGTATCCACGCCACGTCGCCCACGGCCAGCGCCTGCAGCGGGCCCTGCCAGTGCTGCACCCAGCCCTGGCCTTGCGTGACGATCAGGGTCTGGCCCAGCGGGTGCGTATGCCATGCCGTGCGGGCGCCGGGCGCGAAGGTGACGATGGCGCCGCCCACGCGGGCCGGCGCCAGGCGCTGGAACCTGGCGTCGACTGCAACCTTGCCCGTGAAGTAGGCGGCGTCGCCCATGCTGGCCGGCATGGCGGCGGCGCGCGTGACGGTGACGGCCGCTGGCGCGGCAGCCGGCGCGGCAGACGCGACCCCGGCGGGCAGGCAAAGCGGCAGGAGTGCCGCGGCGTATCGGTGCATATGGATATCCTTTCTTGCCGCGCGGGGCGGCGGTCGTTATTTGCGGAAGACTTCTTTCGCCACGGCCAGCGCCGAGACGGCATTCGGCCAGCCCACATAGAAGGCCAGGTGGGTGATCGCCTCGACCAGCTCGTCCTCCGTCAAGCCGTTCTGGCGCGCCAGCAACAGGTGCGATTTCAGCTGCTCGGGACGGTGCATGGCCACCAGCGCGCTGACGGTCACCAGGCTGCGGTCGCGTTTGGACAGCTGGGGACGCTCCCAGATGTCGCCGTACAGCACCTTGTCCGTGAGGTCGGCCATCTTCGGCGCAAGGTCCCCCATCAATTGCTGCGCGCGCGAGGGCGGCTTGCTCTGCGCATCCAGCGTTTGCGCTGACGCAAAGACGGGCAGCGCCAGGCAGGCCGCCAGGAAGCCTATTTTCATGCTGTTCGAGAAAACGCCCATCACGCCCCCAGGTGCTGACGAAAGAACGCGTCCAGCCTGGCCAGCGACTGCGCGATGTAAGGCGGCCGGTCGTACAGGTCCACATGCGAGGCGCCGGGCACGACGAACAGCTCCTTCGGCTGCGCCGCCCTGGCGTACGCATCCTCGCTGAAGTAGGCCGACACGGCGCGCTCGCCGACGATCATCAGCAACGGGCGCGGTGCGATCGCCTCGATCTGCGCGAACGGGAAGAAATTCATCATCGGCGCCAGGCTCGTCAAGGCGTACAGGCTGGTCGAGTGCGGGTGCTGGCCCCGGGGCGTGGCGTAGTAGTCGAGGAATTCGCGCACGATTTCCGGCGCGTCCGGCCCGGCCGACTCGGGCAACGCGCGGATGTCGCGCCGCGGCTCGCCGCGCGCCTCGCGCGTGCGCTGTTCGCCGACCTCGTCCAAGGTCTTCATGCGCTGCTCGTAGGTGAGCGTGTCGCCCAGCCCCTGGCGGCGCGCGCGGCCCATGTCGTACATGCTGACGGTGGCGATGGCCTTGATGCGGTGGTCGACCTGCGCCGCGCTGACGGCATAGCCGCCGCCACCGCAAATGCCCAGCACGCCGATGCGCGCCGGGTCCACGGCCGGATGATTGCTGAAGAAATCCACGCAGGCGCTGTAGTCGCCCACGCGCGTGCCCGGCACTTCCGTGTAGCGGGGCAAGCCGCTGCTGTCGCCGTAATGCGAAGCGTCGAACGCCAGGGTCACATAGCCCAGTTCCGCCAGCTTTTGCGCGTGCAGGCCGGCCGTCTGTTCCTTCACGCCGCCGAACGGGTGGCCGATGACGATGGCGGGGTATTTTTTTGCCGCATCGAAGCGGGCTGGCGTGAACAGGTTGGCCGCGATGACCGTCTGCGCGCTGGTGTTGGGGAACGTGACGCGTTCGATAGCGACGCCGTTGCGCCGGGAATGGCCCACGACCATGGGCCGGGTGGGCGCGGACGCCGGCGCTTGCGCCTGGGCCGCGTCTGCCAGGGCCATGCCGGCGC
The DNA here is from genome assembly GCF_030587315.1 of Janthinobacterium sp. SUN211. Lineage (NCBI taxonomy): Bacteria > Pseudomonadati > Pseudomonadota > Betaproteobacteria > Burkholderiales > Oxalobacteraceae > Janthinobacterium > Janthinobacterium sp. SUN211. The sequence continues at coordinate 234,599 of NZ_JAPWIC010000001.1, read as the reverse complement.
CGCCGGCCACCATGGCCAGCGAGGTGTTCAGGAATGTGCGCCGCTGCGGCTGGGGGACTTCATCACGCATCTGTATTTTCCTTGTAAACATTGATATGGAACAAGCCGCGTACGAGGCACGCTTGTGGCAGATCAAGCGTACCCGCCCTCGCCCACCGTGAATAGACAGGCAAATCCACTAAAGTCTATAAGTACAGCTTATGAATGGCGCCGCCAGCCAGCCGTGCCTGACAGGAAAGGCAGCCGGGCGCCATGCGGCCTGGATTGCCTGATAAGATGGGGACATTGCTACTTCCCGCTCCCCTATCCATGCACGTCAACACGCTCAGCAGCCTGGCGCAACTTTTGGCCAGCGCCGAAACGGAAACCCTGGCTTTTCCCACCAGCATCAATACGGCCCTGCTCCTGCAAAAGGAACTGGCCAACCCGGATTGCCACTCGGCCGACATCAGCCGCTTGCTGCTGTGTGAACCGACCTTGTCGGCGCGCGCCGTGGCGCTGGCCAATTCGGCCCTGTTCTCGCCCGGCCAGGCGCCCGCCATCACCAGCGTGCGCGCCGCCGTCGAGCGGCTGGGCCACCGCAACCTGTATGCGCTGGCGACGGCGGCCGTCATCCGCCAGCTGAACGCGGGCATCCGCGACGAAGCCTTGCGCGCCCGCGCCACCCAGCTGTGGGCGCACACCGTGCACGTGGCGGCGCTGGCGCACGGGCTGGCCGCCACCGTCACGCAGACGGACGCCGATACGGCGCTGTTCGCCGGCATCGTGCATGAAGTGGCCGGCTTTTATTTGCTGGCCCAGGCCGACAAGACTCCGGGCCTGTACGACCAGCTGGAAACGCAGATGGCATCCACGCTGGAAGTGATCGGCCGCGCGCTGATGCGCCAGCTGGGCGTGCCGCTGCCGGTGGCCGACGCCGTCAACGCCTTGCCCGGCTCGACCATCATGCTGCCGCCCGAGGGCTTGCGCGACACCCTGCTGCTGGCCAAGGCGCTCTCTCCCGTCCCTTCGCCGCTGCCGCAGGCCAGCGTCACCGTCAGCGAGGCTCTGCAAGCCTATCTGGAACACGATCCCGTGCTGCAGGCGCTGCGCACGCAGCCGTCGGCCGAAGCGAAGGGCCTGATCGAGGTACTGCTCAGCTGATGGCCGATCTGCTATGATGGCGCGAGCCGGGATGGACCCGGTCCGCTTTCATTGATGCTCACTGGAAAACTGCCTTGACTACCTCCTTACGCATGCTCGGCCTGGCCGCAGCTCTGACCATGGCGTGCAACGCCAACGCCGACAGCTTCGTTTCCTCGGCCTCCAGCGCCGGTTCCCAGTCGAGCGGCAGCATTTCCGATTCGCTCAACGGTTCGAGCAACAGCTCTTCGCGCGACAACAAGGTGGCCAATGGTCCCTACCGCATCATCGACGTGGCCGCCGTGCCGGGCCGCGCCGGTATGACGCGCTTGACGATGCAGGCCGACGCCACGGCCACGCCGCTGGTGCTGGACTTGCCGCAAGCGGCGCTCGACAAGCAGCAGCTGGCGCAGGGCGACGTGGTGCATGCGCAAAACCGCGCCTACGGCATCGAATTCTCGCGCAACGACACGCGCGCCGCCTTCTTCCTCGTGCTGGCCGACGACTGGTACGGCGAAATGGCCACGCGTCCCGTCAGCCTTTGATCTTGCGCAAACTGGCGCCGCTGCTGGCCGGCTGCGCCGCACTCGTCCTGGCTGGCGCCGCCCAGGCGGGCACCTCCATGTCCTCCTCGCGCTTTTGCGACCGCGCCCAGGAACTCACGGCCACGGAACAGGACCGGCTCTTGCGCTTTGCCGCCGTCGTGCGCGAAGAACTGGCCGCCAGCGAAGGCAGCGTGGCCCTGATCAGCCGCTCCGGCCTGGACCTGGCCCGCTTCGGCATCCGCTATTCGCACGCCGCGCTGGCCTGGCGCCACGACAATGACAGCGGCTGGTCCGCGCGCCAGCTGTACTACGCCTGCGACGAAGGCCGCCCGCGCATCTTCGACCAGGGCACGGCCGGTTTCGCCATGGGCACGGAAAACCCGGCGCTCGGCTACATCTCGCTCGTGAAATTGCCGGCCGAAACCGTGCCGCCCCTGCGCCGCGCCCTGCTCGACCCCGTGCGCGTGCAGCAGTTGCTGGCGGGCCGCTACAGCGCCAACGCGTATGCTTTCAATTTGACATACCAGAATTGCAATCAGTGGGTGGTGGAAATGCTGGCCTCGGCCTGGGGCGAACTGGCGGCAGGCGGCGACTTGCGCGTCCGCGCCCAGGACTGGCTGCGCGCCGCCCAATATGCGCCCGCCCCCGTCGACGTGGGTGCGCGCTGGCTGATGCTCGGCTCCATCTTCGTGCCCCTCGTGCATATGGATGACCACCCGCCTGAGGCAATTCGCTCGATGCAGCTGGCGGTGAGCCTGCCGGCCAGCCTGGAAGCATTCGCGCGCCAGCGCCTGCCCGCCAGCGAACGCGTGGAAATCTGCCACGACGGCAAGCAGGTGGTGGTGCACCGGGGCTGGGAACCGATCGCCGACGGCTGCGTGCCCGGCGCAAACGACCGGGTCATCGCCCTCGACGACACCTGGCGTCCCCAGGCAGACTAAGCGGCCAGGGCCGCTTCGACGTGATCCAGCAGGCGCGCTGATTCAAGCCCCTGACCCATCCGGCGGGCCACCTCGCCGCACGCCAGCCTGACTTCGGGCGCGGCCAGCAGGCGCGCCAGCTGCCGCTGCATGCGCCCGGCAGACAAGCGCCTGGCCAGCAAGACTTCCCCCACACCGAGCCGTTTGGCGCGCCAGCCATTGTCGAACTGGTCGTACGCGAACGGCACGATCAGTTGCGGGATGCCCGCGCGGAAAGCGTCCGCGCTGGTGCCGATGCCGCCGTGGTGCACCACGGCCGCCACGCGCGGCAACAGCGCCGCGAACGGCACGTACGCCTGCCACATGACGCTGGGGGGCAAGTGCTGCGGCACCTGCGCCGCATGGGACGTGAGGAACAGGCCGCGCCGTCCCAGCCGCCGCAACACGTCCAGGGCGATGCTGAAATAGCGCTGCGCGTGCTGGTGACCGGTACCGGGCGTAAACACGATGGGCGGCTCGCCCTCGCCCAGAAAACGTTCCAGTTCCGCTGGCAGCGCTACGGCGCCAGGCATGGCGGCGGCGGTGAAATCGGCTTGCGCGAAGTGCGGCGGCCAATCCGCCTGCGGCGCGGCGAACCAGGCGGGAAACAGTCCCAGCGAGGCGTCCGGCGCGGCCAGCATGTGTCCAAAAAAATGCGCTTCCGGCGGCAAGCCGTGCTGCGCGCGCGCGCCGTTCAGCCCAGGCAGCAGCACCGGGTCGATCATGGCGCGGTGGATCATCCGCCACAGGGCCTGGCGCCAGGCCAGCGGCAGCCACGCGGGAATGCGCAGCGAACCGGCCGTCAGGAAATCATGGCTGCTGCACAGGTTCGATGGCGCGAGATACGCCGCGACGATGCGCAAATCCGGGCGCACGGACCGCGCCAGGGCCGCCATCGGCACGAGGATGGGATGGCACAGCACCACGCAAGCCTCATCGGCCGGCAAGCCTTGCACTATGTCGCGCACGGCGCCCAGGTGCGGCACGAGGCCGTTCCACACCACGCCCCAGCCCTTGCGTTCATCCCACAGGCCGGGGTTGCCCAGCATGGCCTGCCCCTCTTCCGCGCTGCCGAAGGTGCGATACGGCAACTTTGACGCCTGCGCGGCCGCTTCCTGCCAGCCCGGCACCAGCAGCAGCACGCGCCGGCCCCGTTGCTGCAAGCCCTGCGCCAGCGCGATAAACGGTTGCATGTCGCCGCCGGTGCCGCTGCTGGCGATGATGACGAGCGGGGATGGGTCAGCCATGCAGCCATCCGTGCCTGGCGGCAATTTTCAGCGGGAAATCAAGCAAGAACGAGGGGTGCATGGGCATCTTTCCTAGTTGAAACACCCAACGATGGTAAGCGATTAACGTTAGCATTTCAATCAATTATTGGGCACGGCACGGCGCCATGCCTGCCGCCGCTACACCGGCAGTTGCAGCACCATGTCCCATTGATCGATGCCCGGCCCGAAGCCGTCCGGCGTCACGTTGACCGTCACGAAACCGTAGCCCGCATAAAAGCCTTGCGTGTGCTGGCTGGTATTCATGCGCACGCTGGCGATGCCCGGCACGGCGCGGATGGCGTCCAGGCGCGCCTGCGTCAGCGCCCGGCCCAGTCCCTGGCCATGCGCATCCTGCGCCACCATGCCCCAGCACAGGCTGGCGACGCTGCCGCCCGCCTCGATGGCATGGCCGCCGCAGGCGACGATGCGGCCGTCGCGCAGAATGACCAGGTAGGGATGCGTCGAGGTATCGAGCCAGGCGGCAAAGTCCGCGCGCTCGGACGGGTCGAAAAAGCGCGGTGTATTGCCGTCGAACAGGGCCAGGCAGGCATCGCGGTCGCCGGCCTGGTAAGGGCGTACAGTCTGCATTGCTATCCTTTTCAGAAACAGGAAGGGAAATTACACGGGCGCGCACTCACAGCAGCTGCTCCGACGTCACCACGTGCACGCCCGGCGCGGCGGCCAGCGCCGCTTCCAGCAAGGCGCTGGCGATGCGCGGCGCGGGATTGATGCGCCAGCGGCGCGGCAGCACGGGACCGAGCACGCGCAGGATGCGCAAGGCGGCGCCCTCGCCCGCCCGCGCCACGGCGCGCTCGCCGCCGATCAGCCCCGGGCGCACGTGCGTGAGCGAACGAAAACCCAGCGCTTGCAGGTCGCGTTCCAGCTCGCCCTTGACGCGGTTATAGAAGATGCGCGAAGCGGCGTTGGCGCCGGCCGCGGAATTGAGCACGTACGTGCGCGTGCCGGCCGCCAGCGCCAGCCGCGCCACGGCCAGCGGATAGTCGTGGTCCACGCGCGAAAATATTTGCCGGGTGCCGGCCACCTTCATCGTCGTGCCCAGGGTGCAGATGACGGCGTCCGCCTGCCACCACGATGCGTCAGGCGGCAATTGATCGAAATCAATGAGCGGCGCGGCCAGCTTGGGATGGGGCGGCAAGGGCTTGCGCACGGGCGCCACGACGGCCGTGATCCGCGCATCCATCAGCGCCAGGCGCAGCACTTCGCTGCCGACGAGCCCGGTAGCGCCTACGAGCAGTAATTTCATTGCATCCCAGTATAAAGTTGCTCACAGCCACCACCATACACGGAACTCAGGACAGGCGCAGCGCCAGCGCGGCCAGCGTCACCAGCAGCACGGGCACGGTCAGCACGATGCCGACGCGGAAATAGTATCCCCAGGAAATGTGGATGTTCTTGCTGTCGAGCACGTGCAACCATAGCAAGGTGGCCAGGCTGCCGATCGGCGTGATCTTCGGCCCCAGGTCGCTGCCGATGACGTTCGCGTAAATCATCGCTTCGCGCACGGCGCCCTGCGCCGTGGTCGGGTCGATGGCCAGCGCGCCCACGAGCACCGTCGGCAAGTTGTTCATCACGGATGACAATAACGCCGTCAGCACGCCCGTGCCCATGGCCGCGCCCCACACGCCGTACTGCGCAAAGTGGTTCAGCATGCCCGTCAGGTAAGCCGTCAAGCCCGCATTGCGCAAGCCGTACACGACCAGGTACATGCCCAGCGAAAAGACGACGATGTGCCATGGCGCATGGCGCAGCACGTAGCGCGTGGAAATCACGTGGCCCTTGCCGGCCACGCCCAGCAGCAGCGCGGCGCCCACGGCGGCGATCAGGCTGATGGGTACGCCCAGGGATTCCTGCGAGAAAAAGCCCACCAGCAGCAGCGCCAGCACCAGCCAGCCCGCGCGGAAGGTGGCCAGGTCGCGGATGGCGGCGTCCGGGCGTTTCAGCTGCGCCACTGCATAATCACGGGGAATATCCTGGCGGAAAAAGAGCAGCAAGGCCGCCAGGGTGGCCAGCACGGCGACGACGTTGACTGGCACCATCACGGCCGCGTACTCGGCAAAGCCGATCTTGAAGAAATCGGCCGAGACGATATTCACCAGATTCGACACCACCAGCGGCAGGCTGGCCGTGTCGGCGATGAAGCCGGCCGCCATCACGTAGGCCAGGGTTGCCTTGGCGGAAAACTTCAGCGCCCGCAGCATGGCGATGACGATGGGCGTGAGGATCAGCGCGGCGCCGTCGTTAGCGAACACGGCGGAAACGAGGGCGCCCAGCAAGACCAGCAGCACGAACAGTTTGCTGCCGCTGCCGCCGCCCCAGCGCGCCACGTGCAAGGCGGCCCACTCGAAGAAACCGGCCGCGTCCAGCAGCAGGCTGATGATGATCACGGCGATGAACGTGCCGGTGGCGTTCCACACGATGTGCCAGACGACGGGGATGTCGCCCCAGTGGATGACGCCCGCCAGCAAGGCGACACACGCGCCGATGACGGCGCTCCAGCCGATGCCCAGGCCGCGCGGCTGCCAGATGACGAGGATGAGGGTGGCGAGGAAGATCAGGAAAGCGGTCAGCATGGGTGGGGCATCCGAAAATAGACAATGAATTCAATACTTCAATAATACTGGAAATATCAAATAGATGTGAGCATAAATTCCCATGCCAGTCTGATAACTGATTATACTAGCCCATCGCTCGGCCCCGCCCCCCCTCTGCCCCACCAGGAAAGCATGCATATGGCGCAATACCAGACTCCCGGCGTGTATATCGTGGAAAAAACCGCCTTCCCCAATTCAGTCATCGAGGTCGCGACGGCCGTGCCAGCCTTTGTCGGCTACACGGCCGGCGCCAGCCATCAAGGAAAGTCGCTGCACAACAAGCCTTGGCGCATCACCTCGATGGAGGAATTTGAAGCCTGTTTCGGCGGCGCGCCCGTGCCGGAATTCACGCTTGAGGCGGAAGCGACCCCAGGCGCCGCAACGCCCTTTGCGCTGCACCAGGTCGGCGGAAGATTCCTGCTGTATCACAGCATGCGGCTCTTTTTCCGCAACGGCGGCGGTGCCTGCCATATCGTTTCCGTCGGCAACTACCATGACGCGCCCGATGTCGGCGCACTGCGCGCCGGCATCGATGCCCTGCGGCAGGCGCCGGAAGTCACGCTGCTGGCCGTGCCCGACGCCATGCTGCTGGCGCAGGACGACTGCCATGCGCTGCAACGGCACATGCTCGAGCATTGCGGCCAGGAAATGCGCAACCGCTTCGCCATCCTCGACATCCATGCCGGCGCAGCCCCATTGACGGATGGGCCCGTGGCCGCTTTCCGGAACGGCATCGGCAGCGCCGCGCTGGCGTATGGCGCCGCCTATTATCCGTGGCTGGAAACCACGGTGGTTTCGCTGGACGAGCTCAACTTCACCTGCCTTCGCGCCAGCCAGTGGAACGCACTGAAAAACCTGCTGCCGCAGGCGCTGGACGCCGGCCGGCAGCGGCAAGTGTCCGCCCTGTTCGAGCAGATGGCCAGCGTAGCTGCGTCAGCGGACGGTCAGGCCAGCCGCATCGCTGCCATCCATCAGTCGCTGCTCGCCCTCTGCCCCGTGTACGCGCAACTGCTGCTGGCCATGCAAAGCCAGCTCAATCTGCTGCCGCCCGGCGCCGCCATGGCGGGCATATATACGATGGTCGACAACGCGCGCGGCGTGTGGAAAGCACCGGCCAATGTGAGCCTCGACGCCGTCAGCGCACCGGCCGTACACATCTCGCACGATGAGCAGGAAGACCTCAACGTGAGCGGCAGCGGCACGTCGGTCAACGCCATCCGCAGCTTTGTTGGCGAGGGCACACTGGTGTGGGGCGCCCGCACCCTCGATGGCAACAGCCTCGACTGGCGCTACATTAATGTCCGCCGCACCGTGATCATGCTGGCGGAATCGCTGCGCCTGGCCTACCTGGCCTATGTGTTCGAGCCAAACGTGTCCGGCACCTGGGTCACCGTCCGGGGAATGACGAACAACTTCCTGACCGGCGTCTGGAAGCGTGGCGGCCTGGCGGGCGCCTCGCCGGAGGATAGCTTCAGCGTGTCCGTCGGCCTGGGCGAAACCATGACGCCGGAAGACATCCTGGAAGGCATCTTGCGGGTCACCATCCTGGTCGCCGTCAGCCGCCCGGCCGAATTCATCGAGCTCACATTCCAGCAGCAGATGCAGAAATCGTGACACGCCGGGCGGCGCCAGCCCGCCTTACTTGAGCGCGATGGCGATATCGGTCAGCCCCACCGCCCCGTTGCCGATGGCGGATGCCGCCGGCGTGGCCGCGCCGCCGCTCAGCACGGCCGCGCCTGTTGCCAGGTCGATGCGGTACAGGGAGCTCGGTCCCGCGGCAGACGTGCGCAGGGCCGCCAGGGCCAGGCCGTTCGCCCCGCCCGCGATATCGAAGCCCGCGTCGCCCGCCACCGCCACGCCCAGCAAGCCCACATTCACCAGGGTGCCGTCGTTGGGCGGATTTTGCAGGGCGAGCGCGGCGCTGGCCGTGTCGATATCGAACAGCATGGTGGCCGTCGTGCCGGCAAAGCTGTTAGTGTAGGCCGCCGCCGTGACGACAGGCGCCGCGCCCGCGCGGTTGACGGCGCCGTCGGTCGTGGTGGCGCCCGTGTCGACGTTGATGCGCAGGCTTTGTCCCGTGTTGCCGATCACGCGCAGGCGGTCGGCGACGGGGTTGAAATCGACACCGAAGGCCGTGCCGGCGATGGCCGTGTACGGCGCGGTGACATCCGCCGCATCGGCGGCGAGCGTCGCCTTGACGGTGGCCGCGCCCGTAGCCGGGTCGATGGTGACGATGCGCCCCGCCGACGAGATTCCGTACAGCAAGCCATCCTTGGGACGGATGTCAAAGCCCAGCAAACGCTCGCCCGCCGCCAGGCCCGTGACAGCCACGTTGGCGTCCAGCGTGTTCGGCGTGGCCGTCTTGAAGGTGACGATGCGGGCGTCGTCCGTCAAGCCGTAGGCGATGGGCGCGCCCGGCCCTGCCAAGGCGATGCCGCGCAGGTCCTCCGTCACGCCGATGGCCGCCACCAGGGTCGCCGGGGCGGTGGTCGCGGCCAGGTTCACGGTGTACAGGTTGCGCACGCCGGCCACCGTCATGACGGCGTAGCCCGTGTTGTTGCGCGCATCGATGTCGAAGCCGGCCACGCCGGTGGCCGCCACGCCCAGCGGCACGGCGCCGGCCAGGGTGCCGTTGTTGGGCGGATTTTGTGTGTACAGGGTGGCGTTGGCCGCATCGATGACGAACAGCGTGGTGCTAGCCGTGCCGGCGAAGCTGTTGGTGTAGGCCGCCGCCGTGATGGCCGTGTTGCCCGCGCCGCCGTTGATATTGCCATCCGTCGTCGTGGCGCCCGTGTCGACATTGATGTGCAGGCTTTGTCCCGTGTCGCTGACGATGCGCAGGCGGTCGGCGACCGGGTTGAAATCGACGCCGAATTGCGTGCCGGCCAGCGCCGCATAGGGCGCCGTCGTGTCGGCCGCGTCGGCCGCCAGGCTGGACTTCAGCGTGGCGGCGCCCGTCGCGCCGTTCAGGGTGTAGATGCGCCCCGTGCTGCCGACGCCGTACAGCTGGCCATCGGCGGGACGGAAATCGATGCCCAGCAGGTTTTCACCCGCCTGCAGGCCCGTGACAGTGGCCGTGGTGCGAATGGTGGCGGGCGTGGCGCGGTCGAACGACAGCAGTTTGTTGCTGGCGGTAAGCACGAAGACATCGCCAGCCACCACCACGGGTGGCGTGACGGGGTCATGGTGGCTGCTGCTGCCGCCGCAGGCGGTGAGCGACATGGCGACGGCGGAAGCGAGCAGCAGCTTGGCGAATGGCAAGGTTGGCAAGGTTGGAAGGATCGGCATGGTCGTGGCCCCTGTAAGAGTGAGTGGAAGTGCCGCCCATGCCGCGGTCGCAGCGAGCGCACCCCTGTACTACTCGCCAGGCGCCCGTTTGGATGCAGCGGCGCAAAAAAAGTTATTCTTCGCGCCTTTATGATTGTCTTTAAGCAACTTAAGCAGTGTATAGTCACGGGCACGATGGCAACGGGGAACAAGACAGGTGGCACGCATATTTCAAGCGCAGAGCATGGGAGAGGCCGACGTGCGCGTGGCCCTGGTGGAACGCGGCAGTGCCGACCTGCTGGTGCACCGCGTGACCAGCTGGGGCCTGGCGCACGGCGACGCCCTGTGGTACATCACCCGCGACCGGCAAAGCGCCACGGCCAGCGTATTTTTCGTCTCGCAGGGCATGGCGCAGCTGAAAATCTGTTTTGTCGACAGCCACGGCGAGGCAGGCTGGCAAGCGCCCCGGCCGCGCAATCTCCACCTGTAGCAGGGTGGCATCCGTGTTCACTCACTGGAAGGGAGCATCGCCATGGATTTGATCTTACTGGAACCCGGCGACGGGGAACTCGTGTTCGGCAAGGCGCCGGACGGTGAAAGCAAGAGCGGCGGTATCGACGCCATCTGGCGCGACGCTGCCACGCTGCGGGGCATCGGCCGGTGCTTCGAGCTGGTGTCATTACATCAAGGCATGAAGCAGCAAGTGACGACCGACATCAGCAACTCTGCGCGCACGTCCGGCCGGCCCGTCATCACCGAATTTACCTGCGTCAAGTATGTCGATGCGACCTCGGTCAAGCTGTACGATCTGTGCCTGCGGGCGAAGCCGCTGGGCAGCGGCCCGGACCAGCCGACCAGGCTGTACATCACCCGCCAGACGGGCGACAAGACGGCCAACCTCATCACCATCGCCCTGCGCGACGCCCTGATCAGCGAAATCCAGCTGCAAACCCATCCCGACGACATGCCCACCGAGCAGTTCAAGCTGAACTTTACGGAAATCCTCTGGACGTACAGCGTGCAGCAGGCCGACGACCAGCCCGGCGACCAGCAGACGACGGGCTGGAGCCTGGCGCGCAACCGCCCGATCAGGGCATTTACAGGATAAGCACATGAACGACGCTGTACACGCTACTGACATCGCCGACATCGGCAACGCCGGCCTGGCGCTGCTCCACCCGTTCCTGCCCACAATGTTCCAGCGGCTGGACTTGCTCGCCACTGGCGGCGATGGCAGGCCGCAGCTGCGCGGCGAACACGGCGCGCGCGCCGTTCACTTGCTACAATACCTGGTCGATGGCAGGAGCGACGCGCCGGAACCGGCACTGCTGCTGAACAAGCTGCTGTGCGGCCTGGAACCGGACTTCCCTGCTCCACCCGTCGACCTCGGCGAAGAAGAACGGGCCCTGTGCGAACAAGTGCTGGCCGCCGTGATGCGCCATTGGCCAGCGGTGGGACAAACCTCGCCCGAGGGATTGCGCCAGGTCTTTCTGCAGCGCGAAGGCCGACTGCAAAAAGGCGACGGGAAATGCACGCTGGCTGTCGTGCGCAATCCCTTCGATGTACTGCTGAGCCGCTTGCCGTGGAACCTGGCTGCCATCCGGCACCCGTGGATGCCGCAACCGCTGTTGATCGACTGGCCCGGCGCATAGCCCGGCAAGCCCACGCCCGGCTGGCCGCCATCCCGCAAAGCGGGCTACTCTTCCAGCCCGCCCCCCAGCGCCTTGTACAGGGCCACGGCCGACTTGAACTGGTCGCGCCGCGCGTCGAGCAAGGCTTGCTGCGCCGCATACGACTGGCGCTGCGCGTCGAGCAATTCCAGCCGGCTGTCCTGGCCCGCGTCGTAGCGCAGCTGCGACAGGCGCTGGCGCTGCTGCGCCGCCGTCACCACGCGTTCCTGCGCGGCGATCTGCTGCGCATACGTGGCGCTGCCCGCCAGGCCGTCGCGCACGTCGCGAAACGCCGCCTGGATGGCTTGCTCGTATTGCAGCACGGCCACATCCTTGCGCAGGCGCGACAGCTGCAATTCCGCGCGCAGCTGGCCGCCCTGGAACAGCGGCTGCGTCACTTGCGGCGCGAACGACCAGCTGCGCGCGCCGCCGCGGAACAGGTCACCCAGTTCCGGGCTGGCCAGGCCCAGCTGCGCCGTCAGCGACAGGCGCGGGAAGAAGGCGGCGCGCGCGGCGCCGATTTCCGCATTCGCCGCCACCAGCGCGTATTCCGCTTGCAGGATGTCGGGACGGCGCGCCAGCAAGTCCGACGGCAGGCCGGGCGGCAGCTGCGTCAGCACGGGCTGGCCGTCGAGCGCCCGGCCCGCCGGCAAGTCGGCGGGCAACGGCGCGCCCAGCAGCAATTCCAGGTTGTTGCGCGCCAAGGCGCTGGCACGTTCCCGCGCCTGCACGTCCGCTTCCGCCGTGGCCGCCTGTCCTTCCGCTTGCGCTACATCAAGACCGCTGCCCTGCTGCGCGCCGTGCAGGCGCTGCGTCAGGACCAGCGCCTGGCGCCAATCGAGCAGGGTTTGCCGCGCCAGCGCCAGCTGCTCCTCGGCCAGCCGCTGTTCCAGGTAGGCGTCGGCCACGGCGCCGATCAGGGCCATGTGGGCGGCCCGCTGGCCCTGCTGCGTGGCCAGGTAGCGCGCAAAGGCGGCCTCCGACAGGGAGCGCAGGCGGCCGAACAGGTCGATTTCGAACGCGCTCATGGCGATGCCGGCCGTAAATTGGTTTTGCACCGTGGGATTTTGTCCCGTGGCATCGGCAGCGCGCTGGCGCGTGCCGCCACCGTTGAGACCAATCGCCGGATAGCGGCCCGCATCCTGGATCTGGTACTGGGCCCGCACGGCTTCCACGTTGAGGGATGCCACGCGCAAGTCGCGGTTGTTTTCCAGCGCGATGTCGACCAGGCGCTGCAGGCGCGCATCGAGCAGCATCTGGCGCCAGCCCAGGTTGGCCGCCGTGTCGGCCGTGCCTGGCGCGGCGGCCTCGGCATACGCGGCGGGAATCGGCGGCGCCGGCTTGACCAGCGGCGGCGTCAATGAACAGGCCGACAAGGCCAGCGCGGCCAGCGGCGTGATAAAAATCAAACGCATTACAACTCTCCTTCCACCGCCTTGACGGCGATGCGATTACTGCGTTTGTTGAAGTACGTGTCCATCTTGTCGACGGCGCCCAGCACCACGACAAAGAACACGGGCACGAAAAACACGGCAAGCACGGTGGCGGTGATCATGCCGCCGAACACGCCCGTGCCGATCGCATGCTGCGTCTCGGCGCTGGCGCCAGTGGCCAGCATCAGCGGCACCACGCCCAGCGCGAACGCCAGCGACGTCATCAGGATCGGGCGCAAGCGCAACCTGGCCGCTTCCACCGTCGCCTCGACCAATCCCTTGCCCTGCGCCTGCAACTGGCGCGCATATTCGACGATCAGGATGGCGTTCTTCGCGGAAAGACCAATAATCGTGATCATGCCCACCTTGAAGAACACATCGTTCGGCATGCCGCGCAACATCACGGCCAGCACGGCGCCCAGCAAGCCCAACGGCACGACCAGCATGACGGAGACGGGAATGCTCCAGCTTTCATACAGGGCCGCCAGCACGAGGAAGACCACCAGCATCGACAGCGCCATCAGCATGGGCGCTTGCGAGGCCGATTCCTTCTCTTGCAGCGATTGGCCCGTCCACGCCAGCGCGAAACCGGGCGGCAATTGCTTCACGAGGCGCTCCATTTCCAGCATGGCGTCGCCGCTGGACACGCCGGGCGCCGCGCTGCCCGAAATGCGCGCCGCCGGATAACCCTGGTAGCGCACCAGCTGCAGCGGCGATTCGCTCCACACAGGGCGCACCAGCTCGCCCAGGGCCACCATGCCGCCCGCGTTATTGCGAATGCGCAAGGCCAGCACGTCGTTCAGCTGCATGCGCGACGGTGCATCGGCCTGGATGATCACTTGCTGCATGCGGCCCGCATTCGGGAAATCGTTGACATAGGTCGACCCCATGGCCGCCGTCAGCATGTCGGCGATGGCCGTAAACGACACGCCCAGCGCTTCCGCCTTGGTGCGGTCGATATCGAGGCGCACGCTGGCGCCGGGCGGCAAGCCGTCCGGATACACGCCCGCCACCTTGGCGCTTTGTGCCGCCAGGCCCAGCAGCTGGTTCTGCGCCGCCTGCAGGGCAGCGATGCCCTGGTTGGCGCGGTCTTGCAGGCGCAGGGAAAAGCCGGACGAGTTGCCCAGTTCATCGATGGCGGGCGGCATCAGGCTCATGATCACGCCCTCCTTCGCCTGCGACATGGCGGCCTGCGCCAGCGCCACTTCTTCCTGCGCCGTGGCGCCGTTGCGCTGTTTCCAGTCCTTCAGCATGGTGAACGCCAGGCCCGCATTCGGCCCCGCGCCGGAAAAGCTGAAGCCAAGGATCGATTGATTTACCTCAATACCGGGCCGCGTGGCCACATGCTGTTCGTACAGCTTGACGACATCGAGCGTGCGCTCCATGGTGGCGTCGGACGGCAGCTGGATCGAGGTGATGAAATAGCCCTGGTCTTCTTCCGGCAAAAAGGCCGACGGCAGCTGCATGAAGGCCACGCCCAGCGCCGCGACGATGGCGCCGTACAGCACCATCGAGCGTCCCGCGCGTTTCAGCATGGCCACCACGCCCTTTTCATAGCGCGCCGTCATGCGCTCAAACTGGCGGTCGAACCACAGGAAGAATCCCTTCTTGTCATGGTCGTGCGGGCCGATGGGTTTCAACATCGTGGCGCACAGGGCCGGCGTCAGGGTGAGCGCCAAAAACGCCGAGAACAGGATCGACACGGCCATGGCCAGCGTGAACTGGCGGTAGATGGCGCCCACGGAACCGCTGGCCAGCGCCATCGGGATGAACACGGCTGTCAGCACCAGCGTGATGCCCACCACGGCGCCCGTGATTTCGCGCATGGCTTTGGAAGTCGCTTCCTTCGGCGACAAGCCCTCGGTCGCCATCAGGCGCTCGACCGCTTCCACCACCACGATGGCGTCATCGACGATGATGCCGATGGCCAGCACCATGCCGAACATGGTCAGCACGTTGACGGAATAGCCGGCCAGCAGCATCACCGTAAACGTCCCCATCAGGGCGATCGGCGCGACGATGGCGGGAATCAAGGTGTAGCGTATCTTTTGCAGGAACAGGTACATGACGAGGAACACCAGCACCATCGCTTCCAACAGCGTGACGATGACCTTCTCGATCGAGATCTTCACGAACGGCGCCGTATCGAACGGCACCGAATACTTGATCCCGGCCGGCATGGTGTGCGCCAGTTCGGCCATGCGCGCGCGCACGGCGGCCGCCGTCTGCACGGCGTTGGCGCCGGGCGACAGCATGATGGCGGCGCCCGACGCGGCTTGCCCGTTTTCGCGGATGCTGAAATTGAAGCTTTGCGCGCCCAGCGACACTTTCGCCACGTCGCCGATGGTCACTTTCGAGCCGTCGGCATTCGCGCGCAGCACGATGGCGGCAAATTCGGCCGGCGTTTGCAGCTGGCCCTGCACCGTCAGCGGGATGGTCACGCGCTGGCCGTGCACGGCGGGCGAGTCGCCCAGGCGGCCCGGCGCGATCTGCGCATTTTGCTGCGCGATGGCGGCCGTCAGCTCGCCCATGGCGATGTTGTACGACACCAGCTTGGCCGGATCGACCCAGATGCGCATGGCGCGCTCGGAACCGAACAGCTGCACCTTGCCCACGCCGGGAATGCGGCGCAGTTCTTCCGTCACGTTGCGCGCCAGGTAGTCGCCCAGCGCCACTTCATCGTGCTGGCCATTGTCCGAGATCAAACTGACGATCATCAAAAAGCCGGACGACGCCGATTCCACCGTCAAGCCGTTTTGCCGCACGGCTTGCGGCAGGCGCGGTTCGATGGCTTTCAGGCGGTTTTGCACGTCCACCTGCGCCATTTCCGGATTCGTGCCCGGCTGGAAGGTGACGGTGATCGAGGCCGAGCCCGACGTATCGGTGGACGACTCGAAATACAGCAGGTGCTTGACGCCCGACAGTTCGCGTTCGATCAAGCCCACCACGGAATCGTTCATGGTTTGCGGCGTGGCGCCGGGATAATTGGCGCTGATGCTGACGCTGGGCGGCGCCACCGAGGGAAAGCGCGCAATCGGCAATTGTGGTATGGCGATCAGTCCGAACAGGACGATGAAGACCGCCACCACCCACGCGAAGACGGGGCGGTTGATGAAAAATTGAGGCATGTCATTAGGCTTTCATTGTATTCATATGGTGCATCAACGCGCCTTGGCGGCAGCCGCCGTTGCCACGACGGCTGGCTTCCACGGCTGCGGCGCGGCCGTGGCGCCCGGCTGCAAGCGCTCCTGGCCTTCGATGACGACGGTTTCGCCAGCCTTCAAGCCGCCGTTGACCACGTACTGGTGCTCGATCACGTCGCCCACGCTAATGGGTTTAAGACTTGCTTTGTTCGTGCCATCGAGCACCCAGGCCTGCGCCTGGCCGCCGCTGCTGTGCAAGACGGCTTGCTGCGGCAACAGCACGCCATTCGCCTGCACGGCGCGGGCGATGCGGGCGCGTACGAACATGCCTGGCAGCAACTGGCGCTGCGGATTGTCGACCAGCACGCGGATGACGGCGTCGCCCGTGCCCGCATCGACGCTGATGCCCGAGAACAGGATGCGCCCCGTGACGGGATGCGGCTGGCCATCGGCGCCCAGGATGGTCACGGGCAGCTTGTCCGCGCCGCCCGTGCCCGACGCTTGCAATGCCGCCAGCGCGGCGGCCGGCTGGCGCACGTCCACATACACCTTGTCGATCTGCTGGATGCGCGCCATCGGCGTGGCATCGGCCAGGCCCACCAGCGCGCCTTCCGTCACCAGCTCCGAACCGATGCGCCCGGCAATGGGCGCCTCGATGCTGGCGAAGGCCAGGTCCAGGCGGCGGCGCGCCAGAGCGGCGCGCGCCTGCGCCACGGTAGCCACGGCTTGCTCGCGCTGGGCCACGGCATCGTCATACGCCTGGCGGCTGATGGCGTCCGCCTCCACGAGCGGCTTCAACCTGTCGGCCTGGCTGCTGGCGCGGTTGGCCGTGGCCACCGCATGCTGCAGGGCGGCGGCGGCCGAATCGACGTCCGCCTGGAACGGCGCCGGGTTGAGCTGGAACAACTTCTGCCCCGCCTTTACTTCGGCGCCCTGCTCGAACTGGCGGCGCAGCACGATGCCGCCCACTTGCGGGCGGATGTCGGCCGTGCGGAAGGCGGCCACCCGGCCCGGCAATTCATCGCTGAGGACGACGGGCGCCGCTTGCAGCTTGAGTACCGTCACGGCGGCGGGCGGCGCCGCGCCTTCTTCCGGCGCGGGTTTGGAACAGGCGGCAAGGCTGAGCAGTGCCGCGGCGATCAACATGTTTTTCTTGGTGAGGTGGCTCGGATGCATGGTCTTTCTCTATGGCAGATCCCAACCGGCGGTCCGGTCGACAGATAACAAGAGCATAGAAGGCCAACATGGATGTTCCGTCAAAGAAATGTGGAGATTCGATGGAGAGCGCGAAGAATGCTAGACTATTTGCATGAACTATCATCACAGCGCCAGCCAGCCCTCGTTTCTTGCCACCACGCCCCCTTCCGCCCTCGTCCTGATCGCCGAAGATGAACCGCAAATCGCCCGCATCCTCGCCGGTTACCTGGAGCGCGACGGCTACCGCACGGCCTTCGCGCACGACGGCCAGGAAGCGCTGCAGCAGCACCTGGCGCTGGCGCCGGACCTGCTGCTGCTTGACGTGCAAATGCCCAGGGTCGATGGCTGGGGCGTGCTGGCGGAAGTGCGGCGGCGCGGCGAAACGCCCGTCATCATGCTGACGGCGCGCGACCAGGATGCCGATAAACTGGCCGCCCTGCGCGTGGGCGCCGACGACTACATCATCAAGCCCTTCAATCCGGCCGAAGTGGTGGCGCGCGTGGCGGCCGTGCTGCGCCGCTCGCGCGTGCGCCACCACCCGGTGGGCGGCCAGCGCCTGCGCTGCGGTCCCATCGACATCGACCAGGAAACCTACGTGGCCAGCGTGCTGCGCGACGGCGCGCCCGTGCCCCTGAGCCTGACGTTGACGGAATTCCGCCTGCTGGCCCACCTGGCGCGCACGCCGCGCCGCGTCTGCAGCCGCCTGGAATTGCTGGAATCATGCATGCCCGAGAGCAATTCGCTGGAACGCACGGTGGATAGCCACGTCAGCAAGCTGCGCAAGAAGCTGGAGGAAGCGGGCGTGATGAACATGCCGGCCAGCCTGCGCGGCGTGGGTTACCGCCTGGAAAGCGACCTCTGATGCGCTTCACGGGCTTGAACCGGCAGATCGTGCTGTCGATGTCCGTGCTGATGGTCAGCGGTATCCTGATCATCTGGATCGGTTCCTGGACCTTCTTCGCCATCGCCTTCAAGATCGACCCCGGCATGCTGTCCGAACCGGACGACTGGTCGCCGACGACGGCCGAATGGCTGTGGATCTTCGCCATCACCATCTTCGGCCTGGGCCTGGCCGCGTTTTTCGCCATCAAGCTCGCTTCGCGCATTCTCAAGCCGATCAATTCCGTGATGGACAGCGTGCGCCGCGTGGCGCATGGCGACCTGTCCGCGCGCGCCTTCGCGGGCGACCGCAGCCTGGGCGAAACGGCCATGCTGGTCGACGATTTCAACAGCATGGCCGAGCGCCTGCAGCGGGCGGCCAAGGAAAGCGAGACGTGGAATGCGGCCATCGCGCACGAATTGCGCACGCCCGTGACCATCCTGCGCGGCACCTTGCAAGGCGTCGTCGACGGCGTCTTCAAGCCCGAGGAAGTGCCGTTTTCCAGCCTGCTGGCGCAAGTCGAGGACCTGGGCCGCCTGATCGAAGACTTGCGCACCCTGAGCCTGGCCGACAGCGGCCACATGCAGCTACGCATGGCGTGGACGGACCTGACCCTGGAAATCGGGGAAGTGCGCCGCCTGCTGGCGCAGGAGATGGAAGCTGCCGGTTTTACGCTGCAACTGCACCTGTCCGACCATCCCGTCTGCTGCGACGCGGCGCGCATCCGGCAAATCGTGCTGGCCCTGCTCGACAACGCGCGCCGCTACGCGCATCCGGGCTTGCTGCGCGTGCGCACCCGCGTGCAGGCCGGCCAGTACTACCTGAGCGTCGAAGATGCAGGTCCCGGCATTGCCGACGACTTGGCGCCGCACGTGTTCGAAGCGTTCCGCCGCGGCGACAGCGCCAGGGTCGACTTGAACGCGGGCAGCGGCCTGGGCCTGGCCGTGGTCGAAGCCATCGCGCGCGCCCACGGCGGCAGCGCCGTCTGCACGCGTGGCAAGGCGGGCGGCAGCCTGTTCACCGTCAAGTGGCCGGTCGAGCATGGCGCCCCGCCGCCCGCCGGCTGACTACGCGGGCGGCGCGCGCAGCATGTCGACGAAGGCGCGCAAGACGGGCGGCATCTGGCGCCGGCCCGGGTAGTACAGGTAGTAACGGGGCGGCGGCGGCAGGCAGCGCTCCAGCACGCACGCCAGGCGCCCCGCCGCGAGATCGGCGCGCGCATCGGCCTCGTACACATACGCCAGTCCTGCGCCATCGCGGGCCGCGCGCAGCATCATCTCATCGTCGTCGAACACCAGCGGGCCGCCGACGGCGATGCTGACGGCTTCCCCTTCCAGCTCGAACTCCCACGCATACTGGCGCCCGCTGGGAAAACGCCGGCCGATGCAGGCATGGTCCAGCAAGTCGCGCGGCGTGCCTGGCGCCCCATGCGCCGCCAGGTAGGCGGGCGACGCCACCACGACGAACGGTTGCGGCGCGCCCACGGGCACGGCGACCATGTCGGCCGCCACCTGCTCGCCAAAGCGGATGCCCGCGTCAAAACCGTCGCGCACGATATCGATCATGCCGTCATCCGTCACCACTTCCACCTGCACGCGCGGATAGCGGGCGACGAAGCTGGCCAGCATGGGCGCGAGCAGCAGCCGGGCGGCCGGACGGGGCACGTTCAGGCGCAACTTGCCTGCGGGCACATCCTGCAAGGCGCTCAGGTCCAGCAAGGCATCGTCGATTTCGCGCATGGCCGGCGCCAGCCGCGCCAATAGCTGCTGCCCCGCCTCGGTCGGCGTGACGCTGCGCGTGGTGCGGTTCAGCAGGCGCACGCCCAGGCGCTCTTCCAGCGTCCGCAGCGCATGGCTGAGGGCGGAAGCGGAGACGCCCCGTTCGAGGGCCGCCTTGCGAAAGCTGCGCAGGCGGGCGACGGCGGCAAAGGCCGTCAATTCATTCAGGTCAGCCATTATTCGGAAAAAAATTCATGAGCAATATTCAGTAATGCATGCAAGATTATGCATCTTATCGCATGCTGTTGCTTCATCCATACTCCTTGCATCTTTTTTTGAAGAGGAGTGAAAAATGGAACACAGAACACTGGGCAACTCCGGCTTGCGCGTCGCCCCCATCGGCCTGGGCTGCATGGGCATGAGCTTTGCCTACGGCGGCGCGGACGAAGCCACCTCGCTGCGCGTGCTGCACCGCGCCGTGGAACTGGGCGTGACCCTGATCGATACGGCGGAAGTCTATGGCCCCTACGCCAACGAGGACTTGATAGGCCGCGCCCTGAAGCAATTGCGCGGCAAAGTCAGCATCGCCACCAAGTTCGGCTTCAAGATCTTGCCTGAAGGAAAAGGCGTGGCACGCATGGCGGGCGTCGACAGCCACCCCGAGCATATTCGCCAGGCGGTGGAGGCGTCGCTGTCCCGGCTGGGCATCGAGTGCATCGACTTGCTGTACCAGCACCGCGTGGACCCCGCCGTGCCCATCGAAGACGTCGTCGGCGCCATGGCCGGCCTGGTGCGCGCGGGCAAGGTGCGCCACCTGGGGCTGTCGGAAGTGTCGGCCGCCACCCTGCGCCGCGCCCACGCCGTGCACCCGATTGCGGCCGTGCAGTCCGAGTATTCGCTGTGGAGCCGCGACGTGGAAGCGGAGGTGCTGCCCGCCTGCCGCGCCCTCGGCATCGGCTTCGTGCCCTACAGCCCGCTGGGCCGGGGCTTCCTGACGGGCCAGCTCACGTCCAGCGCGATGCTGGCGCCCGACGATTATCGCCACAGCCTGCCCCGCTTCCAGCCGCAGGCGATGGCGGCCAACGCGCACCTGGTGGCAGAACTGCAGCGCCTGGCGGCGGCGCGTGGCGTCACGGCGGCCCAACTGGCCCTGGCCTGGCTGCTGGCGCAAGGCGACGACCTCGTGCCGATACCCGGTGCCCGAAGCCTGGCGCACCTGGAAGAAAACGTGGCCGCCGCGCGTATCACCCTGAGCGACAGCGAGCTGGCCGCCATCGGCGCCGCCATCGCGCCCGCCGCCGTGCAAGGCGCGCGCTACCCGGATGTGGAACTTGCCATGCTTGGCCTGTAGACAAGCGTACTCGAGTACGCTAATTTGAGTACGAATACCGCTTCTTTTTGCCCGCCGCACTTGAAATGCCTGAATCCGCCATCATTTCCAATCTGAACTATTCATTATGAAAGGGATTTACATGTCCGCACTGCTCGAAACACTGCAATGGCGCTATGCCACCAAGAAAATGGACCCGACGAAAACGGTGCCGCAAGACAAGGTCGAGCGCATCCTGGAAGCCGTGCGCCTGACGGCCAGCTCCAGCGGACTGCATCCTTACGAAGTCTTCGTCGTGACGAATCCGGCCCTGCGCGAGCAGATCAAGCCGCATGCATGGAACCAGGGCCAGGTGACGGATTCCTCGCACCTGCTGGTGTTTGCCGCCTGGGACAATTACACGGTGGAACGCATCAACGCGCGTTTCGACCTGGTCAACGAGGTGCGCGGCTTCAAGAATGAAGGCTGGGAAGCGTACCGCCAGCAAATCCTGGCCACGTATCCGCAGCGCGACGCGGAAACCAACTACCAGCACGCGGCGCGCCAGGCCTACATCGGCGTGGGCACGGCCCTGATCGCCGCGGCGCAGGAACAAGTCGATTCCACGCCGATGGAAGGTTTTGATCCGGCCAAGGTCGATGAAATCCTGAACTTGCGCGAAAAAGGCTTGCGTTCCGTCGTCATGCTGCCGCTCGGCTACCGCGCCGACGAAGGCGACTGGCTGGTGGACTTGAAAAAAGTGCGCCCTGCGCGCGAGCAATTCATCACCGAGCTGGCGTAAGCGCTACGCCAGTGACTGAAAAGCGGATGCCCTGACCGGCATCCGCTTTTTTTTGACCGTTCAGGCCGCCTGCGGGAAGCGCACCGTCACCTGCAATCCCCGCCCCGCCTCGCCGTCGGCCAGCGCGATATCGGCCTGGTGGTGCTCGGCGATGTGGCGCACGATGGACAGGCCCAGGCCGCAGCCCCAGGCGTCGTTGCCGTCAGGACGGAAGAAGCGGTCGAACAGGCGCGCATGGTGCTGGCGCGGCACGCCGGGGCCGTTGTCGGACACGCGCAGCAGGGGCCTGCCCTCTTCCACCGCCGCCTGCAAGTCGACCCGGCCGCCCTGCTGCGTGTAGCGCAAGGCATTGTCGATCAAGTTGTTCAGCAACACTTGCAAGCCGTCGGGATCGGCCTGCACCAGCACCCTGGCGGGCGGCGCTTCCACCACGCCCAAGTCGATGGCGCGGCTGTCGGCCAGCGCGCTGTGGTCGCCCACGGCCGCTTCCAGCAATTGTCCCAGGTCCACCGTGTGCAGCTGGCTGGCCGTGAGCGCCGTTTCATGGCGCGCCAGGCTCAGCAACTGGCGCACCAGGTGCGTGCTGCGGTCCAGCCGTTCGTGCAGCCGCGCCAGCGCCACGCGGCGTTCTTCCTCGCTGCCGGCCCGCTCGGCCACCTGCAGCTGCAGTTTCAATGCCGTCAGAGGAGAACGCAATTCATGCGCGGCATCGGCGACAAAGGTGCGCTGCGCCGTCAGCGCCGCCTCGAACTGCCCCATCAGGCTGTTGAGCGCCAGCGCCACGGGCCGCAGTTCGGGCGGCATGTCGTCGGCCGCCAGCGGCGTCAGCGCGTCCGGCGAACGGCCCGCCACGGACTCGGCCAGCCGGTGCAGGGGCGCCAGCGCGCGTCCCACGACGGCAACGATCAGCAGCGCCAGGATCAGCGCGAACACCAGCAGGGGCGCGCCGGCCCGCATCGTCATCCGCCAGGCCAGCTGGTCGCGCACGGCCTGCGCCTGCGCCACCTGCACGTAGCGGCCGCGCCGGGTTTCGCCGTACAGGCGCCAGTCCTCGCCGTGCAGCTCGACATCGGCGAAACCGGCCAGCGCATAGCGCGGCAGTGCCGGCTGCTCCTGCAGGACGGGCAAGGGCTGGCCATCCTCGTCCCACGCCTGCAGCACGAACGCTTCTTCCGGCTCTTGCGCGGCGGCCAGTCCCTCCTGCGGCTCGAACTCGTCGGGCAAGGTCACGGCCAGCTGGCGCAGCTGCAAGTCGGCCAGCTCATTGGTTTCTTCCAGCAGCGAACGGAACAGGGAAATACCGGCGCCCAGCACGCACAGCAGGGTGGCGGCCAGCAAACCGAGCAATAACTGGCGGCGGATGGTCAGCAAGATGCTACCCGCATCTTGTAGCCCACGCCGCGCACGGTCTGGATGCAATCCGCACCGAGCTTCTTGCGCAGCTGGTACACATACACGTCGACGGTATTGCTTTCCACTTCGCTATCCCAACCGTACAGCTTTTCGCTCAGCTGGCGCTTCGACACCACCTTGCCCGGATGGTCGAGCAAGGCGCGCAGCACGGAAAACTCGCGCGGCGGCAGCTTGATCAGCTCGCCCTCGAACGTGACGTCGTGGCTGGCCAGGTCGAGGATCAGCGCGCCATGCTCGATGACGGAGCGCGAACGGCTGACGCGACGGCGCAGCAGCGCGCGGATGCGCGCCAGCAGCTCGTCGAGGTCGAACGGCTTGACCAGGTAATCGTCGGCGCCGCTGTCGAGCCCTTCCACGCGGGCCGGCGTGCCGTCGCGCGCCGTGATGATCAGCACGGGCAACTCGGCGCCCCGCGCGCGCATGGCGCGCAGCACGTCCATGCCCTCCTTGCCGGGCAAGCCCAGGTCCAGCAACATCAAATCGTAGGCGAAGCCGGCCAGCGCCAGCTCCGCATCGTGGCCATCGCGCACCCAGTCCACGGCATAGCACTCGCCGCGCAAGCCCTCGACCAGGCTTTCCCCGATCATCGGATCGTCTTCCACCAGCAACACGCGCACGCGGGCCTCTCAAAGTCTTGAAAAAGCCACCATCTTACCTTGACTGGCGCCGCGCCGCAGGGGCTGCCGCGGTGGCCTTACTTGGACCCGGACCCGCGGAACGGCGGGATATTGCCTTCTTGCGGATACAGCGCCACGCCTTTCGCAAGCGGTGCTGCCGCAGCGAGCGCCTCGCCGGGCTGGGCCGCTTGCGATACGGGCAGAACGGCCAGCAGGGATACCGCGCCAACACAGAAAACAGCCTTGATTTTCATATCATTCCTTCAAAGGTTGCATAGAAAAATATCGGATCAATACATTATTTTATATATTGATAAACAGGCAATGCCCGTCCAAGATAGCTACATGCCGGCAACAAGTCAATCTCCGCAGCAACTGAATTGCCCGCGTGTCCGCCCATGCCAGGCATGGCTTGAATTCGCGATACCGTGACTATGTGCGCATTTGGCGCGTTTTTTATGCGGTATATTTTCCTTCCCTCCACGCATCTGGAAAGGCATGCCATGTCCAGTTCCACCCAAGATACCGTCATCGTCAAGGCGGCGATTTATCCGCCCATCGGCATTGCCCGCGTGGGCAACAGCCCCAGTGAATACTTTATGGGACCGGAGGTGCCGGAACCGGCGCCGCGGCCGGCCGGCTATTACCGCGATGCGTCCGGGGCCATCAAGCGCCAGGCGGCGGGCTTTCGCATCTACGGCTTGAACGCCGCCGGCGTGGCCGTGGCCGAGTTGAACGCCAGCAATGCCGACATCGAATGGTCCGTCACGCTGGCCAATACCAAGGCGGCGTGGTACCAGTTCCAGATCGCGCTCGACATTCCCGAGGCGAATGTCACCCAGCCCTCGTTCCTGCGCAACATGGCCGTCACGGACCGCGCGCAACTGTCCATCACGCCCGGCGAGCGCAAGATCGGCGGCAGCGAACAGCCGGCCGTCGCCTTCGACAGCGGCCGCTTCATGGGCACGCCCGTCTACCTGGGCGAGTTGCGCACGGACGCCATGGGACGGCTGATCGTGCTGGGCGGCCATGGCAAGTCCGCCTCGTGGAATGGCGCGCGCGCCATCACCTTCGCCAACAACGAAGGCTGGCATGACGACACGGCCGACGGCCCCGTCTGCGCCACGGTGCACTACCAGGGCCAGGCCTTGCCCGTCGACATGGCCTGGGTGGTCGTCGCGCCGCCCGACTACGCGCCGCAGCAAAAGTCGGTGCGCACCATGTGGGACTTGATGCGCGACTTGTTTGTTTCCGAAGACAAAATTACCGCGCCTGCCGTTCCCTCGTTCCAGGACGACATCCGTCCCATTTTCGAGCGCCTGTCCAACCTGCAATGGGTCAATGCCGGCTTCGCGGCCGCCTTCGGCTGGGATGGCAGCACGCCGTTCAGCCGCGACGAATGGATGGCGCGCCTGGCCAGCCCGTCCGAAAACCGCAAGGAGTGGCGCAACGTCATCTATAACCAGTTCCGCCAGTTCGAGCGCGACGCCTGGGCGCCTTCGCCGTGGCCATGGCTGTATGGCGATGCGATGGCCATCCCGCCGGCAGACACGCCGCGCCAGAACTGCGCGCTGAGCAATTTGCAGTTGCGCTTCCTCAAGCAATGGGCCGACGGCAAGTTCACGGACGACTACGCGCCCGGCAAGACGCCGCCGCAAAGCCTGGCCGACGTGGAAGTGGCGCAGCAACCGGACACCCTGCTGCGCGCCGCCATGGAATTCTGCCTGGCCGACGCCTTCCACCCCGGCTGCGAAATGACCTGGCCCATGCGCCAGGCCAGCATGTACAGCGCGCCGTTCCGCCTGGCACATCGGCCGCCCGGCTGGGTGGAGCCGGATTACGGCGCCGTATTGACGCCGGACAATATCGGCAGCCCCTGCTCGGCGCAGATCGCCGGCGGTGTGACGCGCTGGATGGCCGTGCCATGGCAAACGGACACGGCCAGCTGCCGCTCCGGCTACCAATCCGACTACGATCCCTACGTCCCGACCTTCTGGCCCGCGCGCGTGCCGAACCAGGTGATGAGCAAGCTCGCCTACGACACGGTGATGAACCGGGAAGCCCCCACCGACGACCGCCTGGCCGCCTTCGCCCGGCGCGCCGCGTGGATACGTCCGCTGGGCAACATCAGCTATGAAGAGCAGATCAACAACATGATCGCCGACCTGGCGCAAGTGGGCGTGGTCGAGGTGCGCCCCGGCCCCACGGACGTGAGCGGCTTCCCCGCTTTCCTGCAGGTGGAAAACCTGCCGCAAGCGATCGCCGGCAAGCATCCATTGCGCGCCGCGGCGCCCATACCGGACGAGTTTGTCGACGTCGAGCTGGAAGGCACGGAAAAAGCGCGGCATCTGCAGCGGCACCGCTTGTGACGATGCTGCAGGCCGACGTGCTCGTCGTCGGCGCCGGGCCGGCCGGCGCCACGGCCGCCCTGAACCTGGCGGGGCGGCACCGGGTCTTGCTGGTCGACCGGCTGGCCGCGCCGCTGGCGCGCATCGGCGAATCGCTGCCGCCCGCCGCCGCGCGCCTGCTGCAGGACATGGGCTTGCTCGACGCCTTCCTGCGCCAGGGCCATGCGCCCTACCACGGCAACCGCGCGTGGTGGAACGGCGCCTGGGCGGAACACCACTTCCTCAGCGACCCCGATGGCCACGGCTGGCACCTGGCGCGCGGCACCTTCGACCTGTGGCTGCGCGACGAGGCGCGCCAACGCGGCGCCGCCCTGCTGGCCTCGGCCAGGGTCGCGGACATCGCGCCGGATGATGGCGGCTGGAGAGTACGGCTGGAAACGCAACGCGGCCCATGCGACGCGGCGGCGCGCATCGTCATCGACGCCACGGGACGCAGCGCCCGGCTGGCCCGCAAAGCGGGCGCGCAGCGCCGGCACAGCGACCGGCTGATATCTATATGGCAATACGGACATGAACGCACGCCCTCCGCGCGGGGCTTTGCCCACATCGAGGCGTGCGAATACGGCTGGTGGTACAGCGCGCCCCTGCCCGGCCAGCGCCGCGTGCTGGCCCTGCATACGGATGCGGACTTGCTCGGCAACACCGCCCTGCGCGATGCCGGCTGGCTGGAAGCGGCGGCGCGGCGCTTGCCGGCCACGCGGGAATTGCTGGAGCAGCAAGGTTACGGGGCCGATACACCGGCCCTGGCCACGCCCGCCCATACGGCCGCCCTGGACGCCGCCGCGGGACCGGGCTGGTTTGCCGCCGGCGACGCGGCCCTGAGCTTCGACCCGCTGTCGTCGCAAGGCATCTTCAACGCCCTGTACACGGGCCTGGCCGCCGCCGAAGCGGCCGACCGCACGCTGCAGGGCGACGCCACGGCTTGCCAGCAATACAATGCGGAACTGGCGGCCATCGGCGCGGCATACGGACGCCACCTGGCATACTGTTACGGCCAGGAAACGCGCTGGCCGTCGGCGCCATTCTGGAGCCGGCGCCGGCCGCTCGCGGCCCGCTGACCTGCCGGCCCGCAAAGAATCGCCGCGCCGCCGTGCTGCCACGCGCTGCCGCTATGGCTGCATGGCCAGCGCCCCGATCACCAGCGCGCGCATACCCAGGTCAAACTCGGCCTCGATGAGCGCATCGTCCTCTGCTTCCCAGGCGTCACCGGCAGGCGCATACACGGTGTCGGCCAGGGCCACGCAGTGGAAGGCCACGGTCGACAGCAGCCAGCGGGCGCGCTCCCTGGGCAGCCGGTAGCTGTCCGCCACGTGCGCCTGGTGGGCGTCGATCCGGGCCAGCATGGCCGGTGTCGTCGCTTTTCTGCGCAGCAAGTACGGCGCCAGCCCCGGATGCGACTTGACCAGCGCGCGCAGCGAAGCGCTGAAACGCAGCAGATAGCCCTCCAGGTCGTCGTTGCCCGTCGCCGGCAGTTTCCATCGAACAAAAATTTCCTCGGCCACCAGCAGCTTGAGCGCCGCCAGGTTCGCCACATGCTTGTACAGCGCCACATGGCTGACGCCGAGCAAGGTGGCGACACCGGTAAACGTCATGGCGGGCAGGCCCACCGCCATGCCGGCGTCGGCGATGCGTTCGCGCGTGATGCTGGGGGGACGCCCGGGGCGGGGCGAAGTGCTTGCAATAGTCATCGTTATTGTCCGTGGCGGCAGCTGCGTTGTCGGTTTCAGCTAATTAGTTTAGCATGATGAAACTAATTACCCAATACCAAGGAGTACTTACCATGGCAACACCCGTAGAACAGCAATCCGGCGGCCAGCTGCGCAATGCCGAGCATGACCGCAGCCTGCATGAAGTCACGGCCGCCGTCAGCGCCATCGCGCACCCCGTTCCCAGCGTGCTGCGCGTCACGGCCCGCCTGGACCGTTCCGGCGACGATCCCCAATGGGCGCTGCCCAACGTGGCCTTCCGCATCCATCTCGACGGGCCAGCGTATGGCGGCGCGTCGCGCATCTACACCGTGCGCAGCTTTGACGCGCAGGCAGGCGCGTTTACCTTCGATATCGTGCGGCATGCACACGCGAGTCCGATGATGCACTGGGGTAACAGCTTGCGCGTGGGCGAGGTCTTCCGCCTGACGGGACCGCGCCCGCAGTTCCTCGTTCCTGCAGGTGCCGAAAAGAAAATCGCCCTCTTCCTCGACGAAACGGGCATACCCGCGCTGTACGCCATGCTGCAGCAGTGGCCCGCCGGCGCGAGCGGCATCGGCTGGGTGGTGACGGATGATGCGGCCGCCTTTGCCGAGCTGCCCACCGTGCCGGGCCTGGCGTTGCAACGCCTCGGCACGGCCCACGTGGCGCCGGACGGGCCGCTGGCGGCCCAGGCCAGGGCCTTGCAAGATCCGCACGATTACGCGATCTGGGGCGCCGGCGAGCGCGATGAAATGCGCGCCATCCGCCAGCATTTTCGCGTCGACGCGGGCCTGTCCAAGGAACAGGTGCTGGTGGCAGGCTACTGGAAACGGGGCGTCAGCAACACGGATATCGATCTGCGCCGCCGGCAAAGCTTCGAGCAGCTGATCGCCAATGGCGGCACCCTGGCCGATTTCGACGACCTGGCCGTCGAAGTGTGAGCAGCGCCGGTCGCGGCGCGCGCTAGCGGGCGGCGAAGTCGAAGCGCCACGCGTCCTGGCTGCGGTGCAAGGTAACGTCCACTTCGGTAGCCGAGACCGGCATCGCATATTGCGTCATGTCCTGGAAACTCTCCAGGCTGTAGGTCTGGCCCGCCGCCGGCCGCATGGCCACCACAAAATAGAGGCTGGGCAGGTATTCGAAACCGACCGTCATGTTGGCATCGACATCGGGCATGGTCGCAACCGGCCGGTCGTTCACGTACCAATTGCAGCTGAATGGGATGAATGGGTTGGTCTCGTTCATGACGCCGCATTGTGCCGGCGTCAGCTTCGATTGCGCCAGCGAGGCGGCGGCCGGCTGCAGCAGCGGCGACAAGCCATGCGGACTCACGGCCGACAGCAGCTGGCCCGGCGCGATGACCTGGCGGCCCGAGACGATCTTGTTCCCGGTGATGCCGAAACTGTTCACGTCAGTCGAGATCCTGTCCTCGTAGTGGAACGATTCGGTGGCGCCGGCCGACCCCGTCAACACCTGCCAGGCATGGCTGCGGTAATGGCCCTGCGGGTTGTGCAGCTTCAGGAAGACCAGCACGGAGTTGCCTTGCAAATCGTCTGTTTCCACGTTGTAGCGGACGTTGAATTGAATGCCCATCGCTTGCTCCCTGCCTGGAATCTGCACGAACTCAGGAAAGACAGCGCCGGAGGACGAGTCCACGATTTCCTCCGGCGCCGGTTGTCACTGCCCCTCCCCTGCCTGATGCAGGGCGTGAGCACGCTACTCGCAAACGATTACTGCGCCAGGTAGCGCTCCGAACGGGGACCGTACAGCAAGCCATTCGGCACGCCGGCCGACAGCATGCGCGCATTTGCCGTGCCAGCGAGCGGATGGCTGGCATCGGTGCTGGTATTGATGATCTGCTTGACGGCCGCCGTCACCAGCATGCCGACCAGGCCGCCGCCACCGCTGTTGTTGCCTTCGTTGCTCGATGCGCTGGCCGCGCCCTGCCACAGCAAGGCGCCCGTCTTCAGGTCCACCAGCTTGGCATCGACCGACACCACCGTCACGCTGTCGATCACGGCATAGGTCGTGCCGTACTTGGAAATCGTCACGTACAGGCCCGCATCGGCGCCAAAGATCTCGTTGAGCTTTTTCGCATCGACGCCGTGGATATCGGCGGCGTTCGTCAAGCCGTTCTGCTTGAAGGTTTCACCGACCACGGCCACCGGCAGCACATAGTATCCCGCTTCGGCCAGCGGATACGTCACTTGCGCGTAGACGCTGTTGCCGGCATTGACTTCCGGCGAGTTGTTCAACGGAGGCAAGACCACGATGGAACGGGGCTTGGCTGCCTTGAAGGCGGTGTAATCGTAGGCCGCCTGCTTGGTGGCGCAACCGACCATGAAGATGGCGGGACCCAGGCACAAGGCCATTTTCAACATGCGCGACATCATAATTTCTCGCCTTTTTTCATTTTACCCAACAGGAAGTCCATGTACGGCGTCGATTCCGGGAACAGTTTTTTCTCGTCTTCGAACTGCGCTTCGACTTGCTCCGGCTTGCCAGCGATCGAGTACAGCATGCCCAGGTGGGCATGGAAACCCGGCGGCGCGTGGTTGCCCTTCGCACCGATCACTTGCAAGTCTTTTTCCATGGCGGCGATCTGCTGTTCCGGGCTTTCACCCTTCAGGTATTCGTACACTTGCGGCTCGTAGCCTTCCCATTGGTACAGGGTCTTCGATTGCGTGGCGCAACCGGTCAGTGCGGCACAGGCGAGCAGCGCCAGCAGGGCTGCGCCCTTGTTCATCATTGTTTTCATGGGATACCTTATTGTTTGCGCATTGCGCCCGCTTCGACACCAGCCACCAGGCGCTCGACCGCTTCGCGCATGGCCAGGTCCAGCACTTTGCCGTTGAGGGTCGCGTCATAGCTGGCTGTGCCGCCAAAACCCAGCACTTCGCGGTTCGACAGGCTGTATTCACCGGCGCCGGCGGCCGAAAACACGACTTCCGACGTAGCGATGTTGACGACGTTCAAGGTGACCTTGGCATATGCCACTTGCGTCTTGCCGCGGCCCATGATGCCGAACAATTGCTTGTCGCCAACTTCCTTGCGGCCGAATTCGGTCACGTCGCCCGTGACGACGAAATCCGCGCCCTTGATGTTCTGGCCCTGCTTCTTGAACTCGGCTTCCTGCTTGAGTTCCGCCATGTTGTCGCGGTCGAGCACATTGAAACGGTTGGACGTCTGCAGGTGCGCGATCAGGATCGTTTTCGACTGGCTGCCCAGGCGGTCGACGCCATCGGAAAAGATGCCGCGCATGAAGTTCGAGCGGTTGTCGAATTTGCCGACAGCGATCAGGGTGCGTGGACCAACGTAGGGACGGGCTGCGCTGGCAACCGTGGGGACAGCCAAAGCTTGCGAGGATTCGGAAGCGCAACCAGCCAACGCCGCGCCAATCAGCGCTGCAATCAACAACGCGCCGGGTTTATTCTTGTTCATAGTGCCCTTATGATATGGAGGATCAGGAGCAACCTGCGAAATTGATTTTTGGCAAGTTAATTTCCTAATGGCAATTATATGGTATTGCATGTCTCACAATTCTCTCCAAAAGTAACGATGGCAAGGATTGCATGATTGCCAGCGCTACTCAGGCGCGGCCCTGCTTGACTTCCCCGGGCCGATTCGTTAACTTAGTAGTAAAAAAGCGCGCCGTCAGCGCCCTGTGCCCCTGTCCCTCACGGACTTCGCCCGCCGGCCCGTCCCACTCCGGCGCCAACTCCACGCTTTCCACCTGGACGGGTCTCCTGGCCATGCCGATACACGATCATTCCCCGGCCCATCCGCTGGCCACGGCGCTGGCGCTCTCGCTGGGCGCGGCCGTCGCCCTGGGCCTGTCGCGCTTTTCCTATGGCTTGCTGCTGCCGCCCATGCGCGCCGACCTGGGCTGGTCCTACCTGCTGGCAGGGGCCATGAACACCTTCAATGCGCTCGGCTATTTTCTCGGCGCCCTGGCCACGCCGGCCCTGATGCGCCGCCTGGGCGTGTGGCGCTTGCTGATCGTCGGTTCCGTGCTGGCCAGCATCTTCATGCTGATGTCGGGCCTCGTCAGCGATACGGCCACCCTGTTCCTGCAGCGCGTGTGCGCGGGCGTGGCCAGCGCCTTCATCTTCATCGCCGGCGGCGTGCTGGCGGCGCGGCTCGGCTCCATACACAGCCAGCGCGCCGGCTTCTACATCGGCCTGTATTACGGCGGCACGGGATTCGGCATCGCGCTGTCGGCCCTGCTGGTGCCGGCCGCATTGACGTCCGCCCAGCAGCACGGCGCCGCGCATGCCTGGCAATGGCCGTGGCTGGCACTGGGCATCGCCTGCCTGCTCGCCACCGCCATCATGGCCGTGCCAGCGAAAGCCATCGGCGAAGCGCCGCGTGCCGTCGACACGCCGCGGCGCTTCGCCTGGCGCGACTTTTCCCCCAGCCTGGCCGGCTACTTCATGTTCGGCGTCGGCTACATCGGCTACATGACCTTCGTCATCGCCCTGCTCAAGCAGCAAGGCATGCCGCCCACCTTGATCACGGTGTTCTACACGGTATTGGGCCTGGCGGTGGTGGCGTCGTCGCGCATCTGGGCGCGCATGCTGGACCGCTACAAGGGCGGCGAATCGCTGGCGATATTGAATGGCGTCCTGGGCGCGGTGACCATCCTGCCCGCGCTGACGAGCTTTGTCCCCGTCGTGTTCCTCTCCGGACTCGTCTTCGGCGCCGTGTTCCTGTCGGTGGTGGCGTCGACCACGGCCCTGGTGCGGCATAACCTGCCGCAGCAATCCTGGACAGCCGGCATCAGCGCCTACACGACGGTGTTCGCGCTGGGCCAGATCGTCGGCCCCATCGTCGTCGGCTGGATCGCCGACGGCCCCGCCGGCCTGGAACGGGGCTTGATCGCCTCGGCCATCGCCCTCTTCATCGGCGCGGCGCTGGCCGCACGGCAAAAGGCGCTGGCGGCGGGCGCGTAAGCGACTGTCTCGCACATGCATTGGCCCCGCTTATTGCGGTTTGGCATACTTTGCGACGCCTGTTACATCGAACAGTACACAACGCTGGTTTCCAACCACCCAGGCGTCGTGCCCTGGTGGCATATAGAAGACGTCACCCGGGCCATATTCCATTTCGGCGCCATCATTCATCCTTACCACCATCCGTCCCTCAAGGACCATGCCGGTATGAGCTGCCTGGCACGAATCGGTTCCTGCAATCGGTTTTACGTGCAGACTCCAACGCCAGCCAGGCTCAAATTCGCCGCGCCCCATGGTCTGTTCGCCAAGCGTAAAGACAGCCATCCGGCCGGCTCCGTCCTTGAATGGGCGGACTTCGTCCGGCTTATCCAAGGATTTCTTTTCTAACATTGCACTCATGACCCGTCCCTCCTTTGGAATTTCTGGAAGTATTAAATTTCCGAATTGGAATAACTGACACAATATAAAAATCACATCATTTTCCAATATAGTTTAATAATGGAAATTTACAAGCAGAGCACCTGCCGCACTTACCTCAAATGCGGAGCCGGATCGTACAATTGAAACTTCCGGGCCAATGCTTCCACATCCATTTACACTGCAGGCATAGCCCACCTTCGCGGAAAGAAAACGATGAACACCGATGCACGAAAAATCCCCGCAACGATGGATGCGGAAACGCTGGAATTCATCCAGGGCCTGTTCGCCCTGGTGCGCGAAGGCGATACGCAGCAACTGGGCGCCATGGTGGCTCAGGGCGTGCCAGTAAACTTTCGCAACGAAAAAGGCGACAGCCTGATCATGCTGGCCAGCTACCATGGCCACCTTGAAACGTCACGCCTGCTGCTCGCAGCGGGCGCCGACGCCAACGTCCCCAACGACCAGGGCCAGACACCGCTGGCCGGCGTGGCCTACAAGGGTTACCTGGACATCGCCGAACTGCTGCTCCAGCACGGCGCCAAGGTGGAAGGCAACAGTCCGGACGGCAAGACCCCCTTGATGATGGCCGCCATGTTCAACCGCCTGGCCATCCTCGACCTGCTGCTGCAACACGGCGCCCGCATCAATGCCGTGGACAGCCGCGGCATGACTGCCGCTTCACTGGCCAAGAGCATGCATGCGCAGGAAACCCTGGGCCGCCTGGCCAGCTTGGGGCAGACGGCATAGCTGACGCTGACATCACCGACAGTTTGCAAGCCCTTCGGCAAAAAAAGTCCCTGATAAATCAGGGACTTGGCGGCGTCGCTGAGCAAGCGTCAGCTTACGCTGCCGAATGAACGATTATTCCCATTCGATGATCAATGAGGTGGCTAAGCGTTTGATTTTTCGGTGTTTTCCAAACCATTCAGGTACCGATACCCTCAAAAATACCCTCACCTGCAAAATCAGCTATTGCCGGTTTGTCGCGACCGAGATGGAAGACACCAGTCCGCTTGCTAGCACCTGTCTTCAGATTCTTCTGGGTGACAACGCCTTCATTTCAGCACATCAGCAATCGCAGCGCATCGAGACGCCCAGAGATACGCCAAGGTCGCAGCGCCGCGCTGTCACGCTGTCATTAGAGCAGTTTCGGGCGCGCTATAGCGACAGAGATGTGGCCATGGCACGCGCTTATCTGTCAACCGCTTTTACCATGTCCCACATCGCCTCCGCTTTTCACGTCTCGAGCAGGACAGTCAGTCGAACTGTGTCGGCATTTAGTAAAGCGCAACCTGCTGCAGATCGAGACGACCAAGGCTGAGATCGTGTACGAATGCCGGACCTGAGCACGGCCCCCAACCTGCCCTGTCCCTGCTAGGCCGCTTGAACCACCTCATCTACTGGCGATACACTCAGAGGATTTTTATTGTTGCTTTAAGTTAAAAAAGGATATTTTTTTTGATAACATTCCAAGGGATTGATAGGCAGCCATTCTATCGGAACATACGGAGAATGTACGTTCACTTCATATCCATTTCGCCAAGCAATTTTAGAAAAAATTACGGCAGAGGTTGATATTAAATTTTCCGTAAATGGGCTTTCATCATCTATTCGCGCCTTCCTGCCCTTATCGGAAGCCAAGTCTGCTATAACCTCTTTCATTCTTTCAATGTCACCATTTGCCAAGGCCAAAAAGAAAACTTGGTCAAGCATGTAATTTTTTAAATTATTACTAGGAGGGCTCTTCATTAATTTTTCACATCGAGAAATCAATCTTTCCCAATGCCCCCGCATAGCAAGAATATACTGAAATGAAAAAAAATCAGCTGTATGCAGGTCTTCTATTTTTGACTCATCAAATAGTTCATCGCAGTGAGAAAACCAATTAATCATATCATTATTATCAGATATAATTGGCGCTAGCAATTGATCGTAGCCAAGACCAATTTTTCCTCTTTTTTTATTGATGCTTATACTATACCTCAGAGTGTTTGCAGAAACGTAAAACCATTGTTTCGAACTCATTAAATCATGCATCCCAAACCAAGAGTAAATTGCACTTGCCAATGCTTTTCTTGACAAAAACCTGGCAGAGGCAACTGGATTACCCTTATTTTCAACAATCAATCCAACAGCCTCATCTATTTCCGCCATGTCAATTTCTGCATGTGATTTAACATGCAATATCTTATTATAAAAATCGTCGCTCATGTTTATCCTCACTGCACTCTTAAAATTATTAACTTCCCAGAACTCTTATCAATTGCGGCTACGCCCTTGACCAAGGTGCCATTCCTTAAGGCTTTTTCTATGGCAATCGCTGCTGGCGATGTTGGAACAAGGTTATCTAGCACCTTTTCAACCCATTCATCGCTCATTTGAACCGTTTTCCCGGCGGCGGCAGGGCTTAATTTCGCCCCTGCCTCAGTCATCTGCTTTGAATCCAGTAAAATTGTAACACTACCATCTGTATTCTGAAACACATGATCAAATCCATTGTTACTTCCATACTTCCCACCAGCCAATGATTTTAGTCCTTGTCGCTCCCCTACCATCTCGACTAACTTTTCCGTTGCCGTACCGAGTTTATCTTTGTTTTTTATGACATCCTTAATAATGGCATCCTCCACCACATTTAAGTCAATAAGCGAATAACTATTTTTTGAAATTTTCCCACTGCTAATTCTTCCCGACCCAGAATAAGTAACAGACTCTAACTCCCCTAATGCGGCTATTCCTGACTTCTCAATTCCGAGAGCAACTTTCTCAGCATTCTTTGATAACAGTATTGCATCTTCCGCAGCTCCCCCAACCTTCCCAACCTTCCCGATGGATCCAACAATATTGGATAGGTCTCCGCCTCGAATCGAACCGATCAAAAATGCATCCCCATCTTCGTAAGCATTTGCAAGCTTATTATGGCGATCACTCAATGCTGTTTCCAGAGCCGGCGCCCATATGCCTGGATTTTTCAATACACTCCAAATATCTGAAAATGCTTTATCAGCTCTCCTCTCTGCCTCTTCATCCCCAAACAATACCTTTCCAAAAGTAATCCCCATTTTTAGCGTCTCAACACCTCCTTCATATATGCCATTAGCTAAACCGTGAATCCCCCCTTTAGACAATTCAAGTTTTGAAATGGCAGAGTCAGCCATCAACTCAGTATTTCTCATTTGCTCTTTATAGTAAAATCCAGGTGCGCCAAGAACACCAAATTTTTGATCCGCCTTTCGAATAATATCAGCATAGGCGTATCTCACGTCTTTCCGCAATCCATTACAATAGCTATTTTCAACGCCGCTACAATCGTCTAATTTCCTATCCCTCTCTTTACTTAACGCGAGCAACTCATCCCGTTCAGCACATGCTGACTTATTAGTAGGACTGCATTCCTTAATTTTCTTTTCCAACTCCAGAATTTCTTGATGCTTCAGATAATTATTTGCCACCTCATTCGCAGCACTGGCTGATCCCGTCGCGCCGCCGGCTGCGGCACCCACCGCTGCGCCCGCTGCCAATGTCAGCGCGCTACGCAGCGTTTGCGGCATGTCCATTTCTTTAAGTTGCTTAGCAATAGTATCCGTCGACAACGCCGCTGCACCTGCGCCCAAAGCGCCATTTGTGCCGCCAGCAAGCCCACCAACGGCCGTGTGCAACGCAACCCGCGCTAGTCCATCCTCTTTCCAGTTATTCTTGATCTCGTCACTTTGACGCTTTAACTCTTTGCTTCTCTCAGGATCCGATTGACTAATCTCACCCGATTCACGCTCTAACAGTGCCGCTTCTTTCAGCTTAGCAGACGCATAGTCTCCAACTTCTTTCGCTGCCGCTGCAGCAAACGCCGCCGTCACATCCATCGTCGCCTGCAACTTGGCCTTGTCGAAATTATTGCCGATCTTGCCACTGCTATCCACTCCGGTCGTCACATCGCGGTTCACACCGGCGATACTCTCATCCGCGCCTTTGCCCGTCGCCGCGCGCTGAGCCGCATCGTCGGTGATGACGATTGTGCCGCCGCTGATACCGCTACGGGTCGTGCTGGTGGAATTTTCGCTGAGGGAAACGATAGCTGGCAGGCCTGCCGTAGTAGCATCTTTTTTGCCACCGACATCCGTCAGGCTCTCATTTCGTGTGCCCGTGCCAGCAAAGGACATACCACCCGACACCCCAACACTGCTGCCCTTCGATATCGCATGATTGGCAATGTCGCTGTGCGTCAGGGTCGACGTAATCAGGCTGCTGTTTGGCTTGCCCGCCTCCGTGGCACTGATGACTGCACCCTTCAAGTCCGTATTGCCGCCCACCTTGATCTGGAAGCCGCCGTCGCCCGCCTTGATGCCGCTTTGCTCCTGCACGCTAGCGTAGTCGTTGTGCATGTTGCTCTGGCTATAGCTGCCGCTGACGCTGGCGCCAAAGCCGACCGTGCCGCTGGCGGACAGGCTCTGGTTCTTGCTGTCGAACTTGGCCGTATCCTGCAGGCTTTCCACGTTCAGGTTGCCCTTGATATCGGCAATTACCTGGTTGGCGCTGGCCACGGCGCCCTTGATGTTGGTATCGCCGCCGCTGCTGATCACCAGCTTGTCGCCCGCATTCACATGCGTATTGAGCTGCGTCGTGCCATCGCCGTCCTCATGCCCCTTGCTGCCGCTGAGGCTGGCGGTGAAGCCGAACGAGGTACCCTGTGTGCTCACGATAGCCTTCACGCCGACGGAGGCGCTCAGGCTCGAGCTCTTGCTGTGCTGGCTTTCCGTGTCCTGCGCGGCCAGCAGATTGACGTTATTGTCGGCATGCAGGCGGATATCATTCTTCGCGTTCAGGTCGCTGCCCAGGATATTGATGTTGCTATCCTTGCCGCCACCCAGGGCCGTGATGTTGATATTGTTGCCTGTCAACACGCTGCCGCTATGCGTGGTGCTGGCCGTATTTTGCGTCTGGATGCTTTCCGAATGGCCCGCCGTTAGGCTGATGCTGATGCTTGGACCGCCTTCCTTCATCATGTCCTTGGCAGCGTCCTTGGCGGCCATGGCCGCCGTGGCCGCCGCCATGGCCGTAACGCGGCCATCCTTGGCCGTGCTGGCCGCCGAACTCATGGTTTGCAAGGTCTGGATGGCGCTGATCACGCTGCCGCCCAAAGCCAGGGTCAAGCCATCCTGCGTCGTCTTGACTTCAAATTTCCCCTTCTCATTGTCCTGGCCCGGCTTGATGGTGACGCTCTTGCCGATGATATCGAGATCGGTAGCGGCAAGAATATCGCTGCCGCCTATCGTCACGTTATTGCCGGCAACCATCGTCAATGCACCGCCTGTGGCGCCAATCGAACTGCGCGCCTCGCCGCTTTGCAAGGTGGCGTCCCGCTCCTGATCCACCGTCGTGGTCTTGGTGCCATAGCTGAAGCCAATGCCGCCGCTACTCATGAAACCGCTTTTCTTGGTGCTGGAATGGTGCAGCTCGTACACGGTATTGGTGGCCGCATCGATAGTGATGTTGTTACCCGCAAGTAATTTCGTCGCATCGTCGCTCAAGATGCTCGAACCAGTAACTTGCAAATCATGCCCAGCCTGCACCGTCACGCTGCTGCCGCCAAGCGAAGTGCCGATCGCCGTGGTGGTATCGACCACATCATGTTTGGTGGTGGTAGTCTTGTTCCAGAAGCCCTTCTTCGTCGATTTGCTTGCAACATCGGTCACTTCGTTCTGGAAACCATTGACCAGACTGATGTCATTGCCCGCCACCAATCCCAGCACCCCGCCCGCCTGCACATCGGCCGCACGCGCCAGCAAATCATTTCCTGCCTGCAAATTGACATTGCCGGCGCCGATGATCTGGCTGCCCACTTCGCCCGTCTTGCTTTCTTTGCGGTAATTGTCCGCATTGCGCACTTCATCGTGCGTCGAGGCGACGGCGACGGTATTGAGGGTCAGGTTATGGCCCGCGATCAGGCTGGTCTGGCCATTTGCGCCCGCATTGGCGATGACGCCTCCGGTCAGCGTCATATCACGGCCCGCCTGGGCGACCAGCGTATTGCCTTCACCCGTGCCGGTCACATACAGGCCCGCCACCTTGTCGACGACGGTGCTGGTCTCGCTGTTGCCTGCCCATTTAGAACTGGCGTTGCTGACAGTGGTCGTGACGATGTTGATGTCTCGTCCCGCGCTTGCAATGAGCTTGTCTGTCGCGATCACCTGGCCGCCAGTATTATTAATGTCATTGCCGGCCAGCATGACGATCTGCTTGCCGCCCAGCTCGCTGCCTTGGCTAGTGCCTTTGGTCGAGCTGTTGCCATACCAGCTTTGACGCGTTTCTGTATCCCGGGCCGTAGAAATGTCGATATTGCGTTCCGCAGACAGCTGCAGCGTTTCCGCTGCCTGGACATTTGCCGCTTTCAGCTGGATATTGTCACCGGCACTCAGGCGAATATCGCCGGCAGATGCAATCGTGCTGGCGGTTTCTTTGCTGGACGTATCGGTCATATGCCGCTTCCCAGGACCTGCCAATGTGAACTCACTACCGCTGTTCACTGTCGTGACGGCAATATCACGGCCAGCTGCGATGCCAATGCCGCCACCGGCATCCGTATTCACGACGGATGCACCCGCGATAGTCACGTCGCGCCCCGCAGATACCAGCAAATTACCGCTGCCGGCCGTGCCATTGCCTGTGACATACAGGCCCGCCAGATTATCCAGGGTGGTACGACTGAAGCTGTTTTTGCCATCGCCGCCGCTGGACGTCAGCGTGGACGTCTTCACGTTGATATCCCTTCCCGCACTGACTTGCAGCTCGCTATTGGCAGAAATGGTGCCGCTGATGTTGTTCAGGTCATTCCTGGCATGGGCCGAAATGGCGTCGCCAGTAATGCGCCCGCCCAGGTTGTCGATATTTTCGGCATTCAGCTTGACGATCGTGCGTCCGGCGATCGTACCGCTATTGGTCAAATCGCCTTCGAGATTCAGATTGACTTCCTTGCCGGCCAACAATCCGCCCTGGCCATCGATATCGCCCTCACGCACGCGCACATACACTTGCGGCGCCAGCACTTTTTGCGTACTGCCGTCGGCCAGCACGACGTCCTGCTCCACCAGCCAGACGATATCGCTGGTCAGCCCCGCCATTTGCTCCGCTGTCAGCGCAATACCGGGACGAAGGTCCCATTGCTTGGCAAACGCGACACCTTGATCCATCAGTGCCTTGTACTGCTGTTCGTCACTGGTGTAATCGCCGACGAAACGCTGCCCTGTCAGCTCTGCGACTTGCTCGCGCACCAGGCGCTGCTCATAAAAACCGTCGCCCAGGCGCTTTTGCGTCACGGAGGGATCGTTTTTTACCTGGTTGAGCAGATAGTCGGAACCCGTCCATTCGCGGTAGCTGGCAAAGCGCGGATCGGTTTCCACCAGATAGCGGGACGATGGCGCAGAGCTCACTTTATACAAACTGGCGTTCGGAATCTGTAGCGATGACCCCGTGGTCCGCACCACTTGCGCACGCGTGGATGGGTTGCCCAGTTTCACTTGGGTAATGCCATTCATGCGTACCTGCCCCACTCCACCGACGGCGCCTGCGTGTGCCGCGCTGCCTGTCGAGGCTGCGATAGCCACGTCTTTCAGCGGGTTCAATCCGGTTCCGGTGCTTGCTTGCGCGCCGTTGACACCGGCCAGCGCAGTCGGCGCCAGCGTTGCAATTTCGCCGGCCCGGCCAAGCTTGGCGGCATCGGCAATACCGCCTGGTCCGCCCTTGCCCTGCACTTGATCTGCCGCAATGCCGGCCCCGGCTACCGGACCAAGGCCTGTGTGCGAGCTGGCTTGGCTGCCGGCAATGCCACTCAACTGAGCAGCATTCACCATCCCAAGCTCTCCAGCTTGGCCAAGGACGCCACCATGAGCCGCGCCGCCGGGTTCATTGCCGCCCGACACGGCCGTGACCGCCCCCACAGACGAGCGAGACAGCAAGGCCGCATCAACGCCTGCACCATGCTGGCCAGCGCCGCTGGCCGCATCAACGCGCGCGCCGGAAACCGTGTCAACGGCAACAGTACGGGCCGCATCGCCCGTACGCGTGCTGCCCGTCGCACCGTGAGCGCCCGACACCGTGGCTGCACCCTGTGCGGTAACGCTACCTGCCGCGCCTGTCGACACGTGGTTCAGTGACGTCCCTGTATCCGCAGCGATGCCTGTCGCGCCATCAAGCTTGCTGCCTGGCGTGACGCCAACAGCCGCATTGGTGACGGGATTGCCGGCGCGGTCAGTCTTCTGGACAATCCCGCCGCCATCGACCCGACTAGTTCCTTGACCGCTGATATCGGCTTTCCGGATTTCTGTTGTTTCCGTAGAGAAAGCCGAAGTACGCACCTGCGTTTCCGCACCACCTATGCGCTCGCCCGTTCCGCCAACGCCGCTTTTGACGGCACTGCCTGGTTTTGTGCCCTGGCCGCCGGTATTGGCATTTCCTTCATTGCGTGAGGTGCTGGCAGAACTGGAGGGCTCAGTTACAGTCCGCTCGAAGGGGGTGTAAGTCCCTTTCGAGTAAACTTCATTGTTTCCGCCACGAGCTGTTGTAAAAACTGTCAACACTCCTTTCTCATGTACCGTTTTCTGCCCCTTCGTTGTCTTATTATTGAGAATCGCCCGATCCATATCCAACGTACCACCAGCAATGATATGACTATTGTCATTCACAATAGCGCTGGCGTTAATTTTCAAATTATTGCTTGCAATAATTCTCCCTGGATCGGAACTAATGACAACGCTCTCAAGGCTTGTACGAGTGACTTCACGTTTTGTAAAGTGAACAAAACCCCCACGATCCGGCAAAGTCAAGATAGTACGGAGGTTAACTTGAGTGATCGGCTGGGCGGACATGCCTGGCGTACCCTCTCCATACGTGATATCGCTCCCTGGCAGTTGATACTCAGTTGTCGTCTCCGTCGTCATCCGCCCTTCCTCAAAAACCAGATGGTTATTGAGTACATTCACCTGACTCGCACCCAGGTTCAAGCTCCCCAACGCCTCGATCGTCGCGCTGGCATTCGTCACCGTTCCCGCCCAGCCCGTGGCGATGCGGTTGCCGTCCAGGTAGCCACCGATGGCCATGTCGCCGCCGCTGAAGATCAGGCCGTGTTCGCGGTTATTGAGTGTGGTGACGCCGATATCGAGCCGCTCGCGCGCCGCGATGGTGGCCGCCACGCCGCCCTCCACGTCATTGTTGACGGTGCCACCTGCTATGCTCAGATGGTCGCCATAGATGTGGCCCGTGCCGACGTTATTCAGCGTGCCCACGTTCAGTTGCGTGCTGATGCCGTCGATCACGCCCCGGTTGTTCAGCACGCCGCCGACGTTGACGCGCGTCG
Organism: Janthinobacterium sp. SUN211; assembly: GCF_030587315.1. NCBI lineage: Bacteria > Pseudomonadati > Pseudomonadota > Betaproteobacteria > Burkholderiales > Oxalobacteraceae > Janthinobacterium > Janthinobacterium sp. SUN211. The sequence goes on along the minus strand of NZ_JAPWIC010000001.1, from coordinate 191,830 downwards.
TGCCCGCATTGATGTCGCCCGTGCTGGCATTGTCGAAATTGGCGGCGCCCAGGGTCAGCATGCTGAGCGCCTGGATTTTCCCGGCATTGGCCAGTTGTCCGCCGATGGTGATATCCGCATTGCCGTTGGCCATGATCTCGGCGCCCGCGTTCAGCGTAAAGTTGCCGGCCAGGTCCAGCGCCATATCTTTCTGCGACAACACCTTGCCATCGCCGCTCAAGCTGCCCGCGCGGATGTCGGTACGCTGGCCGCCGATGATGGTGCCGCCCGAGTTGGTCACGGCCAATCCCCGGCCGGGGCCAGTGTCCTGCAGTGCCAGCGCGCCGCCAGCGCTGAGCATGCCCAGTGTGTTGTTGATAATGCCTGCGCTGTTGATCGCCAGGTTGCCATCGGCGCGCACCGCGCCCTGCACATTGCTGACATTGACACTGTTCAGGGTCACATGGATGCCTTCGATGCCCTGGTTCGCGCCCAGGGTGCTGGCATTGTCGATAGCGCCGCCCGTCACCGTGACGGCCGCGCCGGAGCGGATCAAGCCTTGCTGGTTGTTGATACTGCCGCCACCCGCGTTCAAGCCAATATTGCCCAGCACCTGGATTTGCCCGCCCTGGTTTTGCAAGCCGCTCAAGGCCAGGTCCAGCGCCGACTTGCCGACGAGCTGGCCGCCACGGTTATCCAGCTGGCCCACGCTGCCCGTGATGTTGCCGGCCGCGCCCAGATAGCCGCCCGCATTGTTCCAGCTGCCCGTTTGCAGGGTCAATCCTGCGCCGCTGCTGATGCCGCCCGCGCTGCCCGGATGGCGCACGGCATACGCGCCCGCATTGGTGTTGAGTAAAGCGTTGCCGTGCGTGTCGATGGTCATGGCGCCGCCCGACTGCAGCAAGCCGCCATCGTTGTCCAGGATGCCCGTCTGCAAGTTGACGGTGCCTGCGCCCGCCAGCGTGCCCTGCGTGTTGTTGAAGATTTGGCCGTGCGTGTCGAGCGTGACATTCGCGCCCGCAATGGTGCCTTGCCCGTTCCACAGGCCGCCATTGCGCAGGATGATATCGCCGCCCGCTTGCAAGGTGCCGCCATTGTTGACGGTGGCGCCCGTGGAAGTGACCGTCAACAGGCCTTGCACCGAGGCCAGCTTGCCGCCGGCGCTGTTGTCGACGCTGGCTGCGTTCACGGTCATATTGCCCGTGGCCGCCAGCAAGCCGCCCGCATTGTTCAATGCCAGCACCACGTTCGCCGTCAACTGGCCACCTGCCGTGGCGCTGCCGCCCTGGTTCAGCAGATTTCCGGTACCCATCACAACATTGCCGCCGCCGGCGATGGCGCCGCCATGGCGGTTGTCGAGCACGTTGTTTGCCGTCAGCGTCAGGTTGGCCGTGCCGGCCGCCTGCAGCTTGCCGCCCTGATTGTTGAGGGTCGGTGCAACAATCGTCGTGTTGCCGTTGCTGGCAATCGTGCCGCCGCGGTTGTCCAGGCTAGTCGTCAATTGAATGCTGGTGTCGCCCTTGCCCAGCTGCGTCAGGTTGCCGCCCGCATTGTCCAGGGTCGTGCCCGTCACGCTCACTTGCTGCGCGATGGTACTGGCGTTGCGGTGGTCAATGGCGCCGGCCGTGACGACCAGGGCGCCATTGCCCGTGATCTGTCCGCGCAGGTCGTTCAACTGCGCGGCTTGCAGGCTCAAGGTACCGCTGCCCGCGTGTTCGATCTTGCCATCCGTATTCGTCAGCGTACCCGCTTTCAGGCCCAGGTTGGCGCTGTTGACGGCGATGCGCCCGCCCGTGTTGTCCAGCACGCCTGCCGGCGCCGTCAGCTCGATGGCTGTATTGCCAGCACCGGTCTGCACGATGCCGCCTTGCTGGTTGTTTAGGTTGCCCACAGCCACCGCCAACTGACCCGCACTGACATCGCCGCGCTGGTTGTTCCACGTCTGGCTATTCGCACCGGCCGTGATCGTCAGGGCGCCCGGCGTGGTGACCACGGCGCCGCTGGTGCTGACATCGCCGCTTGTCGCCGTCAGGCCGATATTGCCGGCGCTGCTGCGGCTACCGCCCAGGTCGACACTGCCGCCGCGCAGGACGGCATTGCCTGCCGCCAACACTTGCCCATGCGCTCCCAATGTCTGCTGCGCCGTGATTTGCAGATTACCGCTCGTCTGCAGGCTGCCGTCGGCCTTCACGCCCGCGGCGATCAGGCTGGCCGCGCTGCTATTGACGCTGTTGGCGCTGATCGTGTTGTTGCCCTGGGCCAGGATCACGCCAGTATTTTCCAGCGCCCCCGTCACGGTCAGTACCTGATCTGCGCCGGCAAACAGGTTGCCGCTGTTGCGCACGCTGCCCGCCGCCGTCGTCAGATTGCCGCTGGCAACGATGCTGCCTTGCGCATTGAGCAGCTCGTCCATCGTCAATTGCGCATTGCCGCCTGCCGCCTGCAACTGGCCCAGGGTATTGTCCAGCTTGCCGCCAGCCAGTGTCAGGTCGCGCCCGGCAATGATCACGCCGCTAGTATTGTCCAGCTTGCCCGTCGCTGCCACATTGACACCTTGCGCAGACGCAATACGGCCATGATCGTTAAGCAACTCGCCCGTTTCCACGCGCACATTGCCATTCGCCTCGATCTTGCCGCCGCTGTTATCCAGGCGCGTGCTGGCCAGCACCGTTGCCGCACTCGTGCCCAGCTGCGTGATCTGTCCCTGGCGATTATCGAGGATGCCGGCGGAGACGTTCACCTGCTGCGCCAGCAGGCTGGCGTTGCGGTGATCGAGGTAATTGGCCGCCACCTGCAGCGCGCCATTGCCCGTCAGCTGACCCCGCTGGCCATACAGATTCGTGGCACGGATCTCCAGCACGCCCTTGCCTGCATGTTCGATCTTGCCATCCGTATTCGTCAGGTCGCCCGCCTGTAGGCGCAGGTTGGCGCTGTTGACGGCGATGTGCCCGCCCGTATTGTCCAGCTTGCCCGTTTCGATGAGCGTGTCGCCAGCGCCCGTATGTATCAAGGTGCCCTTGGCGTTGTCCAGGTTGGCCACGCGCAGGGACAGTTGCCCCGCGCTCAGGCTGCCGCCTTGGTTCACCAGTGCCTGCCCGTTGGCGGCATTGGCCGTGATGCTCAATAGGCCATTGGTCGACACGACGGCCTTGCTGGTCGTCACATTGCCCGTCAAGGCCGTCAAGCCGATATTCGCCGCGCTGGTCTGGCTGCCGCCCACGTCGACCGATGCGCCCGTCATCTGCAGCTGGCCGGCCGCCATGTTCTGGCCACCAGCTTGCAAGGCACCACGGGCCGTCACGGTCAGGTCACCGGCCGCGGCAAAGCTGCCATCGGCGCGCATGCCTGCCGCCAGCAATCCATTACCGCTCAGACTGCCCGCCGTGATCGTCGTATTGCCCAGCGCGGCGAGGCTACCTGTATTGCTGAGCAAGCCGCCAATGTCCAAGGCCTGGTTGCGTCCGGCATACAGCACGCCAGCGTTCAGCACGTCGCCGCTGACCTTGGCCGTGATATCCGTGCCCGCGCTGAGCGTGCCTTGCGCATTGCGCACGCTGGCCGCGTCCAGGCGCAAGGCGCCAGTGCCCGCCTGCAGCAAGCCGCGCGTATTGTCGATGGCGCCACCCAGGTGCAGATCGGTTGCCGCCGCGATCACGCCATCGGTATTGACGAGCGCGCCAGTGCTGGCGATGTCGGCGGACGTGGCCGAGGTGATCTTGCCCTTGCTGTTGTCCAGGCTGCCGGTCTGCACCGACAAGGTGCCGTTGCCGGCGATTTCGCCATTTGAATTGTCCAGTTGGCCGGTGACAGCAACCGTCATGCCGCCCGCGCCCGTCTGCAGCAGATGGCCGCCTCGGTTGCTCAGGCTCTCGGCCTGCACGTTCAGGGACCGTCCCGTGGTGGTGGCGTTGGCGTGGTCGAACAAGCCTGCCTTCAGATCGACGGCACCATTGCCGATGATACTGCCGCCTGCGCCCTGCAAGGTGGCCGCCGTGATGGCCAAGGTGCCGCTGCCCGCATGCTCGATCTTGCCGCCCGCATTCGTCAAGTTGGCCGTGCCCAGGGTCAGATTCGCGCTATTAACGGCGATGCGCCCAGCGCTGTTGTCCAGTTTGCCCGTCTGGATGACGGTATCGCCCGAGCCCGTCTGGATGACGGTGCCCTTGGCGTTGTCCATATTGCCCACGTGCAAGTCGAGCTGGCCCGCCTGCACAGTGCCTTCCGTGTTGTGCAAGGTGGCGTTGCTCGTGATGTTCAATGTGCCTGGCGTCGTCACCACCGCCTTGTTCGTGCTGACATCGCCCGTTGTTGCCGTCAGGCCGATTTTGGCGGCGCTGGTCTGGCTGCCAGACAGATCCACACTGCCACCTGTCAGATTGGCGCTGCCCGCCGCAAGGTTCTGCCCGTACGCGGCCAGCGTTTGCGCGGTGTTGATGGTCAGATCGCCAGTCGCGCCCAGCTTGCCATCGGCCTGCATGCCGGCACCAATCAGGCTGCTCGCGCTGCTGTCGAAGCTATTCGCCGTGATACTGTTGTTGCCCTGTGCGGCGATCACGCCCGTGTTGACGATGGCGCCGCTGGCGCTCAGGGTTTGATTGCCAGCCGCGTACAGGCTGCCCGTGTTGTTCAGACTGGCCAGTGTCGCGCTCAGGTTGGTGCCGGCAAACACGCTGCCCGCGTTGTTGTTCAGTTCGCCAACGTTCAAGGTTGCATCTCCCGCCACGGCTTGCAGCTGGCCCTTGGTATTGTCGACATCACCGCCGGACAGTGCCAGATGACGCCCAGCCGCCACCGTGCCTTCCGTATTGTCCAGGCTACCCACTGCAAGCTCAGCATCCTGCGCCGCCACGATGCGGCCCTTGTTGTTCAACAACGTACCTGCTTTCACCAGCGCATCGCCATTGCCTTCGATCTTGCCGCCCGTGTTGTCCAGCAAACCCGTGCTGTTGATGCTCATGAAGCCTGTACCCGTTTGCGCCAGGCTGCCGCTGCGGTTGTCCAGCGTGCCCGCGTTGACCGTCAGCTGGTTCGCGATGGTCGTGGCATTGCGGTGATCCAAGGTAGTCGTCGTGATGTCGAGCTTGCCATTGCCCGTAATCTTGCCGAACTGGTTGTTGAACTGGCCCGCGTTGATAGCCAGGATGCCCGCACCCGCGTGCTCCAGCTTGCCATTGATATTGGTCAAGACGGCGGCGTTCAAGGCCAGGTTCGCGCTGTTGACGGCGATGCGGCCGGCCGTATTGTCCAGCTTGCCGGTGGTGATGACGGTGTCGCCCGAGCCCGTTTGCACGATATCGCCGCTGGCGTTGTTCAGATTGGCCACGTTCAGTTGCAACTGGCCGGCCACCAACTGCCCCTGGCTGTTCACCAGTGACTGGGCGTTGCTCGCGTTGCCCGTGATGGCCAGCACGTTGCTGGCGGAAATCACCGCCTTGTTCGTCACTACATCGCCAGTATTTGCCGTGATGGCGATATTCGTTGCGCCAGTCTGGCTACCCGACAAATCGACCGATGCACCTGTCAACTGAGCGCTGCCCGCTGCCAGGTTCTGCCCGCTCGCTTGCAACACGCCATCAGCATGGATGGTGAGATCGCCTGCCGTACCCAGGGTCCCATCCGCTTTCACACCGGCGCCCAACAAGCCGCTGCTGGTCACTTTACCAGCGGTAATATGGGTGTTGTTGACGGAGGCGATCGACCCCGTGTTATTCAGTACGCCGCCCACCATCCACTGCTGGTTACGGCCTGCGTACAGCAGGCCAACATTGTTCAGGTCACCGCTCACTTTCGCCGTCAAGTCCGTACCGGCGCTGACCGTGCCCTGCTGGTTCAGCAAGGTCGCCGTGTTCAGACGTAAATTGTCCGCCTGCAATACGCCGCGCGTGTTGTCCAGTGCAGTGCCGCCAACCTGCAGATTGGTGGTGGCGGCGATCACGCCATCCGTATTGTTCAACACACCTTTGCTAATGACAGAAGCTGCTGCCGCCGACGTAATGCGGCCCTTGTTGTTGTCCAGTCCACCCGCCTGCACATTCAGCGTCCCCGTGCCCGCATGCTCGATCTTGCCATCGCGGTTCGTCAGCGTAGTCGCATCGAGGGTCAACTTGTTGCTGTTGACGGCGATGCGGCCAGCCGTGTTGTCCAGATTGCCCGTCTGGATGATGGTGTTACCCGTGCCCGTTTGCAGCAACGTACCCTTGCCGTTGTCCAGGTTTGCCACATGCAGGTCGAGCTGGCCCGCCTGCAAGGTACCGTCCGTGTTGTGCAACGCGGCGCTGGTCGTCACGTTCAACGTGCCCGGCGTCGTCACCACGGCCTTGTTCGTGCTGACCTCGCCCTGTGTTGCCGTCAGGCCGATGTTGACCGCGCTGGCCTGGCTGCCACTGATGTCGAGCGTGGTGCCTGTCAGATTGGCATTACCGGCCGCCAAAATCTGGCCGTGTGCATTCAGCGCTTGCGCGGTGCTGATCGCCAGGCCGCCAGACGTGCCCAGCTTGCCATCGGCCTGGATACCCGCGCCGATGAGGCTGCTTGCATTGCTGTCGAGGCGATTGGCCGTGATACTGGCATCTCCCTGCGCCGCGATGACGCCCGTGTTGACGAGGGCGCCTGTTGCGGTCAGGGATTGATTTCCGGCCGCATACAGGCTGCCCGTGTTGTTCAAGCTGGCCAGTGTCGCGGTCAGGTTGGCGCCGGCAAACACGTTGCCGGCGGTGTTATTCAAGTTCGCGACGTTCAAGGTGGCGTTGCCGGCCACGGCTTGCAGTTGGCCCTTGGTATTGTCGATGTCAGCACCGCTCAATGCCAGGTTGCGCCCGGCGGCCACGATCCCTTCCGTATTGTCCAGACGATCTACATTCAACGTAGCATCCTGCGCCGCCACGATGCGGCCCTTGTTGTTCAGCAAGGTAGTGGCCTTTACCAGCGCATCGCCATTGCCTTCGATCTTGCCGCCCGTATTGTCCAACAAACCAGTCGCATTGACGTTCATCAAACCTGTACCCGTTTGCGCCAGGCTGCCGCTGCGGTTGTCCAGCGTGCCCGCATTGACCGTCAGCTGGTTCGCGATGGTCGTGGCATTGCGGTGATCCAAGCTAGTCGCCGTGATGTCGAGCTTGCCATTACCCGTAATCTTGCTGAACTGGTTGTTGAACTGGCCCGCGTTGATGGCCAGGATGCCGGCGCCTGCGTGCTCCAGCTTGCCATTGATGTTCGTCAATACCGTGGCGTTCAAAGCCAGGTTCGCGCTGTTGACGGCGATACGGCCAGCCGTGTTGTCCAACTTGCCTGTGGTGATGACGGTGTCGCCCGTGCCCGTCTGCACGATGTCGCCGTTGGCATTGTCCAGATTCGCGACGTTTAGCTGCAGCTGGTCTGCCACTAGTTGGCCCTGGGTATTGATCAGCGACTGTGCGTTGGCCGCATTGGCGGTAATCGCCAGCAGCTTGCTCGTAGAAATGACCGCCTTGCTGGTGATGACATCGCCAGCAAGGGACGTGATGGCGAGGTTCGCCGCGCCTGTCTGGCTACCCGACAGGTCCACATTGGCGCCCGTCAGCACGGCATTGCCCGCCGCCAGATTCTGGCCGGTCGCCTGCAAGACGCCATCGGCATTGATGGTCAGATCACCTGCCGTACCCAGGCTCCCATCGGCTTTCACACCGGCGCCCAGCAAGCCACTGCTGGTCACTTTGCCAGCGGTAATATGGGTGTTGTTGACGGAGGCGATCGACCCCGTGTTATTCAGCACGCCGCCCACCATCCATTGCTGGTTACGGCCTGCGTACAGCAGGCCAGCGTTGTTCAGGTCACCGCTCACTTTCGCCGTCAGGTCCGTGCCGGCGCTGAGCGTGCCTTGCTGGTTCAGCAAGGTCGCCGCGTCCAGACGTAAATTGTCCGCTTGCAATACGCCTCGGGTGTTATCCAGTGCAACACCTCCAACATGCAAGTCGGCAATCGCGGCAATTACGCCATCCTTATTGTTCAGCGCGCCCTTGCTGACAATGTCCGACGACGCGGCCGACGTGATACGGCCCTTGCTGTTGTCCAGCACGCCTACCTGCACAGACAGGATGCCGGTTCCCGCATGCTCGATCTTGCCATCGCGGTTCGTCAGCGTAGTCGCATCGAGGGTCAACTTGTTGCTGTTGACGGCGATGCGGCCAGCCGTGTTGTCCAGATTGCCCGTCTGGATGATGGTGTTACCCGTGCCCGTTTGCAGCAACGTACCCTTGGCGTTGTCCAGGTTTGCCACATGCAAGTCGAGCTGGCCCGCCTGCAAGGTACCGTCCGTGTTGTGCAACGCGGCGCCGGTCGTCACGTTCAACGTGCCCGGCGTCGTCACCACGGCCTTGTTCGTGATGACATCGCCCTGTGTTGCCGTCAGGCCGATGTTGACCGCGCTGGCCTGGCTGCCACTGATGTCGAGCGTGGTGCCTGTCAGATTGGCATTACCGGCCGCCAAAATCTGGCCGTGTGCATTCAGCGCTTGCGCGGTGCTGATCGCCAGGTCGCCAGACGTGCCCAGCTTGCCATCGGCCTGGATACCCGCGCCGATGAGGCTGCTCGCACTGCTGTCGAGGCGATTGGCCGTGATACTGGTATCTCCCTGCGCCGCGATGACGCCCGTGTTCACGATGGCGCCTGTTGCGGTCAGGGATTGATTTCCGGCCGCATACAGGCTGCCCGTGTTGCTCAAGGCATCGAGCGTGGTGGCCAGATTGCCGCCTGCAAACACGTTGCCTGCCGCATTGTTCAAGTTCGCCACGGTCAAGGCAGCGTTACCGGCCACGGCTTGCAGTTGGCCCTTGGTATTGTCGATATCAGCACCGCTTAATGCCAGGTTGCGCCCGGCGGCCACGATCCCTTCCGTATTGTCCAGACGATCTACATTCAACGTGGCATCCTGCGCCGCCACGATGCGGCCAGTGTTGTTCAGCAAAGTGTTTGCCTTCACCAGCGCATCGCCATTGCCCTCGATCTTGCCGCCCGTGTTGTCCAGCGAGCCGGCGGCATTGAGGCTCATCAAACCTGTGCCCGTTTGCGCCAGGCTGCCGGCACGGTTGTCCAGGCTGCCGGCGTTGACGGTCAGCTGATTCGCCACCGTCGTCGCATTGCGGTGGTCGAAGGCAGCGGCCGTGATGTCAAGCTTGCCGTTGCCCGTGATCTTGCCGTACTGGTTGTTGAACTGACCTGCGTTAATGGCCAGAACGCCCGCACCCGCGTGTTCCAGTTTGCCATTGATGTTCGTCAAGACCGTCGCGTTCAACGCCAGGTTCGCGCTATTGACGGCGATACGGCCGGCCGTGTTGTCCAGCTTGTCCGTCCTGATGACGGTGTCGCCCGTGCCCGTCTGCACGATCTCGCCGCTGGCGTTGTTCACATTCGCCACGCTCAGCTGCAACTGCCCACCCACCAGTTGCCCTTGGCTATTCACCAGCGATTGTCCATTGTTCACATTGGCGGTAATAGCCAGCAGATTACTGGCGGAAATCACGGCCTTGTTCGTCAATACGTCGCCGCTGCGCGCGGTGATGGCGATGTTGCTTGCCCCCGTCTGGCTGCCCGACAAGTCCACATTGTTGCCCGCCAGCACGGCGCTGCCCGCCGCCAGGTTCTGCCCGCTTGCTTGCAAGACGCCATCGGCGTTGATAGTCAGGTCGCCTGCCGTACCCAGGCTACCGTCGGCTTTCAAGCCGGCGCCCAGCAAGCCGCTGCTGGTCACTTTATTAGCGGAAATATTGGTGTTGCCAACGGAGGCGATGGAACCGCTGTTGTTCAGCAAGCCACCCACCGTCAGTTGCTGGTTACGGCCTGCATACAGCAGGCCGGTGTTGCTCAAGTCTGCGCTGAGGCGCGCCGTCAGGTCCGAACCGGCGCTGACCGTGCCCTGCTGGTTCAGCAAGGATGCCGCCTCCAGACGTAAATTGTCCGCCTGCAATACGCCACGCGTGTTGTCGAACCCAATACCGGTCAACTGCAGCGCCTGCGTGGCCGCGATCACGCCGTCCGTGTTGGTCAGCGCACCCTTGCTGGTGATATCTGCCGAGGCAGCGGACGTGATGCGGCCCTTGCTGTTGTCCACCACAGCAGCCTGCACTTGCACGCCGCCATTGCCGGCGATGTTGCCGCCCGTATTGTCCAGCGCCTGCGCCACGTCCACGCGCATCTGTCCTGGTCCCGTCTGCTGCAGGGTACCGTCGCGGTTGTCCAGATTGTCGGCCTGCACTGTTATCTGCTGCCCGGTCGTGACGGCATGGCGGTGATCAATTGTTTCCGCCTGGATATCAACCAGGCCATTGCCCGTCACCTTGCCGCGCTCGTCATCGAAACGCACCGCGTCGATGCTCAGGCTGCCCGTGCCCGCGTGCTCGATGCTGCCGTCGCGGTTAGTCACAGTTTCCGCAGTCAGCGCCAGCTTGGCGCTGTTGACGGCGATGCGTCCGCCCGTGTTGTCCAGGGTGCTGCCTGTCAATACCGTGTCGCCAGTGCCCGTCTGGATCAGGGTGCCGCCGCGGTTGTCGAGCGATCCCGTTGTGATATCCAATTGCCCGGCGCTCAAGGTGCCGCGCACGTTCGACAGAGCCTGGCCGCTGCCGGCCGCCGTCACGGACAGCACGCCCGTAGTGGTCACCAGCGCGTTATCGGTCACGACATGACCGGCGCTGGCGTTCAGGCTAATCGCCGCGCCGCCCGTCTGGCTGCCGCTCAGGTCGATGGCGGAAGCATGCATGCTGGTCTTGCCTGCCGCCAGGTTCTGGCCGTGGGCCGCGATCGCCTGCGTGGCCGTCAGTTGCAACTGGCCGCTGCCGGCCAGGCTGCCGTCGGCGCGGATGCCGGCGCCCAGCAAGCTGCCAGTAGCGCTGTCGAGGCGGCTGGCGTCGATGCGGTTGTCGCCCTGCGCGGCAATGACGCCGCTGTTGCTGACGGCGCCGCTCACCTGCAGCGCCTGGCTACCGGCTGCATACAGGTTACCGCTATTGAGCACTTCACTGGCCCGGGTAGCAAGATTGCCACCGGCAAAGACGCTGCCGGCCGTATTGTTCAGTTTTGCCACAGTCAAGGCCGCATCGCCCGCCAGCGCCTGGATCTGGCCGCGCGTATTGTCGATGTCCCCGCTGTCGAGGCGCAACTTGCCGCCCGCCGCCAGGGTCGCCTCGGTATTGTCCAGCGCGCCTGTCGACAACGCCATGTCCGTGCCCGAGACGATACGGCCCTTCTGATTTTGTACACTCCCCGCCTGCACGCTCAAAGCGCCATTGCTTTCCAGCGCGCCACTGCGGTTGTCCAACCCGCCGCGCACGTGCACGCCGGTCGCGCCCTGGCCGCTCTGCGCCAGGCTACCGCCCCGGTTGTCCAGGCTAGCGGAGTCGATACTGAGCTGCCCCGCCACCGTGCGCGCATCGCGGTGGTCGATGTGCTCGCCCGTCAGCGCCATGGCGCCATTGCTGAGGATGCTGCCGCGCTGCAAGTTGATTTGCGCGGCGTCAATCTCCAGCGCGCCCGTGCCCGCATGCTGGATTTGCCCGTCCTGATTACTCAGGCCGGCGGCCTGCAGGCGCAAGGCCTGGCTATTCGTGGCGATGACGCCGCGCGTATTGTCCAGCGCACCCGGCAAGCGGATGGCCAGATCACTGTTGCCCAGTTGCATGATCTGGCCGCCCACGTTCGACAAGCCGTACGCATTCACGCCCAGCTGCTGGCCAGTCAACTGCGCCGCATCGCTGCGCACGGTGTGCGCCGCGTCCAGTTGCAGGCGGTCGCGCGCAGTGACCTGCGCGCGGCTGGCATCGAGGTCGCCGGCGCTGGCGCCCAGGCTGACGTTCCCACCCGAAACTTGCGCCCCAGCAAGGTCCAGCTGGCGCGCCGCCAGGCTGCTGTCACCGCCAGCCATGGCCGTGCCGTGCACGGCAATGGTGTCGCCAGCAGAAACGCTCAGCTTGCCGCTGGCGGCCAAGGTATTGTCCAGATTCAAGCCAGCCGCCAGCACCGAGCCGGCGGTGGCATCAATGCGCGCTGCCGCGCCCGTGGCGTGCACCTCGGCATTGTTCTGCGCGCCGATCACGCCGCTGTTGGCAATATTGCCCTGCGCCTGCACCTGGCTGTCGCCGCCCGCATACACGGTGCCGCTGTTGGCCATGTCGCCCGTGACGGCGATGCTGGTCTGGCTGCCCGCGCCGGCGGACTGGATATTGCCGCTGTTGCTCAGCCAGCCATTCGATTGCAGCACCAGATTACCCGCCGTGGCCGCCAAGACGCCCGCATTGCGCACGCCCAGGCCCGCTTCCGTGCCGACCAGGGTGATCTTGCCTGCGTACATGCCGCCCAGTTGCGCCACGTCCAGCGCGTAAGCCGGTGCTGGGCCAACGCCAGCGACGGGGCCCGTCACCCCATGCGCCGCATCGATCTGGTTAGTTCCTGTGACCACTTTCAATTCCTGCGCCCAGATGCCGCCATTGATCTGTGCGGCGCGCGCCAGGATGGCCGTGTAGTCGCTCAGCGACGTGTCCAGGCCACGCCCGTTGATGCTGACCACCCCGCGCTGCACCATGTAGCCGTCCAGGCTGCCGCCGTTGAGGATCGGCGTGCCCGTCGTCAGCGTGACCCGACTCGCATTGATGAAACCGCCGCCGTCGATGGCCACGCCGGCCGGGTTGGCGATGACAACCTCGGCCCGCTGGCCGGCCACCTCGACATAACCGCGCAGCTGGCTCGGGTTGGCCGAGTTGACTTCGTTCAATATCACGCGCGCGCTGCCGCCGGCCAGCCATGGATTGCCTTGCACCCAGCCGCCCGTCTGCGTCTGCACGTTGCCGCGGCTATTGTTCAGGATGGCGCCATTCGCCGTCACGTCGAACTGGCTGTAGGTATTGCGCGACACGCCCGCCGCGCTCGGCGTCTGGATGTTGACCTGTGTCACGCCATTGGCGCTTTGCACCACCGTCGGACGCTGGCGGCCCGGCGCACTCGGGTCGGCCACGATCTGTCCCATGGCAGGACCGGCGACAAAGGCCACCATGCCCAGCGCGCCAAATATCGCCAAGGCCAGCGGCCGCAATTTGGCATTGACCCCGCCACCGCCATCACCGCCGAAGACACCGCTGTCCAGGCCTCCCTCCCCCTTGGCAGCCTTGCCTTGCGAAGAAGCATTTTCGGCCACGACCATCAATTGGCCACGGCGTTTGTTGAAGATGATGCGGTACAGGTTCTTGTTCATAAAAGTCCTAATAGCGGCCAAATACAGAGAAAGGAAAACGTCTGGCGGATGGCTGCGTTTAGTGACTTAATTCTTTAAAACTACATAACTACATTGCTAAATATCAATAACTGGCGTTCAGGCTGAAACCGGCCGTATGGCTGGCCGTGCGGAAGAGTTCAGGTTTATGCACGGGCCAGCCGACAAAGGCGTCGTACTGCACGCCCAGCCATTGCCCCCGCAAGCCGACGAAGCCGCCCGTCAGGCGGCGCGCGATCAGCCATTCCGCGGACGGCCCCGCCACTTCGCCATGGTCGAGGCCCGCATACGCTTGCTGGCCGCTGCTGCCCAGCGGCATACCGAGCTCGTTGCGCAGCAGCCAGCCCCGTTCGGACGACAGGCTGCTTTCGCCGTCGTAGCCGCGCACGGTATACCGCCCGCCAATCGCAAAACGGTCTTGCGGCACCAGCGGCGTACGGTTGTGCTGCATGCGCCAGCTGCCCGTGTAGCGCAGCGGCTGGCCAGCCAGCGTGAACGGCGCCGACACGGCCGCGTCGGCCAGCAGCAAGCGCATGCGCGAGGTACCCTCGCCAAACGCCTCCTCGGGCGCGGCCAGCGCCTCCATCGCGCCCGTGCCGCGCCGGTATTGCAGGTTCACGTCCAGGGTGGCCTGGCCCATGAATTCACGGTGGCCGATACCGATTTCCCAGCCAGCCATGCGGCGGCGCTGCACTTCCACTTCCGTGTCGTCGATGAAGTTTTGCGCGGCGCGCTGCCAGCCGCGTAGCGACACAGTCGTCTTGCGCGAGGCGTCGCGGTACACCAGGCGCGACAACTTGACTTCGCGATTCTGGCTGGCGCCGCTGTAGTTGTAGTCCTGGCTGATGCCGGCCACGGACTGGTGGTAATGGCTGTTGCTGACCGTGAAGGCCAGCAGCCAGTAGGCGTAGGGAATCGAATAGTGGGCCACCATGCCGGCCGTGCCGCGCGGGCCGTCGCGGTCGCCGTCGACGTTCTGGTTCAGGCTCAGGTAAAACAGGTCGTTCAGGGTCAGCCAGTGGTCATACGACAGGGTCACGCTGCCCTGCAGCTTGCCCGTCGAGCGCGAACCGCCATCGTCGAGGCCCAGCGCCAGGCGGAATGGCAAGCCCTGCTTCCACTGTATCTGCAAGTCGCTCTCGCCCGGCTTCGCATTGCCGCCCTCGGCCGGCATGATCTGGATATCGGCTTCCGCTGTCGGCACGCGCTTGAAGTTTTCCAGCGCCTGTTCCGTATCGCGCACATTGAGCGAGTTGCCAGGGCGCGCCGGCACGGCATTCCACCACGTGGCGCGGGGATTCGTGCCGGGCGCAAAGCCGATCTGGCGGATACGCCCCGGTATCACGCTCAAGGCCAGCGTCCCCTTGCTCAAATCCTGCGGTTCGGCCAGCACGCGCGTTGTGACATAGCCGCGCGCGATGATGGCGTTCTGCAGCCGGCCCATCAGTACATTGATGGCCTGCGTGCCCAGGCAGCGCCCCAGAGCAGAGTCCGGCGCGCCCAGGTCGTCGCGCCCGGCGGCGGCCAGCGCCCACTGGAATTGCGCTGCGTCCTCGCCACGCAACACCAACTGGTCAATCGTGAAGCATGGCGATTCGCCGGCGGGCAGGCGGTTGGCGGAGGCGGCCGCGGGCGCCTCGAGCAGGCGCACGTCGGGAGTGCGTTCCTGCTGCTGGCGCAGGAGGCGCTCACGTTCTTGCTGGCGGATCAGTTCTTGGCTGGCATCGTCGCGCTGGCTGACGCCAGGCGGATTGGAAAGGGGCGGCGCGATTTCAGGACGGGTCTGCGCGGACACGGCGGCGCACAAGGTGCCGCTTAACAAAAATACACCGCACCATGGCGTCAAGCGCAGGTGCATATGTTGCCTTAGGTAATTATTTACGTAATGAAATTATAAATTAATTATTTCTATAGGGCAACTATATTTATTTCTTGAGAACTTTACCTCTTTGGTAACTGCCTCTCATCTATCGAATTACCACTAGTAAACGGGCACGCGGCCTCGTGGCGTCAGAGCCGGCAATGGGAGCCCCGGCATCGAGGCCATAAAAAAAGCCCTGTAAAAACAGGGCTTTCACTTACTCAGTCATTCCGGGATGCAAAGCTTCCTAGAGGAAACTTACTCCCACTCGATAGTCGCCGGCGGCTTGCCCGAAATATCGTAGACGACGCGGTTGATGCCGCGCACTTCATTGATGATGCGGTTGGAGACCTTGCCCAGCAAGCTGTGCGGCAGATGCGCCCAGTGGGCCGTCATGAAGTCCTGCGTTTGCACGGCGCGCAGGGCCACCACGTATTCGTAGGTACGGCCATCGCCCATCACGCCCACCGATTTGACGGGCAGGAAGACGGCGAACGCCTGGCTGGTCGCTTCGTACCAGTTCGCTGGCAGCGCGTCCGGGTCGACGGCCTGGCCGGCGACGAACTCGTACGGCGTATTGCGCAGCTCTTCGATGAAGATGGCATCGGCGCGGCGCAGCAGATCGGCATAGTCTTTCTTGACTTCGCCGAGGATGCGCACGCCCAGGCCCGGGCCCGGGAATGGGTGGCGGTAGACCATGTCATGCGGCAAGCCGAGCGCGACGCCCAGTTTGCGCACTTCATCCTTGAACAGTTCGCGCAAGGGTTCGAGCAATTTGAGCTTCATGGTGTCCGGCAAGCCGCCCACGTTGTGGTGGCTCTTGATGGTCTGGCCCTTTTTACCTTTGCCGGCCGATTCGATCACGTCCGGGTAGATCGTGCCTTGCGCCAGCCATTTGGCGTTGACCAGCTTGCCCGACTCGACCTGGAAGACTTCGACGAATTCGCGGCCGATGATCTTGCGCTTTTGCTCGGGGTCGGTGACGCCGGCCAGGTGGCCCATGAACTGGTCTTCCGCATCGACGCGGATGACTTTCACGCCCAGGTTCTTGGCGAACATGTCCATCACCATCTTGCCTTCGTCCAGACGCAACAGGCCGTGGTCGACGAAGACGCAGGTCAGCTGGTCGCCGATGGCGCGGTGGATCAGGGCTGCCGCGACGGACGAATCGACGCCACCGGACAGGCCCAGGATGACGTCATCCGTACCGACTTGGGCGCGGATCTTTTCCACCGCTTCGCTGATGTAATCGGGCATGTTCCAGTCCGACTTGCAGCCGCAGATTTCATGTACGAAGCGGCCAATCATGGCCTTGCCCTGCACCGTGTGCGTCACTTCCGGGTGGAATTGCACGCCGTAGAACTGGCGCTCTTCGTCGGCCATGGCGGCGATCGGGCAGCTCGGGGTGTTGCCCATCAGCTTGAAGCCTGGCGGCATTTCCAGCACCTTGTCGCCGTGGCTCATCCACACTTTCAGCATGCCGTGGCCTTCATCGGTGACGAAGTCGGCAATACCGTTGAGCAACTTGGTATGGCTGCGGGCGCGTACTTCGGCGTAGCCGAATTCGCGCACCAGGCCGTTTTCCACCTTGCCGCCCAGCTGGGCCGCCATGGTTTGCATACCGTAGCAGATGCCCAGCACGGGCACGCCCAGCTCGAACACGGCTTGCGGCGCGCGCGGCGAATCGCCGTCCAGGGTGGAATTGTGGCTGCCCGACAGGATCACGCCGGCGGCGCCATAGTTGCGCACGAATTCGTCGCTGACGTCATACGGGAAGACTTCGGAAAACACGCCGGAATCGCGCACGCGGCGGGCGATCAACTGGGTGACTTGGGAACCGAAATCGAGAATGAGGATTTTAGAGTGCATGGTCGGAGCTTTATTCAGGGTCAATTGCAAAACCGGCGCACTGGGCGCCGGTCTGGACTTTCGCTACCACAATAGCGTAGCTGGAAAACTGTTCAGAGCAAGGCGCAGTGCCGAAGACAGTACGAATAGTACGGCGAGGCACTGGAACGCAGCCATGGACAGTTTCTCCAGTACGCTTACTCGGAGCGGTAGTTAGGCGCTTCTTTCGTGATCTGCACATCATGGACATGCGACTCGCGCATGCCGGCCGAGGTGATTTCCACGAATTCCGCTTTTTCGCGCAGTTCGTCGATGGTGGCGCATCCGCAGTAACCCATCGATTGACGCACGCCGCCCACCAGCTGGAAGATGATCGCCAGCACGCTGCCCTTGTAGGCCACGCGGCCTTCGATACCTTCAGGCACGAACTTGTCGGCCTTCATCGTGGCGTCCTGGAAATAACGGTCAGCCGAACCATCGGACATCGCGCCCAGCGAACCCATGCCGCGGTACGACTTGTAGCTGCGGCCCTGGTACAGGATCACTTCGCCCGGTGCTTCTTCCGTACCGGCAAACATGGAACCCATCATGACGGTCGAGGCGCCAGCGGCCAGCGCTTTCGAGATGTCGCCCGAGAAACGGATACCGCCGTCGGCGATACATGGCACGCCCGTGCCTTCCAGTGCTTCAGCCACATTCGAGATGGCCGTGATTTGCGGCACGCCCACACCGGCGACGATACGCGTGGTGCAGATCGAGCCAGGGCCGATGCCGACCTTGACCGCATCGGCGCCGTATTCGACCAGCGCCTTGGCGGCGGCGGCGGTAGCGATGTTGCCGCCAATCACTTCGACTTGCGGGTACTTGGTCTTGATCCAGCGTACGCGGTCGAGGATGCCTTGCGAGTGGCCGTGGGCCGTATCGACCACCAGCACGTCGACGCCGGCAGCGACCAGCAGGTCGATGCGCTCTTCATCCTTGGCGCCCACGCCGACGGCAGCGCCGACCAGCAGCTTGCCCTGGCTGTCTTTCGACGCGAACGGGTGGGAAGTCGACTTCTGGATATCCTTGACGGTGATCAGACCGCGCAGCTCGAACGCGTCGTTGACGACCAGCACGCGCTCGAGGCGGTGCTTGTTCATCAGGCGCTTGGCTTCGGCCGTATCGGCGTCTTCCTTGACGACCACGAGTTTTTCGCGCGGGGTCATCTTGGCGGAAGCTTCCGCGTCGAGTTCCTGCTCAAAGCGCAAATCGCGGTTGGTGATGATGCCGACGACTTCCTTGCCTTTGACAACAGGGAAACCGCTGATGCCGTATTGTTCCGTCAGGGCGATCACGTCGCGGATTTTCATTTCCGGCGGAATCGTGATCGGGTCGCGCAGCACGCCGGCTTCGAAACGCTTCACGCGGGCCACTTCACGTGCCTGGTCTTTCGGATTCAAATTCTTGTGAATGATGCCGATGCCGCCTTCCTGGGCCATCGCGATCGCGAGGCGGGCTTCCGTCACCGTATCCATGGCTGCGGACAGCAAGGGAATATTCAGGGTGATATTGCGGGTCAGGCGAGTTTTGAGGGACGTATCGGCGGGCAGAACGTTGGAGTAGGCTGGGACGAGCAGCACGTCATCGAATGTGAGTGCTTTTTGAAGTAGACGCATAGCATTTCCTATTGGCGCAAAAGCAGATTATACAGAAAAAAGCGCCCTCCGTCCTTGCAGCATAGAAAAGATATTTGGAAATAGCAAAAAAATGTCCCGCCAGGGCCTGCCGCAAGCCGCAGCCCAGCCCTCTTCCAGACCCGTCAGGTCTTGGCGGGCTTGCCGCTGGCACGCCGGCGACGCGCTTCTTTCGGGTCCGCCTGCAGCGGACGGTACACCTCGATCCGGTCATGTTCGCGCAAGACGGTGTCCAACGGCTTCTTCTTGCCATAGATGCCGACCATATTCACGGCCAGGTCGATGCCGGGGACTTCCTGCAGCAAGCCGCTCTGCTCCACCGCCTGCCCGATGGTGGCGCCTGCAGCCACCGTCAAGGTGCGCAGGAAGCTGCTATCGGGCAAGGCATGGCAGACTTGCACCTGGATGCTCACTTCAGCCATACACCGTCTCCGCGCGCTTGCAGAAGGAATCGACCATGCTGTTGGCGATCATGCCGAAGACGGGGCCGATGATCTGCTCGAGCACGCGGCTGGAAAACTCGTAGTGCAAGTCCAGTTCGATCTTGCACGCATCTTCACGCAGGGCCTTGAAGGTCCACACGCCGTCGAGGGTCTTGAAAGGGCCGTCTACCAGCTTCATCTTGATGGAGCTCGGCGGCACGTTCTCGTTGGACGTGGTGAAGCTTTGGCGCACGCCGTGGTAATGTATGCCCACGCTGGCGACGACCGTGTTCTCGCCCCGCTCGCGAATCTCGACCGCACCGCACCAGGGCAGGAATTTGGGATAATCCTCCACCGCCGCCACCAGCGCGAACATTTGTTCGGCGCTATAGCCGAGAAAAACTGATTTATGTACTACTGCCATTGAAGAACCATTTGCTATGATGTTGGATACATTTGATTTTATCGCGCTTGCGCGAGACAGTAGTTTAACCGACCCGCGCACATTTACCATCTCATGACCATAGCAGACAACAGAAAAGCCTTCCACGACTACTTTATCGAGGATCGCTACGAAGCCGGCATCGTGCTGGAAGGCTGGGAAGTCAAAGCCATCCGCGACGCCCGCGTACAAATCAAGGAAGCCTACGTTGTCGTCCGCGGCGATGAACTCTTCCTGTTCGGCGCGCATATCAGCGCCCTGCCGACCGCCTCTACCCACATCCACCCGGAAGCCGTACGCACGCGCAAGCTGCTGCTGCACCGTGCGGAAATGGATAAACTGATCGGCAAGGTGGAACGCTCCGGCTATACGCTGGTGCCGCTCAACCTGCACTACAAGGGCGGCCGCGTCAAATGCGAAATCGGCCTGGCCAAAGGCAAGAAACAGCACGACAAGCGGGCAGCGGAACGCGACCGCGACGGCGCGCGTGAAGTGCAGGCGGCAATGAAGTCGCACCGCCGCTGATCCGGCACCACGCGCAGCGATCTGCGCCAATACCACCAAGCCCGGCTATATGCCGGGTTTTATTTTGCCGGTACCTGCGGCAAACGGAAATGCACAGCGCAATGGGATGAAAACAGGAAAAGGAAGAAATACTACGGGAATAAGACAGGCATTATCGAAAATACCATGGAGATAAGCGAATGAATCAGCTTTGCCTGCCTGGCCAAAGACGATTAATCAGGAAAGTTCCGGATGCTTGCATGCTGCCTTGTACTACACCTGTACTACTCCACAGGACAAGCATCCGAATGAACGGTTTGTTAAACCTTCAGGATCAAACCTTCAGCAGATCACGCGACTTGCCCGAATCGGTCCACTCTTTGACCCATTTCGGTTGACGGCCACGGCCAGTCCATTGCTGCGTCGCATCATCCGGATTGCGATAGCGTACTGCGACCGTGCCGGTTTTAGCGCGGATACCGGTACCAACCAGATCTTTTACGGAAACGCCAACGCTCTGGGCGATTGCCAGGATTTGTTCACGCGCTTTGGACAGATCGTCCTGTTCGCGTTTCTTCATTTGCTTCTTGATGTCGTCCTGCAAGGTGCGCAGTTCGGACAGGGATAAGCTGGACAGATCCATGATATTTCCTTGTGTGAGTTGAAAAATATAACTGAACAGTTAAATTCTATCCAATTGTAACGCGACTGAGGTGATTTTTCTTGAGATTTGATTGTTTTTTACAATTCTTTTACCAAAAACCCGACTTCCCCGACCTTCAGATGATGTAAGTCTTCAATCCAGGGAGCGGACATCGCGCCGGACCGACTGCCTGCGCCGACTTCCCTTCCTTGTGCGATCGCGATTCAATGCAGCACCATCGGCAGTATTTATTTTGCAGCACTTTCTGCTTCATTGCAATTTATAGTATTCATAAATTGCAATTCAAAATATACATGGGAGCAATACTATCGCCAATTATGCCTCGAGTCCCAATCACTACCCAAGTATCCGCCGCGGATATCAGTTGAATCATCGCAATGCATGAGCAGCAGATTCTACTTCAATCAAAAAGATAAGCGTCGCACGACAGCATATAATCCCGAAAGTGCGCACAGCATAGCATAAAGAAAATATTTTCAACATTGCCATTTAAAGCGCAGATACTCGGGCCCTGTGCCAGCATATATTCCAGCAGCGCAAATGAAAACTGCCCGCGATATGGCGGGCAGTTTTGACGACTAACTTGCTACGAGTTTGCTATTCACCAGGCAATCAGGGAATAGCCACGCCGCTTTTCGGCTTTTGCGTTTTCACCACCTGCATCGCCGTGGCGATCAAACCGCTCATATCGCCCAGATTGGCCGGCACGATAATCGAGTTATTTGTTTTCGCCAATTGCGCGAACGCGCCCACATACTGCTCGGCCACTTTCAGGTTGACGGCATCTTCGCCGCCCGGCTCGCGGATGGCGGCGCCCACCTGGCGCAGCGCTTCGGCACTGGCTTGCGCCAGTGCGACGATGGCCGTGGCCTGGCCTTCGGCGCGGTTGATCGACGCCTGCTTTTCGCCTTCCGAGCGGGCAATCGCCGCTTCGCGCTCGCCGCTGGCGATATTGATCTGCTCCTGCTTGCGCCCTTCCGAGGCGGCAATCAGCGCACGCTTTTCGCGTTCAGCCGTAATCTGCGCCTGCATCGCATGCAGGATTTCCTTGGGCGGCGTCAAATCCTTGATTTCATAGCGCAATACCTTGACGCCCCAATTCGCCGCCGATTCATCGATGGCATTCACGATGGCCGTATTGATATGGTCGCGTTCTTCAAATGTCTTGTCGAGTTCCATTTTACCGATCACCGAACGCAAGGTCGTTTGCGCCAGTTGCGTAATGGCGGCGATATAATTCGACGAGCCATACGAAGCACGCATGGCGTCGGTAATCTGGAAATACAGAATACCATCGACCTGCAATTGCGTATTGTCGCGCGTAATACATACCTGCGGCGGCACGTCGAGCGGAATTTCCTTGAGCACGTGCTTGTAGGCGATACGGTCGACAAAAGGCACAACGATATTCAAGCCAGGCCCCAATACCGCATGGAACTTGCCCAGGCGCTCCACCACCCAGGCATGCTGCTGCGGTACCACATTGACCGTCTTGAAGACAAATACCAATGCCAGCAATAACAAGATCAACGACATGCTTCCGATGCTTACTTCCATAATCTACTCTCCAGGTTATCCAACAATCAAACGGCTGCCACGCACGGCGCGTATGGTGTAATGGCCGGCCTGCGTATCGCTGCCGGGAATCAGTTCCACATCCCACAAGGCGCCGCGGTACATGACGCGCGCCGCGCCATCGACCCAATGCGCGACCGCCACGCTTTGGCCGATATCGAGATTGACATTCGGATCCTGCGCCGCATCGCGCCGCGCCGCCTTGCCAAAACGGCTGCGCCGCAATAACAGGGTGGCCGCCACGCCGACAATGGCGGCCGTCAGGGCTTGCCAGCCGCCATTGCCGCCCGCCAGCGCCACCAGTCCTCCGGCACTGATACCGATGGCGATCATCAGCAAATAAAACGTGCCCGTAAACAGCTCCAGGATCAATACCGCGCCAGCCGCCACAAACCAGCCTACCCATTCAGCCATGATGCCTCCATCTTTGCGAATCCGAAAATAAAAAACCCCGCAGCCTATATAAGCGACGGGGTTTAATGCGTATTACTGCCTGATATTATTCTTGCCAAACACCTATATACAAGCAGTCTAACGCAATTCCTGATGGCGTCAATAGGCAGGGGCGAATTAGCGCCGCAGGCCCGGCAATTACTCTTCCAGCAGGCTGCGCAGCATCCACGCCGTCTTTTCATGCAAATCGAGGCGCTGCGTGATCAGGTCGGCCGTCGGCTGGTCATTGGCTTTTTCCAGCAGCGGGAACAGGCGGCGCGCCGTGCGCGCGGTCGCTTCCTGTGCCGATACCAGGTGGCTGACCATATCCAGCGCCGGCGGCACACCGTCGATTTCCTTGATCGAGGCCAGCTTGACGAATTCCTTGTAGGTGCCGGGCGCAGGATAGCCGAGGGCGCGGATGCGCTCGGCGATCAGGTCCAGCGCGGCCCACTGTTCCGTGTATTGCGTCATGAACATCAGGTGCAGGGTGTTGAACATCGGCCCCTTGACGTTCCAGTGAAAATTATGGGTCATCAGGTACAAGGTGTAGCTGTCGGCCAGCAGGCCGGACAGGCCTTCCGCAATCTTCGCGCGGTCCGCCTCGGAAATGCCGATGTCGATCTTTGCCACTTTGCTCGGTTTCTTGCTTGCCATGAGAACTCCCGTTTCAATGTATTGGTGGAATCATTTTAGCTGATCTGGCGCAATGCCATCGAATACAGGCGTGCGCCGCATGGCAGGCATAAAAAAACCCGCTGCCGGGTGAGCGGCAGCGGGTTTTCAGAGGGCGGACAAGACGCTTACGCTTTCAGCGCAGCGAGCTTTTGCCAGGTATCGATCACCGAGTCCGGGTTCAGCGACATCGATTCGATGCCCTGCTCCATCAGCCAGACGGCGAAGTCCGGATGGTCGGAAGGACCCTGGCCGCAAATGCCGATGTACTTGCCGCGTGCCAGGCAAGCCTTGATGGCCAGGGCCAGCAGGGCTTTCACGGCAGGATCGCGCTCGTCGAAGTCGGCGGCCAGCAATTCCATGCCGGAATCGCGGTCCAGGCCCAGGGTCAGCTGGGTCAGGTCGTTCGAACCGATCGAGAAGCCGTCGAAATGGTCGAGGAACTGGTCGGCCAGGATGGCGTTCGACGGCACTTCGCACATCATGATGACGCGCAAGTCGTTCTCGCCGCGCTTCAAGCCATTCTTCGCCAGCAAGTCGATGACTTTCTCGGCCTGGCCCAGGGTGCGCACGAAGGGCACCATGATTTCCACGTTCGTCAGGCCCATGTCATTGCGCACGCGCTTCATCGCTTCGCATTCCATGTTGAACGCTTCGGAGAAGTCGGCCGACAGGTAGCGCGCCGCGCCGCGGAAGCCCAGCATCGGGTTTTCTTCGTCCGGCTCGTAGCGCGAACCGCCGATCAGCTTCTTGTACTCGTTCGACTTGAAGTCGGACAGGCGCACGATGACTTTTTTCGGCCAGAACGCGGCGGCGATGGTGGCGATGCCTTCGGCCAGCTTGTCGATGTAGAACGCTTTTGGCGAAGCGTGGCCACGCGCCACCGATTCCACGGCCTTTTTCAGGTCGGCGTCGATGTTCGGGTATTCCAGGATCGCGCGCGGATGCACACCAATATTGTTATTGATGATGAATTCCAGGCGCGCCAGGCCCACGCCGGCATTCGGCACGGACTGGAAGTCGAACGCCAGTTGCGGATTGCCCACGTTGAGCATGATCTTGGTGTCGAGCTTCGGCAATTCGCCGCGCGACACTTCCGACACTTCCGTTTCCAGCAAGCCATCGTAGATCTTGCCTTCGTCGCCTTCGGAGCACACCACGGTGACAAAGGTGCCGTCTTTCAGCACGTCGGTGGCGTTGCCGCAGCCGACGACGGCAGGCACGCCCAGCTCACGCGCGATAATTGCCGCGTGGCAAGTGCGACCGCCACGGTTGGTGACGATGGCCGAAGCGCGCTTCATGACCGGTTCCCAGTTCGGGTCCGTCATGTCGGCAACGAGTACGTCGCCTGGCTGCACGCGTTCCATGTCGGCCGGGTCGTGAATCACGCGCACGGGGCCGGCGCCGATCTTCTGGCCGATGGCGCGGCCGGAGGTCAGCACGGTGCCGGTGCTTTTCAGCTTGAAGCGCTCTTGCACGTCGGTCGCCTTTTGCTGCGACTTGACGGTTTCAGGACGCGCTTGCAGGATGTACAGCTTGCCGTCGCGGCCATCCTTGCCCCACTCGATGTCCATCGGACGGCCGTAGTGGTTTTCGATGATGACGGCGTATTTGGCCAGTTCTACCACTTCGCTGTCGTTCAGCGAGTAGCGGTTGCGCATTTCGACGGGCACGTCGACGGTTTTCACGGAACGGCCGGCTTTCGCTTCATTCGTGAATTCCATCTTCAGCAGTTTCGAGCCGATATTGCGGCGGATCACAGGCGACTTGCCTTTTTCCAGCATCGGCTTGTGTACATAGAATTCGTCGGGATTGACGGCGCCCTGCACCACGGTTTCGCCCAGGCCATAGCTGGAAGTGACGAAGACCACGTCCTTGAAGCCCGATTCGGTATCGATGGTAAACATCACGCCGGCGGCGCCCAGGTCGGAGCGCACCATGCGCTGCACGCCGGCCGACAAGGCCACTTCAGCGTGCGTAAAGCCCTTGTGCACGCGGTACGAGATGGCGCGGTCGTTGTACAGCGACGCGAACACCTGCTTCATGGCCTCGAGCACGTTGTCGATGCCGACCACGTTCAGGAAGGTTTCTTGCTGACCAGCAAAAGACGCGTCCGGCAAGTCTTCCGCCGTGGCCGAGGAACGCACGGCAAACGACATTTCGGTATCGGAATCGGCCACCAGCTTGGCGTAGAATTGGTCGATTTCGGCGGCCAGGCGTGGCTGGAATGGCGTTTCCACGATCCATTGACGGATCTCGGCGCCGGCTTGCGCCAGCGAGCGCACGTCATCGATGTTCAGCCCTTCGAGGCGCTGAGCGATGCGTTCGGCCAGCGGCAAGCCGCCGTTGGCGCTATATGACAGGAAATCGCGGAATGCCTGCGCCGTGGTGGCAAAGCCACCGGGCACGCGCACGCCGGCTTCAGCCAGTTGGCTGATCATTTCGCCCAGGGAGGCGTTCTTGCCGCCGACGGATTCGACATCCGTCATGCGCAAATGCTCGAACGAGGCAACATACACCGCGTCCTTGTCTTCCTGCTGTTGCGATACTGCGTTGGTCATAATGACACCCTTACTGATGATAGAAATCTTTACGCGCGGCGCACAGACAGTCTTCTTGTTATTCTTGGCGTCGTGCAGCACAATCATACCGTTGCAGCCATTTTACCTTGTGCGGCGCAAATTGACGACGCACAATCTTGATCCGAAAACCCATGACACAAGAACCACGCCCTCCTCTGCCCTCCGCGGCCCGCACCGTCTTCTTCGTTTCCGACGGCACCGGCATCACCGCCGAGACGTTCGGCCACTCGGTGCTGACGCAGTTCGATCTGCGCTTCCGCCAGATCCGCCTGCCCTTCATCGATACCATGGACAAGGCCTACGAGGCGGCGCGCAAGATCAACGAAGCCTTCGCCACCGATGGGCAGCGCCCGATCATTTTCTCGACCCTGGTGAAGAACGACCTGTCGGCCGTGATCCGCAAGTCCAGCGGCATGCACATGGACCTGATCCAGACCTTTGTCGCCCCGCTGGAGCAGGAACTGGGCGTGATGTCGACCCATACCATCGGGCGCTCGCACAACATCGTCGACAGCGAGGAATACAAGAACCGCATCGAGGCGATCAACTATTCGCTGGCGCACGACGATGGCCAGTCGCACAAGAACCTGTCCTCGGCCGATGTCATTCTGGTGGGTGTTTCGCGCTCTGGCAAGACCCCGACCAGCCTGTACCTGGCCATGCAATACGGCATCAAGGCGGCCAATTATCCGCTGATCCCCGACGATTTCGAGCGCGACAAGCTGCCATCGGCCTTGCTGGAATTTAAGAATAAAATTTTCGGATTAAGCATTACGCCCGAACGTTTGTCGGAAATACGCAACGAAAGACGCGCTGGAAGCAAGTATGCGGCCATCGAAAACTGCCGTTACGAGGTCAACGAGGCGGAAAAAATGATGAAACGCGAGGGTATCCGCTGGCTGTCGTCGACCACCAAGTCGATCGAAGAGATCTCCACGACGATCCTGCAAGAGATCAAGCCGAACCGCCGCGAATACTGAGAACACCTGAGCAAACCTGCTGCGCGTCGGTTTTGTCAGGTGTCCGTTTCTCTGGACAGCACCGTCAGCGCGGCGACCAGCTGATCGAGTTCACTGGTCTGCGTCGTGATGGCCACCGTGGCGCGCACGATGTCGGTATCGCCGATATTGCGCTCCACCGTGAAGATGCCAAAGCGCTGCAGCAAGGCTTGCTGCAACTGGCGCGCGCTCATGCCGTCGACGGCAAACGCCACCAGTGCCGTGCCCCGTTTCGCATCAAGCGGCGACAACATGCGCACGCCGGGCAGTTGCGCGGAGCGGCTGACCCAGTAATCGCGCAGCCAGGCCAGGCGCTCCATCTTGGCCGGCGTACCGCCCAGGTGCGCATGAAAATCCAATGCGGCAGGCGCGGCCAGGATGGCGCCGATCGGCGGCATGCCCATGTGCAGCCGGCCGCGGATATCATCCAACGGATAATCCTCGTCGCCCAAATGCGGCTCGATCTTGTGCAGCTGCGAGGCGCGGATATACACGACACCCAGTCCCGCCGGCGCCCCCAGCCATTTGTGCAGATTGAAACCGGCGAAATCGACGCCCATGGCCTGCACGTCCACGTCGACCTGCCCCAGCGCATGGGCGCTGTCGAGCAGCACGTCGATACCATGCTCGCGCGCCAGCGCCATGATCTCCCGCACCGGCAGTTGCTGGCCGTTGGCCGGTGTCACCTGCGACAGCAGCAGCAATTTGGGCTGGACGGCCTGGCGCATGGCTTGCGCGTAACGGGCGACGATCTCGTCATCGCTGATGGGCAAGCGCAATGTGACTTGCGTGCTGGTGACGCCACGGCGCTGCGCGAGCCAGCGCATGGCCGTGCGCATGGCCGGATAGTCGAGATTACTCCACAGCACCGTATCGCCGGGCGCCAGGCCGTGGTATTGCGTGATCAGCACCTGCATGGACTCGGTGCCGCTACGGGTCAGCAGGATTTCGTGCGGTTCGGCATGGATCAGTTCCGCGACGCGCTGGCGCAGGATATCCACATGCGTGCGCGTGAATTCGCCGCGCACGAAAGGACTCAGCTGTTCATTGGTGTAGCGCACGGCCTGCTCGAAGGCCGCTTGCACGGGCGCGGCCATGGCGCCGAAATAGCCGTGTTCGAGATTGACGATGGCGTCCAGCGGCGCGGGATACAAGGCGGCCACCTGGCGCCACCAGGCTTCGTCACGTGCGGCACCGTCGGCAAGCAGGGGGAAAGACATGGCTACCCTGTTCAGGCCTGGCCCTGGCGCAGCTGCTCGAAGAAGCAGACGGCGGCGCAGGCGGCCACGTTCAGCGATTCGATCTGGCCCAGGTGGGGAATGACCACCTGGTGCGTCGCCATCGACAGCAGATCGTCGGCCACGCCCTGCCCTTCATGGCCGAACAGCCAGGCCACGGGCTGGCGCAGGTCGACGTCGTACAAGCGCTGCGTGGCATAGCCGCTGGTGGCCAGGGTCGCCACCTTCGCGCCGGAGACCAGTGCGGCCAGGTCGACGTTTTCAAAGATGTCGAGCACGAAGTGCGCGCCCATCGCCGCGCGCAGCACCTTCGGCGACCAGCAGAAAGCCGTGCCGGCGCTGCAGTACACCTGCGTGATGCCGGCGGCGGCCGCGCTGCGCAGGATGGACCCCACGTTGCCCGGGTCTTGCAGGTTATCGAGCAGCACGGCCGACACGCTCAGGGGCTGCGTGACGGCCCGTTCCGGCGTCTCGATGAGGAACATCACGCCCACGCCGTGTTCCACCTGGCTGACCGCGTTGTACAGCGCGTCGGGCAAGCCCAATACGTGCGCGCGCTGGCTTTCCAGCTGGCCGACGATGTCCGCCACTTCCGGGTTCTGCAAGGCGCTTTCGCTGACGATGCATTGTTCCGGCATGCCGCGCAGCTGCAGGTAGGACTGGCACAGGTGCACGCCATCGAGCAGGGTGCGGCCCGACTTGCGGCGCGCCTGCGAACTGCCCGCCAGCTTCAGCAAGTCCTTGTATTGCGCATTGTCGCGCGAAGTGATCGTCTTCATGCCACCACCTCCTGCGCGCCGAACAGCGCAATGACGTTGCGCACGGGCGCGAACGAACGGCGGTGCACGGGCGAGGCGCCGTGCAGGTGCAGCCGCTCCAGGTGCAGCTTGGTGCCATAGCCCTTGTGCTGGTCAAAGCAGTACTCGGGATAGGCCGCATGCAGGTGCACGAGGGCCGCGTCACGCGCCGTCTTGGCCAGGATGGAGGCGGCGGAAATCGAATCGACCTTGTCGTCGCCGCCGATAATGGCCATGCCGCGTACCGGCATCACGGGGCAGCGGTTGCCATCGATCAGGGCCAGGGTCGGCACGGTCGCCAAGGCCTCGACGGCACGGCGCATGGCCAGCATCGATGCCTGCAGGATGTTCAGGCGGTCGATTTCCTCTTCCGACGCTTCGGCAATGGCCCAGGCCAGGGCCTTGGCCTTGATCTGCGGCGCCAGCAAGTCGCGCCTGGCTTCGGTGAGCTTTTTCGAATCGCGCAAGCCGTCGATGGGCTGGTTCGGGTCGAGGATCACGGCTGCAGCAAATACGGGGCCTGCCAGCGGACCGCGACCTGCTTCGTCGACGCCGCAGATGATTTCATCGAGCGAGAATGGCAAGTCGTCAAACAGGCCGGGATAGATATTTTTCACGTTGAATCTTTGGTTGGTACTGCAGTTGAAGCGGTGATCGGGAGTTACTTGCGGTTGGCGTCGATGACTTGCATGACGGCGTTGGCGCTTTCGCGCGCGCTGTCGCGCAGCAGGCTGTGGTGCATGTCCGTGAAGCGCTGCACCAGGCGCAGGCGACCCGGCACGTCGCTCAGCTGCTGCCACAT
This sequence comes from Janthinobacterium sp. SUN211, assembly GCF_030587315.1. Taxonomy (NCBI): domain Bacteria; kingdom Pseudomonadati; phylum Pseudomonadota; class Betaproteobacteria; order Burkholderiales; family Oxalobacteraceae; genus Janthinobacterium; species Janthinobacterium sp. SUN211. The sequence continues at coordinate 162,101 of NZ_JAPWIC010000001.1, read as the reverse complement.
GGCCTCGGCCAGCGCTTCCGGGCTGGCCGCGTTTTGCAGCAGTTCGGGCACCAGGTAGTCGCGCGCCAGGATATTCGGCAAACCGATCCACGGCTGGTAACCCATGTGGCGCATGATTTCCCACGACGCCCGCATCATCTTGTAGGCGATGACCATGGGTTTCTTGTACAACGCTACTTCCAGCGAGGCCGTGCCGGACGCCACCAGCACCGCATCGGCGGCGCAGATGGCCGTATGCGAGCCGCCATCCGTCAGCAGTATCTCGACGTCCTGCAGGCCCGCTTCGCGGATCAGCTGCAAAAAGTACTGGCGCTGTTTTTCACCGGCCATGGGCGCGACGAAACGCAGGGAGCGGTCGCGCGCCAGCAGCAGCTTGCAGGCAGCCACGAACGCCACCGTATTGTATTTGAGCTCGCCCATGCGGCTGCCTGGCATCAGGGTCACGACGTTCGCGTCGTCCGGCAAGCCCAGGGTGCGGCGCGCGGCCGCTTCGTCGGGCTGCAAGGGGATCATTTCGGCCAGCGGATGGCCGACATAGGTGACGGGCACGCCTGCCTTGCGGTAGATCTCTTCCTCGAACGGGAAGATCACCAGCATGTGCGAGACGGCCTTGATGATTTTCTTGATGCGGCCACCGCGCCAGGCCCAGATCTGCGGCCCGATGTAGTGCACGGTGGGGATGCCGCCTTCCTTGAGCTGCTGTTCCAGCCCCAGGTTGAAGCCGGGATAGTCGGCGCCGATGAAGACGGCGGGACGCTCGGCCAGCAACTGGTCGCGCAGCGCGTTCTGGATGCCCTTGATTTCGCGGTAGCGGGGAATGATTTCGAACAGGCCCCGTACCGTCAGCTTGTCGAGCGGCCAGTCGGAAATAAAGCCCTGCTTGGCCATGTGCTCGCCGCCGATGCCGTGGAAGCGCGTGCCGGGCAGCTGCGGCACGAGGCCGGACAGCAGCCGGCTGGCCAGCAGGTCGCCCGACACCTCGCCGGCGACGATGGCGACGTTGGCGACAGCGAGGCCGCTGGCCTGGTCAGCGGACGATGCCACGCGAGGCCACGCCAAGGAATTCGCGCATGGCGCGAATGTGTTGCGCCACCTCGGGCGACGACGCCGCTTCTTCTTCGAACAGGGCTGCCTTCGATTCTTCCAGGGTCAGTCCCGAGCGGTAGATGATTTTATACGCGGTGCGGATGCCGTTGATCTGCTCGCGCGTAAAGCCGCGGCGTTTCAATCCCTCGATATTGACGCCATGCGCCTGCGCCGGATTGCCGTTCAACAGCACAAAAGGCGGCACGTCCTGCGTCAGGCTGGTGCTCATGCCGACAAAGGCGTGCGCGCCGATCTTGCAGAACTGGTGCACATTGGCGAAGCCGCTCATGATGACCCAGTCGCCGATCTCCACGTGGCCCGCCAGCTGGGCGTTGTTCGAAAAGATGGTGTTGTTGCCCACCAGGCAGTCGTGCGCCAGGTGCACGTATGCCGAAATCCAGTTGTCGTTGCCCAGGCGCGTCACGCCACCGCCCTGCACGGTACCCGTGTTGAAGGTGCAGAATTCGCGGATGGTGTTGCGGTCGCCGATTTCCAGGCGCGTCGCCTCGCCCGCCCATTTTTTATCCTGCGGCTGCGCGCCGATGGAAGAAAACTGGAACAGGTGGTTGTCGCTGCCAATCGTCGTGTGGCCGTCGATGACCACGTGCGGGCCGACCTTGGTGCCGGCGCCGATGCGCACGTGCGGACCGATGATGGTATACGGACCCACCTCGACCGAGCTGTCGAGCTCGGCCTTCGGGTCGATCACTGCCGTGGAGTGGATGGCCGCCATATTACTGCCCCGCTGGCTGGCTCGCAGACTGGCTCGCATCCTGCGCGCTGCGGATGGTGCACATCAGTTCCGCTTCCAGCGCCACCTTGCCGTCGACGGAGCCGACTGCCTTGTATTTCCAGATGCCGCGCGAGACGCGCAGGATTTCCACATCCATTTTCAGCTGGTCGCCCGGTTCGACAGGACGCTTGAAGCGCGCATTGTCGATGCCGACGAAGTACACCACCGAATTTTCGTCCGGTTTCACGCCCATCGACAGGAACGACAGCAAGGCCGCCGTTTGCGCCAGCGCTTCGATCATCAGCACGCCGGGCATGACTGGTTTGTGCGGGAAATGGCCCTGGAAGAACTCTTCGTTGACCGTCACGTTCTTGATAGCGGTGATGGTTTTGTTCGCTTCCCAGTCCAGCACGCGGTCAACCAGCAGCAGCGGATAGCGGTGCGGCAGCAGCGATTTGATGGCCAGGATGTCGAGTGTCTTTTTTTCAGTAGTCATTTTTCGTCTTGCGTGGTCAGTGTTTTAATTGTTTTTTCAAGCGCGCGGATCTTCTCGCGCATGCTTGACAGGTTGCGCACGATGGCGGCGCTCTTTTCCCAGTCGGCGTTCTTGGCCAGCGGATAAAAACCCGTGTACTGGCCCGGCTCCGCGATCGAACGCGAGACCATGCTGCCCGAGCCCACGTGGACGCGGTCGGCAATGGTCAGGTGACCCAGCACCATGGCGGCGCCGCCAAAGGTGCAGTACTTGCCGATGATGGCGCTGCCAGCCACGCCGACGCAGCCGGCCATGGCCGTGTGTGCGCCGATATGGCAGTTGTGGCCGATCTGGATCTGGTTATCGAGCTTGACGCCATCTTCGATGATGGTGTCGGCCAGTGCGCCGCGGTCGATGGTGGTGTTGGCGCCGATATCGACATCGTCACCGACCACCACCCTGCCCGTCTGCGGAATCTTGATATACACGCCGCCTTCGTTGGCGAAGCCGAATCCGTCGGTGCCGATCACGGCGCCCGAATGGATGATGCCGCGCTGGCCGATCACGCAGCGCGCATGGAAGGTCACGTTGGCCAGCAGTTGCGTGCCTGCGCCGATGACGGCGTCGCGCCCCACCACGCAGCCAGGCCCGATGACGCAGCCGGCACCGATCACGGCGCCCGCTTCGATCACCGCATGCACGCCGACGGAGGCGCTGGCGTCAACCTGCGCGCTGGCGTCGACAAAGGCGCCCGGGTGGATGCCGACCGGGGCCTTGATCTCGTGCAAGGCGGCGAAATACTGCGCCGCACGCGCGAAATACACATAGGGATTCGGTGTGACGATGCGCGCGCCCGCGTACTCGTCGCCGATCAGCGCGTCGTCGGCCGGCGTGAGGATCAGCGCGGCAGCGCCGCTGCTGGCCGCCTGTGCGCGGAATTTGCTATTGCTGAGAAAGCTGATGTGCGAAGCGCCGGCGTCGGCCAGCGGTGCGATACCTGTGACTTCCAGGTTGGGATCGCCCGCCAATTGCCCGCCGAAGCGTTCGACCAATTCTCCTAGTCGAGTGCCCATCTGATTACCTTTATAAATACGCCTGCCAGTGCACGCAGAGCATGCACTGGCAGGCTTGAAACCGTTTCGATTACTTGTCCAGCGCCTTCAAGACCTTGTCGGTGATGTCGATGCGCGGGCTGGCCCACAGGGCTTCCTGCAGCACGATGTCATATCCTTCGATATGCGCCATCTGCTGGATGATGGTGTTGGCTTTTTCCGCGATGGCGCTGCGCTCTTCGTTCGTGCGCTGGCTCAGGTCTTCGCGGAACTCGCGCTGGCGACGTTGCAGCTCCTTGTCCAGCTCGAAAAACTCGCGCTGGCGCTTGGCGCGCTCCGCCTCGCTCAGGGTCGGCATGTCCTTTTCCAGGGCTTCGTTGGCGACCTTGAAGCGGCTGGCCAGTTCCTGCACGGCTTTTTCACGCGAGCGGAACTCTTCGGCCAGCTTGGCGCTGGCCAGCTTGGCCAGCCTCGATTCGTTATAAATACGTTCGCTGCTGATCCAGGCGATCTTCGACTCCTGAGCCTGCGCCTGCACCGGCAACAGCGAACTCCAGCACAATGCAATCATGGCAAGGGACTTGGGCAGGGTGGCGGATGCGGTGTTCATGATACTCCATGGTCAAAAAGTAAAAGCTGTCGCCCCGTTTCAGATGGCCGGTTAGAAACCGGTGCCCATCTGGAACTGGAAGCGCTCCAGGCGGTCCGTCGGCTTGGCGTTCAGCGGCTTGGCATAGCTCAGCTTGAGCGGGCCCACCGGTGAAATCCAGCTGATGCCCAAGCCAGCAGAATAGCGCAATTGCGAGATCCGCATTTTTTCGCCTTCCTGATAGACCTGGCCGCCGTCAAGGAAACCGAACCAGCGCAGACTGCGGTCATTGCCCGAACCGGGGAATGGCATCTGCAGTTCCGCGTTACCGATCAGGCGCGAAGCGCCGCCCAATGCATCGTTGGTGCTCGGTTCAACCGCGCCCAGCGAAGAACTCAGGTAGCCGCGCACCGAACCGATACCGCCGCCGTAGAAGTTCTTGAAGACGGGGTACACGTGATTGCCGATACCGTGGCCGTAATCGATCTCGCCCTTCAGCGCCAGGGTGACCTTGCTGAACAGCGGACGGAAATACTGGTGCTCGTAGATGGCACGGAAGTATTTCTGGTCGCCGATCAGGTCAGCCTCCAAGTTGATGCGCTGGTAGCGGCCGATCGATGGCGTCAGGGCGCTGTCGCGGCTGTCGCGCTGCCATGCCGCCGTCAGCGGGATGGAATTCGTGGTAGCCGAACCGATACCGTCCGACGGGCCGCCATTGTCGATCACGTACTGCTTGAAGCGGACCGGGCTGGTGACGTCGGTTTCGATGCGCGAGCGCTCGGCGCCGATACCGAAGAAGACGGTGTCGACTTCGGAGAACGGCACGCCGAAACTGACGCGGCCACCGGTTTGCTTGATCTTGTAGCTGCCGATGTTCAGCGCTGGCGGTTCCGTCGTCCGCAGGTAGACTTCAAAGCTGCGCGAAATGCCGTCGTCCGTGAAGTACGGATTGGTTTGCGAAAACGCAATCGTGCGGCTGTAATGGCTGGTATTGAGTTCAATGCCGACCGTGTTGCCGCTACCGGCAAAGTTGGCCTGCGAAATCGACGCCGACAGGGTGAATTTTTCCGACTGCGAGAAAGCGCCGCCGATCAGGAAGTTACCCGTTGGTTTTTCCACCACCGTCACGTTGACGTCGACCTGGTCGGTCGTGCCCTGCGCTTCCGGCGTGTCGATGGTCACGTCCTTGAAGTAGCCCAGACGGTCGACACGGTCGCGCGACAGCTTGATCTTGTTGCTGTCATACCAGGACGATTCGAACTGGCGGAATTCGCGGCGGATGACTTCATCGCGCGTGGTGGTATTGCCGGCGATATTCATGTGGCGCACGTAGACGCGCTTGCCCGGATCGATGAAGAAAGTGAAACCGACTTCATGCTTTTCACGGTTGATTTCCGGATTGGCGTTGACGTTGGCAAACGCGTAGCCGAACGTGGCCAGGCGGTCCTGGATGCGCTTGTTCGTCGCCGTCAGGCGCGCGCCCGAATAGATTTCGCCTTCGCGCATCAGGTTCAGGGCTTTCAGCTCTTCTTCGCGGCCAAACATCTCGCCTTCGAACTTGGTGCCGGCGATCTTGTACTTTTCACCTTCGGTGATATTGATCGTCAGGTAAATGTCTTTTTTATCGGGCGTGATCGACACTTGCGTCGAGTCGACCTGCATCTCGATATAGCCGCGGTCCAGGTAGTAGGACTTGAGCGACTCGATGTCGCCCGTCAGCTTGGTCTTCGAATATTGATCGGCCTTGGTGTACCAGCTGAACCAGCCGCCCGTGTTCAGGGCCAGCTGCTCGCGCAGTTCCTTGTCGGTGAAGGCCTTGTTGCCAACGATGTTGATCTGCTTGATGCGGGCCACGTCGCCCTCGTCGACGGCGAACACCACGTTGACGCGGTTGCGCTCGATCGGCGTGACGGTGGTGGTGATCTTCACGCCGTACAGGCCATGCGACAGGTACTGGCGCTTGAGTTCCTGTTCCGCGCGGTCAACGGATGCCTTGTCGAAAATCTTGGCTTCGCCCACGCCGATTTCCTTCAATGCCTTGACCAGCACATCCTTTTCAAATTCCTTGGTACCCGTAAATGCCACGGAAGCGATGGCCGGACGTTCCTCGACCAGCACCACCAGCACGTCGCCCTCGGCTTCCAGGCGCACATCCTTGAACATGCCCGTCGCATACAGGGCCTTGATGGCGGCAACGCTCTTCTCGTCGGAGAACGTTTCGCCGACCCGCACCGGCAGGTAGGCAAAGACGGTGCCCGCTTCGGTACGCTGGATCCCTTCGACCCGGATGTCCTTGACAGTAAATGGCTGGACGGCCAGCGCGTGGCCGGAACAGATGGCCATGACGGCGGCGCCGATCAGGCTGCGACGAAAGGAAGGCAAGGCAAAACGAGCAGAATGTAATTTCATTGGGGTTATTCAATGGGTAAATCAATGGACAACATACACAAAAGATTGCTTGTGCGACTCACGCAATGGCATCAACCACCGCCCTAATTCAGCAATCGCAACACGTCATTAAAGACGGCAAGCACCATCAAGGTCAGCAACAAACCGATCCCCAGGCGCTGGGCAATCTCGCCTACGCGCTCCGGCAAGGGGCGTCCGGTCAAAACTTCCAGCGAATAATACAGCAAATGCCCGCCATCCAGAACAGGAATGGGTAGCAAATTCATCACGCCCAGACTGATACTGATGAAGGCAATGAAGCTCAGGTAGCTTACCAGGCCGATGCGCGCCGTCTGGCCAGCGTAATCGGCGATGGTAATGGGACCCGTCACATTCTTCAGCGAGACCTGGCCGGTGATCATTTTGCCCAGCATTTTCAGGCTCATGACACTGGTATCCCAGACCTTGGCGGACGCCTTGCCCACGGCGGAGAACGGTCCGGAGGCCACGGTGATCATATCCGGCACCTGTCCCAGCTTTGCCTGTATCTTACCAACTGTTACAGCTCCCTCTGCCCCGGCGCCCGGCACGGCGTCCGGCGTAATGGACAGGGTCAGATCCTGACCCTGGCGCAAGAGCTGCAATTGCAAGGTCCGGCCCGGCGCCTGGCTCAGGGTGGCGATGACGGCCGCCACGTCGTGCACGGGCTGTTCGTCGATGGCCAGGATCTGGTCGTTTTTCTGCAGGCCGGCGCGCGCGGCGGCGCCATCGGGCATGATTTCCATCAAGGTGGGCGCGGAACGGGCCAGGGTCAGGCCCAGCTTGCCCAGCACGTCGCCTTCCAGGTCCGCTTCCGTCAGGCTGGCCGTCGGCAAGGTCGCTTCCTGCTGGCCACGGTCGGGACGGCGCACTTCGATGCGCGCCGGCTGCTTGTCGAGGGTGGCCTGGATCAGTTCCCAGCGCAGCTCGGACCAGCTGGCCACGGCCTTGCCATTCACCGCTTCGACCGTATCGCCGCTGCGCAAGCCGGCCGCATAGGCGGCGGTCTGCTCGGCCACGGGACCGAGCTTGCTCGACGGCTCTTCGATGCCATGCATGAACAGGCCCGCGTACAGCACGATGGCGACGAGGAAATTGGCCAGCGGGCCGGCGGCCACGATGGCGATGCGGCGCCACACGCTCTGGCGCGTGAATTCGCGGCGCAATTCGCTTTCCGGCAAGTCGCTGAGGTCTTGCGCGCGGCTGTCGAGCATGCTGACATAGCCGCCCAGCGGCAGCGCGGAAATCGCCCATTCCGTCTGGTCCTTGCCAAACTTGCGCGAATACACCACTTTTCCCATGCCGATCGAGAAACGCAGCACTTTTACGCCGCACCAGCGCGCCACCAGGTAGTGGCCCAGCTCGTGCAGGGTGATCAGCGAGCCCAGCGCAACGATGAACGCCAGCAAGGTGGTAATCAGGGTCATGCGGCCAGCCTGTGGGCGATGTACGCGTGCGCGGCCGCTCTGGCGAGGCGGTCCTGCTCCATCACGGCCTCGATGCTGGAGGCGGCGCCGTGCGGCACCGTCTCGATCACGTGCGCGATGACGCGGTCGATCTGGCGGAAGCCGATCTGTTCATCGAGGAAGGCTTGCACGGCCACTTCATTGGCCGCGTTCAGCAAGGCCGGCGCCGTGCCGCCCGCGCGCAGGGCGTCGAAGGCCAGCGCCAGGCAGGGGAAGCGGCGGAAATCGGGACGTTCGAACTGCAAGGTGGCCACTTGCGCCAAGTCAAGCTGCGCCACGCCAGAGTTGATACGCTGTGGATACGCCAGCGCATGCGCGATTGGCGTGCGCATGTCCGGATTGCCCAGCTGGGCCAGCACGGAACCGTCGATGTACGAGACCATCGAATGGATCACGCTTTGCGGGTGGATCAGTACTTCGATCTGCTCCGCCGGCGCGCCGAACAGCCAGTGCGCCTCGATCACTTCCAGGCCCTTGTTCATCATGGTGGCCGAATCGACGGAAATCTTGCGCCCCATGGCCCAGGTCGGATGCTTGCAAGCCTGGTCCGGCGTGACCGTGTCGAGCGTCTCGACGTCGCGCGTGAGGAAGGGGCCGCCTGACGCCGTCAGCACGATTTTCGCCACGCCCGCGGCGCCCGGCGCGCGGCCATGGGCATGCGGCATGCATTGGAAGATGGCGTTATGTTCGCTGTCGATCGGCAGCAGTACGGCGCCGTTGTCATGCACGGCATCGATGAACAGCTGGCCGGACATGACCAGCGCTTCCTTGTTGGCCAGCAATACTTTCTTGCCAGCACGGGCCGCCGCCAGGGTCGGCGCCAGGCCGGCCGCGCCGACGATGGCCGCCATCACGCCCGTCACTTGCGGCGCGCTGGCGATGGCGCACAGGGCCTCCACGCCATACTCGACTTGCGTATCGACGCCCTGCCCGCGCAGCAAACGCGTCAGCTCAAGGGCGGAGTCAGCCGTGCCGACGACGGCGCGCTGGGGACGGAATTGCAGGCACTGGGCGGCCAGTTCGGCCACACGGCTGTGCGCGCTCAACGCGTACACGCTGTATTGCTCCGGGTGACGCGCGAGCACGTCCAGGGTGGACACGCCGATCGAACCGGTCGCGCCAAGGATGGTGATGTATTGCATGAGTTTCCTTAAAGCCAGCTGGCCACGAGGGCGGCAAATGGCAGGACCGGGATCAACGCGTCGATACGGTCGAGTACACCGCCATGGCCGGGCAGCAGGTTGCTGCTGTCCTTGATGCCGGCGCGGCGCTTCAATTGGGATTCGAACAGGTCGCCGACGATGCTGGCGGCGACGATCAGCAGCAGCACCAGCAAGGCCACCAGCCAGCCGCGGCGCAATTGCAGCTGCACGGCAAAGGTGTCTTGCAAGACCGGCAGCGCTGGCGCGGCGAAAATCGTGATGGCGGCGATGACGAGCACGGCAATGCCGCCGCCGATGGCGCCTTCCCAGGATTTACCAGGAGAAATACTTGGCGCCAGCTTGCGCTTGCCGAAAGCCTTGCCCGAGAAATACGCGCCGATATCGGCGATCCACACGAGGGCCATCACGGACAGCAGGTACAAAGGGCTATGCAGGAACAGGGCGATGATGGCGACGAAGCAGCCGACGATGGTCACCGGATACACCAGGCTGAGCAAGGTATTGCCCAGGCCTTCGGTGGGCGGCAAGCCCGTCGCCAGCGAAGGCACGAAGCGGATCAGCCAGATGGCCACGCACAGGGCGAACCAGAAATTGAGCTGCGCCATGCCGTTGCCGACAAAAAACGTATAAGCGAAGGCGGCAGTCCAGATGGCGGCAATCAGGAGCGCCTGACGATTTTTGAAAATGCGGAAGCTTTCCCAGATGGCGGCGCCGAAGAACGCCGTGGCGATCACGGCGAAGGCGGGGAAGTAATTCAGATACAGAACCGGCAGCAAGACCGCCAACAAGACCAGGGCGGTGATTATCCGTGTTTTCAGCATCAGTTTGTCTTTTCAGTTAATTGCGCGCTGGTACGGCCAAAGCGCCGTTCGCGCTGCTGGTAAGACGCGATTGCCGCGTCGAGGCACTCGTCATTGAAGTCGGGCCAGAAAGTCTCGGTGAAAAACAACTCAGTGTACGCCAGTTGCCACAGGAGGAAATTGGAAATGCGCTGCTCGCCGCCCGTGCGGATGAACAGGTCGGGCTCGGGCGCGTAAGCCATGGCCAGGTGCGGCGCCAGTTGCTCTTCCGTGTAGGCGTGCCCGGCGCTCTGGCCGTTGGCTGCCGCCTCGGCCGTCATTTTGTTGACTGCCTGCATGATATCCCAGCGGCCGCCGTAATTGGCGCAGATGGACACCGTCAGGCGCGTGTTGTTCGCCGTCTTGCGTTCCGCATTGGCGATCAGGGTTTGCAACTGCTCATTGAAGCGCGACAGGTCGCCCACGACCTTCAGACGGATATCATTGGCGTGCATCTTGACCACTTCGCGTTCCAGCATGGTAACGAACAGGCGCATCAGCATCGACACCTCTTCTTCCGGGCGGCGCCAGTTTTCCGAACTGAAGGCAAACAGGGTCAGGTACTCGACACCGCGATCGAGGCAAGTCTCGACGATGCCGCGCACGGCGTCGGCGCCCTTGACGTGGCCAGCCACGCGGGGCAGGAAGCGCTTGGTTGCCCAGCGGCCATTGCCATCCATAATGATTGCCACATGGCGCGGCACCGTGCCCACCTCAGGTACTGCCGTTGTCGAACTCGAATAGATCATGAAAACACGAATACCAAAAATAAAAGATAGCTATTATGCGCCAAATAGCACTGCCCGGAAAAGCCATGCTTTTCCGGGCAGCGTCAAAAGAACTGAAAACTAGACCGTCAGCACTTCTTTTTCTTTGTCGACCACCATCTTGTCGATGTCGGCAATAAACTTGTCCGTCAGCTTCTGCACTTCTTCCGACGAGCGGCGCTCATCGTCCTCGGAGCAGGCTTTTTCCTTGACCAGTTTCTTCAGCGACTCGTTCGCATCGCGGCGAATGTTACGCACGGCAATCTTCGCGTCTTCCGCTTCGCTCTTGACCAACTTGACCATTTCCTTGCGGCGCTCTTCCGTCAGCGGCGGCGTCGGAACGCGGATCAGGTCGCCCTGTGCCGACGGGTTCAAACCCAGGTCGGCGTCGCGGATGGCTTTTTCGATGGTGTTGGCCATCTTCTTTTCGTATGGCTGCACACCGATGGTGCGCGCGTCGATCAGGGTCACGTTGGCGACCTGGGTCAGCGCCGTCGGCGAACCGTAGTAATCGACCATCACGTGGTCCAGGATACCCGTATGGGCGCGGCCGGTACGCACTTTGGCCAGGTCGGCCCGCAGTGTTTCCAGCGACTTCGTCATGCGTTCCTGGGTGTTCTTTTTAACGTCAGCTAAGGACATGCTGCTCTCCAATCTTGATAACAATGAATATTCTACTTTGCCGGATTCAGCAAACAAACCCGCGCAGTCGGGAGTGCCGAAAACCGGTCAGGGCAAGGCGCAGCGCCGAAGACAGTACTGTACGGCGAGGCGCTGCAACGCAGCCATGAACGGTTTCTCGGCGCTCCGCTTCCCTTATACGTGAACCAGCGTGCCTTCATCTTCACCCATGATGACGCGCATCAGCGCGCCCGGCTTGGTGATCGAAAACACTTTGATTGGCAGTTTCTGGTCGCGGCACAGGGCGAATGCGGTGGCATCCATCACTTGCAGGTGCTTGGCGATGGCGTCGTCGAACGTAATCGTGTGGAACAGGGTGGCGTTCGGATCCTTCTTCGGATCGGCCGTGTAGACGCCGTCGACCTTGGTGGCCTTCAGGACGATCTCGGCGCTGATCTCGGAACCGCGCAGGGCGGCTGCCGTGTCGGTGGTGAAGAACGGATTGCCGGTACCGGCGGCGAAGACGACCACTTTACCTTCTTCCAGGTATTGCAGGGCTTTCGGGCGGACGTACGGCTCGACCACTTGCTCGATGCCGATGGCCGACATGACGCGCGCGGTGATGCCGACGTGGCGCATGGCATCGGCCAGGGCCAGGGCGTTCATCACCGTGGCAAGCATGCCCATGTAGTCGGCGGTGGCGCGGTCCATGCCTTGCGCACCAGGCGCGACGCCGCGGAAGATATTGCCGCCGCCAATCACGATTGCCAGTTCCACACCCAACTTTGCCACCTCGGCCACATCGGCCACCATGCGCTCGATCGTGGCGCGGTTGATGCCGTAGGGATCATCACCCATCAGGGCTTCGCCGGACAACTTGAGGAGGACGCGCTTGTAGGCTGGTTTTGACATGAGCTGGGGCTCCATAAATGAGGTTATTCGAGTATGACATGGCGCAGCGCCTTGCAGCGCCGGATAGGCGGGAGGAAGCTGCCCATGCCGCCGCCCGGCACGACAGGTGCGGGCGGGCCAAAAAAACGGGCCTCTCGGCCCGCTTTACTTACGCTCCCTGGGAGGCAGCCATCTGTGCTGCGACTTCTGCTGCGAAGTCGTCTTGCTTCTTCTCGATGCCCTCGCCCACTACGTACATGGCGAAACCTTTGACGCTGGTGTTAGCCGCCTTCAGCATTTGCTCAACCGACAGCTTGTCGTTTTTCACGAAAGCTTGGTTCAGCAGGGAAACTTCTTTCAAGAACTTCTGTACGGAACCTTCCAGGCGCTTGGCCAGGATTTCCGGCGATTGCGCTGGCTTGCCTTCGGCGGCCGCTTTGGCTGCGTCTTCTTCGGCTTTCAGTTGTGCAACCGAACGCTCTTTTTCGATCAGTTCCGCAGGAACTTCGTTCGACGACAGCGACACTGGCTTCATGGCAGCGATGTGCATGGCCACGTCTTTGCCGACTTGCTCATCGGCGCCGTCGAATTCGACGATCACGCCGATGCGCGAACCGTGCAGGTACGAAGCCAGCTTGGCACTGGTTTCGAAACGCTGGAAGCGGCGGATGGTCATGTTTTCGCCGATTTTGCCGATCAGGGCAGCGCGCACGTCTTCCAGGGTCTTGCCATCGAGTGGCAGGGCCAGCAGGGCAGCGACGTCAGCCGGGTTGTGTTCCGCTACCAGACGGGCAGCGTTGTTGGCCAGTGCCAGGAAATCGTCGTTTTTCGCAACAAAGTCGGTTTCCGAGTTCACTTCGACCAGGGCGCCTACGCCATTGGCGATGTAAGTTGCCACGACGCCTTCAGCGGTAATGCGTGCCGATGCTTTCGATGCCTTGCCGCCCAGTTTGACGCGCAGGATCTCTTCCGCACGCGCCATGTCGCCTTCGGCTTCGGTCAGTGCTTTTTTGCATTCCATCATTGGTGCGTCGGTTTTGCCGCGCAATTCGCCTACCATCGCTGCTGTAATCGCTGCCATGTGTTTCTCCTGATTCGGTGAGTCGATAGTCGCGGCCGGGCATGCATGCCTCGCCAGCGGTCACTATCGTTTTTTTGTTAAAAAAAAGGGGGAGCTGCTGCCACCCCTTTTCCCTTACTGCTGTGCTTACAAACGGCTATCCTGCGATAGCCTGGCCATTAAGCCTGTTCGTTTACTTCGACGAATTCGTCGCCAGCGGCTGCTTTAACCATTTCAACAACTTCGTTACCGGCAGCTGCACGGCCTTCGATGATTGCATCAGCAACACCGCGAGCGTACAACATGATGGCTTTCGAGGAGTCATCGTTACCTGGGATCACGAAGTTCACGCCTTCTGGGGAGTGGTTGGTATCGACAACGCCGATGACCGGGATACCCAGTTTAGCTGCTTCGGTGATCGCACCTTTGTGGTAGCCGACGTCGACGACGAAGATTGCGTCAGGAATGCCGCCCATGTCCTTGATGCCGCCGATCGATTTTTGCAGCTTGATCATTTCGCGGGAGAACATCAGCGCTTCTTTTTTCGACAGCTTCTCGATCGAACCGTCTTCGATCATCACTTCCATGTCTTTCAGACGCTTGATCGAGGTTTTGATCGTTTTGAAGTTGGTCAGCATGCCGCCCAACCAACGTTGATCAACGAAAGGCACGCCAGCGCGTTGTGCTTCAGCAGCGATGATTTCGCGAGCTTGACGCTTGGTGCCAACCATCAGGATGGTGCCACGGTTTGCAGCCAGTTGACGCACGTGCTTCATTGCGTCCTGGTACATCGCCATGGTTTTTTCCAGGTTGATGATGTGGATCTTGTTGCGATGGCCGAAGATGAACGGTGCCATTTTTGGATTCCAAAAACGGGTTTGGTGACCAAAGTGGACACCGGCTTCCAGCATTTCGCGCATTGTTACGGACATTATTAACTCCAGGGTTGGGTCTGGAATCCGATCAGTCACCATACAGGCACCCTTGTCGACCGGATTCGCGTGTTTATATAAATTAAAGACACTGTTTTACTACATTGCTTAAAAGAGAATTCAAGCAACCTGGGATTCTACACCGAAATGCCCATTTCATCAAGTCCACGGCGCAAATCGCGCGCGCAGCGACGGCAAGCGTTGCACCACGCTGGTGCAACGCGTATCCGCCATGGCCATTCCCGCAAAAAACGCCTGCTCGCCCTAGGATGGAGGCGGCGGATACAGGGCGCCTCGTTTATAATTTCGACATATTTGCAGACTTTTCCTCCTACGCTGAGATTCGTCTGTGCTTTTCACCCGAACAACTTGCAGATTGCGAATTACATCATGTCCACCATCCGTATCAATACCGCCGCCGACATCGAAGGCATGCGCGTTGCCGGCAAACTCGGCGCCGAAGTGCTCGACTACATCACTCCCTTCGTCAAGGTCGGCGTCACGACCGGCGAACTGGACCGCCTGTGCCACGAATACATGGTCAACGTGCAAGGCACCATCCCTGCCCCGCTGAACTATTGCCCGCCCGGCTACACGCCCTACCCGAAAGCCATCTGCACTTCCGTCAACGACGTCATCTGCCATGGCATCCCCGGCGACAAGGTCTTGAAAAGCGGCGACTCCGTCAACCTCGACATCACCGTCATCAAGGATGGCTACCACGGCGACAACAGCCGCATGTTCCTCGTCGGCACGCCGACCATCCTGGCCAAGCGCCTGTCGGAAATCACCTATGAATGCATGTGGCTGGGCATAGCCCAGATCAAGCCCGGTGCCCACCTGGGCGATATCGGCCACGCCATCCAGCAGCACGCGGAAAAGGCCGGCTACAGCGTGGTGCGCGAATTCTGCGGCCACGGCATCGGCAAGGTCTTCCATGAAGAACCGCAAGTGTTGCATTACGGCAAACCAGGCACCCTGGAACGCCTGGAAGCGGGCATGATTTTCACCGTCGAACCGATGATCAACTCGGGCCGCCGCGAAATCCGAGAAATGAACGATGGCTGGACCATCAAAACCAAGGACCGCAGCCTGTCGGCGCAATGGGAACACACGGTGCTGGTGACGGAAACGGGCTATGAAGTGCTGACCGTCTCGCCCGGCATGCCGCCGCCACCGGCCTTGATCCTGAACAAAGCCTGATTCTCCACCCCACGCACCGCCACCCAGGGCCCAGATGAAAAAGCAAGTTCGGGAACAGCTGAAACAGCAACTGAAAGCCGACCGCCAAGTCGTCATTGCGGCCTTCCAGGCCGACGGCAAGCCTGAAAAACTGCTGCGCAGCCTGCGCCACAGCGTCGACGGCGTACTGGCGCGCGCCTGGCAGGAAGCGGGCTTGCCGCCAGGCACTTCCCTGGTGGGCGTGGGCGGCTATGGCCGCGGCGAACTGTTTCCGTATTCCGACGTCGACCTGCTGATCCTGCTGCAACAACCGCCCGATGGGGCCACGCAGGAAAAGCTCGAGGAACTGGTGCAGCTGCTGTGGGACCTGGGCCTGGAAATCGGCCACAGCATCCGCACGGTCGATGAATGCCTGGTCGAATCGAAGGCCGACATCACCGTGCAAACGAGCTTGCTCGAAGCGCGCCTCGTGTGCGGCAACGCGGACTTGTTCGCGCAATTGCAGCAACGCTATGACGCGGCCATGGACCCGCAGGCGTTTTTCCACGCGAAAACGGCGGAAATGCGCCAGCGCCATGCCAAATATGAAGACACGGCCTTCAGCCTGGAGCCGAATTGCAAGGAAAGCCCGGGCGGCTTGCGCGACTTGCAAGTTATCCTGTGGGTAGCCAAGGCGGCCGGCTTGGCGAACTCGTGGCGCACCCTGGCCACGGGCGGCCTGATCACCCTGACGGAAGCGCGCCAGCTGATGGAGAAGGAGCGCGCCTTCAAGGATATCCGCGTGCGCCTGCACCTGCATGCGGGGCGGCGCGAAGACCGCCTCGTGTTCGACGTGCAGACGGCGATCGCCGAATCGCTGGGCTTACAGGCGACGGGCAGCGGGCCGCACATGCGCCGCGCCAGCGAATTCCTCATGCAGCGCTACTACTGGGCCGCCAAGACGGTGACCCAGCTCAACACGATCTTGCTGCAAAACATCGAAGCGCGATTGTTTCCACAAGACAATGTGGCCGTGCCCATCAACGCACGCTTCAATGAAGTCAATAGCCTGATCGACATCAGCGCCGACGATACCTTCGAACAATACCCATCGGCCATGCTGGAAGTCTTCGTGCTGATGACGGAACGCCCCGCCCTGAAGGGCATGACCTCGCGCGCCACGCGGGCCCTGTGGCACGCGCGCTTCAAGATCGATGCCGCCTTCCGCCAGGACCCCGTCAACCGCGCCCTCTTCCTGCGCATCATGCAAGCGCCGGTCGGCATCATCCATGCGCTGCGGCGCATGAACGAGATGAGCATCCTGGGACGCTACCTGCCGAATTTCCGCCGCATCGTGGGCCAGATGCAGCACGACCTGTTCCACGTGTACACGGTCGACCAGCATATTTTGATGGTGGTGCGCAACATGCGCCGCTTCACCATGAGCGAACACGCGCACGAATACCCGTTCTGCAGTCAGCTGATGGCCGATTTCTCGCAATCGTGGCTGCTGTACGTGGCGGCCCTGTTCCACGACATCGCCAAGGGCCGCGGCGGCGACCATTCGAAGCTGGGCGTGGCCGACGCCACCCAGTTCTGCCAGGAGCACGGCCTGTCGGAAGAAGACACGGAACTGGTGGCTTTCTTGGTGGAAAATCACCTGACCATGTCGCAAGTGGCGCAAAAGCAGGATTTGTCCGATCCCGACGTCATCGCCGCCTTTGCAAAGGTGGTCAAGGACGAGCGCCACCTGACGGGCCTGTACCTGCTGACGGTGGCCGACATCCGCGGCACCAGCCCGAAAGTGTGGAATGCCTGGAAGGGCAAGCTGCTGGAAGACCTGTACAAGATCACCTTGCGCGTGCTGGGCGGCGAGCCGCACACGGCCGACCGCGAACTGAAAAACCGCCAGCAGGAAGCGCTGGCCACCCTGCGCCTGTACGGCTTGCCGCCGGACGCCCATCTGAAACTGTGGCAGCAGCTGGACGTGGCGTATTTTCTGCGCCACGACGCGTCCGACATCGCCTGGCAGACGCGCTCGCTGTATGACAAGCTCGACAGCAAGTTGCCGGTGGTAAAATGCCGGCTGGCGCCCATCGGCGAAGGCTTGCAGGTGGCCGTGTACATTCCCGACCAGCCCGACCTGTTCGCGCGCATCTGCAGCTATTTCGACCGCAAGAACTTCAGCATTCTCGACGCGAAGATCCACACGACCAAGAATGGCTATGCGCTCGACACGTTCCTTGTCACGGAACAAAATTTCGCCAAGAGCTACCGCGACATCATCAGCCTGATCGAGCATGAGCTGGGCGAGCTGCTGCAGTCGCAAACGCCGCTGCCGCCGCCGGGCAAGGGACGGCTGTCGCGCCTGTCGCGCACCTTCCCCTTCCAGCCGACCGTGGATTTGCGGCCCGATGAAAAGGGCCAATACTATTTGCTGTCGGTGGCGGCCAACGACCGCACGGGGCTGCTGTATGCGATCGCCAACGTGCTGACCAAGTACCGCATCAACTTGCACACGGCCAAGATCATGACCCTGGGCGAGCGGGTCGAAGACGTTTTCCTCGTCGACGGTCCCGCGCTCAACAATGCCCGCAACCAGATATTGCTGGAAACCGATTTACTCGATGCGCTGAAAGTGTAGACTTTCCGCGCAGCGCCTACCTTACTGAAACTGAAACAACATGACCGAAGAATTATTACGCTTGTCCAAACGCATGTCCGAACTGGGCCTGTGCTCCCGCCGTGAAGCCGATGAATGGATCGCACGCGGCTGGGTCCGTGTGGATGGCAAGGTGGTGTCCGAGCTGGGCAGCAAGGTCTACCCCAGCCAGCGGGTCACCGTGGAACGCCAGGCGGCGGCCGAGCAATCGAAGCGGGTCACCGTCCTCATCAACAAACCCGTCGGCTACGTCAGCGGCCAGGCCGAAGACGGCTACACGCCCGCCGTGGCCCTGATCAAGGCGGAAAACCGCTGGGCGGAAGACCGCAGCCCGGAACAATTCCACCCCACCCAGCTGCGCAGCCTGGTGGCGGCGGGCCGCCTGGACATCGATTCCGTCGGCTTGCTCGTCCTGACCCAGGACGGCCGCGTGGCCAAGCAGCTGATCGGCCACGATACCGATATCGACAAGGAATACCTGGTGCGCGTGAGCTACACCAAGGGCGGCACTCTGCCCGACAGCGAACTGAAAAAGCTCAACCACGGCCTGTGGCTCGACGGCAAGCCGCTGCTGCCGGCCAAGGTGCGTTGGCAAAATGAAGACCAGCTGAGCTTTACCTTGCGCGAAGGCAAGAAACGCCAGATCCGCCGCATGTGCGAAGCCGTCGGCCTGAAAGTGCTGGGCCTGAAACGCGTGCGCATCGGCAAGGTCAAGCTGGGCGACTTGCCGACGGGCCAATGGCGTTACCTGAGCGCGGACGAACAGTTTTAAGCGACGGCATCAAGGTGGCATGCCGCGTGGCATGCCAAGCCATATAAGCAACAGGAATATAGTGATATAAAAACAATTATTGTGATTTACTTAGTAAATATTGCTTTAAACCTATACACTATTCCCCATCAGAACAAAAGAGATACGCTGTCGTGAACGATCCCATCCCCAATCCCCTGCGCAAAGGCGCGCCCAGCCTGGCTGACGTGGCCGAGCCGATGGCGCCAGGCACCAAGCCGCACCATATGAGCGATCCGTGGGATATCGGCGAAACCCTGTGCAGCCTGGCAGACAACGGCGACGCCATTTCCATCTACCCGGCGGGCGGCGAAGACGTCATCATGGCGCGCATCCTGTCCGTCGACGACGACTTGCCGCAATTCGTGCTGGAGCTGAATGAAGGCGCCACCCTGCCCGAAGGCGGCGCCACGTTTGTGTCGTGGGTGCAAAGCGCCAAGTTGCAATTTACCATCAATGGCGAATGGGAAGCATATCCCGAGCGGCCGAACGTGTACCTGACGAACTTCCCCAGCCATTGCCTGGTGCTGGAACGGCGCGAATCGGCACGCCTGGAAACGCCGCTGGGCGTGTACTACCTGGCCGCCTTCGTGCTCGAGGGCCGTCCGTATGAATTGCAGCTGTATGATTTCTCGGCCGGCGGCATCGGCATGCGCGCCCATCCGCGCGACACGGTAGGCCTGTACGTGGGGCGCAAGCTGTCGCGCGTGCGCCTGGAACTGGGACCGAACAAGGTCATGATCGCCGACCTGGAAATCCGCCTGTCGCGCACCTTCCGCTCCTTCCTGCTGGGCGAGCAGGTGCAGATCGGCTGCCGCTTCCTGAACCTGACGGAAGCCATGCAGGATGAATTGAAATTGCTGCTCGATAACCTGGGCAGCAGCCGCAAGGTGCGCTAGCTTTGCTTCATGCATGAAAAATGGCCGCCCAGCTGATGCTGCGCGGCCATTTTTTGTTTAACAGCCAAAGTCACGAGGCGCCTGAAAAACGTTCAGGGCAAGGCGCATTGCCGAAGACAGCACGAAGAGTACGGCGAGGCAATGCAACGCCGCCATGGGCGTTTTCTCAGCCGCCGATCAATCGTCGTCGTTCGGGTCGAGGTCGGGAAACATGACTTCCGTATAACCGAATTGCGTAAAATCAACGATACGCATCGGATACAAAATGCCGTGCAAGTGGTCCACTTCATGCTGCACCACGCGCGCATGGAAACCATCGCAGTCGCGGCTGATGGGCTGGCCGAACTGGTCCACGCCTTCGTAGTGCAGCTCGCTCCAGCGCGGCACGCTGCCGCGCAGGCCGGGCACGGACAGGCAGCCCTCGAAACCCTCTTCCTTGCGTTCCGACAAAGGCGTCAGCACAGGGTTGATCAGCACGGTTTCAGGCACTTGCGGCGCATCGGGATAGCGCAGGTTCTGCTTGAAGCCGTAGATCACCAGCTGCAGGTTGACGCCGATCTGCGGCGCCGCCAGGCCCGCGCCATTGGCCGCATGCATGGTGTCGAACATGTCGGCGATCAAGGCATGCAGTTCGGGCGTATCGAATTCACGCACGGGCTCGGCCATGCGCAGCAGGCGCGGATCGCCCATCTTGAGGATGTCACGTACCGTCATTTTGTTTCCAGTGTCGCTTGCAGTTGTTGCAGGTAAGTGCGGAAGGCGGCGCCCGTTTCCGGATGTTTCATGCCCATCGCCGTCGTTGCCTTCAGGTAACCAAGCTTGGAGCCGCAATCATAACGCTGCCCCTGGTAGCGGTAAGCCAGCACGCGCTCTTCGCGCATCAGGGCGGCGATGCCGTCCGTCAACTGGATTTCGCCGCCGGCGCCCGTGCCGATATTTTCCAGGTGGTTAAAGATACGGCTGGTCAGCACATAACGGCCCACCACGGCCAGGGTTGACGGCGCCTCTTCGGGCGCGGGCTTTTCCACGATGGCCGAGACCAGCTCCAGGTCGGGCTGATAATTCTTTGCCGACACAATACCGTACTGCTTGGTTTCCGCGCGCGGCACATCCTGCACGGCCAGCAGCGAGCAATTTTCATACTGGAAGACATCGGTCATCTGCGCCAGCACGGGGCGCACGCCTTCTTGTACATCCATGAAATCGTCGGCCAGCAAGACGGCAAACGGCTCGTCGCCGATCACGGGACGGGCGCACAGCACGGCATGCCCCAGGCCCAGCGGCGCCGACTGGCGGATGTAAATGCAATTGATATGCTTGGGAATGACGTTTTGCACCATGTCGAGCAACTGGCGCTTGCCGGCCGCTTCCAGCTCCGATTCCAGCTCGTAAGCCGTATCGAAATGGTCTTCGATGGCGCGCTTGTTGCGTCCCGTGATGAAGATCATTTCCGTGATGCCGGCCGCCACGGCTTCTTCCACCGCGTACTGGATCAGCGGTTTATCGACGATAGGCAACATTTCCTTCGGTTGTGCCTTGGTCGCTGGCAAGAAGCGGCTGCCCAGGCCGGCGACGGGAAAGACTGCTTTTCTGATTTTTTTCATGGGTCTTCTGTAATATTTTAAGAATTAATCCTGCGCGAGCAAGGCCAGCAAACCAGCCTCGTCGAGGATGGCCACGCCCAGTTCCTGGGCCTTGGCCAGCTTGCTGCCGGCGTCCGAGCCGGCCACGACATATCCTGTCTTCTTCGAAACAGAACCGCTGACCTTGCCACCGGCCGCTTCGATCAGCTCCGCCGCCTCGTCGCGGCTCATATTGGGCAAGGTGCCCGTCAAGACGAAAGTCTTGCCGTCCAGCTTGCCGCCAGCGGCTGGCATTTCAGGCAATTGTGACAGTAATTCATGACGCAGGGCGTCCAGTTGAGCAAGCAGCTTGACATTGTTCTCATCGGCAAGCCATTGCGCCAGCGACTCGGCCACGGCGGCAGGCAAGCCCGCATGGAAGCTGGCGCCTTGCGCGGCCAGGCTGGCCAGGGTCACGCCCCGCTCCACCAGCTGCTTGCTGCGCGGCTCCGTCAGCTTCGGGATGCCGATGGCGGCAAGCAAGGTGGTTTGTTCGAGCTGCGTGCGCAGCTTGGCGCTGGGCGCATGTTCGCCTTGCGGCGCGACACCGGCGTCCAGCAACGCCTGCAGCGCCTGCTGGTTCTTTTCTTCGGCAAAGAAATCGGCAATCGACTCGGCGACCGTGCCGCCGATGTCGGGCAGCACGCGCAGCAAGGCCGCGGGCGCTTGCCGCACATACGCCAGGCTGCCCAGCCACTCGGCCAGGGTCTTGGCCGTCGATTCGCCCACGTGGCGGATGCCCAGCGCGAACAGGAAACGCTCAAGCGGCGGGCGCTTGCTCGCTTCTATACCGGCCAGCAGGTTTTCCGCCCACTTGGTGGGAATCTTGCCTTGTTGCACTGTTTCTGGCGTCGAACCGTCGCGCTCGTCGGCGCGCACTTTCATTTCCAGCAATTTATCCAGGGTCAGGCTGTACAAGTCGGCCAGGCCGTGCACGTATTCCAGTTCGACCAGGGTATCGATATAACGTTCGCCCAAGCCTTCGATATCCATCATACGCCGGCCCGCGAAATGGCGGAACGCTTCCTTGCGCTGCGCCGAGCAGAACAGGCCGCCCGAGCAGCGGGCAATCGCCTCGCCCTCTTCGCGCACCACGTGCGAGCCGCACACGGGGCAGCTTTCCCGCATCTTGAACGGCGGCGGCGCCGGTTCCGGGCGCTTTTCCAGCACCACGGACAGCACCTCGGGGATCACGTCGCCGGCGCGGCGCACGATAACCGTATCGCCCACGCGCACATCCTTGCGCAGCACTTCATCTTCATTGTGCAAGGTGGCGTTGGTGACCGTCACGCCGCCCACGGAGACGGGCGCCAGGCGCGCCACGGGCGTCATGGCACCCGTGCGCCCCACCTGGATATCGATGCCCAGCACCTGCGTCAGCGCCTCTTCGGCGGGGAACTTGTGCGCCAGCGCAAAACGCGGCGCGCGCGACACAAAGCCCAGCTCTTGCTGGTCTTCCGTCGCGTTCACCTTGTAGACGACGCCGTCGATTTCATACGGCAAGGCGGGACGGCGCGCGCCGATGTCAGCGTAGTAATCGAGCAAGCCTTGCGCGCCCTGCACCACACGGCGCTCCTTCGATACGGGAATGCCCAGGGTTTCGTACCAGTCCAGCAAGGCAGAATGCGACACGGGCATGGCGGCGCCATCGAGGGCGCCGATGCCGTACGCATAGAAACGCAGCTTGCGCTGGGCCGTGATGCGCGAATCGAGCTGGCGCAGGCTGCCGGCCGCCGCATTGCGGGGGTTGGCAAATTCCTTCTGGCCCGCTTCGCGCTGGCGTTCGTTCAGGCGGGCAAAATCGGCCTTGAACATCATGACTTCGCCGCGCACGTCGAGCACGGCCGGAATCCGGTCGCCATGCAGGCGCAGCGGGATGCTGGAAATGGTGCGGATATTCGCCGTCACGTCTTCGCCCGTGGCGCCATCGCCGCGCGTGGCCGCCTGCACGAACAGGCCGTTTTCATAGCGCAGGTTGATCGCCAGGCCGTCGAATTTCACTTCGGCAGCGTAATCGACTTCGGCGCCGTCAAGGTCCAGGCCTTCGCGCACGCGGCGGTCGAAGTTGACGATATCGTCATCGGTGAAACCATTGTTCAGTGACAACATCGGCACCGTGTGCGTGACTTGCTCGAATTGCGGCAAGGGCGCCGCGCCCACGCGCAAGGTGGGCGAATCGGGCGTGCGCAATTCGGGATGGGCCGCTTCCAGCGCCTGCAGTTCGACGAACAGCTTGTCGTACTCGGCGTCGGGGATGGTGGGATTGTCGAGCACGTGGTAGGCGTGCAGATGCCGATTGAGTTCGGCCGTGAGTGCCAGGACGCGCTGGGCGGCATTCCGCTGGGCGGCGTCCTGGTTGATCGGATCAGTCATTGTTGCGGGATTCTTCAGCTAAATAAACGCAGGGCGCGGGTGGAACCGGCCGGAATGTCGGCCGCGTCCATTTCCTGGTAAAACTCTTGCACCTGGCCGGCGATCTCGGCCAGCGCCGCATCGGACAAGGCCTGGTTGTAATCGTCGACGATGGTGGCGTCCAGGCGGCCCACCAGTGCCTTGGCGCAAGCGACCATGGCGCCGAAGCCGTCGTGCGCGGGCGCCACGCATGGCACATCCAGCAGCAAGGTCAGGCGCGGCGTCGTTTCCTCGGCCAGGGTGACATTCGTCGACAGCGAGAACAGATAGCCGCCTTCGCCGTCGGGCATGACGAAACGGCCGTCCGGACGCACGTCGAAGCCCTGCTTTTCCAGCGCGAACAGCAAGGTGGAAATAGCCCATGGCGCGCCATTCGTGTGCAGGTTGACGCCCAGCTGGGCATCGTGACCGGCCACGAAGCGGTGCAGATTGCGCGCTTCGGCCATCACTTCCATCATGTCGGGCACTTCCGGCTCGGCGCCGATCTCGTCAGCCACGCCGCGCAGGCGCGTGACCAGTTCCGAGTATTCCAGTTCATTCAGGGCCGTGCTGCGGCTGGCCAGCTGCACGCCGCCCTGCATCTTGGTGTAGACACCGCCATGCGTGATCGGTTCCCAGTCGCCATTCACGTGCAAACCGATGAAGTGGACGGGCTTGTTGCCCACCAGGCGCAGGGTTTGCAGCACGGGCAGGATCTTGTCGCCACGCACGGGCGCTTCCAGCGACAAAGGCAGCAGGCAATCGATCAGCGGGTCGACCAGGCTGGTCGCCTGTTCGCTGGCGGCGCTGACTTCCGGCTGCGCCGGCGCGGCAGGAGCGGCGGGTGCGGGGTCGGCATCGGCCAGCGACGGTTCCGCATGCACGGGCGCGTCCGGCACCACGGCCGCCGGCGGCGCGCCGAACGACGGTTCGGCCTTGGCGGCGGGCGCCGCGTCGAAGCGCGGTTCCTGGCGCAGCACGGGTTCCTGGGCTTCCACGGCAGGGGCGTCGCCCTCGCGCATCAGCACGTCGTCGTGGTCGGTGGAAAAAGCCCGTTCCACGCTTTTCTTGGCCTTGTATTCCTGCCATTTGTTGTACGAGAAAACGCCGACGATAAAGACGCCGCCGGCGCCGAACAAGGTAATTTGAAGGTCTGTCATGCTGCTTGTGCCTCGGTTGCAAAATTTGCGGCGGACTCCATGTCCACCGCCACGATGCGCGATACGCCCTGCTCCTGCATCGTCACACCGATCAATTGATGGGCCATTTCCATCGCAATCTTGTTATGCGAAATGAAAAGGAATTGGGTCTGGTCGGACATGCGCTTGACCATGCGGCAGAAGCGTTCCGTGTTCGAATCGTCCAGCGGTGCATCGACTTCGTCGAGCAGGCAGAACGGCGCCGGATTCAGGCGGAACATGGAAAACACCAATGCGGTCGCGGTCAGCGCCTTCTCTCCACCCGATAACAGGTGGATGGTGGCATTTTTCTTGCCGGGAGGCTGCGCCATGACTTGTACACCGGAATCGAGAATCTCGTCGCCCGTCATGGTGAGCTTGGCCTGGCCGCCACCGAACAGAATCGGGAACAGCTCGGAAAAGTGATGGTTGACCTTGTCGAACGTGTCTTGCAGCAAGTCGCGCGTTTCCTTGTCGATCTTGTGGATCGCGTCTTCCAGCGTGTTGATCGCTTCCGTCAGGTCGGCATTCTGGGCGTCGAGGAAATTCTTGCGCTCGGATGCCTGCGCCAGCTCGTCCAGCGCGGCCAGGTTGACGGCGCCCAGGCCCGTGATGGCGTTCGTCAGGCGCGTCACTTCGCCCTGCAGATACGATGGACGCATGTCCGGGTGCAATTTCTCCGTCAGCGCGGCCTCGTCGGCGCCCGCTTCCAGCAATTGCTGGGCGAATTGCTCCTGGTTCAGGCGCGCGGCCTGTTCCTTGAGCTGCATTTCCATGATCTTGTCGCGCTGCGGCTGCAAGCTGCGTTCCGATTGCGTACGCGCATCTTCGGACAGGCGCAGCTGCTGCGTAATTTGATCGAGTTCGTGGCGCGCGTCCGCCAGCGCCCGCTCCTGCGTCGTGCGGCGCTCGAGCAAGTCCTGCAAGCCGTCCGCGGCCGCGCCGCTTTCCAGGTTGGCCAATTCCAGTTCGCCCGCCTGCAGGCTTTCCGTCACTTGCTGCGCCTGCGTGCTGGCCGTGGCGATGTTGCGGCGCAATTCCTCGATCTTCGCGCGGTGGGCTTTTTCCGCGTATTCCGTATCCTTGGCGGCCCGTTCCAGGTCGCGCAAGGCTTCGCGCGCCTCTGCCAGACGCTGTTCCTTCTGCAGGAAATCCGTGTGGCCGTCTTCGTGCGCTTCCTGCAAGTTGCCCAGCTCCATGTCCAGCTGTTCGAATTTCTCTTCCGATTCCAGCTTGGTCTGCATCTGCTCCGCTTCCTGCGCGGCGATCTCGGCCAGGTCGGCGCCGATCTGCGTGCTGCGCTGGTTGAAGCGCGCTTCCACTTCCGACAGTTTCACCACGTCCAGTTGCAGAGTATGCACGGAAGACGTCAGTTGCTGTATGCGCAAGCGCAAGTCGGACAGATTGCGCGTCAGGGTGGCAACGGCCGCATCGGCCCGCACGGAACGGGCGCGCGCCTCTTCAGCCAGCAATTGCTGGGCACGCAACTGCTTGCCGATATTGTCGATTTCCTGCTGGCGGCCCAGCATGCCTTCCTGCTCAGAATCGGCCGCATAGAAGCGCACGCTGGTGGCCGTCACGACGTGACCGGCGCGCGTGACGAAATAGCCGCCCGGCGGCAATTTACCGCGTTC
This sequence comes from Janthinobacterium sp. SUN211, assembly GCF_030587315.1. Taxonomy (NCBI): domain Bacteria; kingdom Pseudomonadati; phylum Pseudomonadota; class Betaproteobacteria; order Burkholderiales; family Oxalobacteraceae; genus Janthinobacterium; species Janthinobacterium sp. SUN211. The sequence goes on along the minus strand of NZ_JAPWIC010000001.1, from coordinate 135,663 downwards.
GGCCAGGGCTTCGGCCGCGTCTTCCACGGCATAGGCGTTGTACAGCCAATCCTGCAACAAGCCGCGCAAGCCCGGATCGTTGAGTTTCAACAAGTTCAGGAACGGTTTCAGGCCGGCGATTTCCGGCAGCGGCAGGGGCGCCACCGTGGATGGCGCGTACAGGGCCAGCTTGGCCGGCGGCGCGTCGGCAAAGAAGGCCTTGGCCCAGTCGATATTCGACAGTTGCAAGGCCGACGTGCGCTCGCGCAAGATCGATTCCATGGCCGCTTCCCAGCCCGCTTCGATCTGCAGCTTTTGCCACAGACGCGGCAAGGTGTCGAGCTCGTGCTTTTTCAGCCATGGCTGGACCTTGCCCTGCGTCTGTACCCGTTCCTGCAATTGTTTCAAAGCGGAAAGACGCGCTTCCAGCTGGGCATTCGCCGCCGTCTCGGCATTGACTTGCGCCTGCGCCTCGGCCCGCTCCTGCTCCAGCTTTGGCTGCTGCTCCAGCGCTTCTTCCAGGTAGAAACCCTGTTCTTCCAGGGTTTGCTGCTTTTCTTCCAGTTGGAGCTTCAGGTTTTCCAGGTGGCTGCTGTCGGGCAAACTGAGGCTGTTCTTTTCCTGCTGCAGGCGCTCGCGGCGGCTCAAGAGGCTGGCCAGGATGTTCGAGGCATTGCGCTGGTGCGCCGATTCCAGCTCCAGCTGCTGCTGCGCCTGCATGATGCGCGCGCGCGATTCCGTGCTCTTGTTTTGCGCGGCGCGCCAGGCGGCGTCGAGCTCGGGCAATTGCTCGCCCTTCTGTTCCGCCATCATTTGCGATTGTTCCACCTTCGCGGCCAGTTCTTCGAGGTGGAATTCCGCCTCTTCGATCTGTTCCTGGTATTCGCCGCCCTGGCTGGTCCACTGGTCGCGCTGGGCCGTCAGGGTGGCCAGCTGTGCCTGCAGGCGGGCGCGCGATTCGATGACGAACTTGATCTGCGCTTCCAGGCTGCCGATTTCCGCATTCGTCTGGTACAGATGGCCTTGCGCCGTATGCAAACGGTCGCCCACGGCAAAGTGCGCCTGGCGCATCTGCTCGAGGGTCAGTTCCACGTTGCGCAGCTTGGCCGTCTGCTCTTCCAGGTCCGTCTGCGCCTGTTCCACTTCGCGGAAATAGCGCGTCTGCTCGTTTTGCGCCTCGTTCTTGCGCAGCAGCCACAACAGCTTCTGCTTTTCTTCCTGGTCCGCCTGCAAGGCGTGGAAACGGGTGGCGACAGCGGCCTGCGCTTCCAGCTTTTCCAGGTTGGCATTGAGTTCGCGCAAGATGTCTTCCACGCGCAGCAAATTCTCGCGCGTGTCCTGCAAGCGGTTTTCCGTCTCGCGGCGGCGTTCCTTGTATTTCGACACGCCGGCCGCTTCTTCGAGGAAGACGCGCAATTCTTCCGGGCGCGATTCGATGATGCGCGAAATCATGCCCTGGCCGATGATGGCGTAGGCGCGCGGACCGAGGCCCGTGCCGAGGAAGATGTCCTGGATGTCGCGCCGGCGCACGGGCTGGCCATTGATGTAATAGGTGGAGGTGCCGTCGCGCGTCAGGGTGCGCTTGACGGCGATCTCGGCGTACTGGCCCCACTGGCCGGACGCCTTGCCATCGTTATTGTCGAACACCAGTTCCACGGAAGCGCGCCCGGCCGGTTTGCGGTGGGTGGAGCCATTGAAAATGACGTCCTGCATCGATTCGCCGCGCAATTCCGACGCTTTCGATTCGCCCAGCACCCAGCGCACGGCGTCGATGATGTTCGACTTGCCGCAGCCATTCGGCCCGACCACGCCCACGAGCTGGCCTGGCACCTGGAAATTGGTGGGATCGACGAAAGACTTAAATCCCGACAACTTGATGGAAGAGAGACGCACGTGTTTTAGAGTTCCTGGCCTATGCTGGCGGTTATATTTGGGTGAACCCGGTTCATATTCAGTTCATGGCCACCTTGGCCACCCTTGCGGCAACAGTCTAGCCACTCACCGCAGGGAGTGGTTCATCATACCATTTCCTGATGCTTTTCTGGCCAAAAAACCGCAGCGCCAGGCGCCGGCGTGCCCCGCCTTACGGGGCTGGGCGGCCATCCTGCGCCAGTTTCCAGTCTTCGCGGGAAAAAACGCGCTCATGGCCGGACAGCGCCAGGGCCAGTTTTTGCAGCCATTGCTCGGTCGGCATGGGCTCCGCCTTGAAGCTGAGCACCACCATCAGCACGAGGCTGGCCAGGGCCAGCGCATGGCTGACGGCGATATTCACGGCGCCGCGGGCGCTCCACATGAAGCCCAGCGCCAGCGCCAGGCCCAGCACGCAGCCGCTGACGGCTTCCGACACGCTGTGCGCATGCACGACCACGCGCGAAATGGCCACCAGCACGGCAAAGGCCACGCCGACGAGCACGCCGGCATGGCGCCAGCGCGGTGCAGCCCGCTGCAGCAGCACATACATCAGCACGGGAAACACGGCGCCGGCGCGCATGGCGTGGCCGCTGAAGCCCGTAAAATCGAGCGCGCTGCTGCCCACGCCCCAGCTCATGAAGGCCAGCTTCGACAGCACCACGAGGGCCAGGCCGCCGCCGTACCACAGGCTCCAGCTGAGCACCAGGCGCCATTGGCGCGAGACGAGCAGCCACAGGGCAATCGCCACGCCAGCCGGCCCCATCACGGACATATCGGCCGCAAAAGAAATCCCATTCCACCAAGTCATCGCGCCTGCACTTATTTCATGATCAGCTTGCACTATGCCACGACTCTGCCCTGTTCCGCGCGGCTTTTGCTGTGCTGCAGCGAAGAATTACATTCGATTACAAACTTTCCACGCTGAAACCATCTGCCCGGCATGGCGCGGCAGGCGTCAGATATTCGTCAGGCGCTTGCCCTTGGGCGGCGCAAAGTCGCGGATCGATTCGATCATGCCCACTTCCAACGCCTGGTCGGCCGTCAGGTGCAGGTCGGAATACGCGTGCACCTGCCACTGCTCTTCCGTCAGGCTGACGTGGCCGCGCAGGATGCGCTCGGTACGCATGTCGTCGGCGCGCAAGCCCTCGACGATGATGCTGAGCGCGTCGGGGCGGGAACCGGGCGAGGCTGTCGCATGCGACTTGTGCACCATGAAGCGGGCCGTGTCGCTGGCATGGCGGCGCCGCCCCGCCAGGAACAGGGTGACGGCGATGGAGGCCACGGCGCCCGCGTTATAGGTGATGATGTCGAGCGGCAACTTGCTGAGGAAGTTGTACAGACAGATGCCGTCGCTGACGTAGCCGCCGTTCGACTGGATCAGGATGTGGGCGGTGGTGAGCTTGTCTTCCGTGATGTCGGCCGCGGCGTTGAAGACGCGCCGCACCATATCGCTGTTGACGTCGCCCGAGAGGGTAAAGTAACCGTGCTGCTCGGTGTTGTTTTGCGTCTCGCTTTGTGTAGTGTTCATGGCAGGCACCCGCAAGAAAGCCAGAATTTCATCATAGCGCATTCCCGCGCGGCCGGGCGCCCTTTTGCGGCGCCGCCAGCCCCCTGACAGCCCCGCAAACCGGGGCTTTTGCTGCAATTTGACAATGTCTTTTCAGATTGACAGAAACACCCTGCTGGCATATATTCCTCCCACTTGATCGGGAGAGGGCAAACCAGCGTTGCCGCCGAAGGGGCACTACCCAAAAACTCTCAGGCAAAAGGACCGATCAGGCGGACTGCAGCTGTTGCTTTGGCGACACGTTTCAGCTCAACTCTGGAGAGCGGCCGCGGCTATTGCCGGCGGCCCACCGAAGGGGCGCACGGGGCAGGCCCCCGTAATCTCTCAGGTACAAAGGACAGGGGGGTCAGTGATCACGCTGGAAAGCCGTGTTTGGCTATTCTATGTTTTGTTAACTCCCCTTTTACCTTCGTCCCGAGGAATCCATGACGCTCAAAGCGACCCCACTCAATAACGCCCACCGTGCCCTCGGCGCCCGCATGGTCGATTTCGGCGGCTGGGACATGCCCGTCAACTACGGCTCGCAAATCGAAGAACACAACGCCGTGCGCGGCGATGCCGGCATGTTCGACGTGTCCCATATGTGCGTGGTCGATATCGAAGGTCCGAACGTGCGCGCCTTCCTGCGCGGCTTGCTGGCCAACAACGTTGACAAGCTGCAAGTGTCGGGCAAGGCGCTGTACTCGTGCATGCTCAATGCCGAAGGCACCGTCATCGATGACCTGATCGTCTACTTCTTCAACGAAAACTGGTTCCGCCTCGTCGTCAACGCGGGCACGGCTGAAAAAGACGTGGCGTGGATGCAGCAGCAAAACACCAACACCAACAGCGGCCTGACGATCACCGAGCGCCGCAATGCCAACAATCCGATGGCCCTGGTGGCCGTGCAAGGCCCGAACGCGCGCGCCAAAGTGTGGCAAGTGCTGCCGGAAACGCAAGCCGCTTCCGAAGCCATCAAGCCGTTCAACGTCGTCATCGTCAAGGACACGGCTTTCGGCGAAGTCATGCTGGCGCGCACCGGTTACACGGGCGAAGACGGCTTTGAAATCGGCGTGGCCGCGACCCAGGTGGAAGCGCTGTGGAACGCCCTGGCGGCGGCCGGCGTCAAGCCTGCCGGCCTGGGCGCGCGCGACACCCTGCGCCTGGAAGCGGGCATGAATCTGTACGGCCAGGACATGGATGAAACCGTCAACCCGCTCGACGCGGGCCTGGCATGGACCATCGACCTCGTCAGCGAACGCGATTTCATCGGCAAGGCGGCCCTGCTGGCCAAGGGCCAGAACGCACAATTCGTGGGACTGATCCTGCGCGAAAAAGGCGGCGTGCTGCGCGCTCATCAAAAAGTCATCATCGCCGGCAGCGAAGCCACGGGCGAAATCACCAGCGGCACCTTCAGCCCGACGATGCAGGAAGCGATCGCGCTGGCGCGCGTGCCGAACGGCGTCGCCGTGGGCGACACCGTGCACGTGGAAATCCGCGGCAAGCAGCTGGCCGCTTCCGTCGTCAAGCTGCCTTTCGTGCGTAACGGTAAAATCCTGGCTGCGTAAGGTTTTATAGAGCCGCCCGCAAGACCGTACAACCATAATCAATAACGAACACTTACCATCTGGAGCCACACATGAACATTCCTGCAGACCTGAAGTACACCGCTTCCCACGAATGGGTACGCCTTGAAGGCGACGGCACGATCACCGTCGGCATCACCGAGTACGCGCAGGACGCCCTGGGCGACATCGTCTTCGTCGAACTGCCCACCGTGGGCAACAGCTACGGCGCCGGCGACGACGCCGCCGTGGTGGAATCGGTCAAGGCAGCGAGCGACATCTACGCACCAATCGCCGGCGAAGTCGTGGCCGTCAACGACGACGTGGTCAACTCGCCAGAGTCGATCAATGCCGACGCCTACGCCAACTGGCTGTTCAAGATCAAGCCAGCCGACGTGTCGGCCCTGGACGGCTTGCTCGACGCTGCCGCCTATGGCGCCACCACCGGCGCGTAATCGCGTTTGACTCACGGGCCGCAATCGCGGCCCGTTTGCATTTTTTCTGCGCTGCGCCCGCGCGCCGCATCCCGGTTTTTCAGTCTTTTTTGGCCTCTATATCATGACCCGCACCAGCCTGACCCAACTCGAAGCACGCGATGCCTTCATCGCCCGCCACATCGGCCCTTCCCACACCGAACAAGCAGCCATGCTGGCGACCCTCGGCTATCCATCGCGCGCCGCGCTGATCGACGCCCTGGTACCGGCCAACATCCGCAACAAGGGCGCCCTGCCCCTGGGCACGTATTCGCAGCCGATGCCGGAACAGGAAGCCCTGTCGCGCCTGAAAGCCATCGCCGGCAAGAACCAGGTTCTCAAATCCCTGATCGGCCAAGGCTACTACAACACATTCACGCCCGGTGTCGTTTTGCGCAACATCTTTGAAAATCCGGCCTGGTACACGGCGTACACGCCTTACCAGCCTGAGATTTCGCAAGGCCGCCTGGAAGCGATCCTGAACTTCCAGCAAGTGATCACGGACCTCACCGGCATGGGCATCTCGAACGCCTCGATGCTGGACGAAGGCACTGCCGCCGCCGAAGCGATGACCCTGATCCAGCGCGTGGGCAAGTCGAAGTCGAACGTGCTGTATGTGGCCAATGACGTGCTGCCGCAAACGCTGGAAGTGGTGCAGACGCGCGCCCAGCCGATCGGCATCGAAGTGCGCACGTTTGATCCGGCAGAAATCGAGTCGCTGGACGCCTGCTTCGGCGTGCTGCTGCAATACCCTGGCGTGAACGGCGTCGTGCGCGACTACCGCGCCGGCGTGGAAAAACTGCACGCGAACGGCGCCATGGTCATCGTCGCGGCCGACCTGCTGGCCCTGACCATGCTCACGCCTCCGGGCGAATGGGGCGCCGACGTCGTCGTCGGCAACAGCCAGCGCTTCGGCGTGCCGCTCGGCTTCGGCGGCCCGCACGCGGGCTATCTGTCCACGCGCGATGAATTCAAGCGCAATATGTCGGGCCGCCTGGTGGGCGTGACCGTCGATGCGCAAGGCAACAAGGCGTACCGCCTGGCCCTGCAAACGCGCGAACAGCATATCCGCCGCGAAAAAGCGACCTCGAACATCTGCACGGCGCAAGTGCTGCTTGCCGTGATGGCCTCGATGTACGCCGTCTACCACGGCCCGGCCGGCCTGCTGCAGATCGCCCGCCGCGTGCACCGCTTTACGGGCGTGCTGGCCGCCAACCTGAAGACCCTCGGCTATGGCGTCGTCAATGCGAGCTACTTCGACACCCTGACCATCAACGTCGCCGATGCGGCGCAGCTGCACGCGACGGCCATGCACCACGGCGTCAACCTGCGCAAGATCGACAATACCCACGTGGGCGTGTCGCTCGACGAAACCACCACGCGCGACGATATCGCGCTGCTGTGGAAAGTGTTCGCGCACGGCCTGGCCAACGCGCCTGCCGCCCCGGACCTGGACAGCGTGGAAGCAAATGTGACCAGCGCGCTGCCGGCCAACCTGGCACGCGAGAGCGCCTACCTGACCCACCCCGTCTTCAACAGCTACCACTCGGAACATGAGATGCTGCGCTACCTGCGCAGCCTGGCCGACAAGGACCTGGCGCTGGACCGCACCATGATCCCGCTCGGTTCGTGCACCATGAAGCTGAACGCGACGAGCGAAATGATCCCCGTCACCTGGCCGGAATTTTCGAACATCCACCCGTTCGCGCCGGATGCGCAAACGGTCGGCTACCGCGAGATGATTTCGCAGCTGGAAGAGATGCTGTGCGCCTTGACGGGCTACGCGGCCGTGTCGCTGCAGCCGAACGCCGGCTCGCAGGGCGAATACGCGGGTCTGCTGGTGATCAAGGCGTATCACGAGTCGCGCGGCGAAGGCCATCGCAACATTTGCCTGATCCCGTCGTCGGCGCATGGCACCAACCCCGCCTCGGCCAACATGGTCGGCATGCAGGTGGTCGTCACCAGCTGCGACGCCAACGGCAACGTGGACCTGGCCGACCTGAAGGCGAAGGCGGAAAAGCACAGCGCCAACCTGGCTTGCGTGATGGTCACCTACCCATCCACCCACGGCGTGTTTGAAGAAGGCATCCAGGAACTGTGCGAAATCATCCATGCGCACGGCGGCCAGGTCTACATCGACGGCGCCAACATGAACGCGCTGGTCGGCGTGGCCGCTCCCGGCTCGTTTGGCGGCGACGTGTCCCACCTGAACCTGCACAAGACCTTCTGCATCCCGCACGGCGGCGGCGGACCGGGCGTCGGCCCGATCGGCGTGGGCGCCCACCTGGCGAAATTCCTGCCGAACCAGCGTTCCTCGGGCTACCAGCGCGATGCTGCCGGCATCGGTGCCGTCAGCGCCGCGCCATTCGGCTCGGCCAGCATCCTGCCGATTTCGTGGATGTACATCGCCATGATGGGCGCGGAAGGCTTGACGGCCGCCACCGAGACGGCGATCCTGGCGGCGAACTACATCGCGCGCCGCCTGGCGCCGCACTACCCCGTGCTGTACTCGGGCCACGACGGCCTGGTCGCGCACGAGTGCATCCTGGACCTGCGCCCGATCACGGACGCCACCGGCATCAGCAACGAAGACGTGGCCAAGCGTTTGATGGACTTCGGTTTCCATGCGCCGACCATGAGCTTCCCCGTGCCGGGCACCCTGATGATCGAACCGACGGAAAGCGAATCGAAAGTGGAAATCGACCGCTTCATCGACGCCATGATCGCCATCCGCGCGGAAATCGCCAAGGTCGCCAGCGGTGAATTCGACCACGACGACAACCCGTTGAAAAATGCGCCGCACACGGCACAGGTATTGATGTCGGACAACTGGGAACGCAAGTACAGCCGCGAAATCGCCGCCTACCCCGTCGCTTCCTTGCGCCAGCGCAAGTACTGGCCGCCGGTCGGCCGCGCCGACAACGTGTACGGCGACCGCAACCTGTTCTGCGGTTGCGCACCGATCAGTTCCTACGAAGAAGAGTAAACGCCATCTGCCCGGCTAGCCGGGCAGGAGGAACACAGAACGGCAGGCCGCAAGGTCTGCCGTTTTTTTTATGCGCCGCGCTACAGCGCCAGCAAGGCCGCGCCCGGCAATCCCAGGGCGGTGCCCAGCATCGTCAGCAGCACGACATCGCGCCGTTCGCAGCGGGCGCGGTGCGAACTCCAGGCGGCAAACAGCAAGGCCACGGCCACGCCGCTGAGCGAAATTCCCACTTCCGTCATGACCGCTCTCCCCGCAGATACGGCGCAGCCGCCATTGTTACGTTCATCATCGTCGTCATCCTTTGCCTTTATTGAGTTGGCTACCTATCGGTAGGTAGTCAGTGTACAATAAAAAAGACGGCAATGTCCATGCCGTGTTTTTTGACGATACAAAGGAAGCGCAATGCAGCAGCAAACCACTCTCCCCGCCGCCAGTCTCGGGCTGGCGGCTTCCCTGGCCCTGGTGGCCGTGCTCGGCCCGGCCGGCATCGACATGTACCTGGCCTCGATGCCCGCCATGGCGCGCGAGCTGCACACCTCGTATGCGAACGTGCAGCTGAGCCTGACGGTTTTCCTGCTGGCCCTGGGCGGCGGGCAATTGCTGTGCGGGCCGCTGACCGACATGCTGGGCCGGCGCCGTCCGCTGCTGGCCGGCATCGCCGTGTACATTCTTGCCGCCGTGTGGGCGTCGCAGGCGGATCAATTGAGCACCCTGCTGCTGGCGCGCTTGCTGCAAGGTCTGGGCGCCGCGCTGACCCTGGTCGTGGTGATGAGCATGGTGCGCGACGTGGCCGATGGCGTCAAAGCGGCGCAGCTGTTTGCCCTCTTGATGACCATCGTCGGCCTGGCGCCCGTGCTGGCGCCCGCCGTGGGCGGCTTGCTCGACGCCCACTACGGCTGGCGCGCCGTGATGCTGGCCCTGGCCGCGCTGGGTCTCTTGACCCTGCTCAATAGCGCGCTGTTCCTATCAGAAACCCTGCCAGCGGCCCGACGCGTCGCGCCGCGCGGCATGCACCGCACGTATGCGCGCATCGCGCTGGACCGCGCCTTCCTGCTGCCCGCACTGGCCCTGTCCGCCACTTTCTTTTTCCTGTTTGCCTATATCGGCGGAGCGTCGCTCGTGTACCAGCGCGATTTCGGCCTGTCCGCGGGCAGCTTCGGCCTCGTGTTCGGCGCCACGGGCGTGGCCGTGCTGCTGGGCGCCATGGCCAGCGGCCGCCTGGTGGAAAAGCACGGCGTGGCGCGCCTTTGCGTGGCGGGCAGCGCGGCCATGCTGGGCGGCGCGGGGCTGGCCCTGCTCGGCGCTTGGGCAGGAGCAGGCATCGCCGCTGTCGTGCCGGGCATGTTCGTGGCCCTGTTTGGCCTGGGCATCGCGGAAGCGGCGCTGATGGCCATGGCCATGGGTTCCCAGCAGCGTGCGCTCGGTTCCACGGCCGCGCTGCTGGGTGCCATCCAGATGACCTTGTCGTCGCTGGCCACGCCGCTGGCGGCCAGCCTGTCGGAATGGGGGCCGCTGCCGTGGCTGCTGTTCTTGACCGTGGCCGGCCTGCTGGTATCATGGCTGACCCTGGCCACTGCGCGCGTCCATCCGGTCCATGCCAGCAGCCTGGGAGCGCACTGACGCCTCACCCCATATCACCCCCATGATGAAAAAACGCTCGGCCTCGGCCGATAATATCTGTGCCGTCGCCGTCGTCCACTTTTCGGAACACGGCTACGACGCTTCGTCCCTCAGCGACATCGCCGCGCAGGCGGGCATGCGCAAGGCTTCGCTGTACTCGCACTTCGCCGGCAAGGACGCCCTCTTCCTCGACGTGTTTGCCGACGCCCTGGCCGAAGAGCAAGCCTTCATGGACAGCTGCTTCGCCGACGAAGCGGCGCTGGCGGCGCCCGGCGGCCAGCAAGCCGGCGCCCTGTACTGCGACCGCATGGCGCAGCGCTATGCGGACTCGGCCCATTTGCGCTTTCTGCTGCGCACGGCGTATTTGCCGCCCGCGCCCCTGCGCGTGGAAGTGGGCACGGGCTACGAAGCCTTGCTGGCGCAGCTGCAGCAGTATTACGTGCAGAGCCTGGCCCGTCTCGCGCCCACGTTATCGTCGCAGCGCATCGACCTGTATGCGCAAGCCTACCTGGGCATCGTCGACAGCCTGCACGTAGAGCTGATCTACGCGGGCGGCGCCGCGCTGCAGCAGCGTCATGCGGCGCTGTGGCAGATATTGTCCGATTCGCTGGCGATGGCCACGCAACATGGCTGAGCATGCGGCCTGCCACAGTCACATTACACTTTGGAAACCTAAGATTTCTTCAGTTGACACTCTTGCAGCATGTGCATAAGATGCCCCCATTATTCATTTACGGAGTCCCACGTGGGTACTTGTTCTAGTGACAGTAGCCGATCTTGTATCGGCGATTGCCTCGGCAGCTAAACAGCAAGCAACGCGGAACTCTCTTTCCTCCGTGCCTTGCTGAGCAAGGTGCGGTGTCTCGCGCGGCCAGTACGGCCGCACGCCTCTCCCCCCTCTTTCCGATCGCGACCGGCTACTGACCCGGATTGCCCGCCAGCACTATCGTGCTTTGGCGGCACGCAAGTCTTGCCTGCGGCTGCGCCGCCCGTCAACACCTCGTCGTGAAAGGAAGAGCAATGAATCTCTTCACCCGCTTATTCGAATCGTTCCTGCGCAAGCGCCATACGGCAGGCAACTTCCGCCGCCGCGCCATGCCGCTGGAAAACAGCACGGCCCGCCCCGTGCCCGACCACCTGGCGCGCCAGTTGCTGGCCGCCGCCCATGAAGACCTCGATAGCGCCCTGAACCGCCTGCACACGCGCCTGGAAGGCTTGCGCGATGCCGAAGCGCAAGTGATCGGCGCGCAAACGGGTCCGAACGAGGTCGAACATGAAAAACCGCTGGCCTGGTACCAGCACCTGTGGCTGTGCTACAAGAATCCGTTCAACCTGCTGCTCACCGTGCTGGCCATCGTTTCCTACCTGACAGAAGATCCTAAGGCGACCATCGTCATCGGCACCATGGTGATCTTGTCGACCCTGCTGCGTTTCGTGCAGGAAGGCCGCTCGAACCGGGCCGCCGAGCGCCTGAAAGCCATGGTCAGCAATACAGCCACCGTGCTGCGCAATGGCCAGCAAGTCGAGCTGCCGATCCGCCAACTGGTGCAGGGCGACCTCATCGTGCTGTCGGCCGGCGACATGATCCCCGCCGATTGCCGCTTGCTGTCCGCGAAAGACCTGTTCGTCAGCCAGGCCGCCATGACGGGCGAATCCTTGCCGGTGGAAAAGATGGCCGAACTGGCCGACGCCCATGGCAAAGATCCCATGGAACTGGCCAATCTGCTGTTCATGGGCACGAACGTGATCTCGGGCGCCGCCACGGCGCTGGTATTGGCTACGGGCAACCGCACCTATTTCGGCACCATCGCCACGCGCGTGACGGCCACCGAGCGCACGCCGACGGCGTTCGAGGCGGGCGTGAACAGCGTCAGCTGGCTCTTGATCCGCTTCGCCCTCGTGATGGCGCCGCTCGTCTTCCTGATCAACGGCTGGACCAAGGGCGACTGGATGGAAGCGTTCCTGTTCGCCCTGTCCGTGGCCGTCGGCCTGACGCCGGAAATGCTGCCCATGATCGTCACCAGCACCTTGGCCAAAGGCGCCGTGAAACTGTCGAAAAAGAAAGTCGTCGTCAAGCGCCTGGACGCCATCCAGAACTTCGGCGCCATGGACGTGTTGTGCACGGACAAGACGGGCACCTTGACGCAGGACAAGATCGTGCTGGAACGCCACACGGACGTGTTCGGCCAGCAATCCGATGAAGTGCTGCAATTCGCCTATTTGAATAGCCACTACCAGACGGGCTTGAAAAACCTGCTGGACCGCGCCGTGCTCGACCACGTGGAATTGCAGACGGAAATGCAGCTGGCGCGCGACTACGTAAAGGTCGATGAAATCCCCTTCGATTTCGTGCGCCGCCGCATGTCCGTCGTCGTTTCCGAAAAGAATGACCACCATGAACTGATCTGCAAGGGCGCCGTCGAGGAAATCCTCGCCGCCTGCAGCCACCTGCGCCTGGGCGGCGTGAATATTCCCCTCGACGCGGCCCTGCTGGACAAGGTGCTGGAAACCACGCATGGCCTGAATGCGGAAGGTTTGCGCGTGGTGGCCGTGGCCGTCAAGGAAGTGCCGCCGCACAAAACCGTGTACGGCGTGGCCGATGAAACGGCGCTCACGCTGATCGGTTATGTCGCCTTCCTCGATCCGCCGAAGGAATCGACGGCGCCCGCCCTGCGCGCGCTGGCGGAACACGGCGTCACCGTGAAAGTGTTGACGGGCGACAACCACCTCGTGACGACGAAGATTTGCCGCGAAGTGGGCCTGGCCGTGCATGGCGTGCTGCAAGGCCCGCAACTGGACGACATGGACGACGCCACCCTGGCGAAAGCGGCCGAGGACAACACGGTATTTGCCAAGCTCAGCCCGCTGCACAAGGAGCGCCTCGTGCGCGCCCTGCGCGGCAATGGCCACATCGTCGGCTTCATGGGCGACGGCATCAACGACGCGCCCGCCCTGCGCGCGGCCGATATCGGCATTTCCGTCGATTCCGCCGTCGATATCGCCAAGGAAGCGGCCGATATCATCCTGCTGGAAAAGAGCCTGATGGTGCTGGAAGAAGGCGTGCTGGAAGGCCGCCGCACCTTCAGCAACATGCTGAAATATATCCGCATGACGGCCAGCTCGAACTTCGGCAATGTGTTTTCCGTGCTGGTGGCCAGCGCCTTCCTGCCGTTCCTGCCCATGCTGCCGCTGCACTTGCTGGTGCAAAACCTGCTGTACGACGTGTCGCAGATCGCCATCCCGTTCGACAATGTCGACGCCGAACTGATCCAGCAGCCGCTGAGCTGGAACCCGCGCGACATCGGCCGCTTCATGGTGTTTTTCGGCCCCATCAGCTCGATCTTCGACATCAGCACGTTTATCCTGATGTGGCATGTGTTCGGCGCGAATACCCCGGAACAGCAAACCCTGTTCCAGTCCGGCTGGTTCGTCGTGGGGCTGTTGACGCAAACCCTGATCGTGCACCTGATCCGCACGCCGAAGCTGCCTTTCATCGACAGCATCGCTTCCGTGCCCCTGCTGGTGGCCACGACCCTGATCATGGCCGTGGGCGTCTTCCTGCCGATGGGACCGCTGGCGACTTACTTCAAGCTGCAAGCCTTGCCATTGAGCTACTTCCCATGGCTGCTGGGCATCCTCGTCTGCTACACCCTGCTGACGACGTTCATGAAACGCGTGTACCTGCGCAAATTCGGCTGGCAATAGTATGATGGGCCGCTCTTACCCCTACACAAGGCGCGCATGAGCGGCTCCCCCTCACCTTCATCCATATCCAAACGCACGCAGGCCCTGCTGCTGTCGGGCCTCGTGTTTCCCGGCAGCGGGCATTTCTTATTAAAGCGCAAGGCGCGCGGCTGCCTGTTCCTCGTGCCCGCCCTCGTCGCGCTGGTGCTCGTATTGCGCCAGATCATGGCACGATTGGATCAAGTTATGGCACAGATCGACAGCGGCGCCCTGCCCCTCGACGTGCAGCTGATCGTGGAAAAAGTCGATGCGCTGTCGGCCCATGACGGCCCCGCCATGACGGTGGCCGTTTGTGTGCTGGTGGCATGCTGGATCGGCAGCCTCGTCGATACCATGCTATTGAAACCGTAAGATCGCTGGCGTCAGACGGCATCGCCCTTGACGCGGCGCGGCTTCGGTCCGCGCACGGCGGCGATGCGCGCCTCGCTGCGCACCTGCACGCGGCCGCTGAACCAGCCCTGCAAATCCTCGCCAAAGCCGGCCGGCGCCGCACTGCCCACGCCTTGCGCCAGGTCGGCCAGGGTCGTCTTGGCCAGCTCGGCGCGCATGCTTTTCTCGGCGCGCAGCATCAAGGCATGGATGCCGCACACGCCGCTGGTCATCCAGCCGGGCGGCTCGCCTTCGTACAGGGTGCAGCGGCTGCGGATCTGCTGGCAATCGAACAGCGGTTTCGGCCCCTCGATGGCGTCCACCACGTCGAGTACGCTGATCTCGGCAGCCGGACGCGCCAGCTGGTAGCCGCCGCGTATGCCTTCCGACGCCGTCACGATGCCCGCCTTTTCCAGCTTGGGGAAGATTTTTGCCAGGAAAGAGACGGAAATGCCCTGCAACTCCGCCAGGTCGCGGCTGCTGGCAGGCTCGGCAAGCGGCTGCGCCAGATACAGCAGGCAATGCAAGCCATACTCGGTGCCGCTTCCATAATGTGCCATGATGCCATTCCTCCGTTGCAAAACGGGGACTGTAGCACTCCCCGTTTGCAGCCGCAAGACTACAGCGACAGCTCGAACGCGGGATCGGCGGCCGCCAGCGCCGCCGCGCTGTCGGCGGGCGGATAAATCACGCGGCCATTGATGGCCACCTTCAAGGCCTTGCCTTCGCTGCCCGTCATCCACACCTTGCGCTCCCAGCCCTGCGTGACGACCGCGCCCCACGCCCCCAGGTCCAGGCACGTCACATAATACGGCTGGCGGTAGGGCCGCGTGGCCAGGCCCAGCAGGTCGGCCACGGCATTATCGCCCGAGGAACGTCCAAGGAACATGGCGTGCTGGCAGCTCATCAGCGTGTGATTGCCAGCGTCGTCCGTGGCCGCGACGGCCGCGTCGCCCGTGGCAAAGACCTTGCCCGCGCCAGGCACGCGCAAGTCGTGCGCCACCCGCAGGCGGCCCGCCGCGTCCTTGTCGCCGGGAATCTGCGCCGTCAGCGCACTGGCCCGCACGCCCGCCGTCCACACCACGGTGGCCGCCTCGATGCGCTCGCCATCGGCCGTCGTCAAGCCGTCCGCATCGATGGCGGCGACGGCGGAACCGAGCCGGCATTCCACGCCCAGCTCCGCCAGCGCCTGCTCGATCACGGGACGCGGTCCCGGTCCCAGGTCGGGGCCGATGTCGGGCGCCCGCTCGACGATGATCACCTTGATCTCGGCATCCTGGCCCAGGATGGCGCGCAGGCGGGCCGGCAGCTCGGCCGCCAGCTCGATGCCCGTGAAGCCGCCGCCGGCCACGATGACCGTATTGCGCGCGGCCGATGCGGGCCGGGCAGCCAGACCATGCAGGTGCGCATCGAGCGCCACCGCGTCGTCGCGCTGGTCGGTGCTGAAGGCAAATTCTTGCAAACCCGGAATATCCGGCCGGAACAGGCTGCTGCCCGCCGCCAGCACCAGGCGGTCATAGGCCAGGGTCGAACGGCTGCCGTCGGCGGCCACGATGTCGACCTCGTCGCTGGCGCTGCGGATGGCCTCGACCTTGCCCGCGATGAAGCGCACGCCCGTGTCGTCAAACAATTGCTGCAACGGCGCCACCATGCCGGCAGGCGCCGGCTCGTACAGGCGCGGGCGCATCGTCAGCACCGCTTCCGGCGCCACCAGCGCCACTTCGATCTCGCCTGCCGCAACGTTTTCCAGCCGCAGGCGGCGCACGGCGGCCAGGGCACTCCACAAGCCGGCAAAGCCGGCACCAATGATCAATACGCGCTGTGTCATGTTTTTTCTCCTTGATTTGATAACGAGGACTATATCACTCCGCGTTATACGGCGCAAGCGGGCATGCCGAAAAAGGCGCAGCCTGTCTTGCGGTCCGCGCCGCACTCGCGTAGATTCGCGGCACAACGAACAGGGAAAGCCCCATGCAAGAGGAATTGGAAACATTGCTGGCAGCAGCGTTCAAGAGCGAGCGGATACAGGCGCGCCGGCTGGCGGCGCTGGAAGGCATCGCCGGCGACGCGGCGCTGCAGCGCATACTGGAACAGGCGGCCGGCACGCAGGGCCTTGCCGCCCTGCTGGCGGCGCGGACGCAGGCGCGCGCGGCCGACGCGCAGCGCAAGGCGCAAAAGATCAGCGACCGCCAGCAGGCGCAAGCTGCCAAGCGCCTGCCGGCGGGCCCCGCTTCGGCGTGGCGCGGCTGGTTCGACGGCTCCGCCCACCCGAACCCGGGCAAGCTGGGCATCGGCGCCCTGCTGCTGGGGCCACATGGCGAACGTATCGAAGTGAGCGAGGCGGCCGGTTATGGCAGCAGCAGCGACGCGGAATATGCGGCCCTGACGGCCGTGCTGCAGGCGGCACTCGGCGTGCGCCCGCCGCCCGCGCAACTGCTGCTGTACGGCGACAGCCAGGTGGTGATCAACGATGTATTGGGAACGGCGGCGGCAGGCGCCAAGGGACTGGAAATACACAGGGCCACCGTAGTGGCCCTGCTGGAACAATTACACGATGTAACGCTGCGCTGGCTGCCGCGCCACCGCAATGGCGAGGCGGACCGGCTGTCGCAGCTGGCGATCGCCGGCTGGGTGGAGGACGACCCTCCACCCCTTGCCGTTTAGGCGGCGCGGCCGATCTGCAATGCCTCTTGCGGCGCCTTGGCCGCCGGGCGCTTGCCGCCGCCCACGGCCTTCAAGCCGCCGGCGCCGGCCTGCTGGCCATTCAATTTGAACACGCTGACCACTTGCGCCAGATTGTGCGCCTGGTGCTGCATCGATTCGGCGGCCGCCGCCGATTCTTCCACCAGGGCCGCATTTTGTTGCGTCACGGCATCCATCTGGCCGATGGCCCGGTTGATCTCGTCGATGCCCACGCTTTGCTCGCTGCTGGCCGCCGTGATTTCCGTGATGATGTCGCTCACGCGTTGCACGCTGTCGACGATGTCGTTCATGGTCGAACCGGCTTGCGCCACCAGCATGCTGCCCGCGTTCACTTGCTCCACGGAAGCGCCGATCAGGGTCTTGATCTCTTTCGCCGCCGATGCGGAACGCTGCGCCAGGTTGCGCACTTCGGACGCCACGACTGCAAAGCCGCGGCCCTGCTCGCCCGCGCGCGCCGCTTCCACGGCCGCATTCAGCGCCAGGATATTCGTCTGGAAGGCGATGCCGTCGATGACGGAAATGATGTCGACGATCTTGTTAGACGAAGCATTGATCGATTCCATCGTGCCCACCACCTGCGCCACCACTGCGCCGCCCTTGACGGCCACTTGCGCCGCCGAGGCCGCCAACTGGTTGGCCTGGCGCGCATTGTCCGCATTCTGTTTCACGGTGCTGGTCAATTCTTCCATCGACGACGCCGTTTCTTCCAGGGAACCGGCCTGCTCTTCCGTGCGGGAAGACAGGTCCTGGTTGCCGGCGGCAATTTCCGTCGACGACGTCGCGATGCTGTCCGTACCTGCGCGCACTTCGCTGACGATGTTGAGCAAGCTCGTATTCATGTCCTTCAGGGCCAGCAACAGTTGCCCGGTTTCATCTTTGGCGCTGGCGTCGATCTGCGCCGTCAAGTCGCCATCGGCTACCTTGCGGGCGATTTCCACGGCCGTGCGCAGGGGCCGCACGATGCCCGTCGTCAGCAGCCAAGCGCAGACGACACCAAAACCCAGCGCCAGCACGGCCAGGGTCAGCAGCAAGTTGCGGCTCGTCTTGGCGACCTCGTCGATCTCGCGCGCCGTCGTGTCGATGCTGGCGCGCTGGTGCTGCAGCATGTCGTTGACCACTTTCAGGTACTTCGTCGAACCGGGCACGAAGATGCCCTGGAACGCCTTTTCCGCCTCGGCTTCCTGTCCATCCGCCTTCAGCTTCGACACTTGCGCGCGCGAATCGAGGTAGACCTTGCGCTGTTCGCTCACCAGGCGGAACAGTTCCTTTTCTTCCGGGCTGGAAATCAAGGCTTCGATTTTCTTTTGCAATTCGCCCGACACGACGGACGATTGCTTGGCCTCTTCCGCAAAATACGCGCCCAGTGACGTGTCGCTGCTGCGCGCGATGGCCGTGGTGCGGCGCACGCCGCTATCGATCTTTGCATACCAGTCGGAAATATAGCGTTCCTTCGCCAGCGGCAGCTCCATCATGGTGCGCGTGGCCATGGCCACGTCGTGCAAACGCCACACGCTGATGCCCGTAATGAGCATGGAAAACAGCAAAATCACGGCAAAACCTAGGCCGAGGCGCACACCAATACTGACGTTTCTTAACAAATTCATGTGAATATCCTAAAAAAGCGGAACCAGACTATATAAAAGGGGTTGCGGCTGCCCGGGGCAGCCGCGGCGGCATCAGCGCGTGCCGATGCGCAAAGTGGTTTGCGGCGCTGCCGGGCGTTTCTGCGCGTGTTGCACACCCTTCACGCCGCCGGCGCCGGCCTGCTGGCCATTGAGTTTAAAGACGCTGACGACTTGCGCCAGGTTGTGCGCCTGGTGCTGCATCGATTCGGCGGCGGCCGCCGACTCTTCCACCAGGGCCGCATTTTGTTGCGTCACAGCATCCATCTGGCCGATGGCCCGGTTGATTTCGTCGATGCCCACGCTTTGCTCGCTGCTGGCCGCCGTGATTTCCGTGATGATGTCGCTCACGCGCTGCACGCTGTCGACGATGTCGTTCATGGTCGAACCGGCTTGCGCCACCAGCATGCTGCCCGCGTTGACTTGCTCCACGGAAGCACCGATCAGGGTCTTGATCTCTTTCGCCGCCGATGCCGAGCGCTGCGCCAGGTTGCGCACTTCGGATGCCACGACGGCAAAGCCGCGGCCCTGCTCGCCCGCGCGCGCCGCTTCCACGGCCGCATTCAGCGCCAGGATATTCGTCTGGAAGGCGATGCCGTCGATGACGGAAATGATGTCGACGATCTTGTTCGACGAAGCATTGATCGATTCCATCGTGCCCACCACCTGCGCCACGACCGCGCCGCCCTTGACGGCCACTTGCGCGGCCGAGGCCGCCAACTGGTTCGCCTGGCGCGCGTTGTCCGCATTCTGTTTCACGGTGCTGGTCAGTTCTTCCATCGACGACGCCGTTTCTTCCAGGGAACCGGCCTGCTCTTCCGTGCGGGAAGACAGGTCCTGGTTGCCGGCAGCGATCTGCGTCGACGACGTCGCGATGCTGTCCGTGCCGCTGCGCACTTCGCCCACGATATTGAGCAAGCTCGTGTTCATGTCCTTCAGGGCCAGCAAAAGTTGCCCAGTTTCATCTTTGGCGCTGGCGTCGATCTGCGCCGTCAAGTCGCCATCGGCCACCTTGCGGGCAATGTCCACGGCCGTGCGCAGGGGGCGCACGATGCCCATCGTCAAGACCCAGGCGCACACGACGCCAAAAGCCAGCGCCAGCGCGGCCAGCACCAGCATCAGGTTGCGGCTGGTATTGGCAACGGCGTCGATCGCGCGCGCGGTGGCGTCGATCGTGGCGCGCTGGTGTTCCAGCAAGTCCGACACCATCTTCTGGTACTTGGCGGCGGCCGGCACGAACGTCTTTTCAAATACCTCATTGGCGGCATCGACCTGCGCTTCGCCCTTCAGCTTGTAGACCTGGTCGCGCGAACCGATATACACCTTGCGCTGCTCCAGCAAGCCCGCGAACATGGCTTTTTCCTCCGGCTTGTCGATCAGCGCCTCGATTTTCTTTTGCAGCTCGGCCGAGCTGGACGAGGAGACTTTCGATTCTTCGGCAAAATAGCCGCTCAGCGAGGTATCGCTGCTGCGGGCAATGGCGATGGTGCGGCGCACGGCGCTGTCGATGCGGCCATACCAGTCGGAAATATAGCGTTCCTTCGCCAGCGGCTGCTCCATCATGACGCGCGTGGCGCTGGCCACGTCGTGCAAGCGCCAGACGCTGATGCCCGTAATGAGCATGGAAAACAGCAAAATCACGGCAAAACCGAGTCCCAGGCGGACACCGATGCTGACGTTGCGTAATAAATTCATGTGACTATCCTAAAAACCCGGATGCCGGCGTGGCGGCCGGCTGGCGCTCCCGCTCAGGGCGGACGCTGGCTGGCTGACGTGGCGAAACGGGCGTAAAAAGTGAAACTCAAGTGAAACTGGCGCACGGTTCGGCTGAACCGTGCGCCAGGAAATGCGCTAGCGTGCGCCTTGCTGAAAAAGCAAACAATGCTTGGGGTCAATTGTTTCTAAAAAACCCTATCGCACTAGGGTGTCAGGAAATGTTCAGTGCAAGGCGCGTTGCCGAAGACAGTACGAATGTACGGCGAGGCAATGCAACGCCGTCCTGGACTTTTCCTGGCGGCCTAGGCTGCCAATTTTTCGATCAAGCCCATATCGGCGCTGGACATCAACTGGTCGATATCGACCAGGATCAGCATGCGCTCGTCGATGGTGCCCAGGCCGATCACGTATTCCGTGTTGATCGAACGGCCCATGTCCGGCGCCGGCTTGATCTGTTCCGGCATCAGGGTGGTGACGTCGGAAACGCGGTCGACGACCATGCCGACGACGCGGTTGCCGATATTGAGGATGATGACGACGGTGAACTGGTCATAGCTGGGCGTGCCCAGGTTGAACTTGATGCGCATGTCGACGATGGGCACGATGATGCCGCGCAGGTTGACCACGCCTTTGACGAACTCGGGCGCGTTGGCGATGCGGGTCGGCGTTTCATAGCTGCGGATTTCGCTGACTTTCTGGATGTCGATGCCATATTCTTCCTGGCCCAGGGTAAAGGCCAGGTATTCGGCAGCCTTGGCAACGGTTGCGCCAGTGTCGCTGGAAATGGTGTTCATGATATTCCTTTCGTTAACTCGCCTGGGGCGCAGGCCAAGGCACGCTGCAAGCAAGCCTTGGACGTGGCAGAGTCACCCAACAGGGGATGGCCGCCACTTGTGTGTTTTTGCAAATATTTTCTAGCAATTAGCTTATGCCTCTAATTTCCATGCGGCAATGTTACCCCATGTAAATTTTACATGCACTAAAAAAGAGCGACCGTCTGATTTTTGATTTTCAAAAATGCAATTTATGTGGCGATTACGGCACGCCGGCGCGCCAGGCCCCCGCCGCACTGGCGGCCCTTGCTTTATGTAAATTTGACATGCACTAAAAAAGAGCCATCGATGGCTTTATACTTTTCAAAAATACAACTCATGTGGCAAATACGGCACGCTGGAGCACCAACCGCCCCGCCACGCGCTGCGACGTTTTATGCCACACTGGCGGCCCCTGCTTTTTACGACTGTGAACATGCATTCTTTGCTTTCCCAATGGCAACCACGCCTGCTGGCGCTGGCTACGGCCGGCCTGGGCGATGACGGCGCCCACGACCTCAACCACCTGCACCGCGTCTGGCGCAATGCCAGTGTCCTGCTGCAAGAGCATGCGGACGCGGATGCGCTCACCGTGATGGCCGCCTGCTACCTGCACGACCTGGTCAACCTGCCCAAAAACCACCCCGAGCGCCACCTGGCTTCGCGCCAGGCGGCAACGCTGGCTTGCCGTCAGTTGGCGGAACTGGATTTTCCGGCAGAAAAATTGGCCGGCGTGGCCCACGCCATCGAGACGCACAGTTTTTCCGCCAACTTGCCGCCGCACACGCTCGAAGCGCAAATCGTGCAGGATGCCGACCGCATCGATGCGCTGGGCGCCGTGGGACTGGCGCGGTTGTTCTATACGGCGGCGCGCATGGATAGCGCGTTGGCGCATGGCACGGACCCGCTGGCGCAGCAGCGTCCGCTCGACGACAAGGCTTACGCGCTCGACCATATCGTCACCAAGCTCGACAAGCTGCCCGGCAAGATGCAGACGGCGGCGGGCCGCGCGCTGGCCGAACAGCGGCTGGCCGTGCTGACGGATTTCCGCGCCGCCTTCGCCGACGAATGGGGAATTGCCATCTAGCATGGGTGGCGATAGCCAGCATGGCCCACGCTGTCTATAATGCAAGGCTCAGCTATCGCGCCGCGCGCCAGCAGGAAGCTGCCACGCGCCGGCGCCACGCCAACAACTGAACTCCGCACGCCGCACGGCGGCGCGGGGTGCGCGCCGAAAGCATGCATGTCCGATAAAACCAGCCCCGACAGCCATTCACCGTCATCGCCCGCCGCGCCCGCGCGCGCCGGCAACCTCAATTTCATCCTCGTCTGCGTCTTCATCGACATGCTGGGCATCGGCCTGGTGGTGCCCGTGCTGCCCATCCTGATCGGCGACTTTGTCAACGGCAAGGATGAGCAGGCATTCTGGTACGGCATCATGGCGGCCGTCTTCGGCTTGCTGCAATTCATCTTCATGCCCATGCTGGGCGCCATCAGCGACCGCGTGGGACGCCGCCCCGTGCTGCTGTATTCGATGGCCGGCATGGGCATCAACTTTCTCGCCACGGGCTGGGCGCCAAACCTGGCCTGCCTGTTCATCGGCCGCATCATCGGCGGCGTCTCGTCGGCCAGCATGTCGGTCGCGTCCGCCTATGCGTCCGACGTCTCCACGCACGACAACCGCGCCAAGAGCTTCGGCAAGATCGGCGCCGCCTTTGGCCTGGGCTTCATTTGCGGCCCCATGCTGGGCGGCCTGCTGGGCGAAATCAACCTGCACCTGCCGTTTTACGTGGCGGCGGGCCTGTCGGCGGCCAATTTCATCTACGGCTATTTCTGCGTGCCCGAATCGCTGCAGCCGGGTCCGCGCGCGCCCTTCACCCTGGCGCGCATCAACCCGTTTGCCGCCCTGCTCAAGCTGGTGCGCCGCGTGGAGATCCGCGGCCTGGTGCTGGCCTTCGGCCTGATGACGTTTGCGCAAATGATGCTCAACACCACCTGGGTGCTGTACACGCACTTCCGCTTCGACTGGACGCCGCGCCAGAACGGCATCGCCCTCTTCTGCGTGGGCCTGTGCGCGGCCGTCGTGCAGGCGGGCTTGCTGGGCATCCTCATCAAGCGTTTCGGCGAAGTGCGCCTGTCCCTGCTGGGCATGGCCTCGGGCGCCCTCACCTACCTGCTGTACGGCCTGGCGACGCAGGGCTGGATGATGTATGCGCTGATCCTGTGCAACCTGCTGGCCTTTGCCGCCGGGCCGGCGCTGCAAGGCATCATCTCGAAATCATCGAACGCCAGCGAACAGGGAGAACTGATGGGCTCCTTGCAATCGATCAGCAGCCTGGGCATCATCTTCATGCCTTTGCTCGGCAGCATGATCCTCGGCGAAGTGAGCCACTTGCCGCCGCAAGACTGGCGCATCGGCAGCACCTTCTACCTGTGCGCCATCATGCAAACCCTGGGCATCCTGGTGGCCTGGCGCTACTTCAAGGCGCAACGCCAGGCAAGACTTATGGTTTCCACCACAAAGTAGTCGGCGGGATAATATTGTATTTGGGAAATAAATAGGCGAGAATGGGATAATCAAGCGGGCGTTGCCGACGCCGGCGATACGATGGTGAGCAAGGATGGGTATGACTGACTTTTATTCCAGCGCCTGGCGCCGAACCGTGGCCATGCTGGCGCTGGCGCTGCCATCGCTGGCGGGCGCGCAATGCTCGCGCGACATCCAGGTGCCCGTCTCGGCCATCGGCGCCAGCGTCGTGGTGAATGGCGCCACCATCAGCGGCATCTATCCCGACTTGCTGCGCGGCATGGGTGCCAAGCTCGGCTGCAATTTCATCTTCACGGCCGTCCCCCGCGCGCGCCTGGAAGCGATGTTCGAGGCGGGCAAGGCCGACTTGCTGATCCCGGCCAGCAGCACCTTGCGGCGCGACCAGCATGGCCTGTTCATCCCCATGCTGGGCAGCCGCCCCCTGCTGATCTCGCTCCAGGGCGCGCGACCGCCCATCAACACCATGCAGGAATTGATCGAGCGGCGCGAATTGCGCGTGGCGCTCGTGCGCGGCTACGACTATGGCGCACCGTACCAGGCGCTGGCCAAGGAATTGAGCAGCCAGGGCCGCCTGTTCTACGAAGTCGACGCCCTGTCCGTGGCGCGCCTGATGCAAAGCGGCTTCATCGATGCCACCATCATGGCGCCCACCATCCTCGCCGGCGTGGCGCAAAACGATGCGCGCGTGTATGGCCTGGCCGACCGCCTGCGCCTGGAAGCGTTGCCGGAATTGCCCTGGGGCATGAGCGGCGTCTACCTGTCGCGCAAGTCGCTGACGGCGGAAGACCAGGCGACCCTGCGCGAACTGCTCGACAGGGCGGGCCGCTCCGGCGCCGTGATGGACGGCTTCCAGCGCCATCACCGCCAGGAACTGTTGTCGCTGAGCATACGCCCCCGCTAAGGCCTGCATGTCCGGTCTGGTCGTCGCCGTCGTCCTGTTTGCCGCCCTGCTGCACGCCAGCTGGAACGCCATCGTCAAGTCGGGCAAGGATACCTTCCTCAGCACGGTGCTCGTTTCCGCGGGCGCGGCCCTGATTTCGCTGGCCGTCTTGCCCTTCGTCAACACTCCCGCGCCCGCCAGCTGGCCCTACCTGGCCGCCTCGGCCGTGGCACAGCTGGCGTATTACTCGCTGCTGGCGGCTGCCTACAGGGCGGGCGACATGAGCCATGCCTACCCCTTGATGCGCGGCAGCGCGCCATTGCTCGTGGCGCTGGCCAGCTGGCCGCTGATCGGCGAACGCCTTTCCCCCATGCAAATGGGCGCCGTCGCCTGCATCTGCGCGGGCATCCTCGGCCTGTACGTGGCCGCGCGCACGGGCGCCATCGGCAGGATGCCGAAAAACACGGGCCGCGCCACCGCCTTTGCGCTCGGCAACGCCTGCGTCATTGCCAGCTATACCTTGATCGACGGCATCGGCGTGCGCCTGTCCGGCGCGCCGGCCGCCTACACCATGTGGATTTTTGTCTTGAACGGCGCAGGACTGCTGCTGTGGACGGCGTTGCGCCGCCCCGCCGACTTGCTTGCGTATGCGCAAACGCAATGGCGCCTGGCCGCCGTTGGCGGCTTCGGCACCCTCGCATCGTATGGCCTGGCCCTGTGGGCCATGACGCAGGCGCCCGTGGCCGCCATCGCGGCCCTGCGCGAAACGTCGATCCTGTTCGCCATCGCCATTGCGGCCCTGTTCCTGCGCGAAAAGATCAGCCCCCGCCGCTACCTGGCCATCGGCCTGATCGCGGCGGGCGCCATCCTCATGCGAATCGCTTAGCGCGCGTCGAGCGGCGCAATCGGCAACTCGATCGCGCTGGCCGCCCCTGTCGCGTGGTACACGCGCTGCGTCGCCTTTCTATAATGGCCCGGGTCGGCCAGGAAGATGTTCGGCACGTAGTTTTGCGGGTTGCGGTCGTACAGGGGGAACCAGCTCGACTGCACTTGCACGGCGATGCGGTGGCCGGGCAGGAAGACGTGATTGGCGTTCGGCAAGGCGAAGCGGTAGCGTTCCACTTTACCTGCCGGTATCGGCGTCGGGTGCTCGAAGCTGTCGCGGTAGCGGCCGCGGAAGATATCCATCGCCACGCCCAGCTGGTAGCCGCCCATGGCCGGCTGCGACGGCACTTCGTCCGGATACACATCGATCAGTTTCACCACCCAATCGGCATCCGTGCCGCTGGTGGCGGCAAACAGGTTCACCATCGGCGCGCCGGCGATGCGCACGGCCGTCTTCAACGGTTCGGACATATAGCTGAGCACGTCCGTGCGGTCGGCATAGCCGCGCTGGTCGCTGACCAGCCATGGCTTCCACACGTCCGGGTCCGTGAGGCGCACGGGACGGGGCACGAAAGGCACGGGCTTGGCGGGATCGGCCACGTATTCATCGAAGGCGCCTTCAGCCGCATCCGCAGCGCCCGATGGCGCCGCAAAACCCAGCCTGGAACCGTCCTGCAGGTAGATCGGCGTCAGCTTGGTGTCGCACGTCTCGCAGGCCAGCGGCCACTGCTGCAGGCGCTGCCACTGGTTGGTGCCGGTCTGGTACGACACCACGGGCGCCGTGTTCGCTTCCGGCGCGCCATCCTTCAGGTATTGATTCAGGAATGGCTGCATGACTTTTTCGCGGAACTGGCGCGCCGTATCGCCGTCAAACTTCAGGGCACCCAGGCTGGAGCCGTCATAGTTGACGCCGCTATGGCGCCACGGGCCGATGGCCAGGTAATTGAGGTTGTTGCGCTTGTCGCGCCCCTCCATCGCCGTGTAGGTGGCGTACGGGCCATAGATGTCTTCCTGGTCCCACTGCCCCACCACGTGCATGGTAGGCACGATCAACGGGCGCTTGGCGAGGATCTTGTCGAGCGCCTGTTCCTGCCAGTAACTGTCGTAGGCTGGGTGCTCGAACAGCTTTTTCGTGTAGGTCAGCTTGTCGATGCCGAACTTCTTCGCGTAATCGCCGGCCGAGCCGATGCGCAGATACGCATCGTATTCGTCATACACGCCCAGCGCCGGCGCCTCGCTACTGCCGCGCGCGCTCGTCTGCCACGCCAGGTAGGACAGGCTCGGCATGCGGAAGGCGCCGTTGTGGAACCAGTCGTCGCCGCGCCAGCCATCGACCATGGCGCTCATGGGAATGGCCACCTTCAGCGCCGGATGCGGGTCGACCAGGGCCATCAGCACCGTGTGGCCCTCGTACGAGGAACCGAGCATGCCCACCTTGCCATTCGTTTCCGGCACGTTTTTCACGAGCCAGTCGATGGTGTCCCACGCATCGGTCACGTTATCGACCTTGGTATGGTTCAGCGGTCCGCGCACGGGG
Organism: Janthinobacterium sp. SUN211; assembly: GCF_030587315.1. Taxonomy (NCBI): domain Bacteria; kingdom Pseudomonadati; phylum Pseudomonadota; class Betaproteobacteria; order Burkholderiales; family Oxalobacteraceae; genus Janthinobacterium; species Janthinobacterium sp. SUN211. Next base: position 108,767 of record NZ_JAPWIC010000001.1, on the reverse strand, counting down.
CGCGTCATCACGTAATCGCCTTCCGAGCCATGCTTGCCGCGCACGTCCTGGAACACGCGGATGTAACCGTTTTCCACCAGGGTATCGTCACCCTGCGGCAGGGCGGCCAGCATGCTGGGGCTGGCAGCGCGCTGGGCGCGGCGGGCCGCATTGTACGGCGTGCGCGTGAGCATGATCGGCGCTTTCTGGGCGCCTTTCGGCACGACGATCACCGTGTACAGCTTGACGCCGTCGCGCATGGGGATCATCACCACGCGCTTGACGTAGTCATTCACATCGGGCATGACCAGCTTGGCGCCGATATCGGGCGTCATGGGCGGCGTTTGCGCCATCGCGGGTACTGCAAACAAGGAACTGAATAGGGAACTGACAACAAAAGCCAGGCCGGTGAGCCGGACGGGGGACGACATGCGCATACTGTTCTCCAATGATTCATGCCACGCAAAAGTGGCCGAACGGCAATAGTACCCGGAAAGCAAGTTTTACATAAGGCAAGCCTCTGACGCAGCGCAGCAGATAAATCCGGGCGCAAACTTGACAGAACGCGCCCGAACTGCAACCATAACGCCATGAAATTTATCCCTTCACAACACGCCTGCTTGAATTGGTGGTCCCGCTCACTTTCGCGCGGCCACTGCATAGTGATGTGAATTTGATCCACGCCGCCTCGATCGGTGGCGTAACAGGCTCAGCCTGGATCATCCCCGATGCAGGCGGCTCAAAAGGAAACTTGATGAGCTTGCCTAATACGCCCGATACCCCCGACAGCCAGGACCAGAACGACGCCGCGCCGCTGTCCGCCGCCGCCATCGCTTCGCAATCCGTGATCCTGACGGGCGACCGCCCTACCGGCCCCTTGCACCTGGGCCACTACGTGGGCAGCCTGCGCGACCGCGTGCGCTACCAGAACAGCTACAAGCAATTCATCATGCTGGCCGACGCGCAGGCGCTGACGGACAATATGGACGACATCGACAAGGTGCACCGCAATGTCGTCGAAGTGGCGCTCGATTACCTGGCCGTCGGCATCGACCCGACGAAAACCACCGTGTTCATCCAGTCGCAGATTCCGGAACTGGCCGAACTGACCTTTTACTACCTGAACATCGTCACCGTGGCGCGCCTCGAGCGCAACCCCACCGTCAAGGAAGAAATCCGCCTGCGCGGCTTCGAGCGCGACATCCCGGCCGGCTTCTTGACCTACCCGGCCAGCCAGGCGGCCGACATCACGGCCTTCAAGGCGGGCGTGGTGCCCGTGGGCGAAGACCAGATCCCGATGATCGAGCAAACGAATGAAATCGTGCGCCGCTTCAACCGCATGTATAACCGCGAAGTATTGATGGAATGCAAGGCGCTGGTGCCGGACATCGGCCGCCTGCCCGGCATCGACGGCAAGGCCAAGATGAGCAAATCGCTGGGCAACACCATCAACCTGGGCGCGACCCCGGCCGAAATCACGGCTGCCGTGAAAAAAGTCTATACCGACCCGCTGCACCTGCGCGTGGAAGATCCGGGCCACCTGGAAGGCAACATCGCCTTTACGTACCTGGATGCGTTTGACCCGGAAAAAGCGGCGCTGGCCGAAATGAAAGCCCATTACGTGCGCGGCGGCCTGGGCGACAGCATCGTCAAGAAGCGCCTGGACCTGGTCTTGCAGGAAATGCTGGCGCCGATCCGCGCCCGCCGCGAAGATTTCGCCAAAGACAAGGGACAAGTCATCCAGATGCTGAAAGAAGGCACCTTCAAGGCACGCGAAGTGGCGGCCCGCACGGCTGATGAAGTCAAGTCGGCCCTGGGCTTGAACTATTTCTGATCAGCAGCAATAGCAAACTGACATAGCAAACTGATGCGCTCAGGCGGAGTCGGGTAAAATCCCGCTTCCGCCTGGGCGCAATTCGTTTGTCACCGTGGCACCAGCAATCCGTAGAGAAAACAACGCGCCATGACCGATACCCCTGTCGAACAGCTGCTGCAGCAGCATTTTTCCATCGATGCATTGCAGCAGGCGCCCGCGCCCCTGCGGCAGGCGCTGGGCATGCTGGGCGGCTGGCTGGCCGCCGAGCGCGACACGGCCTATCCGCACACGCCGTATGCGGAACTACTGACGCAGCTGTCCGACACCAGCCTGCCCGCGCACGGCATGCCCGTGGCGGATTTCCTGCAAGAACTCGACACCACCGTGCTGGCCAATACGGCCCAGCTGAACCACCCGCAATACATCGGCCACATGACCCAGGCCTTGCCGTGGATCAGCGTGCTGGCCGAAGCGTTTACGGCCACCCTGAACCAGAACCAGGTCAAGATCGAGACGGCGTATGTGTCGACCCTGATCGAAAAGCAGATCCTCGGCTGGCTGCACCGCCAGGTGTACCAGCAGCCCGAACATGTCTACACGCAAGCCATGGTCGCCACCAGCGGCGCGCTGGGCAATGTCGTCAATGGCGGCACCATGGGCAACTTGACGGCCCTGGCCGTCGCACTGGAACAGCAATTGCCCGGCACGCGCAAGCGGGGGCTGTTTGCCGCCATGCAAGAATCCGGCTATGCGGGGCTGGCCGTGATCGGCTCGGCCCGCAGCCACTATTCCGTGAAGAAGGCGCTGGCGACCCTGGGCCTCGGTGAAAACGCCTTGCACCTGGTGGCCGTCGACCGCGACAACCGCATCGACGTCCAGGCGCTGGAAGCGACGATTGCCGACTTGAAATTGCGCAATATCAAGGTCGTCGCCATGATCGGCATCGCCGGCACGACGGAAACGGGCGCCATCGACCCGCTGGCCGCCATGGCAGCCATTGCCGCGCGGGAAAGCATCTGGTTCCATGTGGATGCGGCCTGGGGCGGCGCGCTGCTGATCGCGGAACAGTACCGCGCGCTGTACGACGGCATCGCCCTAGCCGACTCCGTCGTCATCGACGGGCATAAATTGCTGTGGGTGCCGATGGCGCAAAGCATGGTGCTGTTCAAGGATAGCGCCAGCCTGAACCTGCTGAAACACAACGCCAACTACATCTTGCGCGACAACTCGGGCGACCTGGGCCAGACTTCGCTGGAAGGCTCGCGCCGCTTCGACGCCTTGAAACTGTGGACCTCGTTCAAGGTGCTGGGCGTGTCCGGCTACACGACCTTGCTGCAGCAGGCGGCCACCTTGTCCGGCCAGTTGCAGGATTTATTGGCCGACCAGCAGGATTTCGAACTCGTCACACGCTCGGACACCTTCATCCTGACCTACCGCTACGTGCCCGCGCATTTGCGCCAGCGTATGGACAGCTTGCTGGCCGGCGGCCAGGTGGACGCGGCGACCGAACTGAACAAGCAGCTGAACACCTTGAACGCCAAGCTGCAAAACCGGCAAAAGGCGCAAGGCCACAGCTTTGTGTCGCGCACGGTACTCGAATCGACGCGCTACCCCGGCCCGACCAATGTACTGCGCGTGGTCATGACGAATGTCAAGACGCGCCCCCACCACTTGCGCGCCATCCTGGCCGAACAGCGGGCCATCGGCCAGGCGCTGACGGCGGAACTGGGATTGTAAGAACGTTCCACCCACCAACCTTGACTGGATGCCCGATGCACCGCCTCAGCGCCCTCACCGATCTGTTAAAGCATCTGTTGAAATGGCTGCTGCTGGCGAGCGTCGTGGCCGTGCTGGCAGGGTCGGCCTCGGCCGCTTTCCTGTTCGCCCTGGACTGGGCGACACGCACGCGCCTGGCGCACGCCTGGCTGATCTGGCTGCTGCCCGTGGCGGGCTTTGCCGTCGGCTGGCTGTACTTGCGCTACGGCAGCAGCGTCGAAGGCGGCGCGAATCTGCTCATCGATGAAATCCACGACCCGAAAAAAATCATCCCCTTGCGCATGGCGCCGCTGGTGCTGGGCGGCACCGTCGTCTCGCATTTGTTCGGCGCCTCCGTCGGACGCGAAGGCACGGCCGTGCAGATGGGCGGTGCACTGGCCGACCAGCTGACCCGCATGTTTCGTTTGAACAATGAAGACCGCCGCATCATCCTGATGGCCGGCATCAGTGCCGGCTTTGCCTCCGTCTTCGGCACACCGCTGGCGGGCGCCCTCTTCGGCCTGGAAGTGCTGGCCATCGGCCGACTGCGCTACGAAGCCATGCTGCCCTGCCTGGCTGCCGCCGTCATCGCCGACCAGGTGGTCCTGCTGTGGGGTCCGCTTTTGCACATTGCTCACACGCATTACGCCGTGCCTTTGACCCCCGCCATTTCCGCCTGGACCTTGTCCGCGATGGTCATCGCGGGCGTGCTGTTCGGCGTGACCGGCAAAGTGTTTGCGCAAGCCACGCACGGCTTGAGTGCCTTGATGAAACGCAAGATTGCCTACGCTCCGCTGCGCCCGCTGATAGGCGGCCTCGTCGTCGCGCTCGCCGTGTGGCTGCTGGGCACGGATCGCTACATCGGCCTGGGCATTCCCACCATCGTCGATGCGCTGAAAGAACCGCTGGCCGCCTGGGATTTCCTCGGCAAGATGGCGTTTACCATCGTCTCGCTGGGCACGGGTTTCAAGGGCGGCGAAGTGACGCCCTTGTTCTTCATCGGCGCCACCCTGGGCAATGCGCTGGGGCCGCTGCTGCACCAGCCCGTCACCTTGCTGGCCGCCATCGGCTTCGTCGCCGTGTTTGCGGGCGCCGCCAACACGCCCATCGCCTCGACCCTGATGGCGATGGAACTGTTCGGCGCCGAGATCGGCGTGTACGCGGCCATCGCCTGCGTCGTGGCCTACCTGTTTTCCGGCCATGCGGGCATTTACCGGGCGCAGCGGGGCGGCCACGCCAAGCGCACGCCCCGCAAGGAACTCGACCCATGACGCAGAACATCTACGACAACGACGCCTTCTTCACGGCCTATAGCCAGTTGCCGCGCTCCGTCGGCGGACTCGACAGCGCGCCAGAATGGCCAGCCCTGCGCGCCATGCTGCCTGCGCTGCAAGGAAAAAGCGTGCTGGACCTGGGTTGCGGCTATGGCTGGTTCTGCCGCTGGGCTGCCGAGGCTGGCGCAGCGCGGGTGCTGGGCGTGGACGTGTCGGAAAAGATGCTGGCGCAGGCAGCCGGCATGGGAGACCATGCGGCCGTCAGCTATGCCCGGCTTGACCTGGAACAACTGGCCTTGCCGCCCGCCAGTTACGATCTGATTTACAGTTCGCTCGCGTTTCACTACATCGAGGATTTCACCACCCTGCTGGCCGCCATCCGCCAGGGTTTACAAGCGGGCGGCAAGCTGGTGTTTTCCATCGAGCACCCGATCTTCATGGCGCCGCGCCAACCCGGCTGGCTGACGGATGCGCAAGGCCGCAAGCGCTGGCCCGTCGACAGTTACCAGGAACAAGGCCCGCGCGTGTCCGACTGGCTGGCACCGGGTGTGATCAAGCAGCACCGCACGCTGGGCACGACCATCAATGCGCTGCTGCAAGCGGGTTTCCAGCTGGAACACGTGGAAGAATGGGGTCCCAGCGATGAGCAGGTCGCCCTGCAGCCGGCCCTGGCGGAAGAGCGCGAACGGCCCATGCTGCTCCTCATCGGCTGCGGCCTGGCGTAGTCTCCCCTCAGCTGGCCACGTTGCGCGTAAAGCGCAAGGTGGATGAGCCAGCGTTGACATAGCTATACGCTTGCGCGCTGCTGAACACGAAAAAATCGCCCGTCCCCAGCGTTTTCGTCCCGGCCGCCAGCTCCAGCTGCAGCTCGCCTTCCAGCACGTACAGCATTTCGCTGAAGCCGGCCGGATCAGGATCGGCATCGTAGCGCGCGCCCGGCGCCAGTATCCACGACCATAGCTCCACCTGGTGGCTGGCGGGCGCCGCCCCCAGCAGCACGGCCTGGCTGGCTTGCGATGCGCTTTGCCACATCAGCACGCGCAAGCTGTCGTGCGGCTGCCGCGGCGGCTGGACCAGGTCGACGAAGGCCACGTTCAAGGCGGCGGCCACGTGGTCGAGGTTGGCCAGGCTGATGTTGGTGCCGCCCGCCTCGACGCCGTTGACCATGCGCCGGCTCAGGCCCGACTGGCGGGCCAGCTCGTCCTGGCTGAGGCCGGCGGCCAGGCGCAAACGCCGCAGATTTTTGGCCAGGTGTTCCAGCACGCCACCGGCCTCGACTTGACTGCGCAATATATTGCTCCTATCATGATGGGAAATATTTTGCTCATAGCATAGCTCCCCATGAAAACACACGCAAGTCCCCCGCCCGCCCTCGGCATGCCCGAACTGGCCCTGATCGCCATCACCTTCATCTGGGGCGGCACTTTTCTCGTGGTGCAACATGCCATGACGGTCAGCGGGCCGCTGGCCTTTGTCGCCGCCCGCTTTGCCGTGGCCGCCAGCATCGGCGCCCTGATTTGCCGGGGCCAGCTGCGCCAGCTGACGAAAGCGGAGTTGCTGACGGGCATGGCCATCGGCGTGAGCATCTTTGGCGGCTATGCGCTGCAAACCTATGGCTTGATGTATATCACGAGCAGCAAGTCCGCTTTCATCACGGCTTTTTATGTGCCCATCGTGCCGCTGGTGCAATGGCTGGTCTTCAAGCAGCGGCCCCACCCTGCCGTGTGGGCGGCCGTCGTGCTGGCGTTCATCGGCTTGCTGTTATTGACGGGCACGGATGGCTTGAGCATGGGTTTTGGCACGGGTGAGCTGATCACGGCCGTGGGTGCCATCGCGATCGCCCTGGAAATCATCCTCATCAGCCGCGTCTCGCCGCAATTGAACATCCTGCGCGTGACCATCGTGCAACTGGCCACGGCGTCCCTGATCGCCCTGCTGCTGATGCCCGTCATGGGCGAAGCGCCGCCCGTCCTCAGCAAGACCTTCATCTTCAGCGTGCTGGCGCTGGGCTGCGCCAGCGCGCTGATCCAGTACGTGATGAACTGGGCGCAAAAGCGCATTTCCGCCACCAAGGCCACCTTGATCTATGCGGGCGAACCGGTCTGGGCCGGCGTGATCGGACGCATCGCGGGCGAGCGCCTGCCGGCCCTGGCCATCGTGGGCGCGATTCTGATCATTTGTGCGGGCATCCTCAGCGAATGGCGGCCGAAGCGGGGCCGCGGCGCGGCCAAGGCCGTGCAGCCATAAGCTTCAGTCCCCGCGCCGCCGCAGCGCCGCATCGCCATGCAAGGCCAGCGGCACGGCCCTGGCCCAGCGGTTCGAGGACAGGGAAAACGTCAGCGCCCGCACCTGGTGGTACCAGCCGGCAGGCACGTACAGCATGTCGCCCGGCTCGACGAGGCATTCGATCATGGCAGCCTGGCGCGCGAGGGGAAAACGCTCGAAATCGGGCGCTTCCGGGTCGAAGGGCGAGCCGAACAGGATGGCGTTCGCCTCGCTCGGATACAGGAAAGCGTCGTGGTGCGGCGGCGATAACATGATGCGCTTGCGGCCCCACACTTGCGCGAAGATATTGTCGTCGTAATCGCAATGCAGGGGCGTGACCGTGCCGGCCGGCCCCACCCAGAAGCGCGGCGGACCCATCTTGTCGAAATACGTGGGCCAGTGGCACAAACGGTTCAGTTCGCGCAATTCCAGGTTGCCCAGGTAAGGCGGCAACGCGTGCCTGCCCTCTGCCACCAGGTCCAGGTATTGCCCCATCGACATATCCTGCATGGCGCGGTCGGCCGCAAAAGCCGTGTTGATGTAGTCGCCCACGCGCGCCCGCACGGGCACATGGCTGAACTGTTCGCACAAGACGTCGGGACCCAGGGCCGACAGGGGCCAGCGCTGCACCAGCCCGCGCATCAGGAAAGGCAGGCCCAGCGCGGCCCTCGCGCGGAAGGCGGCGGCGTCCAGCATGGCCAGGCGCGGCACCTCGGTGATGCTGGGCAAGTCGCGCGCCGCCTGCTTGATGGCCTCGCGCATGGCGTCGATCGAGGTGACGCCGCGCACCTGCGCATCCTTGGCTTCGCGCGCTTGCTTGTGCGCAAGGGCTGTTGCGGCAGAACTGAATTCTGCCGGCGGCCTGGGCGGCAGTGCGCGCGTCGATATGGGGGCTGCCGCAAGCGGGAGCGGTTCTTTTTTTTCTGCAGACATAAATCTTCTTTGCGATCAGGCGCCGCGCGGCATGGCGCGACAGTGCGCTATTTTAAGCCAGCAAGGTCCGTTTCAGCACATCGGCCTGCTCGCCCGCCTGGCGCGCCTTGGCGGCATATTCGCTGGCCGTGCCCGGATGCAGCCAGGCCTGGGCCTTGGCGGCCAGGTTCAGGTACAGCCGTTCTTTTTCCTGCAGTGCCCTGACGGCCGCCCAGATGGCGTCTTCCGCCTTGTCATGCTGCAACTCGCCCAGCATTTGCGCCGTGAAACTGTGGCCCGTATGGCAGCGAAAACGCTGCGGCTGCTGGCCGTGCAGCTCCCACAGCGTGCCCTGGCATTCGGGACAGGTGAAAGTCGATGGCGTGGCAATTTTTTCCAGTTGGTCCATATTTCCCACTCCCCGGGCAAAACGGTTTTCCACGGCGATCCATGGGGGCGCGGGCGGCAAGGGTTGCGCGGCGCGGGCCGGCGTGCCGCTGGCCAGCGCCAGCAGCGCCGGGCCGATCTCGGCGGCCGGCAAGCGCCAGTCCACCCCCGCATGCTCGATCGCGCTTTGCGGCATCGACGGCGCCACCGCGTCCTGCGGCTCCTGCACCAGCGCCTTGCCGCCGCAAGCCTTGATGGCTTGCAAGCCTGCCGTGCCATCGTCGAGATAGCCGCTGAGGATCACGCCCACCACCTTCGGCCCGAAAGCGGCGGCGGCACTGCGGAACAGCGGGTCGATGGCGGGACGCGTATGGTTTTCCTTGGGGCCCCGGCTCAGCCCGACCGTCGCCTGGCCAGCCAGGTTGGCAACGAGCATATGCCGGTCCGGCGGCGCCAGCAGGATGCGCCCCGCGCGCACGGGTTCGCGCTCTTCGGCAAAGCGCACGGGCAAGGCGGAGGTTTTAGCGAGAATCTCGGGCAGCACGCTGCTGCGCCGCCCCACATGCGCGACCACCAGCACAGGCGCCGGCATATTGGCAGGCAAGGCGGAAAAGATGGCGGACAGCGCTTCCACGCCGCCCACCGAGGCGCCCATGACGATCAGCGTTTCCATGCCGGCCCCTTTCGCGCTCAGGTCCAGCAGTTATTCTGCGGCGCCTTGCATCGCGATTCCGTGCGCCGCCTAACACAGGGCCGCATGACGTCACGTCACCCTGGGACGCATCGGGGCCGGGCGTCCTCAGACGGGCGTCTTGAAAATCGGATCGACGATGAACTGCTGCGCCTTGATGCGCAAGGTGCGCTCTTCATCGAGCTCGGCGCGCGTTTCGCCCAGCTCTTCGCGTTCCGCTTCCAGTTCCAGGCGCGCGGCCGCCAGTTCCGTTTCCACGCGCGTCAGGCTTTCCAGCTTCAGCTGGGCCTGGATCAGTTCGGCGCGTGCCGCTTCGGCAGCCTCTTCCAGGCGCGGGATGCCTTCGAGCTTGAATTGCGCCTTGGCCAGGTCCATGCGCGCCTGCTCGGCCGCCTCTTCCAGGCGCGGCAAGCCTTCCAGGCGCAGCTGCGCCTTGGCCAGGTCCGTGCGGGCCTGGTTCGCCACTTGCCGCTCCCGTTCCAGCTCCTCGCGCAAGGTTTCCAGCTCGCCGGCCTGCAAGTCGAGCAACTCTTGCTGGCGCTCGTTCTCGCTGGCCAGGTCCATCAATTCCTGTTGATTGTCGTTCATCTCGGCTTCATGCGCGCTGTGGCTGGCGCTTAATTCCTGTCCTACATAATCGAGGATGGCTTGCTGCAGCACGGGCGACAGTTCGGCGGCGGCAGCGATCTGGCGTTGCGCACCCGCCTTGCGGCGCTGCAAGAGCTTGCTGATGGTGCCCAGGCAGGCGCCGTTGCCCAGCCGTTCGCGCAAGGCGCGCACCGTGATGGCCTGCCCTTCGCCCGCCATCGCTTCCATTGCCGCATTGATCTGTTCCGCGCTTACTTTTGCCATGTCGTCTACTCTTGAATATTGCTCAGGGCAATCTTGCCCAGGGGCATTATCTTATGCCAGCGGCGGCAAAGCGTAAAGTATTTCTCAATAGAAATTGCAATTGCACAACGGAAGCGTGTGCAAACATGCGGCTTCGGCTGATTTATTCTTCCAGCAAGCCATTCTCCGTCAGCATATCCTGCACCAGTTCCAGGCGCAGCACGGGATTGTCCTGGCTGAGCAGAAGCTGCTTCTGCATGGCGTTCAGCGACAGCAGCTCGCACCAGCGGTTCGCCACCCAGCCGCATTCGTCGAGCCGGTATGGCGGCTGCAGGGGCATTTGCTCAGGCGGGATCTTTTGCTCCTGCAAGGTGCGGATCAGGGCGCCGAGCGCGTCAGCCACGTTCTGCTGCTCTTGCGGGATGGGGATGGTCTTGTCGGGTGCCAAAATTTCGATCCGCGCCACCCACAAGCCGTGCTTCAGCTGCTCGCTGGACACGATGTGAAAGCGCTGCATGCCCATGCATTTGATTTGCAGCAAGCCCGACAGGGGCGCGGCCCAGTCGACGATGCGCGCCAGGGTGCCCACGGGCGCCAGGGTTTCCTGCTGGCCCGGCTTGCGCACTTCCGCGCCGTCCAGCAGCTGCACCACGCCGAACGGCTGCTCGCCCATGATGCACTGACGTATCATGTCCAGGTAGCGTACCTCGAATATCTGCAGGGGCAGATAGCCATCGGGATACAGCACCGTATTGAGCGGGAACAAAGGTATCGAGGTCATAGGCGCATGATGGCACGAATGGCATATCCGTGCTGCGCGCCTTGCCCTGCCCGGCCAACTTCCCCGCTTACTTGTAGAAGCGGCGTTTTTTCGCCCGCTCCGCCGCCTTCGGCGCCAGCACCTTGACGGCTTTCTTCTGTATCGTGCCGCCGGCGGACGTGCCCGGCACGCGGTGTTCCGCCTCGAAACCGGCTTCCTCGTTGCGTTTCAGGGTTTGCCGGGTCAGCGCTTCCACGGCCGACAGCAATTCCACCTCGTCGGCGCAAACGAGCGAGACCGCTTCGCCCGAGGCGCCCGCGCGGCCCGTGCGGCCGATGCGGTGAATATAATCTTCCGCCACGGTGGGCAAGTCGAAATTGACGACGACGGGCAATTGGTCGATATCGAGGCCGCGGGCAGCCACGTCGGTGGCTACCAGTACTTGCACTTCGGCAGATTTGAAGCGGGCCAGCGCGCGCAGGCGGTTCGGCTGCGTCTTGTCGCCGTGAATCGAATCGGCGCGCACGCCCTGCTCCAGCAAGGTGTTCACCAGCAACTCGACACCCTTGCGCGTCTTGACGAAGACCAATACCTGGCCCCAGCGCTTTTTCTTCAGCAAGTGCAAAAACAGTTCCGGCTTGCGTTTCTTGTCGCACACGATCACCGACTGTTTCACGGCCTTGACCGTGCTGTTGCGCGCGCTGACCTCCACCGAGACGGGATCCTTCAACATGGTTTTCGCCATGGCGCGGATGGCGTCCGAGAAGGTGGCCGAGAACAGCAGCGTCTGGCGCTGCTTGGGCATGGTCATCAGCAATATATCGAGTTCGCGCTCGAAGCCCAGGTCCAGCATGCGGTCCGCCTCGTCCAGCACCAGGGTTTGCACCTGCTCGAACTTGACGGCGCCCTGCGTCTGCAGGTCGAGCAAACGGCCCGGCGTGGCCACCAGCACGTCGAGGCCCTTGCGCAACTTGCTGATCTGCGGCTCGATGGGCACGCCGCCATACGCGACAAAGCTGCGCAGCGGCAAGTTGCCGCCATAGCTGCGGAAGCTCGCATACACTTGCTCGGCCAGTTCGCGCGTGGGCACCAGCACCAGCACGCGCACGCACTGGGGCGCCACCACGCCTTCCAGGGTCATGCGCTGCAGCAGCGGCACGGCAAAGCCGGCCGTCTTGCCCGTGCCCGTCTGGGCGGCGGCCATCAGGTCGCGCCCGGCCAGCACGGCAGGAATCGCTTGCGCCTGCACGGGCGTGGGCTTGGCATAGCCGAGCTCGTCAAGTTTGCGGACCAGGGGATCGATCAGGCCGAGGGAGGAAAACGTCATGGGAAAAGCAATCTTGGCAAAGGAAAAGGTGGCGCGCACGGACGGGCCGTGCGCGCGATTGCCGAGATTATAGGCCAGCGGGGATGCCGGCCGGGGTTTCACAACTAAAACATCGCCATCAGAACTTCATTTCCATGGTCGCGCGCGCCTGCGGCGAACTCGGCGAAATGTTGTTGCGCACGATCGTGCCGCTGGCATCCGCATACGTGGTGGTGCTTTCAAAATCCTGCGCCAGCAGGTTCGACACGGCCAGGCGCAACTGGTTCTTCGCATCGAATTTCCACAGCGCATAAATGTCGAGATCGCGCCGCGGCGACGTGTAGGCGCTCTGACGCTCCGTGATGCGCACGGGGCCACCATTGCGGAAATTGAAGCTGCCGCCCGTGGTGAGCATGCCATCGGGCGTCTTGTAGTCGAGGCCAAAGTTGCCGCTGACGGGGGTTTGCTGGTCGAGCCGGTTGTCCGGTCCCGGCACGTGCTCCACCTGCGACCAGTTGCGGCTGACGCTGGCGCGCAAGTCGATGGCCGGCACGGGCGCTGCCAGCACGGCGCGCAGCGGGAACTTCGCTTCCAGCTCCAGTGTCTGCGTATTCGCGCGGCCGTCGTTGACGGGCGTCGATACCCAGCGCTCATTGATATATAACAAACCCTGGCGCGTGTAGCCATCGATGCGGCGGGCCGAGGCGCGCGCGCTGAGCAAGGCGCCTTCGGCCCAGTAATGTTCGTAGGAAGCGTCGATGCCCAGCGCCAGCTCCGGCTTCAGGTTCGGATTGCCTTCGCGGTCAGGCTCGGTCTGGCTATTGTTCGTCGACATCATACGGCGTGGAATCAGGCTGGAAGTGGCCGGCGCCTTGTAGGTGCGCGTCAAGGCCAGGCGCACCTGGTCGCCCTTGGTATCAGGCAATTTCCACAAGGTTTGCAGCAGCGGGCTCCAGACGCTGCTGCGCTGCTGCACCTCGTCATAGGTATTGCCGATACTGCGCGTATCGATGCCTTCCCAGCGCACGCCCGCATACATGGACCAGCGCGGCGTGATTTCCCACTCATCCTGCGCATACAGCGCCAGGCGCTTGATGTCGGCATTGAAGTCTTCATCGACGTTGAACGGAGGGCGCCCGCCCGGCAAGGCCAGCTCACGCTGCCAGCGCTCTTCATCCCGCTTGCCGTAACTGCCATCCCAGCCCATCGACAAGGCATGGCCCGGGATGAGCGGCGAAGAATACTTGCCGGTGGACGACACGCTCTTTTCCGACGCATCCACGCGCGCGCTGCGGTCCAGCGCCAGTCCCACGCCATCGATATGGCCGAGCGGATGGTTATCGGAGGAATTATTGCTCAGGCCTACGCGCAGTCCCAGCTCCAGCCTGGCGCCGCCATCGAGCTTGCGCACCCAGGTCAGATCCGTACGGCCAAAGACATAATGGTTGCCGCCGTCGCTGTCATTCGTATCGTAGTCCGGCCGCAAGCCCATGAGCGTGTCGGTACGGCTGTGCGTACGGCTTTCGTTGCGTCCCACATTCAGGAAAAATTGCGCCGTCAGATTGTCGCCGCCGGCAAAAGCCCAGTTCAGGCGCGGCGACATATTGATACCTTCCGAACGGCCATCGCCCGTGCCTTTGCTGCTGCGCAGCAGATTTTGCTGGCCTTCCGGTGCATAGCCCAGGTCCCGTGCCGGGTTTTCATAGTGATAATCGTAGCGATAAAACGAGGCCGCCAGCGAATAGGAAAAAATGCCATCCTTGTCCGACAATTGCAGGTTGCCATTGCTGGAAAACGCATCGCGCCCGCCCCCCACGCCCAGCTTGACGTCGCGCTGCGCCGTCTTGACGGCCTTTTTCAGCACCACGTTGATGGTGCCGGCGATCGACTGCGTGCTGTATTCGGCGCTGGCCGCATGCAAGATCTCGATGCGCTCGATCACGTCGGGCGACAGGGTGTCGAGCGAAAAACCAGCCGGCGCCCGCTCGCCGTTGAGCAATATCTGCGTATAGCCGCTGCCCAGGCCCCGCATGCGGATTTCGCCGCCCGAGCGCCCCGCCGCGCCGGACACGGTAATGCCGGGCAAGCGCTTGAGCACGTCGGTGACATTCGTGTCGCCATACTTGAGGATTTCCTCGCTGCCCACGATCATCTTGCTGGCCGTATCGTCGCGGCGCGGATCGTAGCCGCTGCCCTTCACTTCCACGGTCTGCATGGCGGGAGCGGCGGATTTCTCGGCCTTCTCTGCCTTCAGCGGCGCAGCGGCGGCATCCGCGGCTGGCGTTTCGGATTGCTGGGCCTGGACATTCCAGGCAAGTAACACGGAGGAACAAAGGACGGTAAGGCGAAGGCAACGGCGTGGCATCATGACCTGGCTAAAAAAGTTGGCTGAATAAAAATGGCTAAAAGCTAAAAAACAGGCCGCTGTATTGTGCTGTAATTTTTTCCGCGTGGCACAGTTTCCTGAAAATATTTCCTATGGCAAATTAAATTCGGCGGCCGGCTGCGCTACGCCCCCTTGCATACGGTACATATCATTGCGCGCCACATCGCCGCTATAATGCGTTTTCATCATTGTTCCCATCACCCCGTCAAAGGCTTCCCATCGTGTCTGACCGTCTTGCCGTTTTGCCTCAATATCTGCTGCCCAAGGGAGCGTTGACCAATTTTGCCGGCCGGATCGCCGGTGCCAAGGGCGGCGCCATGACGACGCGCCTGATCCGCTGGTTCGTCGGCCGCTACAACGTCAACATGGATGAGGCGCTGGACCCGGACATCACGCACTACGCGAGCTTCAACGACTTTTTCACGCGCGCGCTGCGCCCGGACGCGCGTCCGCTGGCGCAAGCGGACTACGTCTGCCCCGTCGACGGCCGCATCAGCCAGTTCGGCACGATCGACAAGGACCAGATCTTCCAGGCCAAGGGCCACCATTTCAGCACGACGGCCCTGGTCGGCGGCGATGCGGCCCTGGCGGCCCAGTTCGAACACGGCAGCTTTGCCAATCTGTACCTGAGCCCGCGCGACTACCACCGCATCCACATGCCCTGCGATGGCCGCTTGACGCGCATGATTTATGTTCCCGGTGAACTGTTTTCCGTCAACCCGACCACGGCGCGCGGCATTCCCGGCCTGTTCGCCCGCAACGAGCGCGTCGTCTGCGTGTTCGACACGGCCAACGGCCCCTTCGTCATGACCCTGGTGGGCGCCACCATCGTCGGCAGCATGGCCACCGTCTGGCACGGCGTCGTCAACCCGCCCCGCACGGGTGAAATTCGCGACTGGAGCTATGCCAACGACAATGTCGTGCTGAAACAAGGCGACGAGCTGGGCCGCTTCCTGCTCGGTTCCACCGTCGTCATGCTGTTCCCGAAAAACACGGTCGATTTCAATGCCAGCTGGCAGCCGGCCGGCCCCGTGCAGCTGGGCGAAGTCATGGGCAAGCTGCCCAAGTAAGGCAGCAAGACGCGCGCCTAGACGGGCGCGTCGGTCCGGTACATTTCCTCCATCAAGTCCAGAAATGCGCGCGTCTTGGCCGGCATCAAGCGCCGGCCGGGAAACACGGCCCAGCCCGTGACGAGCGGAAAACTCCATTCCGGCAAGACCCGCACCAATTCCCCCGTCGCCACATACGCCTTGGCAAAACGGTCCGTGCTGGCCGCGATGCCCACGCCCGTGCACGCCATGCGCACCAGCAATTCCGGCGAGTTCGCCAGCAGGCGCACGGGCAAGTCGCGTTCCCACGTCGTCTTGCCGCGGATCAAAGTCCAGTGCACGAGGCCATGCACGGACCGTGGCAAACTGAGCAAATCGTGGCCATACAGATCGTCGGGATGCTCGGGCAAGCCGTGCACGCTCGTGTATTGCGGCGAGGCATACAGCGCCAGGGTGCTGAAGGCCACGCGGCGCGCGGCCAGGCTAGCGTCGTCGGGCAAGTTGCCCATGCGGATGGCCAGGTCGAAGTTCTCTTCCAGCAAATCCACGCGACGCGCCGACAAGTCCAGTTCCAGCGAAATGGCCGGATAGCGGCGCACGAACTCGGCCAGCACCTGGCGCATCAGCGTGTCGCCAAAATCGGCCGGCATGGAAATGCGCAGCAAGCCGCTGGGTCCCGCCTGGCGGTGCTGGGCCAGCGCGCCGGCCGCCTCCGTTTCCTCGACCACCTTGCGCGCATGCTCGAGCAGGCTGGCGCCGAATTCCGTCAGCGCCAGCTTGCGCGTGGTGCGCAGCAGCAGCCGTTCGCCCAATTTCGCTTCCAGCAGCGAGATGCGCCGCGACAGGGTCGACTTGGGCAAGTCCACGCGCACGGCGGCGCGCGAGAAACTGCCGCATTCGACGACGCGGGCGAACAGCAGCAAATCTCCGGGATCGATATCCATCACTGACCTTTACGTTCGATTGTTCCACTAATGGATTAATGTTATCCATTTTAACGGCTTCCGCATCAATTTTGGAATTGCTATAGTTCATCCATCGCAAGACACCTCACAACGGAGAAACAAGATGAACATCCTGCAAATCAATTCCAGCGCCCGCAGCACCGGTTCCGCCTCGACCCGCCTGGCTGACGCCATCGTTACCCGCGTACAAGCGGCCAACCCAGGCGCCGCCCTGGTGCGCCGCGACTTGGCTGCCGCACCGCACCCCGTGCTCGACGAGCCGACCCTGCAAGCGCTGTTCACGCCAGCGGACAAGCGTACGCCGGAGCAGGCGGCCCGCATCGCCCTGGACGACGCGCTGATTGCGCAAGTGCAAGCGGCTGACGTGATCGTCATCGGCGCGCCCATGTACAACTTCGGCATCACCGTGCAACTGAAAAGCTGGTTCGACGCGATTGCCCGCGCCAACGTCACCTTCAAGTACACGGAAAACGGCCCCGTGGGCTTGCTGACCGGCAAGAAAGTCTACGTGGGCCTGTCCCGCGGCGGCTTGCACCGCGACAGCGCCAACGATAGCCAGGTGCCTTACCTGAACACCATGTTCGGCTTCCTGGGCCTGACCGACGTGCAATACGTGTATTCGGAAGGCATGGGCATGGGCCCGGAAGCCGTGGCCAAGGCGCAAGCCCAGGCGGACGCCGAGATCAACGCGATCCTGGTGTAATCCCCAGCAGTGAAAGGGGCGGCGCACTGGCGCCGTCCTGGCCTAGAGGAGAGAACAATGAGCGATACCACCACCATCAACAAACCACGCGCCGTCGAGCGCGTGATCGCCGGCCAGGCCGTCATGGATGGCGCCGGCGTGAAGATCAACCGCGTGCTGACGCAGCAGCTGCAGCGCCGCCTCGACCCGTTCTTGATGCTCGACAACTTTGCCAGCGACAAGCCGAACGACTATATCGCCGGCTTCCCCGAGCATCCGCACCGCGGCTTCGAAACCGTGTCGTACATGATCACGGGACGCATGCGCCACAAGGACAGCGCGGGCCACGAAGGCTTGCTGACCTCGGGCGGCGTGCAATGGATGACGGCCGGCAGCGGCGTGATCCACTCGGAAATGCCGGAACAGGAAGAAGGCGTGATGGAAGGTTTTCAGCTGTGGCTGAACCTACCCGCGCGCGACAAGATGCGCACGCCGTGGTACCGCGACTTCGACAGCAGCGAAATCCCCCGCTACACGACGGACGCGGGCGTGACCGTGCAAGTGATCGCCGGCGCCAGCCATGGCGTGACGGGCGCCGTGCAGCGCGAGCTGACGGAACCGCTGTACCTCGACATCGACTTGCCGGCCGGCGCCAGCTTCGAGCAGCCCTTGCCGCCAGGCCATAATGCCTTCCTGTACACCTTCCGTGGCGAAGTGCAAGTCGATGGCAAGGCCGTGCCCGCCCTGCGCATGGCGATTTTCGCCAACACGCCAGGATCCGACTGCGTGCGCATCGAAGCGCCGCAAGGCGGCCGCGTGATCCTCGTCGCCGGCCAGCCCTTGAACGAACCGATCGCGCAATATGGCCCGTTTGTCATGAATACCCAGGCAGAAGTGTTCCAGGCCGTACAGGATTTCCGTGAAGGGAAGTTTGGCGAGACGGCGGCGCAATAAAATTGCCTGTTCCATCAAAAACCTGCAGTCCTCCGGGCTTGCAGGTTTTTTTTCGTGCCGACTATATTGTTGCTTTTCAATTACACTGGCGGCAACATCATTCCACAAAGCATTCCATGCAGCCGACGCACACCGAACACGACGCCACCCATTTGCACGCCCACCTGAAGGGCGACGCCAAGCACACCCACTCGTTCGAGGGGCGCAGCCAAAGTATCCTCGCGTGGGCGCTGGGGCTGACCCTGTCATTTGCCGGCATCGAAGTGGCGGCCGGCTTCCTGTCCAATTCGCTGGCCCTGATTTCCGACGCGGGCCACATGGTCACGGACGCGGCCGCGCTGGGCTTGGCACTGCTGGCGCAACTGATCGCGCGCCGCCCTCCTTCGCCGCGCCACTCGTTCGGCTTTGGCCGCGCCGAGGCGCTGGCCGCCTTCGTAAACGGCCTGGCCATGCTGTGCGTGGTGGGCTGGATCTGCTACGAAGCGGCGCTGCGCTTTTCCTCCCCGCAACCCGTGAAGGGCGGCATGGTCTTCATCGTCGCCTTCATCGGCCTGGCGATCAACGTGGTGGTGGCGTGGGTATTATCGAAAGACAAGCAAAGCGTGAACACGCGCGCCGCCCTCGTGCACGTGATGGGCGATTTGCTGGGCTCGGTCGCCGCCATCGTCGCCGGCGCCGTGATTTACTTCACGGGCTGGATGCAGATCGACCCGCTGCTCTCCGTGCTGGTGTCGCTGCTGATTTTAAAGTCGACATTCGGCGTGCTGCGCGAGTCCTACCATTTCCTGATGGAAGGCGTGCCCATGCATATCGACTACATCCAGGTGGGTGCGGACGTGGAAGAAGTGGACGGCGTGATTGCCGTGCACGACTTGCACGTGTGGGACATGTCGCCGGGCCAGCCGGCCCTGATCGGCCACGTGGAAATCGAGCACCTCGACCATTGGCCGAAGGTATTGCGCGCGATCAAGAAAATGTTACTCAGCAAGCACGGTATCGACCACATTACTTTGCAGCCGGAGACGGCCACGATGGCGGGGCTGCATGCGAGCGACAAGACGCATTGATAAGAAACGTGGGAATCCGGGCCGGACTCCCACGGATAAATTAACTTCTTCTTGCTTCCAGCACGCCACTGACGTCCTTGATCACATTCAGCGCTTTTAATAACTGCGCCGTCGAACTGATCTCGGCCGTAAACGTCATGCGGGCCTGGCCCTTGGCGCTTTGGGTGTTGACGCCGATCACGTTGATCTTTTCGCGCGAAAAAATTTCGGAGATGTCGCGCAGCAAGCCCTGGCGGTCGCCGGCCAGGATGAAGATGTCGACAGGATACACGGTATCGTGTCCGCCCGTGCTGCCCCACTCCGTGAAGATCACGCGCTCGGGCGATTTGGCGCGCATTTCCTCGAAGTTCTTGCACGTGGCGCGGTGGATGGAGACGCCCTTGCCGCGCGTCACGAAACCGACGATGCTGTCCGGCGGCGCCGGCTTGCAGCACTTGGCCAGCACCGTCATGAGGCCTTCCGTGCCTACCACCAGCACGCCGGATTTGGCGCCCTGCTCCACGCTGGACGCGCGGCTTTTGCCGACCAGAACGGCGTCTTCCGGCACCACCACTTCGCCATTGTCGTGCAGCGCCTGCTCCACGTGGCGCAGGCTGAATTCATCCTTGCCCACCGACAGGAACAGTTCGTCGACTTTCGCAAAGCCCAGCTTTTGCGCCAACGCTTCGAGGTTGACGGCCGTCTTGCCTTCGCGCTGCAAGGATTTTTCCACCAGCGCGCGGCCATGGGCCAGGGTTTCCTGCATGTCGATGGCGTGGAACCAGGCGCGGATCTTCGAGCGCGTGCGCGTGCTGACGGCGTAGCCGGCGCTGAGCCAGTCGCGCGACGGCCCCGCCGTGCCCGGCGCACCCTTGGCCGTGATGATTTCGCAGGTCTGGCCGTTCTTCAATTGCGTATTTAACGGCACCATGATGCCGTCGACCTTGGCGCCACGGCAGCGGTGGCCCACGTCCGTATGCAAGTGATACGCAAAATCGACGGGCGTGGCGCCCACGGGCAATTCCAGCACCCGCGCCTGCGGCGTCATGACGAAGATGCGGTCGTCCAGGGTGGCCGATTTCAGCTTTTCCACCCATTCGCGCTGGATTTCTTCCTGGCCTACGACGGCGTCGGCCACTTCCGTTTTCCACGCCAGCAACTGGCGCAGCCAGGCGATCTTTTCGTCGTATTTCTGGCCGGCAAAGTTCGAACCGCCCTCTTCCTTGTAGCGCCAGTGCGCAGCCACGCCGTACTCGGCAAAGCTGTGCATTTCATTCGTGCGGATTTGCACTTCCAGCGGACGGCCATCCTCGGCCGTCACCACCGTGTGCAGCGACTGGTAACCGTTGGGTTTCGGCCGCGAAATGTAATCGTCGAATTCTTTCGGGATGGGGGTCCAGATATTGTGGACCACGCCCAGCACCGTGTAGCAGGTTTTCACGTCGGCGACGATGACGCGGAAGGCGCGCACGTCGTACAGGGCCGTAAAGTCCAGCTCCTTGCCGCGCATCTTGTTCCAGATGCTGTAAATGTGTTTCGGGCGGCCAAACACTTCCGCCTGGATACCGGCCGAGGCCAGCTCCGTCTGCAGGCGCAAGATCGCCGAGGAAACAAAACCCTCGCGCATCATGCGCTTTTCTTCCAGCATCTTGGCAATGCGTTTATACGCTTCCGGCTCGATGAAGCGGAACGACAAATCTTCCAGTTCCCACTTCAGCTGCCAGATACCGAGGCGGTTGGCCAGCGGCGCGTACAGGTCCAGCGTTTCCTTGCCATACTCGCGCGTCATTTCATTGAACAGTTTTAGTTCAGCAAAGTAACGCAAGGTGGTCACGCACGAAGCCAGGCGCACCAGCACGACGCGCATGTCGGACGCCATCGCCAGCAACATCTTGCGCAGGGTTTCCACCTGGGCCACGGCTTGCTGCGCCGCATTCTTGCCGCGCCCGCCAGCGCTGCCATGCTGCGCCTGGGTCAGCGCGCGCAAACGGATCAGCTGGCGCACGCCTGTTGCCAGGTCGCACACCTGCTTGCCGAAGCGCGGCTCGATATCGGCCGCCGTGTCGGGTTCCAGCAGGGTCAGCTCGAACATCAGGCCGGCGATGCGCGTTTCCGCATCGCTGCGCAGGAAAGCGAGCGTGGTGGCCACGCCGAGGGCGAACTCCAGCGCGGAGCGGCCGGCAAAGGTCAGCTTGTCGCCATACGCTTCGGTGGCATACGCGAGCGCGTCCAGCACGCGCGCGCTGTCCGGCGCACTCAAGCCCTCTACCAGTTGTTCCGAGGTGACGCTATTCGGGGCCGAGATGGAAACCATGTAATACCTTTAAACTTAATAACTCAACAACTGAATAACTTAACGCTCTGCAGCGATGATGACGATTTCCACCAGGCAAGCCGGATTGGCCAGCTTCGCTTCCACCGTGGCGCGCGGCGGCGTGTGGCCGGAAGCCACCCAGTCATCCCACACTTCATTCATGCCGGGAAAATCTTTCATGTCGGCGATGTAGATCTGGCACGACAGGATGCAAGTCTTGTCGCTGCCCGCTTCCATCAGCAGACGGTCGACGTGGCCGAGCACTTCGCGCGTCTGGCCGACGATGCCCTGCGTGGTGTCTTCCGCAATCTGGCCAGCCAGGTAGATGGTGTTGTTGTGTATGGCTACTTCGGAGAGGCGTTTGCCTACGTGCAGTCGTGTAATTTCCATGCTTCTTCTTTCGGTTGTTTCAAAATCTGTACAGCGGTATTACTTGCCTAGCAAAAACTTGCGGGCGATGGCGATCTGGTCGTCGTGCACGAACGTGGGCGCATGGCCGACGCCGGCGATTTCCACCAGCTCCGCCTTCGGGCCGCGGCCCAGCATGAGCGTGGCCGTCTCGTGCGACAGCAGATCGGATTCCGAGCCGCGCACCAGCAAGGTGGGGCAGCGCACGGCATCATACGCGGCCCACAGCATGGCTTCGTCGCTGGCCGCCGATTCCGGCGTGGCCGAGCGGAACGGCATGGCCAGTCCCATATCATAGTGGCGGCGCCAGTGGCCATCCTTATCCTGGCGCAACACATCCACCGCCAGTTTATGCCATTCCGCGTCCGTGTGCGGGCCGAAGCTGGCGGACACGTCGCGCACGAACCTGGCGCCTTGCTCGAATGTCTCGAAACGCAGGTCCTGGCCGATGTAGTCGCCGATGCGCTGCAAGGCTTCCGGCGCCAGTGTCGGGCCGATATCGTTCAAGACCAGCTTGCTGATCGGGCTGTCCGGCAACGATGCCAGGCCCAGGCCGATCAAGCCGCCCATCGAGGTGCCGAACCAGTCCACCGTCTGGCGCTCGCCATTGGCCAGCACGCGCGCCAGCAGGGTCACCATGTCGCTCACATATTGCGGCACGCGGTAAAACTGCGGGTTGGCCAGCCAGCCCGAGCGCCCGCGGCCCACCACGTCGGGGCAGATCACGCGGTAATCGCTGGCCATGGCGCGCGCCAGGTTGTCGAAGTCGTCCGCCACGCGCGTCACGCCATGGGCGCAGACGAGCACGTTCGGATTGTCCGCCGTGCCCCACTCTTTATACGACATGGTGTGCAAGCCTGCGGGGGAGATACATTGCACTGACTTGATGCTCGCTTCGATCATGCGATTCCTTATAACACCGGAGAAAACCTACTGCGCGTCGGTGGTTGCGGCCTGCGATGCTCACCGTACCAAAGTACGGTTGCGCTTCTCGGCCACAACTCCCTTCCGCTCGCTACGGTTTTGTCCGGCGTCGTTATTTGGTAGTAAAAAACAAAGAAACCGGCGATTTGCCGGTTGCCTCGCGCGCGACGCTACGGCAGTGTAGCGCAGCGCGGGCAATGCTCCAAGCGCGCGCCTGAAATGCTGCGCCGCAGCACAGCACTGGCACCTTCGCCATGGCGCAATACCCGATATAGCGAAAATGCATATCTGCGGTTATCCACAATTGAGCCTGCCTGGCAATGGGCGGATGATCGCAGCATCAACCCGCAAGAGGAGACCACTCGTGAAAAAACCATTCTATAAAATCCTGTACGTACAGGTGCTGTTCGCCATCGTGGCTGGCGTGCTGCTGGGGGTGTTCTACCCAACGAACGCTGTCGACATGAAACCGCTGGGCGACGGCTTTATCAAACTGATCAAGATGATCATCGCCCCGGTGATCTTCTGTACCGTGGTCTCCGGCATCGCCGGCATGCAGGATGTGAAGAAAATCGGCCGCGTGGGCGGCAAGGCGCTGCTGTACTTCGAAGTGGTTTCCACCTTCGCGCTGGCCATCGGCTTGCTGGTTGCTAACATCCTCAAACCGGGCGCCGGCTTCAACGCCGATCCGGCCCACCTGGACGCCAAGTCGATCGCGCAATACACGCACGCCGAAGGCATGAGCACCGTCGACTTCCTGATGAATATCATCCCGAAGACCTTCGTCGACGCCTTCGCCAAGGGCGACATCCTGCAAGTGCTGCTGATCGCCATCCTGTTCGGCTTTTCGCTGTCCCTGCTGGGCGAGCGCGGCCGTCCGGTCACCAAGCTGATCGACGAGCTGTCGCATGCCATCTTCGGCATGGTCAACATCATCATGAAAGTCGCTCCCATCGGCGCATTCGGCGCGATGGCCTTTACCATCGGTAAATACGGCCTGGCTTCGCTGATCCCGCTGGCGAAACTGATGGGTTCCTTCTACCTGACCTGCTTCCTGTTCGTCTTCGTCGTGCTGGGCCTGATCGCCAAGTACACGGGCTTCTCCATCGGCCGCTTCTTGTTGTACATCAAGGAAGAACTGCTGATCGTGCTCGGTACCAGCTCGTCGGAATCGGCCCTGCCGGCCCTGATGAAAAAACTCGAGCGTCTCGGTTGCTCCAAGCCAGTCGTCGGCCTGGTCGTGCCTACCGGCTACTCGTTCAACCTGGACGGCACCAATATCTACATGACCATGGCTGCCCTGTTCGTGGCGCAAGCCACCAACACGGAACTGACCATCTGGCAGGAACTGACCATCCTGGGCGTGGCGATGCTGACCTCGAAAGGCGCGTCCGGCATCACGGGCGCCGGCTTCATCACCCTGGCCGCCACCCTGGCCGTCGTGCCGACGATTCCCGTGGCCGGCATGGCGCTGATCCTGGGCATCGACCGCTTCATGAGCGAATGCCGCGCGCTGACCAATTTCGTCGGCAACGGCGTGGCCACCATCGTCGTGTCGAAATGGGAAAAAGAACTGGACATGGACAAGCTGCATAGCGAGCTGGCCCATCCAACCCACCCGACCGACGACGCCTATGTCGCCCCGACCGTGAATATCGTCAAGTAAGCCGTACGCTTCATTGAAAAGCCCCGCAGATCACTCTGCGGGGCTTTTTTCATGCGTGCAGGCTTTTGCCGGCATCATCAACAAACAGTAAATCATCCATCAATATTTCATTGGATGATCAATGAATGAAAAACCATTACAGTACGGTCACCTGTTCGCCACTTGGTTCCCGCATAATGACATTGCGTTAATGCAAGCCTGACACCGAACCATCCTCACCTTTGAATGGAGTACGTCATGTCCCTCTCGCCCGCCTTCTACGCCACCTGGAACCCACGCCTGCTGGGCCTGCTCCGCATCATCCTCGGCTTCCTCTTCCTGCAACACGGCACGGCCAAACTGTTCGGTGCGCCGCACGTGGCCATGTTCGACGGCTTGCAACTGTTGTCCGTGATGGGCGCGGCCGGCGTCATCGAGCTCGTCGGCGGCAGCTTGCTGCTGGTGGGCCTGTTCACGCGCCCCGTCGCCTTCATCCTGTCGGGCCAGATGGCGGCCGCCTACTTCATGGCGCATGCGCCTGCCGGTTTCCTGCCGATCCTGAACGGCGGCGAAATGGCCGTCATGTACTGCTTCACCTTCCTGTATTTCGCAGTGGCCGGCGCCGGCGCCTACAGCCTGGACGGCTTGCGCGGCAAGGCAGGCGCATAAAAAAAGGGCGGACATCGCTGTCCGCCCTTTCATTGCCTGCAACGATCCGTTTATACGGCGGAAACGTCCAATTCAGCGCCCGTGGCCGCCTGCACCTGCTCCTTGGTCACGCCCGGCGCCAGTTCCACCAGCTTCAGGCCGTTTTCCGTCACGTCGATCACGCCCAGGTCGCTGATGATGACGTCGACCACGCCCACGCCCGTCAGCGGCAAGTCGCACTGTTTCAGCAGCTTGTGCGACGTCGTGCCATCCTTGGCCGTGGCCACGTGTTCCATCAGCACGACGACGCGCTTGACGCCGGCGACGAGGTCCATCGCGCCGCCCATGCCCTTGACCATCTTGCCTGGGATCATCCAGTTCGCCAGGTCGCCCTTTTCCGACACTTGCATGGCGCCCAGGATGGCCAGGTTGATCTTGCCGCCGCGGATCATGCCAAACGAGTCAGCCGAGCTGAAGTAGGCGGCGCCCGGCAAGGCCGTCACCGTCTGCTTGCCGGCATTGATCAGGTCTGCATCGACTTCCTCGTCCGTGGGAAACGGGCCGATGCCCAATAACCCGTTTTCCGACTGCAGGAACACTTCGATATTCTCCGGTACGTAGTTCGCCACCAGGGTCGGCAAGCCGATGCCCAGGTTCACATAAAAGCCATCCTGCAATTCCTTTGCCGCGCGCGCGGCCATTTCGTCACGTGTCCAAGCCATTATCATCTCCCTCAATTTTCGTGGAACGCCTGTCCAAACCTACTGTGCGGCGCGCTTTGCGGCCTGCGGTGCTCACCGTACTAAAGTACGGTTGCGCTTCTTAGCCACAAATCACTGCCGCTCGCTACGGTTTTGCCATGCGTAAATCTTCTATTTATTAGTCAGTGCGCACGGTGCGCTGCTCGATGCGTTTTTCCGGGTGCGCGTTGACCACGATGCGGTGCACGAAGATGCTCGGCGTGTGGACTTGGTCCGGGTCGATCTCGCCCACTTCGACGAGTTTTTCCACTTCGACGATGGTGATCTTGCCGGCCATGGCCACGTTCGGGTTGAAATTGCGCGCCGTCTTGCGGTAGACCAAATTGCCCGCGCGGTCGGCCATGTAGGCTTTCACCAGAGACACATCGGCCACGAGGCTGCGTTCCATCACGTATTGCTCGCCGTCGAATTCGCGCAGTTCCTTGCCGTCGGCGACGATGGTGCCCACGCCAGTCTTGGTGAAGAAGGCGGGAATGCCGGCGCCGCCGGCGCGCAGTTTTTCGGCCAGGGTGCCTTGCGGCGTGAATTCCAGTTCCAGTTCGCCGGCCAGGTACTGGCGCGCGAATTCCTTGTTTTCGCCCACGTAGGAGGCGATCATTTTCTTGATCTGGCGCGTGGTGAGCAACTGGCCCAGGCCGAAGCCGTCGACGCCGGCGTTGTTGGAAATGGCGGTCAGGCCCGTCACGCCCGAATCGCGCAAGGCGCCGATCAGGGCTTCGGGTATGCCGCACAGGCCGAAGCCGCCAACGGCGATGGTCTGGCCATCTTGGACGATACCGGCCAGCGCCGAGGCGGCGTCAGGATAAACTTTATTCATGGGTGTCCCTCTATCTTTTGTTAAGCTTTGGTCTTGAGTCCATGACTCAGGCAGCGACTCAGCATAAAATACGCGAGTGGAAAGTACAATACCGTAGAACTACCGGCGCCGTGCCGGCAATCCCCCTGTGAGAGTGATACGTATCAGATGAACGCCGCGTCAGCCATCGATTATGAAAGTATCTTCCTGCACGCGCCCGTGGGCATGTGCATGTCGGAAAACCGCATCATGCGCAGCTGCAACGAAGCGCTGGCGGCCATGTTCGGCTATGCGCGCGCCCAGCTGGACGACCAGTCGTTCGAAGTACTCTACCCCACGCACGACGAATTCCTGCGCACGGGTGACCGCATCATCCCCATCATGAACGCCAAGGGCCGCTATTCGGACGAACGCATCATGCGCCGCAGTAATGGAGAATTGTTCTGGTGCCACGTCACGGGCCACGCCATGCTGCCGCGGGAACCGCTGGGGCCGGGCATCTGGACGTTCGAGGATGTCAGCGAGAAACGTCCCGTGACGGCGGAACTGACGCCGCGCGAGCGCGAAATCGCCGCCCTGCTGGTGGAAGGCAAGACGAGCAAGGTCATCGCCCGCCAGATCGACCTCAGCCCCCGTACGGTGGAAATGCACCGCGCCAAGCTGATGCGCAAGTTCGCCGCCTCGACGTCGTCCGAGCTGGTGCATAAGCTGGTGGGACTGCAGCTGCAGCGCTAAGGCTGCAGCCATGGTTACTTATCTTTAACGCCGAATAAAACCGTCGCGAGCGGCAGCGATTTGTGGCCGAGAAGCGCGACGCGCAGCAGATTGTATGGCGTTAAAACGTGCTCATGCCGCCATCGGCGGAAATGATGGCGCCGTTGATGAAATGCGAATCCTCGCCCGCCAGCAGCAGCAGCAGGCCGTCGAGGTCTTCCGGCTTGCCCGGACGTTTATTCGGCAGCATTTCGATCAATTTCTTGCCCTGTTCAGTGGCAAAGTAATCTTCGTTGATTTCCGTGGAAATGTAGCCGGGACAGATGGCGTTCGTGTTGATGCCGTACTTGCCCCACTCCACCGCCATGGCGCGCGTCATGTGCACCATGCCCGCCTTGCTCATGCAGTACACGCCGATCTGCGGCAGCACCTGCAAGCCCGCCATCGAGGCGATATTGATGATGCGGTGCTGCTTCTTCGGGTCGCCCTTGGCGCGCGCGATCATGCGCTTGGCCGTTTGCTGGGCCACGAAGAACGATCCGCGCAGGTTGGTATCCATCACGAACGAGTAATCCTCGGGCGTGACGTCGACCAGGCGTTGCGTGGTGGAGACACCGGAATTGTTGACGAGGATATCGATGGGGCCCGCTTCCGTTTCCGCGTGCGCGATGGCCGACTTGATGCTGGCGAAGTCGGTCACGTCGAGCGACACCACGTGCGCGGCGCCGCCATCGGCTTCGATTTCGGCGCGCAATTCCTTCAGGCGTTCGGTGCGGCGCGACGCCAGCACGACCTGCGCGCCGGCCTGGGCCAGCACTTTCGCAAAGCGCGCGCCGAGGCCGCTCGATGCGCCGGTAATCAGGGCAATCTTGCCCTCGAAATTGACTTCTATGCCCACGAGCTACTCCTGTTTTATTTTAGATAACACTTTACGCCGTGCCGATGGCGCAGGGGCAAAATACCCTGCGTCGCACTTGAGCAAAGGTAAACGCCATCATTACACAAAATGGCCGGATTTAGATTGCGGCGAGGGGCAATGTCACGCAAAATGGCGCCAAAGTTGCAATCCTCGTCAAAAACAAGCACACTCGTGCTTAAATTTCCCCGATGATGCTTTATTCCCTATCCTTGCTACCTAATTGAGTGACTATAAATCGAGACCATGACACAGCCTAATAACTTAGTTGAACAGTACGGACCGCGCGAAACCATGGAGTATGATGTGGTGATCGTCGGCGGTGGCCCCGCAGGCTTGGCCGCGGCGATCCGCCTGAAGCAGCTGGCCGCTGAAAAGAGCCAGGAAGTGTCCGTCTGCGTGCTGGAAAAAGGCGGCGAACTGGGCGCGCATATCCTGTCGGGCGCCATCATGGACCCGAAAGCGTTGACCGAACTGATTCCGAACTGGAAAGAACTGGGCGCGCCCCTGAACACGGAAGTGACGGAAGACCGCATCCTGTTCCTGACCGAAACGAAAGCGTATAAGACGCCGGGCTTCGCCGTGCCGGCCTGCTTTGAAAACCACGGCAACTACATCGTCTCGCTGGGCAATGTGGTGCGCTGGATGGGCCAGCAGGCGGAAAACCTGGGCGTGGAAATCTTCCCCGGCTTCCCTGCCGCGGAAATCCTCTACAACGACGACGGTTCCGTCAAAGGCGTGGCGACCGGCAACATGGGCGTCAAGCGCGACGGCGAGCCGGGCCCCGACTTCCAGCTGGGCATGGAATTGCACGCCAAGTACACCCTGTTCGCCGAAGGCGCGCGCGGCCACCTGGGCAAGCAATTGATGGCCAAGTATGACTTGAATGCCGGCAAGGACCCGCAGTCCTACGGCATCGGCATCAAGGAATTGTGGGAAATCGACCCCGCCCAGCACAAGCCGGGCCTGGTGATCCACTCGAGCGGCTGGCCGCTGGACACGAAAACCTACGGCGGTTCCTTCCTGTACCACCTGGAAAACAACCAGGTCATGGTGGGGTATGTGGTCGGCTTGAACTACGAAAACCCGTACCTGTCACCATACGAGGAATTCCAGCGCTACAAGACGCATCCGGAAATCCGCAAGTTCTTCGAAGGCGGCAAGCGCATCTCGTACGGCGCGCGGGCGATTGCGGCCGGCGGCCTGCAATCGTTGCCGAAACTGGTGTTTGCCGGCGGCGCGCTGATCGGCTGCGATGCGGGCTTCCTGAACATGAGCCGCATCAAGGGCAGCCACGCGGCCATCAAGAGCGGCATGCTGGCAGCGGACGCGGCCTTCGGCGCGCTGGGCGAACAACGCCAGCACGACGAACTGACGAGCTACCCTGTCGCCTTCGAACAATCGTGGCTGCATGAAGAGCTGCACGTGGCGCGCAACGTCAAGCCATGGCTGTCGAAAGGCCTGTACCTGGGCAGCCTGATGACGGGCATCGACCAGCTGATCTTCCGCGGCAAGGCGCCGTGGACCCTGCACCACTCGCATGGCGACCACGAATGCCTGAAACCGGCCGCCCAGTCGAAGAAGATCGTGTATCCGAAACCGGATGGCAAGCTGACCTTCGACAAGATGTCGTCCGTGTTCATTTCGAACACGAACCACGCGGAAGACCAGCCGATCCACCTGACGCTGAAGAACGCCAGCGTGCCTGTCGACGTCAACCTGGCCACGTATGCGGGTCCGGAAGCCCGTTACTGTCCCGCCGGCGTGTACGAGTTCGTGAAGAACGACGACGGCGCCGAACGCCTGCAGATCAATGCGCAGAACTGCGTGCACTGTAAAACCTGCGACATCAAGGATCCAACGCAAAACATCGTGTGGGTGACACCGGAAGGCGGCGGCGGGCCGAACTATCCGAATATGTAATCGCAAGGCTCCGCAGCAGCGGCTGACAATCGGCCAGAACAGCGCACTCCCGTCCGGCAGTGCGCTGTTTTTTTGTCGGAAGGACCAGAATTGCCCGCACTTTGGACCAACTGCAACAGCAAGTGCGCATTCGCGCGGCGTGCGTCAACAAATTCCCCTCGGAAAGTTTCTCACGGGCACTGTCACCAGTTACAATTCCCGTTGCTAAACATTTCTGCCAGCCTCAGCCCATGCACCCGCCCCTCCCTCCCGCAGTCTCCCCCGACACCGAATTACAGCAAGCCATCGCTGAACACCAGGCAGGGCGTTTTGCCGAGGCGGAAGAGATTTACCTGTCGATCCTGCAGGCCCATCCCTACCATGCCATCGCCAACCACAACCTGGGCTTGCTGGCCGGACAAGTAGGCCAGCACGTGGCCGGCCTGCCGTATTTGCGCAAGGCGCTGTCCGTCGCCCCGGACGAAGGCCAGTTCTGGCTGTCCTATGCGCAGGGATTGCTGCAGGCGGGACAGCCCGACGAAGCGCTCGACATCGTCGACACCGCCATCGCCCGCGGACTGGACAACGATGCTTCGCAAGCGCTGCGCCGGCAGGCGCAGGAGGCCGTCGCGCTGGCGGCCCTGTCGCCGTCGCAGCCGGAAATGGACCACATCGTACAGCTGTACCAGGCAGGCCAGCATGCGCAGATGGAAGCGGCCTGCCGGCAATTGCTGGCAAGCTATCCCGACTCGCCGTTCGGCTGGAGCGTGCTGGGCACGGCCCTGCAGCTGCAAGGCAAGGATGCCCTCGCCACGCTGCAGCGGACGGTGGAACTGACGCCGCACGATGCGCAGGCGCATGGCCACCTGGGCAATGCCTGGCAAACGGCCGGAAAACTCGATGCAGCCCGCGACTGCTACCTGCGGGCGCTGGAAATCGAGCCGGCGTTCGCCGAGGCGCACTGCAACCTGGGCAACCTGCTCCAGGCGGAAAACCGGCTGGACGAGGCCGTGGCGAGCTACCGCCGCGCCCTTGCCTTGAAGCCGGACTACGCGCTGGCGGCATTTAACCTGGGCAATGCGCTGCTGCGCCAGAAACAGTTTGGCGCCGCTGCCGACAGTTTCCGCGCCGCCACCCTTGCATTGCCCGACGACGCCGAAGCGCACAACCGGCTCGGCCAGGCGATGCACGAAAACAAAAATGTGCAGGACGCCGTGCGCAGCTTCCAGCGCGCGTTGCAGATCAAACCCGATTACCGGGCGGCACGGAACAATCTGGTCGCCGCCTACCTGGCGCTGAAACAGTATCAGGATGTATTGACGTGCCTCAACACGGCCATGGAATCCGAACCAGATGATGAAGAATTGCACTTTCATTTAGGCAATGTCATGCGCACCATGGGCAAAAGCAAGGAAGCGCTGGCCGCGTTCCAGCGCGCCCTGGAAATCAAGCCCGACTACGCAGCGGCGGAAATCAACCTGTGCTCGCTACTCCATGCCGAAGGCCACCTGGAGGAAGCCATCGCCAGCGGCTATCGCGCACGGACGGTGGCGCCGCATATTCCGGAAAGCCACAGCGGCCTGCTGTTTTGCCTCAGCCATAGCATCGATATCGACGCCCAACGCCTGTTTGAGGAACATTGCCGCTTCGGCGACGCCTTCGACCACCCGTCCACGGCCGGGACAGCGGAAGGCCAAGGTTTTCACAACGACAACGATCCCGCGCGGCGCATCAGGGTCGGCTTTGTCTCGGGCGACTTCAATTCGCACGTGGTGTCCAATTTCGTCGTGCCCGTGATCGCGCACCTGAGCGCCAGCCCCGGCCTGAGCCTGTATGCCTATTACAACAATACGCTGGAAGACGCCGTCACGCAGCGCCTGCGCGGCTATTTCCCGCATTGGCAAAATATCATCGAGGTGAGCGACAGCAACTTGCAGGAAAAGATCCGCGAAGACGGCATCGACATCCTGGTCGACCTGTCCAGCCATACGGCCTTCAACCGCCTGACGGCCTTTGGCCGCAAACTGGCGCCGATTCAGGTCAGCTGGATCGCCTATCCCGGCACAACGGGCCTGAAAACCATGGATTACTACCTGACGGACCCGCAATTCGACGTCGATGAAAAGTACTTCACGGAAAAAGTCGTGCTGCTGCCCGCCAGCGTGCCCTTCCTGCCATCGTCGGACTCCCCGGAACTGGTCCGCGCGCCCGCGCTGGGCAACGGCTACCTGACCTTCGGCAGCTTCAATCGGCTCAGCAAGCTCAATCCAGGCGTCATCGCCCGCTGGGCAAAGCTGCTGCGGGCCCTGCCAGAAGCGAAAATGCATCTGGCTGCCATGCAAAAGGACAGCGACATCGCCACCTTGCAAGCCTGGTTCGCGCAGGAAGGCATCGCCGCCGACCGTCTGACTTTCCACGGCCGCACCCACCTGGGCGGCTATCTGGCCCTGCACCAGCAAATCGACCTGTGCCTCGACACCTTCCCGTACACGGGCGGCACCACCACGCTGCACGCGCTGTGGATGGGCGTGCCCACGCTGACGCTCAAGGGTACAAGCGTACCGAGCCATGCCGGCGCCTGCATCTTGCAGCATGTGGGTCTCGACGCCTTCATCGCGACCGACGACGACGATTTCGTCCGGAAAGGAATATTCTTGTCTAGCAACATCATGCAACTGGCCGTCCTGCGCGCAGACTTGCGCAACCGCATGCAAGTGTCGGCACTAGCCGACTCCCGGGCGATTGCCCACAATATGGAACAGGCTTTCCGCACCATGTGGCAGCGCTGGTGCGGCGGCTTGCCGCCCGCATCGTTCGCCATTGCGCCCGACGACGCCAGCAAGCAGGCGGTGCAGTCATGAGCGACAAGAAGCCCATTTACGTCACGCAGCCGCTCATGCCGGATTTGCAAGATTTCCTGCCGTATCTGGAGGAGATCTGGGAAAACAAGATCCTCACCAACGGCGGCCCGTTCCACCAGCAACTGGAACAGGCGCTGTGCGACTATCTGGGCGTCAAGCACATCTGCCTGTTTACCAATGGCACGCTGGCGCTGATCACGGCCCTGCAGGCGCTGCGCATCACCGGCGAAGTGATCACCACGCCCTATTCCTTCGTCGCCACCGCCCATTCGCTGCTGTGGAATGGCATCAAGCCCATTTTTGTCGATATCGACCCGCTGAGCCTGAATATGGATCCCGCCAGGATCGAGGCAGCCATCACGCCGCACACCACCGCCATCATGCCGGTGCACTGCTATGGCCGTCCCTGCGACGTGGAACGCATCGAAAAGATCGCCGACAACTATGGCTTGAAAGTCATCTACGACGCGGCGCATGCGTTCGGCGTGCGGCACAAGGGCAGCAGCGTGCTCAATTGCGGCGACCTGTCCGTGCTGAGTTTTCACGCCACCAAGATTTTCAACACCTTTGAAGGGGGCGCGATCGTCTGCCCCGACGCCAAGACCAAGCAACGCATCGACCATCTGAAAAATTTCGGCTTCGTCGACGAAGTGACGGTGGTGGCACCCGGTATCAACGGCAAGATGAGCGAGATCAACGCCGCATTCGGCCTCCTGCAATTGAAGGGCATCGATGCGGCTCGCCTGCAGCGGCGCGCCATCGATGGCCGCTACCGGGAACGGCTGGCGGCCATCGCCGGCATCGACTGCCTGCCGGCGGGAGAGGAAGAATCAGCCAACCATTCCTACTTTCCCATACTCGTCAAGGAAGCCTACGGCACCAGCCGCGACGTACTGTTCCAGCTGCTGCGGGACGAGAATATCTATGCGCGCCGCTATTTCTATCCGCTCATCAGCGACTTCCCCATGTACCGCAGCATGCCGACCGCCGCCCACAGCAATCTGCCGAACGCGCTGCAGGCATCGCGGCAAATCATCTGCCTGCCCATCTATCCCGGCCTGGGCCTCGATCAGGTCGATGCCATCTGCGCCATCGTCGAGCGTCACGCACAGGCCGGCCTGACTCCATGAATATTTCCACAGACACCGACTTTTTCGGCACCATCGACGACCATCGCTGGGCGGCACAATTTACCGTGCTGTCCTACAAGGACGGCGGCCAGACCCTGATACCGCATGGCTTTTTCCGTAACTGGCTGGGCAATGAGCCGGACTTCGGGCAATTTACCATCGGCCGCTGTTCCGGCATCGGCATCGGTTCGCAAGCCAAATACGATTCGACCGCGCAGCACCTGCAAATCGGGCGCTACGTTTCCGGCGGCGCGAATCTGCGCTTCATCCTCAACGGCCAGCACGACATGCGCACCATTTCCACGTATCTTCTGGCATTGGGTGGCATGGGCCTGGAAAACAGCCCGATTCCCCAATATGCCGATACGGTCATCAAGAACGATGTGTGGATCGGCGACGAGGCGATGATATTGGGCGGCGCGGTCATCGAGAATGGCTGCGTCATCGGTGCGCGCACGCTGGTGCAGCCCAATTTCCGCAGCGAACCCTACGGCATTTACGCAGGGACGCCGGCGCGGCTGCTGCGCTTCCGCTTCAGCGAGGAAGTGCGCGCAGCCCTGCTGGCGCTGGCCTGGTGGGAACTGCCGCTGAGCTGGATACGCGAGAATAATGCGCATTTCCTGCAAAACATGACGGCCGACGACGGCGAGGCGCTGCGCATCATTGCCGAACTGGCAGAAAGCAAGCGCCGCCACCTGGAAGCCGGCGCCGCACACCCGCACAAGGATGACCATGTCTGAACTTTTCAATCCCGGCTATTACACCGAAGAAGACTTGCACGGCGCGGGGTTTCGCAGCCTCGGCCACAACGTGCGCATCGCCAGGAACTGCGTCATCATCGGCATCGACAATATCGCCATCGGCAACAACGTGCGCATCGATGGCTACAGCACGCTGGTGGCGGCAGGTGGCCATATCCGCATCGGCAGCTACGTTCACATTGGCGGCGGCTGCTTTCTCTCCGGTGGCGCAGGCATCACGCTGGAAGACTACGCCGGCTTGTCGCAAGGCGTGCGCCTGTACAGCAAGACCGATGACTACAGCGGAGCGAGCATGACCAACCCCACCGTGCCGGCGGAATTTACAAACTGCAAGAGCGGTGCCGTCCACTTGGGCAGGCACGTCATCATCGGCTCGGGCAGCGTGGTGCTGCCCGGCGCGCAGCTTGGCGAAGGCGTCGCCGTGGGCGCGCTCAGCCTGGTCACCAGGTCCCTGCCGGCGTGGGGAATCTATGCGGGCACACCGGCGAAGCGTATCAAAAGCCGCGACCAGGGGCTGTTAATTGCGGAAGAGCAATTGCGCGTGCGGGATGCCGTGAAAAATAGTTAAAGGTGCATTTTTAATCATAATTTCCATGGCAATAAAAAATCATCGCAGGCCAGCGGCCAGATAAAAAATATTTCCATGTAGCATTTAATACATAAGCAGAAATAGCCGCCTTGTGCTTGTGAGAGCAGAAAAATAGCGCGTCTCGCTGAATATATCCTACAGGAGCAATACAATGCTGAGCCTTCACACCAATAACGCATCGCTGTCCGCACAAAACTCGATCGCCAAGACCCAATCTCAACTGTCGACCTCGATGACCCGCCTGTCCACCGGCTACCGCATCAACTCGGCAATGGACGACGCTGCCGGCCTGCAGATCGCTACCCGCCTGAAAGCACAGACCAGCGGCATGACGGTCGCCATGAGCAACACGCAAAACAGCACCTCGATGCTGCAAACGGCTGAAGGCGCGTTCGGTGAAGTCACCAACATGCTGGTGCGCATGAAAGATCTGGCCACGCAAGCTGCCGATGCTTCGTCGAACACGGCCGACAAGGACGCCATGCAAGCCGAGTACGACGCACTGGGCCTGGAATTGTCCAACGTGATGAACAACACCACGTTCGGCGGCCAAGCTCTGCTGACCGGCGGCACCATCGCCAGCGCCATGACGTTCCAGATCGGCGCTGCGAAGTCGGAAACGATGACCATCAACCTGTCCACCTCGATGGGCAGCGTCGCCACCGCACTGGGTTCGGCCACCGCCAACTTCACCGGCACCGCCGGCGGCACCGAACTGAAAACCCTGGCCAACACGGCCATCGGCAGCCTGGTTTCGGCCATCGACAGCATCGGCGTGGTACGTTCGGCACTGGGCGCCGCTGCCAACCGCCTCGACCACGTCAACAGCAACCTGTCGAACATCTCGACCAACACCAAGGCCGCTACCGGCCGCATCATGGACGTTGACTTCGCCACCGAAAGCTCGAACATGACATCGTCGCAGATGCTGCTGCAAGCTGGCACCGCGATGCTGAAACAAAGCAACAGCATGTCCTCGATGGTCATGTCCTTGCTGCAATAATCACCGGCGCCTCGCGCCACATGAAAGCCCCGGCAAGCGATTGCCGGGGCTTTTTTTCATGGCCGCGCGCCAGATAAAAAATTTCCATGTGGAATTTAATGAAAGACGCTCCCCTGTCGCCTTGTAGGGGTGAGGGCAAGAAATTACCTGCCGCTCGACGAATTCACTTACCAGGAGCAATACAATGCTGAGCCTTCACACCAACAACGCATCGCTGTCCGCACAGAACTCGATCGCCAAGACCCAATCGCAACTGTCGACCTCGATGACCCGCCTGTCGACCGGCTACCGCATCAACTCGGCAATGGACGACGCTGCCGGCCTGCAGATCGCTACCCGCCTGAAAGCACAGACCAGCGGCATGACGGTCGCCATGAGCAACACGCAAAACAGCACCTCGATGCTGCAAACGGCTGAAGGCGCGTTCGGTGAAGTCACCAACATGCTGGTGCGCATGAAAGACCTGGCCACGCAAGCTGCCGATGCTTCGTCGAACACGTCCGACAAGGACGCCATGCAAGCCGAATACGACGCATTGGGCCTGGAATTGTCCAACGTGATGAAAAACACCACGTTCGGCGGCCAAGCTCTGCTGACCGGCGGCACCATCGCCAGCGCCATGACGTTCCAGATCGGCGCCGCGAAGTCGGAAACGATGAGCATCAACCTGTCCACCTCGATGGGCAGCGTCACCGCCGCACTGGGTTCGGCCAGCGCCAACTTCGGCGCCGCCGGCCTGGGCACCGAACTGACCGCCAGCGCTAACGCCGCCATCGGCAGCCTGGTTTCGGCCATCGACAGCATCGGCGTGGTACGTTCGGCACTGGGTGCCGCCGCCAACCGCCTCGACCACGTCAACAGCAACCTGTCGAACATCTCGACCAACACCAAGGCCGCTACCGGCCGCATCATGGACGTCGATTTCGCCACCGAAAGCTCGAACATGACCTCGTCGCAAATGCTGCTGCAAGCCGGCACCGCGATGCTGAAACAAAGCAACAGCATGTCCTCGATGGTCATGTCCTTGCTGCAATAATCACCGGCGCCTCGCGCCACATGAAAGCCCCGGCAAGCGATTGCCGGGGCTTTTTTTCATGGTGGCGCGCCAGATAAAAAATTTCCATGTGGAATTTAATGAAAGACGCTCCCCTGTCGCCTTGTAGGGGTGAGGGCAAGAAATTACCTGCCGCTCGACGAATTCACTTACCAGGAGCAATACAATGCTGAGCCTTCACACCAACAACGCATCGCTGTCCGCACAGAACTCGATCGCCAAGACCCAATCGCAACTGTCGACCTCGATGACCCGCCTGTCGACCGGCTACCGCATCAACTCGGCAATGGACGACGCTGCCGGCCTGCAGATCGCTACCCGCCTGAAAGCACAGACCAGCGGCATGACGGTCGCCATGAGCAACACGCAAAACAGCACCTCGATGCTGCAAACGGCTGAAGGCGCGTTCGGTGAAGTCACCAACATGCTGGTGCGCATGAAAGATCTGGCCACGCAAGCTGCCGATGCTTCGTCGAACACGGCCGACAAGACCGCCATGCAAGCCGAATACGACGCACTGGGCCTGGAACTGTACAACGTGATGACCAATACCACGTTCGGCGGCCAGAATCTGCTGGGCGCCGGCACGACCGGCACGGGCACCCTGTCGGAAGCCAAGATGACCTTCCAGATCGGCGCCGCCAAGTCGGAAACCATGGACTTCACCGTGCAAGCAGGCATGGTCACGCTGGACGGCGCGCTGAAAGGCCTGTCCGCCAACAACTTCAAGGCAGCCAGCGCCGGCGTCGGCACGGAACTGACCGGCACGGCAAACGCCACGATCGACCTGCTGAAAAATGCCATCGACAATGTCGGCACGATCCGCTCCTCCCTGGGCGCCGCCGCCAACCGCCTCGACCACGTCAACAGCAACCTGTCGAACATCGCCACCAACACCAAGGCCGCTACCGGCCGTATCATGGACGTTGACTTCGCCACCGAAAGCTCGAACATGACGTCGTCGCAAATGCTGCTGCAAGCCGGCACCGCGATGCTGAAACAAAGCAACAGCATGTCCTCGATGGTCATGTCCTTGCTGCAATAATCTTTGCCGGGCCGCTTGCGGCCAGCAACGCCAAGCCAGACTGCGGTCTGGCTTTTTTTATGCGCGAAACGTATTTATTTGACTATATTGCCTTTCGATTTAACAATGCGGGCGGCGCAGTCGCCTATACAAGGTAGACCCGATTCACCCTCACCGCCCACCGGAGCCGCCTTGTGCTGAGCATTCACACCAATATCGCCGCAATGTACGCCCAAAGCGCCGCCGCCAGTGCGCAAAGCCGGCTGGCGACATCGATGCAGCGCCTGTCCACCGGCTTTCGCATCAACTCGGCCATGGACGACGCCGCCGGCTTGCAGATCGCCACGCGCCTCAGCGCCCAGGTCAGCGGCATGACGGTGGCCATGCGCAACACGCAGAACAGCACCTCGATGCTGCAGACGGCCGAAGGCGCGTTTGGCGAAGTCACCGACATGCTGGTGCGCATGAAAGACCTGGCCACGCAGGCGGCCGACGCTTCGTCCAACCAGACCGACCGCGACGCCATGCAGTCCGAATACGATGCGCTGGGGCTCGAGCTGTACAACGTCATGACCAACACTTCCTACGGCGGCGGCTTGCTGCTGGGCAACGGCAGTGCCGGCAAGGGCACCCTGTCGGAGGCGATGACCTTCCAGATCGGCGCCAGCAGCAGCGAAACCATGCAGTTCGACGTGTCAGGCAAGATGGGCGGCCTGGACACCTTGCTGAAAGCCATTTCGGCCAACTTTGCTGCCAGCGGCACGGCCGGCAGCGAAATCGGCACGAATGGCAGCGCCAACAACATGATCGACCAGCTGGCGGCGGCGCTCGACCAGGTCGGCGGCGTGCGCTCGGCCCTGGGCGCGGCGGCCAACCGCCTCGACCACGTGCACAACAACTTGGCCAACATGGTCACCAATACCAAGGCCGCCATCGGCCGCATCATGGATGTCGATTACGCGGCGGAAAGCGCCAACATGGTCTCGGCACAAATGTTGCTGCAGGCGAGCACGGCGATGCTCAAGCAAAGCCAGAGCATGCAGAAAATGATACTGTCCCTGTTGCAGCCATGATGGCTGATACCGCCTGATTCACCGGCTCTTATAGACTTTCATCTGGACACAGTGGCATGGCGATAGACCGCATTTCATCGGGCAACCCGGTTCCCCTGATTACCCAGCGTTTCGACGTCAGCCCCGCGACGCCGATGGTGCCGGGCGTGGTTCAGCCGCTGGTGCCCATCGGCCCCTACATGGCGCCCGCGCCCGACGCCGGCACCCTGCCCGCCCAGCTGCAACAGCAGGGACAGGACAGCCTGGCGTCCCTCATCAAGCCGAATGCCGATGGGACGGGCGGCGCCCTACCGCGCGACAGCAGCGCCATGCAAGTCAATCAACTGTTCTTCACGCGCCAGCTGGTCTGGCAGCCGCCCGACGCGGCGCAGCTGGCCGCCTCGTGGCGCGTGATGGTCAAGACGTATGGCGAGCAATATGCTGCCTTGCAGGAACAGGCGCGCGGCCAGCACGTGCCGGGCAACCTGTTCATGGCCGAGCAGCAACCAGCCCTGCTGCGCGAAGGCGCCCGCCCCCCACTGACGGTCGATAGCGAAGCGTGGCGCTTCGCCGTGTATGGCTGGGGCGGCCAGCGCCTGCTGCTGCGCGTGCTGGCCAGCGACGAGGAAGACGATGCGACGCCCCGGCGGCGCGGCAAGGTGGCGCTGCGCGTGGAACTGATCATCATCGGCATCGGCCGGGTGGTGATCCAGATGGAACCGTCCGGCGACGGCGTGCTGCTGGAGCTGGCCGCCGACGAGGAAGCTGCATTGCGCCATGTGCGCCTGGCCCTGCCCGAGATCGCCGACGCCGTGCGGCGCGCCGGCCTGCGCGTCGTGCGCTGCCGCCTGAACCGCCAGCTGCACGCGCAGCGCGTGCACGGCAATTACCCGATGCAGGCGGGCGCCGCCTCGCTGTCGCTGGCCCTGTTCCGCGCCATGGCCGAAGTGGCGCTGCTGCTGACGCAGCCGGAAGCGGAAGCGGCGGCCGATCCCGATGCGCCCGCGGCCCCCGCGGACGCGGCCGAAGAGGAAACCATCATCGTCTCGAAGGAAGTGGCGGCGCCGCTCGGTTACGACTATGGCGACGAAGAAGAAACGGCGCAAGGCCGCACCGTGCTGCTGCTGGCCGACGGCCAGGAGCACGACCTGCTGCCGCCCATCGACGAGCAGGATTGAAGCAACAGAATTGATACAGCATAAAAAAACGGCGCCCGCAGCGCCGTTTTTCTTTTCATGCCAGCGTTTTATCCCACCGTGCCGATGATGCTCACTTCGCGGTTTTCCGGGATTTCGTTGTACGACAGCACATGCAGGCCCGGCGCGAACAGGCGCGCATAGCGGGCCAGCAGCGGACGGATCTGCGGCAGCACCAACAACAGCGGCGGCGTGGCCTGCTGCTTCATCTGCTCGCGCGCCACCGGCATGTTCACTTGCAGCTGCGACAGCAGGTGCGGATCGATCGGATAGTTATCCAAAGTCACCTTGCCCGCCTGGCGCGCCTGGTTCAGCGAACCGAGCAACATGTTTTCCAGTTCGCCGCCCAGGTTAAACGCCTGCATTTCCATCTTCTGGCCGAACAGGCCGCTGACGATCTGGCGCCGCAGCGCGCAACGCACCTCGGCCGCCAGCAGGATCGGGTCCTTGGTCGTTTCCGAACTGTCGAGCAAGGTGGTGGCGATGGGCACGATATCCTTCAGTGACACATTTTCCGCCAGCAAGACGCGGAACACGCGCAGCAGCTGCGTGTGCGTGAGCGCCTTGTCCAGCGCGCCGGCGAGCTTGGGCGACAGGGCCGTCAGGCGTTCCATCATGTTCGAGACGTCTTCGTGGCGGAACAGTTCCGGCAAGTATTCGCGCACCATCTTCGACAAGTGCGTGGCGATCACGCTGGGCGCCTCGATGACCTGGTAGCCGAGACCCAGCGCATGCGCCTTCTCGCTTGGCTCGATCCACGTGACGGGCATGCCGTAGGCCGGCTCGATGCCGGGAATGCCGTCCAGCTGGCCATACACGTTCGGCGACGGGATCGCCATCAGGCGGTCGGCCTGCACTTCCGCCTGCGCCACCACGGTGCCCGACAGCACGATCGCGTATTGCGACGGCTTCAGGGCCAGGTCGTCGCGCACGCCGATATTCGGCAACAGCAAGCCCATCGCTTCAGACAGGCTCTGGCGCACGCCCTTGACGCGCTTGTTCAACGGTTCGCCTTGCGTTTTATCAACCATGCCGACCAGTTTATAGCCTAGCATCACCATCATCGGCTGCACGGCAGGCAGTTGCTGCCACTCCAGCTCGGCCGGGCGCTCCTCGCGCAAGGCTGCCTCGATGGCCGCCATGCCGGCCGCGTCGGGCCCCTTCACGCGCTTGGTCAAACGCCAGGCCACGAAGGCCAGCACGGCCGCAAACGTCATGAACATGAACCACGGCATGCCCGGAATCAGGGCCAGCGCCACCATCATGCCGGCCGCGCTGTAAATCACCGTCGGCGACGTCAGCACCTGGCCTGCCACTTGCTGTTCGAAGTCGCCCGAATCGCTGATGCGGGTCACCAGGATGGCGGCCGCAGCCGACAGCAGCAGCGCCGGAATCTGCGCCACCAGGCCATCGCCGATGGTCAGCAGTGCGTACTGACGGAAAGCGTCGCCGAACGACAGGTCGTGCATCAGCGAGCCGATGGCCACGCCGCCCACCATGTTGATGATCAAAATCAGGATACTGGCGACGGCATCGCCGCGCACGAACTTCGACGCGCCGTCCATGGCGCCGTAGAAATCCGCTTCGGCGGCCACGTCCTTGCGGCGGATCTGGGCTTTTTCCTGGTTGATCAGGCCGGCGTTCAGGTCGGCATCGATGGCCATCTGCTTGCCCGGCAAGGCATCGAGGGTAAAGCGCGCGGACACTTCCGAGATACGCTCGGCGCCCTTGGTGACGACGGCGAAGTTGATAATCATCAAGATCACGAAGACCACGATACCGACGACGAAGTTGCCGCCGATCACGACGTTACCAAACGCCTCGATCACCTTACCGGCCGCATCCGCGCCCGTGTGGCCGTGCAGCAGCACCACGCGCGTCGATGCCACGTTCAGTGTCAGCCTGAGCATGGTGGTGGCCAGGATCACCGTCGGGAAGACGGAGAAATCGAGCGGCCGCTTGGCCGACACGCTGACGAGGATGACGATCAGTGCCAGCACGATATTGAAAGTGAACAAGATATCGAGCAGCACCGGCGGCAGCGGCAGGATGATCATTGCCAGGATCACCAGCAGGAACAGCGGCGTGGCGAACTTGTGGCGGCGCATTTCGGCAACCAACCGGTTCAGGAAATTCATGAAGGTACTACCTCGCTCAAATGAGATGGCACGACCACCTCGGTGGGAAATGGGGGCTGGGCAGCGCGCTGCCCAGAACGGAATGCTTTCAGCTGCAGGATGTAGTTGAGCACCTGCGACACGGCCTGGTACAGCTGCACGGGAATCTGCTGCTGCACCTGGCTGGTGTTGTAGATGGCGCGCGCCAGCGGCGGCAACTCCAGCGTTTCAATATCGTGTTCCTTCGCCACTTGCCGGATATACAGCGCCATCTCGTCGACGCCCTTGGCAACGACAAACGGCGCCTCGGCGCGGTCCTGGTCATACTTCAATGCAACGGCGTAATGCTCGGGATTGACGATCACCACATCGGCGTCGGGCACGGTCTTGCGCACGCTGCGCCGGCCGATCTGCTGCTGCAGCTGGCGGATGCGCTGGCGCACTTCGGGACGCCCTTCGCTGCTTTTATGTTCTTCCTTGACATCCTGCTTGCTCATGCGCTGGTTGCGGGCAAAGAAGAACGCCTGCGCCGGCACATCGATGATGGCAAACAGGACAAAGACGGAAATGAGCGCCATCAAGCCGTCGAGCATCAGCGCCGAGCCGTCGAGCATGGCCTGCTGCAGGGGCCGGTGTTGCAAATCCACGTATTGCGTCAGGCTGGAGCGGCTCACATGCACGAGCACCATGCCCAGCACGGCGGCCTTGGCGATGGACAGGCCGAATTCAAAAGCATGTTTGGGCGCAAACAGACGGCCCAGGTTCTTGGCCGGGCTCAGGCGCTCCATCTTCGGCATCCAGTTCTTCGTGCTGATGACCCAGCCGCCAGGGATCAAGGAGCCGAGCACGACGAACAGGGGCACGCAAAACAGCGGCACGATCATCTTGATCAGCAAGCCCACCGACGTCGTAAACGCCATCGACATGGCATTTTCCAGCGCGCCCTTGCTGTCGAGCGGCATGAAAGCCATGGCGAACAGCTCGCGAAAGCTCAGCAGATAGCTTGGCAGCAGGTAAATGAAAACCTTCATGCTGATCAGGATGCCCAGCGCCGTCGACAGGTCGCGCGAACGCACCACCTGCCCTTCCTGGCGCGATTTCTTCAGCTTTTGCTGTGACGCCTTTTCTGTCTTGTCGCCCGTGCTGCTATCCGCCATGGGCCACACCTTTCCGCACCTGCCCTGCAAGCGTAGCGAGCAAGTTCAATGCCGAGTTGAGTAGCGCAGCTGTACGGAGGTACAGCGAACGGATGCCCGGAAGTGGACTGCGCAGTAGCTTGTTGGCACGTGCGCTATCCATGGGCCACCCGCATCTGTTCGGCGATCATTTCCAGCA
The DNA here is from genome assembly GCF_030587315.1 of Janthinobacterium sp. SUN211. Taxonomy (NCBI): domain Bacteria; kingdom Pseudomonadati; phylum Pseudomonadota; class Betaproteobacteria; order Burkholderiales; family Oxalobacteraceae; genus Janthinobacterium; species Janthinobacterium sp. SUN211. The sequence goes on along the minus strand of NZ_JAPWIC010000001.1, from coordinate 64,559 downwards.
CGCGATTCGTCATGGCGATGTAGTGCTCGGGGATAAAGCGCACGATCTGCCCCAGCATCAGCAGGCCGAACACGGTGATCATGGAAAAACCCAGCGAAAACAGGTTCAGCGACGGCGCCACCCGGTTCAGGAAGCCAAAGCCCAGCTGCACCACCATGGTGGAAAAGACGATGGGCAAGGCCAGCAGCATGGCGGCGGCGAAAATCCACGCCACGTTATACGCCACCGTCTGCAGCAGCAGCGGCCCGTAGCCCTGCCCCACGGGCCAGGCCGTGAAACTGGCGCCGATCACGCCCGTCAGCACGAGGTGGCCGTCGATGGCGAAAAACACGATCATGCACATGATGGTGAGCATCCCCGTGATCACGTCCGACGAGGTGCCATTGAGCGGGTCGTTCATGACGGCCATGGAAAAGCCCACCTGGCTCGACACCAGGTAACCGAGCACCGACATGACGGACATGGCGAAGTGGAAGGCCAGGCCGAGGACGAAGCCGATGATGGCCTGCTCCAGGGTGGCGACGGCGGCGTGCAGGGAAAACGGATCGATCTTCAGCAAGTCCTGCGAGATGCCCGACGCCTGCATCACGGGCAGCATCAGGATCGCCAGCACCAGCGACAGCAGCACCCGCACGGGGACGGGCACCATGGCGTCGCCGATCACGGGCGAGGCGCTGAGCATGGCCAGGATGCGGCAGAACGGCCACCACACGGCCAGCAGAAACGGCAGCACCTGATTGAAAATCTGATCCATGGCGCGCGGCGCTATCCGACCAGGGTGGCGGCGCGCTGAAAAATGGACACGCAATAATCCATCAGGTAACCGGCCATCCAGCGGCCGGCCAGGATCAGGGCCAGCAGGGTGACCAGCAGGCGCGGCAGGAAACTCATGGTCTGTTCATTGATCGAGGTGGCCGCCTGCACCAGCGCGACCAGCAAGCCCATGAGCAAACCGGGCACGACCAGGATCACCACCAGCAGCATCACGACGTGCAGCGCTTCGATGATCAGGTCGACGGCGACTTCAGGGGTAAACATGGATCAATAGCCCTGTATGCTGGTAACAAGCGTGTTGACGGTCAGGGTCCAGCCGTCGACGAGCACGAACAGCAGCAGCTTGAACGGCAGCGAAATCACCAGCGGCGAGAGCATCATCATGCCCATGGCCATCAGCACGGACGCCACCACCAGATCGATGATGAGGAACGGTATGAACAGCATGCACCCGATCTGGAACGCCGTCTTGAGTTCGGACAACACAAACGCGGCCAGCTTGACCGTGAAACTGTGGTCTTGCGGGCGCATGGTCGACGGTTCGCCGGCCAGGTGCGCGATCTGCGCCAGCGCGGCCTTGCTCGTCTGCGCCAGCATGAAGCGCGAAATCGGCACTTCGGCGATCTTCAGCGCTTCCTGCATGCCGATCTGGTCGCGGTCGTACGGCACGAACGCTTCCTTCCACACCTGGTCGCCGATGGGGCGCATGACCAGCAGGGTGAGGATCAGGGCGATGCCCGTGACGATGCGGTTGGGCAAGCCCTGCTGCAGGCCCAGGGCCTGGCGCAGCAGGGACAGCACGATGACGAAGCGGGTAAAGCTGGTCATCATCATGACCATCACGGGCAGCAGCCCGAGCAGGGTCATGACGACGAGGATCTGCATCTTCACCGACAGGTCGGTCTTCGCGCCCGGCACCACGCCGGACAGCAGGTCCTGCGCGCCAGCGGCGTTGCAGCACAGCATCAGAACGGGAACAGCCAGCGCGGCAGCCAGCGCGCCGCGGCGCCGGCTCAAGCCGGGTACCGCCAGCTTCATGCTGTCATCAGGTCGAGATTGAGGCCGTCGAGGTCGATGACTTTCAGGCCATAGTTCTCGCCGGCCACCACCACTTCGGCACGGCCGATCGGCGTGCCGTTGACCTTGATCACCAGCGGTTCGCCGGCCAGCATGTCGAGTTCAATCACGCTTTCCGGGCCGATGGCCATCAATTCTTCCAGCGAAATGCGGGCCGAGCCCACTTCCAGGGTCAGGGTAACGGGAATCTTGCGCATCATCTGCGGAATGTCGCGCCGCGCGCGGCCGCTGGCCACGTCGGACACGTCGCCCTGGTCGATGATCATGTCATCGCCCAGGTCTTCCAGCAGGGTTTCGCTCTGGTTGGTATCGGTCATATTCATATTATTCGACATCTTCAAAGGAGGTTAAACAGAGCTTGCCCTTGTGTTCGGAAACAGCAGCTGTAAAGAGACGGGAGTCGTCGAGCATGACGTCGGTACGGCTGAGGCTAACGGGAATCACGTCGCCCACGCGCAAGTCGAACAAGGCGCCCAGCTGCACCTGTTTGCTGACGAGCCGGCCTTCCAGGGTCACTTGCAGGCGCGACGCGAGCGGACGCACGCTGCCGCGCAAGGCTTTCTTCGCCTGCGCGCGCTCTGGCAGCAAGCCGCGCAGCACGTCGGCCATCAGGCGCTTGTCCAGCGAGAACCAGAACTGGCCGCTCTGCCCCGCCTCGACGTCGCTGAGCGCCACCGTGACGATCCAGCTGCCGCGCGCCGGATGCACGCCCGACTGTGCGGCGACCTCGGCACTGGTGTCGATGTCGCTGCTTTTGCCCAGGGTTTGCAGGTTCTTGTGGACGCGGGAGAACAAACTGTTCACCAACTGTTGTCCAAGCACCACAGCGAGGCGCTCTTCCGTAGCCGTCACGCGCACCTGCGCCGGATCGGGCAGCGCGCCCTTGGCGCCGGCACTACCATAGCGATAGTTCAGCACGCTCAAGAGTATCTGCCGTTCGAGGGCAAAGCCCGTCTGGCTGGCCGGCGTGGAGAAACTCAGCCAGCGGTTCACGCTGTCCTCGTTTTCCACGCGCGACAAGGTCACGGCATCGATCTGGAAATTCCCCCAGTAGCGGCGACTCATCGGCTGGCGCAGGGCCACGGCCAGGTCGTCGCGCAGCTGGGCGCCGAATACATGCAGCAAATGGACAGGACGTCCAAGCAGACAGGAATCGAGGACTTGATGGCGCACAGTTTGATCTGTCTTGGTAAGGATTGTCATGTAGTGGTCATGTCGGTATTGCGGTGGCAGAACAAATTATACGGATCGCCCGAAATTAAATACAGCATCATCTTGACCTGGCGTACCGGTCTGCAAGCAAACGATTGCGCATCGTATCGCATGCTGGATGACTACGGTGCTGAACAATACATGAAAAAGCTAAATATTGCCATGTATCAATATTCCTTGAGGCAATCCTCTCTTTACTTTATAGTTGCCGCGAGGTAAGCTTATAGCGACAAAATATAGATTTGCAGTGCGCCATTCCGCTTACCTGATTCCGGTTTTCATGGCAGTTTCCAGTCCCGCTTATTGCCACCAGAAGAAACTTTTATCAGATAATTATTAGTTGTCATGGCCATGTGAATCACGTCGGCGCAGGTCTGCCGGGTTTGTTTGAATCTGCTTGAGCGGATGGTGTGGCAACTGATAAAACTGATGGGCCCTGTAAGCGGGCCGGGCAAGATGGCGTGGGATGTCATGCCTGCCGGAATGGCAACACCAGTAATTTCTGATTGATACGTCACCGCATATTGAAAGTAGAGGGCACGATGAGCAACGAACTCGCAGGTCTGATCAAGGCCGATCTGGCAGCACTGAGCAATGACGCGCGCGCCCTGGGCGCCAGCATCGCGCCCGCCGCCCAGTTCGGCGCGCCGGAACAATCCGGCTACTCCTTTGCGCAAAGCATGAAAGACGCCATCGGCAAGGTCAACGGCGATGACCGCATGGCGGCGCAGAAAATGAGCGACGTCGACAGCGGCAAGAGCGACGACATGGTCGGCGCCATGCTGGCCAGCCAGGAAGCGAGCCTGTCCTTCTCCATGTTGATGCAAGTGCGCAACAAGGTCATGGGCGCCGTCGACGAACTCATCAAACTGCCTCTGTAATCTTCACGTCCTGATCCACGCCCAGCCTCCCAGCGAAAGTTACCCCAAGTGATTACCCCCATGAAGTCCGCATTTGCGCGCTGGCGCCTTGGTGCCCAGCCCGCCATCCCGCCCGCCCTGCTGAAAAACCTGGTTCCCATCGTCGTGCTGGCCATCGGCATCACCGCCATGGTGACCATGTATGCCTGGCGCGACCAGGCCAACTACAAGCCGGTGTTTGGCGCGCGCGAAAAAGTGGCCGTGACGGACATGATGGCCACGCTGGACGCCGAACACATCCCCTACCGCCTGCATCCGGACAGCGGCCAGGTGCTGGTGCCCGACGCCATGCTGGGCAAGGTGCGCATGCTGCTCGCCTCGAAAGGCGTGACGGCGCAACTGCCGGCCGGCCTGGAACTGATGGACAAGAATGACCCGCTGGGCGTATCGCAATTCGTGCAGGACGTGCGCTTCCGCCGCGGCCTGGAAGGCGAACTGGCGCAAAGCATCATGACGATGGACGCGATCGCTTCGGCGCGCGTCCATCTGTCGATTGCGAAATCGACATCGTTCGTCGCCAGCGACGGCGACAAATCGTCCGCCTCGATCGTCGTGGCGCTGAAACCGGGCCGCACCCTGGCGCCGGAACAGATCGCCGCCGTCATCAACATGGTGGCCGGCAGCGTCGCCAGCCTGGCGCCCACGCGCGTGAGCCTGGTCGACCAGGGCGGCAACCTGCTGTCCGCGCACGTCGACCTGACGGACGGCTTCGACGCCTCGGCCGCCGGTAATGAAGGCGCGAAACGTTTCCAGGATGAAATCCGCCGCAACGTCACGGGCTTGCTCGGTCCCGTCATCGGCGAAGACAACTTCAAGCTCAGCGTGACGGCCGCCGTGAACAACGACCGCGTGGACGAAACGCTGGAAAAATACGGCGAAGCCCCGAAAGTGACGAGCGAAGCGATGCGCGAAGAGCAGGAACGCAACCGCACCGTGGCCGGCATTCCTGGCAGCCTGTCGAACCGTCCGCCGGCGGCTGCCGTGCCGGCACCGGCCGACGCAGCAGGCGCCGCACCCGCTGACGGCGCGCCGAAGCCGTCCGACGACGGCACGGCCCGCAAGAACGCCACCACGCGCCAGTACGCCTACGACCGCAGCATCACGCAGATCAAGCGCAGCCGTGGCCGCCTGGAAAAACTCAGCGTCGCCGTGGTCCTCAACAGCGCCGCCGCACCGAACCCGAAAACGGGCTGGACTCCTGCCGAACTGGGCAATATTGAAAAAATGCTCAACAGCGGCCTGGGCATCAACGCCCAGCGCGGCGACAGCCTGAGCCTGACGGCGCTGGCCTTCCCCGCCAAGCCGCCCGTGGCGCAGTGGTGGGAAGAGCGCGACACCGTCGTCGATTTCAGCAGCTGGCTGCTGTACGCCCTGGGCGCCATCCTCGGCTACTTCCTGATCCTGCGTCCGCTGCTGCGCCTGCTGACCACGCGCCTGGCGCCGCCGGCACTGAAACAGCTCGACCCTGCCCTGGCACTGGGCGGCAGCGCCGCCGCCGGCGCGACTGGCGCGGCCGTTGCCGGCGCGCCTGCCCTGGGCGTGAATGGCACACCGCTGGCGCTCGAAGGCGAAGCCGCCGGCGGCAGCATGCCGGTCGTGCCGCTACTGGAAAACTATGACTTGCCGCCACCTGGCTCGGCGGTCGACGTGATGGTCGACCACCTGAAAGTGCTGGCTGAAAAAGAACCCGAGCGTGTCGCCGAAGTCGTCAAACAATGGATGCAGAAAAATGGCCGAACTCAACAACAATAATCCCTCCGACGGCGCCGAATACGAAAGCGCCAGCCTGAACCCCGTGGAACAGGCTGCCATCGTGCTGCTGAGCATAGGCGAAGAACAGGCGGCCAACGTGCTGCGCTGCCTGTCGCGCGAAGAATTGCTGGAAGTCACGCAAGTGATGTCGCGCATGAGCGGCATCAAGGTCGAGTCCGTGAAAACGGCGATGCAGACCTTCTTCGACGACTACCGCCAGCAAAGCGGCGTGCACGGCGCCTCGCGCAGCTACCTGAAGCGTTCGCTGGACATGGCGCTGGGCAGCGATATCGCAAATAGCGTGCTGAACAACATCTACGGCGATGCGATCCGCCCCAAGATGGCGCGCCTGCAGTGGGCTTCGCCAAAATGGCTGGCCGAATACATCGTCAATGAACACGTGCAGATGCAAGCCGTGTTCCTGGCCTTTTTGCCGCCCGCGCTGGCCGGCCAGATCCTCGACGCCCTGCCCGTCGAAGGCCGCGACCTGGTCTTGCTGAACCTGGCGCGCCTGGACGAGATCGACCGCGACCTGCTGGTCGAGCTCGACGAACTGGTGGGCCGCTGCCTGGGCACGCTCGACACGCAAAGCACCAGCGTGGAAGGCATCCGCCAGGCGGCCGAGATTCTCAACCGCATGCCGGGCAACCGCGCCGCACTGGTCGAACTGCTGCGCGCGCACGACCCGGAAGTCGTGTCGGAAATCGAACTGAGCATGTACGACTTCCTGATCCTGGCCACGCAGAGCGATGTCACGCTCACGCGCATCCTGGAAGACGTGCCGATGGAACAGTGGGCCATCGCCCTCAAGGGTGCGGAACCGTCGATCCGCGACGCCGTGCTGAAAACCATGCCGCGCCGCCAGGCACAGAGCTTCGAAGACATGATGCGCCGTTCCGGCCCCGTACCTTTGAGCCGTATCGAACAAACGCGCCAGGAAATCATGGCCACCGTCAAGGGCCTCGCCGATGCGGGCGAGATCGAAGTGCAACTGTTTGCCGAAGCGGTGATCGAATGAAACACTTCCGCTCGTATCGTTTCCCGCCCCTGTCGCAATTCATCGCCGCCGGCCAGCGTGCCTCCAACGAGGACACGGACGGCCAGTGGCAGGCATCCGTCTCGGAAGGCTTTGAGCAGGGCCAGCGCGACGGCTACGAAGTGGGCCTGGTGCAAGGCCAGCAGGACGGCTACGACACCGGACGCAACGACGGCATGGCGCAGGGCCGAGAAGAAGGCCGCAATGAAACCCTGGTGGCGCTGGACCGCCTGGCGCGCCCCGTCGACGCCATCCTGCGCGACCTGAAAAAAGTGCGCGCCGACTACCGCGAAGCGCAGCGCAAGGAAGTGGTCGACCTGGTGGCCAAGGTGGCGCGCCAGGTGATCCGCGCGGAACTGGCGCTGCAGCCGGTGCAATTGCTGGCCCTGGTCGACGAGACCCTGGCCTCGATGCCGCCCACGCGCGAGGAAATCGACGTCTTCCTCAATCCGGAAGAACTCAAACGCATCAGCGAACTCGATCCGAAGCGCGCCAAGCGCTGGAACCTGATCGCCGACGCGCGCCTCGACGCGGGCGAATGCCGCATCAAGGCGGGCGACAATGAAGTCGACGCGGGCTGCCATCAGCGCCTGTCGGCCTGCATGGAACAAGTCAGCAGCCACCTGGCGCTGGCCGCCGAACACGCAGACCAGGGCGCGCCTGCATGATCGCCGACACGCTGCGCAGTTTCGAGATCGGCGATATCCCGGTCGCGACACCCACCGGCCGCCTGGTCGGCGCCTCCGGCCTGCTGCTGGAAAGCGCCGGCTGCCGCCTGCACACGGGCCAGCGTTGTCAAATTGAAACTGTGAGCGGCGAGTGGCTCGATGCGCAAGTCGTGGGTTTTCGCGAAAAACTGTCCTACCTGATGCCGTTCAAGAAGGCCACGGGCCTGACCACCGGCGCCAGGGTTCTGCCCTTGCCCGACAAGGCCAGCCTGCAGATCGGCCCGTCGTGGCTGGGCCGCATGGTGAATGGCCTGGGCGAGCCGATCGACGACCTGGGCCGCCTCGGCGGCGAACACATCCTGGAAGTCACGCCGCCGAAGATCAATCCCCTGAAGAAACAACCGGTGGTCGAACCGCTGGACGTGGGCGTGCGGGCGATCAACAGCATGCTAACCCTGGGCAAGGGCCAGCGCGTGGGCCTGATGGCTGGTTCCGGCGTGGGCAAGAGCGTGCTGCTGGGCCTGATCACGCGCCAGACGGTGGCCGATGTCGTCGTCGTCGGCCTGATCGGCGAACGGGGCCGCGAAGTGCGCGAATTCGTCGAAAAGTCGCTCGGCGCCGAAGGCTTGAAAAAAGCCGTGCTGGTGATCGCCCCGGCCGATGAATCGCCGTTGATGCGCATCATGGCCACCGAACTGTGCCATTCGATCGCCGCCCATTACCGCGACCAGGGCAAGCACGTGCTGCTGCTGGTCGACTCGCTGACGCGCTATGCGATGGCCTTGCGCGAAGTGGCGCTGGCCCTGGGCGAGCCGCCGGCCACGCGCGGCTACCCGCCGTCCGTGTTTTCGAACTTGCCGCAACTGGTGGAAAGCGCCGGCAATGGCGCCCACCCGGAAGGCAGCATGAGCGCCATCTACACGGTGCTGGCCGAGGGCGACGACCAGCAGGATCCCGTGGTCGACACGGCGCGCGCGATTCTCGACGGCCACATCGTGCTCACGCGCGAACTGGCCGAGCGGGGCCACTACCCCGCCATCGACATCGCCGCCTCGATCAGCCGCTGCATGGCGCAGGTGATCACGCCCACCCACATGCAGGCGGCGCGCGCGCTGAAAGCGTCGATGGCGCGCCATGCGCGCGTGCGCGACCTGATCCCGCTGGGCGCCTACGTGCCCGGCGCCGACCCGATCACCGACCGCGCCGTCCAGCTGCACGCGCCCATCGAAGCCTTCCTGTGCCAGGGCACCAAGGAAGAGGCGCCGATGGGGCCGTGCATCGAACAACTTGAACAGATCATGGCCTAGGAGCATACGTGAGCGACGCGCATACCATCCGCAACCTGACCACCCTGGTCGGCCTGCGCAGCACCGAAGTGGAACGCCTGCAAGGCGAAATGGCGGCGCAGACGGCCGTGCGCGAGCGCTACCAGAAAAACCTGGAGCGCTTGACGGGCCTGTACACGGATAGCGGCCCCAGCGGCGCCCTGCCCCTGGCCCTGTCCGTCAACTGCGGCAACTTCAAGCAAGCCGTCATGCAGATGGCCGACCAGCACCGTACCGACCTACATTTGCACGAAGCCAACATGGCCGTTTCGCAACGCGCGCTCAATACGGCCTGGGCCAAGCGCGAAGTGCTGGACCAGGTGCTGACGCAAAAGCAAAAGCATGTTGCAAATGAGCAACACCGAGTTGATGCCAAGCGGCAAGACGAGCTGGCGACGCAATTCTGGTTCCGCGGGCAGGTAAAATGAGGTTTGTGTAAGTTTCTTTCAGGAAAACTTCACAAAACGGGAATGGGGGTCGCCTTGTACCGGTATATCCCTTTATTCAGGAGTCTGGCATGGCAAGCGTAATTACTGCACCGCAATACGATCCGATCCCAACGGCCGAAAAACTGGCCACCAAGGCTGTCGCCGCGCAAAAGGCCGCCCTGCAGGCGCAAAACACGCTGGCCAGCAATACCAGCACGGCGCTGGGCAACCTGAAGTCGGCCATCTCGGCCTTCCAGAGCGCCATGTCGTCCATGACCAGCAGCAAGTCGGTGCTGAGCCAGTCCGCCACCTTCCCGGCCGCCGGTTACGGCACGGCCACGGCCGGCATCAATGCGACGCCGGGCACCTATTCCTTTTTTGTTGAAAAACTGGCCACGGCCAGCCAGATGTCGTACGGCGGCTTGAGCAGCGTCAATACCGCCGATGGCACGGGTACGCTGAAAGTGAAAATCGGCGATGGCGTGGGCGACAACACGCTCGACATCGACCTGGCCGCCGCCGACAAGGATGGCAACGGCACACTGACACCGCAGGAAATCGCTGCCGCCATCAACGGCAACAGCAAGAACAATTCGCGCGTCACGGCTTCCATCGTGACCATCAATAACCAGGCGCAACTGGTACTGACGTCGAATGCGACGGGCATTGCCAACGCCGCCACGCTCGACGCCAGCGCTGTCGACAATATCGCGCTGAAAGGCGCGCTGATCGCTCCGGCCAACATCAAGGAAGTCGTCAAGGCTGACGACGCCACCGTCTGGCTGGGCGGCAAACCTGGCGGCACGGCCATCACGCAGGCATCGAATACATTCACCAACGTGCAGGATGTGAAAATCACGTTCACGCGCGCCATGACTGCCGCCGAAGCGCCCGTCACGCTGACCGTCGCCACGGACAACTCCGGCACCGCCGCCAACGTGCAGGCGTTCGTCGATGCCTACAACAAGCTGAAAACCCTGATGGATGGCCTGGCCAGCCCCGGCAATCCGGAAAAGAACATCGCCGCAGGCATCTTCGCCCATGATTCCGGCCTGAACGCCCTGCGCAGCAGCATGGGCAATGCTCTGCGCCTGAACGTCAATGGCGTCTCGCTCGTGTCCTACGGCATTACGGCCCAGCGCGACGGCACCATCAGCCTCAACGCCGCCAAGCTGACGGCCAAGCTGGCAGACAACCCGACGGGCCTGGACAAGCTTTTTGGCAACAACAGCCTGTCCGCCCCGGCCGGCGTGCTCGGCAGCCTGGACAAGGTACTGGGCCAGTGGAGCAATGTCACCAAGGGCCAGATCACCCAGCGCCAGGCCGCCACGGACAAGCTGCAGAAAAGCCTGGTCAAGAGCGGCGAGCGCCTCACGGCCCAATATGACACGGCATACAAACGTTTCCTCGATCAATTTTCACGCCTGCAAGTAATGCAGGAGCAAATGAGCAAGACGTCCGATATGTTCGATGCCATGTTTAGCAACAATAAATCCTAAGGCGGATGCGCCTGCCGCGCCGCCACAGTTAACATAGCGAGAATACAATCATGTTAAACAATGAAGCTTACGGCAACTACCACGCCGTCAACCTGGATGCCCAGACCGCCCGCGCCACACCGGTCGAGCTGGTACTGGTGCTGACGGACGGCCTGCTGGAAGAACTGGCGCGCGCGCGCGGGCATATCGTGGGCAAGCGCTACGAACAAAAGGCCATCAGCCTGGATAAATGCACGCAGATCATCAACGGTCTGTCGAGTTCGCTCGATTTCGACAATGGCGGCGAAGTGGTGGTCAACCTGGCGCGCCTGTACGACTATTGCGTGGCCCGCCTGTACACGGCCGGCATCAAGCTCGACCCGACCCTGATCGACGAAGTGACGACCTTGATGACCACCATCAAGCGCGGCTGGGTGGGCGTCCAGGCCAACAATGCCTAGGCGCGCCGCGCTGCAGCAGCTGAGCCAGCAATTGAGCGCGGCCATCGCGCAGCCGGACTGGGAGGCGATGGCAAAACTCTCGGCCAGCCTGGCGAAAAACATCCCGCTGCTGGCTGAACGGGGCGCATGGAATGCGCTGGAACAAACAGAATTGTTGCAATTGCGCAAAATTCACGCGCAAGCGGTTAAAATTTGCTCTGAGGAAAAAGAACGCCTGGGATTACACCTGGGTGCATTACAGGCAAATAAGGAAGGTTGGGTCGCCTACGCCGCGCTCGGCGAATACGACTCGGACGGGAATCAAGCATGATCATGAACTTCAACACGGCGCCGGCCGCTCCGGCACCGGCAGCCTCCGCTGCATCCGCACCGGCGCCAGCGCCGGCACAGGCCGCTGCCTTGCCCGGTACGCCTAGTTATGGCAGCAGCGGGACAGCGCCCTCCGCGCTGCCTCTGTTTGCGCAGGTGCTCGATGTGACAGCCGTGGAAACGGCCGACGCCGGCGCACCCGCGCCTGCTCCCGCCAAGGACAGCGACAGCCAGGCCGACAGCAGCCTGCCGGCCATGGCCGCCCCCGTCATCGGCTTGCCGGTGACGATGCTGCCGCCAACGGACGCGGCCGCAGCCGAGGCGCGCGCCGCAGCGCAGGCACAAACACTGGTGCAGGCGAGTGCGGCGCAAGCCAACCCGGCACTCAACATCAGCCTGCATCCCGCTGCCGTCACCCTCTCCGCGCCGGCAATGGCGCCAGCGCCAGGGCGCGACACGCGCGAACCGCTGGCCGCCGCCAACCCGGCGACCGCCGCCAAGGGCAGCGCGCCGGCACAGCCGTTCGAAGCGCTGCTGCAACAGGGCGCTCCCGTGACGGCCGCCGCCGCCGCCGCCCCTGCCGCGCGCGAAGGCGAACGCGGCGCCGCGACGCCGGCCCCCGCCACGCCCAACCTGGGCTTGACGGGCGCAGTCGGCAATACGGCCACGGCGGCTCCGTCCGGCGACACCATCAAACTCAACGGCCCTGCCCAGCAATGGCAGGAACCGCTGCGCGAAGCACTCGGCGAACGCCTGCAGACGCAGATCGGCCGCAACAGCGAACACGCGACGATCCGCCTCGACCCGCCCATGCTGGGCCGCATTGAAATTTCCATCCGCCACACGGCTGGCGCGCTGCAGGTGAACGTCACGGCGTCGAACTCGGAAGTGTTGCGCCAGCTGCAAGGCATCGGCGAAAACATGCGCAGCGACCTGGCGCAGCGCCAGTACACCGAGGTGGCCGTGAATATCAGCGCCACCCCGCGCAGCCCCGCCGCCCAGGCGTTTGCCGAAGGCGATGCGCGCGGCCAGCGTCAACCGGGCCGCCAGAACGACGACGCGGAACCGGGACGCGCCCTGTCCGACGGCAGCCCTGCCGGTACCACTTACGCCATGCATGAGCGAGAGACTGCCTGATGAATATGAAAATGAAACTGATAGGCGGCTTTGTCGCCGTGGCCGTGCTGGCCGCCGGCGCCGCTGGCGGCGCCATGTGGTACCTGGCCAAGCCGGTTGCCGGCCATGCCGAGGTGGCCGAAGCCAAGACCCCGCCGCCGGCCACGGGCAAGAAGGCGCGCAAGTTCCTCACGCTGGACAAGGTCATCGTGATGCTGCGGCGCGGCCCCGGCGAAGGCGAAACGCATTACCTGTCGGCCGACCTGGTGATCGCCACCACCGAGGAAAAGGAAAAGCTGACCAAGGACCACTTGCCGCTGATGCGTTCGATCGCCGTCAGCACCCTGTCGAGTTTCCCGATGGACAAGGCACAGACGATGACGGTGGAGCAATTTGCCGAACAGATCAACAAGGCCTTCAATGTCAGCTATGAACGCGAACAGATGGAAAAACCGTTCACCGAAGTCATGGTCGGCAAGCTGATCATTGAATAAGCCAACACGCCAGCCGACCTAGTGGGAGATCCCTTGGCCTATGTAGAGCAATACCAGGAAGCGTATGGCGCCGGCGAATATGCCGCCGCCAGCGCTTGCGCGGCAGTGCTCAGTGTTGCCGAAGAACAACAACATCTGGTGGCGTACTCCCCTTTGGTGAAACGCATCGTGCGCCAGCTCAATTCGCAGGTGTCGGGCGCCATCGACCGCGACGACATGGAACAGATCGGCCTGATGGGCTTGCTCGAAGCCTTGCGCCGCTACGGCGTGCCGGACCAGTCGTTCGGCAGCTATGCCAGCCTGCGCATCCGCGGCGCCATCCTCGATGAATTGCGGCGCCAGGACTGGCGTCCGCGCGCCGTGCGCCAGGAAAGCCACCGCCTGCGCGACAGCGTGCGCGCCCTGACCCGGCGCCTGGGGCGCGAGCCGCTGGAAGCGGAAATCATGGCTGCCCTGAAGCTGACGCCGGAAGCCTTCCAGGAGTACCAGCTGGCGGAAAACGCCGAGCTGATCGCCAGTTTTGATGAAGTGCTGCAGGAAAGCCTGGGACAAGCCGACAGCGCACCGAGCCCGGAAGAGCAATTGATGGTGCGGCGCAGCCTGGAACAGGCGCTGCGCACGCTGGACGAACGGGAACAGCGCGTGATCCAGATGTATTACGAATTCGAACTGAGCTATAAAGAAATTGCCGCCGTGCTAGACCTGAGCGACGCCCGCGTCTGCCAGTTGAACAAGACGGCGCTGGGCAAGATGAAAACCATGCTGCAAGACGCATAAGTTTCAGCACTATCCATCAAATTGACGCAGCACAATGACGCAGAAAGGCAGTTGACATGGTAATTATCGGTATCTTAATCGTGATGGGGTGTGTATTCGGAGGCTTCGCCCTGATGGGCGGCACCGTCCACGCGATCTGGCAACCGGTCGAGTTGATCATCATCATCGGCGCCGCCGTCGGCGCCCTGGTGCTGGGCAACCCCAAGCATGTACTCGGTGAAATGCTGCACCAGATGCGCAAGATCGTCACGCACAAGAAACAAGGCTCGGAATTCCAGCGCCAGTTGCTGCTGCTGATGTATGAACTGCTGCAAACGGCCGCCGGCGGCCTGAAGGCGCTCGACGCCCACGTCGAGGCGCCGCGCGAAAGCGCCCTGTTCCAGCGCTATCCGCTGGTGCTGGAAGAGCCGAAGCTGCTCGCCTTCATCGTCGACAACTTCCGTTTGATGGCGATGGGCAAGATCAACGCGCATGAGCTGGAAGGCGTGCTGGAGCAGGAACTGGAAGCCATTCACGACGAATTGCTGCAACCGTCGAAATCCTTGCACAAGATCGCCGAAGCCATGCCCGGTTTCGGTATCCTGGCCGCCGTTCTGGGCATCGTGATGGCCATGAATTCCGTGGCCGACGGCGCCGATGCGGCGGAAATCTCGGAAAAGGTGGGCGCCGCCATGGTCGGTACCTTCATCGGCATCTTCTTCTGCTACGGCGTGCTCGATCCGATGTGCAACATGATGAAACAGTTGGTGGGCGAGGAAGGCTCGACCATGGAATGCGTGAAGGTCGTGCTGGTCACGCACGTGGCGGGCAAACCGCCCCTGCTGGCCATCGATGCGGGCCGCCGCCTGGTGCAGCTGAACATCAAGCCTAGCTTCGCCCAGCTGGAAAGCTGGATCAATGCGCTGGAAGATGGCGGCGCCGAACAAGAGCAAGGCCAAGGCCGGGGAGGCCGCCGTGCTAAAGCCGCATGAAAAACATGAACAGGCCATCATCAAGCGTGCCGGCCGCAAGCACGACGACGATGGCCATGGCGGCGCCTGGAAAGTAGCGTTCGCCGACTTTTGCCTGGCCCTGCTGTCGCTCTTCCTCGTGCTGTGGCTGATGGCCGCGCGCGAGCAGCAGGCGATGAAGGAAATCATGATGGATGCGTCGGCAGGCAGCCGCCAGGGCGAAGGCCAGGGCGTCATGCCGGAACAGAAAGGCGGCCCGCGCGGCAGCCTGATCGAGCGCTTCCCCATGCCCCGCAAGGGCACGGGCGACACGCGCACGGAAGGCAAGCAGATGCAGGACGGCAAGGCTGGCGCCGCGCCGCAAAACCAGACCAAGGTCAGCTACCAGTCGCCGGAAGACCTGCTGAGCCTGTCGCGCGCGCTCGATAAGCTCAGCGATGAAGCGGGATTGAAGAGCAATTTGCAATCCGTGATCACGCCGTACGGCTTGCGCGTCATGCTGCACGACACGGACAAGCAAGGCATGTTCGTGCGCGGCAGCGCCGTGCCGACCGACCGTTTCCGCAAGCTGCTGCGCCAGATGGGCCCCGTGTTTGCGCAAATGGATAACCAGATGCTGATCGTCGGCCACACCGACTCGATGCAATACGCCAATACCGGCTATGAAGGCTTTTCGAACTGGACCCTGTCGGCCAACCGCGCCATGTCGGCGCGCGCGCAATTGTTGATCGGCAGCATGAGTCCGGACAGCGTGCTGCAAGTGGTCGGCATGGCCGACCGCGCGCCGCTGGACGTAAAAAACGCCAGCGCCGGCATCAACCGCCGCATCGAACTGTTAATATTGACGCGTGGCCAGGCTGACAGCATCGCCGCCATGTTCGGCATGGCCGGACAAAAGCCGCAGGGCGAAGAATTGCAAGTGGGCGAACCGGACTCGGGCACCTTGCAGCGCCTGCGCGAGAAACTGGGCTTGCCCGCAAAGAAGGAGCGGGATGAGCATGCAAATTAAGGGCAAGGGACAACGTATGAAAATCTCCTCCGGCAATACCGGTGCTGCCGTACGCAGCAGCGCCGTCGCGCCGGCCGAGGCGATCGCCGAGAACGCGGGCGCCGCCGGCGCCATGGGCGGCTCGTCGGCCGGGGCGGAACTGCAATCGGCCGTGCTGCAACCGGCCATGGCCGCCCTGCGCGCCATGCCTGAAATCGACCATGAGCGCGTGGCCATGCTGCGCGATGCGCTGGCCAAGGGCGAATTGCCGTTCGATCCGTCGAAACTGGCAGGCTTGATCCAGCGTTTCCACGGCGGCGAATCGTGACCGCGCCGCGCAAGGGCATCACGCGCCAGGAAGCCGTGCGCCGCGTACTGCAAGGCATGAAAGACGACAGCATCGGCTATGCCGCCCTGCAAACCGTGCTGGAAGAGCAATTCCAGGCGACCTTGCACCATCAAAGCGCGCAATTGACGGCACTGGCCGACCAGGTGATCGCCGCCGTCGAGCCCCTCGATGCGCGCCGCCGCCAACGGGTCAGCCTCGTCACTGCCCTGCTGGGCCCGCAAGGCGATATGCCGCAATTGTTTGCGTTGTTGCAAGATGACGCGCGCACCACCGCCGAGCGCGACTGGGCTGCGCTCGAGCAGATGGTGCTCGAATGCAAGCGCCTGAATGCCCGCAACAGCGATTTATTAACAGAGCAGTACAGCATCATGCAGCGCGTGCTGCATGGCGAGGAAGATACGTATGCGCCAGGCTGATTTTTCACAGATGGGCGCCATGGCCGCCACGCCGTCGACGATGGCGACGAATGCCGTGCAAAGCAATATGCACGCCACCCCTGCCACGGCAGGCGCCGGCAGTTTCAGCAGCGTGTTCCGGCAAGTACAGGGCGAAGTGGCCCGCTTCATCGAACAGGGCGGCGGCAACGCCACCAGCCTGAACCCGCAAGGCCGCGCCTACCTGGATCAGAGCCAGCCCGTCAATGTGCTGGGCAGCATCAATCAGGGTGGCGAGATCGGCGAAACGCAGCAACAATTCCTCGCCTCGATCAAGCCATGGACGAAGGAAACGGGCGCGCGCCTGGGCGTGGCGCCGGAAATCGTCGCCGCCCACGCGGCGCTGGAATCGGGCTGGGGCCAGCGTCCGCTGCGCCAGGGCACGGGCGCGGACACGAATAATCTATTCGGCATCAAGGCCGGCGGCAAATGGCAAGGCGACGTGGCCAGCAATGTCACCACCGAATACGAGGCGGGCAGCGGCACGGCCCTGAAGAAAACGGAACGTTTCCGCAGTTATCCGGACCAGGCCAGCGCCTTCCGCGACTATGCGCAAGTATTGCTCGACAATCCCCGCTACCGCGCTGCCCTGAACACGGGTAGCGACGCGGGCGCTTTCGCGCAAGGCCTGGCGCGCGGCGGCTATGCCACCGACCCCAACTATGCCGCCAAGCTGACCCAGTTGGCGACGCGTTTGCAGCGCACGGCCGCCGCCGAGTAGTTTCCTTAACGGCCGGGAAGTTCGGCCGGTTCCACCACGCCCGCATCGACCACCCTGGCACGTATTACCGTGCCGCTGGTGGCGTTGCGCACGCGAATCACCTCGCCCAGCGCGCCCGGATCCAGCGCTTCGCCGGACATGCTCACCTCCACCTGCTCCTTGCGGGCCACGATATTCACCGCACTGCCCCGCTTGATCAACACGGGCGACGCCAGTTGCCCTTGCCGCAGCACTTCGCCGGCACGCAAGCTGCGCCGGCTCGACAGGCCAACGGCGCCGGGCAAGGAGGAAATACTGTCCGGCACCATCGTCACGTCGCGCCGCGCCAGGGTCACGTCGCCCGCCTGCAACGGCGTATTTGCCGTCACGGGGGCGCTCGTCACCGCGACCTGGGCCGTGATGCTGCCGCGCGCCAGCATTTCATAGCGCCAACCGTTGCTTCCAGGACACACTGCCACGAAGCGCATGCGCTGCGCCGAACGGCTGTCCGCCGTTTCCAGCGCGACGGGCGCCGCGCACGCCGGCACGGGGCGCGTGCTTTTTACCACGGCCACTTGAAACTGCGGTTCCAGCAGTCCCGCCGAGGTTGCTTGCTGCACCAATTGCTCGCGCGCCAATTGTTCCACACGCGAAAATATATTGTCGGCTGGCAATTCTGCGCATCCTGCACTACTATATAGGCTGGTCAGTAAAAAGAGGCCCGGAAGCAGTATGTGACGACATTGCGCCTTGTTCCACATCACGGAATAGTTCTCAAAGTAAATCATTGCTAACCTTAATCAAAGATACTGAAGCGGCATGACCTTACCATGCGTCAACATGACCAGGCTGGGATTTTACCTCTGCACCACCTATTTTCTGGCCCGAACCGCAAAAAGCACGATCGAATTCAACACAAAGGATGACCATGGGGATTAATTTCAAGGATGCGCTGGGCGTGCACGCCGATGCACTCGCGCTGCGTGCCGACCGTACACGCGTACTGGCCGCCAACATCGCCAATGAAAACACGCCCGGCTTCCAGGCCATGGACATGGATTTCGGCAGCGCCCTGCAGCAGTTGCAGGACAACGAGGCGGGCCTGCTGTCGACCGATGACGATGCCAGCGCCCTGTACCGCGTCCCCTACCACCCTAGCCGCGACGGCAACACCGTCGAAATCGGCGTCGAGCAGGCGGCGTTCTCGCAGAATGCCACCGACTTCCAGACCAGCCTCACTTTCGTCAACATGAAACTGAAGGGTCTGTCCAAGGCCATTTCCGGACAATAAGGATCAGCATGAGCTTCCAGGACATTTCCAAGATCGCCGGTTCGGCGATGGCGGCGCAAACCGTGCGCCTCAATACCATCGCCAGCAACCTGGCCAATGCCGATTCCGTTGCCGGTTCCGAAGGCGAAACCTACCGCGCGCGCAAGCCCGTGTTTGCGGCCGTGATGGACGGCCCTGGCGCCAGCGGCGCCGGTGGAAGAGTACAGGTCCTCGACGTGGTGCAAAGCGATGAGCCGCTGCGCAAGGTCTATGAACCGGGCCACCCGATGGCCAATGCCGATGGCATGGTGTTCTATCCCAACGTCAATCAGGTTGCCGAGATGACCGACATGATGTCGGCGTCGCGCGCGTTTGAAACAAATGTCGAAGTTCTGGGCCGCATCAAGTCGATGCAGCAATCGCTCCTCAAATTAGGTGAAGCATAATCCATGGAAACCAACCTCTTTACAAATAACACCAGCGGCAGCAATAGCAACAGCAATGCCGTCAAGTCGCAAAGCAATGCCACCCAGGATATGTTCACCAAGTTGCTGGTCGCGCAGATCAAGAACCAGGATCCCCTCGCGCCGACCGATCCGAGCCAGTTCGTCAATCAATTGACGCAGCAGGCGCAGACGGAAGCGATGCAAAACCTGTCGGCGCTGACCAGCGCCAATGCCAGCGTGCTGCAATCGATGCAAGTGCTGGCCCTGGGCGCGCAAGTGGGCTCGGAAGTCATGGTCAACACCGAAACGGTCCAGCTCGACAAGAGCAAGGTCAGCGGCACCATCGCGCTGGCCGCCAGCACCACCAAGACCACCGTGACCCTGAAAGGGCTGGACGACAAGGAATACAAGATCGAACTGGGCGCCAAGGCGCCCGGCACGGTGCCGTTCACCATCGATCCCGTGGCCTTGGGCTTGCCTGCCGGCACCTACAGCATGACGGTCAGTACCAGCGGCGCTGAAAAACCAACGGTCGACATTGCAGGCAAGCTCAACAGCGTGCGCCTGTCGTCCAGCGGCAGCATGATTTTGAGCGTGTCGAACCTGGGCGAAGTCAACCCTGGCGCGATCACCGGCTTTAACGGCAAGACGGCCTGATCCGCTCGCCCCTTCGTTTCCTGCACACTAATCTCGTCCTTCACTAAAGGAAGTCAACATGAGTTTCGACATCGCCCTGTCCGGTATCCAGTCCATCAACCAACAGTTGAACAGCACCAGTAACAATATCGCCAATGCCGGCACCTACGGTTTCAAGAGCAGCCGCGCCAACTTTTCGGCCATGTACGCCGGTTCGCGCGCCACGGGCACGGAAGTGGGCTCGATCACGCAAAGCATGTCGCTCAATGGCGGCGTGCTGAACACGGGCCGCGCGCTCGACGCGGCCATCGATGGCCGCGGCTACTTCGTCACGCGCGATGCGCAAAACACCATGACCTACAGCCGCGTCGGCATCTTTTCGGCCAGCAATGAAGGCAAGCTGATCGATTCGAACGGCCGCCTGGTGCAAGGTTATGCCGCCGTCAAGGGCAGCACCACCCTGGGCACCATGGGCGACATGAACATTCCGACGGGCCAGATTCCCGCCGTGGCGTCGACCAAGCTGGCGTATGCCGCCAACATGTCGTCCGAATGGACCATCAAGACCCCGGCTTTCGACAAGACCAATGAATTGAGCTACAACAGCGCCAAGTCCTCGATCGTCTACGATTCGCTGGGCGCCAAGCACTCGGTGGGCCAGTACTTCGTCAAGACGGCAACGGGCGTGGACGTGCACTACACCCTCGACAACGCCGATCTGGGGACGGTGACGAGCATGACCTTCAATACCTCCGGCAAGCTGAACCTGACCGCGCCGGTCAACCTGGCGCTGGGCACGCCGGCAGGCGCCGCGCCGCTGTCGATCGCCATCGACTACACGGGCACCACCCAGTTCGCCGGCGAAGCGACCACCTCGACCGACCGTGCCGACGGCTATGCCTCGGGCACCTACACGGGCGTGGAACTGGCCGATGACGGCTCCGTCGTGGCGAAATACACGAACGGCCAGAAGCAAAGCATCGGCGTGATCGCCCTGGCCACCTTCCCCGACGAAGGCGCATTGACGGCCGTCAACGATACCAGCTGGGTCGCCTCGACCACGTCCGGTACCGCCATGTATGACCGTCCGGGCGTCGGCATGGCCGGCAAACTGACGACGAGCTCGCTGGAACAGTCGAACGTCGACATCACCTCCGAACTGGTGGGCCTGATGACGTCGCAGCGTAACTACCAGGCGAACTCGAAGGTCATCTCGACCGAGAACGCCATGCTGCAATCGCTGATGCAAGCGCTGTAATCCACGATACGCAAAGGTAAAGAGCAATGGATGCGCTGATTTATACCGCCATGAGCGGGGCCGACCGTGCCCTGCGGGCACAGCAGGTACACGCCAATAACCTGGCCAACATCGAGACGGGCGGCTTTCGCGCCAACCTGGAAGTGTCCACTGCCCAGCCGTTGCAAAACGGCTATGGCTACGACGACCGTCACATGACGCAGACGCAGTCGAGCGCCGTCGGCACGCGCACGGGCGCCATCAAGGAAACGGGACGCGAACTCGACGTGGCCGTCACGGGCCCCGGCTTTCTTGCGGTGCAGTGGCAAAACGGCGAAGCCTACACGCGCGCCGGCGCCATGGATCTCGATGAAACGGGCGCGCTGACCATCAATGGCCGGCCCGTGCTGGGCGAAGGCGGCCCGATCACGATTCCCGAGCACACCAGCCTGTCGATCGGCAGCGATGGCACGATTTCCATCCAGGTGCCGGGCACCGCGCAAATGCAGACGGTCGACAAGCTCAAGCTGGTCAACGCCGAAGCGGGCGAGCTGACCAAGAACGAGGCGGGCCTGATCGTGGCGCGCAGCGGCGAAGACTTGCAGGCCGATCCGGCGGTACGCATCCGCGACCGCCACCTGGAAGGCAGCAACGTCTCGGCCGTCGAGGAAATGGTCGCCACCATGAGCCTGAACCGCAGTTTCGAGATGCAGATGAAAGTATTCAAGGCCAGCGATTCCATGACGGAATCGGGCAACCGCCTGCTGGGCGCCTGAGCCCCACGCCAATCTATTACTAGGAGCAACACATGAATCCAGCAATGTGGATCAGCAAGACCGGCGTGCAGGCACAAGATGCCAAACTGCAAGCCATCGCGAATAACCTGGCCAACGTCAACACCGTCGGTTTCAAGCGCGACCGCGTCGTCTTCGAAGACCTGTTTTACCAGGTCGAGCAGCAGCCGGGCACGCAGCGCGCCGACAACACCCTCTCGCCTTCGGGCGTACAGCTGGGTAACGGCACGCACATGGTCGGCACGCAAAAGGTGTTTACCACCGGCAGCCTGCAAACGACGAGCCGCGAATTCGACGTCGCCATCACCGGCAACGGCTTCCTGCAGGTGCTGCGCCCGAACGGCGAAGCGGCCTACACGCGCGCCGGCCAGCTGGGCATCAATGAAAACGGCGTGATGGTCAACGCCCAGGGCCTGCCCCTGGTGCCGCAGATCACCGTGCCGAACAACGCCACGGCCATCACCATCGGCGAAAACGGCATGGTCACGGCCACCGTGCCGGGCAATGTCAACGGCACCCAGCTGGGCCAGCTGAACCTCTCCAGCTTCGTCAACCCGACGGGCCTCCTGGCACTCGGTGAAAACCTGTTCCAGGAAACGGCATCGAGCGGCACGCCGACGGAAGGCCGTCCCGGCGAAGGCGCCCTGGGCAAGCTGAAGCAGTTCGCGCTGGAAGGCTCGAACGTGCAGGTGGTCGAAGAGATGGTCGACATGATCGCTGCCCAGCGCACCTATGAAATGAACACCAAGGTGCTGTCGGCCGCCGACAATATGCTGCAATACCTGGCGCAAGCGGCACGCTGATGACAGTCGCCATGAAAGCCACGGCAGCCATGCTGCTGGTATTGATGGCCGGTTGCGCCAGCCAGCCGGCCGCGCCGGTGGCACCGAGCTTTTCCGACACGCCGCTACCCGTGGCGCCGCGCAGCGCTGCGCGCGGCGGCGTGGCCGGCGGCGTGTTCAATCCCGACGCAAGCCTGGACCTGATCTCGGACAGCCGCGCCTTCCGCGTCGGCGACGTCGTCACGGTGGCGCTGCAGGAAACCACGCAGGCCAGCAAGAAGGCGGGCACCTCGTTCAACAAGGGCTCGTCCGTCGGCGTGAAGGCGGCCAATATCCTCGGCAAGACCCTCCCCAAGACGGGCGTCGACCTGTCGGCCGACCGCAACTTCGCCGGCGACTCGACCAGCACGCAGCAAAATGCGCTGTCCGGCGCCATCACCGTGATCGTGCAGGAAGTCCTGCCGAACGGCTTGCTGCGCGTACAGGGCGAGAAAACCCTGACCCTGAACCAGGGCGAGGAATTCGTGCGCCTGCGCGGCTACCTGCGCGCGGCCGACATCGATTCCAGCAACCAGGTCTCGTCCTTGCGCATCGCCAATGCACAGATCGCCTATTCCGGCCAGGGCACCCTGGCCGAAGCCAATACACCAGGCTGGCTGACGCGTTTCTTCGTCGGCCCATGGATGCCGTTTTAAGGTGACCTCATGAAATTTCGTTCCGCCCTGCCCCTGGCAGCCATGCTGGCCGCGCTCTCCGGCTTTGCCCTGCCCGCCAGCGCCGCGCAAGTGCTGCGCAACCTGGTCAGTATCGAGGGCGTGCGCGACAACCCGCTGGTCGGCTACGGCCTCGTCGTGGGCCTGAACGGCAGCGGCGACACCACCCAGGTGAAGTTTTCCAGCCAGTCCGTGGTCAACATGCTCAAGCAGTTCGGCGTGAAGATGCCGGACGGCGCCGAAGCGAAAAGCAAGAACGTCGCCACCGTCATGGTCAGCGCCGTGTTTCCACCAGGATACCGCCGTGGCCAGGCCATCGACGTCACCGTCTCGTCCCTGGGCGATGCGAAAAGCTTGCGCGGCGGCACCCTGCTGCTGACGCAATTGCGCGCAGCCGACAATGAAACGTATGCGCTGGCGCAAGGCAACGTCGTCGTCGGCGGCCTGAACGCCACCGGCAAGAGCGGCTCGTCCGTCACCGTCAACACGCCCACCTCGGGCCGCATTCCCAACGGCGCCAACATCGAGCGCGAGATCCTCAGCGATTTCTCGACCAAGCCGACCGTCACCCTGAACTTGCGCCACCCGCATTTCGAGACGGCCATCAATATCGTCGAAGCCGTCAACCGCCGCTTTGGCGCCGTCGCCACCACGCGCGACGCCACCAGCGTGGAAGTGCTGGCGCCGGAAAACCCGACCCAGCGCGTGGCCTTCATGGCCAAGCTGGAAGCCTTGAGCGTCGACGTCGGCGTCGATACGCCGAAAGTGGTCTTCAATTCGCGCACGGGCACCGTCGTCATCGCCGAAGGCTTGCGCGTGAAGGCGGCCGCCGTCACGCACGGCTCGCTCAAGGTCGTCATTTCTGAAAGCTCGGCCGTCAGCCAGCCGGCGCCGTTCGGCCGCGGCCAGACCACCGTCACGCCGCAATCGAAGGTGTCCGTCGACCAGGGCAACGGCAATATGTTCAAATGGCCGGCCGGCGCCAAGCTGCAATCGATCATCGACGTGGTCAACAGCCTGGGCGCGTCGCCCGATGACATCATGGCAATTTTACAAGCCCTCGACCAGGCTGGCGCCATCGAAGGCGAACTGGTGGTCATATGATGAATATCAACGACAGCAGCAGCGCCCTGCCCTCGGCGCTCGACGACCGCTCCCCTGCGGCCGCCACGCCGGCCGACCCGCGCTATGCGGCCAAGGCCACCGAGGCGGCCGTCAAGTTCGAAGCGTTCTTCATCTCGCACATGCTGCGCCAGATGCGTTCGGGCACGCGCGAGATGGCGGGCGAAGACAGCGTCTTCAAGGACCCCATCAACAGCGACATGCTGGAAATGGCCGACAACCTGGTGGCCGACAAGATGGCCGGCCAGCGCGCCTTCGGCATCGCCGACGCCATCCTGCGCCAGCTGCTGCCGGCGGCCGGCGCCCCCGTGGCCGCCAAAAGCACTGTCAATACCGACAATATTGCGGCACCGCTTAATAAATCCGTCTGAAGCGTCGCCTGTACAAGGTAACAACGATTCAATGCTTGCCCACCCGCACGCGCCACACTCTTCACGAAAGAAACTTGCCCAATGAGCATCATCAGCAATGCATTGTCAGGCAGCATCGCCGCCCAGGCCGCACTCAATGCGGCCAGCCAGAACATCGCCAACCTGCAAACGGCGGGCTACACGCGCCAGGGTGTGTTGCTGTCATCGCTGGGCGCCACCGCCGGCGTACGCTCGGCCGGCAATGGCGTGGAAGTGTCCGCCTTGCTGCGCTTTGCCGATGCATATAAAAGCCAGCAAATGTGGCGCGCCGCGTCCGACCAGGGCGCCCGTTCGCAGACCCAGCCTTACCTGACCCAGCTCGAGCGCGTGATGGGCGACGATGCTTCCAGCATCAGCAACGGCATCGACGGCTTTTTCGCCGCCCTCAACGCCTCGGCCGTCGACCCGACGTCGACACCGCTGCGCCAGCAGATCATCACCTCCGCCGACTCCATGGCGCAGCGCTTCAACAGCATCAGCACCGTGATGGGCAACCAATTGCTGTCGTTGCAACAGCAACGCGCAGCGATCGTGCCGCAAGCCAATACCACCCTGGCCAATATCGCCGCGCTGAACCAGCGCATCAGCACGGCCACGGCCTCGGGCACGAACGTGTCCTCGCTGATGGATGCGCGCGACCAGCTGATCGACGGCCTGGCCTCGCAAATGGGCATCGACGTCCTCGACCAGCCGGACGGCTCGCGCAATATCGCGCTGAAGTCGGGCCAGCCGCTGGTCATCGGCAGCCTGGCCGGCACCTTGACCAGCAGCATGACGAACACGGGCGACCAAACCCTGACACTCGATTTCGCCAAGTCGTCGTACAACCTCGATCTGGTCGCCATCGGCGGCCAGATGGGTGGCCTGGGCGAATTCGAGAAAAATACCCTGAAACCGCTGCAGCAGTCGCTGCAAGACATGGCGACCCAGCTGACCAGCAAGGTCAACGCGCAACTGGCCCTGGGCAAGACCATGGCTGGCACGTCCGGCGGTCCCCTACTGGCCTACGCGAATGGCAAGCTGAGCATTACCCCCGGCTTCAACGCCAAGGACCTGGCCCTGTCGTTGACAGGCGCGGCCGGTGATAGCGGCAACTTGCAGAAATTGATCGATATCAAGAATCAACCGATCAACGTCAGCTGGGTGGGTCCGGTCCTGTTGAGCGATGCGGACACGCAGCTCGTCGGCAAGCTGGCCATCTACAGCCAGCAGAACCAGGCCCTGCTGAAGACTTCCAACACGGTGCGCGCGCAAGCCATCGACGACTGGAAGTCGACCAGCGGCGTGAACAAGGACGAGGAAGCGATGAACCTCGTCGAATTCCAGAATATGTACCAGGCAAACATGAAAGTCATTTCCGTGGCGAATACCTTGTTTGATGCCACTTTGCAAATGATGGGTTAAGGAGAAGATCATGCGTGTCGCCAGCAGCCAGTACCAATCACTGATTAATATTTCTCTTCAGCAAAATCAAGAGCGCATCAATTACCTGACCCAGCAGATGGCTTCGGGCTTGCGCATCCAGCTGCCATCGGACGATCCGATCGGCAACGTGCGCATTTCGCGCCTGACGCGCGAGCAAGCCATGGTCACGCAATACCAGGACAATATCGCCACGGTGAAAGTGCGCCTGCTGAAAAACGAAAACTATCTGACCAGCATGGTCACCGACATGGGCCAGGCGCGCGACCTGCTGGTGTGGGCCGCCGACGGCGGCAATGCGCCGGACGACCTGAATGCGATGACGCAATCGCTGATCGCCATGCGCGACAGCGTGCTGTACACGGCCAACCTAAAGGACCAGGAAGGCCGCTACATGTTTTCCGGCACGGATACCGACAAGCCGGCCATCGCGTTCAATCCCGCTGCGGCCCCCGGCCTGCGCTACACGTACAACGGCAACACCGCCACGCAGACCGTGGTGGTGGGCAATGGCGTGACGCAGGCGGCCAACGTCGACGTGGACAAGCTGGAAGTGTGGCTGAACAAGATCGACCAGGCCATCGATACGCTGGGCAAGCCTGGCGTCAGCCCGAACGACCCGGCTGTGCGCAGCGTGGTGGGTGCGGCGCTCGATGGCACCGATGACGGCATGGATTTACTCTCTGGCAAGATCGCCATCTTTGGCGGCGCGCAAAACATCCTGACCACGCTCTCCGGCAACCTGGCCAACGTCTCGTTGTCGAATGACATGGCCTTGTCCGACTTGAAGAAGACCGACATGGGCGCGGCCGCCATCGAGCTGAACGGCTACCAGACGGCCCTGCAGGCAACATACAAGGCGTACGCCAAGGTTGGCACCCTTTCCCTGTTTGATCTTCTCTGACCATCATGCAAATCGTTCAGACTTCCTCCTCGTCCGGCGTCAATGCCAAAGGCGCCGGCACAGCCCGCGTCGTCGATGACGCGTCCGCCGCGGTCAAAAGCGGCACCAGCGCACGCAGCGACGCGCCGGCGGCGAGGAGTTCGACGGCGAGCCTGCAGCGTGGCCTGAGCAACTGGGATCACCAGCTGCAGGGAGAAATTTCTAACGCGCAACAAACCCTCGACTACCTGGACCGCAGCAGCAGCCAGTTGCAAGCGCTGAAGAGCGAACTGGCGGCCAAGCTGGCCGCGCGCCAGGGCCGCGAAGGACAAGTCGAGGCCCGGGTACGCCAGTTCAGCAATACCTGGCGCCAGCGCGCCAGCGCCTCGGGCGGCACGCTCGACGCACAGCTCAGCTATACCAGCCCGCAGGCGGCGCAACAGAACTTCAGCATCCGCGGCCTGACCATGGCCAGCCTGCAGGAAGGCCCGCAGGAAGTGCTGGCCTTTTCCGTCGGCGGCGCGAACCAGGCCTTGCGCTCGGTCAACATCGAACCTGGCTTGAGCCAGAGCGAAATCGTTTCCCGCTTCGACCGCGCACTGATGCCGTCCGGCATCGGCGTCAAGCTGGGCGAGAACGGCGAACTGGTGTTCAGCACCTCGGAAGCGGCCTGGGCCAACGTGCGCGACAGCCTGTCCGTGCGCGGCAGCGGCATCCGCTACCCGACCGGCCAGATGAGCCGCGTGCGCACGGATGCGGAACCTGCCGCCATCGCCCCGGAAGAATGGAATACCGGCGACACGGAAGCCCTGCGCGCCACCTTGCAGCAAGTGGTGCAGGCGCTGGCGCAGTTGCAGGCGGCGCGCAGCTCCGTCAGCCTGGCCCTGGCGCAAGCCACGGGACGGGTGGCCCGCGCGCAACCGGTACAAGTGCACGTCAGCATGGATACCTTGGCGGAAAACTTCATGGAAAAAGCCCGCCAGCCCGGCTATGAATCGCTGCTGGCGATCAGCTCCGCGCTGGTCGGCATCAGCCGCGAACGCGTCGTCGCGCTGCTGGGCCTGGATTAAAAGCGCCGGCCCGCGGCCAGCATTGCACTGAGCTGCTCCACAGGCACCGCGCCTGAAAATACATAACCCTGCGCATAATCGCAACCGGCGGCCCGCAGCAACTCACGCTGCGCGGCCGTTTCCACCCCTTCCGCCACCACTTTCAGGCCCAGCCCCTGCGCCAGGCTGATGATGGCCGCGCAGACGGCCGGCGCCGCGCCTCCCGCCCCCAGTTCCCGTACCAGCGAAGGGTCGAGCTTGAGTACCTCGAGATCGCCCCGCTTCAGGCAAGCCAGCGAAGTGTTGCCGGCGCCAAAGTCGTCGAGCGCCAGCGCCAGGCCCATGGCGCGGAACTGGCGCAGACGGTCGGCCACCGGGCGCGTCTCGTCGAGCAGCACGGCTTCCGGTGCCTCGATGACAATGGCGCCCGGCGCCAGGCCCGCCCGCGCCAGCGCATTGCCCCAGTCCTGGTAGAGCGCGGCATCGCAGCGAAATTCCACGGCCGACTTGTTGATACATATCTGAAACACGGCGCCATGCGCCGTTTGCCACTGCCGCGCCTGGCTTACGACCTGGCGGAAGACCCACTCGCCGATATCGATGATCAGGCCGTTGGCCTCGGCGAAGGCGATGAAATCGGCGGGCAGCAGCAAGCCGCGCAGCGGATGGCGCCAGCGCAGCAGCGCCTCTGCCCGCTCGATGCTGCCATCGCACAGGCGGATGATGGGCTGGTAATGCACTTCGAACTGGTCCTGCGCCAGCGCCAGGCGCATCTCGCGCACCGTCGCACGGCGCAGGTCGGCCGCCTGCTGCAAGGCCGGCGTGAAGTAGCTGTAGCCGTTGCGCCCCGCGCTCTTGGCCGCATACATGGCCTGGTCGGCATGCCGCAGCAAGCTGTCCGTCGCCTCCGCGTCGGCCGGATACAGCGCCACGCCCACGCTGGCCGACACGTGCGCCGTGTCGCCGTCGAGCACGAAAGGCAGGGCCAGCGCCGTCGTCAATTCCTGCAGCACGCGCTCGATGCCGCCCAGCTGCCGCACGCCGGCCAGGATGACGGCGAACTCGTCACCGCCCAGGCGCGCGACCGTATCGCTGGCGCGCACCCGCTCGCAGATGCGCAGCGCCGCCTGACGCAGCAGCATGTCGCCCTTCTCCTGGCCCAGGCGGTCATTCACTAACTTGAAATAATCGAGGTCGATGAACAGCAAGGCCAGGCAACCGCCTTCGCGGCTGGCGTGGCGCACCTCGTGCTGCAAGCGGTCGAGCAACAGGTGGCGGTTCGGCAAGCCAGTCAAGGGGTCGAAATTGGCTTGCCGCCAGAGGCGCTCGGACGCCGTGCGCTGCACCGTGATATCGCCGACCAGCGCCAGCGCCCCCAGGTAGGTGCCGCCGGAGTCGAAGATGGGATTGGTGGCCAGGGTGGCCCACAAGGTGCTGCCGTCACGCCGCAGGAACTTGAATTCGTGGCGCTCGACGATGCCATCCTGGCGCCGCGCAATGTTACGCTCCAGGATGGCGCGTCCCTCGTCATCCATGAAGGCGGCCAGCGGCTGACCCAGCATATCCTCGATCTGGCAACCGAGCATCTGCGCCATCTTCGGATTGACAAAGCTGGTCAGCGCCTGCGCATCGATTTCCCAGATGCCCTCCTCGGCGCTGTGCACGATGCGCCGGAAACGCTCTTCGCTGCGTTCCAGCGCGGCCAGCTTGCCTTCGGCCTGCTCCAGCACCAGGCGCAGCGCCTGGCCGTTCGGATCGGCGCTGCCCAGCAGGCTGACGGGCAAGCCGGCCTCGCGCGCGCCGGGACGTCGCCGCACCTGCAGCTGGATGCGCTCGGGCTCGCTGCTATTGAGCACGCGCTGCACGAATTGCTCGAAATCGTGGCGGAACGCCTCGTGCACATACGAACGGAACAGCACGTGGCCAAGGCGCTCGCGCACCAGGCCGAACAATTCGGCCGCCACCAGGTTGACTTGCACGATCACGCCATCGAGACCGAGCACGAAATAGGCGACGGGCGCCAGCAGGTATAAATCGTTGAAATAGGCTTGCTCGCGCTCGGCCTTCACCCGTTCCGGGCTGAAGACGCCATCGTCAAGCAAGGGAGTGGCCGGCCACGGCACGGGGTCCTGGCCATGCAGGGAGGAATCAGGAGCTGAGACCGCATGCGGTGTATTGTCCATGGCTATCCTTTGCACCACCGCCCAGGCGATCAGGCGGATGCTGTCCCGAGACTAGCATGCGCAAGGCTCAGTGTCGAGCGATGCATGGCGGCAGCCGGTGCGGCAGCCGCCAGGACGGCTATGCGCGCGGCGACGCTGGGCGCGAGCGGGCGTGCGTGAGCGCGTGCATGCCTGTACGCAAGGCAAGCAGGCAGGCATCGCCGAATAGCGCCGCGCCGCCGTTGATGCGCCGGCGCAATATCCGTGCCGCCATCCGGTAGCGGCCGGAGCGGTACAGCTGCTTGATCAGCCCGCGCGCGGTTGGCGCATGCATTATGGCATCGTCGCACTTGCGCAGGTAATCGGTCAGTTCCGTGTCGTCCAGCACTTCGCCAAAGTTGAAAAAACCATGGAAACCGAACGTGGGACCGGCCGGCATGATGCCTTCGAAGGCAAAGCTGGAAGCCAGGCCCGCATCGGCGAAACGCACGCCGAACTCCTCGCGCAGCCGGTCGCCATGCAATTCGCAGATCGCATAATCCTCAGGATGGGGTTGCGTGATGGCCAGCTGCGGCAAGATGTCATACAGGCGCCGCGAACGCAGCGAGAAGCCGCCATTGCCGACGGCCACCGGGCGATGCGACCACGGTGCGCCGATATAATCGCAGTCGAGGAAAGCGCTCTGCCATTGACGCGCATCAACGATGAAACTGTCCCACTGCATGACGAGCGCATGCGTGCCGCTGAAATGGGCGCCCAGCTCATGCACCATGAATGCCGAATACGCTTCCACGCTCTCGATGGGGGCGATCAGCACCTGGCGTATATGCGGGGGCAAGTCATGCAGGCGGGAAGTGAACAGCAGGCATTCCTTGAAATCGGCGCCGGCAAGGCAGCGCTCGATGGCAAAGCTGGCCAGCTCGGGATAACGCGTTTCCACGCACACCAGGCTGATGTCGCGGAGGTCCAGCTTGTCTTTGTGCATTACAGGCTTTTCATCGAATGTAGGCGGAGGGCATGCCAGGCGCGGGCATGGCATATTTTGCAACGCCCGCATGATACAGCGCAAACGGGAGCGGGACAAGAGGCATGGAACATGGGGCATGGAGCATGGCCGCCCGGCCCCGGCGGCGCGCGAACGGCTCAGCGGCCCATGCCGCGCCGGCGCAAGCCGAAATCATGGCCCACCACCAGCAAGGTGCTGGCCACCAGGCTCGATAGCCCCACGATCAGCTGGATCAACTTATCGTCAGGCAAGATCCACAGCGCCCCATCCGGCGCCTCGCAACCCGTGGCTGCGCTGATCAGGGGAGAGACCCAGGCCGCGTCCGGCGTCACGTCGAGCACGACGGCGCCGTCGGCGCTCGTCTGCATATAGATATCGCCCCCTTCGGCCAGGGTATAGCAGATGCCCACGCCCGTTTCCGTGGCGCGGATATTGTCCTGCATGCTGCGGTTATGTTCTTCGATCCACACTTCCACGTCGTACGGCGTTTCCAGGTGCTCCCACGGACGGGGGCGGAAACGGGGACGTTCGTCCGCGCCGGCGGGGGTATCGGCGGGGGTATCGGGGATATTGCTGTCTGCTGCGCCTTGCATGCTCGTTGACCTTTTCTGCGGTGATGCGGCGGGACCGGTTGCCTGCCAGCCGCCATTATCCACCGTTCGCGCCACGCGCGGTATTCCCACAGCGAATCCATCAGAAAAACTGACAGCTATCGACTTCAAACATCAGAACACCTGACTTAAAATACGCGCCATCTCTTCTTTACAGGCTTTACATGCAAGGCATCAAACGCAAAATCGTCTACGTCACCGCCTTTGAAATCATCGGCATGGCCATTTCCACGGCCTGGCTGACCCTGCTTTCGGGCGAGTCGCCCACCAGCACGGGGCCGCTGGCGATCATGATCACCACCATCGCCGTGATCTGGAACCTGCTCTACAACACGGCCTTCGAATACTGGGAAATCCGGCAAGTGTCGCGCACGCGCACCGTCTGGCGCCGCATCCTGCACGCGATCGGCTTCCAGATCACCCTGGTCATCTACCTGATCCCGCTGATCGCCTGGTGGCTCGATATCAGCCTGTGGCAAGCGTTCGTGCTGGACTTCGCGCTGATGCTGATCATCCCGTGCTACAGCTTCATTTTCAATTACTTCTTCGACGGCCTGTTCGGCGTGCCCCTGTCGGCGCAGCAGCCGAAGGAAGAAGCCACTGACGTTCAGGCTGCTTCGCTGAGTAACTGAAGAAAGGACCGCGCCGCCATGCCCAGCGGCCGGTCCTTCATCCACACCAGGTGGATGGGCACGACCAGGCCATTGCCCGTATTCTTGAACGCCACGCAGCGCACCCGCCCCGCCGCCAGAGAATGCTGGATGGCCGAAGCGGCAAAGTTGCCCCACCCCAAGCCCGCTTCCACCATGGCCAGCGCCATCGGCAAGCTGTCCGTGCGCCAATAGGACAGCCCCACCACGGGGCGCGCATCGGCCAGGTCGAGTTCGCGGCTGGCGACGATGATCTGGCGCAAATTCACCAATTCCTCGATATACAGGGGCTGGCCCGCCGCGCTGGGCGGATGCTGGGTGGAAATAATCGCCAGCAAGGCATCGCTGCCCACCAGCTGGAACTGTTCTTCGTGATTGATGCGCCCGCCAGCGAAAGCCATGCAGGCGCTGATGCGGCCCCGGTGCAGCATGTCGAGCACATCGTCCTGCGGCGCCGTCAGCACTTCGATATCGAGCAGCGGATGGCGCTGCGACAGGGCGCGCACGGCGGCCAGGAAAGGCGTATGGTCAAGCTCGGCCGCGATGCCCAGCGAAATGCGGCTTTCCAGCCCCTGCGACAATTCCTGCACGTGCAGGTGCAACTGTTTCAACTGCTCGGCGATCAGGCGCGCGTGGGGAAGCAGGGCCAGCGCGGCCGGCGTGGGCACGGCTTCGCGCGCGCCCCGGTCGAACAGGGTGATGCCCAGTTCCGCCTCGATATTGGCCATCGCCATGCTGACGGCCGACGGCGCCCGCCGCAAGGCGCGCGCGGCGGCCGAGAACGAGCCGCCGTCGACGACGGCCAGGAACAGTTCGATGTTATGGCTGGAGAGTTTCATGGGAAGCTGGAAACGGGCGGCGCTTTTCCGCCGCTGGCGATAGAATGAAAGAAATGTCAACAGCAGGAGGAGCCATGACTCGTCCACTTCCCTACCGCCGCGGCGGCTATGTCTCGGAATTCACGCGCTTTATCGACGGCTATCTGCGCGAGCATCCCGAGGCGCAAACGAGCCAGCGCTTGGGCTGGCGCATTTACTGGGAACGCCCCGTGAATTTCGACGCATGGCGGCGCGCCGGCAACGACAGCGTGCCGGAACCGCCGTATCACTATGACTAGCGTGACTAGCGCTCAGTGCTAACGCTTAACCCTTCCAGGTGCGCTGCAGGCCCGTATCCGCATGGATCCAGCCGCCACGGGGGCCGGAGCGGTAATAGAAGCCCACGCCGCCCTGCTTGAAGCTGCGCACGAGCGAACCGAGCACTTCCGCGTTCAAATTCGCCACGCGGATGTCGGCGGCGCGGCCCGAGATGTGCAGCGACTGGCGCGCAGCCGGCACGCCCGCTTCGCGCAGGCGGCTGTTCGACTCGGCCGTGCGGTAGCCCGACAAGATTTCCAGCGGCTGCTCGATGCCGTAGCGGGCCACGAACGCCTGCGTGCCCCACAGGGTTTCCAGCAGTTTCGGGTCGATGGGCGCCGTCTTCTTGCCGTTCACGTCGCGCAGCAAGTGGCACAGTTCCTGGTAGGCGGAATCGATGACTTCGCCATCTTTCCAGTACAGCAGCCTGGCTTTTTCATTGCTGGCCGGGCGCACCACTTCCAGGGTGCGGGGCTTGAGCCAGAATTCCAGGTCCAGCGCCTGTGCGTCGAAGATGTCGGGAGGCGGTTCCATCTCGGTGATGGCCGCGCGCTGCTGCGAGGTGATCGAGCGGTCGATGCTGGCCAGTTGCGTCGGCTGGGGCGGCACGCCTGTGCGCGGCGCGCGCGGCTTGGCGCTGGCCGAAGCCGAGGCGGGAGCGGCCGTGCGCGAGGCGCAGCCGATGAGAGGGGTGGCAACCAGGCCCAACGCGGCCAGGCCCATACCATGGTGTAGAAAGTTTCTGCGCGATGCCATAGTCAGTCCAATATAACGATGGGAATACTATAGCGTATTGTGCTGCGAAGAAAAACCCTCATTTTCTATCGTCTCTGCCTGTTTCTCACGTATTTTCCGCTGAGCTGGCTTAAGCGGGAAACCGCTCACGCGGCGGCACTGGCGGCCGCGTCCTGCTTTGCCTGCGCCAGCGCCGTCAATGGCTTGTCGAGCAGATAACCCTGGGCCACGATGGGCAAGCCCGTGATGGCGGCGACGCGCTGCAGCGCAGCCAGCGCGGCCGGCGTGTCGAGGCGCTTGAAGACGACGCGGATTTTCGCCGCATGGCACAGGGTGACGAAGCTGGCGACGGCCTGCTCGTCGCTGAGGTTGCCCGCATCGAGCTTGAACGCATGCGGGTGCAGGCGCTCCAGCATGCCCGTGGCTTCATGCACGCTGGCCACGTTGATGGCCAGGCGGAAACCGTTGCGCCGGTAATTGTCGGCCACGTAGTTGAGCAGCCAACCCTGGTTTGGCGTGACCGTCGGCAATTGCAGCACGATGCGCTCGATGGGCAAGCCCAGCGCGTCGAGGATGCGCTGGAAGGCATGGCCGTGATTGCTGCTGACGGCGCTCAACAGGCGGTCATGCACGTTCAGGTACAGGTCGGCCTGCTCCGCTTCCGCCTGCCGGAAAAAATTAATGGCGTGCAACATGCGGCACAGCCGGTCCAGTTCCACGGATTCATCGTCGCTGGCCGCATGGTCGAGCAAACGCCACAGCGACAAGCCCTCGTCCGCCTTCGACACGCTGCGCGCCAGGCCCTCGAACGCCACCAGCTTGCCGCTTTCGAGTTCGCGCAGCGGCTGGAAGGCGCTGGTCATGGTGCAATTAAAAAAGCGCCCCAGCGCCCTGCCCTCCCCGTCGAGCCAGACGCTGGTGCCGGCCTGGGTTTGGTGCGACAGGCGGGCCAGGTAGTTTTTCAGGACGGGAAATGGCATACGTGCTCCTTCATCGGGCTGCGCCAGCTGCCCTCATGGGGAAGGCGGCGCCAAAGTGTGCAGAGTAAGGCAGCGCCAACCAAAGGAGAACGAATGGTTTCGCCATTTGATATGCGCCCAGCATATATGGCCGTAACAACGGACAGTGCATAACGATAGTCGGAAACATTCGTTCCGGCGGCCTGCCCCGGCCTTTACTGTGGGCGTGTACCGATACCATCAGGAAGGGCCGCCATGTGCCAGTTACTCGCAATGAACAGCAGCAAGCCCGCGGCGCTGGGATTTTCCTTTGCCGGCTTTGCCGAACGGGGCGGACGCACGGACGAGCATCGCGACGGCTGGGGCATCGCCTATCATTCCAGTAGCGGCTGCACCTTGCTGACGGATCACCTGGCGGCCATCGATTCGCCGCTGGCGGCCCGGGTGCAGCAGCATCCCGTGAAAGCGAAAAACATCGTCGCGCACATCCGCAAGGCCACGCAAGGCCGCATCGCGCCGGAAAACACGCACCCGTTCGCCCGCGACCTGTGGGGCAAGACCTGGTCTTTCGCCCACAATGGCGACTTGAAAACGTGGCGCGCGCCCGCCAATGCGCACTATCGCGCCAGCGGCGACACGGACAGCGAACAGGCGTTTTGCCACTTGCTGGCCCGCTTGCGCACGCAGTTTCCCCTGGGCGAACCCGCGCGCGCCCACTTGCGCGCCGCCATCAGCGAAGTGGCGCGCGAGATTGCCGCGCACGGCACCTTCAATTTCATCCTGTCGGACGGCGAACTGCTGTTTGCCCACTGTTCCACGCATTTGCACTACGTGATACGCGAATACCCGTTTTCCGTGGCGCAACTGATCGACTGCGAGCGCAGCATCGACTTTCGCCAGCATAATCACCTGGACGACCGCATCGCCGTCATCGCCACGCATCCATTGACGCAAAACGAGGATTGGCTGGCGTTCGCGCCCGGCGAACTGAAACTGTTTGCCGGCGGCACCTTGCTGCCGGCAAACGATAGCGCGCAACAAGGCGTGTATATCCAGATCAGTTACTGAAGGGAAATATTCAAAGGGAGGAAATGGCCCGCCGCCGGATGGGCGGGCTGAGGTGCAAGACCGGCGTCAGGCCGAATTGCAGTTGCAAAAGCGCTTGCGCTTGGGGTCGCCGCTGGCGATGCCTGCGGGGTCAATCTGTTTCCAGCAAAAAATCGTTTCCACGCCATACGGCGAGCGGACATTGCCCGCCTCGACATACCCCTGCTTGACGAAAAAGGCCTGGCTGCTGGCCGTGCTGTGCAGTTGCAAAGCCTTGATGCCCCACTCGCGCGCCTGCGCTTCCAGCTGCTCCACCAGCGCCTTGCCGGCGCCGCGGCCTTGCGCCTCGGGCAGCAGGTAGCACAGGGCCAGCTTGCCGGCGCGCGTCAGCAAGCCGACGCCGACGACGGCGCCCGCCTCGACTGCGACCAGCGAAAAATTGGTGGGCGACGCGAACCAGCACGCCACCATCTGCGGTGTTTTATTACCCAGCCAGGCTTCCAGGATGGCCGGATCGTCCCGATGATCGAGGCTGCAGCATTCGACGA
This sequence comes from Janthinobacterium sp. SUN211, assembly GCF_030587315.1. Classification (NCBI taxonomy): domain Bacteria; kingdom Pseudomonadati; phylum Pseudomonadota; class Betaproteobacteria; order Burkholderiales; family Oxalobacteraceae; genus Janthinobacterium; species Janthinobacterium sp. SUN211. The sequence continues at coordinate 27,693 of NZ_JAPWIC010000001.1, read as the reverse complement.
TGGAGCGTCGTAATACGTTGCACGCCTCGAAAGCGTCGGTCGATGTTGCAATACGAATTTCAAGACTCATGTACGCTCACAAAATATTCCAGTTGCCGATGCAGGCGGTTTTACCCCTGTATCGTGCGATTCGACTATACACCAAGCGGCGCTTTCGGGTTTTTTGCCGCACGCCACGGACCGGTTTTGCCTATGGCGCCATGCGTGCAGACTAAGTGCTGATGCGCATCTTGCCCACGAATGTTTCCAGAAATCGATATATGTTTTTTAGCGCAAACGGGAATCGAATCTAAGCATATTACGAAAAATTCGTTTCTTTTCCGGCCGGAATTTTAGACTATGTCTATCTATTCTCACAACAAGAGTTCAACATGACCCATTCCAACGCCGTATCGACTGCCGCAGCAACGCTCACCCAACGCTCGCGCCGCTGGTTCCTGGCCAGCGCCCTGGCCGCTTCCGCTGCCGCCATGAGCCTGCCGATGGCCGCCAGCGCCGCCGAACCGGTGGTCTTGCTGAACGCGTCCTACGACGTGATGCGCGAACTGTTCAAGGACGTGAATCCCGCATTTATTGCAGATTGGAAAGCCAAAACGGGCGAAACCATCACCATCAAGCAATCGCACGGCGGCTCCAGCAAACAGGCGCGCTCCGTCGCCGATGGCCTGGAAGCATCCGTCGTGACCATGAACCAGGCCAATGACATCGACATTCTCGTCGACCGCGGCCTGGTGGTGGCCGACTGGGCCAAGAAATTCCCGAACAATGCGGCGCCGTTCTACTCGACCATGGTGTACCTGGTGCGCAAAGGCAACCCGAAACACATCAAGGATTGGGACGACCTGGCCAAGCCCGGCATCAAGGTCATCGTGCCGAACCCGAAAACCTCGGGCAATGGTCGCTACACCTATTTGGCGGCGTGGGGCTATGCCGTGAAAAAAGGCGGCAGCGAAGCGCAGGCGCGCGAGCTCGTTACCAAGCTGTTCAAGAACGTGCCCGTGCTCGACGGCGGCGGCCGCGGCGCCACCACCACCTTCACGCAGCGCGAAATCGGCGACGTGCTGGTGACGTTTGAAAACGAAGTGCAGCTGGTGCGCGCCGAATTCGGCGACAACTTCGAAGTCGTGTATCCAAGCATCTCCATCCTGGCCGAGTCGCCGGTGGCCGTCGTCGACAAGGTCGTCGACCGCCGCGGCATCCGCAAGGAAGCCACGGCTTACCTGCAATACCTGTACTCGGAGCCAGGCCAGGAACTGGTCGCCAAGCACTATCTGCGCCCCCGTTCGGCGGCAGTGGCGAAGAAATACGCAGCCAGCTTCAAGCCGATCACCCTGTTCACCATCGATGACGTCTTTGGCGGCTGGAAACAAGCGCAAAAGAAACATTTTGACGATGGCGGCGAGTTCGACAAGATTTATCAGAAGTAAGCTTGCGCCACATCAATAAAAAAACCGGGACGAGTCCCGGTTTTTTTATTGCCGCCGCGTCACTGTTTTTTCAGCAGCAGCTTGAATTGCGGCAGCCAGCGCCCGTCCACCAGCATCTCGCTGGCCGCCTCATAGGCATCGCCCGACGGCGTCCAGCGCACGCGGTACGTCAGCGCCTTGCCGCTGGCGCCCACGTATTGCGTGGCAGGAAAATCGAGGCCGCCGTCCGCCGGCAGCATCGTGCCGCGGCTGTAGCCGCCGCTGTTTTCCACATACAGAAAGGCCACCTTGCCTTCGGCGGCGTCGTGGTAATACGTGGTTTCGCCCACGTAATCGGGCTTGCCGGGACTGCGCACCGTGTGCACGTCGCGCAGCATCCGGCCGCCATACAACCACTGGAAACAGTGCTCATCCGTCTGCTTACCACCAGGAAACTCTCCCTTCCAGCAATTCCCGGCCAGGAAAGCCATCGGCTGCAGGGCAGCGACCGGTTGCGCCAGCGCGGCAGAGGTGGGCAACAGCAGGGGCAACAACAGGAACGACAGCAAGCATGGACGCATGGCAAACCTCCGCGTGGATAGACGGACGAGTATAGGCGAATAATATGCTTGCGGCGGCATCCGCGCACCATTTCCGCATATCGATATGCGCATCGATTCGTGGTCAAAAGCGCGCGCGCGCCGTACTCTGGCCATGTCGCGCCGCACGGCGTATTACGGGTACAAAGGAAATATCATGGCTATCTCGGAAGTAAATGTACGCAACCAGTTTCGCGGCAAGATCAAGGAAATCATCTTTGGCCCCGTGGTGTCGGAAGTGGACGTGGAAACGCCGCACGGCATCGTCACGTCGGTGATCACCTCGCGCTCGATCAAGGACCTGGACCTGAAAGTGGGCAGCGAAGTCATCGCGCTGGTGAAATCGACGGAGGTGTCGATCGCCAAGATCCAGTAAGCATCGCCTGTCCATGCGCCGCGCCCTTGCCATCTGGCAACGGCGCGTGCATCAGGGCTTGATATACACATAGCCTTCCTGCGCCTGCAGGCGGCTCAGTTCGGCCACGCCCGACGGCACGATGACGGCTTCGGGCAGCACGCGCTGGCGGTCGATATTGCGTCCTTGCAAGGTGTTATTGCAGACGCGAAAGCTCACGCCCCGCTTGACCAGCTCGCGCACCACCACGTCATACGGAGTGCCCTGCTTGTCGATGGCGCCGTCGAGCAGGAAGTCGATGCCGGGACCGTGGGCGACCAGCACGATGGTCGCCTGCGGGCTGGCATCGAGGTGGTTGCGGATATTCCTCAGCGCAGCCGTGGCATTGCTGGCGTCATTGACGTGATACACGACCTTTTCCTCCTTCTGCGCCCCGTGGGCGGCAGTACAGGAGAGCAAGGAAAGAAGGATGGCGGCGAACCAGCGGCGTAGAATTGTCATGAAAAGTCCATATGGTGGCAGATTAAAAACATTGCCATCATATCAATCCCTGAACAAATAGGTAAACGTGCGGCTGACGGGCAGCTTTTCCGCGCTGCCGCGCAGAAGCACCTGCATGCGCTCGGCGTCGATGCGCTCGGCCGCCTCGATGGCTTTCACGTTGACCATGGTGCCGCGGTGGATTTGCCAGAACTGTTCCGGATCGAGGCCGCCCAGCAAATCCTTCAGCGGCGTGCGCACCAGCGCTTCCGAGCCGGCCAGCACCACGCGCGTGTACTTGGTGTCCGCCTGGAAGAACAGCACGTCGTCGATGTCGATCAGGCGGATCTGCTTGCCCACGCTGGCCTTGATCCATTTCAGTTTTTCGCGCGGCGCCGCCGGCAGCGCCGCGCGCAGCGACTGCAGCAAGTGGGCCATGTCGGCCGGCTGGGCACCCAGCTTGTCGCGCAGCCGGGCCAGCGCCCGCTGCAGCCGCTCGGCCTGCACGGGTTTCAACAGATAATCGACGGCGCCCGCGTCGAAGGCATCGACGGCATACTGGTCATACGCGGTGACAAATACCACGTGTGCCCGCGTGCCGATACGCTCGGCCACTTCCAGGCCCGACAGGCCCGGCATGCGGATGTCGAGGAAGACCACGTCCGGCTCATGCTCGAGGAAACCGTCCCAGGCATCGTTGCCGTTCTCCGCCACCAGCACGATGCGCGCCTCGGGCCAGGCCAGCGCCAGCATCGTTTGCAGGCGTTCGCGCATCAGGGGTTCGTCTTCGGCGATCAGGATGGTGGGGTTCATGCGGCAAGTTCTTTCAGGCTGGATGCAATTTTAATGGGAAGCAATATCTCGGCGATCACGCCGCCCTCGTCGCCGTCGCGCACGCTCAGGCTGGCGGACGGATCGGACAGCGACAGCCGGCTGCGCACGTTTTCCAGGCCCAGGCCGCCTCCCTGGGCGCTGCCCGTGCCGCCTTCCGGCAACCCCATGCCCGTATCCTGCACGCGCAGGCGCAGCATGCCGTCCACCCGCAGCGCCGACAGGCTGATCTCGCCGCCACGCAAGGATGGTTCAATACCGTGCTTGATGGCATTTTCCGCCAGGGTCAGCAAGATCATGCTGGGGATCGTCGCGTGCGCAAACTCGGCCGGCAAGTCCAGCGCATAGCGCAATCGGGAACCCATGCGCGCCTGCATCACGCGCAGATACGCGGCCACCATGTCGAACTCGCTTTGCAGGGGCACTTGTTCGCTGCGCATCTCCGCCAGGCTGGCGCGCAGGAAGGCGATCAGGTCGGCCGTCAGCGCCGCGGCCCTGCCGGCGCCTTGCGCGCCCTGCTCCGCCAGTTGCTGCACGGCGCCCAGGGTATTGAACAGGAAATGCGGCTCGATCTGCGCGCGCAGCAGGCGCAGCTGCGATTCGCTCAGTTCGCGCGCCAGACGCTCGCGCTCGGCATCCTGCTGCAGCTGCAAGGTCAGCGCCTCGTACTGCCGGTTGCGCCAGGTGGTCACGATTGCCAGCGGCACCATGTAAAACAGGCTGGCCACCAGCAAGGCGATGCCGCCCACGCGCAGCAAGCGCTCGAAAGCCATGCCCATGGAACCGGTATCGTTCAAACCGGCCAGCAGCACGCCGGCCGATACCCCTGCCGCGCAGGTCGACACGATCAGCAAGAGTTTCTTGAACTTGTTGCGCACGGAACTGCGGTAATTGAACCAGACGCCCACCAGGCCCCACGCCAGCGCAAAACCCAGGCCGTTACTGAAGATGACGGCTTTGAGCAATTCGAACTTGGCCGGCAGCAGCAGGTGCAGGACGGCGCCGATGGCGCTGAACAGCAGCATCAGCTTGAGCGCGGCGATATAAAAACCGGCGCCGCGATACTTGAGCAGGAAATCGTGCAGCTGCTGGCGCTCGATCGGCGTCAGCCCGGCCAGCTTCATGGCGACGTAGCGGCGCCCCCGTCCCTGGAGCTGCGCCGCCATCTCGGGATGTTTCAATACGCGCAGCGCTTCTTCGTCGATGCTGCGGTACCAGTCCATACATTTTTTTAACACGATGCGTTCTCCGTGGTCTGTGATTCAGGCATGAACGCAGTCTACGGCGCCCCCGTTGCAGGGCATAGCGCGGGGCGACGAAGCACGAAGCGGCAGGCATCAACGACGAAGCGCGCGGCGCCTGCCGGACCATGGCTGCCAATATTGCTGAAATAATACGAAGTTTCCAAGACGAAATCAATAATCGTGCAACAATTTTCACTACGGCAAGAATAGCCCCGTTTATTTGTCAAATTGGCCGCTACACAGCCTGTGGCGCCCTTATCCCGTAGACATCGCTTGATCTTTAATGGTATTGTTTAAGCTTGGCAAATATTGCCTCCGAGATACACGCCGCGTCCCCGCGCGGCCCGCTTCCGGATTTGCGCGCAGCGCCCACGATGGCGCCCCAAAACTGCTTTCCCACATACAATCCCATGCTCAAAAAAATGTTCGCCGCGGTGCTGATGACGCTTTCGACAGCGGCCATCGCCGTGCCCTTCGGTTCCCAGTCGATCCTAGTGGTCGAAGACGGCACAGGCAAAGTCTTGCTTGAAAAAAATTCCAACGTGGTGGTGCCCATCGCCTCGCTGACCAAACTCATGACGGCCATGGTCGTGCTCGACTCCAAGGCCAATATGCAGGAAGAAATCAGCATCGACCGCGAGGATGTCGACACCTTGAAGCACAGCACCTCGCGCGTGCCCGTGGGCGCCACGCTGAGCCGCCACGACGTGCTGCAACTGGCGCTGATGTCGTCCGACAACCGCGCCGCCGCCTCGCTGGCGCGCACCTTCCCCGGCGGCCCCACCGCCTTTGCCGTGGCCGTCAACGCCAAGATCAAGGCCCTGGGCATGCACCAGACCGTGATCGAGGAACCGACGGGCTTGTCGCCGAACAACCAGTCGACGGCAGCGGACCTCGTCAAGATGGCCGTGGCCGCCTCGCGCTACCCGGAAATCAGCCGCATCACCACCGATTCGAAGGACGTGATCCAGATCAAGGGGCGCGACGTGGAATACCACAACACGAACCGCCTGGTGGGCGCCAAGGGCTGGGATATCGGCCTGTCGAAGACGGGCTACACGAATGAAGCGGGCCGCTGCCTGATCATGCGCATCAAGTCGGCCGGCAAGTTCGCCACCATGATATTGCTCAACGCGCGCGCCAATTCCGTGCGCGCCATGGACGCCGTCAACATCCGCCGCATGCTGGCGGCCGAGAACGGCATCGAAGAACCGAAGGTGATGCGCGCTTCCGTCAGCCGGCACAAGAAGGCGCCGGCGAAGCCATCCAAACGCCGCCGCGCAAAATAAGCACGGCTGAGAAAACGCCCATGGCGGCGTTGCAGTGCCTGGCCGTACCAGCGTACTGCCTGCGGCACTGCGCCTTGCCCTGAACGTTTTTCAGGCGTGCTTTCATACCGGAAAGCTACTTACTTCGCTTGCCGGTTGGTCATCACCACGCCGGCAATCGTCACCGCGCCGCCCACCAGCATCGAGACGAGCACGGGCTCGCCCAGCAGCGCCGCCGCCAGCACGATGCCGAACACGGGCACGAGGTTGTTGAACACGGCCGTGCGCGACGGTCCCAGCGCTTTCACGCCTTCGTAATACCAGACAAAGCCGATCACCGTGCCGAACACGCCCAGGTAGCCGATGGCGGCCCACACTTGCCAGCCGAAGCTGTGCCACGGCACTGTCGGAAATTCCACGGCCGCCCCCAGCAGCAGGAAAGCCAGGCCCCACATAGCCGCATACGTGGTGGCCGCTATCGGCGACAAGCCCTTCAGCGCGACCCGGCCGATCAGGGTATAGGCGGCCCAGCTGGAAATACCGCAGAACATGAAGATCTCGCCGGCGCCGATGCCGCCGCCCGTGCCGTGCAGCACGCCGGCCAGATCGCCGCGCGTGATGACGATGGCCGTGCCGCAAAACGCCAGCATGATGCCCAGCCACTTGAAGGAACCGAGCCGTTCGCGGAACAGCATGGCCGAGGCCAGCGCCGTGACGATGGGATTCAGGGCAACGAACAGGGCTGTGCGCCCCGCCGGCATGCGCGACAGGGCCGCCAGGAAGCACAGGTTATATAAAAAGATGCCCGTCAGGCCCAGGGCCGCCGTCGTTGCCAGCTGCTTGCGGTCCAGGCGCGGCAAGCCCCCTTCCAGTTTCCAGGCCAGCACGAGCAGCAACAGCACGGCCACGCCGAAGCGGCCGCTGGCGGCCGTCATGGGCGGCATCTGCTGCGCCAGCACGCGCCCGGCGATAAAGGTGCCGCCCCAGAACAGGGCGACGAAGATCAGTTTGATGTAGACGAGCGGCGACTGCGCGGCGAGCAGCGGAGCCTGGGGTACGGCGGAAGAAGACATGGGATATCCTGTAAAGCCGCTTGTGCGGCGGGTGGTGTGCATATATATTAATACTAATATCAACTCATGAAATAATGAGCAAATACTCATAACTCAATAAAACCACACCATGACCTTCACGCAACTGGAAATTTTTACCCTGGTGGCCGAACTGCACGGCTTTTCCGCCGCCGCCGCGCAGCTGGGCATCAGCCAGTCGGCCGTCTCGCATGCATTAAAAGCGCTGGAAAAGGAGATGGGCGTGGACCTGATCGTGCGCCACCAGGCCTCGGCCGAACTGACGGACGTGGGCCGCCAGCTGCTCGTGCGCGCGCGCGAAATCCTCGGCCTGTCGGAAGCCATGCGCCAGGAAGCGGCCGACGTGCTGGGCCAGCGCCAGGGCACCCTGCGCATCGGCTCCTTCGGCCCGACGTCTTCCTTGAATCTGCTGCCGGCCATCACGGCGCAATTTCGCCTGCGCTATCCGGGCATCGACCTGCGCATCGACGAAGGCGCCGACCATGAAGTGGTGCAGTGGATACGCGAACGCCGGGTCGATGTCGGCTTCGTCGTGCTGCCCGACGAACGTTTCGATACGGCGCCGCTGGTGGAAGACCAGATGATGGCGCTGGTGCCGCGCAGCCATGCGCTGGCCAGCGAAACCGCCATCACCCTGGCGCAGCTGTGCGAGGGGCCGTTCATCATGTCCGAGGCGGGCTGCGCCTGCCTGATCGAGCCGCTGTTCGCCAACGCGGGCTTGCAGCCGCATGTGCCCTACCGCATCAGCCAGGTGATCACCATCCTCGACATGGTCAGCCGCGGCGACGGCCTGTCCATCGTCGCCGAACTGGCCCTGCCGCAGCGCTTGCGCGAGCAGTATCCGGAACTGGTCGCCCTGCCGTTAAACCCGCCCGTCAGCCGCAAGGTGGGCCTGGCCGTGCGCGACCGGCGCCAGAACACGCCCGCCACCAACGCCTTTTTCGAGGTGGCCAGGCAGATGGCGCCGACCCTGGCGCCCCGGCGGGTCTGAACACGACTTAAAAAGTCTCCCACTCCTCGGACTGTTCCGTCTTGCGGGCAGCCGCCTTGGCGACAGGACGGCTGGCGATGCGCTGCACGACAGGTGGGCGCGCCACCGGTTTGACAGGCGCCGGCGCCTGCCCGTCATCGAGCTTGAACACGCCCACCACCTGCGCCAGGGTGCTGGCCTGGTCTTGCAGGCTTTCCGCGGCGGCGGCCGCCTCCTCCACCAGGGCCGCATTCTGCTGCGTCACCTGGTCCATTTGCGCGATCGCCTGGTTCACCTGCTCGATGCCGGAACTTTGCTCGGCGCTGGCGGCCGTGATCTCGCCCATGATGTCGGTCACGCGGCGCACGCTGTCGACGATTTCCTGCATCGTCGCGCCAGCCTCGTCGACCAGGCGCGCGCCCGAATCGACCTTGCCCACCGAATCGTCGATCAGCAGCTTGATTTCCTTGGCCGCGCCGGCGGAGCGTTGCGCCAGGCTGCGCACTTCCGTCGCCACCACGGCAAAGCCCCGTCCCTGCTCGCCCGCGCGCGCCGCTTCCACGGCCGCATTCAAGGCCAGGATATTCGTCTGGAAGGCGATGCCGTCGATGACGCTGATGATGTCGACGATCTTCTTCGACGAATCGTTGATCGAGGCCATGGTATCGACCACCTGCGCCACCACTTGCCCGCCCTTGCTGGCCACGCCGGACGCCGATTGCGCCATCTGGTTGGCCTGGCGCGCATTGTCCGCATTCTGCTTCACCGTGCTGGTCAGCTCTTCCATCGAGGCGGCAGTCTCTTCCAGCGAACTGGCTTGCTGTTCCGTGCGCGACGACAGGTCCTGGTTGCCGGCGGCGATTTCCGAGGACGACACCTTCACCGATTCGCTGGCCGTGCGGATTTTCACGAGAACGGCGGCGATCTTGTCGATGAAGCGATTGAAGGCGCCGGCGATCTGCGCCAGTTCATCCACGCCGGAAGCGTCGAGGCGGCGCGTCAGGTCGCCTTCGCCCGAGGCGATATCGTCGAGCGCATCGCGCACCAGTTCCAGGCGCTTGAGCATTTTAAACACCAGCAGCGACAGCAGCAGCGCCGCCAGCCCCGTCAGCAGCGCGGCCGTGACGGTGGCCGTCGTCAGCATCGTCTGCAACGCTTGCATGGCTTCCTGCTGGTCCAGCACCACGGCCAGCAGCCAGTCGGTGCCCGCCACGCGCGTGACATACAGCTTGCCGTCGCGCTCATCGAGGCGCACGGCATCGCTCGTGCGCGTGCTTTCCAGGCGATTGACCTGCGCGGCCGACAGCGCCGCATCGAGTTTCGCCACCGGCTGCAGGCTCAAATCCTTGTTCGCATGGGCGATGATGGTGCCGCTCTGGTCGACGAGGAAGGCAAAGCTGTGCGGCGTCGGCTTGATCGCCACCACGTTGGCGATCACCGTATCGAGCAGCACGTCCGCGCCGGCCACCCCGCTCGGCGCCTCTTTCGGCCCGACAGGCGCCGTGAACGACACCACCAGCTTGTGGCTGGCCGCGTCCACATACGGCGGCGTGAGCATCGGCACGCCCGCCTTGACGGTGTCCGTGTACCAGGCGCGCGCAGTGGGATCGAAATCGGCCGGGCGGCCCGGATGGGTAAACACGGAGCGCTTGTCCGCGTAACCGATGAACACTTCCGCAAAATCGCCGGCCTTTTCCGCGATCTGGAAGGCGCGCAGCGGATCGGGCGTCTCGGCGGACATGACGATGGACGCCATGACCTTTTTCTTGCCATCGACCCATTGCGCCAGCACGGCCGACTGGCTTTGCAGCAGTTGCTGCATCTGCTGGTCAGACGACGCCAGCATGCTGCTGCGCGTGGTGACGTAATTGGCGACCGACAAGGCCAGCATGGACAGCACGACGATGGCCACGCAAATCAGTACCAGCCGCGTGCGAAGGGAAGACAACATGATGGGTTCCTCGTTTCGATTTTATTGGCGTGAAACAGTGCTTTTGCACTACTTTCTCTACGAAAGCATTTTCACACAAAAATCGGAACAATTTCCATCAATATTCGGAATACAACACATATATTTCCACATGGAAACCTGTCTAACCCGGTCAAGCCATCAGCCGATTAACCCCCTTAGGCCGCTGGCCCGCTGCGTGCGGCGCAGGATGGCGTCGAACAGCACGGCCTGCGTGGGCGAGACGAGGGTGAAGAAGTCGCGCGCGCGCGTGATGCCCGTGTAAACCAGTTCGCGCGCCAGCATGGCGCCGCCTTCCTGCGGCAACACCAGCACAGTATGGCGGAATTCCGAGCCTTGCGACTTGTGCACCGTCATGGCGAACGCCGTCTCCACGTGGCGCAAACGCGTGGCCAGCACGCTGCGCACGTTTTCGCCTTCCAGGAAATACACGCGCAGGGAGCCGGGCCGCGCAGGGTCGCGCAGGGTCAGCCCGATGTCGCCATTGAACACGCCCGTGCCGTAATCGTTGCGCGTGACCATCACGGGACGGCCCACATACCATTCGCTGCGGCGTATCAGCCCTTCCTTTTCCAGCCGCAGCTCGATGGCCGTGTTCAGGCCCGCCACGCCCCACTCGCCCTCGCGCACGGCGCACAGGATGCGGAACGCTTCAAAAGCGTGCAGCACGGCGCGCACCCAGTCGTCGTGCTGCGCATAGCCCTCCTCGCCCGCATTCACCAGTTCCAGGTAGGGCTGGTAGCCGCCCGGCGCATCGCTCCTGCCGCGCAGGGCCAGGCGCAGCACCTCGTCCGGCTGCGCGGTCACGCTCCACGCCAGCTGGCCGCCGCTGTCGCCGGCGAAGCAGGCCTTGGCCAGATCCGGCCTGCCGCCGTTCACGGCCAGCGCCAGCTCACCGATCGGACCGCTGAAACGGTGGCTGTGACGCAGCATCACCGTCTGCTGCGCCAGCGCGCCCGCCGCTCCCGCAAAGGCAGGTGGAATGGCCACGCCGCTGGCCGCCTGCGCATACGCGATGGTGTCGGCCGTATAGCCGCCCGCCTGCGCGTCGTGGCACAAGTCGCCCAGCACGGCACCCGCTTCCACGGACGCCAGTTGGTCCTTGTCGCCCAGCAGGATCAGGATCGCCGTGGGCGGCAAGGCGTCGAGCACGGACGCCATCATCTCCAGGTGCACCATCGACGCTTCATCGACGATCAGCACGTCGACCTCGAGCGGATTGCCCGCGTGGTGGGCAAAGGCGCGCGTATCGGGCCGCGCGCCCAGCAAACTATGCAGGGTGCGGGCCGCGCCCATGCGCCGCGCCAGTTCCAGCAAGGGCAAGCCTTGATCACCGCGCGCCGCCTTCGCCGCCAAGCCTTCCAGCGCCTTGTCGATCGACTGCTTCAGCCGCGCGGCCGCCTTGCCCGTGGGCGCGGCCAGCGCGATGCGCAGCTGCTCCGGCTGCGGCGAGACGGCAAACAGCAAGGTCAAAAGGCTGGCCACCGTGTAGGTTTTTCCCGTCCCCGGGCCGCCCGTGATGATGGCCACCTTGCCGCGCAGGGCGACGGCGCACGCCACCTTTTGCCAGTCCGGGCCACCGTCCCGGGTCGGCTGATCGAACAGGATGTCGAGCCATTGCCGCACCTGCGCCAGCGGCGGCGTGCTCAAATCCTGCGCGCGCAAGGCGATTTTCCCGCCCACCAGGGTTTCGTCGCGCCAGTAGCGGCGCAGGTACAGGCGGTCGCCATCGAGCACCAGCGGCTGGCGCACGTCCGGCGCATCCACCTGCCATACTTGCGGCGCGCGGGCCAGCAGCGCGCGCCAGCCTGCGGCGCTGTCGGGCAGCGGGCCGGAAACGGCCAGCACGCCATGCCACAGCTCCTCGCTCCAGCCCAGCAGCTGCGACGGTTCGCCGGCCAGGTCAGCCAGCATCAAACAGCTGTGGCCCCGCCCTTCCAGCTCGGACAGCACCACGCACGCCACGGCCACGGCGGGCGCATCCGGCGCCTGCTCGTCCAGGCTGGCGATGAAGCGGGCAAAGGCGGCGCTCAGGCGGCGCAGATGGCCATCCTCGGCGACGCCGTCGACATGGGCAAACAAGGCGTTCATCTGTGCGTCATGCTGCATGGTGTTCCGTTTCTTCTAACAGTTGATCGAGGCCGTCCAGCAGTTCCAGCTGCGGCGCCAGCCAGTAGCAGCCATGCGTGTCCGCATTCGCGATGCCGCGCAGGAACAGGAAAATGGCGCCGCCCAGGTGTTCGGCCGGGTCGTACGCGTCGCCGAGGCGGCTTTTCAGCAGCCGGTGCAGGGCCAGCATGTAGATGGCGCCCTGGATATCGTAGCGGTGCTGCGCCATGCCCGCCGCCAGCGCGGCCGTGTGATAGGCCGCGTCGTTGGCGCCCAGCGCATTCGACTTGTAGTCGAGCACCCAGTAGCGGCCATCCTGTTCGATGACCAGGTCGGCAAAGCCTTTCAGCATGCCGTGCAGCTGGCGCCGCGGCAGCACGGGACGCGGCGCGCCGTCGAGCAGCAGGCGCGTGCACAGCTGGTCGAGCGCCCCCGTGGACAAATGCTCGCTGGGGAACCAGAACTCCATCTCGGACAGGGTGCTATCGAGCTGCGACAGCGACGCATCGAGCAGCGGCAGCGGCGTGAGCGCGATTTCCCTGAGCCAGGCGATGGCGTCTTCCTGGCGGTGCCCCCAGCCCGCCCGCTCACAGCGCGCGGCCAGGCGCGTGTCGAAGTGCGCCTCGTGGACGCTGTCGAAGCCTTCGCTGCCCATCCATTCGAGCTGCTCGTGCAGGAAATTGCCGGGCACGGAACCGCGCGGGAAGCGGTGCCATGGCGCGTCGCCCGTCTGCAGTGGCGACGCGGCGGGCACGCCCGTGCCATCTTCCAGCAGGGTTTCTTCCAGCGCCCGCTGCGGCACGTGCGCGGCCGCCACGGCGCCGATCTGGCGCGTCAGCGACGTGAAGCTGCCCACCGACCAGTCGCGTTCGAATTCCCCCGCGAACACGGGGGCGGGACGCAATTCAGGACGCCGCTCGACCCGGTCGAGCACCGTGCAGGCGTCGGGCTGTGCCAGGGAAGTCACGTAGATGGCGTCGCAGTCGCCCGCCACCTGCTGCCAGCGCAACGGCAATTGCTCCGCCGGCAGCTTGTCGCCGCCCGTCAGCAGGTAGCCAAGCGCCGATTCGTGCAAGGTATTTTCGCCCGCCTTGCGCGCCGCCTGGGCGGCCACGCCCAGCCACAGGAAGTGGCGCGCGCGCGTCAGCGCCACGTACAGCAGGCGCAAGTCTTCCTCGATGCGCGCTTCCTCGACCGCCGCCATGGCTTCGTCGGACAGCGACAAGTCGAGGCGGCGTTCGCCTTTGTCATCCGCATAGTCGAAGAAACTGCGGTTGCGCTTATCCACCTTGCGCGCCGTAACGGCAAACGGCAGATACACGAGCGGGTATTCGAGGCCCTTGGATTTGTGCACGGTGATGACTTTCACCAGCTCCGCATCGCTTTCCAGGCGCAGCACGCGCTCGTCGCCGCCCTCGCCTTCGCCGGCGATCTGCTCGGCCAGCCAGCGTATCAGCGCCTGTTCGCCATCGAGCTGGCGGCTGGCCGATTGCAGCAGTTCGGCCAGGTGCAGCAGATTCGTCAAACGCCGCTCGCCGCCCGTCTGCTGCAGCAGCATGGCGGGCAATTGCAGCTCGTGGATGAAGCGGCGCAGCATGGCCAGCACGCCCTGGCGCTGCCAGATCAGGTGCAAGGCCTTCAACTGCTCGACCCGGCGTTCCCATTCCAGTTCGTCGCTGGACAGGCGCGCCAGTTCGCCCAGCGACAGGCCGATGGTGCGCGTGGCAAACGCGGCGCGCGCCAGTCCCCCGTCGAGGGGATTGGCCAGCGCCGCCAGCCAGCGCAGCACATCTTGCGCTTCCTCGCTGTCGACGACGGAATCCTTGTCGGACAAGTAGACGCTGGCGACCCGGCGGCGCGCCAGCGCGCGGCGGATGGCCGCCGCTTCCTTGCGGTCGCGCACGAGGACGGCGACGTCGGCCGGCTGCAGGCGCGCAAAACCGTCGGGGCCATCGAAACCGGCTTGCGGGTCGCCCAGCATGGCGACGATGTGCTCGGCGCAGTGCTGCGCGAAATACTCGCGGTAGCTGTCGCCGCGCAGCCCTTCATCGCTGGCGCAAGCGGCCAGCAGGGCCGGCAGCGGGCCGCCGGCGTTCACCAGGTGCTCGGCGCGGCCCTTGGCGTCGACGGCTTCGAACGGCAGCGGATTGTCATCACCTTTGCGATAGCGGAAGGCACCAAGCGGTACTTCGTCGCGTTCGGCGTGCAGGAACAGCTGGTTGACGGCCGCCACCAGCGGCGCCGTCGAGCGGTAATTGGTGCCCAGCTGGTAGTGGCGGCCGGTCGTCGCGCGGCGCGCCGCCAGGTAGCTCTGGATGTCGGCGCCGCGAAAGCCGTAGATCGACTGTTTCGGGTCGCCGATCAAAAACAGGCCCAGCGCCGGATCGTTGTCGGCGATGCGGTACAGCAGGTTGAAAATCTGGTACTGGGCCGGCGCCGTATCCTGGAATTCATCGACCATGGCCAGCGGATACTGGTCGATGATGCGCTGGCGCAGGGCCGCGCCATTCTCGCCGGCCAGCGCGTCGTGCAGCCGCTGCAGCATGTCGGCAAAGCCGAACTGGCGCGACTGGCGCTTCAACTGATCCATGCGCCGCGCGATGGCCGCCGCCGCATGCAGGTGCAGCTTGTGCGCCAGCGGCGTCAATGCGGCCAGGGCGATCCCCAGCGCCTCCGTATGCGCGAAGCACTCGGGCACCTGCGCCGAGAAACTCTTGGCAAACGCATCTTCGATGCCGAACGGCGTCAAGCGTTCCCACGCCTTGGCCGTGATGGCCGGCAGCAGCAGCAGCGGGTCTTGCGCCCACTTGCGCAAGCCGTCGAACCACTTCGCCAGATTGTCCGGCTTCATCTTGACGCCGTTAAAACACTTGGGATTGGCGGCGCGGTGGTCGTTGATCCAGGCGGCCATCTGGTCGACGCGCTCGACCCAGCCCGCCTTCAGGGTGGCCAGCTGCGCGGCCAGTACCCGCTGTTCGCGCGCGATCAGGGCAGATAGCGGTTCTTCGTCGGCCATGCCCATGATATCCGCGCGGCGCGCCAGCTCGCGCGCGCCCTTCTTCAGCGCCCCGACGTCGGACCAGCAGGCCAGCAGCACGTCGAGTGCCTGCGGCGGCAAGGGATAGACTTGCTGGCGCCAGTAATCGTGGGCCGCATCCTCGAACAGGGCTTGCTCGTCGCTGACCAGCTCTTCGTCGAACAGGCTGCCGCTGTCGAACGCGTGCTCGCGCAGCATGCGCTGACACCAGGCGTCGATGGTGAAAATGGCCGCTTCATCCATCGTCTCGGCGGCCAGCATCAACCGGTGCGCAGCCTTTTGCCGTTCGCTTTCGTCCGGATAGGACTCCAGCAAGGCGTCGAGAAACGGATCGCTGCCGCCGGATCCAATGCCAAATTCGTGGCGAAAATAGGCAGCCGCCTCGATCAGGCGCTCGCGCACGCGGTTCGACAATTCGCGCGTGGCGGCGCGGGTAAATGTCATCACGAGGATGTCGGCCGGCAGCAGGGGACGCGTGAAACGGCTGTCGTCGTCGCCATGCCCCAGCACGAGCCGCACGTACAGCGCGGCGATGGTCCAGGTCTTGCCCGTGCCGGCCGACGCTTCGATCAGGCGCGAGCCGTGCAGCGGGAACGCCAGGGGGTTGAGCAGATGGCTCGTCATTGTTCTTCTCCCGCGCCGTCATCGGGCGCGCTGATCGGGTCGATGGTGATGTGTTCTTGCAGCCAGTCGGCCAGCGGGCCATACAGCTCCCGCGTGCAGTCCTGCCACGCTTCTTCGGCGGCCAGCGCGGAAAACTCGGGCCACAAGCGCGCCAGGCACAGTTCATCACGCTCGCCCGAGATATCGAAGCCGCCATCGTAGACGGCGCGCGGATCACCCTGCTGTACCAGCGCCAGCCCCGTCTTGCACGCCGTGGGCAGCGGATGGTTCATGCCTTCGCGCCACAGCGCCAGCAAGGTGGCCAGGGCGGCGCGCGAAGCGGCCGGATCGAGCGGCGCCATGCTGACGATGGCGTCGCGCGCCACCAGGTAGCCGGTGACGGAAAAGCCGAGGGCGGCGGCGGCCAGCTGGCGCAGCCACATCAGCATCAGCTTGTCGCCGCGCGCCAGGCCCGCCTTGTCCGTCACCTTCGAGGAAATCTGCATCAGCCAAGCCGTTTCCCGCCCGTTGCTGCACAATTTGTCGAGCCAGTCGTCGATCTGCACTTCGCCAAACGGCAAGTTGATGGCGCGCTTGTCAGCCGCGTACGGGAACGAGGCGCGCAAGGACAGCCACGCGCTGCGCACGGGCACCAGCGCCTCGACCAGTTGCGCCTGCACTTGCTGGCCGATCAAGCCGATGGGCAGCACGCCTTCGCGCGCCAGCTTCGCTGCGCGCGCTTCCAGGCTGGCGCGCACGTCATCCGCCGCTTCCAGGGCGCCGCCGTCGTCCAGCATGGTGTCTTCCAGCAGATAGCGCTCGAGCGCATTCAGGCCGAACGGCTCTTCATCCTCGCCCAGCATGGCCGCATCGGCAAAATACACGCTCAAGCGGCGGCGGAAAAAGTATTTGAC
Source organism: Janthinobacterium sp. SUN211 (assembly GCF_030587315.1). NCBI lineage: Bacteria > Pseudomonadati > Pseudomonadota > Betaproteobacteria > Burkholderiales > Oxalobacteraceae > Janthinobacterium > Janthinobacterium sp. SUN211. The sequence continues at coordinate 10,817 of NZ_JAPWIC010000001.1, read as the reverse complement.
GGGCTGGCGCAAAAAGCTGGCCAGCTCGCCCAGCTTCAGACGGGTGCCGGGATCGAGCTCGTAAGGACCCAGCGCCAGTTCCTCGGCCTGCGCATCCGCATCGGCATGCGCGACACGCCATTCGCGCGCATACGTGAGCAAGCCATCGGCCTCGAAATAGCGGCGGCTGAACGGCTGCAGCGCATGCTCGGTGGTCAACGATACAAGGTGCCGGTCCAGCGACCAGCCGGCGGCCAGGTAATCGCGCAGCTGCGATACCAGCACGGACGGCGGCTGCTCGGAATTGTCGCGCACATTGCGCCCCACCCAGCTCACGTACAATTTATCGCGCGCGGCCAGCAGGGCTTCGAGCATCAGATAGCGGTCGTCGTCGCGGCGCGAACGGTCGCCCGGGCGCGCCATGCCGGGCAGCGCCAGCAAGTCGAAATCGGCCTTCTGCGCGCGGCGCGGGAAGTCGCCATCGTTCATGCCCAGCAGGCAGACCACGCGGAACGGCACGGCGCGCATCGGCATCAAGGTGCAGAAAGTCACGCCGCCGGAGACGAATTGATGGTTCAGGGTGGGCTCGTCCAGCGCACCCAGCCACGCCACGCGCAGCACGGACAGCGGCACCGGCTCGATGAAGCCCGCGTGTTCGCAGGTTTCCAGCCAGCCCTGCAAGGCGCCTTCGAGCTGCGCCAGGGTCAAACGGTCGCCCTCGTCGTCGGCGTCGAAAAAAGCGGCCAGCAGCGCGCGCGCCTGCACGCCCCACTCGGCTGGCGTGCGCGCGCCGGCCAGCACCGTGCGCCAGTGCAGCAGCGCCTCGACCAGTTGCGCCAGCGAGCCCGCCAGCGCCGCATCGAGGCCGCCCACTTCCGCATACGGTTCGATGCCGCCAAAGCTGGCGCCACTGCCGCTGGCATAGCCGAGCAGCATGCGCCGCACGCCGAAGATCCACGCATTCTGTTCCCCGGCCGCACCCAGCCCCAGGCCGGCGCGGTGTTCCTGGTCCAGGCCCCAGCGCACGCCCGCCCCTTCGATCCAGGCGCCCAGCGTGGCCAGGTCGTCCGGCTGCAGGCCGAAACGTGCCGCCAGCGCCGGCACGTCGAGCAAGTCGCGCACTTCGCTCTGGCGGCAGCGCTGCTGCGGCAGCTGCAGCAGCCACTCGAGCGCGACGAGCAGCGGGTTGACGCTGCGGTCCTTCACGTCGCCGATCTCGAACGGGATGAAACGCTCGTCATTGCGCCGGTACTGGCCGAAGACGGCGTGGATGGCGGCCGTGAAGGTGTCGATGTCGGGCACCATCACCACCACGTCGCGCGGGCGCAGGCCCGTTTCGACGCTGTGCGCGAACATGGCCAGCAGCTGGTCGTGCAGCACTTCCACTTCGCGCTGCACGCTGTGCGCCACGTGAAATTCGATCGAACGGTCGGCCGCACCGGGCGGCGTTTGCTCGTGTTCGGCCAGCGGGCGCAGTTCGCGGATGGCCACCTGCACCTGCTGCAGCAGGGTCTCGCCCGTTTCCTCGCCAAACAGGTCGATGCGCAGGCTGTCGTCGCGCCCCTCGGCTTGCGCGTGTTCGTCGAACTCGTCGAGCATACGGATGAAATCGCGCCCTTGCCTGCCCCAGCTGGCCAGCAGCGGATGGCTGTGCGCATGCAGCGCTTCGAGCGGGATTTGCGCCAGGTCGGTGCCGTTGCGCTGCCGCTGGCGCTTGTTTTGCGCGCGCAGCAAGTCGCGCCCGTCGATGATGTCGCCCCAGTAGAACTGGCATGGATTCGGCACGGCCAGCACCACCTGCGTGTAGCGCGCCAGCGCGGCCAGCGCCTGCAAGGTCTGGTACGGCAAGGCCGACACGCCGAACAGCACGACGCGGCGCGGCAGCTTGCCGACAGGCGCATCGCCGGCGGCAATCGCCGCCAGGAAGGCGTCGTGGATGTCGGCGCGGCCCGTGTCGCGCTCGAAAGCCTCGACGTCGCTACCCACGGCGCGCCACAACTGCGCCTGCCAGCGCTGGTCGTCCTTCAGTGCGATGGTTTCATTGCGGGCCGTGCGCAGCTGGTCGCGCCCCGCCGCCCAGTCGGCCAGCCAGTCGGCGCGGTAGACCTGGTACTGGTCGAACAAGTCGGCCAGGCGCTCGGCCAGCTGCAACCGGCGCTCGCTGTCGCCATCGGCAAGGAAGTAGCGCAGCGGCGCGAAGACCGGGTCGGCCAGCAAGGACGGCAACAGGCGCATCAAACGCCACGTCAGCGGTGATTTATCGAACGGCGACACGCGCGGCACGCGCTCGCGCCCCAGCATGCCCCGGTAGCTTTCCCACAGCAGGCGCGCCGGCAGCGCGATGCGCGTGGCGGCGCACACCCCCATCTCCTCGGCCAGGGCGATCTTCAGCCATTCGGCCACGCCGTTCGACTGCACCAGGAAGATATCCGTTTCCAGGGGCGCCAGCGGATGCTGGCGCAGCCACTGGAAGACGGCGGCGCGCAGCTGTTCCAGCTGGTTGCCATGCAGGATGAGGAGGCCGGGCGTGACGGGAGTATGCATGCTGATCCGATGGGTTGCCGCGTCTCCGGCCGGGTGGCCGGAGACGTCAAACGCGTATTATCGCCGCTGCCTGCGTCAGGGGGCGTCGCTGGCGGCAAATTCCACGGAAATTTGTTCCGCCACCTGCGCCAGCGCCGGCCCCAGGGCCGTCAGCAAGGCGCGCGCCTGCTGCAGGTCGCCGCCAAGGCGCAAGCCTTCGATCGACGCGCACAGGCCGGCAAAGGCATGGGCGCCAACGGCCAGCGCCGACGATTTGCTGCGGTGGCCCAGGTCGGCCAGGCGCCCCAGGTCTTCCAGCGCCATGGCTTGCTCCATTTCGGCAATGCCGTCGCGCGCCGTGTCGAGAAACAGCTGGGTGTATTTGCGCATCTTCACGGGGTCATTGCTGAACGTGAGCGCCAGGGTGGCCAGGTCGAGAATCGCCGTATCGCGCAAGTCCGGCGAGGCGGCCGATGGCGACGCTTTCGGCACCGCCACCAGCCTGTCGCCCGCGCGCGCATGGCCGATGCCACCAATCCCACCGATCCCGCCACGCAGGCGAAACCATTTCGCCAGCAGGTGGAACAGCAGATTCGGGGCGATCGGCTTGGTCAAAAATTCGTCCATGCCAGCCGCCAGGCAGCGGGCGCGGTCTTCGCTGCCCGCATTGGCCGTCATGGCGATCACCAGCAGGCCGGCAAGCTGCGGGTCGGCGCGGATGCGGCGCGTCGCCTCGAAGCCGTCCATCTCCGGCATCTGCACGTCCATCAGCACGCAGTCGTAGCGCCGGTGGGCCAGCAATTCCAGCGCTTCGCGGCCATTGCAGGCGACGCAGACGGTGGCGCCTGCGTCTTCCAGCAATTCGCAGCCCACCTGCTGGCTGAAGACGTTATCTTCCACCAGCAGGATGGATGCGCCGCGGATCACGCCCAGCACTTCCGGTTCCACTTCGGCAATGCGCTCGTCGCTGGCCTGCGCGCTTTTCTCCAGGCGTGCCGTGAACCAGAAGGTGCTGCCCAGGCCAGGCTGGCTGTACACGCCCACCTTGCCGCCCATGAGTTCCACCAGCTGCTTGCTGATCACCAGCCCCAGGCCGCTGCCGCCATACTTGCGCGTGGTCGACGGGTCGGCCTGGTGGAAGGAGCGGAACAGCTGCGCCACCTCTTCCTGATTCATGCCGATGCCGCGGTCCTGCACCTCGAAGCGCAGCATGCCGTGGCTGCCCCGCTCCTCGGATTGGCGCACGCGCACGAAGATGCTGCCATTGTCGGAAAACTTGATGGCGTTGCTGGTCAGGTTCAGCAGAACCTGCTCCAGGCGCAGCGGGTCGCCGCGCCAGCGCTGCGGCAGTTCCGGGGCGATATCGAACTGCAGCGCCAGGCCCTTGACGGCCGCCGCGTCGCCCAGCTGGCTGGCGATGTTCGCCAGCAGGGTATCGAGACGGAAGTCCAGCACTTCCAGTTCCAGCTTGCCCGCCTCGATCTTGGAAAAGTCGAGGATGTCGTTGATCAGGCCCAGCAAATGCTGGCCCGAATGGAAGATCTTCTGCAGATAGTCGCGCTGGCGCGCGTCGGCCACGGATTTCAGCGCCAGGTGCGCCATGCCGATGATGCTGTTCATCGGCGTGCGGATTTCATGGCTCATGTTCGACAGGAAGTCGCTCTTGGCCTGGCTGGCCGCGTCGGCCTGCTCCTTCAGCCGGTGCAATTCCGTCACGTCGGTGGACAGACCGATCAGGCCCGTGACGGGGCCGGGCAAGCCCAACGGCACCTTCACGCTCCACAGGTGATGCACCTGGCCCTGCGCATCGACGAAGCGCTCCTCGCCGACGAACTTGGCGCCGCTGTCGAACACCTGGCGCTCCGTGCGCTGCACGGACGCGGCCGCATCGCCGAGCATCAATTCGCCATCCTGGCGGCCGATCAGCTGCTCCACCGAACGGCCCAGTATCTTCGCCGTGCGCGCATTCACGTAGCGGTAGCGCAGGTCGGCGTCCTTCATGTAGACATAGGCGTCGACGCTGTCGAGCACCGTATCGAGCAGGGTGCGCTGCGCCACCGCGTTGCGGCGCGAACGGTACAGGGTAAAGATATAGCCATAAATGAGCAGGGTGCCGGCCACGCCGACGGCCAGCGCCAGCCACGGGAAATAGCGGTCGAAGGGGCTGTACAGCTCCGCCTTGCGCACGCGGAAATGGGCTTTCCACAGGCCGCCCTGGTACGCCACGGGCAGCACCTGGTCGAAATAGTCGGCATCGCTGCCCGGTTGCGGCGGCGTCGCCGCCAGGTCGCCGTCATCGTTGAACAGCAGGCGGTCCTGCGGCGTGATGCGCAGGGCGCCATCGGCGGGCGTCGCGTCGGCAGCGCTGTACAGGGTCAGGTGCAGCGGCTCCAGGGCGCTGCGTTCGAGCGCGCTGTGCACCAGCTGCGCCACGCCAAAGCCGATGCCGACGGACCCCTGGTAGGCGGCGCGGCGCTCGGCCACGCTGCCTTGCGGCATGCCGTTGCGGTATACGGGCAGGCGCATGCCCAGGCCCACGTGCGCGGGCGGCCCCTTGATCATGATCACCTGGCCAGACGCGCTGACTTCGCCGCTGTCGCGCGCCTGCGCCAGGGACTGCGCCACCAGCGGGTTGGCGCCGATATCGACGCCCATGCGTTCGGCCAGCAGGGAATCGGGTTCCAGATAGGTGAGCACCGCGTATTCCGGCCGCTCCCCCGCGGGACGGATGGTGAAGGCGGGATAGCCGCGCGGCGCCAGGCTGGTGTCGCGGCGCACGGCCTCGATGAAGGCGGCGCGCTGCGCCGACGGGACGGCCACCGCGTAATTGACCGATTCGATGGCCGGGAACTGGCGCGCGATATCGAGGCCGGCCACGTAATCGTGAAACTGCCGGCGCGTCAGCTGCTCGCTCGTGCGAAACAGGGCTTCGAGGCCGCGCAGCAGGTCGGAATAGCTTTTTACGCGCGTGATCAGGCTATGCTGGGCGCCATGCGTGAGGTTGTCGAAACGCTGTTCGGCATCGTCGTCGACCGTGCGCGCCGCGCCCGCATACAGGGCGCCGCCCACCGCCAATGCCAGCAGCAAGCCACCCGCCCATATCCTGATGCCTGATCCCGCCCCGCGCTTGCTCAAAGTGTGCATTGTCGATCGCTTATTCCGGTTTCCTTGAATGTGCGGCGCCCCGGCCGCCCAGCAAGTACGAGGATACTATCAAAGCCCCTGTGCGACGCACCTGTACATGAAAAAAAGCGCGTTCGATGGTTGCCCTGGAAAACACCTGGCGCCTAGGCACCCCGCAACGCCCCGGCCAGGAAGTCGCAAAAGGCGCGCACCTTTTCCTGCACGTGGCGTCCGTCGGGCGTCAAGGCATACACGCCGCGCCTGGCCATGCCGTGCGACGGCAGCACGCGCACCAGGGCGCCGCTGGCCAGCAGCGGCGCGGCGACGAACGACGGCAGCGCGCCCACGCCGATGCCCGCCGCCAGCATGTCGGCCAGCAGCAGGCTGCTGTCGGCGGAAAAGCGCACGGGCAGGACGATGCTGCTGCTCCCTTCCGGGCCGTCCAGCTGCCAGACGCCGGGGCTGTCGGCCAGGCGGTAAGCCAGGCAATCGTGGCCGTGCAAGTCCTGCGCCAGCCGGGGCGTGCCGCGCCGCGCCAGATAGGCGGGAGATGCGCAAATCATTTGCTCGACATCGCCCAGGCGGCGCGCCACCAGGGACGAATCGGCCAGCGCGGCGCGGATGCGCAGCGACACGTCATAGCCCTCGCCCACCACGTCGCGCAGGCGGTCGTCCAGGGTCATCTCGATTCTCACTTCCGGATGGCGCGCCATGAACACCGGCAGCAGCGGCGACAGCACCTTCAAGCTAAACGACAGCGGCGCATTCACGCGCAAGCGCCCCGCCACCTTGCCGGTGCAGCCGCGCGTGGCCAGTTCCAGCGCGTCGATTTCATCGAGCAGGCGGCAGCATTCCAGATAATAGGCGCGCCCGCCGTCCGACAAACTCATGCGCCGCGTCGTGCGCACCAGCAGCACCGTGCCCAGATGCGCCTCCAGCTGGCGCACCTGCTTGCTGATGGCCGCCGCCGACTGGTTCAGGTCCAGCGCCGCCTTGCTGAAGCTGTCGCGCTCGACCACCTTGCGAAACACGCGCATGTGCGCCAGGACATCCATGATTCTTTCCTTGCAGTTGAATATCTTATTATTTTATCGCTGATTATCATTGAAATTGAAAATAATATGATGGCGGCTTCTTCATTCATGTCACGCAAGGAGTACCCCATGTTCAAACCATCCGCCACCCTGGCCACCCTGCTGCTGGCGCTGCTGGCCGGCGCAGTGCAAGCCGCCCCGGCCACCGCCCTGCCCGAAGTGGGCATCAGCCCCTGGGGCCCGAAAGACGAGATCGGCCGCCTGAACCTGATGACGGCCGCCTCGCGCGCCGCCATCCTGGCCCGCATCGACGGCGGCAAGAGCTACGACCTGGCCGTCGATTTCTACATCGGCATGCCCAGCTGGCAGGCGGCAGGCGACCCGCCCTACCAGATGTGGATGACGCACACGCCGAAGGGCAACGTGGTGGCCGACTCGATGCACGTGGGCGAACAGATGAACCGCCACGTCAGTTACACGGGCTCGGCCGTGTCCATGTATGCGCACATGGGCACGCATATCGACGCGCTCAACCACTTCGGCTTGAACGGCAAGATCTGGAACGGTTTTACGGAAGAGCAATACCTGGGCGACCGGGGCTGGACCGTGACGGGCGCGGAAAAACTGCCGCCCATCGTCGCGCGCGGCGTGCTGATCGACGTGGCCGTAGCCAAGGGATTACAGCAACTGCCCGATAATTACCGCGTGACGCGGCAGGATTTGCGCGCGGCGCTGGCACAACAGAAGGTGACGCTGGAAAAAGGCGACGTGGTGCTGATACGCACGGGCCGCATGCAGCACTATGAGCAGGCGCAAGCCTATATGGCGAACCCGCCCGGCCTGTCGCTGGACGCGGCGAAATTCCTCGTGGAAGATGGCGGCGCCATGGTGGTGGGCGCGGACAACCTCAGTTTCGAGGCATTTCCCTCCGAAGTGGCGGGCAATTACCTGCCCGTGCACACCTACCTGCTGGCGCAGCAGGGCACGCCCATCCTGGAACTGGTCGACCTGGAAGGCTTGTCGCGCGACAAGGTCTACCAGTTCGCCTTCATCGGCGCCTCCCTGAAATTCCGCGGCGGCGACGCGGCGCCCATCCGTCCCGTGGCCCTGCCGATCCGCTAAATCACACGGTCGCGGCCAGCAAGGCGCCATGGTCGTCCCAGGCATCAGCGCAGCGCACCACCTCGCCCACGACGATGATGCTGGGGCTGCCCAGGCCGCTGGCCAGCAAATCGTCCGGCAAGCGCTGCAAGGTGCTCAGCAGCTGGCGTTGCGCCGGCAAGCTGGCCGATTGCACCACCGCCACGGCTGTGCCGGGCGCCATGCCGCCAGCGAGCAAGCCGGCCTGGATGGCCGCCACCCTGGCCACGCCCATGTAGATGACGAGCGTCAGGCCGCTTTGCGCCAGCGCAAGCCAGTTCGGTTCGGACGCGCTATCCTTGCCGTGACCCGTGACGAAAGTGGCGCCCTGGCTCCAGCCGCGGTGCGTCAGCGGCACGCCGATGCTGGACGGTGCAGCCAGGCCGCTGCTGATGCCCGGGATCACCTCGACGGCCACGCCGTGGCTGCGCAGGTAGGCGCGCTCTTCGCCGCCGCGCCCGAACAGATAGGGGTCGCCCCCTTTCAGGCGCACCACGTGCAGGCCGGCGCGCGCTTCGGCCAGCATCAGGCGCTCGATGAAGGCTTGCGGCGTGGAAGCACAGCCGCCCCGCTTGCCCACCTCGACCACGCGCACACCGGGCGCCGCATGCGCGAGGATGGCCGGATTGACGAGATCGTCGATCAGCACCACGTCGGCCCGCGCGATGGCCTTCACGGCCTTGATGGTCAGCAAGTCCGGATCGCCGGGACCGGCGCCGACCAGGGTCACGCTTCCAAGTTGCGCCATGATGAACTCTCCAATCAGAAAAAATGGCCGATGGCAAACGATGCCGCGTACGCTTCCGGTGCGCTGCCGTCCCACACGACGCCGTCGCACAGGGTCGAGCTGCGCAGCGGTGACGACGGCAAGGGCGTGGCCGTCATTTCCGCCGCCTGGCGATACAGGTCGATGCGGTTGACTTGCCTAGCCACCGCCAGGTAATCGGGTTCGTCGCGCAGCAAGCCCCAGCGCCGGTGCTGGGTCATGAACCACATGCCGTCCGACAGGTAGGGGAAATTGACGGCGCCGGCGCCATAAAACTTCAAACCGTGCGCCTCGTCCCACGTCTTGCCCAGGCCATCCTGATAATGACCGAGGATGCGCGGCGCCAGCGTTTCCTGCGGCGTATTCAGATAAGCAGGCTCGGCCAGGGTGGCCGCCATGGCCAGCCGGTTGGCATCGCTGGCATCGATCCAGCGCCCCGCCTCGAGCACGGCGGCGATCAGGGCGCGGCAACTGTTCGGATGCTGGTGGGCAAACGCGGCGCTGGTGCCCAGCACCTTGCCCGGATGGTCGGGCCAGATGGCGCCGCTGGTGGTGGCCGTCACGCCCACGCCATCGACGATGGCCTTGTAACCCCATGGTTCGCCCGCGCAAAAACCATCCATCTGCCCCGCGCGCAAGGCGGCCACCATCTGCGACGGCGGCACCGTCATCACGCGCGCGTCGCGCAGCGGATCGATGCCCTGCGCGGCCAGCCAGTATTGCAACAGCATCGCGTGGTTGCCGGTCGGGAAAGTATGCGCAAACGCAAAGGGCCGCGCCGCGCCGCGCATGTGCCGCGCCAATATGGGGCCATCGTGGGCGCCCTCGCGCGCCAGCGCCGCCGACAGGGTGACGGCCTGGCCGCTGTGATTGAGATTCATCAATACGGCCATGTCGTGCCGCTGCCCGCCAATGCCCATCTGCACGCCATACACGAGACCGTACAACACATGGGCAGCGTCGAGTTCGCCGCTATTCAATTTGTCGCGCACGCCGGCCCACGACATCTCCCGGCTCAGTTCGATCTTGATGCCATATTTTTCATCCAGGCCCAGCTTTGAAGCCATCACCAGCGAGGCGCAATCGGTCAGCGGCAGGTAGCCGATGCGTATCGTCTGTTTTTCCGGCTGCAGTGGGCGCGTCGGGTGGGCATTGGCGCCCGCTTGCTGTGTCATACCATTCCTTGCTGATAAATACTGTTTTGCCGTGCCGACATGGGCAAGGTCATGCCCATCCAGCAGCAAGGACCGTGCCTGTGCATGCCCTGTCCCAGGCAGCTGGAAGCGCACCGGAATGGTGCACTGCACCAGCATGTGTCAGGAAATGGACGATTCATCCCAGCAAGTCCTCCACGTCGAGGATGCGCTGGGCAATGTCCGCCAGCTTGAGTTTCTTGTTCATGGCCATGCTGCGCAAGCGCTGGTAAGCCTGGTCTTCCGTCAAGCCGTGATGCGTCATCAACAGGCCCTTGGCCCGTTCGATCACCTTGCGCTCAAACAACTTGTGCCGCGTGTCGAGCAATTCGGCGCGCAATTTTTCTTCCTGGCGAAAGCGCGCCAACGCCACGTTCAGCACGGGCAAGATGCGCTCGGCATGCAAGCCGGCCACGATATAGGCGGACACGCCGGCCGCCATGGCCGCGTCGATGCTGGCCGTGGCGCCGTCTTCGGTAAACAGCACGATGGGGCGGCGCTCGTCGCGCGTGGCGATGACGATGTGCTCGAGCACGTCGCGCGCATCCGATTCGGCGTCGATGATGATGAGGTCAGGCTGCAGTTGCGCGATGCGCTCGGGGAGGTAGAGGTCGGCTGGCAGGGAGGCGACGATGTCGAAGCCCGATTCCAGCAAGCCGATGCGCAAGGCATTGCCGCGCTGCACTTGGGCAGCCAGGGCCGCATTCTCGTGCACGCCGTGCTCGACAATGGTGTTGACGACAACGATGCGCAAAGGCTGGGTACGGCTGGACGTCATGGGAGCGATCTGCAATGGCTAAACAATTAGCCATTGCAGTAAGCAAGAAGCGAACCAGCCGGTTTGACAGCGGATTTTACTTTAAGGTCGGCATGGCAAACTCGGCCCCTGCCGCCGTCGAAGCCGGCCAGCGCTGCGTCACCGCCTTCTGTTTCGTGTAGAAGCGCACGGATTCCGGGCCATGCGCGTGGTGGTCGCCGAACAGGCTGCGCTTCCAGCCGCCGAAGCTGTGGAAGGCCATCGGCACGGGGATCGGCACGTTCACGCCCACCATCCCGACT